>NC_003910.7:1343295-2686590 GCF_000012325.1 Colwellia psychrerythraea 34H | reverse complement strand
AGCATTCGATGCCTTAAGTACTGCTTGTGATTCTGGAATCACACCTAACAGAGGTATCGACAGAATATCTTCAACATCCTCAACACTCAGCATTTCACCTTCTTCTACGCGTTTAGGTGAATAACGCGTCAATAATAAATGCTCTTTTATCGGTTCTAAGCCAAGTTCTGCTCTGCGTGAGCGACTTGCTAACATGCCTAAAATGCGATCAGAATCACGTACCGATGAGACTTCAGGATTGGTAGTTACTATCGCTTCATCTGCATAATAAAGTGCCATCATAGCACCGGCTTCAATGCCTGCAGGTGAATCACAAACTATAAAGTCATAGGTTTTACCAAGCTCTTCTAGCACTTTGCCAACATTTTCTTTATTTAACGCATCTTTATCCCGCGTTTGCGAGGCAGGTAATATAGACAAACTGCTAACGCGCTTATCTTTAATTAATGCCTGATTTAAAGTTGCTTCACCATTAATGACATTAACGAAGTCGTAAACAACGCGACGTTCACAGCCCATGATCAAATCAAGGTTACGTAGACCAATATCAAAATCGATTAAAACGACTTTATGACCTTTTAACGCCAATCCAAGTCCAATTGCAGCACTGGATGTTGTTTTGCCAACACCACCCTTGCCTGAGGTAACCACTATTATTCGCGCCATAGACCGAATATCCTTTATAAGTTAATAATTAAATGAGTTTTGATGACGTTAGTTCGCTATCAGTCAAATGAATGTATACAGGTGAACCCCAGTGCTGTTCCATTGATTCACTCAGCCAATAATTACCATTAATAGAGACCAGTTCAGCCTCAAGGTTTTGGCAATAAATTTGCGCTTTGTGATGACCTTTTGCGCCGGCTATTGCTCGGCCACGTAATGAGCCATAAACATGGATATTACCGTCGGCAATCACTTCAGCACCTGCTGAAACAGAACCAATGACTACAAGATTTTGATCTTTAGCATAAATTTGTTGGCCAGAACGAATTTGACCTCGGTGAACTTTGTCTGTGTATAAATTACATTCAGGAATAGCAGCTGTTACTTTACTCTCAGCAACTATGGCCTTTTCTGCAATAGCAGCCTTCTGTGAAGTATCAACTCTTGTTGTATTCACAAAAGAAAAACCAAGTTCACGAATGAGTTTACGTTGTTCTTTATCAACCGAACCAGTGAAACCAACGAAGGTGAAATTAAATTCTTCAATTAAGGTTTTTACCGCTTGGTAATCAATCGAACAATCAAGTTGTTCAATATTAACCACGACAGGAACTAGATAAAAAAAATCTGGGGCTTGGGCCACTTTTTTTACTAAATCAGCACGGATATCCGCTAGTTTTGATGTTTTCAAATGTAAAACAGATAGGGTAAAACTTGTACCTTTAAATTCAATGCTGGCATCAGCCATAATGAAAATTTTCCTAAATAAGACTACTAAGTGCCTAGAGTTAAAGTTCCTAGACATAAATTTCCCAGTATTGCTGTTATGTTAACTAACAGATAACGGCAATACTGAAAAAGTAACAGCGTTTATAAACCCAATAGGACTCAGGTATTGCTCACTTTACGAAAATTAATCCGTTTGGTATAAGGCACTTTTTAATGTAGAAATTAAAGCATCTTCACCATGTTGATAACGCTTAATTTTATTATTCGCTATTAACAGTGAATAACTTAAATTAATTGACGCGACCAATAAAGCACGCTCGCTGTTAGCCATACCATTTTTTTTCTTAATGTCAGCACACATAACAGCAAGACTGTTAGCGGCTTGGTTTAAATCCTCTGCTTGTTCAGCTGAGCAATTAAACTGGTGTTGCTTGCCCATTATTTCAATGCTGATACCTTTAGAGTCTTCAGCAATCATTAATTAACCTCTTCTACACTTTGTAATTTGCCTAATAGGCTGGTTAATACATTATTTGTTTGTTTTTGCTTTTCTTCACCGTCAAGTGCTTCAAGTTGCAAGGTTTCGTTTTCATCAAGCAGCAATGATTTTTGCTGCTCAAGTTCAGCCACTTGGTTTTTTAGCTGGTTATTTTTTGCAATGATATCTTCAATCAGTTGTTCGAGTTGAGGGAGAGTATTTTCTAACATAAGGCGCTCTTGTTAACTGTAGTAAATTAAAGGCGCAAATTTAATCTAAAGTGAGACAGAATGCTACTCTTTAGCACGATTATTGGCGTATTTTATGTAACAATTTTCAACACGAGGAAGGATTAGATAATAACGTTCAAAAAACACACGTTAATGTTAAAAATCATACAATTACAATTGATTATTTTAACGGTGTGATTTTTGAAGTAAAAATAAATTAACGCTTAAATTTAAAACAAAGGACTTTGATAACGACCCTACCCTAATCTGTTTTTTTCTTAGCTAGAGCAAAGTTCGCATAAATGGTGGTTGAACCACCGGCAATAAGAGAAAGCATAGCAACACCAAACATTGCATTATTTTGAGATTCAAAAGCTAATAGATATAAACCTAGCGCAACAAAAAACAAGCCACCTATGGCAAAGGCTTTTGGATGTAATGATATCAGGCCAGAGGATTGAAAGCCTTTTATTGCTTTAGTTTTAGAATGAGCAGACGCTTTTCGTTTATGTTTATTTGTTGGCATCACCAACTCCTTAGATTTTTATTAGATACTTCGTGTTACTACATTAGCCATTGTCAGGTTGTCATAAGGACAACGAGATATGAATACCAATTAATATCCCACAATGTCAAATAATTAGAAACGATGAAGATCAACTTTCTATCAATAAGTAGATATTACTGAGCTGTATTAGATATCCACTTACCTAACACAGAGATAACTGCCAATACATTTAGGCGATTAATTAATTTGCCTAAGATTTGATGGAGTTTGCCCTGTCCATTTTTTAAAAGCCGCTCTGAAATTGGACACGTCATTAAAGCCGATAGCACAACCGATATCCTCTATTGTTAATTGAGTTTCGATGATTAATTTTTTAGCCGCACTACAGCGTAACTCTTTTACTATATCTCTAAAACTTGTGCCTTGCTCAGATAACTTTCTACGCAGTGTTCTTGGAGTGAGATATAAGTCACTCGCTAAGTTTTCTGCACAAAGATCCTTATGCATATTCGCCGCTATCCATTGATTGATAGTAATTAAGAATTCATTTTTTGTGGCCACTGAATTTAATACGTTATCGCATTGGCTAAGTAGTAAAGGCATTGCAAAAGGATTACTCCTAGGAGTATTTAATAACAATTTATCGTCATCAAATACAAATTCATTATGAGGATTTCCATAGGTTATTGGGCAGCCAAAAAATTCTTCATAACCTCGGTGATGCTTAGGTTTAGCAAAACTAAAGCGTAGCGCATCAAAAGAGAAACTTTCATTATCCATACAATCTCTGACCAAAGACAACACAATTACGCACTGTAGTTCAATATTAAATTCCGCTAGATCAATGGTATGCAAAAGATCTTCAAAACGAAAGCATGATTGTTCTGATTCACAATCTACGTGCAGTGTCATATTAACCGTTTTAGTAACCAAATTATGATAGCGAATAGAAAATTCGAGGGCTGACCGTAAGCTGTTACAACATAATAATGTACAGCCATATAAACCGTAATCTTTAGGTTTTATTGCGGCTCCCAGCAGTAAACTAATACCAGGAATATCTAATGCCACAACATTTCGATAAAAAGTGACTATTTGATCCTTATTTATTTGATATTCACGGTCATTTAACCCATACGGTTCAATATCTGTATCTTTTAACAAACGTGATAAATCAATGCCTCTTTCAGATAACGTGGTCGAAATAAAGTTAAGTTTATGAGCAAAGACCTGACCAGTAAAGTTAGCGGACAAAGCATTTTGTTGAACCATATCATTATTTCTCTTTTTGTTATTTACCACCAGTTAACCACAAATTGACCGCTTTTCACTCAAAGTTGACCGTTTATCACCTTATCTTCACTATCACTGATCTTTATATTATCAGGGGCTTTTGAACTTCATGTTTGTGTTTTGCTAAATTTAAAAGCTCAAAAGCCTCTAACAATAATTATAATAAAAAAGTGAGATAACATGAAAAACAAGGCAATAAAAAGCATATTCACCTTGAGTGCCTGTGCTTTAGCAATTAATGCTGCAACAGCACAAGAGCAAGTAACCTTAGAAGTTATTCAAGTCACAGCACAAAAAAGATCGGAAAATGCGCAAGAAACGCCGATCTCAATGAACGTGCTTAGTGCAGACGATTTGAAAGAAAAAAGCATAGAAAAAATTGATGACTTGCAATACTCAGTTCCAAATCTACATATGACAGAAACAGGCATAAGTACCCAAATGTTTATCCGCGGCATTGGCACCGGAAATAACCAAGGTTTTGAGCAATCTGTTGGCCAGTATATCGATGGCGTACATTATGGCCGTCAACAGTTACTACGCATGCCGTTTCTTGACTTAGAGAGAATTGAAGTCTTAAAAGGACCGCAATCAATCATGTTTGGTAAAAACTCTGTTGCCGGTGCACTTAACTTATCTTCAGCAAAACCAACACAAGACACAGAAATTCATCTTGGTTTACAGTATCAACCTACCATAGGTGCTACTGAAATCACCGGCATGGTATCGGGTGCTTTAACGGATACTTTGTCAGCAAGGTTAGCCGTTCGAGACTATTCAGAAGATGGTTATGTTGAAAACACGTTTAAAGACCGTGATGAAACAATTCGAGAAGAAAGCGCTGTTCGTTTGAGCTTAATGTGGGAACCAAGCGATACCATGAACTTCTTATTCAAGGTAGAACAAGATGAGTTTGATGGTACTGGGCGACAAATCGAAGTGATTAGAGACGAGCCCTCTCTTGCAGGATCACCTATTCCAGGTGCTACCTTTAGCCAAATACTCGGGGCTTTAGGCCATCCTAACGCAATATCAGAAAATGAATTGAATTATCAACGCCAAGCTGATGCAGAAGAAAGTAATAACAACAGCTTAACTAATTCAACGTTAACGGCTAACTTTAAATTAGGGGATTACACCCTTACCTCGGTATCAGGTTTCGTATCATACGATTTTGTTGAAACCTGTGATTGTGACTATACTGCTGCACCTATATTTTCGGTCTTCATAGATGAAGAATATGAGCAGTTCAGTCAAGAAATTAGGTTGGTTTCTCCATTAGGTGAAAAGTTCGATTGGTTAGGCGGACTTTTTTATCAAACCAGTGAACTTGGCTTCGATGACAATATTAAAATACCCACCAACAGCGTTTTAGGTTTATTGTCTGGTGGCGCACTATCACCGTTAACTGGACATGGTGCAGGTCGTAATTATCAACTAGACACAGATATGTTTTCTGCCTTTTTCCAAGGGCGTTATCATTTTACCGAGGCACTAACTCTAACCTTAGGTGCCCGTTTTACGAGTGAAGAGAAGACATCATCTCGTATTATGAATATTACTGATCTAGCTACTGGTAATATTACCACCAACCCTATGGCACCGGCCTTATTCGATGCTGTCTTTGGTATTCAAAGTGAACAAAGCCCTTTATCACCGCAAGGACATAACTTAAAGGGTGAACGTAAAGAAAACTCTTTTACGCCACTAATTAATATCAGTTATAAAATTGATCAAAATATTATGGCTTATGCTTCTGCAACCACAGGGTTTAAAGCGGGTGGTTTTGATGCCAGAGCTAATAACGTTAATTCATGGGAATTTGAAGAAGAAGAAGCCACAGCCTATGAAATGGGAATAAAGTCTTTACTGTTAGACGATACCTTAGAAATAAACTTATCTTTTTACCGCACCGAATACGACAACTTGCAGGTTAGTCAGTTTGATGGAGTACTTGGCTTTAATGTTGGTAACGCTAAAGAAACCGTGGTGCAAGGCGTTGAAGTAGATGGCCGTTGGATAATACTTGATGGTTTATCAATGCAATACGGTGTTGCTTATTTAGACCACGAGTACAAAGACTTTACAAATGGTAACTGTCACAGCAGACAAGTTCCTGATGGTGATATAGGTGCTGATGGCAATCAACTGTGTGATTATACGGGTAAATCAGGGCAATACACGCCTAAGTTTACCGCCAGCATTGGTTTTGACTACTTCACTGATATCTCATTTTTAGGTTTTGAATACTTCAGAACTACGCTAGGGCTTTACCACTCGGCAAAACAAAATGTTGATGTTAACTTAAATCCGCTTTATGAAGTTGACTCTTATGACAAGGTAGATATGCGCATTGCCCTTGAAAGTGAAAACTGGAACATTGCTTTGTTTGGTAAAAACATGACGAATGAAGAAGTATTAACGTATGTGGGTAACAATCCATTATCGGGTAGTACCTTTGGAACAGACACTTTTTATGGTTTTGTCGACCGACCAGCAGTCTATGGCATACAGCTAGATTATAACTTTTAGTTGATTACAGTAAATTGTACTAACTATTGTAGCTTTACTTAAACTACTGTAGAAATCGGACGTTTAATTGTTGTATTTCAATCTATTGCATATGATTACAACAATTAAATGTCTTTATTCTTCCCATCTTATTCTTAGACTGGCATCTTGAAGTAAGTGGGAACATATCACGGAAAAATAGAAGACTATTAACCACAACACTTTTTATATTTTTTCTCACTGCCACATGAGCAAGGATCATTACGGTTCGGAGTTTTATCAAATCGAGTCGTCGTAGGTTTACTTAATAGGCCTTCAAGTTCAACTATATTTTCTTCGACAGTACTATCTACCGTAATTTCAGCAAATAAGTCGTTATCGCTAACTAACTTTGTTATTTCTATTTTTCTTTCTTCACTACTAACCACTAGCGTTAATGGTTGTTTCTCACTACCAAGCTTAACGGAACGCTTAGTATTATAACCTGTGGTTACATGGTTATGTCTGGTGTGAATACGCCCTTTGTAATAAAGATCGTGCATAATGGTACTCCGCTAATAGTAAAAACTTGATTTAGGCGCGGCAGTATAACGTAAAGTAATAAATAGTCGACTGTTGAATTAAGTGTCTGAGCATTATTTTTTGATTTAAAAGATTTCAGTGATAGTGAAAATTTTTATCAAAGGTGCTTTTAGGTACAGTTATAATATTTATCATCTATAAAACAGATGGTTATTAAATGTTGTTATCGCTCTAAGATAACCAAGGCTTTAATTTTAAGCGCCTTTTCAAAGTGGTCGAGTTTATGAGTCATAATCCACCATGTTGCTGCTTCCATCAATAAATCAGGGTCATCATTTTTATTGGCAAAAAATGCATAAAACGATAAACCGACATTAGTGCCCTTTTGCGCCACTTTTTTATCACACACTGCAACGATCTTTTCTTGCAAACTAGTACGCATACGTTATTGTCCTTTGAATATTTGACAAATTTCTTTTTATGGGAGTAAAAAAGCCAGTAAGAAATGCTTACTGGCTTTTATTTACCTAAGGTTAACCTTTACTAAAGCAGATGATCTATCAATTAAATCGGTTAACCTAAAATACTATTTATTTTCGAAATAGAACTTTTCACGTTTATTATCATAATTACCAATTTCATTCATGGTGTCGGCATTATACAAACGGCCGTTAATCATAGTGTGGGTAACTTTATCACTTAGGCGGATATCCTGCGTGATATCTCCATCAATAACAATCATGTCAGCAAGTTTACCAACGGTTAATGAACCTAAGTCTTTATCCAAACCAAGTGATTTTGCAGGGGAAATAGTTGCGGTACGAATGGCTTGCAGTGGTGACATACCGCCTTGAGCCATCATCCACATTTCCCAGTGCATTGCTAAACCCTCGCGTTGTCCGTGACCACCAGCATTAACTACCACACCTAAGTCTTGCATTTCTTTGGCAACTTTTGCGACGTTGAAGTGATTATAGTGATGAAGTGGTGCTTTTGGTCGACGCATAGAGCGGGGATCTAAAAACTCGCTAGGCACATATTGACTTAAACGAGGGTGTTCCCAAACATTAGTCGTATCATACCAATAGTTTTCGCCGGAAATACCGCCATAAGCCACGCCCATAGTTGGCGTGTAAGCCATATCAGATTGAGACCATAATTGTTTGATATCAGCATAAATTTTAGCGGTAGAAATAGAATGTTCAAGCGTAGTATGCCCATCAACAACCATAGTTAAGTTATGTTGTAGTAATGAGCCCCCTTCAGGTACAACCATCATCTCTAATTCACGCGCTGCTTGAATAAACTGCTGGCGTTGGTTACGACGTGGTTGATTATAGCTTTTAACACTAAAGGCCCCTGCCGCTTTTAAACGTTCAACGTGAAATTTAGCATCATCCAGACTATCAACATGTGACGTATACCCTGGGATAGTAGCACCATATAAAATAGTACCTGTTGAGAATAATCGTGCCGCAACTATCTTACCGGCTTTTTGCATTTCACTTGCTGCAAAAAATTCCGTGGTATCATTTGATGGATCATGAATTGTCGTTACCCCTAGCGCCAAACCAGCATAATTTTTCCAGTTTTGCTGTGGAATAATTTCATTACTGCCTTGCGGGCCATGAGCATGCGCATCAATTAAACCGGGCATCACTGTTTTGCCCGTAATATCAATGATGGTCGCATCACTTGGGATGTTTACTTGCCCCTTAGTACCTACGGCTTTGATTTTGTTACCTTCAACAAGGACAACACCATTATCAATAACTTGTTCACCTTCCATTGTGATAACTTTACCGCCAACAAAAGCAACATGACCAGATGGAATATCAACTTTTTGTTTATAACTTAAGTTAATAACATTGATATCGTTAACTACGGTAGATGCACTAGTTTCAGGCTCTGACCCATCATCATTTTCATCAGTTGTTTTGGCTGTAATATCAAACAAACCTTTAATAGATGCTTGATATAAATCAGCACCAAGACTCCAATAAAGCTCATTTGATTTACCATTCCAATTAATACCTTCACCAGCACGCATTGATAATTGCTCTACCGGTAAGTTTTCAGCTTTAGGACCTATATCTATAACGTCACCACGCTCGACAAAAGGTGTGACAAAGACTTTAAAACGCTCGGCAAAAGCAAGATAATTACCATCCGGTGATACCCGATATTCTGACGCAAACTTACCCTGATATAACTTGGTGTCATGTTGGCCATCAATATCTATGCGCGAAATATGCGGCGTTTCGCCATCACGTGTCACATAAATACGATCGTTTCGCGCGCCAAAGTGTGGTTGAACGCCCTCTTCAGTAACCAGTTTAGCCTTACCGCCTTTTACTGAAACAGCATAAACACCAGGATTCAAACCCCAAGTAGGATCAGTAATAAAACCACCCGTTACTTTGCGGTATACCACGGCTTTACCATCAGGTGAAAAGCTTGGTTCAACGTATTTCCCTGGTTCACGCGTTATCGTTTTACCTTTACCGCCTCGGCTAGAAACAACACGTACTTGGCCTAAATTTTTATCATCCCAGCTAACATAAACAATCTTTTTACCATCACGAGAAAAACTCGGGTTTAACTCAAACTGACTTTTTTGTTTAGTTAAACGCTTAGGCTTACCCTTGGGCAAGCTCTTGGTATACAGGTGCCCCATAGATTCATAAACAGCAAGCTTACCGTTAGGAGATACTTTGACATCACGTAGCATTTTTGTATCAAAACTTTTTTGATCTAAATCTTGTGGGAAGCGTACGGCCGTTTGAATTTTCTTTGTTGTTTTAACATGAAAATCAATCACTTTAGCTTTTTTAGAATCAAGGGATAATTTGTTGATTTTACCTCCAGACCAAAAAACTAAACCTTCACTATCAGGTGTCCACGCCATCGTAGGATACACTCCATGAATAGCCCATGTCTCTTGCATATCACGGTCTAAACCATCATAAACTTTGCTTTGCTCACCGTTTTTAAGGTTGTACAGATATAAGTTTGATTGAAAATCATCACGGCTAATAAACGCTAAATACTTACCATCAGGTGAAAGTGTCGGTCTTATAGCACCCCCCTTACCTGATACAACTACTTTAATTTCACCCGTTTCAAGCTCAAGACGCTTAATTTTATAAATGCCCTTTTCAGAATCTTTCGAATAATGAAAGCTTTTACCTGGCGTAGCATCTTGTGAGAAATAGACATATTTTCCATCATGAGAAAATGCTGGCTCGCCTAAATCTTTTTGCTCATTGGGGCGCTTAGTTAACATTACGCCATTACCACCCGACTTATGATACATCCACACTTCACCGGCACCTAAAGAGCGAGTGCCTGTGTAATGTTTACGGCCAACAATATAGTTACCATCCGGTGACCATGCAGGGCTGTTTAATAAACGAAAGGTTTCTGTCGTTACTGCTTTTGCTTCACTGCCATCCGCTTTCATAATCCATAAGTTATCGCCACCATCTTCATCAGAAGTAAATGCGATGTACTTACCATCAGGGCTAAAGCGCGGTTGCATTTGCCAGGCGATATCAGTCATCAACGGCGTTGCTTCGCCGCCAGAAGCTGGCATGGTGTAAATATCACCCAATAAATCAAAAATAATGGTTTTGCCATCAGGGTTTAAATCAACATTCATCCAAGTACCTGAACGTACATCTATATCAGCCGTAGTGAAGTTACCTTGTGGCGAATTAACCGACCATTTAGGTGTTGTTTCTTCTATCGAGGCTTCATTATCAATAGGTGATTTTGCAAAAGTGGTTGGTAAGGCCAACATAACACTGAGTGCAACACCTGAAAGTAAGTGTTTTTTAGATAACATGGTTTTCGACGGCATAAATGCGTACCTTTGACGTTTTTTCAGTTGAATTAATTCTTTTTGATAACCACTACTTAATCACAATCATTGATAAGATGTAAGCGAATTACGTTGGTCAGTAGAAATTGTAAGATACATAGCACAAGTAAAAAACTGGCGTAGTGTACGGCTTTGCTGACAGTTGAATGATGATTTACGCTGTATGAGTTTAACTTTGTTTTTTTTGGCTGAGTCGATGGGTTCTTTGGTTAATTTTTGAAGTGTTTTTGATTGGCTTTTTTATTAATTCTGTCTTATTGATTATTGTCTTATTAAATACAGGATTGGCCTATAGAAAGGCAAATACCATGTGGCTATGACAGTTTATTGCCATGATAACGTATTCTACAGTGTTACTTGCCAATATCCGACGTCTAACCAACGATCAAATTTTAAACCCACTTCTTTAAAATGAGCCACTTTCACCATGCCAAATTTTTCATGTAAAGCGATACTCGCTTCATTAGGTATGGTAATTCCCCCAATAGCACTGTGGATCTTTATACGCTTTAATTCTTCAAATAGTACTTGATACAACTTAGTGCCGAGACCTTTTGAAGTATGCTCAGGAGACAAATACACAGTCACTTCAACTGAAAATCGATAAGAAAATCTATCTCGCCACTTAGTCGCATAGGCATAACCCATGATATTTCCCGACTCATCTTCTGCAACAAACCAAGGTAAATCGTCGGCGGTTATTTTTGTTATACGCTTTAATATATCTGACGCTGTGACGACTTCTTCTTCAAAGGTTACAACGGTATTTTCTATGAAATGATTGTAAATAGTACAAATACTACTTACGTCTTGTTCTTTTACTGCTCTAATCATTACTTTTGCTTCCAATTTCATTATTTAACGCTCTTATTTCGGCCTTACATTCTGCATTTTGTTTACTTGAGCCTGAAGTACATGGCGCAGACGAATCACCACCAAAGTCTCGCTGAACGCCATAATACACGCAAGATGAAAGTAAAAAGGTACATAATAAGGCATAAATAAGTTTCATAATGATTCTTCTAATAAATTGTTTGGTTTTAATCAGTTTTGGTTAGGGTCTGTTGACCTTTCGAGATTGTTTTTGCAGCGCTTTGTTGGGTATTTATACAAGATAGAGCCTTTGTCATGTGGTTGTTCCACATAAAAAGGTGATAATGCCGTAAAAATGTCCAACAAACGCTGTCCGAAGGATCCGGCTAAAAGCGTCTTACTCTTTGTTGAGTAGTATTTGCTTAGAGTGACTAGGCTACACACTACTCGCCGCGATTAAAACGCTTTTATCTCGAACAAAATTTAACCGCGAAAGTTCAACAGACCCTAGCATAGGTAAAATATTTTTGTACTGATAGGATTTTTTTACGGCCAAGGTCGCTGACTTTCTGCATCAATCCAGGCATTAACCCAATCGGGTACATCAAAGTTTGGTGTGGTTTTACCATAGGCAGCTAAAACTTCAGTAGCGGGTACTAAACCCTGCTTTGAGGTAAACGCGGCTTTAATTAATGCCGATGAACAAACTTTATCTTTAATATGGGTTTCTTGTAAAAAGTAAAACCAGCGGCCATCATGACAAATAACCTGAGTAGTGACAGTGAATTTTTTCCAAAACGCTATTCTTCTACGATAGCGCACACTAGCACCGCCCACAGCGAAGGCCCATTTGTTTTTTCTCATGAGACTCAGTAAACCGGTACGTTGAGCAAAATCCCAACGACCAAACTCCATATACGTTAAATGACGCGCATTATTAAGTTCAACAAAGACATCAATATCAGTTAACCCTGCACGGCAGTTCAGCACGCTTTTTTCATCCAAATTCATTTGAGGACTATTTTTGGCTCTAAACAGGGTCGCGATTAACTTAATATACGGGTACATACTTTGTTTCTCTTAGTTTTTATCATGTAAAACAAGAGGTAAGAGTACGCTGAAGTATTAAAGAAGGAAAGTAATAATACCAGACTGATTAATTTTTTGGTCAGCTTAACGTTGCAGAAGCGTTGGGTTTGCTGGTTTATTATTATGGCAGAGTAATTATTAGATTGGTTTAATAAGAAAAGGTAGTCTTAGTCATCACAACTACCTTAGTTTTTTTAATCATGCCGAATACAGTTAAGTCTCACCACTTGTCAGTGTCTGTAATGCTTTAGTCATTGTTTGTTGACCTTCTTCTGTCACTATCATGTTATTTAGCATTCTTTGTTTAAATAAACACTGTTGCGTTAATGTTGGGGTAGATCCAGTGTTCTCTTGTTTTTCGGCAGGTCGATATGGGGAATTTTTAACTAACCGCATTACGTCTGGAAAACGCTGTTTAAATAACGTAAGCGTTTCGTTAAATGCTTGTGAATTTTGTTTAGGACACAATGCTAAGGCGCCATCAGTAAGTTGATAAATCCCCTTCACTATCCTACTTTTTTGTTGTTCCTGTTCAGATATACTGGCTGCAGTTACTGTGTGAGATAATAAAACTAACATGAGGGTAAAATAAGTTTTCATAGCAATATTCCGCGTTTATTTATCAAATGAAATAAAAAATCAGTTTGCCTCATAGATAAGAAACAAACTGACTTTAGATATATTTTATATTTTTCGTTCAGTGCTCAGTTTTCGATTAGTAAAACTGAGCACTAAAGAGTAATTTTAACTATAAATCTATTGGCAATAAATAGTTTTTAAACGCTCAATTAGCGGTAAGTCACTTTCAACAAGCGAACCTAACATCAACCAATCAATTAGCAATTTATTCAAATCAATCTCAGTACCTGATTGCATCTGTTCTTGCATTAATTGAACTTGAACTTTCATACGCTGTTCGGCTAACTCTACCGGTGAATCACTTTTGCCAAGTATTTCAATTTCTAAGGTTTTATCAAAGCGAGCACTATTTTGAGCTGGTTTAGTTAACTTAACATGCTCTTGGAAACGTTTTTGCCAAAAACTGGTCATATTATTGTAAACAGCTGATGTTTGTAATGCTTGTAACTCTTGGTTATTTTGAGCTTGTAAGGACATTAACTCAAACAAGTTTGACCATGTTTGTTGTTCTTTTTCTTGGGTCTTTGCTTTTATGAGTTGCTCAATTTGCTTACTGATTTTCTCAATACGTGCAGCGACAGATTTGATAACAGGTTTACTGGCAATAACGTCTTTAAGTAACATTTCTGCACGTTGCGCAATTGACTGTAATACTTGCTTATCATCTTCATCTTTTACAGCGCCAAGAGACTCTTCAATGACAAGCACTTGTTCAATAAACACTTGTTGTTGAGTCGATAATACTGCTTGTTGTTCAGATTTAAATTGTTGTCTCTTACCAAATAATTCATCATTAACTTGGCGAAATTTCTGCCACAGCTGATTTTCTTGATGATTTCCGGCAAAACCTACTTCACGCCATTTTTCTTGTAACTGTTTAGCTGATTCAATTGCTGCTAAAACATCCTCACTTGCTAGTAACTCTTCAGCTTTAGCGATTAATGCTTGTTTTGCTGTGATATTACTGGCATGAAAAACACTAATGGCGCTTTTAATCGGGGCAATAGCTTCTTTAAACTTCAGCTGCAGTTTTTTATATTGGTTACGATCAACTTCACCAGCATTATTCCATTGCTGTTGTAAATTGTTGAGTTGGCCGTCAAGTTGTTTAAAATCTGGCTTCGGTGTTTCTTGTGAGTCATTTAGCTGTGAAACAAACAACTCTGCTTTTGCTAGTATTTTTTGGCGTTGATCTAAATGCTGTAAACGCATTTTATCTTGCTCGGCATAGAATAAACGACAAGGAGCAAACGCTTGTTCACAGCATTGATTAAACTGCTCATTGAGTTGCTTATCAACATCTTCATCAGCATGACCTAATGAATTCCATGTACCACGATACTCTTTAACTTTTTTTGCTTGCTCATTGGGATTATCCAATGGCGTTTCAACCAGAGTTTGAATAGCAAGCAATAACTCTTGCTTACGTGGTGTAGCGATATAATGTTCCCAATCGCTAAGTTCGACCATTTTCTCACTTACTTGGTCAAAGTCACGTTGTAATTGTTGCAATTGTTGTACAGACAAGTGATGAATACTTTCTTTCACGCCTTTGAACAAACCAAAACAAACTTTGTATTTACCATTATTGAGTAAACGTTTTATGTCTTGTAGTTTCTTTTTGTGTTGAAAGAAAAGTTCTTTTTGCTGACTTTGCAATGACTTCAATCCGCCCTGCCAAGTAGAGACAATTTCTTTTTGAGCCTGCACAATAGACTCTGGCAAAATACCAGCAGTTTTCTTTTCAATAACGCGCCAAGCTTTTAACCAATCATTATACGTTTGTTGTCGGTCGTTCAACTCTTCTAAAGACTTAGGTAAAGTCAATTGTGATATTTTAGAAATTAAGTGGGTAGCTTGGCTAACCGATTCAGCAATTTCAGGTATTTCATTCAAACGCTTAGACAGTTGTACAACTTGGCTAATAAAATTCTGTTGTTCATCTTTATTAAGTACAGAAGCTTTAATATTGGTTGTTAGGTTACGCAGCAACTCTTTAAAAGAATCTTCATCAAATTTGTCACTAGAAAAAACGGCTGTCGTGATTGATTGGCTAATATGATTAAGCTGTTGAGTAAATTCTTTTTTGTCTTGCTGTTTATCATGCGATAACTTGTCGCTAATGATTTGCTGTTGATAATTTTCAGCTTTAGCAATGAATAACTTTTCTAATTGACTAATAATGCTTTGATATTTATCACTAAATACGACACTTTTTTCTTCCGTGAAAACATCAAAATCAAGTGCTAGTGTCTGCCATTCGTTAATTAACTGTGCCTTACGGGTTTTATAAACACCATAGTCACCAACATCTTTTAACGCTTGAAGTTTTGCTAACGTCAGTTGTATTTGTTTCTCTAATTTTTGTGGTTTCTCAATGGCGACTTGTATAGCGCTTAGTTTATCTTCAATTTGTTGAGCTAATACATGATTGCATGCTTTTTTACTTAATTTCTCTAAAACCTTAGCATCATCAACTTGGTTAATTATGTAAGCTTGAAAGTCAGGGTTTTGCTTTTGGCTAAAGCTGTGTGTTAATAAATGTGTGGTTGTTTTGCGCGCACTAATTTGCTGATAAAGCGAAATCATAATAGCGCTATCTTGTTCGTGGGCAAGCCAAGCTTCTAATAAAGCTGTTCCCAGTACGGGGGTTGTTTCTTGTTGGTCTAATAGTGTTTGTTTTTGCTGTCCGCTGATCACAACATTGTGATCAGTGGTCAAAATGTCATGTACTTGTTTTGCAGCAAATTGTTTTACTTTGATTTGATTATTATTCTGACTTGCTTCGAGGTAGCAATCAAGAGTTCCTACTTTGATCAAAGCAGCACGGCGCACTAAATCACTGCTATCTTGGTTAATAAGATCAGTTAATATGCGTAGTTGTTCAGTGTTATCAGCGGATAATTCATCATTAATTGCTGTGATACGGACAGTCGCATCTTTATGTTGCCACTTAACTTTTGTTTTAAATAATTTGGAGAAGATCATAGTTTTTTTTTAATTCTTTCAGTTGGAGAATAACAAGAGCGACTTAAATGCAGGCTTACAGCTCATTGTTACTGAAATAAGCGATATCCGCTTGTGTGGGTTTAGTACAGCTTTTCAATTCTTCTTCAGCTTTGTAGCTAGAAAATTCAGATTTTAACTGACGTTTGTTTTTTTCAACAACGTGGCCATCAGGGCCGATAGTCAGCATTTCATCATTTTTAAGATGTCGGGCTTGATAAGCCATACTCAATTGCAAAGCAGTAGCACGTTGCGCTGCGTCCACAACAGTACCTTCAGGCCATTTTCCTGTTTCCGCAGCACATTTTAGGCGTAAGTACATGTCATTTGACATGGCGTCTATGGTTTTAATTACATCCATTAGAATTCCGAGGTATTAAGTTGTATGAAAATTAGTATAAATATTGATTCGTTGTATCTACGTCTTGTATCAGAACAGGTTATCTAGCTTTGCGTTTGGTAAAGAGTAGCATGGCACGAATGATTATATACATGACAAAGCCAATAATGGCACTGACCATCGCTAGATTATGTTGCCAACTGCCTGGTTCGACCCCATCCCAAAACATAAAGAGAAATCCACCACAAAATAACAACATGGCGATAAAAGAGTAGTTCATTAAACGTTGAGTTTTATTGATTAAATGTACGCGGTTTAGGCTGGCAAGTTTATCAGAGTCGATCTCAGATAAATCAAGGTTACAGTGATTACAAGTTTTTGCTTTATCGGAGATTTTTTTCTTACAACCTGGACAATTAATAACGGCCATTTAGATACTCATGCAATGATAGTTAAAACGTTTAAGCAGGCACTTTAGCTTTAAACAAAGTAAGGCCGCCTGATTTAATGTCGCTTAGTATACCTGACCTATTTTGCTATTTCACTAATCCAGCGAGTAGAAATAGCTAAGAATGAATTAATACCGATTTCATTAAGGAGTGAACAGTTGTACGAAGAGAAAATAAATCAAGACAAGGTGCATGATTGAGCTCATGTTGTTCTTAAGATTGAGAGCAACATGAGCTTGAGCTATTTTAATTAGCGTACGTGAACGTTTTATTTATTTTCACTGCTCCTTGATAGAAAACAATACTGCGTAAACCACGGGGATAACGCCTAAAGTAAAGACAGTTGAGAACAGTAACCCACCCATGATAGCTATCGCCATAGGTTGCCAAAACTCGCCGCCTCCAAGGTATAGTGGAATTAAGCCAAAAATGGTGGTCGCTGTCGTTAACACAATCGGTCTGAATCTTTGCTGAGCTGCATTAATAATCGCCTGAAAATGATTACCAGGAAGTGCTTGCTCCTCTATTTGTATACGTTCTAATAATATTATTGCGTTATTAATAACAATACCTGCCAATGAAACTATGCCTAATAATGTCATAAAACCGATGAAAGATTGCCCCACTAATAATCCAGTCGTTACGCCAATAAGGCCTAAGGGAATAGTTAACAATATAATGAATGCTTTTCTAACCGAATTAAACTGCGCAATAAGTAATAAAAGTATAAGAAAACCGGCAATAGGTAATTTGTCACCTATTGATTTATTCGCTTTGCCTGAGGTTTCAAATTCTCCACCTAACTCATATGAGTAGGAGATTGGCCAGTTTTTTTGCTGTTCTTCAAGCCAAGGTAGTAATTCTTTAAATGCCTGATTTGCGGTAATGGTATTATCTATTTGACCACCAAGGGTAATGGTCTTTAAGCGATCACGACGTAAAATTTGAGCAGATTCCCACACTACCTTAATATCAGCAACTTGTGTTAAAGGTACTGAACTGCCATTTGCCTGAGAGTACACTGCTAGTGCTTGTAATTTACCAATGTCTTGGCGGTCGCCTGCTTGGGTACGCATCGTAATAGGAATAACAATGTCCCCTTCCCTATATTGACTTAACTCTAATCCGGACATGCCAGTGCGTAATGATACAGCGATATCTTTGCTCGATACACCTGCTCGACGAGCACGACTTTGGTTAATATTAACCTGTAATTTTTTAATTGGCATACCCCAATTATCACTAACACCTTTTACTCCGTTAATAGCGCTCATTCGCTTTTTAACTTGCTCAACCAAGGTAAATAACTGCTCAGTATCAGTACCATTAATACGCACTTCTACAGGATTTTCAATAGGAGAGCCATTTTCTATTTTACGAAGTTTAACCAATAAATCAGGAAAATTATCCAAACTAAATCGTTCCAATTTTTCCATGGTTTGATCCACTTCTTTATTGCTAGTTACATTGATAACCATTAAGGCGTAATTGCTGCTGGTCGGCTTGGGGTTATGTGTTAATAAAAACCTTGGACCACCATTTCCTACATAAGTAACCCAATTAGTAACACCTAGGTCTTCATTGGTTTTAGCTTTCAACTCTTCTTTAATATAGCTTTCGATACTTTGAGTAACTCGCTCAGTCGCCGCTAACGTAGTACCAATGGGCATTTCTAATTCCATTTTGAAAAATGCCCTATCTGACGGTGGAAAAAACAATTTAGGGATGAATGAAAGCCCCCAAACAGAGATGATAATCATGACGAAGGTTATGGATAATGTTAGCCAACGAAAACGCAGTAAATTTTTTAATAAGGTTCGGTATGTGACCAATAGCGGGCTATCAACTTGCCCCGTTGTCTTTTTAACTTTCATAAAGTTTACACAAAGCATCGGGATAACCGTCATCGACAAGACCCAAGAACACAATAAGGTAATACTCACTACTTTAAATAGCGACGCTGTGTATTCACCTGTAGACGATTCTGCTAAAAATATAGGTAAAAATGCCGCTGCTGTGGTCAGTGAGGAAGTTAATAGTGGTACTTTTAACTCATTAGCAGAGTCCACTGCTGCATCGATGGCATTTTTGCCTTTTTCCATCGACACCATAATATTTTCTGACATGACTATGCCGTTATCGACTAACATACCAAGGGCGATAATTAGTGCCGCTAAAGAAATCTGGTCAATACCAATATTTAGCAGTGACATGATAAGTATCGCAAAAATCATACTCGTTGGGATCAGTACCGCAACAATGAGGCCTGTTCTAAAACCTAAACTAAATAACATCACCAAGGTGACAACAATAACGGCTTGAATTAAGTTGCCAGAAAAATCATCAACTTTCTTTTCTACATCAAAAGGTAGAAAAGAAACTGCCTCAAAGTTTACGCCAATAGGGTAACTTTTATTCAATGTAGCCAGTAACTCATTCACCTGTTGACCCAGTAAAATATTATTACCGCCATGCCTCATCGCAATAGCAATCGATATGCCCTGCTCTCCAGATAAGCTAACTTTACTCTGCACAGGATCAACATAACTGCGCTTGATAGTGACCAAGTCACTTAAATAAAGTAGACGATCGCTACCAGGGATTTGAATAATCGTTCTTTTTATTTCATCAACATTTTCAAAGTTACCACTGGGTTCAAGGGTAATTTGTTCATTATCTATAATAATACTGCCACCCGAGATAATAATATTTCGACTAGATAACTGGTCACTTAACTGGCTCGGAGAAATGCCTAAGCTGGCTAGGTGCGCATTATCATATTCAAGGAAGATATGTTCTTGCTGTTCGCCAAATACTTGTACTTTTGCCGTTTCGGATAAACGCAGCATGGCATCTCTTGTTTGATCGGCGATGTCTTTTAATTCACGGTAATCATAACCTTCTGCAGTTAAGCCAATAACAATACCAAAAACATCACCAAACTCATCATTAACCACTGACGGCTGGCTTTCTGCGGGTAACTCAACTTGAGCCGCTTCAATTTTACGACGTAGGTTATCCCAAATAGGACGTAAATCGCGGTAACTTTCTTTAATATTAACGCTAATAATAGAGATACCTGTACGTGACTCACTTTTAACAAAGTCTAATTCAGGCAGTTCTTGAATAACGCGCTCTAATTTGTCTGTAACCAGCATTTCTACTCGCTGTGGACTAGCCCCCGGAAATTGAGTAATAACTTGTGCGGTACGAATGATAAAACCAGGATCATAATCTTTAGGCATATTTTTAAAGGCATTAATGCCGAAAAAAACAATCACGAGTAACAACATGAACGTTGTTCTGTTGTTGGTAATTGCCAAACGGGTAATATTCATAGAATGTCTCTGCTATTTTTCTTACTGGAAGTTGTGGCTAAATCACTCGTTTGAGTAAATTTAACTAAGCTGCCAGCAGACACCTTACTCATTCCAGCAGTGATCACATGGTCACCTGACACTATGCCAGCATTTGGGCCCGACGTTACCGAAGGCGCAACGTTGGTAAACACCTCAATACCTTGTGAGGTAATATTGCCAATAATCACAGATTTTCTTACTATAATCCCAACACCTACTTTGTGTTTATTCACTACATAAACATAATTGCCTTGACTGTCTTTTAGTACAGTATGACTGGGTAAATAAAAGCTTGGGTAAACATGATTTTCACTTTGTGCCAACGCTACCTGTGCGCGAACTAATGCCGTCATCCCCGGTAAAATGACATAACCATCAAGTGCCTTCATGGTAAATATCACTTCATACGTTTTACTGTGTTCATCAGCAAGAGTGGCTACTTCACTGAACTGTAGAGGGAAACTGTGATCTTCAATTGAATTAAAGGTGGCACTAACTACACCTTGTGCAGCGTTCTTTTTCAAGTGAATCATGATGCTTTCAGGGATATTTACAATCAGTTGTATTTCACTTAAATCATGAAGTCGAACAATAGGCTCTTTGGCATTGATTTCTTGATAGTTCTTGCTGTAAACCTTAGCTATAACACCATTAAATGAAGCGCGTAATGTACTATAATCTAAGTTGTTGTTTGCACTTGCTAACTGTGCTTTGGCTGACTGCGCCTTGGTTCTTATCTGGTCAAATTCCGAGGCCGAAATATAGTTTGTTTTAACTAAGTTTTTAGCTCGAATTAAATCCGCCATAGCGGTATCAAAATGCGCTTGCGCTTCTGCTACATAGATTTTTAAGTCTGTGTCATCCAATTTTGCGATAACATCACCTTTGTTAACCTTATCGCCTTGCTTTACTACAAAGTGCGTTAGGTTACCTGATATTTTAAATGCTAAATCAGCTCGGTTTACCGCATCCACCACAGCCGTGAATTCAAGTGCTTGGCTAACATCAACAGTCTTGACCAATAAAGTTCTTACTGGTCTTAACTCTGGCTCAGCTTCCACTTGAGGTGTTTTTTCACAAGCACTTAGCAATGTTGTTGCCAATATGGCGATAACTAACGGTTTTATAAATTGGTCAAAACTCATCACAGATAAATTTCCTGATTGATTAATTATTGTGTATCTACTGTTCTAAATGGTGCGACTAGTACTACGCCTCTGCATACTTGTCAGCGCGTATCTCAACTAATCGGTCTACAAACTTTGCTGCCCACATATCAAGCAACTCTTTAACGACCGTCATATTATCTTCACCTGAATTAGCGATGGTGGTATCAACATATTTAGTGCTGATCGCGGCCAGTACTCTCTCTCGGCGAATACCTTTTAAAAATTCAATTTCAACAGAGACTTTTGTGGTGACATCTTGCTTATCAACTATTTCCAAATAAGCTAAATTACCGGCATTCATTACCATGCGAAAAGGAACAAAATCTGTAGGCATTAGTTCTGGGTCCTCAAATTTCACCCCCGAAAAGGCACCTTGGATGATGAGAGTTCGTGGACCCATAAGTTCAACAACTTCGTAGTTATTAGCGCTTAGTCGAGCGCTCATTTGTTGATGGAAATATTGTGACAATTCATTTAACTCTTCAGGACTGAACTTAGCATCAGCACTTGGCGTAACCCACATTTCAAAAGGCACCAACTTCACTCGTTTCAAATCAGCAAGCATGTCTATGGTGAAATTTTCACTTCGATAAACTTTGGTGTAATCTGGGTCATAAACATCTTCAAACCCTTCATAGTTTTTGAGAAATCCTGAATGTTGTTGGTCAGTAATATTTATACAGCCACTGAGCAACAAAGTAACCAATGAAATAGTGGTGACTGAAGAAAATCTTTTTTGTACTTTTAATAACATAACAAGCCTAGATAAATTAATTATTTACAGTGGTAACAGCTATATAATGCTAGAATTTACTCAATCTAGCTCAACATCTTGTGCCATTTAATGTGCCAAATAGGACAATAGATTAATTTCTACATTTTCAACGACCTAGTGTTGCTCTCTGAGAGTAACCCCATAGAGAACATATGAGCCAAACGACACTGTCCACTATTCCTCGCCTCATCGGCCAAGTACTGTCTATTTATGATGTAGCTCCTGAGGCAATTTTCTCAGCGGCTAACATTGATATTACGAGTGATGCTCAAACTCGAGTGCCTATGGAGAACATGGCAACGTTATGGAAACTGGCAGTAGAAGCAACCCATAATAATGAACTTGGTTTAGTTGCAGCCTCTTTATTCCAACCGGTTTACTTGAAAAGCATTGGGTTGGCATGGCTTGCCAGTGAGAATTTAGAAGAGGGATTAAAACGTTATATTGCCAGTAGTCAGTTGATTAATACCGAAATGCAGATTGAATTAACAGAGCGTGATGGCATAGATGGTGAAGAAACATTAATTCAATATCAGCGTCGATTAACTTCCAGTAATACAATTAAGGTCCACCCCTGCGCTATTGAACTGGGTATAGGGTTTTTCTTAAAAATGTTCCGATTAGCCGCAGGTAAAAATATACCCGCTACTGGGGTATATTTTACTTTTGCTATCGAAGAAAACAACAAAGTCTATGAAGAGTATTTCCAATGCCCTGTATATGGCAATCAAGCAGTAAATGGCATCGCCTTTTCTAAAGCGTTACTCACTGAGACACTACCTACACATGATGTAGAGTTAGTTGAAATGAACGAAGTGGTTATTAATAAACACCTAGATTCAATGGATAATGGCGAAACAAGTAGTAAAGTTATTAAAATGATTAATGATTTATTACCTTTAGGATGCCCAACAGAAGAAGTCATTGCCTATAAACTACATATGAGTAAACGGACGTTGCAAAGAAAACTGAGTGTTGAAAAACAATCTTTTTTAGCCTTGCTAACCTCTGTTCGCCTAATGTTAGCTAAAGAAAAACTAGCGAATAAGAGGGTTTCAGTCACCGAAATCACCTATCAACTAGGTTACAGCTCACCCAGTACATTTGCCCGTGCTTTTAAAAAGCATACCCAACTTTCTCCCCTTGAATATCGTAATCAAGTATCAAGCTACTCAAGCTGTTCCTAGTCTATTAATACTAGTAGCTAATAAACACCAAGAGTATTACTAGTAACAAATGTCTTGGTATTTGTGAGCTTTTTCCTTAAAAAAAACCAATAAAAAAGCCGTTCATTATGAACGGCTTTTTTCAAATCAATGCGTTAACTAACTTGCATTGTCTTTATTCGCTTCTTTGTTTGCTTCAGGGTTTTCCTTAGCAAAACGTTCTTCCCAGAAATCTGCATTTTCAATGCCTAACGACTTAGGGTCAAAAGTAAATTTTGTTACGCCTGCTTTTTGTTGCGCTTCATAATCTTTTAATGCCTTTATTGCAGGTTTTGCCATAAAGAAGATAATGATAATGCCGATAATATTAAGCCATGCCATCAAACCAACACCAATATCGCCCATACCCCAAGCTGCACTTGGTTGTGCTACTGTTCCATAAAATACTGCAGCCATCATAACTAATTTTAAAACAAATCGTAATGCCGGAACTTTAATGGTTCGGTTGATATAAGAAACATTATTTTCTGCAATAAAGTAGTAAGCAAGTACCGTAGTAAAGGCAAAGAAGAATAACGCAATAGCGATAAACGGTTTACCAAAACCTGTTAGCACACTGTCAACTGCAATCTGCGTAAATGCAGGACCACTGATCACAACATCTGCTGCAAGATTTTGCACTAAGAAAACACTGCTTCCTTCAGGCATTACATTGTAAGACTTAGTAATTAAAATCATAAACGCGGTAGCTGAACAAACAAATAAGGTATCAATATAAACAGAGAATGCTTGAACTAAACCTTGCTGTGCCGGATGTTCAACTTCTGCAGCAGCTGCTGCATGAGGTCCTGTACCCTGACCCGCTTCGTTTGAATAAACACCACGTTTAACACCCCAACCAATTGCAGCACCAAAACCAGCCATAGGCGTAAAGGCATCAGTGATGATTGACATGAAAATATCAGGTAAAATATCGATGTGCAAAGCAATAATAACGCAAGCAATAATGATATAAGCCAACGCCATAAAAGGAACAACAATTTGAGTGAAGTTAGCGATACGCTTTACGCCACCAAAGATGATGAAACCTAAGATTAAAACAATAAGCGTTGCTGCATAGACTTTAGTTAAGGGTAGATCACCTAAAAATGAAGGTACTGTACCACCGTTACCAAAAACATTAACCAATGCATCACCAATACCATTAGACTGAACTACTGGTAATAGCACACCACAAGCTACTATCGTAGAAATAGCGAATATCCAGGCATACCATTTCTGTCCCATGGCTTTTTCAATGTAGTAAGCTGGGCCACCACGGTAAACACCGTCTTCTTCTTCTTTATATATTTGCGCGTTGGTTGATTCTATATAAGCGGTTGCGGCGCCAAAAAAGGCTACGATCCACATCCAAAAAACTGCACCAGGACCACCAAAACCGATTGCCGCAGCAACACCGGCAATATTACCAGTACCTACACGACCTGATAACGAAACAGCTAATGCTTGAAAAGATGAAATACCTTGATCTGAACTTTTACCCGAAAGTAATAAGCGAAACATTTCTCTAAAGTGACGTAATTGAACGAAGCGCGTTAGGATGGTGAAAAATAAACCCGTTCCTAAACACAAGTAAATAAGCGCTGGGCTCCAAATGACACCGTTAATACTATTGACTAATTCTTGCACAGTTAACTCCTGTTGATTGTTATTATTCTTATTGTTTTTTTATTTTAACTCGCGTTTAGCTTAAAACTGTACAAGCTTCATTAGTAATGAAAAAGCACAAAGTTAACCAAAGGAAATCAGTGCTTTTAATATATTAATTGGCCTATACAGTTATAAGCTCAATAACTAGCGTAAATCATCTACCATGTGATAAACACCTGTTAAGAAGTCTCTGCCTAATAAGCTACTACGCTCATCAGACCAACCCACACTATAATCTGGAAGTAAGTCATTATCTTTGAACGGCATTTCGATGGTGTAAGCTAAACATTTGAATTGGTTACCAACCCAGTTAGTACCAACAGTAGTATTTGCTTTACCAGGCTCGTCTTTGTCATAACCACGATCATCTTGGAATTCAGGCGTGATAGCGATCATTATTTCTTTAAACTTATCTTCAAGTGCTTTATGACGAGCATCGTAAGCAACAACACCTTCACAACCGGCAACAAAGTTTACTGGTAAAGCTTCATCGCCATGAACATCTAGGAACATATCAACACCCGTTGCTAGCATCTTTTCGCGAACAAGAAACACTTCAGGGCTTCGTTCCATCGTAGGCTCTAACCACTCACGATTTAAGTTTGCGCCAACAGCATTAGTACGTAAATGTCCACGAGCACTACCATCTGGGTTCATATTAGGAACAATATAGAATACTGTTTTGTTTAATAAAGCACGGGCAACGCCATCATCTTCATCAAGTAAACGGTCTAACATTCCTTCAACAAACCATTCTGCCATTGTTTCACCTGGATGTTGGCGAGCAGTGATCCAAACTTTACGTTTACCTTCGCCTTCTTCACCGATTTTAAGCAACGTCATATCACGGCCATCAAGTGTTTGACCTAATACTTGTAATTGACAATCAAGGTGCATTTGCGCGTTATGAATCAAGTCTTGATGACGTTCATAGCTATAAGGTGCAAAGTAGGCAAAATATACTGAGTCATATTCAGGTGTTAACGTGATAGTAAGTTTTTCACCATCGTATTGGGTAGGTACACGGAACCAATGTTCACGATCATAAGAAGCAACTGCTTGGTAATCTTCCCAACCTTCAACATAAGCCGCTTTACCTGCATTATTTAAATGCATTACGTGCTCTAGACGATCGCCATTAGCACTTAGGTCAGTTTGCAACTTAAAGTGAAACCATTGATAAAAATCAGACTGATTGTCTTTTTTTATTTCTAGTTGAATATTGCTTGCATCAGATGCGTCAATAACGCGAATGTTACCGCTGTCAAAATTGTCAGTAATTTGCATAATAATTATTTCTTAGATTGTTTGGTATAAAACCAATGACTAATTGAATAAGACAGTGTACACAAACAATTTGAAGATCACTATACAGATCTAATTAAATATTTTTTATAATGATCGTAAATATAGCCCTAACTCTGAAGAATATCCCATAGATTTACCAATAATCACATTTTCTTCATTTAAAACGTAATAACTGGGATATCCACTGATTTCAAAAGCATGCTTAATCGCTTCATTACCCAAGGCAATAGGAAAGGTTAACTGATGTTGGCTGGTAAAACCCATGACTTCTTTCGTACCGGTATAGTCCATTGCTATGGCAACTACATCAATATTTTCATTTTTTTGAAATAAGGCTTGTAAATTACCGATACTGGCATGACAAACCTGACACCAAGGTGCAAAAAAGTACAATATTGTAGTTTTACCTTGAGAGTTTAATGAGACCGTATCACCCATTAGTGTTGGGACTTTATCTATGTCTAAACCCTGCGTCGCGGTAACGACTTCTGTCAGTGGCGTATCGGTTGCTAACATACTGGTTTCTCGTAAAAAAGAAAGCAGTTGAAAGGCAACTAAAAAGATAATAGCTTGAATTGCAAAACTTCGTAGCAAAGGAAATTCCAGAAATAAGTAAATGTGTCTAGCTTAATAGACCTGATTACCCTCATTTATATTTTGTAAAATATTGTCTAGATTTATCTGAATATGTTATTTGCTTGAAGATTATATCTTGTATGAAGTTTCAACATGAGTTTCGGGCCAGTAAATAACGTAAATGTTATTATTGAAGACCACAAAATCAGTCGTTTATAGAAAGCTTAGTGACTACTGTATTACTTCTTAAAGACTATTTACTCGCGAGTCTTTATTCAGTTAACCTGAACTCTGGATAATGAGTGCTTGATGTTTAAGTAAAATCAACAACTTAGATTGTTACGTATAAAAAGTAATACAATTAAAGTAGTTATAAGCTTTATCAATGTTTCATTTTATTCAATTATCAAGGCAAAACGTTTATGAATAGCTGGCTATTCATCGACGTTTTAACGCTGAGAATTGGATGAAGAGGAATGTTGAGCAAGTGCTGCTTATCCAGAGTTCAGGTTAGTTTACAGAGTAGCCCTATATGTTTACTAATCTTTATTCTTCAGTAATTTTCTGATGAGCGTAGACACTAAAAACGAAACACCAAAACCAACAACAAAATATAGTACAAGCGCAAAGGTTTCTAAATTAGAGGTATAAACGTCACCACCTTCAAGTAGGCATTTAGCGGAGGAATAATCAAAAGAGCCGCCGTGATCTAGGCAATCATCAACCACTAAAAAGGTATGCAGCGACCAAATGACAAATAAACTAGTTAAAACACCAACGAGTGTCGGTAGAAGTGTACGATTCATATAATAGTAAAACCTAAGCGGGGATTTAAAAGCGAGTAGAATAACAGATAAAATGAAGTGAAACCCTACTCACGTGACAAGTTATACCTTTAATGTCAGGTTAAATAGACAAAAATATTTTTTGGAATGCATTTTTAAGTATCCATTCCAATTAATCCATAAACTTTACACTTAACTAGAACGGCTATAAACATCGGGTTGATGCAATTCCATAAAAGACGCCGGAGAGCTAAGTGAGGTAAAGCCAAATTGCTGATATAAACCATGGGCATCACTCGTAGCAAGTGCCATTCGGCGAATACCTTGTAATTTTGGATGTTCTATAATATTTTGCATTAACCATTTACTTATCCCTTTACCCCGATGTTCTTCAAGTACAAAAACGTCAGCTAAATAGGCAAATGTCGCGGTATCAGTAATCATACGAGCAAAAGCAACTTGATTGCCATCCTCAGTAAAAACACCAAAACATAAAGAATTATGAATGGCGGTTTCCAGGGTATTTATTGGAATATTCTTGGCCCAGTAAGACTGAGACAAGTAACTATGAATAACGGATAAATCCATATCGTTAATTTGTGAACTAATTTTATAACCTACAACCAATGAAAATTCCTCGAAGTACACGCTTTTAGTTATACCCGCTCCACTTGAAGATGCATCTTCAAGTGGAGCGGGTATATAAGTTAACATGGCTTAAAAACAAGTTCGATAGTTTACCGTTATATTACGCAAATAAAAAAGCACCGAGTAATAGCCCAGTGCTTTTTCAAGTAACTTAAGCATTCATACTAGAATGCTTTGTATTTACCTTATACCAAGTCCATTAAGTTATTTCCCCTCAGCGAGAATTAAAAGGCTTAGAGACAAGGCATTGATTGAAAAGAATGGTTATTCCCTTGTCAAAATCAATAACACCGTATGTAAGCCTTTTAAACTCGCCCTTGGGAGCTTTTCAGAAAAGCAATAACTGCACAAATTTGTGAGATATAGAATGACTATACCGGCACAAATTTTATTTGTTATAACTCTTCTGACATAGCTCTGAGGTGGGAATAAATTTAATGGAATTGGTATTATTGTTATTTACCAATAATCCGCGTTTTGGCATTAGCTGCCATGTAGGCGAATATTGCATAGCTTGCAACATTGTGGCGTAACTTTATAGGATCAACTTTATCTAATGTATCATCTGCAGTGTGGTGATAATCAAAATAATCGGTACCGTCTTGTGACAAAGCAAACGCAGGAACCTTAAACGGTCTAAGTGGAATAAGATCTGGTCCGTTACGCGCCGCATTGTTAGCAATATACTCAACATTCAACGGTTTAAGCATAGCAGCAATTTCTTTAACCAAAGGTAATGAACTCGCATGAACATTGGATTCAAATGCCCAAATTTTGTCTGCGCCAAAATCAGATTCTGCCGCCGCTACAATATTTGAAAGCGTTTTTTCATTTGCTTTTGCATAAGCTTTAGCGCCCCATAAACCAAATTCTTCTGCGGCAAATAATACCACACGAATACTACGTTTAGGTTGGCCTTTTAACGTGGCAAATTTTGCCGCAGCCATTGTTATAGCAATACCTGCGCCATCATCTAATGCACCAGTACCAAGATCCCAAGAATCTAAATGGCCACCAATCAGTACATGTTCTTTAGGAAATTCACTACCCGTAAATTCACCAATAACATTGTATGAAGTCCCCTCACCCATTGATTTTGCTTGCACATTAATATTGATGGTAACGGGTTTTCCTAAAGCAACTAAGCGATGTAATTGATCAGCATCTGCATTTGAAATAGCTGAAGAAACAATTTTAGTTACGCCTTCTTTATAATGGCTACCACCAGTATGAGCAAAACGATGAGTTGCCGTACTGACTGAACGCATCACATAACCCACAGCACCTTTTTGTGCAGCAACTACAGCACCACGACTACGTGCTTTGACCGCTGGCCCGTAACCATTGCCATCTCGGTCGCGATCCATATGGTAGTTTATAAACACGATTTTGCCTTTGGCAGCATTGTCAGCAGCATTTTCTAATTCAGCTAAGTTTTCAAATTCAATAACTTGGGCTTCAAGACCCTCTTTAGGTGTACTAATACTATTACCTAGCGCGGTTATATGTAGCGCTTGTGGCGCAGGACTTACAACAGAGGCTGATTCAGAGTAACGGATCCATTTAGGAAACGTAGCAGGCTCGGTCCATACTTTGTCAAAGCCCATAGTTTTAAACTTAGCAACGGCCCATGCAACACCCGCTTCATCACCCGGTGTGCCGGGCATTCTTGGCCCTACTTCGGTCGTTAAAGACTCAACTAGGTCCCAAGCGAGATCGCTCTCAAGTGCTTGTTTTTTTATTTCTATTACGTGTGATAACTGTTCTGCTGAAAAGTTATCTGATTTGGCATGTGCTTGTACAACATTAAAACTTAATGAAGCAAGAATCAGCGTTGATACCACTGAAGTAAAACGTTTTTTCATAGAATAAAGCCTACTGTAATGTAAGTAAGAGGGTAAATTTCAAATAGATGTTTTGCAGACTAATCGTGCTTAGCGTTTTATCTTTTTCATTTTAACCACTTCACGTGCTATAGCGAGTAACTCAGGAGAAATGTCTTCAGCGCCACTTTTAATTAATTTGCTAACGTCACCTGATGAGAACAGAGAACCACGCTCAGATTTTACGCCTAATGATCTTACATAGTCTTTGGTTTTACCCGTGCTTGCAGTATCAATATATTTAAAGATTATTTCTTCATTAAAGCCTTGTGGTTCTTGCTTCAAGGTATCTATTGTTAGTGTAAGAGCTTTAATCTCTGACTCTAGGTTTGCAATTAAATTGGCAATATCTGTATATGGATTCATGAAATCATTTGCTCTTATAGGATTAGCTGACGATGCAAAAAGCACCCAGAAAACAGACAAGTGAGTTTCACCCACTTGTTTTTTACTATTGTACCGTGAAAAAAACTGAGTAAAAAGGTAAGCACTACTCAGATCGTACTTTTATTGAAAACACTAATGGGGTCATTAAGGAAATGAATGTGTACAGCATCAATGTTGGAATGTAAATTTATAGGGTAACTCCCTACTTTATAACTAGTAATGCAGAAGACACTACATTTTTTCTTCTCGCTCTTCTATGCACTCATAAGATCCCATTTCAAATATTCGACAAACCCAAGGTCTGTTCTCATAAATACTACACATGAGCGTATCGCGATCTAATGCTGAACACCAACCATCGTCAAAGCGTAGCATAGTTTCTTTGCCATATTCATCCACATAAACATGTCGATCAGGGACCCCTGTGTCGGTTAGAAGCATCACTTCTAAGCTACAGCAACATGCCTGACAGTTCGCACAAGTAACTTCAGGAACCGGAATGTTTTTTACGTTAATGGTCATAAATTACAACAAAATTTTTAATGGCGGCTAGCATACGCTATATACCCGTTACCAATCAAGATGCAAGTTTCAGAGTGCTTGAGCAATTTCAATTCAAGGCACGGTGGTGAAATAATGGTTATTCAGGAGAATATGATCCTGCATTCTCTAATAGGCTACATCCATGTAGCGTCCTTATAAATCACAGTAACGATGAAGTGATATTACTCAAGCGCTTCTTTGATGGGTTTAAAATGACTTTATGCTGCGTTAAATAATCAAACCATAGAATAACTATGCTTAAATTATTTGTCTTGTCTAAAATCATTTTAATTCCCACTGAAATCCTGCACTTTGAATAGTAACGGGTATATATAGCTATTTCACGAGTTGTGATAGCACTTTTAGGTCGCAGTAAAAGAAAAAGTTAACTTACAGTCAATATACTTAAGCATACGATTCACTATTACCGGAATATCAACAATCCCCGACGTAGAATTAGCGTTTACTGAAACCAAAATATCACAGGCTTCTATCTCAATTCTTTGACGCACGTAGTAATCATTTATATCTTCAAAATTTTGCTGTGTTAACGGTACACAAGCGATATAACTCTTGTTTTCACTGTGTGCTTCATGAGTAGATCCTAAAATTTCTCGCACTAAAGAATACGCTTGAAACTTATCTAAACTCAGAAATCGGAAGCTTATCTCAGCTTCAATGTTGGGGTTACTCACCTGACTCTCACTATATTATGAAGTGTATTTATTACTAGCACTCTTCAAGCTTATTGAATTGTTCTAACCAATCGCTGAAAGAATCAGAAACCTTTTCTATGGTGCACAGATCATGATTATAAAACCATACTGGAACATCTACTTGCTTATGTTCACACTCGGCAAGTTTGAAACAAAACATGTTGCCCTTACAGTCAGAGGCAAATAAAATATGCCCTTTTGGCATGCCACTCATTTCATATAACTTAGACAGTGAAGCGACATCATCTAGGCTCAAGAAGTCTTGAACATCGGATATTTCAACATTTAAATCAACGATTTTAGTCAATACGTTGGGCGTATGAACCAAACCATAAGTGGAAATTAAATATTTATATGAATCGGGTAAAAAAGCAGTTAACTCTGTTTCAAGCGCGTCAATATCATGCTTTTCAATCGGGATCATAGTATGTTTAGTGCCCCAGTTTTTTACAAATAAATCAATACTCTTCACGAAGAAATACTCCAAACGAATATCACCCAAGTCAATGGGTAAAATAGTGTTAGCTAAATTAGGTAGAAGTCGGCAATTAGCCTACTTATGAAGGGGTAATAAGTACCGAATACCAATTACACTAATTAATTGCCCATCTTCAAATGGTCTACATCTATACTTTCTGCGTTGCACTCAATCCCAATAGCCAGCTATTGCTCAATCACACGCCTTGAACATGAAGATTTATCCTCATTGAATTTTGTTCACTAAACTAATATAAATGGTATAACTGATAAGCTGCGTATACGCATATAATATCGCACTCTTTGACTATGAGTAAGTACAATTATCATTGGGATGATGTGCTAAAGGAATAAAACCTAATCTTGTTAAAGTTTTGTCTCGGGTTCAATTAGCGACACGGCTGACTAGTTAACGGTTTATCTGAATATCGAGTATTGTCCATAGCTTACGTTCACGGCTAACAAAAATATTTACTCATTACCGTGAAACGCAACTATGTTATTCAAAGAGTCGACGGTTAACCGATACGGTGAAGCGCACAAATTTTATTATCAGAAGGATCGCGTAAATACGCTAGGTAAATCTTACCAATTGCCCCTTCACGCACACCCGGAAGATCTTCACAGGTAGTTCCGCCATTAGCGACACCAGCAGCATGCCATGCGTCAGCAATAGCAGGCGTTTTAGCTGCAAAACCAATAGTCGTACCATTTCCATGACACGCTGGTTTTCCATCTATAGGTTTACTCAGCGCAAAAACACCACTGTCGGTAAAATAAAAACAACGACCTTTATCATCAATTACGCCGGCTTCGTAGCCCATTTCACCAAGAATGGCATCATAGAAAATCTTTGATTCTTGTATATCGTTTGCACCAATCATTACATGACTAAACATTGTCTATCTCCTCGTTAAATATAGATATACCGAATAGCGGTACTATCTATAACACCCAAAGAATGGGCTAAAAATTTTGTTATGACATTTAAGTCCATAACAACTCACCCATTATCGTTGTCATTTTAGGTGTTGACGCTTTACGCTTACCAAAGTAAGAGCAATAGCTTAAGTAACCAACGATACCATAGAGTTAACAACTATTTCATCTTTGAGGGCTACATTAATATTCAAGTGTAGTAATTAGTTATATCTGGGTCGTCACAATCACGTTTTAATCATTGGAATTATGAACACCGTTAGGCAACGGAATTATAAGTGCCCTTTGTATGCCAAACCGCAAGACGAGCTATATGTATTAGCAAACACTGAGAACCAATATACAGTGACCAATTTACGTATTTCGCAACAGGAAAGAAACCTTCCCCGCCATTGCCGTAGATCCAAAATTGACCAATAACGCCATCAGCAACCGCAGCTAATACAAGCCCAATGGCAACAAGCCAAACGACACGCTTTATTGCTGAATTATGATACGCAGTTAACAAGATAAATCCGCTAACACCAACAAGAGTGATGAGCACAGCATAACTACCCGTTACAATGGAAACATGTGTTCCAGTACCTGAAAGATGCATAGAAACAAAGGATACCACCCCTATTAAAGATGCGATAAGCCCCCAAATAATCAGCAATTTTGGTTTGAAGCCATTGGCGACAGCGAGCGAGCAGGCAACCGTTAGAAATAAAGCGTAACCTGGAGCAAAAAAAGTGACTGAGTCGGCAAGATAATCATGTTTTACAATGCCGCCATAGCGATAGTATGTCAGTGGTAAATTAAAATTAACCACATCTCCACAAACGCACAAGGCCAAAGCAATAACAACAACCCACGCGATAACCCGATGTGATGTTTCTGTGGAATGACGATATACCCAGTTTTTTATGGCATAACAATTAGCAAGAAGCGCGACAAGAACAGCACATTCAATAAACAAAATAACGAAACGTGCATTGCCGGTAATAGACCAGTAACCCGCAAGGCCACCAATAGATTCAATCGTAGCAATGACCCAAATAATGAGTGAGGTTACGAAATACCTGTCTATAAGGTTCATTTAATAAAGTCGATTTTAAATATCATTAAAAAGGAGTAAAACGCACAATAAAGACGCGCGTTAACGCGTCATTATTGCTCGTTATTATACTTTATCTAACGCTTGGCTAACATCAGCAATGATATCGTCAATGTGCTCGATACCTACAGATATTCTGATCAAATCGGAGCTTACACCTGCAGCAGCGAGTTCTTTCTCATTTAATTGTCTATGAGTAGTAGAGGCAGGATGACATGCTAGCGACTTTGCATCACCAATATTAACTAAACGTAAAATCATTTGCAGCGCATCAATAAACTTAGTGCCTGACTCAAGTCCGCCAGTAATACCAAAACTTAAAATACCAGAGGCTTTACCAGAGGTGATTTTTTCGCAGTTTGCACGATAAGGACTGTCAGGTAATGCTGCATAGTTAACCCATTCAACTTTATCATGCTGTTGAAGATAGGCAGCCAGTTTTTCAGCATTTTCACAATGACGATCCATACGTAAACCGAGAGTTTCAAGGCCTTGTAGAATTTGAAAAGAATTCATTGGTGATATTGCAGCGCCCGTATTTCTTAACGGACCTACACGACATCGACCAATATAAGCAGCAGCACCTAAGGCTTCTGTGTATACCACACCGTGATAAGCAGGATCTGGTTCATTTAATACTGGAAAACGTTCTTTATTGGCTACCCAGTCAAATTTACCAGAATCAATGATAACACCACCAATTGAAGTACCGTGACCACCAATGTACTTAGTGAGTGAATGCACAACAATATCTGCACCTAACTCAAACGGACGACACAAGTAAGGCGTAGCCACTGTATTATCGACGATTAACGGCACACCATGTTTATGAGCAATGTCAGCTAAACGCGAAATATCGACTACGTTACCGGCAGGGTTTCCGATAGACTCACAAAAGATCGCTTTAGTTTTTGCATCAATTGACTGCTCAAATCCTTCAAAATCATCGTGCTTAACCATGCGAGATTCAATGCCTTGCTTAGGTAATGCATGAGCAAATAGGTTATACGTACCACCATAAAGCTCGCTGGTGCTAACAATATTATCGCCCGTTTCACAAATACACTGCAGTGCATAAGTAATTGCAGCCATACCTGAAGCAACACAAACTGAGCCTATGCCACCTTCCATTGCCGCAATACGTTTTTCCAACACATCAGTCGTTGGGTTCATAATACGTGTGTAAATATTACCCTGCACTTTCAGGTCAAATAAATCGGCACCGTGCTGAGTATCATCAAAGGTATAAGAGGTTGTTTGGTAAATAGGAACTGCAGCCGCTTTCGTTGTATCTTCGGATTTATAGCCTTCGTGTAACGCTATTGATTCTAATTTCATTACGTTTCTTTCCATAGTTAAGTTTAAATTCGTATTTATATTTAGGTTTAAGTTAAATAATAAAAAACCACCTCAAGTGGCTAAAACAGTTGGTTATAATAATGAACAGAGAAAAACCAATCGTAATTGTTATGTCTTACCTTCAGTTGCAACCAAAGCGCTTTATGCGAGAGCACTATTGATTACAATCACCTCCATTTAAGAGCTAATAACAACAAAACAATGATGTATTATTCGATAATGACCACATTCAAATAGACAACATAGTCTCATGCCTAAATATCAAAGCAGAGTCAGCTTATTATGAATAGCATAAATAATCAAAATGAAATTAACCTCGACGATAAAACAATAGTTATTAGTTCGATATTTGACGCAATATTCTCGTTATTTATCTCATGATTAAAATATAGAAAGTGTTTAAAAACCAAAAAAGTGCACTTTATTAATGATTTACTTCAAGGAAGAAAGAAATTTAATAAGCTGTAGTTAAAAGAAGTTCAGTCAAATATAAGGCATAAGCAATAACAGCGTTAAAGCAACACACCTTAACCTTACCAAATAAACAGATTGGTGAAGTGAATATAAAACGTCAAAAAGTAAATAATTAATACAATAGTGACAAACAAAAAATAACGTTAAATGAAATAATTATCACTAATCATCGTTCTACTAAAGGTACTGAGATGAACACCATAACTAACTCAAGGAACGACTAGAATGAAAACGAGAAATTTACTTATTATTGCGTTATCCCTTTTCCCTGCAATAACCTTTGCTACCGATAATAAAGTCCTGGTAAAACCAAACTTAGAAGGTTTAACCTTACCCGAGAAATATAAAGACTGGCGCGTAATTTCAGCTTCCCATCGAACAGACAACAAGAGTATGAGAATTATTTTAGGTAATGATATTGCCATCAAAGCATCACGCTCAAATCAAACCAACCCATGGCCAGATGGTACGATATTAGGAAAGTTGGTTTGGAAACAAACGACTGAAAAGAACTGGCCTACAGCAATTGCCCCAGAAGAGTTTATTCATGCTGAATTTATGTATAAAGATAGTAATAAATTTAAAGCGAACGGCACAGGTTGGGGATGGGCACGTTGGTTAGGAAAAGAACAAAAACCTTATGGTGATGACAACGATTTAAATCAATCGTGTATCGCTTGCCATACCCCCGTAAAAGGAAGAGATTGGGTTTACACTACCCCAGTGCAATTACCCTAAGCAATAAAAAAGAAGCAACAAAGGAGCAACAAAGGAGCAAAAACCAAGGCTTATGACTCCTTTTGAGTACTGCGTTAAGCTTTTATTGTCGTAGCCAATAACATCACAGTGCTTTTTTATATGCTAGTTGTTACATGCACAAGCTAGTTTTCCGTCTTTTTGATACCATTCTTCATAATTACCACCGGAACAATTACGCTTAATGTCTGCGCAGCTTGCACCATTGTAACTGATATCATTTCCCGTAGCGTGTTCAAGGGCACGCTCAACTATTTGCTCACTAAGAGATCTAGAAGAGCAACCTGAAAGTAGGATGAGTATAAATATTAGCGCTAGATATTTCATGCGGACTCCATTGTATTTAGCAACTTAAGGCATTGTTATATTTGGTTAACGAATTAACTCACATTTACCTTCAACACCATGTTTATCTAGTCTTGTTTGACACGCTTCAAGAGCTGCTGCTTTTGCTTTGTATGTTGAGCTATAACCTTCTCCGTAACCATAAAACTCCGAACCATCAGATGTCTGACCTAGAGCAAAAGCTTTGTTTGATTTTCTAGATGCAAACTCTTCGAGTGCTTGATCGGTATTATACTGATAAGTTTTTTGATTACATAAATTTGAATCAGGCTCACTCTCACAAAATGATGGTATTGACTGACAACCAGCCAGAAAAATTATTGATATCAATCCTAAATATTTCATTGATAGTCCTTTAAAAATGTAACGCCCAGATAAGGGGCTGATTAATAGTTGGTTAAAATTAACGACGAAGGAGAAAAAACCAACTGTTATTTGTCCTGATTAATTTGCTTGTTGTGTGTTTTTTGCACTCCACCTTCCAAAGACAATAATGACATAAACACTGATGGTAATTGTACCAAGCATGAACCCTATGAAAATCGATGAATTACCAACGAAAATAGACATACCAAGTGAAGTACTTAAACATAAGGTTAAAGCACCAAGTTGGGCTCGATTGAGTTTGTTGTTGAATCTCATTTTTGACTCCTCATCCGTGAATTTACAGTGAATAATCCTAAACACATCACGCCTACTTAAGCGGAAAAATATAGTTGGCTAAAATGTAGAACGGAGTGAAAACAGCCAACTGTATTTTTACCGTTTGAAGTTCTTGTTATTTATTATTACGACTAACTAGTTCTTTTTTATACTTTCGTTCCGACATATACCAAGTCAGCACACCAAACAGCACTCCAGTTAATGGCCAAACTATATAATGAATAATGGCGGATTTCGATGTGAAGCCATCAGCAAAAGGTTTGTTCATGAAAGCCATTAAAATAAACATTGGTAAGCCCCATGATAAGACACCAGTAAATAGAACAAAATTTAATTTTCCTTTTGTTCGCGTTGATTCCCATGCTTTAAATTGATCATCTTTCATTTGATTTAACGTCCATATTTGAATAAAACATAACAATTTATTATGTAGACGTATCAGTAATCATCATCTACTTTAATGTTGAATAAAATAACTCAATATCCTTTAATTTCAAACCCTTATTCTATTATTTTTTACTTTGTTAATAGAAAAGCATAAATATTACTGAGTCTTCTCAGTAATTTGACGATAGGATGCATTATAAAATATGAGAAAAATTAAAGCTTAATGTCCACAATGGCACTTAACAGCCTTTCATAGGAAGATTAAACATTAGATATATCCTCAAAGTGATTACCATCGCACCCTATGTCACAGGCTAACCTTGTTCCACCTCTTCTTTGTAGATTTTAAAACCGCGCGCTTTGTAATTTTGTAAAGCACTTAGGTGGTCAAGGCTACAGGTATGCAACCAAACACGTTTTGCATCAGGCAGAGACCATGCTGATTTAATGGCACAAGTCAGAAGATAGCCGCCGAAGCCTTTACCGATAAAATCTGGTGCCAAGCCAAAGTACATAATTTCTACATCACCTGATGAAGTATTTTGTAGTTCAAAATAACCTGCAATAGCGCCTCGATAATAAGCCACATAAGTACTGACCATTGGACTTTCAGCATAAGTTTTCCATGATTCATCACTGTGGGTAAGTTTATCAGTCCATTCCCATGGCTCTCCAACATACTGATAAAGAAAACGGTTGAAGCGGAAATTTTTAATTTCAACCTGTGTAACAGTCAAACCTCTGGACTCGAGCTTAGGGTTTAATTCAGTTAGTGTGTTCATTTCAAGGTAATAAATAGTGACTTCAGACATCTGTTAATCCTGTTATTATTGTTAAGTGACGAAGTACCATCAAGGCTAAAAATAGTGCTTTATGCTGTAAACATGAAACCAAGCATACCAAGAACAAAACCTAGTACAGCGCCCATTGGTGGAGCCCAGTGTTTTTCTAGTTTTACTTGAGGGGCTATGTCTTGGAATATTGAATAGAGAATACCGCCTGAGGCAAATAGCATAATCGCTGCGATAATTTCTGGGTAATCAGATAACCATAAATAACCAGAAACGCCAGAGATTGGGCCAAGTAAAGCCATTAACGTAAACATGATGATAATTTTTTTCGGTTTATAAACGGAAGTCCCGTTCAACTCACGATAGGCACTAAACCCTTCTGGTAAATTTTGTAATGCAATTAAACCTGCAAGTAGAAAAGCGGTACTTTCTCCCGTCGCAAATGCTGCCCCTAAGGCGATTGATTCTGGAATAAAATCAGACAGCATTGCAGCAAGTTGACTCGCTGGGGTATCTATTTTCTTTAGGTAAATATCAAGGGACATAAAACTGAGCCCACCGACTATAAACCAAAAACATACCGACAGCGGTTCTAGAACAGCCATGCCTTCAGGCACTAGCACTAGCGCAACAGCTGACAATAACGCCCCACCCCCAAATGCCATAACACTGTGTCTAAACTCTTCCTCAATCCATTTTTCTTTGATACTTTCAAAATGTGCAATGGCAGCCCCTAAAGGCATAGCCAAACCAGCAATTAAGCTTGAAACGATAACTGTCAATAAAAGATACATGTGCTCATCCGTGTTGGGGTATAACGCCCTTTAAAAGGCTGATAATGTCCGGAGTTATAGTTAACTTTTTACCTGTCGTCCATTCTCTGCAGGTTATCTCCTTCAACGCTATGAATGTTGGTAGTATAGTAATTTAAACTGTATTCAATGTTTAACGAAAAATATAAGCTTTGTTTTAAGTGCGCTTTTACTGCCGCTTCTATTTCACTGCTTAACTTTTGGGTAAACCTTTTGTCTCGATGCGGTTTAGGTAATAACGAAACGGTAACAAGTATGTGTGCGTATTTATATTGAGAGCATGGGTAGGCTCTTGATTTGCATTCCCCTGCACTTACATCGTGCTTTGTAATGACCGCTTCTATCGCGTCAAAAACTTTGTTCGTATCGAACTCTACATTATCTGAATATTTAATTTCTACATGAGGCATTTGAATAATTCCTTAAGCTTACAGGTTTAATAAAGGACTAAAATTGAGAGCAAACTTAGGAACACAGCATAACTGAGACAGAGCTATGCCACTACTAGCAGTCTCGATTTAATTACTAGTGACTTTTTGTATTTGGTGATTATGAATTTTTGATAAGACCATTAAAGAACAAATTGCACCTAACAAGGCCAACCCCATATCTGACTGTGTATCCCATACATAACCTTGTGTTCCTAAAAAGGCTTCTGCATCTTCACCAGACATTAACGCAACCCACCATTCAATTAACTCATAAAAAGCACTGAATGCTAAGCAGATAGAAACAATAATAACATTTCGCCAAACGTTACCGTTGACAACATTTTTACGGATTAAAATTTCTCTCGCTAAAAGTGCAGGAACAAAGCCTTGAAAAAAGTGTCCCACTTTGTCGTAGTTATTGCGCTCTGCACCGAATAAACCATCAAAAAAAGGTACTTCAGCATAGGTGTAATGACCGCCAATCATTAACACAATGCAATGTAATAAGATGAAGAAATATAGCATCGAAGTAAGGCGGAACGAGCGGTATGTAACTGTTAATAAAGCAGCCCCGATTAATGCAGGAAACACTTCAAGAAACCAAGTGAACTGATCTTTAGGAGATATTCCCGACCAAATAAGCACAGTGATAAATATGACTATCCATAGAGGTTTAATGTGAAGATACTCCTGATAAAGGTCACGAACACTTAAATAGACAACTATTGCGGGTTATCAGATATGCGTAGTTTTACGTGAACAACTCTTTGTATTAAATCAGTTTAAAATATTGTTGAGAACTTTTAAACAAAAATATAATAGTTATAGACTTATACCAATAGTATTAGTTACCGTAATCGCGTTCTACTTTTGAAATTCGCACTTTAAACGAATCATACCAAGACTTACGACCCGTTTTTTGAGCTTCTAAATGTTCCACGTTCGCCTTCCAGTTTTTAATAGAGTCGAGGTCTGTCCAATAAGAAACAGTGATACCAAGCTCTTCTCTGGCTGATTCAATGCCCAAAAATCCTGATTGCTGCTGTGCTAATTCAACCATTCTGTTGGCCATTTCACCATACCCATTATCACCTTCAGTCCTTGTAGACGTGAAGATTACGGCAAAGTATGGCGGTTTAGGTGTATTTGAGATCAACGACATTATTACTCCGAGTTAAATGATTTTGTCCCTATCGAGCTAAAGTTTGTTAATTAATCCCTGTTGGCTAAATTTAGCACCCCTATCTTAAAAAGCTTAAATAGAATATGAGATAGCGAGTGATACTGTTATTTACCTCACATTAATTCCCACGGGTTGTCACTATACTGCTAACATAAATGATGTTAACCCCATTGATTTTAGAGAAGTAATTATGCGCTTAATCGTCTCATTAATAGTATTGTCATTCAGTATAAATGCAATCGCTAAACCTAATTCTGAAGAAAAACCCTGGGGTTTAGGTCTTCTCGTCAGGAGTGCTAGCATCCCATTTGATGCCGAGGATGATAAGGTTAACAGTATCGTACCTATGATGTTTTATGAAGGTGATACTTTTTTCTTACGCGGCATCGAAGGTGGCGGTCACTTGTTAAAAAAAGCTGACTGGGAACTAAATGCCCTTGGTCGTCTGCGCTTTGTCGATATTCCTACTGAATACCAAAATGAAACACAAGCAGATACCTTTGATTTTGGTTTTCAATGGCGTAAAAACATAAGTGACAGCCATCATTTTGATGTGGAAATATTGAGTGATCTTGATGGTAAACCGTATGCTAATTTCATCAGTAGCTGGTACTTTCAAAACGATAGCTGGGAATTTATGCCAAAAATATCAGCGCGGTATAAAAGTGCTGAGTTTAATAGTTATTATTATGCCTTGAATGAATTAACAGATGAACGCATTGGTGCGGGTATTGATGTAAATGCAACCATTGAATCAAGATACCATGTAATTTCAAACTTATACTTCATTGGTTCACTCGGCCTAACCGGATTAGATAATAACGCTTATCAAAGTGCTATTGTTGATAAACGCTGGCAAAGTGAAGCTTACCTTGGTATTGCATTTTTTAATGATAAAACAAAAAGTAGAAAAAGCTCCCTCAATAATGGTAGCTACCTGCGCGTTGCTCATGGCTGGGCAACCCCTTCTAATATTGGCGAAATTCTCGCCGGTGACACTGAAAAAGACGAATTCAACAATCAACTCACTTCAGTTTTCTATGGCGTACCGCTAACGGATGAATTATTTAGTTTACCCATTGAGTTGTATCTAATCACAGGATTGGCTTGGCACTGGAGATCAGATGTACAAGATAGTGAACAAGAATATCAACTCGGCATCAAAGCTTATTACACCATTCATTGGCCTGTTCGATGGCGCTTAGGGTTTGCCGAAGGAATTTCATATATTTCTGATGTGACTTATATTGAGAGAACCGAGATGGAAGAAAAAGGCTATAGCCCAAGTAAGCTCATGAATGCGATAGATTTTTCTATAGATATAAATTTGGGTGATATTTTCAATGCTAATGCATTAAAAGGTACGTGGCTTGGCTATGGTATTCACCATCGTTCTTCTATATTTGAATCGGCTTCGCAGTTTGGTCGTATTAAAGGTGGTAGTAATTACAATACTGTCTATCTGCAATTTGATTTTTAGCTTTTCACTTGTTGTATCTTTTCAATACATCCCCCAAAGTATTTTTAGGTCATGAAAAAGCTAATTACCACGAAGTTATAAAGTTATTTATTGTTCGTCAATCACTTTATACCAATTTGATTAAATTTCTTCCCAACTCAGAGCTATGTTAGATGTTCAATAACAAGGCGAATTTGTTTAGGTCTAGTCATTCTAAATCAAATGAATTTAACGATGTTAATGGGCATAGAACAAGCTCCCAAGGGCGAGTTTAAAAGGCTTACATGCAGCGTTATTGATTTTGACAAGGACGCTGCATGGATGCAGCTTATTAGAGAATGCAGGAGCATATTCTCCTGAATAACCATTCTCTTCAATCAATGTCTTGCCTCTAAGCCTTTTATTTCTCGCTGAGTGGGAGAGAACTTAATCAACTTGGTATTAGAGACTTTTTAGGTAAATTTGGTTTGAGTTACCCCTTTAAAAACACCGCATGACGCCACCGAGTGTTTGCTAATACTCGTAGTCACAATGCTATTTATAGCGTAATATTTGCCATTCTAACAGTAACAAATTCTTCAGGAATAATATCTACTTAATGGTTTTGAACATTCCACATTACCTCAAGACGCTATCAAAGATTTTTAATCTAAAAATCAAAATGTTAGTAGTATCGTTCTTGTTCCTATTTTTCACCAACGTCGCTCTTGCAAGCAATTTAAAGGTGACACTTGATGGCGAACTATCAAAGGCTGTTGAAAAAAACATCCATTCATATTTAGGTACTTTGCCAACATCTGATTTAGAACGCTCTGCCTTTATCTATTCTGCCAAAGATAATGCCTTCAAAGCATTAAATTCGTTAGGTTATTACCAAGCTGACATTCGTGTTGTAGTTGAAAAAGATCCGTGGAAACTGATCCTTATCATCACATTAAACGAACCAACTTTGCTCGATAATATCAACATCAACATAACTGGCGCTGCACAAAACGATCCGGCTTTTATTGCCTTACTAAATGATATTGACATTCACCATGGCGATAAACTTCATCATGGTAAATATGAAACTGTAAAATCTGACTTATTGTCCTTGGCACTACAACGAGGTTATTTCGACGGCAGTTTAGTCGATAGTAATATAACAATAAAACAAGGTTATCATTATGCAAACATCACCATTACTTATAATAGTGGTCCTAGATATCGCTTTGGTGAAGTAAATTTCAATGACTTTGATCTTAAACCACAATTATTAACCAGTATGATCCCTTTTAAAAAAGGCGATTTTTATAACACCCATGATTTTCATAAATTGCAGCAACAGCTTCAATCTACGCAGTATTTCGGTAATGTACAGGCGGTTCCCGCTCAGAAAATTGAAGACAAAGTAAATGATAATTACAGCATTCCTATCAATGTGACACTGACACCAGCAAAAAGTCATCAATTTGATTTTGGTGTCGGTTATGCCACCGATACTAAGTTTCGTCTTTCCGTTGGCTGGCGCACACCGCTTATAAATAAATATGGCCACTTTCAAGAAACAAAAATTGAGTACTCTCCTAAAAATCCTACTGGTAACTTTATTTACAGTATTCCGTTAGGTCATCCGACTGAAGACCTTCTACAAGTTAAAGTGACGGTTGAAAATGATGAATATCCTGATTTAAAATCTAAGTTTTATTCTGCTCAAATCGGTCGGGTGCTCAGTAAAGACAACTGGAATAGACAATTTTATACCCGACTGCATCAGGAAGCTTGGCGTTATAATTTAGACGAAGTTGAACCTAATATTGATTGGTCTAAAGAAGATAACGTGCAATACATTATTCCCGGTATTATTTGGTCTAGAACTATTCGAGGTGGCTCGGCTTTGGATCCAAGTTCAGGCTTTAGACAAATATATAATATAGAAGGAGCACATTTAAAAGCAGGCTCTGACAATAGTTTTTTTAGAATACACGGACGTTGGAATTACATTACCACATTAAAACCAAAACACCGTTTAGTGACCCGCGCGGAATTAGGGGCTATCTATATTGATAGAGACGCCGAATTAGCCCCTTCATTACGATTTTATGCCGGTGGAGACCAAAGTATTCGTGGCTTTGCTTATCAGTCCATTGGTTCTACCGTGCCTTCATCATCTGACCCTGAAAACTCTGTTCAAGTAGTCGTTGGCGGTACGCGGTTGATGGTAGCAAGCATTGAGTATCAATATTATCTAACCAATAAATGGCGTGTGGCATTATTTTCTGATGGCGGCAGTGTGGCAAATAAAGGTGAATTTAATCCGGTCTATTCATTTGGCACAGGTTTACATTACCTATCTCCCGTTGGTGCAGTTAAATTTGATTTTGCCTACGGCATTGATGATGATGAAAAAGGCTGGCGAGTTCATATTAGTTTAGGTGCTGAATTATGATGTGGCGCAGAATTAGTTTGGTTGTATCTAAGTATTTGGCAATATCACTTTGCTTTATCACCGTACTCGTTACGACTCCTTGGGGCACAAATATCACCTTAACATTACTCAATAATTTTGATGGTGTTACCTTTGACTATAACAGCGGAGCTTTAGTTCGAGATGTACGATTAAACTCATTTCAGTTGCAGTTAGCAAATCTTGATATTAGGGTAAATGGCTTATCAACTGAGATTAACTTTGCTTGTGTCTGGAATAAAACCTTATGTATTAAATCAGCAAAAGCTGACTATTTCTCTTTACGTTACTTGTCTGACGATGAGGGTGATGAGCAAGTTTCATCAGTAAATAATACCGCATCTCAACTTTTTGTAATGCCCTTTTCAATTAACGCTGATTCAGTTGAGCTTAAAAAAAGTCTGATAGTTATCAATGATACCGAGATCACAATTGAGCAATTTATTACACAATTGTCGATCAGTAAAAGTGAGTTTAACTTCTTACAACCCAGAGCAAAGCAGTTGACGTTATTACTCGTTGGAGAAGAACAAACAACGCCTGTTAACAACCAGAGCACAACTTCGTTAGTCAATAATACTTTTACTAAGTTACCAGAAATTAACCTGCCTATTGCGCTGAACATTGAGCAATTACAACTCGATAGTTTGGCTGTAGACACTTTGACTGTTAACACTAAGGCTCAGCCAGAACATGCTCAAGCTACTTCAATAGACAATCACCAAGCAAGAAATTCACTGTGGCTTTCAAACAATAATCATCTAAGCGCTACTTGGATTAATACCGATGTCAGTATCAGCCAATTTAAAACCACCACATCAGCGTTCTCTATCAACCAATTAACTGCTGAGGCAAAGCTACTACCTCCCTACCAGCTTACAACTCACTTAGAAAGCCAACTACACAAGGTGGCATGGTGGTCAGAAATTGATGACAGTACTCAACAATTATCAATACAAGGCTCATTTGAAGATTTAACATTTGATGTGATCAGCGAAGGTAACTTAGCGCTTAAAAGCCAAGGTAAAATTAACTTCATTGATGAAGCCATGCCCTTTAACCTAACCATAGACGCTCAACAAATTCCAACGCCTTTATCATTAACTGAGTATGGTGAGTATTCCTCATTATTGTTATCTCTCTCAGGCGATGTAAAACAACAAACGATGGATTTAGCCAGTCAGATTAAAGGTTATGGCTATAATAATGCACAGCTGAAACTCAAAGCCAGTTATCAGAAAAACCGCGCTACTATTGACCAGTTTATTTTTAACGATGAAGACTCAGAAAGCCAAGTATATTTAACGGGTGATATAGGCTTATTAGCTGACGATATTAGTTGGCAGTTATCTGCTCAATCAACCGGTTTTACCTTGCCCGAAATAAACATACCGGCGCTATCAGAGTTAGGCACCAGTGAAGAACAAGTTGCGATGTTAACAAAAACACTGCCTGATTTAATTACCGGTAGATTGCAAGGAAGCATCAACAGTCATGGTGCATGGTCAAAAAAAGCATGGTCTGTCTCGCTAAGCGATACCGACATTTCAGGAAATATAAATGCACTAGACCTAACGATAAAAGCAGATATTGGTTTAAATCAATTAGGTAATCTACAACCAGGTAAACTGCTGATCGACTTCAATAATAGTGCCTTAACACTGCAAGCCTCGGATAGTGACTTTTGGGATATTAAAGGAAAGTTAACAGTAGATAATATTAATCAATGGCATCAAGAGATACACGGCAGTTTTACCAGTGATTTTTCAGTTACCGGAGCGCAAGACAATCCTACTGTTAACCTACAAAGTCAATTAAACCAGTTAAATTGGCAACAATGGTATAGTGATTCGTTAGCTATTAAGGCGAACTATCAACCAATGAGTGGTCACGACATTCAATTAACAGTAAAGAATGACTATTTGGATTGGGTGAACGAATCTACGCGTTATCGCATTAAAAATATCCTATTTGATATAACAGGCAACGCGAGTAATCATCAAATAAACGCTCAGTGGTTAGGTGATTTTGCTGGCAAACTTGCCCTGTCTGGTCATTGGGATGATGAATTTACTTTATGGCAGAGTACTATTGAGCAAAGTGCATTAACCTATAAGAATATTACCCTTAAAAATAATAAAGACTTCGATGTTAATGTCGATTTAGCCAAACAAGAAAGCATGGTAGCGAGTCATTGCTGGCAAGGTGAAGGGTTTGGTCTTTGTTTGCCCCATCAAGTGAATCTCGGTAATGTTGGTGATGTTGCCCTTAAAATGAATATTGACCTTGCTGTCATTGACGAATTATTTTTACCTAAAGACACTGAGATCATTAGTGAAATTGACGGTGATATTCAGATAAATTGGTCTACCCAGCAAGCTATCTCAGCAAAGGCGCGCTTTACGATGTCGCCGGGTTATTTAAAAGTGAGTGATGATTTTGGCGAGCATGTGCTGTCACAGTGGTCGCAAGGTTTGTTTGCTTTGACTGTTGATGAAAAGCAATTAACGAGCAAGTTAGCGCTAATAGCGACTAATAACCTTCCCTTGGTAGATATCACTTCAAGCATTGACTTTATTGATGATAGTTTTACTGATAATAACTTAGTGAGTAACCCTAAAGCCGACTATTCTTTTACTGATTCCACGGTAAATGCACAAATATCATTAAATCAAATAAACTTATTACCTTTCCAAGGCATTTTAACAGATGTAATTACTTTAGAAGGTAAAGTAACAGCGGATATATCCGTTGATGGCACTCTCGGCTCTCCTTTGTTTAATGGTGACATAGCATTAACTAAAGGTAAATTTCGATTGCTGCAAAATGCCAATACCTTAGAAAACATATCCTCTTCAGTCATGATTAATAATAATCAAGCGACAATGGACGCTGACTTTTATCTCGCCGATAAACTGGCAAAAGTACAAGGAAATATGTCATGGCAAAACAGTTTGTCGATGAACTTAGATTTAACAGGCTACGCGTTGCCGTTAGTTTTCCCTCCACAATTAGTGATGAGCATTTCGCCCACGTTGAATTTTTCACTGGTAGAAAAAGCATTAACCATAAGTGGCAATATTGACGTGGTAGACGGCACGTTTAATATCGAGAAACTACCTCAAAGCAGCGTTTCATTGAGTGATGATGTCATCATTCTTGACCAATATGGCAAAGCTGTTGTTAAAGAAACTTCTGGTTTTGATATAAAAACCGACATTAGCGTAAATATAAAACCCGCTTTTGAAGTATCCGGACAAGGATTATCAAGCCATTTATCTGGCCAATTGAAAATTAGCCAACAAGAGAAAAACCCATTCCAGTTATTTGGCAATATACAATCGTCTGATGGTACTTTTCAAGCATACGGGCAAAAACTTAAAATAGAAAAGGGAGAGTTCACCTTCAACGGACCAATGGATAATCCTTACTTTAATCTCCGTGCAAGTAGACATATTAAATCTGAAGATATTGATGTCGGCATTCGGGTAACCGGATTAGCCAATACATTAAATATGGAACTTTTCTCAACCCCGACAATGGAAATGCCTGAAATTTTATCTTATCTAGTCAGAGGAAGAGGCTTAGATGCAGGGGCAGAAAAAAGCACCGTTGCAGCCAGTTTGTTGGTCGGCTTTGGGGCTACCAATAGCGCTGGATTATTTGACCAAATCGAAAAAATACCACTGATTAGTAATATCGCAGTGGATACTGAAGGTGAAGGCGATCAAATTCAAGCAACGGTTAGTGGTTATGTCGGCAACAGAGTTTATTTGAAGTATGGTATTGGCGTATATGAACCCATTAATGAACTTACGGTGAGAATGTTCATTTTAAATCGATTTTGGTTAGAAATTGTCAGTGGTATTGAGCAATCGACAGATCTTTATTACTCGTTCTACATTGATTAATAAACGGAGAAAGTCACTGTTAGTTCAGCCATTTTATCTTCATACAACAGAAGTTAAAATTTAATGGATATCAATAAAAATATATCTGTGAGGTGAAAATTGACTTACCGATTTCCCATAGCATTAACAATATTGTAAACACTAGATTTGAGCCTATTATATTATTGCTCTTCTAAGTTGTTAAAACGCCGATAGTATTATCTACAACCGTGTGCTGTCATTAATAAAGGAATAAGCTAATTGTTTCTGCTACAGACTACACTGCTAAATATATTGATATTTACTATATAAAAAGATAGCAATAGGACATTATACTTAATCAGCTTATAGGTTATCTATATAATGTTAGGAGATTGGATATGAATATAGAACACCTAAAGCTCTTTTTACGACTGGCCGCCACTAATAACATCAGCCAAGCTGGAAATGATTTAGGGCTATCACCTGCGGTAGCAAGTGCACATATTAACAAACTCGAACAAGGACTAGGCATCCGTTTGGTGCACCGTACCACTCGAAAAGTATCATTAACAGAAGAAGGTGAAACCTTTCTCCCACACGCTGAAGAAGTAATTTCTAGCATTGAAACCGCTCGAGCATCTGTTGGTGTAGGGCAAGCCTCTCCAAAAGGAAGGTTACGCATCACGGCCCCTGCTTCCTTTGGCCGAATGCATATTGTCTCAGCAATGAAGGGATTTTTATCCCTGTATCCTGACATACAAGTCGATATCCGCCTAACAGATAACATAGTTGACTTAGTTGAAGGTGGTTTTGATATCGCTATTCGTGATGCTGAGCTTAAAGATTCAACATTAATAGCCCGCAAGCTATCACCGGATAAACGTATTATTTGTGTCTCTCCTGATTACCTTAAAAAATTTGGCGAGCCTAATTCGCCACAAGATCTACGCGATCATCAGTGTGTAATTTTAAATGGCCTTGAAACGTGGGTATTTGATACCCCTGCAGGTCATATAAATATTAAACCAAAAGGCAATTTTAGAACCGATAATGGTGAAGCCATGCGAGATGCGTGCGTTGATGGTTTAGGGATCGCTATGAATGCCACATGGAGCGTCTATCGTCATTTACAATCAGGGGAACTGGTTCAAATTCTTAAAGAATATCCTCTGATTTCTAATGCTGCTATCTGGGCGGTTTATCCCAGTTCACGTTTATTAGCGCCTAAAGTAAGAGCTTTTATAGACTATTTATCCGAACAATATGGCAGATATCCTTATTGGGATGAATCGCTAAACAAATAAGTGTTCAATTATAACTGCATAAATTAAAATTTCGGCCGTTCTACACAGCGAAAATAAAAGCACTGCTGTTAATTGACTAAACTCACTCAATAGCAATAAGTTGTTTAGTAAGTGCCCAAAGCCTTTTTTGAGCGGTTAAATTGTAAGCTTGTTCATTCGCTCTGTCGGGACGTAGCTGTGTAAAATATTGTCCCGTCACACCGTTTAACTCAGGGGCACAAGCTAGAAACAATTGGGCAAGTGCTCCTGATTCAGGACTATTGTTTGAGCCGCCATAAGCCTGTTGAACCATACGAGTATTTAGAAATGAACCAGGGTCGAGTGCGTTAATTGTAATACCTTCATCACGAATCTGCTCAGCAAAAAAAGTACTGAACATCACCACTGCCAGCTTACTTTGAGCATAAGCCGATGAAGCATTAAACGCATTTTTCATCATCAAGTCATCAAACTTCAATGGTCGCTGCGCCGCCGAGGCAATATTAATGATACGACCTTGAGTTAGCGTTAGTGCAGGTAACAATAGTTCGCATAAATTGCTTTTCGCTGGGCCCAGGTCCGACACCCGCATTATTGATCAATACGTCAAGTTTAGGATGGTCTGATAATATCTCTTCAGCAAGATGTCGTATCTGTACTAACGCACTTAGATCAGCATGATAACCATACACTTGGACATTACCCGTTGTTTCTTTGATACTTTCAACGGTATCATTAATTTTATTGATTGAACGTCCATGTATCAACACTGTTGCACCACGTAATGCTAATTTTTCAGCCGTGATCCGACCGACGCCATTGGTTGACCCCGTAATGAGTACGGTTTTATTGTGCATAGTCAATTTGTAATCATCTAAATCGATATCATTCATATTGTGTCCCCCAATGGCGTTTTGTCACGTTAGTTATCAATAAAAACCGATTTTACGTGTAATGTATCCATATACTCTCTAATAGTTATGATTTGTTCATCCTTAATTTCAAACAAAAAATGGTACATGTTATTGTAAATAGTCCCATCAGATTTTTGACCATAGGATTCAACCTCAGCAGCAACGCGATCTCCGCTAGCTGTCCATCCTGAAGGCGTTAGTGTCATACCTTTTGGGAATATATTATTGACCGTATTCATCAAATCAGCGACAGCAATTTTGTCCATTTCGCCTGAAAGAGGTAAACCACCTTCTCGACCCATGACTCTCCAGATGGCAGCGTTATTTAGCAGAGATAGTACACCTTCCACATCATTAGCCGAAAATCGTTCAAGAAATCTATTAATCACTAATTTATTCTTTTCAGTACTCATTTGACCTCCTGAATGCCCATGACTAACTGGTCCCAATTACGTTGATTATCCATATCATTTTGCGCACCGTTATCATCAGCATATTGAAAACGTTGTTGAGCCGGTGTTTTACTCATAGATTGATATAGCCAATAAGCTTCTTCTTTAAGAGCAGCTTCAATTGGTAGATCAATAGATGCATAAACCGCACGCTTACATGCTTCGATTGATTCGGCTGGGAACTGACCGATACGATTAGCTAACTCATCTACATACGGACCAATTTTATCGGCATCGAGTGCTTGGTTGATAGTCCCATATGCTTGAGCCTGGTCTGCATCAAAATCACGAGCACTTAAAATTATTTCCAACGCACGACCCAAACCTACTTGTCTAGCCATACGAGATGCACCACCACCACAAGGTAAAATGCCCATACCCGCTTCCATCTGCATAAACTTCGCTCTACCCCTTGCAGCAAAACGCATATCACACGCCAGCATAAATTCATGTCCACCTCCACGGGCAAAGCCTTCAACTTTAGCGATTGTTGCTTGAGGAAGCGCACTAACTCGCTGTAAAACCTTTTGCAAATAAAGTAATTCTATTTCTTCCCTAGGTATAGCCTGCGTAGATATATCTTTAAGGAAGTTTGTGTCTGCATGAGCAACAAAAATTTCAGGATGAGCAGATTGAAATACAACGACTTTAACGCTGCGATCATCTTCTAAAGTTTCTGATAAGCGATTAAGATCATCAAGCATCGAAATGCCTTGAATATTAACAGGACCAAAGTCAAAAGTGACCGTTAGGACAGCTTGATTTTGGCTAGCATAAAACGTTGTATAATTTTCATAAACCATAAGAATCTCCAAATTTGTTACTAGATAAAAGTTGTAAATTACAGATACAGGTTAGCACTCGCATTATCTATTGATAATTGCCTTTTTGGTAGATTCTGTTTATAGATTTCATTGATAGTATTTTATGCTGTTATCCATTACTTATTTAAGCCACTATTTTGTAATATACATGGTGTAAAGCTTAGATATGAAAGCTGAAATTACACTATTACTTTCTTGAATTTCACATTCGTTTCACAGGCATACCCATACGATACCAGCATGAATTATTACTGTGGTGTAAATTTATGACTAGTTCAATTGAATTAAAAAGTGTGTCTCAATCCTTTGCAAGCAACTCTTCTGGCAGTCTTGGACATAAAAACTCTACTTCTGAAAACACGACTAATAAAAATAAGGCTTCAACTATTACCTTATTTAAAAATCTTGATTTAACTATAAACCAAGGACAATCCTACGCCATAACAGGCCCTTCAGGTGCTGGTAAGTCAAGTTTACTTATGCTGCTTTCAGGTTTAGAAAAACCCAGCTCAGGTCATGGTCATTACCTTAATGATAAACACACTTCAACACTTGATAACTTACGCTCAGACATTGGTTTTATTTTTCAACAATTTCATTTACTGCCTGAGTTAACTGCTTTGCACAACATTGCTTTACCATTGAAATTACGTGGTGATAAACAAGCAATAAGCAAAGCAAAGCAGTGGTTAGAAAAGGTAGGTTTGTCCGATAGAGCGGATCATAAACCATCACAATTAAGTGGTGGAGAACAACAACGTGTTGCCATCGCGCGTGCGTTAGTATTTTCACCCAAGTTTATATTTGCCGATGAACCAACGGGTAATTTAGACCAACATAATGCGAATGAAATTTCTGATATTTTATTTGCCTGCTGCCAAGAAAATAATGCCGCTTTAATCATAGTCACTCACAGCAATGCCCTTGCCAGTAAAGCACAGAACATTTATTCCCTTGCAGATGGAGAGCTCACTAAAACGTCATCGATTAATCCCACTGAAGAACAAGACATCACTAAATACCTCTCTACAGAAGAGCAGCGGGTAGCATCATGTTAAATCATCATATGCTATTGGCTTGGTACTATTTCACGCAAGAATACCGCCAGCCTCACCAACAATTACTGCGCTGGGTTCAAGCGATATTAATGATTTTTATCGTCACTTTATCGTTATCCAGCAACAGCATTCAAAAGTACCTGGAAGGAAATTTACAAAATCTTTTGGGTGCCGATGCGGTATTAACTCAAAAAGATAAATTAACAACGGCTCAGTTAACTTCGTTGAGCAATTTCAGTGATAATGTGGTCAAGACAATGCAGATTAATGCTACGTTAACATTCAACGATAAGTGGCAACGGTCCAAGCTCAAAGCGGTAGGAAATGACTACCCCTTACAAGGGAAACTACTCACTTCAACTTCTTTGCAGAGTCCAGCAACAGAAACCAACGGTGGTCCTACAGCAGGAAATATATGGTTAGACAGCCGTCTATTTGCCAGCCTAACATTATCGATTGGTGACGCTATAAGCATAGGTGAACGAGCCTTTATCGTATCAAGAGTGCTAATTCACGAGCCAGATAGATTGATGGAAGGACATAATGTAGCTATGCGCGCTATCATCAATGTTGATGATATGGAAAAGTTAGCTTTCCCAACAGATCTTATTCAGAATCGTTATCTTGTTACGGCATCAAAATCAAAAATACAGCAACTTATTGAGTGGCAACAAGCGCAACTTCCCGCAGCGAAAATTCATCATAAAAACGGCTCTCATCCGTTAGCCTCCTTTTGGCAACGCACTGAAAACTTTTTAGGCTTAGCCTCCATTATTTTATTTTTTATGGCTGCTATCGCTATTGAACAAATAGCGCAAGTACACTTAAAAAAAGAACAGTATTTTTCAGCAATTTGTATGAGCTTAGGCGCTTCAAAAGCAACAGGTTTACAGTTATCACTGATTAAATGGTTCATTAATATAGTGCTACTTATACCTGTTGTGGCGATTTTATCTATTTCATTGCATTGGTTGGTCATCGGTTGGTTATCTGAAACATTTGCTGAAATCACCTGGCAATTAGAGATCTGGCTTACCGCTAAAACGGTCGCAACTTGTGTATTACTGTTTGCCGTCTTTCATTCACCTGTTTGGTTAACCTTGTGTCAAACATCTGTGGCTAAGTTGTTTCATCAAAATCAAAAAAGTATTTCGTTAGCGCTCATTAAACTATGCGCCTTGGTGGTTCTTGTTTTTGTTGCTGTGAAGTACTCAGATAATGGTTTATTAACCCTGATGTTAGTCGGTAGTATTTCAATCACTATCGTATTAATGGCAGCGATTAGTTGGGCAGTGTTAAGCTTAGGTGAAAAAGCTACCCAACAATTTTCAGGACTCATCCCTTTTACCTTGTTTATGATGAAACAGCGTTTATTAAGCAAAAGCACTCAAATGTTGGGAATTGGATTAAGCACATTTTTATTATTGTTTACGCTCATGCTTTTAAAAGACTTAGGCGACACCATGGTTTCATACCAGAGAACACATGATGGTAATGTGATGATTTCACAAGCAAGTCAGCCTCAAATGAAAGCAATCGAGCAATGGTCAAAACAACATAATATTAGTCTGCGTCAAACTAAGCCTTACTTGTATGCCAAAGTAGTGAAAATCAACAACCAAACACTCAGTGAATTTACACAAAAGCCCAGTGACAGCTTAGCGACATTATCAAACGCTATTAGATTGCATTGGAGTGAAAAACTTCCAAAGAATAACCGCTTGGTTCAAGGGGCATGGTGGCAAAAAGAGGCTAAAAACTGGCAACAAATATCCCTTGAAGATGAAGTAATGACCGATTTAGGTTTATCCCTAGGAGACGAGCTTACCTTTATTATTCACCAACAAAGCTACACTTTTACTATTACAGCGAGTCATGAATTTAAACCCGGCGCAGGTTCAATTACTTTCTGGGTGCAAATGCCCCAGACAGCCCTGCAACACATCAATGCGCCGCAATATAATATGTCTAGTTTAGAACTGAATGAGGATCAATGGCCACTGCTTAGTCAATTATGGGAAAATCACCCTACTATAAGAATGGTCTCCCTACAGGAATTAACAAAACAGTTTGATGACATTTTAGCCATGATCACCAAAGTTATCAGCGGTTTTGCGGTGATGATTATTTTACTCGCTATTATTGTGATTTTGTCATCAATTAATGCACTTGAAAGCAAAGAAAAGAAAAAGAACAGCGTGATAATGAGCTTTGGTTTTTTAAAAAACACCTGTTTGCAGCTCAATATTATTGAATGGTTAATTACCGCCTTAATCATAGCAATAGGTGCAATAGCCGGTACCTACATTACCGGTATGTTAATTTATCAATCTCAGTTCTCACTTTCTTATCAACCTGACTTATTCATATTGTTCATAACATTAGCCATTATTTTGTCCACAGTTACCTTATTAGGTGTATACGCTAGTCGACATAGTTTAAAGAGTTCGGTTAAGCAATTAATGGCCGATATATAAAGCATTATGTTTAACAAAAAAGTATCACATATTGCTTGAGCCAAAACAGTTTCACATCTATTTCACGTAGTCTCGATCATAATGTCGTCATACTAAGGAGAGAGAAACAAATGAACATTTTAAAACAACACACAGTAGTATTAATCACGCTATTTGCTACGTTAGTGATGACGGCTTTACCTGCTCAAGCAGCATTAAAATCGGACAACAATAAAGTGTTAATGGTCGTTAGTGGTAATGACCAAGGAGATAAACAACCCGGATACGAATTTGATGATTTCTCAAAAGCGGATACTGTGTTTATAATCAATGGCATTGTTGTTGATATCGTCAGCCCTAAAGGCGGTCCAGTTGAAGCCAATAAGTACAATCCAAGTAATAGCTATAATGCAAAGGTATTAGTTGATAAAGCTATTACTGCAAAACCTAATTTCAAAGCAGCGCAAGACATGTTAAAAACCTTGTAAGATAATTGCTAACGCAAGCAGCCCTTACTATTTTTTACATCAAAATAGTAAAGAGCTCTTCAATTCGAGAAATTAAATGAATAATCAATCTTTGTATATTCTAGTCGTTGAAGATCAACAAAGTATCGCCCAAAATATTGCTAACTACATGGAAGATAAAGGACATGTATTAGACTTTGCAACCCAGGGTGATCAAGGATTGGAACTGGCATTAACTAATCATTATGATTTAGTCATTCTCGATTTGAATTTACCCGTTATGGATGGGCTTGAGGTTTGCAAAAAATTGCGTAAACAAGCTCGCCATCATGTACCCATTATCATGCTCACCGCAAGAGACAGTATCGATGATAAAATTTCAGGTTTTACTCTTGGTGCAGATGATTATTTAACTAAGCCCTTCTCTTTAGAAGAACTCGAAGTTCGCTGTTTCGCTTTATCAAGACGCCATTTATTACAAACCAATGATACCTTAATATTTGATCAGCTATGCATTGATAGAAAAAGACAACAAGTCACGCGTTCTGGACAAAACCTTGAATTACATACTATGGGCTATCGTATTCTCACAATTTTAGCGGAAGCTTATCCTCAAGTCGTGAGTCGTTCAAAGTTATCCCAGAAGTTATGGGGAGATGAGCCGACAGAATCCGACGCACTTAGATCTCATATTTACCAGTTGCGTAATATGTTAGATAAACCTTTTGATTATCCGATGATTAAAACCATGCACGGTATTGGCTTCCTCTTAAATGTAGAAAGTCATGTAAAAAGCGATGTAATAAACAATGATAAATAACAATAAAACTAATCAACCTCAAATTCCAACACCTAAAAATCCAGTGAAACTTCACAGTTTAAGTAGAAAAATTGTTAGCCAATTTTGTTTATTTACCTTGTTAATATCTGCGGTTTGGGGCGGGTTTTGTTTCATTTTAATGTACAACATTGAAGATGAATTTATTGAACGTGAAGTCAGACAAGAAGCTCAATTTTTACAACAACGTTATGATCAGGATAAGTCTTGGTCAGCCCCTCGCGTGAGCCATATGACGTTGTACTTCTCAAAAAGTACTTTACCTGATGACATCAAGCAGCGATATATTGCTGAACCAAACAGAAAAGAATTTTCAGGAGAAGACGGTCGTCACTATCATTTATTAGCATTACCCAAATCAGAAGATGTTTACCTTGTCGCAGAAGTCAGTGAAATGCTGTTAGTCCGCCCTTTCACTAAAGGCATCTTAAAATTAATGTTGATTGCAGGCTTAATATTAGTATTACTTGCCTTTGTTATCGCCTGGCAGATAGGCAGAAAAACCGCTATGCCATTGAAGCAACTCGCCGATTTAGTTAATGGTGTTGCCCCTGAACAAATCCCCGATAAGTTTGCACAGCAATTCCCTAATAATGAAATAGGAATTTTAGCGCAGACCCTAGAAACCGCGATGACCCGAATTAACCAAAGTTTGGTCAGAGAAAAATGTTTTACTCGTGACGTCAGCCATGAACTTAGAACCCCTGTCTCTATTATAAAAAATGCGGTAGAGGTTTATCGTAATCAACACTCGACTGATGTAAGTAATCCCGTGATCGATCGTATATCCCAAGCGAGCACGCAAATGGAGCAAACAGTTACCACGTTGCTTACCCTTGCAAGGGAAGAACATACCGAAGTAGACAAAAAGCACATAAAAATACTGCCCTTAATTGAGCAATCTATTATTGACCAGAATCACCTCATCAATAACAAACCAATACAAGTGGAAGTAAATGATAATTGTAATGTAGACGTTTATGCGCAATCAGGTATGTTAACGGTATTATTAGACAATTTAATTGCCAATGCTTTTCAATATACTCAACAAGGTAAGGTCATCATTGAGATGCAAGATAAAACACTGATTGTTGCTGATACCGGTCCAGGTATACAACAAAGCATTTCAGGTAATATAACCGAACCCGCAGTTAAAGGTAGTCAAAGTACGGGGTATGGTTTTGGCTTATCGATTGTAAAACGTTTATGTGAACATCAAAACTGGTTATTCACGCTTTCAAGTGAGCAAGGAACTAAAATTTCTATCACGTTGAAGTAAAACCTTGAAATGAATCACTTCGAAATAACGGTTTGCTCATGCATTGTCAATGGCCTGATTAATCAGGCCATTGTTTCATAGTTAAGCTGTTAAGCTGTTTAAATCAAGTTGGGGGAACTTTCAACTTCATTGTTGCTAGGATTTTCTTCTTCAGTCTCAACAATTATATCGCCATCAGGAAGCACCGCATTTAACAGCAACGCAATTACTGAGCCGGTAGTAATACCAGAAGCAAGAATGATTTTAAGGAAGTCGGGTAAGTGACTTAACAACTCAGGACGTACAGTTACTGCCATACCCGCGCCAATACTTACCGCGATAATAATGCCATTTCTTTTAGTATGTTTAGTGTGAGATAAAATATTTACCCCTGCAGTAATTATCATTGCAAACATAACCAAGCCAGCACCACCAAGCACAGGAAGTGGTATAGCTACTACCAAGGCACCAATGATTGGAAATAAACCAGCAAGAATCAACATGGCGCCCGTGATGGCAACAACATAGCGACTTGCTACGCCTGTCATGCCAACAATACCTACGTTTTGTGAGAAAGAGGAAAAAGGGGTAGTAGAAAATAATGACGCTAAAGCTGAACCTAGCCCATCACATAATATTCCACTAGATAATTTCTTTCCGGTTAATTTTGTTTTTGTCACATTCGATAGTGCTAAAAAGTCACCGGTAGATTCAACTATTGTCACCAAGTAGGCAATAGACATACCGATAATGCCGCTAATTGGAAAAGTTAAACCAAAATGAAAAGGACTTGGCAAAGCAAATAATGGAGAATCTTGCACAGGCTTAAAGTCGACCAAACCTAAGACCACACATGCCATGAATCCCAGCGCCATACCTATTACCACAGCGGCTGCCGATAAGATCCCTTTGCCAAAAATAGATAACAGTATCACCGTTGTTAAAACAAATAATCCTATCGCTAAATTAGGCAGTGATGCATAACCTTCTTGTCCTACTTGACCACCTGCAAACCAATCAACGGCGACGGGAATTAATGACAGTCCAATTAGGGTTACAACTGTGCCTGTAACTATTGGTGGGAAAAATCGTCTAATCATTGGCATAAAAAAGCTGCCAATAATCATAACGAGTGATGCAACTAAAGCCGAGCCTAGTATTCCTGCCACTCCGTGTTCAAATCCAATAGCGATGGAAACGCCGACAAAGGTAAAACTGGTTCCCATAACGCAAGGAAGCCTAATTCCAACGGGCCCAACCCCTTTACACTGAATAATAGTAACTACACCCGAAACTAGCATTGCCGCGTTAACCAATACGACAATATCCTCTACCGGTAGATTCAAAACACCACCAACGACTAGCGGTACAGTTATGATTGCTCCTAAAGCGGCGAGTAAGTGCTGTGCTGCAAGTAATATGGAGGTACCAATAGGCGGCTTATCTTCAACTTGATATAAAATTTCCATGATCTATTCCTAGTTTTTATTATATTTTTTGATATAGATTAAAAATATTGCTGATAATTTGGTCTATCAGATTCGCATGAACTTGACACTAGTGTCAACTCAGTGACGATTTAACTTTGGAAAGATGATTTCGCATAGTGAAATGTAATTTAGTTTTGACTCAGTCTAAACAACATTAACCTGCAAACAAAATTAGATAGAACGGGTGACTCTCATGAATAAACGATCAAGTTACTTATCAGGTTAATCGTTCTTCAAGTCTTCTAATAAGTAACCTACTAGAGATTTCATCAACGGATTTATCATTAACTTAGCAGGATAAACCAATGAAACAGGAATCCGGTCAAATTGAAATTCAGTTAATATTGGTATTAATGTTCCATTATCTAAATACTGTTGAGTCAGAAACGTCGGTAGATAAGCGATGCCTAGTCCTTCTGTTGCTAATTTTGCAACTATGTCGCCATCATTCGCTTCAGCAAAAGAATCAATAGCAGCATGATGCTCTTTGCCTTCTTCTTGATAACGCCAACGTAAAGGAAAGCGATTAGAGCTATCTACTAGACACTGATGCTTGGACAACTCTTTTGGGTGTTTAGGTTTACCATGTTGGTTGATGTACTGCTCACTAGCGACAAAGTTAATCTGGGTAGAACCGTATCGTCGAGCAATAAAATTAGAATCAGGTAACTCACCAACCCGAATAGATAAATCTATCCCCTCTTGCACCATATTGACGAATCGATTGACGAATAACCAAGATATTTTTACCTTTGGATGTAGTTTCATAAAATCACTGGCTGATTTTAGAAAGCCTAACGATGCAGAGCCACTAGGGGCTGAAATGGTTAAGTGTCCTGATAATACTCGATTCAAGTCGTCTGATTTATTCTCTAATTGTTCAACACTACCGATTATATTTCTAAATTGTTCAAGGTACTGTTTACCCTCGGCGGTGAGACTCATGGCTCTGGTGCTTCTATAAAGCAATTGACACGCAAAGTGATCTTCTAAATCTGAGACCTGTCGACTGATAGCAGAAGTCACTATATTGAGTTCTCTTGATGCCGCGCTAAAACTTCCTTTATCAATAACAACAATAAAGGTACTCATCGCTTTTAATAAGTCTATCTTTCTCTTCATGAGAACAATCATTTCTTTTCAAGGTTATTTTTCTATTTTATACAATCAATATAATACACACAACTTAAACAAGAAGACCATTTGGAGATTGATATGAAAATTTTATTAGTAGGTGCTAGCGGCACTATAGGACAAGCAGTTGAAGCAAACCTTAAAGCTAACCATGAAGTCATTTCAGCAAATTATGCTAACGGTGATGTAAAAGTTGATTTAGGTAGCCCAGAATCAATCCGCAACATGTTTGAAGTAGTTGGTCATGTAGATGCAGTGATTTCTACTGCAGGGGTAGCGGCTTTTGCAGGTTTTGATGACTTAACTGACATCGATTATCAAACGGCACTAAATAACAAATTGATGGGACAGATAAACTTACTACGTTTAGGAAAGAGTTTTATAAACGAAGGCGGTTCAATCACCTTAACATCAGGTGTTTTATCAAGAGAGCCTATGCATGGTAGTGCGGTAATAAGTATGGCTAACGGTGCATTAGAGAGTTTTGTTAAAGCAGCAGCTTTAGAAGTCGATAACTTTAGAGTAAATGTTGTTGCCCCAGTATTTGTTAAAGAAACAATGGCAATGATGGGTATGGATACGGAATCAGGTTTATCTGCTAACGATACTGCTAAAGCGTACATGGCAGCAGTTACAGGTAAAATGCATGGACAGACGCTAGATGCGCCAGATTACTTATAAGAGCACGAATTAACGACATAAATTAACTAACGACAGGTTAATTGCATCATTAAATCTGTAGTCCTGAATTAGGCTACAGATTTTTTATACTTAAGCGGATATAAAAATGACAATTAACTTTTTCTTTTTCAATTTTGATGTGTAAATAAACTCGGTACCCATAAAACGCCAACCAGGTAAATTTATGACATAAATATTAAAAATTCGAGCTACGTTTCACAACATTCTAAAATGAATATGATGTCATTCTACCGACTCAGTTTAGTTAGAATATACGGTAAAAAGTGATGAGTCGTTACTTCAAGAAAATGGACAGTCGTATGCTTGTCCTAGAAAAGTCACTGAGGTTCCAAATCCCATATGTTTCTCTATATAAATGGTATTAGCGCCAACGTCACTTGCTTGGTTCTTCAAGTCATTGATACTGGCAATAGTGAGTTCGGTATTAGAAATGAAAAAAAAGCTATACCAATGCCCTTCTGATCCCACTAATTCACTAATGTAACGACAACCACTTACTTGTTCGTAATTACTAATAACGATAATTGGGCGAGTATCATCGTGAAGTTGCTGGGTATCTATCAAACTTCAGGAAACTAGCGATAAGCTAGTTAACAACAACAGAATTTGTTTTATTTTAACTACTTTCATATTGCTCCATACTAGGGTCTGTTGATCTTTCGCGGTTAAATTTTGTTCGAGATAAAAGCGTTTTAATCGCGGCGAGTAGTATGTAGCCTAGTCATTCTAAGCAAATACTACTCAACAAAGAGTAAAACGCTTTTAGCCGAATCCTTCGGACAGCGTTTGTTGGTCATTTTTACGGCGTTATCGCCTTTTTATGTGGAACAACCACATGACAAAGGCTCTGCCTTGTATAAACACCCTACAAGTCGCTGCAAAAACAATCTCGAAAGATCAACAGACCCTAATGTAATTAACTGTTTTCTTACTCTTATTAATGAGATTAGTCTAATAAATACAAATTAAAACGTCATATTGAACATTATCTAACACCAGCCTACTTTGTCGTGCTTACCCTTAATAACACCTTAGCATTATACATTGGCGGAGTTGTTGCTAATTTTTAGCCAGAAATCTTCTTGGCAATGATTTATGAACGTCTTCTTTTTAGGAAATACTTGAGTATCGCCAGACTCAGCAATCACCTCATAAGAAATCCAACATTCAGCACATACTTGCTCATTCGCTTCAATTAAATCAGATTCGCTGCAATATTTCATTACAACGCCATTGGTAAAATGAAAGACTGATTCCGTGCACTTAACAACAATGTCTTGATCCACATATGATTTGTCAAACGATTGGGAAGTCACTAACTTCACAACGCTGATCTCACCTTTTGTTACCGCTATATAAGTACAAAGGTTGTTCATAAATCATCTTCCTGGTATCTAACTGATACATAAATCCATTTTACGTATTTGATAAGTATTAACTAAAACATATGAATCATGAAGCTATTCATATGTTTTAGTTCTGTTTTCATAACAGTTAATTATTTAATAAGTTAGGTTTCTTTTGCAAAATACGCCATTATCTCAGCGGTGGTCATTTCTTTTGTTTCATTGGCAAAGCAATAATAACTGGGACGCATATCACTAAAATACTGCATATCCATTTCTAAGCCTTCCAAGTTTGGAAACAAACCTACCGGCATATTATATTCACCTGTTCCTTTAAGTTTATAGAACAAATGCGTTCCACATTGAGTGCAAAAACCACGAGATGCCCAAGAAGAAGATTCATACATTTTAACGTTTTCCTCTCCTTCAATGTTAACATTAGTACCGCATTTAACTGCAAAAAAAGGAGCTCCACCCCAGGTTCTGCACGATTGGCAATGGCATACAGTAAATTTAGGATTAATTTGCTCTGCGGTAATTTTGACTGCTCCACAAAGGCAGCTTGTTTGTGAGTGAGACATTGATAACCCCTAAAAAAATAAAATGTAAATAATAAAAACTAAAATCCATTTATAACCGTATTAACCTAGATAACCAACTTAAAAGTGATTTAAATGTTCTCAATATTTAAGAAAGACCCAGTAAAAAAATTGAATAAACTTTATGAAGCTAAACTTGAGCAAGCGATGCATGCACAAAGAAATGGAGATATTAAATCCTATTCAATGATTACTGCAGAAGCAGAGAAAATAGCCGTTGAAATACAAGCAATAGAGAATTCAACAAAACCATAACGAACTAGTCATGACACGTAACGGTATAAGGTTGCGTGTCATTATTCATTACTTCTGATAAGTCATTTACACTGCAGTTAGCTTGGACAAAAAACAATTCTTATATACCGTTGCCTTAGTACTTTCAGATAACTCTTTTATACTGTTGCATATTACTTAGATTCTAATAATTCACGCAGTGCTACAGGTAATATTTTTCTCGCTTTATCTGTGATCCCTTGCTCATGTTTTTGCCATAGAATGCCAAGGTAAATGACCAATAATCCTAATACGGTTAATGTGATAGGAAATAACCAGCTATCTTGAAATATATCGAACGCAAGGTGACCTATGTAACCACTGCAACCTAAAGCACCGAAAACAACAAATACTCGACGAACCAGCATTACCCCAACAAAGATCATGATGAGATTAATACAAAAGTAAATGAATTTAGAGAGTTCGCTATCCGAGTATTGAAGTGACATTCCTATCCAAAAGGCAATCACCCCAAATAAATAGATCCAAAAAGCATAATCAGCTTTATTTCGTGATCGAATATCAATCCAAAAAGCTAATGCAATCATCAATAAACCGCTGTACATAGAAACTAATTTTCTTAGCTCCCAATCAAAATCTCCACCAGAAAGCATTGCGGTGATATCCATTGATAAATACCAAAGCGTCACTGCAATCGGCATCATTAAAAATGGGTATTTGTATTTCCATGCGAAAATAGCACCAACAGCTAATGTACTTAGCTCCATATACAGCCAATGCCATTTAATATACCGATGATATTCTCGATAGACACTTTCATCTGGCCATACACCTAAGGCATGTTGCAATCCATAAACAGCTAATGGTGTTAACGCAATAACAAAAGTCCCACATATCCCAGCAGGGATATCGTAACCTTTAGCTTTAAAACTATTGGTAAGTTTCAAGCCAATAGCAGCATAAAATAGAGAGATTGATACAATACCAAGACCTCCGAATGACTCCCAGCCTAAGCCCATAAAAAGCGTCATAGCAGCTATTGCAATCATGCCGCCAAAATAATAAAGAATATGAGTGAAATCGAATTTAGGTCCAATATTAGGTTGAGCGTTCAAAAATTCAATAAGTTTTTCTGATTGCTCAACGGAAAGAATATTTTCTGTTACAGCGTCTTTAAGGTTCTTTTTAGTTATGTTCAATCTAGATTCCTTCTATGATGAGCAGGTGACGTTCTGGTTAACAAACAACATTAAGTTTACGCGTATATCACTTTTAAATTGATATTATAAAAGTGCTTATTACAGCTCTGTTTCATGTACCGATATTGTAGTTTTACTTTTGACTGACTTATCAAAAAATTTTTCTTTAACAACTAAATAATCAGGATCTGAAAAAAAATCATCCATTTGCTTTTGATTAGGAAAAGCGATGGTGAAAACTCGATTAATATTGTCTGCTGTTTTTGTTAACAACACTTCAGAAACCCTGAAATCATAACCAAATGAACCACCAAAAGATTTTAGGATAGGCATCATTGCCTCCCGATACTTTTGATATTCTTGATCATCAATAACGTCTAGTCCCATTATTCTTTCATATGCCATGAAATATCCTTTAGAAGGTTGATAGATAGAAGGTCCCACTTAGAGGACAAATATTTTCACACTATTTATTAATTATTTTTCAACTTAATCACAAATAGATCTATAAAGCTACTCAATGCCTAGTAATACCAAACATTCATATACAGGGTAATTAGTGTAATATTTTACTAGCGGATTCAAAGGCTAAGCTGTGTTCGCATTGACTAGAAGAAAGGAGGGATATATTGCAGTATAAGAAAACATAGGGTCTAAATTCTCCTAGACCCTAAGCGATGATAGTAAGTGGCCTTGCAACACTACTTAACTATTACGCCAACTGATGAGTGGCATCAACGTTGGCTAAATTATCGGTTTTCTAATTATATCTTAACGATAAAACGCTTCAACTGTGCCTTTTACCGTTCTCATAAGAGGTTGTCCGCGACGATCTAATGCTTTGTGTGCTGGAATTTTTACCCAACCTTCACTGATGCAATATTCCTCAACATCAAAATGCTCTTTGCCGTTTAGCATAATACCTATGTCGTGCTCGAAGATTTCTTCCACATGATGTGGGCTGCGAGGGTTAACAGAAAGGCGATCAGGTAAAGCTGGTAGCGAGGTAGTGTCGTTCATGTGCGTGACTTGTAGTAAATAAAAAGTGCGCTATTGTAGACAATATGGGCATAACGCTCAAGAGTTTCAGCAATAAATGTTAGTCCCCTCTATCAGACTATTTGTAAACCCTCTATTTTATTAACACTTAAATCTACTTAAGAATACCCTACGTTGTGAATCACTATTAAACGTTTGTTAGTTCTCTAATCTAGAATATTTATTTTGCAACATACGCAACGCTTTACCCACTAAAACGATGATAACTGCCCCTATTAACACAGGTGTGATCAAAAACCCCCACCCCTGAGCTGATAGCATAATGAGAATAGGATTAGCTCCTGCTGGCGGATGCGTAGTCTTAGATGCCAACATTGCCGTGACACCAAGCCCAGTAGCTAGTGCTAACGTTAGTGGTGTTACACCGACATATTGAACAAATACCACGCCAATGAATGCAGTGATAAAATGCCCTAAAATTACATTTTTAGGTTGAGCTAACGGACTATCAGGGACGCCAAACACCAATACTGCGGTTGCCCCAAACGGTGCCATTAGTAAAGCAACATCCCCCAAAATAGCTTCCATATAGGACAACAAACCTATAGCTAAGAATGCCCCAAAGCCAGCTATAACGGATAGCAAATAATTATTCATAAAAACCTCACACAGAGTAGACCGATTTGTCTACCTGCTATAGTAGACAAGTCGGTATACATTTGTCAATATAGATATTGATAGCAAAGGAGAAATAAATGAATAAGAAACGTGAACTTTTGGTAAGTACTTCACTAGCGCTTTTTTACGACAATGGCGTAAACTCTATTGGTATCAATGAAATATTGAAAATTTCAGGTGTGGCCAAAAGAACGCTTTACAGCCATTTTGAAAGTAAAAATACGTTAGTTTTAGCCGCTTTAAGGCAAAGGCATGAAACGTTTATCACATGGTTAAAAGAGCAATTGTCAGACACTCAGTCTGATCAAGAGGTTATTGAGCAACTATTTAATGCGCTTGGGAACTGGTTCGATAACAAAGAGCCAAAGCTCGGTAATTTTAGAGGATGCTTCTTTATTAACACTGCGGCAGAATTTAGTGATAAGGGCAGTGATATTTCTCGCTATTGCAGTGAGCACAAAGAAGAAGTAAGACAATTAATACAAAAGAAGTTAACTTCAGATCACCCTCTCCTACTCGATGCTATATGCATTATGAAAGAAGGTGCCATTACTACAGCTTATGTAACAGGTAAAGGATCCGACGTTACCTCAAAATGCATCAAAGTATTGTCTGCGCTGTAAGTGCTAACGCCCACGTAAAGTGCCTTATAATACTGAACTTTAATAATTAAGAAACGAAAACAGGCAACAGTTTTTAATCCTTTTGAAGGTATTATTAGCTTGCAAGCTCTTCATTTAACACTTTTACTATTTTATTTATTGATGATGCACCATAACCAATTTTATGAAATAAAAGCTTACCATCCTTACCAACAATAAATAAATTTGGAATACCCTTAACGCCAAATTTTTTACCTATAGCACCACGTTTATCATGTGTTAGCGTTAATTTTAAAGTGGACAGTTTATTTTTAATGCGACGATATTGTTTACTATTTTCTTTAAAGTTTATAGCAACAACTTTAACTTTGTCGTCTCCAACTTTGTTTTGGATACCCTCTAAAATAGGAAGTTCTTTTAAACATGGTGAACACCAAGAAGCCCAAAAAGATATAACGACAATTTTTCCCTTATTATCTTCTAACGTAACATCGTTGCCATTAACATCACGACCTAAATAATTAGGTGGGTATTCGCCTAGTTCCAATACCGTCTCGGCATTAATATTTAGTGACGTCATTGCGATCATTAGAATAATTATACGATTTAGCATTTTTGTGATTCCTTTCTAACTAACACCCAAAATAACAAATTAAAGTATCGTTTAGTTAATTGTTAAAACAGCACATAACCTACTGCTTTTATTCCCTACTTTATTTTTTTATTGGGTAAGTTGAACACTCAATTCTTTTATTACAGGGATTACTGATATAACTAATAATCCCCCCATAGAATAGTTAAACACTTTCCGGTGTTGTTTAGATTTAAGTCGCTTTTTCAACGTTGATCCGAAAAACAACCAAATACCTACACAAGGAAACGAGATAACCAAAAATGTTAAGGCTATGATGATATTTTGGGTGTAAAAATCTACACCAACGGTTGTAAACGCAGCTATTGCTCCCGTTGCTACCACCCAAGCCTTTGCATTCAACCATTGAAACAAAGCGCCTTTCATGAAAGTTAACGGCTTGGCTGGAGTATTTGACATAGTTATTTCATCAGCCGTAGCGATTAAAAAAGCTAAATACAGTAAATACAAGGTACCAATAAATTTTATAAAGATATGTAAAGTAGGAATTTTTTCAAAGATCTGCCCAAAACCAATACCGACAAGCAGTAACATTACGGCAAACCCAACACAGATCCCCAAAAATAATGGCATACTTCTACGAATACCAAAATTGACACCAGAAGCCATAATCGTAATATTGTTTGGACCAGGAGTAACTGACGATGAGATTGCAAACAGTACAATTGCGATTAAATAATCCATATCCTCTCTTATTTTCCTAAGGCCTCATTAAGGCTAAATAAAAGGGACTGAAATTGAGCTGCATAACCCAAACTCGTATTGAGTCCCTATTAATGATTTATGATGTAAATTATTGTTATTTATCATCTTTCCTAAATAATAGATCGACTAAAATCGCTTCAACACTCAATGAATCATCACGGTTATCCTGAGCCATTTTACGTGATCTTTCAGCTGCTTCAGGCTGTCCTATAGATTCATAATAATCACCAGCCTTTTCATCATTGTCGGCTTTCTTGTTTAACGCTGAGTTTGATGCACAACCACTTAATATAAGGGTGAGAAGAAAAATAATAATATTTTGTTTTGGCATTCCATGCTCCATTTTAAAAATAGGTAGTATCTAGGTGACACTAACACTCTACGGCCCACTGAAGGGCTTTTATAGGTTGACTAAAATAGTGACGTACGTTCAGCAACTACTGTTGGGCATCACATTGATTTACCTTATCTGTTTTCACTCGCATCTTTAATGTGCTTTTTTAACGAATCAACTTTCGCCATACACTGTTCTCTTCTTTCACCTGTCATATCAGAGCACTTTTTTGAAGGTCCACTATCATGAGTAGCCATATTTGCAACGCCTGCTATGGCTAAACATACTGGAGTTGCAGAGCCACAATTTTTGGGTTCATAGTAATTGGGGTTTGAACTACAACCACTTAACCAAAGCACTAAAAAGATGAAGAATGATTTTAAAAATGACATATGTATTTAATCCTTTAAATATAACGGCCCCCTAAGAGGAAAAATAATTGGCTATTAGGCTAGTGGAACGAAAACTAGCCAAGGGTCACAAGGCCCGCTTAAATCAATGGCTATATGCCCTTTACCACTCTATATGGATTTTTGTACCTACTTTTACCAAAGACATAAATTGATCCATTTCTGAGTTCGTTAATGCGATGCACCCATTTGTCCAATTGAACCGCTGCGTAAATGCTGAAACCCCAGCAAGCTCATTTCGTTGTCCATGAATCATAATTAAGCCTCCTGCTGAAAAGCCTTTTATTTTTGCATTATCTAAATCGGCTTGATTAGGGTAACTAATATGCATTGCACGATAAAAGGATGAATCTTCCTTTTTGTAATCTAATATGTAAATACCTTCTGGTGTTTTTTCATCACCTTCTTTTTCTTTATGCCCTTTCGGATTTTCACCAAAAGCAACATGATATTCTTTAATTGTTTTTCCATTTTCAAGCAAATACATTCTGCGTTCAGATTTATCAATTTTAACAAGATCAATCTCTGCAAAGCAGGAAAAAGACAAAACAGTTAACATTAACACAAGTATTTTCATGGTATATAAGGTCCCATAAAGAGGTAAAAATTGATAGAACAACCAACTACATTTTGAACGTTTAAACGCATTGTTAGTTATAACTACAAGAGCTAATTATAACTCTTTAACCATAAAATACTTACAACCAGTTTTAGGATAATCCTGTTGTATCCACTCAGTTTTATAGCCGTGTTTTTCATAAAAAGGCATTGCTTGAAAATTTAGCGTATCTAAAAGACATTTTATACACCCGCGTTTTTTACCTAACGCTTCTACCTCTTTGAGAATTTTACTACCTATATTTTGGCCACGTAATTCATCTGAAACCCACAATGTATCTAATAATAACCAATTGCCAAATGAACGAGCTGCAGCACCAGCAATAACCTCACCTTCATCACTTTTAATTTGTACGGCTAAGGGGATTCGTTCGCTTACTTCCCAATTAGCCCAATTGAAGTCACTAATTTGTTTATTCAGATAATCAATTAATTCTTGCTCTGGGTTTTCTACTACTTCAATATTCATTAATACTCCGGGTTATCTTTTATTTGTTAATTTACTTGTTATATTTCTGCTCTACAAGTTATCAATCAGCTTAAAGTATCGGCTTAATACTCATTTTATTGGAATGATTAATTGATGTACCCAAGATAAACTCCTTCAACTGACTAAATATGAGATTGGTTAAATGTCTATCTAAGTGGAACATAGTCAACTGCTGCATGCCCTATTTTAGTTTTTTATAACCGAGTTTTTACGTAGATACAAGTTCTTCAAACACTCTGCTTCTCTTATATCTACGCATTGTAATAAAGTATCTTTAAATTTGCTCGATGCATCAACTTGTCCATTATCCTTAGGAATAAAAAAGAGTAGAGCTAGAAAAGAAAAAGTAATTGAGAATGGAATGTGAATAAGTGCATAGCCAATATGCTCGCTTTTAGATAGAGAGTAATCAAAGATCGCAATATAAATATGAATAGAAGTCACCACTATTATTGGTAAACTAAAAAGAATTAATAAATTCCCAGAGTATTGAATATCAAATAAATATAATATTATTGATAAAAAAACGTGTGCCATTGAAATAACAGGCGGAAGTATTAACAGAATATTTAGCATATGTTGTAAAAGCCTTTAATAACCTTTTAATAGACAGTTGTTTGAAAAAGAAAAAACGAGACATAATTGTCATTTAAAGCACATACTAAACCCGATTATTTCGCAACCAATACCCATTTATGAAGCTATTAAGGTTTTACTAAAATGGTGTAGAAAAGTGGCGCTTATTCTGTGTTATTAGTAACAGCCAAATCAATTAAAACACATTGAATAAAATGCCCACATGCACCTACAATGCTTAACGGCATTAATAAAATCAATAATGAATCAAGTTGATTTCCACCAGAAAAAAATTCAATACTTTTTATAAAAACAATAGGGACCATTGCTAAAAACATTGCAAACCCTAAATGTTTTTTTACAACTGATTCGATATTATTTTGAGTTAATAGATCCATATATATTCCTTTATTAGAGAGTCCTATATTCCAACCATATATCGCCCGTCAGAATAGGCAAAATTTAGTCGATTAGAAGGGTTTAACAAGATGAAGCGTAGCTTCAGGTACGTGTCCTAGTTTACTTTATTATTAGAGCTTTTCTCCACAAAATAATTTAATAAGTAACTGGTTTTGTTACGTAATGTAAATACGACCAAGGATAAAAACATTGCGACTGAAATAGCAGCTAAAATGTCGAGAGGAAAATGGATTCCACCAAACACTCTTGATAAACCACTAATAAGACTAAGTACAAACAACACAATACCTAAGCCCCACTACACTCCTTGCTTAATTTGTTATGTGTTAACAGCTAAATAATTTAACACTGAGACTGGAGAATATTTGCAAAATGTGGAGATACATAGCGCAATACCAATCCAAATGCGAAAAGCTACCGTACATTAATAAGAGAGACAATTAACAAAGAGAGCTTGTCATGAAAAAATTTGCACTTCAGATATACGATTACTACAAATATATTTTTGACTCTAGCAAAAACCCACTGAGACATATTCCTGACCCAGTCAGTAGATTCTATATTATGACAATCCTAGCACTTATGTGGAGCGGAGCATTTGCGGCCTATCTCGGCAGTATCATCTACTTTGGGATAAGCCTAGCAGCACACATCATATTATTACTCATGTTTTTCTTCACCATGGCCGTGTTTTATGATGCAGAGAGAAACCACACTTCCTGGTTGCTTAAATTGCGTAGAGAGAACTGATAGAACTTAGTTAGCGGATGCTTTGTGCGAAGGAGTTAGGAGTTTCTTTCATTATCAATTCGTTATTATCTAGAAATGAAACTCCAAGTATTTTGTCATTTGTTAGTCATATTTAATTAATTGTTATGCGCTTTACTGACTTTGCTTACACTCAACGTTTAAATCTTTGCATATTTTCAATACCGCCATTAATGGCGTTGATTCATTGTCAGAAGTGAGTCCAGAGGTGATTGTTAATTGAGAAACTTTAGCGTTTAATGCCGTGACTTTAATGCTGCCATCGTTTCCATTTTGACGTAAATCAAGCAACATAGCAGAATCATCTTTGTTTATAATAACTATGCTGGAATTTCCTTCCACCCTCTTAAGTACAGCTCTATAAATATTTTCACTAGGGGCTTCTATGTCAACTGACGCCACTTCATGATTTTGACTCTTGTAATACATCACAGCGCCAACCGTAGCAACGCCAAGACCTGCACAACCTGATACTGATAATACAACCAACAAAACCATTAATATTTTATTCATTCTATATCCTCTCTAAATTATTAAGCATAGTGTAAAGTTATAATTTTTGTGTGAATTATTCCATACTTACAACTAACACTTAATTGAGAGGCTCAACTTGGGCCATGTGAACGACCTGTTGTATTTAACTTTTGGAATCCGCTTTTATACCGACTTTTTATCTACCAGAATTTGGTAAGTTACTCTAGGAACAAAGGACAAACCATCACTGTTTGTTTACTATTATCATTTCTTTAGCTACGTGCGCTGCTGACGGTAAAAACATTGTAGAAACAATTCGTTGATCAACTACCACCTCATACTTATCTTTTAACGTTTTTTTATTTTGTGCAATAGCACCGTTTTTATTCAACTGACTTTCAACTAAGAAAGGTAATAAACTACCTTCTTTTGCCCATGGTTTAGACTTTTCAGTTGAGTCAGGAAAACCAGCAACTCTTTTACCTTTAACTAGAAATTGACCAGAAGATAAAGTCACATTAGCAAAAGAACCTGCTCCGTGACCTCCTGAACCTACAACACCATTTGCTTCATAAATTTTAGCAATAATTAACTGCAACTCTTTGTTGTTAGCAACATCAAACAATGGACCATAACCGCCACCAATATATACCCCCCAATAATTATCGGTAATAACTTGCTTGGGAGCTAAAGAGTTATTAGCTTTATCTAAAAAACCTTCATATTTTATGGTATAGCTACTGATCCCTAGAGGATCCATCATGAATTCAACCCGCCCTCCTTTAGGAGAAACAAAATCAACTTCATAACCATGACTTAAGAAAATATGATAAGGAGGGGCTACTTCCCATAAGTTATTTCTTGCATCATGCTTTTCAGCATCCCCCATATCAATGATGTTTGATGCAATAATTAAAATCTTTTTCGGTGGCGTCGCAGTTGAACTAAATGAAATTAATAATATTGTTATAAATAAAATAGAAGTTAAGTATTTCATTATTTTCCTTAATAAATAAATTTGTAGTTTAGATGCATCAAAGTAATAAAAGGTTTAAATGAAGATGTATAAGCACTTAAAATCTATATAGCAGCTTATACTATTGTAATTAGAATTTAATTTTACCGATTACCATATCCTTAAACATAACCCAATCACCTATCAAACTGTAAATCGGATATACAAAAGTAGCAGGTCTATTTTTTTCAAATATATAGTGTCCCATCCAAGCGAAACCGTACCCAATCACAGGTATAAACCACAATAGATGGAAACCTCCGTACATTGCTACGTAAAAAATCAATAATAGAATAAAACAAGAGCCAACAAAATGAAGTCGACGGCATATCAAATTTGTATGTTGGCTGAGGTAGAATGGATAAAATTCAGAAAAATTATTATATTTTTTTGCCATAGGACTCTACTTGAATGTTTACACTATTGGTGTTGGATAGAAAGCATATAATGCCGCACTAACGGGTGAAGTAATAGTTTACATAACTGTGCACTGAGTGAATGCATCCACCGCTGCGTGTTACTTTGAATCACTTGTTAACCTTCGAGACTTGAGATACCCCAAAACCCATTGCTTTTGGAGTTTAGTTTCCAACCTTTTTTTATTAACGATCTTCGAATATGCAGGTTTAAATACCCATGACCAAACAAAATCACTTTATCTTGTTCTCGTGCTAATTCAACTAAGTGATCCGATGCTAATTCAGCACGAATTTTTGCTTGGCGATACGATTCAAAAGAACCTTTTAGTCCGAGCATCCAAAAAGCTCTATTGATATAAACCCAAGTCATCGCTTTAAATCGAAGTGGAAATTTATATCTCGGGATTTCCATTTCTCGATAAAGTTTAGAGGTTAATTCAGGTGACTGTCCAGTATAGATACTTGCAGAATGTATCGCACGCTCAAGATCACTTGATACAATGTAATGGGATTTATATTCATCAAGTATACTGTCAGGTCGGCTATTTGTTGAAACATCAGAGAAGTTATACCGACGAACCCATTTAGTAAAATCTACCGCATTTAGAACGGGGTTATTTGCCGAAGTAGGCTTTCCATGCCGAATTAATATTATTTCCATTAGAAACCTAAGCCACGTAAAGCGGCAAATAATAGCAGGTTGAATATGTGACGCACAAACAACAACCATCGGTTATGTATCCTGTTAGTTTTTTTGTCATAATTTAAACTGACACATACTCTTCTTTGATTATTTTATCATTTTTCCAAGTTTGAATATGCTTACCCGTAAACTCATTTAGTGTAGAGTCAGAGTTCATCATTTTATAATTAAAGGTTAATTCAGCAACATTACCATCAATAGTTTTTGATACTAATTCAACAGTAAACTCTTTAATCGAACTAACAAAACCTTTTTGCTTATCATAAGATTCCCGCATGGATTTCGCGAAAACTTTACCATTATTAAGCATGATGACATCTTCAGCATAATACTTTTCACATAACTCAAGAACCAAACCCGCTTGGTTCATCGCAATGAAATCATCTATTAATTTATGCACGATACAAAACCTTAAAATACAATGCCCCAATTAAAGGCAAATGTTGTTTGCTAAAATATTTAGAAACGAAACAATAAACTGTTTATTGTTCATCAAAATGGCTTGTTAAATACCTATTATTCCATACCTATGTACTTAGGATTAGCTTGAATACGAGCAATCCATTGTTGAATTGATGGGTATTCTGACAGTTCAAATCCCCCTTCATCAGCCACATGTGTATAACCATATAATGATATATCAGCAATAGTTAATTCAGAACCAACAAGATAAGGGCTACATTGTAATTGTTCTTCCATTACTTTAAGCGCCTTATGTCCACCAAGTTGCTTAGCTTCATACTCCGCTTTACGCTCTTCAGGTAATCCTAAATATTTGGCGATAAATCGAGCAACTGCTATAAAAGGCTCATGACTGTACTGTTCAAAGAATTGCCATTGTAGGACTTTAGCAGTGGTAAAACGACACGTACCAACTAATGAAGTCCCCGCTGCAAGATAATTTAAAATTGCATTTGATTCTGAAATAAATGTTCCATCATCTAGTTCAAGTAATGGTATTTTGCCATTTGGATTCTTTTTTAAATATGACTCTGCTTGAGTTTCACTTGCTAAGATATCCACTTCAATCCACTCATGATCAATATCTAAAAGTGAAGTAAGAAGTTTTACCTTATAACAATTCCCTGATTGAATATCTCCATAAATTTTCACTGAATTCTCCTTAGTCATGTATCACCTAAATACTAGACATAATCTAACATTGAGATGTCCACTCATAGTGGCTAACACTAATGTTTAACGCCACGTTAAGCAGCAAATAATAGTTAGCTTAAATTTGGAAACGAAAAAGACTAACTATGTTTTCCGTTTGATGTTCTTCTTAGGGCAACTTACCATATGACGTATCAATATCCACAGTGTAAGTAATACCGTCACGGTTAAAATTGAAATTTGTACTCTCACCTACAGTCAAATCTGTAGCACGTCCACCAACATAATAAGGCTTACCTGTTGATAAATCCTTTAGGTTTATTAATACATTAACTTTCTTATAGTCTTCGGTTCGAGTAGTTAATTTTAATGAATATAATCCTTTAAAATCGAACGAATGAACGTCATTAAAGTTTACTAATACAGCGTTATTATAACTATGCTTGGTATTTGAACCATCAACGACTTTGGTTATAACAAATTGAGTAATTAAACCATCTTCAGCTGATGCACTTAATGAAAATACAGAAAAAATAATAGCAATGATAAATTTCATAACCTAACCTTCTTAGTGCCCTAGCGCCTATATAACAGGCTTGAAATGCGTGACTAAAATGTCAGAAGCGGAAGCTAGCCAACGGTTAACCAAAGTAATGACTGAGCCATTAATGCTACAAATGCTACAAATGCAAATATAACCAAGCATTTTGAGTCTCACCATGGTTGGTTTTGATGTCATACTGCTTATTAGCTTTTTTTAATGTAGCCATTAATTTATATGCTAATTTATTTCCCGCTTTTTCTAATAGATTACAATTGGCTTTAGGACCAATAGAAAGTAAATCTTTCTCTATTTTAAATGCAGTATCTTTCGCTAACTTCCCATGTCCCTTTTCATGTTTCTCCAAATTGGGATACCAATTAGACCAAACAACGTTAACGTCTGACTTTGAAGATGTAAGCTGAGGCATCGTATATTTTAACTTCAGTGTTGTTTCGACCTTAGTAAAAGCACATTGATTATTATTTGATTTCCACCAAAATCGCCAGTTAATTTCATATTTAGTGTAACCATGAAAAACATTACCATCTTCTCTGATTGGTGAGCTGCTATTCAAAGTTTCCAATAAGTCATCCTTAGATGTTGGGGCTACTTCATAAAATAAAGTATCTTCTACAACGATAGTTTCTGCACTTGAATAGAATGACAAGAAGATAGTTATTAATAGTATTACTTTCACAACATTCTCCGTGAGGCTGATTTATAGTTCAACAAAATGCGAAGCGGAACGAAACAGATAAAACGGTTAACAGTCCGGCTTTAAATTCTTGTTAAGCTACTATTTAGCAAAGAGTTTTAGTTTACTTGCAAAATAATAGTAATAAACGAATAGTAAAATACCTGTAAATAAAACGTCTACAGGTGTTGTTTGATAAGTATCACTTTCATCTAAGTAAGAGGATTCAATAAAAATTGCGTCAACTACTCCAAAGAGAATACCAACAACAATTAATAGCGCTAATAAACGTAAAGTAACCGGTAATCCTATGGTTACAAACCTAAGAATAAAATCTTTATCATCAATTGATTTGTTAACTTTATAACAATAAGTAATTCCAACAATAGTCAATATACTCATAGATACAGTATTGACTGCGTCATAGAATCCATAATCTAAATAAACAGATAAAGGTAGTTCTGAAGCAATAATCATTAGGACGCTATAAGTTAAAAAGTACTTCAATTGCTCCTTTTGACTTAAACTGTCAGATTTTAATTGTTCAATTAATGGTGATATCTTCCAAATATACATAACTTTCCTTAGTTACTTAGTTCCCTAATAAAGGGAAAGAATATTGTTTTAAAAATGTTGAGGGACGAAAAAACCAACAGCTTTTTTGTCCGTTAGAAGGTATTGTTAGCAGTAGATTACTCTACTGGTACAACAAATGCGGCATCAGGATTACCAACTTGAAATACTGCCAACTTTAATGAGTTTTCATTACTTGGATTACGCGCCTCCATTTCTATGCCTGAATTCATTTGAAGAGCCTCACCTTTTCGATAAGTGATTTTTTTGCTACCTTCGAGTTCTACTTCAAACTCACCTTCAATAACATATATAAATAAATTGCTATTGTGATAGTGACGAGGAGCTTTCCATTTAGGAGGAAAAAGTGCTTCCCTAATTTGAACATCCTTACCGTCTTTTTCAGAAATAAAGCTTTTAAATAGTATCTTGTTATATTTTGCTGGCTCATCCGCTTTAGATGAGTAAGCCACACTTAAAAGTAGTAAAATTAAAATAGTTTCAATAATTTTATTCATTAGGACTTCACCTTAAATCAATAATTACTATAACGCTAAACTAAAAATTACACCTTTACCACTTTGAAATGCTAGCGACTTGTTATAGTTTTTTTACTAAACAATATGTTGTATGACCTTTTGGATAATCAGGTAACTCACCAAATACTTTGTAACCTAGCTTTTCATAGAAAGGTTTAGCTTGGAAGCTAAGTGTTTCAGTTCGCATGTAGCCAAACCCTCTGTCTTTAGCAAAGTTTTCAGCTGCTTCCATTAAATTAGTACCTAGCCCTAAGCCCCTAGTTTCTTCAGATAACCAAAGCAATTCAATCGTGCAGTAGTTCCAGAATGCATTGGCTCTAATGCCTCCTAAGACTTTTCCATTTGCGTCTTTAGCAATGACAGCAAATTTGGTATCTTTTTCAAAACCAACTTCGTCAGGTAGGTAATCTTTATTATAAGACCCAATACCAACACTTAATGCTTTAAGATCTTCCTGCGTAGGTGAAGTAGTTACGACGAGATTCATATATTTCGATATCCGATAGAGTTATAACCCCCTGTTAACAGGGTAAATATTGTTGGTTAGAATAAGTGACGAAAGAGTAAAAGCCAACTATATTTTTGCCTGTTTAACAACTGGTTACATTTTAATTTACACCACACACATACCAATTACTTTTGCTGTCCCAAAACTCTGAGCCAAGGTTTAACAAAATGCCTTTTGCTAATGGAGGTTTTTTTAAATACGGTTGCCATTTTTGTAAATTTACGTTTTTTGTAAACCACCCGTAGTCCTTAATTTCATATCTTTGTGATCATCAGATAACGAAAGTATTACACCTTGAGCTTGAACTTTTGCGTGAAACATTCCACTCACTGCATTTTGGTCAATAACACGATAAGTTACTTCTACATTATCTCTACAGGCCTGTTGGTTCAACAACGGAGAAGCATTGTCGTTAACTTTTTCTTTTCTCTTAATATCCTGACCATGCTCATTAAAAAAGTTGATGGGTGATTGAACTACTTTTTGTTCCTTAATTGGAACTTGCATTGTAGATAACTTACCCAAGGCATGATTATCAATAATTGTTGGGTTAGAGGGGATTGTTTTTAGAGGGAATGATTCCTCTACTTTTTTACTTTCTGTTGATTGACAGCCTGCGAATAGAAAAACACAAGGTAAAATACAGTAGAGCTTTATGATAGCGATAGTCCTTTAAAATATAACGTCCAAAATAATAGCCTTAATAATGATTGGCTATAATGTGTTACTGAGCAGAAACCTAGCAAACTATTAAAAGTCCTACTCTAACTCCTTGTTAGCTTCGCCTAAAGCTCTTTTAGCATCCAAACATCACAACCGTTATGAATAGTACCTTGAAGTGGCTTATCTAGATGGCTAAACCCCAACTTCTCGTATAAAGCGATTGCTGACTTCATGCTTGTTAGGGTATCCAAATAGCATTTTTTATAACCTTTACTTTTGGCATACTTAAGGCAACCTTCGGTAAGATTTTTACCAATACCTAAACCTCTGCTTTCTGGTAAAAGAAATAATTTTCGTAATTCACAAATTTCATTACTGTTATTAAAAGCAGCGATACCACAGCCACCGACGATACGCCCTTCTATACTTGCGACGATATAGCGGCTAGAGCTTTCATCTTTGTAGTTCTGGCTCATCGCTTGAACTTCAGAATCAGATGGACCAAACCCCTCGCCAGTAGCACCGTATTCTTTGCCTACTTGTTTAATAATTTCGCACACTTGAATATCGTGTTGAGATTTGATTTCTTGAACTATATAACTCACTATTTATCTCCAATCCGTCTGTGCATTGATTAACCTATTTAGTAACAATTAAATAACTGTGCTCCAAAGCGGTACAAGATCAGAGTGGAAACTGACAATTGTAATTTGTCCCGCTTGAACAGCTTATTATCTTTTGATTACTCTACTTTAACCTGAAAAAGTTAATGATGAATTAAAACAAAATATCGGTTCCAAATCTATATAAGGCCCAGGAGCCCAACAAGTAGTTCTAAATTTTTCATAAACATCTCTAAAAGGAGATACTACTAATTCACTTTCATCCATCATTATATTAGAAAAATCATCGGACTTGATAACGATATAGATGCATTCAAATTTATCTTCTTTTTCATAAAATACAGAATCCCAAAAGTAACCTTTTTGCTCCATTTCACTTTTTGGAAACTCAATATTTTCGCGCATATAAGAGATCAAAGTATCTAAATGGCTTCGAGAATTGGGATTCAATTTGATTTTTAATAACTTAGATTGCACTCAAACCTCTAGAAAAACATAACGCCCCATTAGCGGGCAATAAAATAGTTGGTTAAAATTAGCGATTCAGGAGCAAAAGCAACTGCTTTTTTCCTGCTTTAATGACTTGTTATATAAAACTTTTAAATACACTCGCCATATAGAATGAAAGTAAGCATGGCGAAAAAGTACCAAGAATAACAAATGAACCGAGCAATAATTTAAGTATTAAGCTATTTCCATTTGCGAATGTTTTACCAAATAAAGTCGTACTTTGATCTGAAGGCCAATTTTTAAAGGTTTTAAACCAATGATAAGACCAATAAGAACAAGGCAACAATAAAAACATACCTACTTTCAACTCTAATAGGTAACGCTGCTCAAATAGATCTTCTATTGGTAGGGATGCGTTAGATGCGTTAGATGCGTTAACTATATTTTGAGTTTCAAAATAGCCAAACGCATAAGCAATAACTATTAGTAGAAGTGATAATCGATTTAAAAATTTATGCATGCACCGAACAGTCTCGTTTTATATAACAGCTTATTATGGAGACTTCTCAGTAATATCAGCCCCATAATATTTATTTAATTGACATTAATATCCCATAATTTCAAAGCTTTATATACTAAAAATATTTTATTATTTTCAGTATTTGGGCATTACTAAGAAGTCTCAGTAATGTCCAACATAGAATTAAATACAATTACTAATACTATCAATATATTACATTAAATACAGATGGTTTTCGGGTTATTACTGAGACTTCTCAGTAATATGACATGTTGTTCATCAGAGAATATATGGCAATCCAATTAATAATTAACATCCCTGCCCCTTTTATTAATGGTAAAGCACTTAATACAGAGAGATTCCCTACAAGTTTATAGCAAACATGATCCTGAATATTACACTCTGATTTTTAATCAATTATTTTAGTTGTCTTCTTGTTATATTATTGTTTATTTTACATAATATATAGTGTGTAGTATTAACTTGTTATAAGGATATTTTAAATTTATGTATAACGCTCAACTAGGTATTGGCATCCTAAAATACGTTAACACTATGACAAAATACTCTGCATTACTTGTTCTTTTCTTATTCTCAATGATCGCCAATTCTATCAATGCACAACCCTTTGTAGCATTGGATAATCGAAATAAAATTGAATTAAATGAACATGACCTTTGGTTTAAAACTCAGTCCCTCGACACCAATCCTAGCTTTTTAGCATTAAGTCAATTGCACCAAAATGCCAATAGAGTCACGTCTACGTTCGGCGGTAGTGGCGCTTATATTTCAAAGATTAAATTAACCAATACCAAAGGTCAAAAAGATACTTGGTTTGTTAATATTCATGCGGTTTACTTAGATATAGGGACAGCTTATTGGCAACCTGAACATGGCGAACCAATAGTATTAGAAAGCTTCGGCCACATGGGAAGTGAAAATCCAAAGCTGGCTCATTCACAAGCTTTTTCTTTGCTATTAAACCAAAACGAAAGTGGTACGCTTTGGGTTTATATTCAAGCTAAAATGTTTGCAACACCCGTCGTGGTAGAACTTTACAGTAAAAAAGAGTTCTACAAAAAACAGTTTATAACCAATAGTATCTCCACAATTTCATTTACAGTAATGATGACGCTAGCCTTAATCGCTTTCTTCATTTACCTCAGAACCAAGTATTTAGTTACCTTGGCTTGTACCGGGTATATTGGCATACAAGGCCTAGGTTGGTTTACTGCATCAGGAAGCTTTGGCCATTTATTGACTGTGTCTGCATTTAATCCTGTTTATAGCGGCATCATTATCTTTCCTTTTGCTATCGCCTCTGCCAGCCAGTTCACTAAGTTGCTGTTTAACTGCCCTCAAAAACACCCTAAGTTGACCTTAACATTTAACTTACTATCAATAGTCTGCTTTAGTTTAGGTATTATTATGCCTTTTATCCCCTTTACGCAGAGCTTCTTAATATCGCATATCATCGCAACTATATGGATTCCTCTTTGTATTGGTACCGGTATATTTATGCTCGCTAAAAATGACTTCAGGGCGAAGTATTACTTAATAGGCAACCTTGTATATGGTTTCACTTTAGCTGGCTATATTTTATCTCACCTCTATAAAATTGACTGGAATATTTCACTCGAAGTGATTGTGCAAATTGCATTAACTATTGATTGTATGTGCATTCTGCTTTCTTTATCAGAGTGGCTGCAAATTCAACAAAAAGAGTTTCATCGCAGTTATGCTATTTCTCGTATCGACCCATTAACGCAAATAGGCAACCGTTTTGCTCAAAATGAAAAGCTGGCTAGTTTAAAAGGCCCCTACTGCATCACTTTCATTGACCTTGATGGGTTTAAAAAAATTAATGACAAACTCGGCCATGAAGAAGGCGATAAAGTGCTCATTGCTACAGCCAATATAATGCAAAAGAAACTGCAAGAACTTGGATCTATATATCGCTGTGGTGGTGATGAATTTATTTGGGTAGTCGATATTGAAAATGTGCAACAAACCGAAGCGATAATCACGAAATTGTCTGATCTACTGCTTCAAACAGAAAAAGAGCTACAGCACAGAGGATGGAGCGAAGCTGGGCTTAGTTTTGGTATTGCCACCAGTTTTGAAACGCTAAATCAATCAGAGTGTTTATCACTAGCTGACCAACGAATGTATAAATACAAACAGGATAAGAAATCAATAAAGGGTTTGGCTGCATGTAGTTAGCCATATACCCAAACTACTTGGTGGTTACCCAGAGAATTTGTGCATCATGGTCACTCACAGAAATAACTAAATGCCCCATCATTGCATCATAATAGACGCTATCGCCTTCTACTAAATTCACGGGTTCATAGAATTCGGTAAGCAATTGTACCTCCCCTTCAAGCACTAACATGTACTCTTCACCACTATGGCGTACCCATTCACCGAAGTCATTGAAACTTCGCGCGTGAACTCTGCATTTGTATGGCATCATTTTTTTATGGCTAAATTGCGTGGACAGTAACTCATGCTCATACGTGGAAGTTAAATGATAATTACCTTGCCCCTTTAACGTTACATCACGGCGGCCAACTGCTTGAGCCACTGTTGGTTTAGTAAATAATTGTGGTAACTCAATATTTAAACCAGTTGCTAACTTTTGCATCACAGTAAAGGTTGGCGAAATTTGTTCATTCTCAATTTTAGATAAAGTTGAAGGCGCCAAGTTAGTCAGGTTACCTGCTTCTTTAAGGGTTAGCTTGTTCCTCATTCGGATCGACTTTAGCTGCGCACCTATGCCAATAGCCCTTACTGCGCGTACGTCATGTTTACTTGCTACTGTCATTGACATCTATATATCCTTTTCACTATTGCTCATCACTTCATTTTTCTAAAGTGCCCCGAATAAAAGACAAAGCGCGCTATTAAAATGAGGTAAAGACTTTAAAAACAGCGACAATACTTACGCTAAAGTTCATAAACATTGTCGTTGTTTACTGCTGATAAAAAGCCCGCTACTTAGAAAAGACCACAGTCTTTTTCCCGTACATGAATATGCGATGTTCAATATGACAACGCACCGCACGCGACAGCGTTAAACATTCTATATCACGTCCTTTAGCCGCTAAGTCTTTAGGATAATAACCGTGGTCAACCGTCTCAACGCCTTGGCTGATGATTGGCCCTTCATCGAGGTCATCACTGACATAATGCGCAGTCGCGCCCACTAACTTAATGCCGCGGTCATAGGCTTGAAAATACGGTCTTGCGCCCTTAAAGCCTGGTAATAACGAGTGGTGAATATTAATGGCTTTACCGGACAACTTCTGACACAAATCGCTCGATAAGACCTGCATATAACGCGCTAATACCACCAAGTCCGCATCAGATTCTTGAATTATCTGCCATACCTTGGCTTCTTGCTCAGGTTTAGTGTCCTTCGTGATGGGCAGGTGGTAATAAGGAATTCCATGCCATTTAGCGAGCTCTTCTAAATCTGGGTGATTAGAGATGATCGCGGGGATCTCTATATCCAAATCGCCGGTGCGATAACGGTATAATAAGTCATTCAAGCAATGATCGTGTTTGGACACCATGATCACAACTTTAGATTTATACGGACTGGAGGCTAGTTGCCATTGCATCTCAAATTCACTGGCGCGTTGCTCAAACTCTTGGCTAAAGGTTTCAGCGCTAAAGTCTGTCGCCGTCTGTGCTCTAAATTCTATGCGGATGAAAAAACGATTGACCGCGGTATCATCAAACGAGTGAATTTCATTAATATAGAAGCCTTTTTCGCACAAAAAACGGGTCACCACATCAACCGTTCCCGGCCGACTAGGACAATCTGCGGTAATAATATGCGTTTGCGATACAGGTTTGATATCGGACATGTTCGATCCTATTTTGAAGTGAAAACCGCTTAGTTTGAACAGAATGATTTTATGCATTCAAGCTATTCAGTTAAACATAAGCGGTTTTATAATGAGTGATCGCTACCCTTAACGCGCATTGAAACAACAAACAATGTGCGTTAAGGGGCGATTGGTTTTAGCTAAACAAGCGTTAAACGATCGTCAGGCCGTATTCTTGGCTACCTTGTTGGATCCATAACCACACATAGTCAGAAAAACTGCGACGTACCACCAGCTGAAACGAATCTTCGCTCACGCGCAAGATATGCGCACCCGTTTTAGCAAAGGTGGTACCCACGACTTTACCCACGGGAAAGCTATCCAGGTGTAAATCATAACCAGTTGATTTTTTCATCAAGTCGATAACATGCTCACCACTCAGTTCAATCAGAGTTTGCGCGCCACTGATATCACTGACGGCAAAGTGGCCGGTTAAATACGAACGCAGCTTTTGCTCGACTTCATCTTCATTGCCTGAGGCGACAATAATTAACCATTCATCGGGCGCTAACCACATGATTTGTGCGAGCTCACTCTTGGCGCTGCTACACGGCGTAATAGGCAGTGCGACCCCGAGTGCTTCTTGTACACCAGCTAAAAATTCAGCATCCGCACAGTTGCCACGTAAGTTAAGGTGACCCAATAACTTATGCTCATGCAAGACAATGCCACCCGCGCTTGATTGGCCAATTAATTGGTCAAGTTGAGCATGGTGTAGCGGCGATTCTACCTGGATTGAGTTAGACATTTTGACGGTCTCCCTTTGGATCATAAAATACTGGGCTGCAAATTTCAGCTTCCACGGTGGTGCCATCACTTAATGGCAAATAGACACTCTCACCTTTGCGGCTAATACCGCCTTTAACGACTGCTAAGGCAAACGAGTAGCCCATACAAGCACTGTAATAACTTGAGGTAACGTGACCCACCATTTTCATTGGGATGGATTGGTTTTTCTCAAAGACAATTTGTGCGCCTTCAGGCAGTACAAAAGTAGGGTCTTTCGGTTTCAAGCCCACCATTTGTTTACGATCGTCACGTTTATTGTCAAAGCGCGTCCAAGAGCGTTTACCAATAAAGCTAAAGTCTTTTTTCTTACCCACAACCCAGTCCATGTCTAAATCTTGTGGTGTCACCGAGCCATCGGTGTCTTGTCCGACAATGATAAAGCCTTTTTCTGCACGTAAAATATGCATGGTTTCGGTGCCATACGGGGTGATATTAAATTCTTCACCCGCCGCCATCACCGCTTTCCAGGCATGCATGCCATAGTTTGCTTGCACGTTAATTTCAAACGACAGCTCGCCGGTAAACGAGATACGGAAAATGCGTGCTTTAACCCCCGCAACCGTCGCTGCGCGCCAATCCATGTACTTGAAACTGTCATTACTGACATCAATATCACAGATTTTCTCCAAGACTTTACGAGAGTTAGGTCCTGAGATAGTCATGGTTGACCAATGGTCAGTCACGGTTGAGAAATACACCTCCAGCTCAGGCCACTCGGTTTGATGCCATAGCTCTAACCATTGCAATACGCCCGCCGCCCCGCCAGTGGTGGTGGTCATGATAAAACGATTATCGTCAAGACAGACGGTAACCCCATCATCAAAGACCATACCGTCTTCTTTACACATAACGCCGTAGCGACATTTGCCTACGCCTAACTTGCTCCATGGGTTGGTATAGACGCGGTTTAAAAATTCGCGTGCATCTTTGCCTTGAATATCAATTTTACCTAAGGTCGAAGCATCTAAAATACCGACACTGTTACGTGTTGCTAAACATTCACGCTCGAGTGATTGCTGCATGGTTTCGCCTGGCTGTGGGAAGTACCACGGGCGTTTCCATTGGCCAACATCTTCAAACTCAGCGCCATTTTCTAAATGCCATTTATGCATAGCGCTAAAACGTGCTGGGTCGAACAAGTGCTTCACATCCGCACCCGCTAAGGCGCCAAACGTGGTGGGGGTATACATAGGGCGGAAGATAGTGGTGCCCGTTTCAGGGATAGTTTTACCTAACGATTTAGCGGTAATTGCCATGCCGTTGATATTACCTAACTTGCCTTGGTCCGTACCAAAACCTAACGCGGTGTAGCGTTTGACATGCTCAATCGATTCAAAGCCTTCACGGTTTGCCAGTTCAATACCTGCGGCGGTGACATCATTTTGATAATCAACAAACTGTTTTGGCGCGCGACTGGTTTTTTTACTGTGCGGTATGTGAAACAGCGCCATGGACGCATCTTCTTGTGGGTCGCTGGTTGTTGGCGAGTTCCCCGCATAACGTCCATCACCTTTGCCTGCGGCCTCTGCTGCGACAGCGCCAGTGGTGAAACCATCACTGATGACTTTTGATAACGCGTAAACGCCTTCCAGTCCACCGCAACTGTGTTGCTTTTGCACGGTATCACCGGGTACAAACCCCGCAATGTCGTCGTTCCACACCGGACGCGAGCCTGTGTGTGATGACAAATGAATAACAGGGCTCCAACCACCTGAGCTGGCAACCGTATCACAGACAATATGTTTCGCTGGACCAGTAACACTGTGATTACTCGCATTGATTGGCGCAACCTCAACGCCTTTGACGCGTTTGCTGCCTTTGACTTCAATCACGCCATGGCCAAAGATGATATCGATGCCCAGTTTTTTGACCTTATTGACCAAGTCGCCATTTGAGGTGCTTCGCGTATCAACGATAGCGACCACTTTACGACCGGCTTGATGCCAATCAATCGCGGTTTTGTAGGCATTATCATTGGTGGTCATTAACACCAATTGCTTGCCTGGTACTACATCATAGCGATTAATGTAGGTAGAAATTGCATTGGCTAACATACAACCTGGCACGTCATTGTTACCATAAACAAGCGGACGCTCATGAGCACCGGTGGCTAAAATCACTTGTTTAGCGCGCACTTTATGCACGCGTTGACGGGTGCTTTGCAGTTGATGCTCACCTAAATGGTCGGTGCGACGTTCATTAATGCCCACTAGGTTATGGTCGTAATAACCAAACACCGTGCTGCGAGGAAGTAACATCACGTTATCCATCTCGCTAAGCTGTGCCACGGTTTTTTCTACCCATTGACTCGGCAATTGGCCATCTATTTGCTGCGTTGAGCATAATAAACTGCCGCCAAATTCATTTTGCTCATCACTGATGATAACGCGTGCGCCTGTTTGCGCAGCAGATAACGCTGCGGCTAAGCCCGCAGGACCACCACCGACAATCATCACATCACAATGATGGTGCATTTTGTCATAACTGTCCGGGTCATTTTGCTGAGGACTTGCCCCTAAACCAGCGCCTTTGCGAATTAAGTGCTCGTATGACATCCATAACGATTGTGGAAACATAAAGGTTTTGTAATAAAACCCGGGCGGCATCATCGAGCCACCTAATTTGCCCACGGTGCCCATTAAATCGAAATCAACATTAGGCCAACCGTTGGTTGAGCTTGCGGTTAATCCTTGGTACAAGTCGGTTTGTGTCGCGCGTGGGTTAGGAATAGTGGTCGCTTGCGTCGAGCCAATTTGAAAAATGGCGTTCGGCTCTTGCGAGTCACTGGTAATAATACCGCGAGGACGTGAGTACTTAAAACTACGCCCAACGACATCAACACCATTAGCTAACAAGGCTGATGCGACGGTATCGCCTTCAAAACCTGTATATTCTTTGCCGTTAAAGCTAAAGGTTAAGGTGCGGTTGCGATTAATGCGTTTGCTGCTTCCAGCGATTCGATTAACTTGGCTCATGATTGGCCCTCTTCACTAGCGGTGACGCTGGGCTTTAGGCCCATTTTGTAAGTTTCCATGATTTCATAGGTCACGGTGTTTCGGGTCGCGTTGAAATATTTGCGACAACCGGCCGCATGTAGCCACATCTCGTGATGTAAACCGCGCGGGTTTTTACGGAAAAACAAGTAACGTGCCCATTGCTCATCACTAATTTCTTCGGGTTGAAGTGGGCGCACGATATGAGCTTGCCCAGCAGGGCTAAACTCTTCTTCTTCGCGCAGCTCTTCACAATAAGGACAGTGGATAAGTAACATAATAAATTCCTCTTAGTGCGCAACACCGGCAGCGCCGTGTTCGTCAATTAATTCGCCTGATGAAAAGCGGTCGATACTAAAGGGTTTGGCTAACGGGTGTGGCTCATCGTTGGCGATAGTATGCGCAAAGACATGCCCAGCGCCCGGCGTAGCCTTAAAACCACCCGTGCCCCAACCACAGTTAAAATACAGTCCTTTGATGTGTGTTTTCGAAATGATAGGACAGGCATCTGGGCACGTATCAACCACGCCGCCCCAGGCGCGATTAAGACGCACACGACTGAAAATAGGAAACATTTCGATAATGGCGGCAATAGTATGCTCAACCACATTAAAAGAGCCGCGCTGACCATAACCGGTATAACCATCAATACCCGCGCCGATGACCAAGTCACCTTTATCGGATTGACTGACATACCCGTGGACATGATTGGACATCACCACGGTATTTAAAATTGGTTTTAATGGCTCTGATACCATCGCTTGCAGTGGATGAGATTCAAGCGGTAATTCCATGCCCACCATCTTGGCGATAACACTGGAGTTACCCGCAGCGACACATGCCACTTTACCGGCCGAAATAAAGCCGCGATTGGTTTCAACGCCCTCTACTGCGCCATCTTTACGGCGAATGCCAGTGACTTCCGTTTGCTGTAATAAATCAACCCCTAACGCATCGGCTGCGCGAGCAAAACCCCAGGCAACCGCGTCGTGACGAGCCGTACCTGCACGGGCTTGCCATGAAGCGCCCATCACCGGAAAACGTGCATTGGTTGAGCAATCTAAAATAGGCACCATTTCTTGTACTTGTGCGGTGGTTAAGACTTCACCATCAATGCCGTTAAGACGGTTAGCATTCACGCGGCGTTCAATATCACGCATGTCTTGTAGGGTATGGCCTAGGTTTAATACACCGCGTTGACTAAACATCAAGTTATAGTTCAGCTCTTGTGCTAAGCCTTCCCATAATTTTAAGGAATGCTCATATAAGTGAGACGCTTCGTCCCATAAATAGTTTGAACGCACAATGGTGGTATTACGCGCGGTATTACCGCCGCCTAAATAACCTTTTTCAATCACGGCAATGTTAGTGATGCCATGCTCTTTCGCTAAATAATAAGCCGTTGCCAGACCATGTCCACCACCGCCTATGATAACAACATCATAGTGTTTTTTCGGGGTAGGATTACTCCAAACCCGTTGCCAATTCTCGTGGTAAGTTAACGAGTGTTTTAATAAACCAAATCCTGAATATTGTTGCATGGTATACCCTTTTTTCTACATTGTATTATTGGCTAAACAAGGATAGCTAAGCCGCTGCTAAGCCGCTTAGCGCTCAGTCGGGTTACCTAGCGGTAGACCGGATTTTTTTCACATAAGTCCAACACTTTACTTCGCACGTCATCAATCACTTGCTCATTGCTAATGTCATCTAACACATCACAAATCCAACCCGTTAATGCTGCTGCTTCCTCAAGTCCAAAACCACGACTGGTGATGGCTGGTGTGCCGATACGCAGACCACTGGTGACAAATGGTGATTGTGGGTCGTTAGGCACGGAGTTTTTATTGACCGTGATATTAGCGCGGCCAAGCGCAGCATCGGCGTCTTTACCGGTAATACCTTTATCGATTAAATCCAATAAAAATAAATGATTGTCCGTACCGCCAGAAACTACGTTATAACCACGGGTTTGGAATGTTTTTGCCATTTCACGGGCGTTATCGATAACCTGTTGCTGATACTCAACATAACCCTCGCCAAGTGCTTCTTTGAAACAAATCGCTTTGGCCGCGATAACATGCATCAACGGGCCACCTTGACCGGCAGGGAATACCGCTGAATTTAATTTCTTAGCCAGTTCGTCATTTTGTTTCGCTAAAATCAAACCGCCACGAGGACCACGTAAGGTTTTATGGGTAGTGGTAGTCACCACATCCGCAATCGGTACCGGGTTAGGATAAAGACCTGCCGCCACTAAACCAGCTACGTGCGCCATATCGACAAATAACCACGCGCCAATGCTATCGGCAATGTCACGAAAACGCTGCCAATCAACCACACGTGAATACGCTGAGAAACCGGCAATAATCATTTTCGGTTGATGCTCTTTTGCAAGACGCTCGACTTCTTCGTAGTCAATTTCACCGGTTGCTTCATTTAAGCCGTATTGCACTGCGTTATAAATTTTACCAGAGAAGCTTACTTTAGAGCCGTGGGTTAAATGACCACCGTGCGCTAAGCTCATGCCGAGCACCGTTTCACCGGGCTTAAGCAAGGCCATAAATACTGCGGCATTGGCTTGTGAGCCAGAATGGGGTTGTACATTGGCGTAATCAGCGCCGAACAATTCTTTTGCACGATCAATCGCCAGTTGCTCAATCACATCAACGTGTTCACAGCCGCCGTAATAACGTTTACCAGGATAACCTTCGGCGTATTTGTTGGTCAGTTGACTGCCTTGGGCTTGCATCACGCGCGCACTGGTATAGTTTTCTGAGGCAATTAATTCAACGTGATCTTGTTGACGTTTGTCTTCTTGCTCCATGGCTTGCCAAATACTGTCATCGAAACCGGCTATTTGATCATTTTTGTAAAACATTTTGCTTTCTCCGCGGCTAAACATGCCGTAGTTTTTATTTTAGGTTGTTTTTATACTGGCTTGATCACAAGCCAGTAATTGTTCTATTAACGCCATTACTACAATAAATTACGAACTCTACGTAGCAGTGACTTAATTAATTATGCTGCTAAGCGTGTTTGGCGGACATATTCGCCCCTTTCCTTACTTCAACAGTTTTATTTTCAGATATTTCCTCTTCTTCACGTTGATATCGGTCTAACTCTTCCGCTGACATTTTTGGTGAAAAACGTCCAAGTGCGGCATAAGTCAAACCAATTAATGGAGATAACCAACAGGCGAATGCTAACGGAATATAAAGTAGGTTTTCAATGTTACCTTCAGCAATCCCCAAACCTAGTGCGGTAATAACAAAAGCACCACCAGCATTCCAAGGTATTAGCGGAGAAATTAAGGTTCCACCTTCTTCAACAGCACGTGATAAGTTCAATTTCGAGTAACCTTTATCAACATAAGCTGGTGCAAACATTCTTCCTGGTAACGCAATGGAAAGGTAAGGGTCGCCAGCAACAAGGTTGGTTGCTATTGCAGCACCCGTAGCTGATGCTTGTAAGCCAAAAAATGACTTAACGCGGCTAAGTATTGCCGTAATAATAGTTTCCAGACATTTGGTACGTTCAAGTACGCCGCCAAAACCTAACGCAATGACAACTAACGTGATAACCCAGGTCATTGATTGAACACCACCACGATTTAGCAAGCCATCAATTTCAGAAACACCGGTTTCAATTTTATAACCTGATTGCATGAAGTTAAATATTTCATGCAATGAAGCGCCCTGAACGAATATAGCGAGTAACGCACCAGCCAATACACCAGCGAACAACGAAGGTAAGGCAGGCATCTTTTTAAGGGCAAGCACAATGACCAGTAATGGAGGTAGTAACACTAATAAGCTGATATTGAAATTGCTCTCTAGACCATTAGTAATAGCTTCTATTTTAGAGAAGTCGACTTCATTCGAACCAATTAGATTAAATCCAACGAATATATAGATGACCAAAGCAATAAGCATTGCAGGTACCGTTGTTGGTAACATATTACGAATATGATCAAATAAATTGACGCCCGTTACTGCAGGTGCCAAATTGGTAGTATCAGAGAGTGGTGATATTTTGTCACCAAAGAAAGCACCGGAAACTACAGCCCCGGCAGTCCAGTACATTGGGACATCAAAGCCAGAACCAATACCCATCAAGGCAAGGCCTACGGTACCTGTTGTACCCCAAGATGTTCCTAAAGATACAGATACTACGGCACATAACACCATGGCTGCAGCTAAAAATATTTCTGGATTCAATACTTTTAATCCGTAGTATATTAGCGCTGGTACAGTACCTGAGGCAATCCAGACGCCGACGATCATACCAACGGTCATTAGAATAGCAATTGATGGAAGCCCGACACGAATAACGTGCATCACTCCTTTTTCCATATCATCCCAGCGATAACCACGAAACCATCCCAAAGTGGCTGTAATCGCGATTCCAATAGCGAGAGGAATATGAGGCGTAAAGTCGCCGTAATAGAATAATTGAATGCCTAGAATTGTCAGTGTCAATATTATCGGCAGTATTGCCATAAATAAACTGGGTTTTATTATATTTTTTTCAGTCATTATTTACTCCTGTTGAGTTATCGGTTGTGAATAATAATTCAAAAATTTGAACTGTTTCTCACCACCCTGATAACACTAAAGGCTAGATGTAAACTCAGAATTAACAACTTGTATAAAGATGTAAACAGGATTGTTAGCGGTGTTACATGAACGATAAACTGATAGAAGAATTTGATTTGAAGTAAATGGATATGGGGCGTGCAGCTGATATAGACAATTAAGGAGATGTGGCTTTTTGTTGTCTTATTTATGATGTAATAGTGTTTAAGCTATAAAAAACTAGGTTGAAATTATAGTGAGACCCAATTTCAACCTAGATTAACCTCATCTTAATTTAAGAGGTAGTTTGTTTTTATGTGGTTTAACTGCAGTAGGTTTCTGCCTTAGCTAAACTCTGTTCCATGATAGGGTTGAGTTGTAAAAGCAGTTGTGAAACTTGCTTAATGGTACCCTTTTTGGCGTTCTGCTCTAGTTGACGCAATAGATTACTGGCTTTGACAAAACCGAGCATATCACAAGCACCTGCGAGTGCATGGGCTTGATGTTCTACTTCATAATGATCGTCACTCGCTAGGCTTTGTTTCAATGCAGGCCAAAGTTGCTGTTGAGTTTTACAAAAGCTTTCCATGAGTTTTGCTAATTTAGCCGGACCTAAGATCTGTAGATGAGTTTCGATCATTGATAGATCAAGTAACGGCATGTCACTAGTGGTATCTACCTGTTGGATAACTTTAGATAGTTTGGGTTTTTGTGGATCGAGTGCACGCTCTATAGCCTCTAATAGTAACTGTTGCTTCACAGGTTTAGCGACAACATCTTGTAATCCAGCATTAAAATAGTCTTGAATATCGTCGGGGCGAACGCTCGCGGTTAATGCTATTATCGGCGTTTTATAATTACAGCATTTATCGTTTTCACGTATTTTAGCACTGATATCGAGTCCGCTTATTCCTGGTAAATGCATATCCATCAAAATGATATCGAAAGTCTCACGATTGGCGGTTCCAATGGCATCATGACCATTATCAGCTAATATCACTTGGTGTTTTTCGAGTAACCCCAGCACTACCTGTTGATTAATTTCGACATCTTCTACTAATAAAATTTTCAGTAGTGGCAATTCAGGTAATACTGCTTTAGCTTTAAATTCGCTCGCTTTAGCAACTTTAAGTTTTACTTCAACCCAAAAAGTACTTCCTTGACCTACGGTACTTTCTACACCAATCTGTCCGCCCATTTCCTGACTTAATTGACGACAAATCGAAAGTCCTAAACCCGTTCCACCAAAGCGACGCGTGATCGACTCATCGGCCTGAGTAAAACGTTCAAATATGTGCTGCTGCAATGCCGGTTCAATGCCAATGCCGCTATCTTGTATTGAAAAACGCAATCGATGTTGATGCTCACTTTGTTCAAGGTGAGAGACACGGAGCAATATTTCACCTTGATCAGTAAATTTGATCGCATTAGCCAATAAATTAGTTAATATTTGGCGTAAGCTACCTGCCGCGTCATGGTAACAATCACCCGTGACTGGTGTATCAAGTTTCAACTGCAGATGTTTTTCATCCGCTTTAGGTTGCATCAAGCTAATAAGATTATGTAGTAACTCGTCCAAAGAGAAAAAAGATTCAGAGCAGACATATCCCCCCTCTTCCAGTTGAGCAAATTGCAATACATGGTCAAAGGTTTCAAGCAAGGCTTCCGTTGAATCATGCAAAATCTTCACACGATGAGATTGGGGATCGGTAAGTTCATTGTTTTGCAGTAGCTGAATCATGCCAAGCATACCATTCATCGGCGTGCGAATTTCATGACTCATGGTCGCTAAAAACTGTGATTTGGCCTTGTTAGCTTCTTCGGCGATTTCCTTCGCTTGTTGTAAACTCATGGTTCGACGTTCGACCATTTGTTGCAGCTGATCGCGATTATAACGTAATGCTTGCTTCTCTTCTTCTCGTCGATTTATATCATGACGAATCGCCAGTCGCATATCATTAAGCGCATTAACTAATTGGTTCAATTCATCAGGAAAATTTGGTTGTCGGCGGCTTAACGTCAGCGGAGCTTCGAGGTCACCGTCACCGATAGCTTTACTGTAACCCGCCATGCTTTCGAGATGCCTAGTAATCAGTCGTTGTAAAATGAACATAATCACTAACATGATCAGGACTACCAGCAGTGTCTGGTTTAATAAAATATTAAAACCAGTCTGCCATAATCTAGCGTGTATGGTGGCTAGGTTGGTGGCAATAATCAGTGTACCTAATTGACGTCTATTACTTTGTTCATTTTGACTATCATTATTGCCAACCCGCTTGTTAGGAATGCTGAGTCCAAAGCTTGATTTCATTACCTTGCCCTCAACGACTTGCTCAGGCAAACGGATAAGTGTTTTATTCGTATGATCTTTAAGTTCAAGGCTAGCGATATCTGGCAGCGCCTTAATACCTTTAAGTTGTAGTTCAAGCTGAGCTTGATCAAAATCCCACATACTACGAGCCAAACTGGCGATGTAACTAGTACTAATTAATTGGATCTGCTGATCGATATTACGCATTTCTCGACGGTAGTCTAAGGTAATTTGTACCGCGGTCGACAGCATAATAAACACAAAGCTATAGAGGGTGGTATAAACCATCATCCGATAACTTAATGGGTGATCTTTAGGGTAACGGATCAAACGACGTAAGCCGAGTATGTTAGGAAAATTCACGGGGTATTCGCTTTAGTTGATGACTCAAGGTAAGTCTTACTGTACTTAGTGACTAACTGCTGTATTTTACCACTTTGATGCAATTCAATTAAGCGTTGATTAATGTAAGGTAGGTGTTGACTAAGTTCACTATGGGAGCCTATCGCCAAATAATAGTACTCGGTTTTTAACTTAAACGGTGCAGCGATAATTTGTTTGGTATAACCAAATTTTTGAGTTTGTAATTTACCGCTAACAATGCCTAATGGTATGAAATCAATTCTACCTTGAGCTAATTTTTTTAAATTCTGTTGGCCCTCTGAAACGTACTCTACCTGATTATGCTCTTCAATAAATTTATCTAAACTATCACCGAAACTATCACCAAATAGCAAGCCCACGGTTTTTCCTTTTAAATCATTGAGTGAATGATAAATTTTACTCTTGTTCGGATTGACATAAATACCAATGGGATCGTCAACAATATGTTGTTCACTGAAGTCAAAATCAGGCTCGCGACTGGCGATCCTATAGGCCGCTACCACAATATCAGCATGTCCTGTTTTAACTTCCGACAAACAACGTTTCCAATTACCTAAGGTATCAAGCCTAACTTGGTAGCCAAGTTCGGCGAAAATCAGCTTAACTACTGCGGGAGCAACACCAACTAACTGTTCCTGTTGAACCCAAGAGACAGGTGGATAGTAAGGATGGCCACATGCGATTAGCTCTCTTGTTTGACCTTTGGGTGATTGGAACACCATCATTAAACCAATCATTATTAAAAAACAATGAGCTAACCAGGATGGTTTCATACGACATCAACAAGTTTTGGCGTGAATAAATAACCTGCGCCATGCACAGTCAAAATTAAGCGTGGATTGGTAGAATCATCACCAAGCTTGCGACGCAAACGACCGATTAAGACATCAACCGTGCGATCCGTTGGTACCCATTCTCGGTTACGTATTTGATCGAGAATTTGGTCTCGGGTCATTATCTGGCCAACATGGTCCATCAGACATTTTAGTAATTGAAATTCACCTTCAGTTAATTGCACTGTTGTTTGTTCTTCATCGATAAGTTGACGTCTAACTGGGTTCAGTTTCCAACAATCAAATGCCTTTAAAATATAGTCATCATTATCTGCAGATTTTACTTTTTGGCACAGTCTGACACGTCGAATAAGGTTTTTCGCCCTAGCCAATATTTCACGAGGATTAAAAGGTTTGGTCACATATTCATCTGCGCCACATTCGAGCCCAATCAGACGGTCAACTTCGTCCTGACTGCCCGTGACTAAAATAATGCCAACTTCGTTATTTACCCGTAACTCTCTGGTTAAAGTCAGGCCGTCTTTACCAGGCATTCGGATATCGAGCAAAATGAGATCTACTGTGCCGAGAATCAATAACTCTTCGGCCTCTTCAGCAGTCGTTGCACATGAAACGTCATAACCTTCATTTTCAAAGTAACTACTTAAAACTTGACGAGTCAGTTCATCATCATCAACTATTAAAATCTTAGTGTCAGATAGCATTATTAGTGTCCCCTAATTATTCTTCTTATTATTATTTTAGCTCAGTCTATCGATAAATTTCATCCCGTCAAGTCACAAAGGTGGCTTGTAAATGCCTTGGTATACCTTGTTTACAACTTTGCACATGTTATTTATCGTGGGTTTACATCGTACCGTTAGTGTTTTGTTCGCTGGTGTATAAACCACCAAGCAAAACAGGAAGGTTGGTGATTAAATTCCCATTTAGTCCGCCCTCACCTTCTTGAATAATTATAACAATTCCACAATAAGTACAAGGGTATAGCATGAAACACACAAGATTAAAGTCAGTATTACTTCCTTTAGCGTTAGCGTTACCTATTTTCGCCGCACAAGCTGCTGAAGATGTGACTGAAGCTGAATTACAACGCCAGTTTAATGAAATTAAAACACGCTTAGCGCAGCTAGAACAAGGCAAAGTAGTCACAGCAGAGCAAGAATCAAATACAAAAATGAGTTTCTATGGCACGTTGCGCCCTACTTTTGGTGTAACTAGTACTGATGACAACGATAGCTGGGATGTAGGCGACGCACTGTCACGTATAGGTTTTACTGCTGAGCATAAATTGAGTAATGGCATGATTGGCTTTACCAGAGGTGAATTTAAAGTCCAAATCCAAGGCGATGCTCACTTCGGTGACGCCCGCAAAGCTTATGTTGGTATAAAAGGTGACTTTGGACGAGTTGCTATTGGTAAACAAGACACTACTAGTTATGCAGTAATGGGAGTGGTTGATATATTTAACCGTACTAATACACCCTTAGCTTATGATGATGTCGGTGTATTCCGTAAGCAGGAATTAGTTTCTTATCGTAAATCTTTTGGTAACTTGCAAGTACGAGGTGAAGCACAATTCTCTGGTGAAAACGATGATATAGATGGCAGCGAACTATTCAATGCTGGTGCAATTTATACAGGCAGTGATTATACGCTTGGTTTTGCTTATCTAACCAGAGACTTTACAGGTGCCGATGAAAATAGCATTGCTGTAACAGCGTCTAAAAGTATTGGCGATTGGTATTTTGCCGCCGCTTATGGTGGTTTTTCACGCGATGTAGTGGATGGCGATATTACGACAATAGATGTCGTAGCGACCTATGCAATCAATAGCGAATATAAGTTATTGTTTGGCGCATCACAATTTGATGATGAGCAAGCTGAAGTCAATTCAAAAGATGTTGCACGCTTTAATACAACGCTTGAATGGCAAGGCAGCAAAGATTTCCGCTTATTTATTGAATACCAGCATAACGAATATGACAATGACGACGTTAACCTAGCCGTTAGCGATAGCGACCAGCTAACCGTTGGAATGCGTTACAACTTCGATGTTAAGTTTTAATCAAAATGATGATGCGTAGAATCAATCTTTTTGAACTATAAATCATCACTTTAATATTAGCGCGGCACTCAATTAAACCAAGTGCCGCGTCATTAAAACTTACGGTTCCTATTCACAGTTCCGACTTCAATCAAGGCGACAAGAGAATTTTATGATAAGTGCTTTTGACATGGTTAGTATAGGAATTGATCCTTCCAGCTCTCACACTGTTGGCCCAATGCGCGCTGCTTTTCGTTTTAGCAAATTGCTTCAACAAAAAAAGGTGTTAGACCGTGTCAGTCATGTAAAAACTGAATTATTTGGTTCTCTGGCACAAACTGATATCAGTCAGGGTAGCTGTAAAGCTGTGCTCTTAGGATTAGCCGGGTTCGAACCGGAAACCATTGATCCGGATATTATTGATGCATTCCTACTACAGGTTGAAACCACTCAGCGTTTATCATTACTCGGCGTGCACGACAGTAGTTTTCCACGTCAAAATGCCGTTACCTTTCATGGTCCACAAACGTTACCTGACCATGCTAATGCGATGGAGCTTAGAGCTTATAACGGTGAAGAATTATTACTTAGCCAAATTTACTATTCGGTTGGCGGTGGTTTTATTGTCAATAAACGAAAATGGAATCGTTAGCCCAAATACAAGGTTTCTGATGAGACCTATTGGCGCCGATGAATACTGACACTCACTTTTTAAAACAATATAAATTATAACTACAAAGGATTTTAAATATGAAACGTCTACTATCTACAGTTTTTACCCTTTCACTTGCTTTTTCAGGTATGGCATATGCTGAAAAAATAACCGCCACAGGTGATTCTTGGCCACCGTTCCTTTCCCCTGACTTACCAGGCCAAGGCATTGCATTACAAATAGTACGGGCTGCATTTAAAGAGCAAGGGCATGAAGTAGAAATGACATTCGTGCCATGGACAAGATCTATCAAAGCGGTCAAAGAAGGCAAAGTTGATATTCTTGTTGGTACTTGGTGGACGAAGAAGAGAACTACATTCTTAAATTACAGCGATGATTACCTCGTTAACAATATAAAATTTATCAAACGTGTAGACGATTCATTTGAGTACGATGGCTTAGAAAGTTTAAATAAAAAAAACGTCGGAGTAATTCGTGACTACGGTTACAGTGATAATTTTAAGAAAGCGATGAATTTCAAGAAACCTGAAACAACAAAATTTATTAATAATCTGAAAAAGTTGGTGCATAACCGTATAGATCTAACGTTAGAGGATGAAATAGTAGCGCGTGCTTTTATAAAACATGAAGCGCCTGAACTAAAAGATAAAGTTTCATTTTCATCGTCCCCACTATCGAGCAATACATTACATATTACCAGTGGATTAAGTAACCCTAAAAATAACAGAATTATTGCTGATTTTAATAAAGGGTTAGCAAAAATAAAAACCAATGGTATTTACGACTCAATATTAAAAACAAATGGTTTATTATAAAGAACTTACCAAGCGGCAGATACCCATTACCGATAAGGATGCATGTTACAGAGTGCTTGAGCGATTTCAATTATCACTCAAGTTCGGCACTTTGATTGGTAACGGGTATATAACCATTAATTAGTACTAGGAATAACTAAGTGAGCATAGAAAATAATTATCGAGAAATCATTGCAACCATTGGTGAAGACATTAACAGAGAAGGCCTAATTGATACCCCTAAACGCGCAGCAAAAGCGATGGAGTTTTTAACTCAAGGTTATCAACAAAACATTAATGATGTAGTAAATGGAGCATTATTTGAGTCTGAAGCAGATGAAATGGTTGTGGTAAAAAATATCGAATTATACTCGATGTGCGAACACCATATGCTGCCATTTATTGGTAAATGTCATATCGCTTATTTTCCTAGTGGTAAAGTTTTAGGACTATCAAAATTTGCCCGAATTGTTGATATGTATGCAAGGAGATTACAAATTCAAGAAAACCTAGCCAGAGAAATCGCATTATCTATACAAGAGATAACCGGTTCTATTGGTGTAGGTGTGATTATTGAAGCACAACATTTATGCATGATGATGCGTGGTGTAGAAAAACAAAACTCATCAATGACAACATCAGTAATGTTAGGGGAAATGAGAGAAAATCCCGCAGCAAGACAAGAGATGTTGTCGTTAGTTAAGTAACCTTTAGGAGCATTATGCCTTTTTAGACCATTTTTCTTTATGGATAAGTTGGCTAATGTTTTCTCTGGGTAACCAACCAAACGTTTCTAATTCTGGTTTATCTTTAAAGTTTGAAACATACCCTAAACATAAATAGGCAATTATCTCGATGTTGGCTGGTATATCTAATGTTTCTCTCAATACATCATCATGTATGATACTCACCCAGCCCAAACCTATATTTTCAGCCCTTGCCGCTAGCCAAATATTTTGAATTGCACACACTGTGCTATAGAGATCCATTTCAGGTTTTATTGTTCGTCCTATGACAACAGGTCCATTTCGTTCTCGATCACAGGTAACACATATTCCTAATGGTGCTTCTAAGATACCTTCCAATTTGAAACTTTGATATTCTGCTCTTTTTTCATCTGAAAATTTCTGAGCTGATTCAACGCTGGCTGATTCATAACCTTTTTTTAGTGCATTTTTTGTTTGTTGTTCAGTAACCAATATAAAGTCCCAAGGCTGCATAAAACCAACACTCGGCGCATGATGTCCGGCCTTAAGGATACGTTCTAATACTTCATCAGGAATAGTTTTTGGGATAAAGTCCTTTCGCACATCTCTACGTGAGTGAATCACCTTATATAACGCATCTCTTTCTACATCAGTAATATTCATATTTGCCTTTAACAAACCGTTTAATCGCCTTGTTGTATGAATTAGCTACAGGCTAATTTTGTTTGTTGTATACAGTCTTTTTGGGATTGTTCAGTTGACTCTCCCCCCATACAAAAATCAAGTCTTAGCGTTCTTTTTTCCACAGTAAAATTCACCTCTGAAGAAACAGGAAGCCATTTCCATTTTTTCAGCATTCTACGCGAATATTTACCAATACTCTTATTATACCAATTACACTAATTAATTTCCCATATTCAAATGGTCTATATCTACACTTTCTGCGTTACGCTCAATTCCAATAACCAGCAATTGCTCAATCACGCGCCTTGAACTTGAAGATTTATCCTCATTGAATTTTGATCACTAAATTAATGTAAATGGTATTAGGTATTGAATTAATAATTTCTACATTTTCAGTTTTACCCAAGTCTGAGATATCAAACGATAAGATTGCGCAGCCTCTGATCCCTGTTCGAGCAAGTTCTATTGGATACGTCCTTGTTTAAACAATTAACATAACCCCTTGTTAGGCTTTTGCACTATCTTTTATCACTTCCGTATTCGCAATGCGCTTGATGATCCAAACATTGAATAATTTGTTTACCTTGTTCAGATGAAAAAGTGTATTTACTTATTATGTTTTAACCACAGCAGTCACTGTCACTTGAACGTCCACCGATTAAATAAAACCTTTTACCCTTTTTATAACCCCGTAATACACCGAATCCAATAAAAAGTGAGATCGCGCCTAACAATGGTATATCTATATAAAATAGCAGTACGCTAACTGCGACTAGAACCACACCTATTAATATTTGCATTTATTTATCCTAAATATCGCGAACCGAATGATAGTAATTAGCACTAAAAGTTACCCTGTTATAGGCTAAATCCATTCTTGCTTTTCTGACGATACGGTTACTTCACTATGATGTTCGCCCGTATGAGCAGTAGATGAAGGTTCAACCATCATAAAATGTGTATCTGGCTGTGCTTTAGGGCAATGTTCAACACCTTTAGGAACGACATACATTTCACCGGCGTTAAGTACAATATTCTCACTTCTCAATTGCAAAGTAAGTTGCCCTCTAAACACAATAAAAAGTTCATCTTCATTATCATGTTTATGCCAGACAAGTTCGCCACTACCTTTGGCTATTTTAACTAATTGACCATTTGATTCAGCGATAACCTTTGGAGTCCATACTTCGTTGAACAGGCCAAACTTTTCACTAATATTGATTTTATTCATTAAACCCTACTTAATATATAGCGCCCAGTTACTGAGCTACGTAATAATTGAATATCTTTTTTCTCGAAACCGAACAAACGGCAAGTCATTTTTTTAATTTATCATTATGTTTTCAATATACTAAATATATGATTATCATAGAATTTACCGTCTTTATATATTGCTTTCTTGTGTATAGCCTCTAATTTTAAACCACATTTATCTAAAACGCGCATGGAAGCCGTGTTTTCTGAAAAGACGGATGCAAAAAGTCTAACAATGTCGGTAGTTGTAAATATCAATGGTATTAATTCGCTAATAGCTTGAGTAGCGACACCCTGTCTCCAGTAATCTTTTGCAATCCAATAGCCTATTTCAGCAGAGCGCTGATATTCAAACTCGCCTCTATCTGCTCCAATACACCCAATCAAAGAACCATTACACTCTATTGCTTTAACAATTCCAAATTTACTTCCAGTCGAAATCCACCATTGTGCATCTTGTAGAGTATCGGGTTTTGGTATTTTAGATGATAAGTATTTAACGACTTCTGGTTCATTCAAAATATGTGTAAGTTGTGCTGTATTTTCTTCTTTGAATTCTCTAAGAGTTATCATCGTGTTTATTCAATCTGCAAAGGTTAAAGGAAAACATAATGCCCTAAAAATGGGCTGGAAATTTTAACAACAATAAGCGAAGAGTATAAAGTCAAACGGCTTATTGTTTTGATAAGTTAGTTTGTTATAGGCCTAACACACTGTTTAATGAGTAACAGCATAATCAATGATTACACCATAGACGCTGTAAACAATAATAAATAACCCCATGTATCGAATTATCTTCAAGAAACTAGGACTCAAATTGAGATTAAATTTTGCGGTATCTAAAAATTTACCGTGAGATATTTGAACAAGCATAACGCCCAGTGCAAAGACAACAATAAAATCTATCCAGTATGCTAAATCCATTGTTCAACTCCAACCCTTGAAAGGTTCATAACGGCCAAATAAGAGACTGATAACGCGTTTAGACACAGTGACTAATTTGATAATGTCTTTGCAGATTTATGGTAACTTTACCCCAGTTCGAATTTTTCACTCTCAATTGATGGCTATCAAATGCTTGCTGGTCAGTAAACTCTTCGTAAACATTAAACTTATTACTATTGATACTATCTTTAGTTACGTCAAAAATTAAGCAACCAGACTCTTGCCTTGTCAACATTTGATGCGTGATAAGCGCTTCTTGCACTTTAGCTAAATCAACATCAGGAACAACGATGTGACCTTGTAAAATAATTTTAGACATTGCACTGCTCTCCTGAATGTACAACAACTTATTATGGTCATGTATCAGTAATACCTGCCCCATAAAACCATTCGATTATCGCTAATATCACACAAAATCAGCGCATTATAAACAGTGAAATCACTATTTTTTATATATAGTTTAATCTAACGATTATGTTTCATTAACGAATAACGCTCTCTAGATTTTACAGCGTTATAGCGTCTACATGTGGCTATTGGACTCCATGCAAATGTGTTATCGTTTAGCCAATAGATATACTCAAAGGTTTGTTACTAAAGATGTTGTTTGAACTGGTTTTTCTCTTCTTCGCAGGTATTTTGGGCGGCGTTATTAACTCAATTGCAGGCGGCGGAAGTTTCATTACATTCCCCGCACTTATGTTTGTCGGCATTCCCCCTATACTAGCAAGTGCGACCAATACTTTTGCGTCGTGCGCAGGTTATATGAGTGGTACTTATGCTTTTCGAAAAGAAATTTCTACTCATAAAGATGAACTGTCCCAAATCATAATAATCAGCTTAATTGGCGGTATTACTGGTGCATGGCTGTTACTGAAAACGCCTGAAGCAGTATTTCGTGAAGCCATTCCTTGGTTACTATTATTTGCTACCCTACTGTTTGTCTTTGGTGGACAAATTAATGCTCGATTAAAAAAAATGGCATCCAATCACCGTTATGCCTCATCCATAGGTGGGATCTTACTGTTAATTATACTCTTAGGTGTGTCGGCATATGGTGGTTTCTTCAACGCTGGACTAGGCATTATTACGCTCAGCTATTTAGCATTAGCTGGTCATACTAATATCAATACCATGAATGGTTTAAAGTTATTAATCTCATCGACAGTGTCACTGATTGCCATCGTACTGTTTATTTATAATGATGTCATTGCCTGGTATGAAGGCTCTATTGTATTATGTGGTACCTTAGCGGGAGGCTATGTTGCGGCGAATGTATCTCGCCAACTCCCTCAAAAACAGGTTAGACGATTTGTTATTGTGGCGAGTGTTGCTACCACACTTTATTTCTTTTTTGATATTTATGTAGCCTAACTCTCAGGTTGTAGTTCAGTGGATATAGCCAGTAATTAAGAACTAAAGAGCACTGTTACCAGCAAGCTTACTGACTAAGAACGAATAAAAAAGTCTGCTTCTTTATCAAAAGCAGACTCGATTTAATTTATCAAATAATGACGGAGCTATTTCACTGTCTTCTCGGGTGATATTTTACCATCCATCACTTTCTGGCTAAGTCCGTAGTAACGCATAGTAAAGGTGAAGTCTGTGCCTTTGGTGTCGATATTATTTACCGCATTGTCGCCACAGTTAAATGAAACAGTTACCGTACCATCTTTGTTTTCTTCCCACGTATGAGAACTAACATGTTTTACACCTTCAATTAAGTAACGACTGCTGTCATAAGCGGTAATTGAGGTAAAATACTTGGATTCTGGGTTTTCAAAAGTGGTAGATAGACATTCCCCACTACTTAATATTACCGAGTTAGTATATTTGTTAGCTACATTCACTTCGGGTGATGAGCCTCCCCAACCATTCGCATTCTCTAAATTCCACTGATGAAGGTCTGTGATATTTTTTGAAGTACGTGGAAAGGTATATTCAAAAGCTGAACCACTGGTTTCTTTAGTTAAACGTGCAGTCCACTCTTCAACTTCTTCAAAGTCGTAATTAGGCAACTGATAGGTACCAAATTTGAAGGAATCATCTTTGATCAACTGCTGTGCACTACGTGCTGCATCTAAACCTTTTTCAGTGCCGGTTCGATAGATTAAGAAAGCGTACTTCGTTTCAATCGACACATTATAATCACCTTCACCCACGACATAGTATTGGCCATGACCACCTTCGGTAACTACTTGCACGGCCATATACACATCACTTTTTGGAATAGAGAATTTTACTTTGCCATCAACTGCCTCAGTGATAACTACTGAATACAGAGTATCGTCATTCATTTGTACCGTTGGTGCAGCTTTGCCTCGTGGCGGTAACTGTTTCATGTGTGCAATATGATTATTAGCACCAAATTTCAGCCAATTATTGTAGTTTCTAGCCGTTTCAGCTTTAGCATAATTGGCTTCAGTAATTTTTATTTTATTGCTGTTAATATTTTCATCTACATTCATTTCTACAGGTTGGTTTTGTGCACAAGCTGAAAGCAGGCTAATTACTGATAATGCGACAATTGATTTTTTAACGTTCATTCTTAATATCCTTTTAACTGAGTATGTTAAGTGTTGTGTGCTAATTCATTGTAAGCATAATAGCTGAGCAATGAATCCCGCTCCAATGACTTAATTTCATAATTAATATGCGTGCCATACATATTACTGAGTACCAATACGTTCCATCTAGTGATATAGATTTACTCATTACTCTATTTTTATAGATCGATACTGCATGTAATTAATTGAACAATACAGCAGTTAAAAGAGTCAGCGTGAATACGCATGTGCTTTTATTGAACGGAAAAAGCATATTTAATGACCTATACTCCATGGGTTTAATGCGATTTAAGTTGTGTATTAAAGAAACTAACCTTCGGAGAAATCACAATGAAAATAGTTAACATTATTTTATTAATGCTATTAGTCAGTCTAAATGTTGTTGCTCAGGACCGATTAGAAATGTTTAAAGATTATGACTTAAGTAAAGAAGTCCTTTCTGTCACTACAGTTAAAGTAGATCCCAACATGGAAGATGTTTATTTGGCTGGATTAACAAAGAGCTGGATAAAAGCAGTAAAAATTCAGAAGGATTTAGGACACATAAAAGACTGGAATATATGGGCGAGTGAATTACCACAAAGTGGAGATTTTAATTTGGTTTTAACAGTCACCTTTGAAAGCTCTAAAGATCTAGATCCTAATAAAGCTAAGTATGATAAGTTCATGAAAATATGGGGAGAAGAAAATCAAAAGATCTCTCAGGAAACCTCAGCAAAATACCCTGAAGTTAGAGAGTTAACCGGTGAATACCGATTAAGAAAAATAATTTTTAAATAATAATGTTGAGCTTTGCCATAACAAATTTATAGAAAAACAACATTTTGTTTTAAAATTTAACAGCGCTAAGCAGAAGATTTATATTGCAACTTCTAGCTTCCGTTTAGCGCACATTAAAGCTCTTTCTCAACTTTAACTATAAATTAAAGATTCAACATTTCGTGTCTTCTTTTCTTCTTTATTTACTGGTTATTTTTTTAATTTAACCGCTGTTCCAAAAACCATAATTTCAGATGAGCCATCCATTATTGCACTTGTTGTAAAACGAATACCTACAACTGCATCCGCTCCCTTTTCTTCTGCATTCGCAACTAGACGTTGAATGGCGATGTCTCTCGCATCAGTTAGCATCTCTGTATAACCCCGTATTTCACCGCCGACAATACTTTTTAGGCCTGCCATTATGTCCCGTCCAATATGCTTCGCTTGAACTACATTACCAGTGACGACACCGACAATTTCTTCTATTTCTTTTCCTGGGATTGACTCAGTCGTTGAATAAATCATACAAGCTCCTTGAAAACGCCCAAATAACAGGCTAAGTAATTGTTGGCTAAAATGTAAAACGAACTGGAACGCAGCCAACGGTTACGTGTCCTTTTTTATTTACGTGTTAACTGGTATTTGAACACAATAATGCGACGTGTTGCTCATAGCCAACTTGATTAAAATTGCTAGAATAATAATTCATAAAACCATGTAAGTATTCAACTTGTGTTGTTATTACATTATGTTTTGTTGTTAGCACTTCTTTAAGCTTAGAAACATCAAAATGTGATTCATTTTTAGGAAAGACTAAATTTATTTTACAACAAGGCTCTATATTAGTGTAATTGCGTATTTGTGAACCATAAAAGCAAAACGCTTGTTTAATTATATGATTCACCTTATTGGTAGAGAGTCTCCAAATTGCTGAAGCTCCTACACTGAAACCAATAAGCGTTGTTTGACTATCGAGAGACTCTACCCTTCCTACTACTTTTGAAACGTATCTATCAAGCCCAACGGTAGTGATGAAACATGAATATGCCTCAGCTTCATTGATAAAATCCATACTTTTTCCTTCGTATGGATCAATAATCGTATTTGCCCCGAGTTTATCCTTTAGTGTTAATAAAGCGGGTGTGATACCAAAAACATCTGAAACTATAATTATACTCATAAACCTTGGTTGCCAATTTTCGCCCAAATTACAGGCTTAACAGAGTTAATCTATAAGCTCAACATCCGTTTTTTCAACCTTGCTAAATCAATCGCGTTTGAGCGCACCGTTAGTTTAATATGACTATTTTCATACTCTTCTTTAGTAACACTCATTCTCGATCGAATTTCACCTATGATACCGTTAGCGGTATAAGGAACAATAATTTCTTCTTCAATCATCTCTTCCTGCGCAATACCAACGATATATTTATGCAATTTACTCACATCAGCCGGATTACGCGCAGATGTCATCATGGCATTAGGAAACTCTTCCATCAATGCTTGTTGTTGCTCAATGCTAAGTTGATCTGATTTGTTTAGTACCAGTAACTTTTTACTGTCTTCAACACCAACTTCGTCCAGCACTTCGTGTACGACATCGAGTTGCGCACGAAACGAAGGATCAGAGGCATCGACTACATATAACAGTAATGATGCATCCTGCGCTTCTGCTAAGGTTGAATGAAATGAGGCGACTAGATCGTGTGGTAGCTTTTTAATAAAACCAACAGTGTCCGACACTAATATTCTTGGTTGAGTGATAGGAAATAAAGCACGAACCGTAGTATCAAGCGTCGCAAAAAGTTTATTTTCACCTTCAACATCACTGCCGGTAATAGCTCGCATCATTGATGACTTGCCCGCGTTGGTATAACCAACCAAAGCAACACAAAAAAGCTCAGAACGTTGGGTACGTCGGCCTTTCATTTCATGTTGAACACTCACCAATTCTCGCTTAAGTTCGGCTAATTGGTCACGCACGGCACGACGGTTCAGTTCTAGCGTAGTTTCGCCAGCACCTTTACCCATTTGACGTTCTTTATCACCACATGAGGTCTCACGAAGTCGTGGTGCTACATAATTAAGTCGGGCAATTTCAACCTGTAATTTCGCGGTTTTAGTACGGGCATGACGACTAAATATTTCAATAATAATGCCAGTACGGTCAAAAACCTCTACGCCTAATTGATTCTCGACATTACGCAGCTGAGATGGGCTTAAATCACAATCAAATACCACCACATCAGCACAAGCAAATGGAAGGTTGTCTGATGGGATATCTGAAGAATTAACCATAAATTCAACGTCATCAGTTTGTTCGCCAACAGAGAGGTCTTCAACTTCTTCCATGTCTTCAACCTCACCTTGATTACCCGTGAGATGCGCTATTTCTGCCAGTTTCCCTAAACCTAGTACATTAACTTTTTTAGTCGAACTCTGCTTTTGCGACTGAGTGCCGACTACTTTAAAACCGAGTGTAGTCACTAAACGCGCGAGCTCTGCCAGTGATTCTGTTGCTTCATCACCTTTAAAGTCAGGTGTACAAATAGAAATAAGTAAAGCGTTAGTGAGTGATGCTTTTGCTGTTAGTTGCATAATTTTTTATGTTAGTGCACTTAATACCCATTGGTAAAAATGCAAACCTAAGTTTTTATCTAAAGTAGTTTGATCCTACGCTGTTATAGCTGAGCTTTATAGAGCAAGAGAAAACTAAATACCAAATCTGCTAAGTTATTTCCATATTAGCGACATTAAAAGGCTTACCGGTAAATCCTTAAATGTAGATTATGATTAGGGTCTGTTGATCTTTCGAGATTATTTTTGCAGTGATTTGTTGGGTATTTATACAAGGCAGAGCCTTTGTCATGTGGTTGTTCCATATAAAAAGGCGATAACGCCGTAAAAATGACCAACAAACGCTGTCCGAAGGATTCGACTAAAAGCGTTTTACTCTTTGTTGAGTAGTATTTGCTTAGAGTGACTAGGCTACACACTACTCGCCGCGATTAAAACGCTTTACTCTCTTTAAAAAAGGCGAACAAAATTTAACAGTGAAAGATCAACAGCCCCTAATCTACAACTAATTCAGGCCAGTTAACGTTGGCATTATCTACGCCATTCTTACAACTCATTGGATCGTTTCCTTTATAATTTCGACAGCCCCAAAACTCGCCTTTTTTGCTCGTACGTAACACCATTTCCGCATCACATAAACTGCACGTTGGTATCAAGCTTTTGCATAAGTCATTCAAGCAGGTTTTAAAACCTGGGTAACGTTTGCGTGTCATTGGACTTTCACATTTAGCACAAGGCTTTTCTTTATGTTCACAGCGAGGAGAATTAGAACAGGCATAGAAGGTACCAAAACGGCCGGTACGTTTTTTTAATAGCCCTGTTTTACAAGCCAGACAATGTAAGTCGTCTACCAATGATTGAGTTGCTGTACATTCAAATTCATTCAGTTCAATTTGATGATCGTTCACAAGTTCTTTAACAAAGGGGTTTGATTCGGTCATATCTGCAATAATATAAACCCTGTCTTTCGCTCTGGTGAGCGCTACATAAAGTAATCTTCGCTCTTCTGCATAGGGAAATTTTTCTTTTTTCGCCAGTAATGCTTCATTAAGTGCAGGCGTTACTTTCTCAGAAGGAAAACCATGAGCGCCCTTTTTCAGACCAACAATAATGACATAATCGGCCTCTTTTCCTTTTGAAGTATGGAAAGATTGAGCATCAATGGTCAGTAAGGGATATTGATTATTTAACCTGTTAAGATCTATGTTACTTGGTAAAAAAAACCAAAAACGTGCTAATAAATAAACGGTAACAGGCTTACATACTTTAGCTGAAATAGCCGCTAAAACATCGTCGATTGCACCATTAGCCATTTCATCGATCAGTCCTGTTTTTCGAGAGCGAAATTGACTGTTATCTCGTTTGAGCAACGACACCGCAGGTGCATTAACTTGTTTCAACGAGGTGATTTTTTTGGTGATTTGTGCTGGGTTTTTGCTAATAAAATCGGTTGCAACTTTGCCAATTTGGTTGTTAAATCGAAAAGTTTGATCTAATTCTGATTGAGTTGTTGATCCAAAGTAATTAGAGAATTGAGTCGTTAAAGTGACATCAGCACCACTAAATCGGTATATAGCCTGCCAATCATCGCCTACTGCAAAAACAGAACATTCTTTATTGTTGTCACGTAACGCTTTTACCAAACGTGCTCGTGGCTCGGATATATCTTGAAATTCATCAACCATGATATAACGCCAGGGAGACTTAAATTGACCTGCTTGAACATAGGTTAACGCTTTATTAATCATATCTTCAAAATCAATTTCATGGTGCTGTGCTAAGTGTTGTTCATAAGCGCTTAAAATAGGCTTGAGCAATGCTAAGGCTTTTTCTGTTTGTTTAGGCTCTACCGAGTTAGCGATAATACTGTTTTGTAAACTACTCGCTAAGGTGCAGTCTAAAGTTGTATCTAGACAAGCAGCTTTATAAAGCCCAACTAATTGCGTAAATGTTTTAGCAAGCTCGGTTATTCTGCCACTCTCATTGAGTGTGGCTAGTATTACGTCGCTAGGTATCAGTTCAATTGGTCTTAGTTCAGCAGATATATGTTCACTAGACATTAATTCGCTAGGTGTTTTTTCGCTAGGAAAGGAATCAGCGGGTGATAAGTCAGAACGATTTTTTAGTTCAATCAATGATGCCTTTAAGGCACTTAGTAATTGACCTGTTTTATGTTGCGCATAGGTAAATTCAAGACACACAGTATTAAATTTATTATGAGTATCACGTTTCCATTGAATACCCTCATGGTATTCATCTTTATCTATGTATGGCGCTGTATCTTCGTTCTCATCAATCCCATAATATTCAATATAGACATTGAATTCAGGCAGAAAGAAGTCTGGCTGATATTGTTTTCGTTCGATTGATTTTACATCGTAAGCGTATTTAGCTTCATACTGATATTCTATGCCATAAGAGAATAAGCTATTGGCAATATAAAGCTCCCCGAAGCTTTTGACTTGCTCACCTTTAAAACTGCGAATATCATTGTCCGTTAAGTACTGGTAGTACTCGCCTTTGCTTTTAAAGTCAAAAGCACTGCGTTCAACATAATAGTACTTGCCAAAATACTCGAGGATGAGCTTGCGATACTGCCTATCTTCTTTAATGAGTCTTTCAAAATAACTTTGAATCCATTTAGATTTTGCTTTTTCATCATCTGCTAATACTGATAAACTGGGTTTTCCCCCTTCAACCTGAGCGATAATACTCAGGCCTAAACGATGAAAAGTAGTCGCGCTGATTTTATCAGTCGATAACTTATCTCTAATTCTTTCATCCATTTCATTAGCTGCTTTTCGGCCATAGGCTAACAATAATATTTCATCGCTCTTCGCTTGCAGGCTATTGAGTAAATAACCTGTCCGACCAATCATCACACTGGTTTTTCCGGTTCCCGCGCCAGCTAATAATAAATTATTGTCATTATCGATAATACAGGCTCTGCGCTGACACAGTGTTAATGGATTAGACTCGACATTATCAAAAAAGGCTTCATGAGTTTGAAGTTGCTTACTGATGTAGCTTTCTCGACAATCAGCTATTCCCTGCTGCTGCCAATGTTGGTAATACGATAATCGTTGTGTTATTTCAATAACATTGGTCAGTGAACTCGTTGATTTACTTGAGCTGTTTGAATTAAGCCACGGCAACCAACGGACTAATTCTTGCCTCGATGCTAATTGAATACGTTCAATTATTGAACGACGCATATATCGATTAGTCTTAAATCTTTCTATGGCGGTTAATAACGTTTCAACACGATGAATATTGGCTGCTGCCCAACGTTGCTCACAATTATTTTTGTGCTTACGCTTTGATTTATAGGCAAGCATGGTGAAAACATAGCTTTTGCTTTCTGTTTTAAATGAAATTATTTGACCAAAAAAGCTGAGATGAAAAGTTGGAGGAACGATAAGCTCTTCCCACTTGATAGTGGTCAAACTATCTTCAACGTCAATAACTACACCACAATCACTGATTTTTATCGCTGTTGGTATACCAATGAATCGACGAAAAAAACTGGAAGGGATACAGTAGTCAGATAGCTGTTCAATACTATCGACAACCGTTTGAGGGTTACTGCTCATCAATACAACATTCGTCTTGTAGAAATGCAATCACAGAAAGCAATTTGTCATATTCAACGACGCAATAAAGAACCCGTCCTTCACGACGCTGTGTAATCAACCCTGCAGAAGCCAAACTAGAGATGTGATGTGATAATGTTGAACCAGGTATCTGTAACTCTTCTTGCACTTCACCCACAGCAATACCTTGCTCACCTGATTTTACTAAGCGTTTAAATATTGCTAATCGAGTTGGATGGCCTAATTCTTTTAAGGCTTTGGCAATTACATCTATATCCATAACATTCTCACTAAATTGGTGTTTCACTTATATAATTCGATATTACTAGAAATATATTGACTCGGGTAGTTATTTCTTTATAATTCGAAGAATCTAGAAATAACGAATTGATTAACTTACGAGAACATTTATTATGACAATTACACAACAAATGGTATTTGATACCTTAAACATGTTTGCTTTTTTAGCCGTAGAGCTAACCGTACTGTTTTTACTGATCAGTTATATTGTCGGTGTTCTTCAGGAATATATTCCGCCGAGTAAAATTCAGAGTATTTTAAGTAGTAAGAATGGCAAAGGTTATATCGTCGCCGGGTTTCTTGGTGCCATTACGCCTTTTTGCTCCTGCTCAACAATTCCTTTTTTAAAAGGATTACTTAGAGCAAAAGCCGGCTTTGGCACTATGATGGTGTTCTTATTTGCTAGCCCATTACTTAACCCAATTATCATTGGTTTATTTGCCGTTACCTTTGGCTTAAAAGTTACGGCATTCTATTTTACCATAGCAATGGGTGTTTCAATTGCTGCGGGTTATTTGTTAGAGAAATTTGGTTTCGAAAGATACATTAAACCTGAAGCCTACATTACTCCTGAAAGTAAAAGCTGTGCAACTAGCTGTGGTAATAATATCGAGACGGTAAGTAAATGGACTAAGATTTGGCACAGCACCTGGTCTGATTTTAAAAAAGTATTGCCTTATTTAATAGGTGGTATCGCATTAGGTTCAATGATTTACGGATTTATGCCAACAGAATTTGTTGCCAGCGTAGCAAGTGAGAGCAATCCCTTTGCAGTGCCTATTGCAGCAGTGATTGGTATTCCACTCTATATAAGAGCTGAAGCAGTAATACCTTTAAGTGCAGCATTAGCAGCAAAAGGCATGGGACTTGGTGCAGTAATGGCATTAATTATTGGCAGTGCAGGAGCAAGTTTAACCGAAGTTATATTGCTTAAATCGTTATTCAAAAATCCAATGATAATTGCCTTTTTAACGGTAATATTATCAATGGCGGTAGGTGCTGGTTATTTGTATTCATTTCTTTTCTAAATAGAGTCTGAAACACAAAGTGTGTAATTTCTCATTTAAAATGAGTAATTACACACTTTCTCTCTGCTTCTCACTCTGTTCAGAATCTAGGGTTGTAGGATTTACATTGCTGCTTTCTTCCGTGAAAATAACAAAATTCAATGGTGCAGTCATTGAACCATTTAAAACTGCTAATTCAATATGTTTATAAGTATTCATGATTATACCTTCTTGTTAATTTACATTAATAAACTTGTTTACTAATTTAACTATAAACTTAGTTTTTAGGGTTTCAGCACCAGTACCTTCGATATAACGAGGATCACTTATCAAAAAATTCTACGATAACAAGTGATCCATTTTAGATACCTCTGTAACGCTTATAGTTGAGTTGCTAATTCCAGTCCTTGTTTAATAGCACGCTTAGCATCAAGCTCTGCCGCTACATCCGCACCACCAATTAAGTGATAGGATTTATTTAAACCCTCAACTAATTCTCTGGCAGGATCTTGCCCCGCACAAATAATGATATTATCAACATTAAGTACCTGCTTTTCACCGGCGATGCTCAAGTGCAAACCTGCATCATCAATTTTGTGATACTGACAAGACGGAATCATTTTTACTTGCTTGTTTTTAAGACCCGTACGATGGATCCAACCAGTCGTTTTACCTAAACCAGCACCTACTTTAGATTCTTTACGTTGGAGTAAAAACACTTCACGTGCCGGTGCTGATACTTGAGCTTTAACACCCTCAATGCCTGCACGTGCTTGAAGAGTCATATCAACACCCCATTCTTTCATATAAGCTTCAATATTCTGACTGGTCCCTTCACCTGAATGCACTAAGTACTCAGAAACATCAAAACCGATACCACCAGCGCCGATAACAGCTACTTTTTTGCCTACCTTCTTTTTATGTCTTAGCACATCGATATAGTTTAGAACTTTTGCATGCTCAATACCTTCAATCGGCGGTGTACGTGGGTTTATTCCTGTCGCAATAACGACTTCATCAAAATCACTATCGTTTAATTCAGCTGCCGTTACTTTGGTGTTTAACTTCACTGTGACGCCTGTTAATTCAAGCTTGCGAGCAAAATAACGAATAGTTTCTGAAAACTCTTCTTTACCTGGCACTTGTTTGGCAATATTAAATTGACCACCTACTTCACTGGCACCATCAAAAAGAGTTACCTCATGGCCTGCATCCGCAAGTGCGGTAGAGGCAGACAAACCAGCTGGACCTGCACCAATGACTGCTATTTTCTTCACTGTTTTTGTTGGAATTATATTAATTTCTGTTTCAAAACAAGCTCGAGGATTAACTAAACAACTAGACATTTCTCCCGAAAACACATGATCTAAACAGGCTTGGTTACAACCGATACAAGTATTGATTTCATCGCTACGACCTTGTGCTGCTTTGTTAACAAACTCAGCATCCGCTAGGAAAGGACGTGCCATTGAAATCATATCAGCATCACCATTTTGCAACACAGCTTCGGCAACTTCAGGGGTATTAATTCGATTTGAAGTGATTACTGGGATGTTAAAATGTTCTTTATATTTAGCCGTTACCCAAGTAAAGGCTGCTCGTGGCACTTTAGTTTGGATCGTAGGTATCCGCGCTTCATGCCAACCGATACCTGTATTAATAATAGTTGCACCAGCTTTTTCAATGGCTTGTCCAAACTGTACCGCTTCTTCAAAAGTACTGCCGCCTTCAACAAGATCCATCATAGATAAGCGGAATATTATGATAAATTTTTCGCCAACTGCTTCGCGGATTCGACGAACCACATCAACACCAAACTTAATGCGGTTTTCAAAAGCACCACCCCACTCATCATCACGTTGATTGGTTCTTAGAGCGGTAAATTGATTAATGAAGTAACCTTCTGAGCCCATTACTTCAACACCATCGTAATTAGCTTCTTGCGCTTTTACAGCCAGATCAATAAATCCTACTAGCTCTTCCTCTATCATTTCAGCGGTAGCTGCTTCAGGTTTAAATGGGTTAATTGGCGCTTGAATAGCTGACGGCGCGATAGGTTTTTTATTAAAAGCATAACGACCTGTATGTAATATCTGCATACATATCTTACTGTCATACTTATGAACTTCATCTGTTATAACTCTATGTTTAGCAATATCTTCCGCTGTTTCAATCATCTTAGTGTCGTGGTGAGTAGCACCGCGCTTAGTTGGACCATAACCACCGGTTACAATAAGACCACACCCACCTTTAGCGCGTTCTCCATAAAAGGCAACCATACGCTTAGTTCCTTCAGGGTGCTCTTCTAAACCCGTGTGCATTGATCCCATTAAAACTCGGTTCTTTAGTGTGGTGAAACCAAGATCAAGTGGTTCAAACAGTTTTGAAAATTGTTGCTCAGACATCGCTTACTCTCTTTATATAGCTAGTGTGAAATTTCAGGACTTTCACTGATTAAGTTAAACAAATGAGGAGATATAGCCAAGCCACTCGAAAATATTTATTTCGGGTATCTTGTGTATAAATCCCTTAAACCAAAGTTGACACTGTCAAGTTAAGATAAATAAAAGATACACCGTAAATATGACAGTGTCAAGATTGCTTGTTTTAGGGATAATTGCTAAATTAGCCTTATGAATAATATTAATGAAAAATCAACGTATCACCACGGTGATCTCCGCGAAACTTTACTGGTTGTTGCAACAGAAATGTTGCAAGAAAATGGCATAAAAGAAGTATCGTTACGTAAGCTTGCATCCCGCGTGGGAGTTTCCAGAACTGCACCCTATCATCACTTTAAAGATAAAAATGCCCTGCTTTGTGGCATGGCAGAAAAAGGTTTTGAACAATTACATCAGATAAACAAATGTGGTTATGAAGATGGAGAATTATCTATAAGAGAACATTTTTATCGATTTATTCATGATTACATTCAGTTTGCTCATAACAATCCTGACCTTTATGAATTAATGTTCGGACGTACTATCTGGAAAGACAAAAGTAGCACCCAGGAACTTCGAGACTCAGCCTACCCTTGTTTTCAATTTCAAGTGGCAATGACGCAAGAATGGCAAAAGAAAGGACTATTTAACGTCGATGATAATGCCTTGCGGGTATCACAAGTATTGTGGGGCACGGTACACGGCATAGCGAAGCTATTTATTGATGGTATCTATACTGATAACAGTAAAATTGATGAAATTTGTGACTATGCGGTCAGTATGTTTTTATCAAACTCAAAAAAATAAGAACTCGCTAGCATTAATAAATATTACTAATAAAGCTGAGTCCCTCGCAACTATTGCCCCAAGCATTGCCTCAGCTACTTCTTTCAACTAACAACTTAATGGCAATGGCCAGCGTCATCAGCACAATTAAGGGTTTGATTAAAGCGACGCCGCGATGAATCACTAAATTCGAACCCAGTCGCGCACCCACTACCTGTGAAGCAGCCATCGTAATAGCTAAACTCCAGACAATATGTCCGCCCCATAAAAAGATAATCATGGATGTGGTATTTACAATTAACACTAAGGGTTTAGTAAAAGCAGTTGCTTTTCGCATGTTAAAACCACGTAAAGAGGCAAAAGCAACCGCGAAAAATGACCCCATTCCTGGACCAAAAAAACCACCATAAAGTCCGATACCACCACCGATAAAGGGGGCAAAAGCTTTCTCTGATATTTTCGGTGGTAAATCTTCATCAGTAATGGTTGGAGAGAACATCATATAAAGTGCTAATACAATAAGCAGATACGGCATCATTACTGACAAATAGTCAGTTGATATTTGCTGTACTAAATAGGTACCTATCACAGAGCCAACAAAGGCATAACACAGTGCAGGCCTCAGGGCTTTCAAATCAATATATCCCTTGCGAAAGAAATTAATTGTTGAAGATAATGTACCAAAGACACTTTGAAATTTATTGGTTGCTAAGGCGTTAAGTGGAGGCAAACCTGCCCATAATAAAACAGGTAAAACAATGGCGCCACCTGCCCCGGCAATGGAACTGATAAAACCAGCAATAAAGGCAACTGCGGTTAAACCGATAAAAAGCATTAGTGATAATTCGATTTTTCGCTCCCATCTTTTGAAAGACACCTTAACCGCTAACGATCTAGGTCATCACCCTTATATTAAGTCAGGATATCATACTAAAATTCAAATAAAGTACGTAACGATAACAAGCTTAGTATGCTGTATTTATTATATAATTTATAATGTAAATTTCTAATAATGAATATTCTTCACCGACATAATATGAACCGTAATACCCAAATAAAAGTTACCTTTTTGTATCTTAAAGTTGACCAAATATGCCGGTTAACGTTACCACGTCTCATGGCTTCTTCAAAACAAAAGTGGGCATTACACTAATCTGTTATTCTGCACCCTTAGTTGACCTTAACAGATTGAAAAGGTTAATATATTTATATCGTTATTTGAGGACACCCTATTGTTATCTTAGGTATGCTCTCATTTCAATAAAATGGATTTACGAAATGTTTGGAAGAAAAATACTTATCACTTTGACCTCTATTATTTGTCTGGTAATTATATATCTAAATTCAGATAGCTACTTATCTGGAAATAAGGCCTTTATAACAAAAGAAACAAAAAAATCTACTGAACAAAGTGATAAGTCATTACCGAAAACACTAATAGTAACAACGGATCAAGTCGTTAGTGCGGTCTTTAAGAATGATGCTGACTTGGATACTTTTGAGTGCTTTCCAGACTTTACTTTCAATAAAAAAACATGGTTGGATGATGCTAAGCACTATTTCCAATCTCTTGATGCTGACTTTACCTTTGATGAAGAAGCTCACATGCTTGAGGGCGAACAATATCTTCAGTCTCTTGATGGCCATTTTTCTAAAGCAGCCCCGTTAAATTATGCGTTGTTTTCAACACCACCAAAGGGAATGAGTAGATTAGACTTGCTACTTAACTATCATACCCAATTTCAAAGTAACCCTCTCGTTTCTCTGAATTTAATCAATTTATGTAAGCACGCTTCGGATAAAAGATGCACTGTTGATATCGTTAATAATTTAATATCTTCCGATAGTAATAATGGGGCAATTTGGCTAAGTATTGCATCCTTCTACGCTGCTAACAGTGATGATGAGGGAGTCATAAGTGCTATTAATTCGTTGGAGAAAACGACATTATTTAACGAAAGATACGGTGAGAGTATTTTGCGATATGCACAAGCATTGGAAGACTCAATCTCAAATAACTTTTATTCTAACGTGATAGCAGGAGTAGGCAATGCTGCAGCTCAGTCTCCGAATAACTCACCTGTATTACAATGGTGTAAACAGGGAGTACAAGAACCAGAGAAAGCAGATGCCTGCTTAACACTTGGTAAACAGCTAGAAACAAGAGGTAAAACAATCAGTAGTAACGTAATTGGTCTCGTTCTACAGGACACGGTATTTACATCACTGGACAACAGTGAGGCAAAACAATTAGTCGAAAATAAAAAGAAAACTTTATTTTCTCATGCCGATAATGAACAATTTAAACAAGCCTCAATTATGATGATGTTAGACGAACGATTACTTCGAAATTGGTTGAATAATCTAGATTCTCAAGGGGAATTTGAATCACAACAGTTATTAGTCGAAGAAGCTGAAGCCCTGTATGAAGAGAATAAAAATGTACTATGCACAGCCATATACAAAATTATGGATGTTCTCTAATTTACTTTTTTCTCGTATTATTAATAAGTTTGAGTAATGTCTTCGGCTTACAAAATAAAGTTAATGCATACATATTAAGCCACTGAAATATAATAAATTAATTAGTATTAAGCAGATGATGATTATTAAGATGTCTATATAACAATTTGTTATACGAGTGGAAGTATTTGATGAATAAAGATGAAACAGAAGTTGAGGGCGAGCTATGAGTATTGGCACACCAAGAGATTATAGTGAAGACATGTATAAAGTTTATTTTGAGTTAGGAGAGTGGGAAGGAAGAGCCCTAGATATTCTTACCTCATTTGTCGGTGATTATCACTCAAAAAAAATTTTACACCTAGAGTTTGGGTATGAAGTGGCAATACCTATTCAATGTATACCAGATGTTGTAAAACTTTTGAGCCAAAATAATATAGCTATCTATCAGATAGTACGTGGCGACAAAATAGAGGAGGCATGGCGTTAGTCGTAAATTTAATATAACAAGAATTTAAAGCGGGACTGCGAAAAGTTTCTCAGTCTCACTACACATTTAACAAACAATTTTAACGTCATATTTTTAGCGTTAACTTAATAATCATGGAAGAGTATGCGTTTATCTAAAGTTTTATTAATTTCTTCTTTGTCTCTATTTCTTTGCTCATGTGCCGTTATGCCAACATTTACTGAGAAGTTTGATGAAAAATGCCAAGCAGTTCAAAAAAAGGTGGTGCTTTCCATTGAAGATGCTGGAATGTTTGGTGAATTAGAATGCCCCAGTAAGGATGATTGTAAAGCTCAGCTCTTAGGGCAAATATTAGGATCAGTGATTATTTTTCCTGTAAGTGCAATAATCTCTGGTTCAATCGCTGTTATTGGTAATTCTGTTTATTGGTTGAATGAACAAGGGCAATGCGGCGAATAAATTAAGCTAACAAGAAATATTCAACTACACGTAACCGTTGGCTGCGAAAGTGGTGAAAGATCACTTCACTTCATATTTTAACCAACACTTTTAAGCCTCTGATTGAGGCGTTAACTGCACAGGAGGTTTTGTGAAATACTTTGCATATGGTTCAAACATGTCACTTTTAAGGCTTAAAGAACGGGTACCCAGTTCCAAAAAACTTGGAATAGTGACACTTAAAAAGCACCAACTACGTTTTAATATGAGTGGTGATGATGATTCTGGCAAGTGTGATTCTTTTGAAACGAATAATCATGAAGACATAGTTATTGGGGCTCTGTTTGAGATAGACGAAAATGAAAAAGACGCTTTAGACAGAGCTGAAAGCTTAGGGGATGGATACGATGAAAAATTTGTCTTTGTTCAAAGTAACTCCGGTGAGGTGTTTGAGGCATTAACCTACTATGCAATCAAAATAGACGCTTCGTTACAGCCTTATTCTTGGTACCTAAATCACGTTATTATTGGGGCAAAAGAAACAAAATTACCTACTGATTATCTTGCAATCATTGAGTCTGTTGAATGCATCGAAGACCCAGATACAAGCAGAGACGCAAAACAGCGTGCAATGTACGTTTAAGTTGCTCCTCAATTGACAACTAATCTCAAGAAGGCAATCTTTTTTACAATCCGACATTTTTATAATAGCTTTAATCAATCATTATCATCATTTTAATCGATTTTATCGATTATTATTTTTGGTCTAATATTAAGTTTCTAAACACGTGATATTAGGAAGATATGATGAAAAAGAAACTTACCACCAATGCTGGCTGCCCCGTAGCTAACAACCAAAATGTTATGACCGCCGGTCCTCGTGGACCTCAATTACTACAAGACGTTTGGTTTCTAGAGAAACTAGCACATTTTGATCGTGAAGTTATACCAGAAAGACGTATGCATGCCAAAGGATCTGGTGCATACGGAACTTTTACTGTTACTCATGATATTACACAATACACAAGAGCAAAGATTTTCTCTGAAGTAGGGAAAAAAACCGAGATGTTTGCTCGATTTACCACTGTTGCAGGTGAACGAGGTGCCGCCGATGCTGAGCGTGATATCAGAGGGTTTGCGTTAAAGTTTTATACTGAAGAAGGTAATTGGGACTTAGTAGGTAATAACACCCCAGTTTTCTTTTTACGTGATCCGTTAAAATTCCCCGATTTAAACCATGCCGTAAAACGAGATCCTCGTACCAATATGCGTAGCGCGCAAAACAATTGGGATTTCTGGACCTCGCTGCCAGAGGCTTTACATCAAATCACTATCGTTATGAGTGATCGAGGTCTACCTGCAACTTATCGACATATGCACGGCTTTGGTAGCCATACATTTAGTATGATCAACGCAGACAATGAACGCGTATGGGTTAAGTTTCATTTTGAATCGAATCAAGGGATACAAAACTTAACTGACCAAGAAGCTGAAGTCGTTATTGGTCAGAACCGAGAAAGCCATCATGCTGATTTATATGACTCGCTTGAATCGGGCGATTTCCCGTCTTGGACTTTAAAAATTCAAGTTATGACTGAAGAGCAAGCAGAAAAATCTCCTTACAACCCTTTTGATTTAACGAAAGTATGGCCACACAAAGATTATCCTCTTATAGAAGTGGGCGTAATGGAATTGAATCGAAATCCAGAGAATTTTTTCGCTGAAGTAGAACAGTCCGCATTTAACCCTGCGAGTATAGTACCAGGCATAAGCTTTTCTCCTGACAAAATGTTGCAAGGTCGCTTATTTTCTTATGGTGATGCACAACGTTATCGTTTGGGCGTGAATCATCAACAAATACCGGTTAATGCGCCACGTTGTCCCGTACATAGCTATCACCGAGACGGAGCAATGCGAGTTGATGGCAACCATGGCAGTACTATAGGTTATGAGCCAAACACTCAAGGTGAATGGCAAGAACAACCAGACTTTTCTGAACCACCTATGGAATTATCTGGTGCTGCCGCCCATTGGAATCATCGAGAAGATGAAGATTATTTTTCACAACCGGGTGACTTATTCAGGTTAATGGATAACAGCCAACAGCAGGCTTTATTTGATAATACCGCCAGATCCGTTGGCGGTGCGAGTATTGATATCCAAAAAAGGCATATTTCACACTGTTTAAAAGCTGATCAAGCTTATGGTGCAGGTGTTGCTAAAGCACTTGGGATCTTGTTAGATACTATCTAACATTAATTAAGATAACGGTGGTTCAGTGATAAGTATTTATCTCAATCATTATCTGAATCATCGTTAACTGTATTTAAAGCTCATTTACCCCCTTTTATCATTGACACCAGCCTCTTCCTCCCCCATTGTTCACGATTTACCAAGCTCCCGTAAATTTTAGCGAGAATAAATGCCTACTACCTCTGCCAATAAGCAAGAACTACAGGGTTACTTCCTGATGTTTGGTTCGATCCTTATATTCTCATTGTTGCCTTATTACATACAGTTTTTGGCGCCTGTGGATGGTAATACCCTGTTTTCTTTTCGTGTGTTATCACAGTTAGGTTTTGGTTTTCTATTTTTGGTTTTGACTCGACAACTGTTCGCGCTTAAAGCCGTATTTGTACAGCCAAAAGAGTTGTTGCTGTTGTGCTTAACATCCCCCTTGATCGCAATACAATGGTGGATATTTTTTTGGGGCCCTGTCAATGGTGAAACTATTAATATCGCGATGGGTTACTTTTTATTACCCATTACCATTAGTTTAACCGGCCGCTTCTATTTTAAAGAAAAATTAAGTCCCCTATTATGGCTCGCTGTGGGCGCCGCCTTAATAGGAGTGAGCGTTGAGTTATATAGAAGCCACTCATTCTCTTGGGTTACTTTACTTATTTGTTTGGCTTATCCGCCGTATTTTATCTTGCGCCGCAAAAGCAAAATACCAACAACAAGTAATTTTGTTGCAGAGAACATTTTTGTCACACCGTTGGCTTTATTGCTGCTGTATTTTACCCACCAACAGCAACTGCCCTTTTTGCCTTCATTAGATTGGGGAATTCTATTGTTATTAGGCTCAGGGTTATTGGGCACTGTTGCTATGCTGTTTTTTGTTTCCGCATCAACACGTTTAAAATTTACAATCTTTGGTATGTTAAATTATGGCGAGCCCATATTGATGATGCTAGTCGCAATATTTTTATTAAATGAAGTCATAAGCCCAGAACAACTATGGAGCTATGGTTTCTTTGGTATCGCGGTATTGTTGGTTATCGGTGATAGTCTACTGCGTATCATAATCAGTAGAAAAAAAGCATTTCCCCCACGATAATCCAGAGTATATAAACAAAAAACCGCAAACATTGCAGTCTGCGGTTTTATTAAAACTATAAAAAGGTTTGTTTAAAGACAAACCGCTTTAATACGGATTTTATCTGTCCAACTAAGAAAACCATGATTAGTTAAATATTCAACGTTAATCATTGAAGTTCCGTTCGGACATTCAACTAACAGGTTTTTGTAAGCTTGGTCAACATAGTTAGTATCGTAAACAAAACCTAGTATATTTTTTTGAGATTTTTCAATTTCAATAACCTTGCCAATCTCAACGTCGTTAGCACTATTACTTCCAACATCTACTTGTGACATATGAACACTGCTAGTGCACGCACTTAGCATCGCCACTGTAAGTAACAAAAATAGCTTTTTCATTGCTACACCTCATTACAGTAGGCAGAAACAACAACTTCTCTTTTAAACATAAGCACATAACCTGTTGTTTGGTGTTTAGTGTAAACCCCTTCGATTTTTCCTGTTGGACATTGGCCTTTAAGCTTATCAATTGCTTCATCAACAAAAGCATTGCTAAAGTTAATACCTATGAAGTTCCAGCTAGATGACGTGGTAGTTATTACGTTATCTCTTTGTGCTGGAACTTGTGTCATAGAGACTGTATTTAAACCAACGCAGCCTGTGAGTGACATTGCAAGTACTGAAAATAATATTGTGTTCTTTAACATGTGATTTTTTCCTAAATTTAGTTAATCTGAGTCGTATTAATGCAGTAACCGTTGATGCGCACAACCTCGCCACTTACAGGCCCTACGTTGGTTGCTTCGCGAACTGACGTTAATCCAGTTAACTTTTTGCTTGGACATGCCTTTATGACCTCAGAGAGGACTTCATCGGCATAAGCGTCGTTATATACAGGGTTACCCGTTTTAGGACCAAAATTACTGATAGCCAAAATAAAAGCCACTAATTCTAAGTCTTCGCTAGTTGAGGATGATTTTGCTACCTCTGACCCTATCTCTGCAGCTTTAGCTGCATCAAAACCAAATTCATTCACCTTAATTGTGAATGGCGTTAACGTACCTTGAGACTGATCTATATCACCAATATGAACATGATGAAGTTGACTACACCCTCCAACAAGTAAAAAGCTGAGCCCAAGAATACTTTTCAATTTTATCGGCATAATTGCCTACCTTTTTATTATGTGGATTGATAAAGCGTGGCGCTATTATACTTTCTAATTAAACGAGTAGATCTGCTTTATTGTTTAGTAAGTGTCGGGGAAACGTAAGAAACTGTAAGCTACAGCTCTGCTAGCGGTGATTCAGCTATTAGTTAATCATCTATAGCTTGAGTTATATTTGAGGTGATCGGAATTACGCGTGAATAGAACGATTATGCTACAGTGTTAATCACTAAATATGATGGGCATACTACAATGAAATTATATCACTGCCGCGACTCTCGCTCTGTCAGGCCGTTATGGGCTCTCGAAGAATTACAGCTTGACTATGAACTGATTAATATGGAGTTTCCGCCAAGATATAACCATGCAGGTTATTTAGACATTAATCCATTGGGTACTGTGCCGACCTTCATCGACAGGAACTTAGTTATGACTGAGTCTGCTGCTATCTGTCAGTATTTGGTTGATAAATATGGGACGAGTGAAATAGGTTTAAGCATTGAACACCCAGAATACGGTGATTACCTTAATTGGATTCATCGAAGTGATACTACCTTCACTTTTCCGCAAGCCTTAATATTAAGATATGACCGTTATGAAAAGCCTGAACGTCTACAACCACAAGTCGTCGAAGATTATAAAAAATGGTTGTCATCACGTTTGAGTAGCGTTGAGGTTGCACTTGAAACCAGTGATTACCTTTGTGCTGGTAAATTTACAATAGCTGATATTTGTGTTGGTTATGCCCTTTTTCTCGCTCACAAAACAGATAACGATAAAAATTTCGGGCCGCATACTCGTGATTATTTAAAAAGACTAATGGCTCGGGTAGGCTTTAAATCAGCAATGAATCAACAAGAAGATCTTACACCAATTTTCTAATTAGCACAGGCTCACTCATTAATGTGACTTGCAATGAGCTATTCAGAAGATACAGCGCGAACTACTTTATCGGTAATTTGCGCTGAATATTGATGGTTTAGGAGAATAAGCTATAAAAAGCTAATGAGTTATTTTTCTGCTTCTGTAGCTGCTGCAGTGGCTGCCGTTGCTTTTCTCATAGCCGCTTTAATTTCCTTAATATCGCAGCCATCAAGCAGCAATAATACATCGGCGATAGAACTTCGTAATTCAGTACTTTCTTTCAGCGTTTTTTTGTTTTGTATATGTGAGATTGACTCTCTATTCATTACGGTATTAAGTAACTTCTTCAAACCATCCTCATCATCAATATCTAATGGGGCGAGAGGATTGGGTGTTACTTCATTATATGCATTATAAATAAGAGTGAGTGCTTCTTGAGATTCTTTTAATCTTTGCATTTTTTATTCTTATTAAATTGAATAGTCATTTTAGATTACATCAATAAAACACTTTGTCTATAAGATATTGAACAATATTGAAATAATCTTCTTTAGTCATCTCCTGTTTTGATCTCAATATAAGAAATGACCAAGCGCTTTATAATAAAAAAGCCCCTACATTACTGTAGAGGCTTTCTTTTGTGTCAGTGAAATCTAGTTTACATTATCAGCTGTAAGCCACTCTTGATATTAGGGTGAAACAGGACTTCTTACACAACTAACATAATTATAATCCGTAACACTTGATGATGATTGCACTACACCCATGCCTAAATCGATTACCTTATAGGTCGTACCTGAATCCTCTGTTGTTGATGTCCAATAATTTTCACCAACTGACCAGTTGTACTTGGTATAAAACTCATAGTCGACAGCAGGATCTGCAGTTTTATCGTTCCATAGTTTCGTCAATTCTGTAGAGGTAGGTAAACGGTAATTGGTATGTTTATTATAAACTAGTTCCTGACAAACACTTTCAGCTTCGTCGTAAGTTAGCATAATAAAAGATTGATTATCTGGGCCACTCATACCATCTTCAATATTGACTTCTTCACTGGTAATAGTTAACTGTAATTGCTCTACATCAAACTCTAGGAATGTTCCAGTAAAACTTAAATTATCGGAACTCAATACTTGCACTGCACCTAGGTTAGCATATGCAGGGTCATGTTCACCGCCAAGACCACCAACAGTTACATTCACAAACACCTGTTCAGTCTTCTTAAGTCCATTGTAAAATTGATTTGTAATCAGTCCTGTTTGAGGATGAATCGAAGCTGCAGAGTCTGAGTCTGAATTGTCAAGCAAGTCACTTATAGACCAAAAAATATCCTCTTGGTTATTTAGTATATGTTTTGATCTATCAGTATATTCCCCTATTGCAATGTATTGATGTGTTTGGCCTGGAACAAGGTATAAATCATTTGGTACCGTTGTAATAGTAGCCGTGACTAATTCAGCATCAGAAATAGTAAATTGTTGTATATCTGAAAAAAATTCTCCCTCTGCATCTGTATAACTTAGGGTAATATTTACCTTACCAAGGCCAACAGCGGTTAACATACCATCAGGATCAACTGTCGCAAAATCAGTGTTATCACTTTCCCAGTTTATATTATCTTCATCCGTGATGACTTTATTGATGCTACTGCTAAAATAGCCTCTTGCCGTTAATTGTGAACGAAGACCAATAGGAAATGAATCTTGATCTGGCTCTATGTCGACACTTAACAATATTTCGGATGTAACCGTAACAGGAATTTCACCAATAATAGTCCCAAATGTGGCCCTTACCCCAGCATTTCCAGAAGAAAGGCCTCTGAACGTTCCTTTCGGCTCTATCGCTTCTAAAAACGTATGATTAACGGCAAGCCAAGTGACTTTATCAGTCATAGGACCCGTTGAATCGTCAGAGTAAGTTCCTTCTGCGGTAAAATTGAATGTGTACCCAGCAGGAACACTAGTTTCACCTGGGATCTCTGGCGAGACAGTCAAACTAACTAAAGTTGCATTAGTTACCGTTAATAATGAAGAACTTTGCAACCCTTGAAAATTAACCGATATAGTAGTTTCCTCTGCAGACAATGTTTCAGCAATGCCTGTCAGGCCATCGATTTCAGCAACAGTTGGATTACTACTTGCCCAAACTATATCATTACTATCTAATTCATCATTAGTCTCGTCACTATATGTTGCAAAAACTTGATACTGTACATCTACGCCAAGAACTACGGTATTTACTTCTGAATAGAGCTGAATTTCAACAACTTCCGCTGGTGTAATCGTTATGTCAATAATACCCGTAACAAATTCACCTTCAGCATTTTGCGCACCATTATAAAGCGCATTAATTGTTGTTGTCCCTTCACCAACTCCAGTCACAACGCCAAAATAATCGACAGTAGCAATGCTTTCATCATCACTAGACCATGTGGAGCTTGTGCTCGAAGCGCTACGTGTTTCAGAATCCGAAAATGTTGCTTCGCCTTCTACCAGTTGGCTAACACCAACGGCAAACGAAGTATCAGTTGCATTAAGATCAATGTTGGTTACATATACGGAAACTGAGGGGGCGCTACTACCACTATCGCTTCCACAGGCTGTGATGAAACATAAAAGAGTGATTAAGAGAAGTCCTCTTAATTGATGAATAGAGTTAAACATGAAAAATTGCTTCCTTGTAAGTTGTTTTATGGGATAACACGTAGACAGGCGTCTAACTTTGTCTCGTATTAAAGTTGAAATATAATGAAGGTATTCTATCAATAATGGTGTGACTAAAGTATGCAGATTCCGAAAGGTAGTGATGTCTTAAGAGCAGTTTTTAGACCTGTTATTATTATTTTTTGACTCAATATTAAGGAGGGATTTTAATATGCTCAATGCTAAGAGCTGATTTAACTTGATTGAAGTATATTCAAAAGTGGCTTGTTCAATGAAAAACATCTTGGAGTTTTTCGCTTAAAAAACTTATTCAATTTGAATGATATAAATTTGTTTACTACATATATTTATATCACTCTATTATTCAATTAACTATTCAATTAATTAACTGGCTAAACTTTGCCGTGCTACCTAATGCCTCGGCATCTTTTACAACATGTGCTAACAGCCTATCTATTGTAGGACTGCCAGCAGCAGGTGCAGTACCGTGATGTTCTGCAGAGAAAACATAACCATTAACGTTATTACCTTCTCTATTTACCCCATTAGCTTTTAACGCAACTAGCTCAACAGTATCTTTATCAATACCATATTGAACTTTTGAACTGAAACCTAACTTTGGTGCCACTAACACTTTAATGTCACTAGGATTAAATTGTGACTTCATAGCTGCCATCATTAATCGTTTGGCAATGGCTTCAGACACAATATAAACATGCCCTATTCCTTCACCTTTCCCATCCACAGAGTTGATGGTTCCAGAACATGAGAATAAAGAGAGTGAAAGTATGGATAAGGTGATTAGTTTTACTATATATTTCATAATATTCCCAAATAATTACTGAATCGTTTGTTAGTTAATAGGTCAAAAAGCTGTTATTCGCATAACGCACGAACTTTAACAAGCGCATGATCTATTTCTTTATCATTCTTAGCCGTTAACACTAACTCTCTCGCCTCTTTGCACTGTTGTGCTTGAAATTGTTGCTGCGTGACAACTTCGGTTGAGGTCAGAACTTGATGACCCTTGTATTGGCAAAATGCTGAAGACACCCCACGAACATTGGTGTGTTTACCTTGAGTTTCTATCGCGACACAACGACCTTCACCAATACCGCCTTCTTGCATCGCAATTTTTCGCTCATTTCCATCCACATTGATAGTATATAAAAATACACGTCGATCGCCCTCCATAATGGAGGTAATAGCGAACCCTAGTGCTGCACCATTTAAGGTATAAAGAGCACTATCACCTATGGCCAAACCCAGAGCACCACCAACAATAGTGCCTTCCAATATTTTTGAATCCGCTGTTGTTATCAGTACTGACGCCACATTGCCATAAACGATGTCATGACCCTCTTTCGCTTTTACATTTAAGGTGACTGCTAGACTTATCCACGCAACCATAGTGGTAACTTTAATTAAATTCATCTTTATCTCCCGCGTTAAAATTGCGAATGCATGTCGTTTAATGCTTGGTGTAAACTATCATCATCGTGGTCTATTAATGGCTCATTCAAGCTCTGTTCATTCAGATCGTCATCTAATACAGCTAAATCATGATGGTGCTTATCGTCATCAAGTGGGCTATCAAAAGCATCAACTTGATTGGTATCTACCATATCTGCATCAGCCTCATTACTACTCAACACTTGCATATCAGGTAAGTTGCTCATAGTTGGTGCTCCATCCTTTGGTGCGATATCTTGAGGACTAATTCCAATCATCTGCAAGTAGTGATCGATAGGGGAACTTGTTACGGCAATGCTGACCGCCACTGGTGCTTCTGATACTGGTAAAATTGCTACTGGATCAGCTTGCGCTTGTTCTGTTGCACTCACTGTCGATGGTTCTTCATGGTCTTTATTAGCAGTTACATCAGAATCAACATTATCAGCAACGACGATAGCATCTAGATCTAGGCTGACATCAGCAATGAAATCACTTTGGGGCTCATCATGAGCATCAACTACCTGAGATGGAGGAGCTGGATGATTGAATGTTGGGGTCACGGTCATATCCAACACTTCTGAGCCTAAAGTTAGTTTACCACTGTGACCGGGGCCACGACTCAATATGTTTACCTGAACATGCATAATTACATCATCATGATGTGAGCCCTGCAGAGCTACCTCAAACCTGTCTTCATGAACGCCAACCGTTGATGCAGAGCCGTGTGGCCCGCTATGGGTATTGGCATGTTCTTGATAGTTCAATTGGCCAGTCTTTGGATTTATCGATAAAGTGCCCCACTGACTACTATAGCTCGTTTCATAGTGGCCATTAACCAGTATTTTCCAGCCCTGCTCAGCGACAGGAACTGGCGTTTGTGTTGGCATTAATGTAGGTATTCCTAAAGAAGCACCAATATGATGACTACCAGGTGGTGCTGTAACGACTATGGGCTCAGGTTTAGCATTGGCTGCCATATTGAGAGCAGAGTTACTATTACCGTACTCATCAGTCATGATGGCTTTTACAATGCCACTAGGTGCTACTTCAAGGGCGATACCGTGAGCTAAGCTATTTGCATCTAGTACATGGTCAACGCCATTAACACTGAGGTGTTCGCCTACTTTTGCGTCGGCTGAAGCATGAACTGTCGCGGTAACGGTACCCGCATGACCTTGAGCAATCTCTGCTTTACTATAAGCGTTGTCGCTGCCAGCGCTCTCAAAGGTAATGGTTGGCATACCTACTTTTGTGTCGGTGTCATAATGCATAACTTGCGTAGCGTTTGCAGTATTACCCGCATTGTCGATCGTTACAACGCTAGCCGTTATTGATGAATCAGAGGCTAACTCAGCACCAGCGATGTTTACGCTAAAGTGTCCGCTATGATCAACTGTTGCGGCATAACTATGTTGCCCGACGACCAAGCTAATGATATCGCCTTGGTGAACATCACCACTTACTTGACCTGTTACGCTAATATCGGTACCGCTCTCTTGTGCATTGATGACATTGTCGCTAGTGATAGGATCAATTTGAATCGTTACACTTGCTTGGGTATCAATTTGAACATCAAGCACTGATGACACAGCTGGCAGTATAGATGATGGCCCTAAGGCTTTTGCTGATAGACTATGAAGACCTTCAACTAAGTTCGATACTGTTACACTAAAATCTCCGCTGGCATTAGATAATGCGTGGCCTACCGGGGTATTACCGTCATAAATGCTCACTTTAGAAAAGGGAATATCAGTATGGCCAGTGATAGTTGGTGTGGTGTCATTGGTTAAGTCATCGTTGTTAGCACTACCTGAATCACTCGCACTACTTAAATCGATACTGACATGATTGCTTGTTGGCGTATTAATAACGGTATGCCCTGCAGGCAAGCTATTTGTTACAACTGGTTGATGCGGCACGCTGCTGCGAATCACTAAGTTGCCTGCCGTAGTGCTACTCACTGTGGCTTGCGCACTAAAGCTGATATATTTTCTCGCTACACCGCCATGGTTATCGCTCACCTGTACTTCAAAGATGTCGACGCCAGTATAAGTTGAAGTAGCTGAATTGTAGTTCATATGGGCTACTGAATTATGCTGGGTGTAGGTGTAGGTACCGCTATCAGGGTCGATAGACAAGTGACCAAAACTCCCTGTTGTTTGCGGTGCTGAGAAGCTAAGTGAGTCGCCAATATCGACATCCGTAGCGACTAAGTTACCTTGAATGTGATTTGTTTGGTTAATTGTCAGGGTCGGCAAGTCGTTTACTGCTGTAACACTTAATAGTGCAGTGTGACTAATTGAGTCTTGATGCCCGTCATTAGCAACATAACTAAAGTGAGCATCTCCATTGAAGTTTAACGCGGGCTTAAAGATAAGCTTATCAATATTGTTTGCGGTAATAGCTTGTCCTTGAGTGACAACGTGACCATTGAGGAGCAGAACACCGCTTGAGGCATCAGGGATTTTGGTGATAGTTAGATGATCAAGCGCATCACTGTCGCTGTCTTGATAATCGAAGCTTGCGGCACTAAATTGCAAATCAGTATCCTCATTAGTGCTGGTTGTCAGTGTTTGTACGGTAGGTTGATGATTTACATTAATATGAATATTTAAATTACTTTGACTATTGTCGTGATAGTCGCCATGGACATCAACGATACGATAGATAAATCCTGGGGTATCGCCATTGAAACTGGGATCGGGTATAAACGTATAATCCCCATTAGGGGCAATGGCAATATGACCAACACCTGTGATGCTCACATCTTGTCCTGCATGGACGGTCACATAATGGTGGCTACTAGGATCTTTAAACTGTAAATCTTGTAAAATGAGCTTCGCACCATCGTCTACATCGGTAGCCCCTTGAAGTAAATTGCCAGTCACCGGCCCACTAAATTGATCTGAGTTTGCGCTAAAGCTCTGAATCGCTGGACGATCGCTAGTCCCCGTTATAACAACCTGTGCTTGTTGGCTTGATTGATGTGCACTGCTGCCAGTGCCTTCTTGCAGTTGGTAGTTAACCAAAACCTTGTGTTGAACGCCATTAGCAAGATGATCATAAGCTACGTTAGCGGGATCCACTTCTAAGGTATGCCCATCAGCCGCTAAGTTGAATCCTGGCGGAATTTGACTGCTAAAATTAACGCCATCAGTAGAGTATTGTAACTGACTGATACCGTTACCTTGGATGCCTGCGAATAGATTTAACCCTTGCACTGCGCCAGCTTCTTGCAATTGCAAGCTCGGGGTATCGCTGTGACCCTGTATTGTAATTGCAATGGTTTCGCTGGCACTACCATCGGGTGAGATAACCGTTAGCGTATCAGTTAATTGTTGCCCTGCTTCTAAAGCATTAACTGTCGAAGAAGCGTTATTAAGTGCGTAATGCCAGCTGCCGTTTTCATCAAGCGTTAGCTGACCATACTGACCAGAGATTTGCGTATTGGCTGCAAACTTATCTTCGCCGGCATCTGGGTCAATCAAGGTTAAGTGGCCTGATATCACATTGTTGGTAGAATCTTCCGTAATTTCAGCTGAAATGTTCGACTGAGATTGTCCATCCATGGTAGCAACATCATTCACTGGATTGATATGCAGTGTATTAGTCGCCTCTTGTGAATCAGTATGTCCATCGTTGACAGTGTAAGAAAAATTCAAATCTCCATTAAAATCATTCGTAGGTACAAACTGTAATTTACTGATATCTGAAGTGGTTATTACTTGGTTCTCTGATACATCATGACCATCAAGCACAAATATTCCTGCTGTCGCACTTGGCAGATTCGTAAGGGTGATTGAATGAAGCGTGTCGCCTGAATCAACATCGGTAAAACCAAATTGATTGGCTTGCATTTGATAGTTAACATCCTCACTGCCATTAGATAAGTTTACGTGATTAACTGTTGGGGCGTCATTTGTACCAATAACATTGATGTGAAGATCGTAAGGAGTACCATCTCGGCTATGTACCCGATAAATAACCTCCTCTGTTTGACCTTCAGCTAACTGTTGCAAGCTAGCATTATCAACATGATAACCCCAGTTTCCACCGCTATCTATACGCAGTTCGCCACCAAAAGAATCTTGAACTTTAGTTTCACCGAACTGACTATATTGGAATGAGTTTTCACCACTATCAGGGTCAACCACATTAAGTGTTCCACTTGCAAGCTCGGTTACCATGCCTGCATTACCACTGCTATTAGGGCCATCTTCAACAATACTACCTGTGTTCACCTCGGTAATTACTGCACTATCTCTAACAGCCGCTAATGTTGTTGTTGCTCCAGTATGCGTAATACCTCCATGGGTGTCTTTTACATCATAAGTGAAATGAACTTGACCGTTGTAATCTTGCTCTGGATGAAAAGTATATGTACCGTTATTATTGTCACTAATAGTCCCATGATCTGCGACTAAATTAGCAATATTCAACTTACCTGCATCATTGTCATCAACATCAGTTGCATTCGCGAGTAGATCAATAGCATTGAGTTGTATATTGGTGTCTTCGCTACCATGTGCTATTTGAACCTGTGCTGAAACTACCGGCGCATCATTAGTTCCATGAACCGTAACAGTAATATCTTTCTGCGCACTACCGTCAATAGAGTCAACGGTGAAGGTCTTTTGATAACTTTCACCAGCTCCCAAGTGTTGCACTTTGTCATTATCGATTGTGTACGCCCAATTACCACGGGGATTTATAAAAAAGCTCCCGCCTTCAGAAGTAGTGATATGTTGTGCAATAAAACCAGCTTGACTATGATCAGGGTCGATAACATATAAATTACCACCACTGTATATTTGATTAGGTGTACTTCCTGGAGAAATATTGTCTTCATAAGCATGATTATCAAACCTAGAATATCGGCCGACTTCAATCCTAGCTTGATTATCTTCGCCAATCACCTTAACCATAATTGTTATTTTTTGTCCCTCATTGGTTTTAACCTCGTAAGGTATTTCCATTGACTCGCCAGCATGCAAACTACTGATAAGATCATCCGCATGGCGATTACTGGCGCCTTGTAATCTAAATTGATAAGAGCCATCAGGCCAAACATCAAAATGACCTGGCTCGTAGCCTAGCCCAAGATACTTACCGCTAAAGGTAAACTGGGTATTATCACCGCTATCAGGATCAATAAGCTGAAGGTTACCTTTGTAAATATGAAATTGACTATCTAGCGCTTGCGTTTCGGTTAATTGAATAACATTAGAAACCAGTGTGGCTTTATCATCAGTACCTTCAATGGTTAAATTGGCTGTTTGTTGAGTATGACCACCTTGTCCATCATTTACTTGATAAGCAATGGTGATTGTTTGTGACTGACCATTGGCCAGATGTTGATAAGCAGAGTTAGTTGCATCGACAATTATAGTATGACCATCTGTAGACAACGATAATCCTGCAGGTAACTGTGAAGAGCTAGAAGAACCATCGATAGAGTAAGATAATTGATTAATACTTAATGCGTCACCCTCTTTGTCTGAAGCGCCCAGTAATAAATCTACGGTATGATGATTACTAGCATCCTCTTTAACGCTATCAGTTATTGGTAAAACATCAGGATTATCATTAATGGCAGCGAGTGTTGTGCTAGCACCGGTATGTGTCACACCACCATGGGCATCTTTTACGTCATACGTAAAATGTACTTCACCGTTGTAGTCTTGTTCTTGAGTAAGTGTATAAGTGCCATCGTTGTTATCGACAATGGAACCATGATCCACCAGTAAATTATCAATTCTGAGCTGACCTGCATCATTACTGTCGACATCAACCGTATTAGCTAATAATTGTGCAAGAGTAAACGTTTGGTCGATATCTTCAGTGCCACTTTGTAAAGAAACTTCTGAAGAGCAATATGGTCGGTCGTTACTGCCATGAATAGTGATAAAAATATCATGCTCGGTTCCGTCTTTAGCGCGAACTGTAATCGTATCGGTAAGTGAGTCGCCATCACCTAATTTATCAATAGCTGTACCCACCGTACCAGGCATAGCGCCGTTATGTCGGTTTCCTGCATTAACGTTATAGTGCCATCCGCCATCCGCGTTTAATACAAGTTGGCCATAAGTGCCGTGATAGGTATACCCATATCCATGACCACCACCTTGATTGGTATCAAATTCATTTTCCCCTGTATCGGGGTCAGAGATATTCAACTTACCATCAGCATATAACATTGCGCCGGTTAAATGTCCCATACCAGCAAGAGCCTGATCAGGTGACATATCTTTACCTGCAGTATTTTCAGTCACACTGCCAGTGTCGACGCCACTGATAATTGCATTATCTTGAACAGCTGTTAACGAAGTCGTTGCAAGCGCTTGAGTGGCTCCGCCATGTGCATCTGTGACGTCATAACTGAAAAAGACTTCACCGTTGTAGTCTTTTTCAGGACTAAAGCTAAAAGTACCATCTTTATTATCAATAATAACGCCATGATCAGCGACTAGATTGGCAATACTTAATTGACCGACATCATTGTGATCAATGTCAGTCGCATTAGCGAGTAATTCGACTGAAGACAATTGTATGTCAGTATCTTCGGTACTAGGTGCTAGATGAACTGCTGCGGAAACTTTAGGTGCATCGTTAGTACCATGAACCGTGACTGTCAATAATTGGCTAGCAGTACCATCTTTAGAATGTACAGTATGCGTCTCTGTAAAAGACTCTCCAGCACCTAATTGTTGAACTGAATCTATGGCATTATCAATCTTATAACTCCAACTACCATTTGCGTTTATACTAAATTCACCATGGTGTGCGGTAGTTATTGTTTCAGGCTGTAGTTCGGCATCACCATGATCGGGATCGACCACTCTTAACATTCCACCCGCATATAAATGGGTTTGACTCGCAGGGACAAAATGCTCTTCTGTAACATTCTGGCTCGCAGGTAAGGCTTGTGGCATGCTGACTTCGATTCGAGCATTATCATTTTCGCCATGAATGGTTACGGTAATCAATTTTGTTTGACCGTCGCTGGTTTTAACTTCATGTTGGTCAGTTAAGGTTTCACCTGCTTTAAGGGCATCTATTCTATAATTTGAATGGTGATTACGCGCCATATCGAGATCATATTCATAATGCCCATCAGGCCAAATAGTTAACGCTCCATAGCCCTGAGTTCCTTGGTTACTAGAAAAAGTAAACTGTGTATGATCATTAGTATCAGCGTCAACTAAATTCAGTGTACCGCGGACCTTGCTACCCAATTGGTAATAAGTATGTAATGCCTCCCCTTCAGTCATATCGATATGTGATGAAACTAACGTTGCTTTGTCATCTGTGCCTATCATAGTCAGAGTGGCTACCGCTGGAGTTTGACCACCATGGTTATCATCGACCATATAGTTTACAACGATATCTGCTTTTTGCCCTTCGCTAAGATGCTGGAAGGTAGGGTTCTGACTATCAACAACAAGAGTATGGCCATCACTTGCAAAGCTAACACCTTTTGGTAATGGGCCTGTTCTCCCTTCAAAAGTTATTTGGACTTGACTAATAGAGAGAGTATCACCCTCGACGTCGGTGGCATTACCGAGTAAGTTCACTTGGTGTTGCTGTTCGGTGCCTTCAGTTAGACTATCTGTGATTGGTTTTACATCAGGATTATCATTAATGGCTTGTAAAGTTGTACTTGCTCCAGTGCGCGTAATACCACCATGGGTATCTTTCACATCATAAGTAAAATGCACTTGACCGTTGTAGTCTTGATCAGGATTAAAACTAAAGGTACCATCCTTGTTATCAACAATACTGCCGTGATCAGCAGTTAAATTCTCGACACTCAACTGTCCTAAATCGTTAGCATCAATATCGCTGGCATTGGCTAAAAGTTGCGCTGAAGATAAGTTAATAACAGTGTCTTCGCTACCCGGGCTTAATTGAACTTCTGAGCTACAAAAAGGCGCGTCGTTTGTTCCATGAATTGTCACAGTTACAACATGACTAGTACCATCTATCGATGTGACTGTTACTGTGTCAGTTGTACTTTCGCCTTCACCTAGGTTTTGTATAACACTTTTTCTTGTATCAATTCTATAAAACCAAGTTCCATCTGAGCCTATACTAAGATATCCGCCTAACGCACTGACAATAGGATGAAGTTCAGGGTGCCCTGCATCATTAATAAAACCATAGTTCTTAACATGAAAATGATTTTCTCCAGCATCAGGATCACTAATATGCATTTGACCATGCGTTTCTATCATATTTGCATTGCCTGCTACTACAGGGCCTACATTAATATCTTCTTTTACATCTCCACTGTCTTGTCCTGTAATGACTGCGTTATCTTGAATAGCTGTTAACGAAGTTGTTGCACCTGTATGTGTTAGACCACCATGAGAATCTTTTACATCGTAAGTGAAATGCACTTGGCCGTTGTAATCTTGATCTGGATGAAAGGTAAATGAACCATCAGCATTTGTAGTCACCACGCCATGATTTGAAGTGATGGAATCAACCTGTAATTGATTTAAATCATTGCTATCGATATCACTTGAATTTGCTAATAATTGCGTTTGAGTAAGAATAATATTGGTATCTTCTGTCCCTGTTTGCAGTATAACTTCAGCAGATACCTTTGGTGCATCGTTAGTACCTTGTATTGTTACGACAATATCATGTGTTGTTCCATCCGCGGAGCTAACAGAAATAGTATCAGTGATACTTTGGCCTAATCCTATCGATTGAACTGCACTCGATGAATTATCAACGGTATAGTTCCAGAAACCATTTTCATTTAAGATAAAAGTTCCATGAGCCTGGTCAGTTTGCTGACCAACAAAATGAGATTCTCCCTTGTCAAAATCACTTACTGTTAATTGACCATGTGTTGCGATTCCATGATGTATAGCCGTGTGACCTTTAAGCGTATTTACCGCATTAGCATTAATATCCTCAGTAACGCTAGCCGTTGAAGTACCGCCAATAATGGCTGTATCGTCCGTGCCATTAATGGTGACAGTCACCTGTTGTTCCGTGCCATCAATGGAGTGAACCAAGACCTTATCAGTAACCGACTCACCCGTTTTGAGACCTTGAATAGTTGGCTGAGAGTTATCCGCGGTATAAGTCCAGTGTCCTAAATTGTTAATGGATAAGGTACCAAACTGACCTTGCAGTGACTCTGCTGAAAACTGTGCTTGGCCGTTATCTTCATCAGTTACAGTAAGTGCGCCATCAACACGTAGCAGACCTGACTGAACATCTTTATCTTCAGTCAGGCTTGCTGTTGAAGTGCCTGCAATAACAGCCTTATCATCCGTACCATTAATGGTGACTGATATTTGTTGGGAAGTGCCATCAACTGAATGCACTAATACCGTATCAGTAACTGACTCACCCGTTTTTAAGCCTTGAATAGTCGGCTGTGAATTATCTGCCGTGTAGATCCAATGACCAAGATTGTTAATGGATAAGGAACCGAATTGACCTTGTAAAGACTCCGCACTAAACTGCGCTTGACCATTGTCTAGATCGGTAACGGTTAACGCACCATCGATACGTAGCTGACCCGCGTGAACGTCTTGATCTTCGGTTAATTGTGCTGTCGAAGTCCCGGAAATTACCGCTTTATCGTCTGTACCGTCAATAGTGATGGTGACTTTTTGCTGTGTGCCACCGAGCGAATGCACAAGCACTGTATCGGTTACCGACTCACCGGTTTTTAAGCCTTGTATGGTGGGCTGAGAGTTATCCGCAGTATAAGTCCAATGACCTAAGTTGTTAATTGATAAGGAACCGAATTGACCTTGTATATTTTCAGCGGAAAATTGATTCTCACCCGCATCAACATCAGTTACCGTTAGCGCGCCATCAACACGAAGTTGTCCTGAGTGAACGTCTTTATCTTCAGTAAGCGAAGCAGTGGAAGTACCAAATATAATACCTCTGTCATTTGTACCTTCAATTAGTGTTGTTAGTTTAGCTGTTGTTGTATTACCTGCATTGTCTTTAATTTCATAGTAGGCAAAGTCTTCGTGATGTTCACCTGCTCGAAAACTTTGTACTTTCGTATTATCTAATTCATAGGTATAACTACCATCGGTCTTAAAATGATATATACCAAATCGACCAACAAAATCTGTTGTTGTAACATGAGTGCTATCTTGGTCATCGTTACCTAACACATTGCCTGATGTAGCCAAAGCCCCTTGATCTTCAACTGCTGTACTTTGATCATCCTTTGCAAATATCGAAGTATCCACAAGATAATGCTGCTCTGTCGATACGGTTAAAGAGTGCCCTTCTGCATTATTCACGGTCAATTCGGCAATAACTTTATCTTCATTCAATAATGAAGAGCCTGATACTGCTATTTGAAATATCCCATTAACTACCACACCGTTAAAAACTTGATTACCAATGATTAACGTCACTAAATCATTATCTTTTACGTCCCCACCTACCGTACCTGTTATTTGAACTAATGCTGAAGATTCTACCTTATTGATGGTGTTATCTAGCGTAATTTCATTAAGTGTAATAACCGCAGAAAGCGGTATCTCTTGGCGTAGAGGCTCAGGAACTTTTTGTTGGATTTGTTCAGGTGGTTGCACAGCAACTATTTGCGGGATTTCTTTTGATAACGCTTGTGTGGAACCACCAGCTTTAGCTTTATCAGTTAACTGTTCAGTAGCATTAGCTAGTGCTTCTGGCGTTATTGTTTGATTCAGAGGTGGTATTTTATTTGCAGATTCTTTTAAAGCATTAATAGAATTATTGCTCGCTGTATTTTCATTACCTACTTGCGAACCCACATTATATTCACTGGAAAAATGAACGGTTGCACCTTCTGGTGTTGTTACCCCACCTCCTTTGCCTATTCGAGTCAATTGAGGTGTTTTTGCATTACCCTCGGTTTGCTCTGACGTTTCATCTTGATTAGTAACCGAATCGCTGGTGTTTTCATTTAAAGATTTACTTGTATCATCGATTAAGCTGCTCTGTTCTAAATTGCTCGCTAATAAATCAGAGTCATCCGTATGTTCTTCGGGACTTGCCTCTACCCCTGAATTTTTTTGATTCTCAGCTATCAGTATTGATGACTTGTCTGCAACCAAATCAGCATTAGAAGCACCTTGATAGGTAGATGTGCTTTTAAACTCTTTCGCTTTTAAACGCTCTACATCTTTATCCGTTTTAAGAGCTTTTTCTTGAGATAGTTTTAAATCACGCGCTTTTTTGGCTTCTTCTTTACCAACTTCATCTTTTGGATTTGATTTATCTTTATCGTTTGTCATAGTAAAGCCTCTTATCTTTCACCAAAAGCACTAGTTACGTTAGTAAATACTGGTTTCCATAAATATTGAAATATTGTTTTATCACCCGTAACAATATCAGCCTCACCTGTCATGCCTGGAATTAACTCTAAGTCACCAGGATTTTTGCCAAAATAGGGTTTATCAATGGCAATTTGCACCTTATAAAAAACACCACCTCTTTCATCTGCATCTGTACTTGGTGATATTTTTTTAACTATACCGTCTAAAGCGCCATATCGACTGTAATCAAAGGCATCGATTTTAATTCTGGCCTTTTGACCGATAGAAACAAAACCAATATCTCTTGGGGATAATTTAGCTTCCAGCAATGCTTTCTCTGTAACGGGGACAATAACTGCTACTGTCCCCCCAGGAGGAATAACACTGCCAACGCTACTACTGGGTATTGACTGAATAATGCCATTAACAGGCGCAACAACAGTGCTTTGTGAAACATCTGAATCTGATGATCTTTGTCTTGCTTCAACGGCAAGAATTTCACCTTGTGTTTCTGTTAATGTTTCACCTACAAGTTTTAAGAGAGACGCTTTCTTATTATTAAGTTGCTCATTTAAATTAGACATATTTTTAGACAGCACTTGCTCTTTCCCTTCTAAAACACTCAATTCACGTTGGTATGAATCAAGTTTTTGTTGGGTTTCTAAAAGCTTTAACTGCGAGATACCACCCGTTTTAGCAAGGGTTGTCATCATTGCTAATGTTTTTTCAGAGGCAATAATTTGATCTTTTAATGCCGGAATTTCTTTTTCTATCGCATGATATTCTGCTTGAGATTTAGCCACGTCAGATTTTGATAATGACTCAATAGCAACAAGCTCACTATTCATACTACCTAATGCTTGACGTTGTTGAAGTGCTAACCTTGGATATACTTCGTTATAATCATTAAAATCGGCCTCTCGTCTTTCTTTAAAAGCCGATAATCTTTCTTTTTTCATCATCAAATTAGCATATTTACTTGCCAGCTCTTCTTTTGCAGATTGACTATTAATAGCAATAAAATTGACTAAAACATCGCCTTTTTTGACCACGTCCCCTTCTTCGACAACAATCGCATTAATAGTACCGCCTAACTGACTTTGAATAACTTGTCGATGTCCAAGAGGAACAACCTGTCCTTGTGCTTTCGCTATTTCCTCAACTTTTGAAAAAATAGACCACAGTAATAAACAAAATATTGAGCCTAAAATCATATAGGTTATATTTCTGATCACTTTTCGTTCTATCGGGGCTTCAATAGCATCAGAAAACTCATGTTCGGGCCATTGACGGTTAGCAAGTTGGCGGTTATTCATGATTTGATGACTCCATTTCTTGTGAATTTTTTTCAGGGATTGGTCCTGCATAAACAACGCTACCTTTATCTAAAACAATCACTTTATCTGCCAGTTTGATTAACTCTGGATCATGACTACTAAAGACAATTGTCGCCTTTCCTTTTAAAGCTAAAATCGTATTGCTAAAGGCTTTTCTTGCTTGAGGGTTTCTGTTTGCTAAGGGTTCATCTAAAATAATAAAGTTAGACTTTTTAAGAAATGCTCTCGCTAAGTTTATATAACTCCCTTCTACGGCCGAAAGCATGTTTGACGCGTTGTTTTCTAACATGATGTTCAAATTTGAATTGAGCGCGATAAATAATGATTCACCTCCTGCATGTTTTAATGCAGCAATTAATTCTTCATCAGTCGCGTCAGGTTTTGCAATGCGCAAGTTATCCGCTAACGTACCTGGAAATAAATCAGGCTCTGCGGGGCAATATCCTGCGTATTCTCTAAAGGTTTCAGGGTCATATTGTTTTAAGTTTTTATTATTCACCATAATAAAACCCGCCTGAGGTTCAACTACGCCAAGTAAAGACAATAACAAGGATGTTTTGCCACAGGCATTAGGGCCAATCACGGCGACGCAATCACCTGATTCAATATCAGCCGAGACACCTGATAATACGGGCTCTTGATTCGCACTGTATCTCAAGGTTATTTGGTTTATTTTAATCGTCGGCGCAGTTTCTCTGTCGGGTTGCTCCATTCGGTATTCATTTTGTTCTGGACTTGCCCCCATGAACCGATCGAACTGTTGAATAGCACCACTCATCATGGTGAATTTTTGCCCTGATGAAAAAGCTAATTGAGCAGGTCCGGTAATTCGCCAAATCAACATCACACAGGCGATTAAAGCACCAGCGGTAATGCTTTGATTTAAGACTAAGAAGATCCCCGTAAATACAGTCGCTAACGCCGTAAGCATACTCAATGCATGAGCCGTAGCCGTTTTTAATCCGTTACGTTTTGCGAAAAGGAAGTTTTGTCTACAAGATTCTCGACACTGCCTAAAAAACTCAACTCTTCGTGCTTCAGTTTGTCCACTGGCTTTAAGTTGCAACACATTTTTAGATAACTCATTAATAGAGTTTTGATATTCACTGTTTATGGTCGGCACTACACGTGCGGTATAGCGATTCAGTAACTTCATCACTAAGTAATAGACAAACAGCATAATAATAGGGACTAAGACTAACCAGCCACTTAACAAGGCAATGGCTGAAAAAGCAATGATGGTGAAGGGTAAATCGATTAACCCTGCACCACCGGGTCCTGAAACCATGCCTCTTACTTTTTCCGCATTTCTCATTCTTGCGATGTGATTTGACAGACCAACGCGAGACAATACCATCAGCGGCATTCTTAATAGTCTACTAAAGGTTATATCTGATAAGTCACGCGCAAACTTATTACTAGCACTGGCCACTATTTTGGCTCTAATAAGCCGACTGCCAATTAATATGGCTAAGGCGATAAAGGCGCCTAAGGCTATTTGAGGTAGTACATCGGGTGCTTGTCCACCAATGACTCTGTCATAAACAGACATAGTAAATAAAGGTACTGCTAATCCCGTTAAACTTGATAACAAACTCAGCCAAAATACTGGTTTATACCATTTCTTTTGTTTTGATAAATGCTGTGAAAAGGTTTTACTTGAAGATTTCTTAGTTGGCAGGTTTTCTATAATAATGACTTTTGCCTGCTCAAAATCTTTCCTAAAAGAAACCCGTTGCCAAGACTGTTCACTCGTTAACTGCTCATATTGATTATTTTTACGTCGTGAAACAAAAGCCTCATCTTCTTGAGGAATAACCAAAAAAGGTAATAACGTATGGTCTATATCCTTTTTGTTCATTGGCCGCACATGAAAATTAAGACTGTATTTTCTTAAAACATCTAAGAGTTCAGTGGTATCTAATTTATCTAGCCGCGTGTCTACAGAAATGCTATTCGCTTGAGAGTGCAAACCTAACTGTTGCAATAGTGCGATTAATGCAACTTTAAGGTCATTATGATTATTCATGAGTTGACCCTCTTTTTTCAGACAATACCGTATTTTCCCCTTCCTCATTTGTCAGGGTCATTGTGACATCGCTAATTTCCGATAATTCATCAAAGTAGGAAACCGCTAACATGGTCATCTCACCTTTAAGTGATCGAAGTAAGGTTAACAACCTTGCTTGGGAGTCTGAATCAAGTGCAATCATGGGTTCATCCAACAACAGAATAGACGGACTTTGTACCATGGCGCGTATTATCGCCATTAACTTTATAGCGCCTTTACCAATCATCTTATTGTTGTCTTCTGTTACCTGTGTTGCATAGCCTGCAGGTAATTGTGCGATGGTATTTGTTAACCCTAAAACGTTAGCGTATTGCATTGCTAAACTTTCGTATTGCGGTTGAAACATGGTCATATTTTCTAATAAGCTGCCTGCAAATAACGTTGGCCAAGGTGGAACATACAAAACCGATTGACGAAATTCATTTGCTGCATGTTCGGCTATCTCCACACCATCAATAGAAATACTGCCAGCATTTACATGTTTAAATAAGCCTAACGTTTGCAGTACTGCGCTTGCATGCGTTAGAGGATTAGATTGAATAGTACAAAGCTGACCGGTTTGGATAGTTAATGATAGTTGAGTTAGTTTTGCGCCCATGTGTTCAAAGTTAACCGCCTTAAACTGTATAGGACCTAATGGCAGTTTTTCGTTATAAATTTTGGCACTAGTAAATGCTTCTTTGGGTAGTGACAATAATTCATCCACATTAGCCATGGCCACTTTTGCTGTCGCGATTCGAGAACGAAGACTGACAATAGCACTTAGGGGAGCAACAGCCCTACCCGCTAAAATTGAACAGGCTGCTAAACCACCCGTTGTTAAATCACCATTTAATACTGATAAACAACCCAGTAACACTAAGATTAACGTTGTTGCCTGGGAAGCACCTTGAATTAATTCTTGCAGTTTGGCTGATAACCAATCTATTTTCTCTTGCTCTGCTAATCGTTTAAAATTTAATTCACGGTATTCTCGCGATAAACGTTGCTCTAGTGCTAACGCTTTTACTGTCGTAAGGCCTGATAATACATGAAGTAAGATTGATGAACGCTGGCTGTCTGTTGCCGATAATTCATCCGTTACTTTTGATAGGTTTTTACTTATCAGTAACACCAACGAAATAACAACAAACCAAACTACGATGGGGATAAAAACTAAAGGTCCGCCAATATAAGCTACTAAACCGAGAAAAATTAGAACAAAGGGAAAGTCCATCATCGCAACGGCAGCTTGCCCTGAATATAAATCTCTCATTGTTGCGATACCCGACAAGCTATTGAATAAGCTTCCACTACCCATTTTATCTAGAGGTTGGTGATCGGCTTCCATTACCTTATTAACAACATTTATCGTGGTTTGTAATTCAAAGTTAGCCGCAGAAGAGGCAAGCACCCAGCTTCTTGCGTACCGAAGAAACAGCTCAAGTAATATGGCTATGGCGACCCCAATAACCAGGACGGTTGCAGTACCGTAACTCTGGTTAGGTAAAATTCTATCGTAAATTTGTAGCATGGTGAAAGGCAGCGCTAACGATAATAAATTGATAAATACTGATGAGAGCGAGAGTTGTGTTAACGCGGTGGTATTATTCAACAAGTTAAAAGTAGATTTCATTCCATTTAGTTCCTTACACTTACTTATTATTTTTATATATCATCACTTTATAGTAGTAGAAGCAGATGAAATAAAAAGTATTATCAAAAAAAACAATGAATATATTTTAAATAATTGTTTTCTTTGAAACCGACTTAAATTTCGACTTAAAACCACTTACATTCAATAACTTACTTCTTTGATGATGTAATAACAAGCATGTTCTTATTACTAAATAAATTTCATTAAATTTACTTAACGTTTAATACGCTGTGAATTGGTATTTAGATCATGATAGAAATGCCGGTACTCATCGGGTAATTAAGGATTAAGCAACTTGTTTACAAAGGAAGCTAGTATTAAATGATTCTACACGTCACTGGTTGTAGGCAACGCTATAAAATGTCATGCTCAGCTTCGCTCACCTTTTAGTCAGTTATGTGTACACTTTATAAAAAATAACTAAGTGAACTTAAATTATGGTCAACCTAATAAAACCTTATCTTATACAAGCACTGCTTAGTGATTTTATCGTCGAGTTAAAACGTAAATACGCTGATAAAAAACGCATTAAAAACAAGTTAAATCATCAGGTAACGGTTTATCTTGCCTTAGATGACCCTTACAGTTATTTATTACTGCAAACTCTTGCTGAGTTACAGCACAGATATCAAATAGAGTTCGATTTCAGAACTGTGCTTAACAAGCAAACAGAAATGTTTCCCGCACCAGAACTATGGGCAAACAATGCATTTCAAGATGGTGTGTTTTTAGCAAAGCTCTACAAGCTAAGCTTTCCAGAACAACCGCCTAAAGTGAGCCAGCAACAAACCTTTACTGCAACAGCTCAGCTACTCCATAATGAACTTCAACCGGAATATTTAACCAAAGCACTCGAAATATTTTCTAGCTATTGGCAAGGAGACAATGGCACGCTAGCCTCTTTGATTGATCCCGTGATACAAAACCATAACGAATGTTATCAGCAACATTTAAACAGTAACGAAGCAATGTTAAAACAACATGGTCATTATCAGTCAGCTATGCTGCATTATGGCGGTGAGTGGTACTGGGGAGTTGATCGATTACAGTATTTAGAAAAACGCTTAAATAATTTACAGCTGTCTGTTGATCAAAAAGTTCTTTTTGACCAAACCCATAACATCCAACAATCAGGCAATGCATTACCTGTTGCCAATGATGAAAAATCGCCTTTAATTATATATTGGTCAATACGCAGTCCTTATTCATATATTGGCTTGTTACGGGCAAAACGTTTAGCCGCTCATTTTCAAGTTCCCCTTGTGGTGAAACCAATATTACCTATGGTGATGCGACGTATGTTAGTACCAAAAACCAAACGTATGTACATTCTACAAGACGTAAACCGTGAAGCCACGGCTCTTGATATACCCTTTGGAAAGGTAGCGGATCCATTAGGACAAGGTGTAGAGCGCTGTTATGCATTATTTGAATACGCTACCGCAAATCAGTTAGGTGTTGAATTTTTATTAACCTACGCACAAGCTGTATGGTCAAAAGGGATATGTTCAGAAACTGATGCAGGATTAAAGCATATTGTCGAAAAATCGGGCCTTAACTGGTTTGAAGCTAAACAATACCTCGACGACAATCATTGGAAAAGTTGGGCTCAAAACAACTTACTCGCCTTATACCAGCATGATAAATGGGGAGTGCCTAGTTTTAGTTATGAAAATACTACGGTATTTGGGCAAGATAGATTATTACAAATACAATTTGCGATAGCATCTTCACAGCAGGAAGGTTAACGCTAATAAAAGTTGTTAGCTTCATAAGCTTTTAAATCTATGCTATTAACTCATATGCTGTTGTTGTCGCTTTAATGACTTGTTTTTAGTAATTGATTCAGTCTGTTCACCCGCATAAAGCTTGAGTCCATTAAAGAGACTTTTTAATTTCGTTGCCTCGTAGTCTAGTTCAATTTTTTCAATAACAAGGTGATGCTTTTCAGGAAATAATGCTTCTACCGATTGCGAAATCAGCTCAAATAACTTCTTCAGACTAATTTTATGAATTTGCCCTGTTTTATTGAAAATCCACTCGGTAATCGCCATAAAATCATCAAAAGGTTCGTCTGACAACATATGAGGTAAAGCGTATTTAAAACGCCCTGAATTACCAATCATATCCCAATATCGCGCAAAGCGGTTAATACGTTGCATGGTGCTAAAGCTCACCCTGTCTGTACTTAAAATATTAAAGGGCGGTAATGGATTAAAACGCAAATCGAATGATTCTGTGTGCCTTATAATTGGACTACCTTTCAAGCGTTTCAAAATGCCCATTTGAATCTCATGTGGACGACAATGATAGAGTTGGTTAAAACTATCTTTAAACGTATCGAAAGTTTCACCTGGTAAACCAAAGATGAGATCTGCATGAATATGTGCGGAGGTATTATCCCTTAACCACAATAAATTCTCTTTTGATTTTGCGTTGTTTTGCTTACGACTAATATTCGCTTGTACCTCAACATTAAAGGTTTGTATGCCAATTTCAAATTGCAAACTGCCCTCAGGAAACTGTGCTAACAATTCTTTTAATTTTCTTGGAAGGTGATCGGGTACCACTTCAAAATGTAGATAGAGATCCTCAGTCATTCTGTCTAAGAAAAACTGCATAATTTGCATAGTGGTATTAATGTTTAAATTAAAGGTTCTATCAATAAACTTGAAATTTCTGGCACCACGTTGATAAAGGATTTCCATTTGCTCAAGAAAGGCCGTCAACTCAAATGGCGTGGACGATTTATCTAAAGAAGATAAACAAAATTCACATTTAAACGGGCAACCGCGAGACGCTTCAACATATAGCAGTCGATGCTTTAGATCTTCATCGGTATAATACTCATACGGCAATGCTATTTCTTCTAGCGGAACAGGTTTCGAATTAAGCACTTTTTTATCAGGTGGCGTTTCGTTGATAATGTCTTTACACAGTTGGTAAAAACTAATATCTGCTGGTCCCGTTAAGACATAATCTGCACAGGCAACTATCCCTTGTTGCTCAGTTTCATAGCTCACTTCTGGGCCGCCCAAAACAACCTTAATTTCTGGTGCGATCACTTTTAACAAGTTAACTACATCAGTAGTTTCAATTATGTTCCAAATATAAACACCAAAACCAACGATATCGGGTTTTTTTTCTAATATTTGTTCAACGATATCAATGGCGCGAGTTTGGATAATAAACTCTTTTATTTCACAAAATTCCTGTAACTCTCTTAAGTTCGCGTAAAGGTAACGTAAACCAAAACTGGTGTGAAAGTACCTTGCGTTGAGTGTCGCAAGTACAATCTTAGGCGAGGTGTTATCAGTTTTCTGACTGCTTTGATGAGTAACCGCTTTGCCCTCTTTTATTGAGTCTGATTTTTTTGAAACAAGCGTACTATTTTCTGTGAGAGGAATTTGCGTAACGGTTAGTTCGAGATGATTGCTTTGCTCTGCCATACTGGATTTAAATACCTTAGATTAAATACCGCTAACGATAATGGTGCAATTATACGGTGAATGCTGACGTTATTCAGCAATATTGTTTATGCTTCCTAAAAGAGCTGATTATATGATGTTTTTTATCTATAACGAGCTAGGGAGTAGTTGGCTAAAAATAAAGTAAAACGCGAGCAACGGTAATCTTCTGTTGAATTGTTTTGTTATTTTATTGTTTGGTTTTAACCATTAAATTGGTCAAATTTTAATGATAATTCTGAGGCCATTTTATTTTGACCTTTAATTTTCAAGACTTCGATTATACATTCGATGGTGCATAGACCACCTTTAGGCTGATTAGCCCTGAGTCTGTATAATGAATCATTTTCCGTTTTCAAAGTGAATTGCGGAGCATTTTTTAAATAAGCACTTTGGTTGAATATTTTTTTTGATTCCTGCCATGTACCATCAATAATAATGATGTTTTCATATTCTTCAATGACTGCCAACGATTCAGTTTCTGATGATTCACCCATAGAATATAATAATACCGCCTCATTATTTTCTATTAACCGAGTAAGTTCTTTATTGGGATTTACTCTTTCCCAAAGTAACCGTTCAACAATTTCATTAGAATCGTCTATAGCAAGAGAGCCAGTATTGGTGCCTCTATGCAATTCACGTTCATGTGTTAGTAAAAATATTTTCATTTTTTTTGCATTGTTCCGCTTTTGGTTAGTGTTGAAAGACTTGTTCGCCAAATTTGAAGATGGGTAGCTCATAACCTACATTTATACCCAAGCTACTTCAATATGCAGGATTCAGCTGAAACTAGAATCTTGAAGTGGTTTGGGTATAGTTCTTAAAGTGCAATGTGCTGAGCCTTACTGGTATGCAATGGTTAATAGTATAATTGGCTAGCGTAAGCAGCGAAAGATAAACATAACAATAAACATAACAATGTACACAACAATGTCATAACTCAAATCGAAATATGTTTTGCTCTCAAAAAGGAAAAACAACAAGATTTAGCCTATAATTTAACCACCCAAAAAAGAGGAGTTATATTATGAGTAATCAACATTCTTGGGCATTATCAATGAATCAAATTGAAAATTGTAGTTGTAGTCACGGATGTGGCTGTCAGTTTGGCGGTTTCCCAACCAGTAAGGATGGTGGCTGTGAAGCAATACTAGGCTTTGAAATACTTAAGGGTCACTTCAACGATTTAGACTTAAGTGGTTTGAAAATGGTGTTTGCTGCCGCTTGGCCAAGTGCTATGCATGAAGGTAATGGCAAAGGAGCTCTTTTTATCGATAACAGTGCTAACGAAGAACAAGTCGGTGCGCTTGCTACCATAATGTCAGGACAAGCAGGTGGCATGCCTGTTGAGGTACTAGGTACTTTGTTTAGTGAATTTGATGGACCAATAATGGCTGATATTAAGTTAAATAGGCAAGACTATACATCAACGGTAACAATAGAGGGGATTATTGAGGTTGAACAAGAGCCACACATTAACCCCGTTACTGGCGAGATTAATGAAGTGCATATTTCCTTCCCTAAAGGTGGTTTTATGTGGAACGATGGTTTTGCCGGAAAAACCAAATTAATGAAAATTAACCATGGCAATATGGCTTTTAGTTACAGTGATACCTTTGCTGCAAATGCTGTTGTTAATTGGCCAAATGCTTAACTAAAGATGCATCAATGCCTGATAACAAAATGGTATTAATAAATCGAACTTTTATCATGATTAGTGTGTGCCTACTCATTTATTTGAGTTGGCATTACATGCTTTATGATATGACTATGAATATGGATCCAGTAGCAAGTTGGTCTGTGGCTGATGTATTCATGCTGTTTATCATGTGGGCTATTATGATGGCAGGAATGATGCTGCCATCGGCAATTCCAGTAATATTATTGGTTGATAAACTAAACCGACAACGAATTTCGTCAAATCAAACCTACACACCAACCATTATTTTTACCTTCGGCTATCTCATAACATGGTGCTTATACAGTGTAGTTATTACCTTTTTGCAGTATTTTCTCCACCATTTAAATCTACTGACACCCATGATGGATAGTGTAAACCTAAGCTTTAGTGCGTCAATTTTAATCATTGCTGGTGTCTATCAATTTTCTTCATTCAAACAAAACTGTTTAAATCTGTGTAGATCACCATTGTCTATGCTGAGTAAAGGTTGGCAAGAAGGTTTTAAAGGTGCATTACTCTTAGGCCTAAAACACGGCAGCTATTGCGTAGGCTGTTGTTGGTTTTTAATGACAATATTATTTGTAAGTGGGGTAATGAATCTAAAATGGATACTTATTTTAACGCTGATAGTTGTTGTAGAAAAAGTTATGCCAAAAGGAGAAATAATCAGTAAATACTTAGGTGCATTACTGATTATGTTGGGATTAAGTTATTGGTTCTAGGTACAACTCATCAATTGTGAGATTTTTTTTAAGAAAAACTTAATGATAAGTTAACTTGCTACTCACCAACATCACCCTTAAGAAATCTATTTTCATTTTCTTTACTTGGCAACATACAGCTGTCGTACCGCCCAAATAAATAATATCTATTTCGAGCAATACGATCATAGAGCCAATTTCTAATACCTTTCGGGAGTATCTTGAATGCGGTGAATAAACGCCATGGGTAGCTAAGTTTGCTCATCGTATTTAAAAAAGCATCACTCTTATCAAAGCATTGGTTACCTTCTACCAATAGCATGGTATCAAAATGATCAGTTGGCATTTTAAAATAATTTAATATGCTCTGCCCTTCTGGTGATTGAACGCTGCATAATTTAAAGCGCTGTTGTGTATCAACCTTAACAATAAATTGAGTCCAAAAATCACAAAGTTTACAGACACCGTCAAATAGGATCACACAATCATTTTCGCCAACATTAGGCGGATATTTTACAGCGGTCATGTGCTCTGCTTCTTAATATGAATACGTATTGGAAAATCCGATGATATAACCAACTAAAGGTTTATGCGCGAAAGAACCGACTTCATTTGTCATCTGTCATTAACTTCAATTTTCTTCCGCCTTTTGTACCCATTCAATAATAACAGCATGCCTAATGCTGCAATCAAATGTTTTAATGTATGACCACTTATCGCTGTTAATACTTCAAAAATATATGTGTCAAAGTGCTCAAATAGTTTGGCTAAAATATAGGTTAAGAAAAGCCACCAATATCTATTGCCATAACTAAATGCCGGTTTCATAAATAGCAAAATTAGTGGTACCGCAATTAATGGTAAAAACTGAACTAAGATGTAATATCGTAAATCGCCCGCACCATTGCTTTCGGTGTAATCCCAATAAAGTACCGATGCGCCCCCGATTATGAGTAAGGGATATAGCAGACGTTTACCTAGTTCAACGGAAAGGTATTCCGCAATAATAATCGCAATTAATGCCATAAAGGCCAATGTCATGGGTAATCTGTCCCATACCAATGTGTGGTTACTTGGCCAAAGATGATAATAACCCGAGCCAAACCCAATCAGTAACAGACCGAGAAATAAGAAACAATAACCGACTTTTAGTTCATCTAATTTCGTTATTTTATTAGAGATAAATAGACTGTGAATCCCCATGAATCCAACGATAATAAAGGGTATATTAGAAAGCACATTGTAAAAATTAGGAATAGATAAGAAGCTACGATTGTCAGCAAAGTCATGATATTCAAGTGACTGAGCTATCGGCTCTTGCAGCAATACGCCTACCGTAATGCAAAGCAATATAATGGAAATACCGATAATCCCTTTACGGTTATACCCATTTGTCACGCATTTTTTTTCTCTATCTTTCATATATATAACTATCCTTGTATAGCTGAGATCTACTATAAAGATAATGTTTAGGCTTTAAAAGACTGTATGAATAAAATATTGATACAAACTATACCATCAAACAGAAAAACCGTACCTCGTTAAAGTTACGGTTTTTATAATGTGGCGGGAGGAATGGGACGAGTGTGGGCAATGGTTTTATGCAATCAATTTGCTATTACAGTAAATACATCACCCAAATGAAGTTCAAACTCTAAAATATCATAGTAAGGATATTATGATATCCTCACTATATGTGCTTATCTACCTTTCCAAGTTTACTTACATCCACATCATCATCAGATTAATACTATTTCGTCTTTACTAAACCACTCTGATTCAATTGCAGTTTTTTCTATAGCAATAGGATCATTAGAGTATGCAACTACAGCTAAGCTTTGTTCTGCACGACTACAAATAACGTAGAACAATCTACGAGTTCGAGATAAAGCAGAATCTTTACCTAAATCCTCATTTTCAATGTCTTTTTTAGTTAAGTCTTTTGCTCCAAATAATTTTTCATAATCAAATAGAAAACCTTTGAATTTATCATCTAAAACGGCCATTACCCTTTTGTATTCTAGCCCCTTAACTCCTTGATGGGTTGCGTATCCCAATGTTTCATTAACGTATTTAGCATAGTTTTTCACATGACCAATGCTAGAATTAAGCGCTAAACCCCAAGCTTTATCAACATCTGAAAGCAACTTAGTATCGCTTTCAGGCTCATTAGGTTCACCTTGTTCAATATCACTTAAGTAGACAAGTAATTCGTCAGGTAAAGAAAGTAATTCAAACTTCTGAATTGTAGATAAAACATTATGTAGCGTAACTTTTCCATTTACTAAAATTTTCTTAAATTCAACAACATTTGAATCAATATCTTTTAAAGTTCCTATAGGATTTAATAAGAAAGATTGATTGGAATCACTTATTAATAATGAACCACTTTTGATTATTCGAGCAACTTCAAAGGAATCATCTTTTTCTACTGCATCAATAAATGGTAGTAAGGTTGAAGTAATGAAGTTTATATTCTTGCTCGTACCATTTAGTGCTGCGTCTCTTAAACTACTAACTGAAGACAAAGGTAGCAAAAACTCGTCAAATCCCCCTCTGCTGGCAGCCATATCATGTTCAAGCGTTAGTGTTTTAACTTCTTCTGCAATATTCCAATCTTCATCATGTGTAAGCATAGCCATTTGGAAACGAATTTTATTTTCTAACTCCAGTTTATCCGTTGTGTTGGAATCTACGATAAACAGCCTAACAAAACCGTCAATAGCATCTTCTTTTGGCACTTGTACATTTTGGTCATCACCTTTACGAATATTGTTAATTAAAGTGATAACTCTTTTCGGGCATCGATAATTAATTATTTTTGCCGGTGTTTCCCAATCGGGTGGAAGCGAAGTAGTTAAGTCATTTTTCCCTCCGCTATAAATACGTTGCATCATATCGCCAAAGAGGCCGAGCGAGAACTTGTTCTTGTTATTTTCCTGCACTGAAATAAAAGCTTCTAATAGTACTTTATTCGTATCTTGACTTTCATCTATTAATAAAATTGGATATCTATTAATAAGGACCGATTGCATTAATTTTTGATCAGCTATAAAAATAGAACCTATAATAATTACTTCTGAATGATTAAGTGTCCCTTTGCTGGTTTTGTTACTAGTTGGGCTATAAGTAAAACTCTCCACCTCTGCTAACCCGTCTAACCGCTTTTGTTTGGACTTTAGGCTACGTGCATTCGCTAATGCTGTTTTACCATTCTTATCCCTAGCTTTACTAATTTTAGTTGTTAAAACATCTATATCACTTCTTAATTTAACTTTAATAAAATCTTTAATATCAGAAGTGAACGGCTTTATTAATTCCCAGATAAAACTATGTATTGTTGATACTGTAAATATGGGGTCATACTCAAGGCGATGTTGTATTTCGTTTGATGCAGCATTTGTATATGTAATAACTGCAACTTTTTGGCCATTTTCAATTAAAGTTTGTAAATTATTATTTTTAATTTCTTGTAATACATTAACTAATGTTCGAGTTTTCCCTGAGCCAGCTCCAGCAAACAACAAAAAACTCTTTGGATTATATAAATTAAGATAACTATAAATTTCTTTATCGACACCAACTAATTCAATATTTGGATTTCTCATATCAACCTACTGCCTTATCTTCTACAGCAGTGTTAACTTTAGCCTCGATGAAATCTAGCGCATTGTTTTTCAGTTCTTTTTCAAGCCATTCAAAACCTTCTTTAATGTATTCAGGGATACATAATTCTTTAGGTTCAACATCAAAAAGTAAATCCAATGCCATTTGAGCTTTAATTCCTTTCAGCTCTGTGTACAGCTGATCACAGCATTCATCTAAGGTTGGTTTACCCAATGCTAGGTGCATTTTTTTCACCATACCTGTTGAATTTGATAAACTTTTAAACAACTCAATATTAGAGAGCACGAGAGCATCTTCAAATGTATAAGGTATTACTTCAGCTACTTTAGCACCTTCTCCATAATTAACAGCAATACCACACTGATAAGCTGCTCTAGCCATACCTTGAACTTTATGCTTTTCATCAAGCTCTACTACTTCATCTAAAGTTTTGGATTTTAAATCAAACCACTCCTTCAATGTGTCGCTACCAAAACCGTAATTTTTGCCTTTTTCAGGTCTAATTTTTTCATTGCTATCTTTTGATTTGGTAGCATCAGTATCGGTGATAACTAGAGTAGGTAATGATAAAGCATCAATCAGAGGTCTAAGCCTTTGCGCATGAGCTCCACCGACTTCAAGTATGGAAATGTAATTTTGATTTAATGAATCATTATAGTGTGTTCGAATAAAGTGTGGGATCAACATTCGTTCTGCCGCCCCTTCAACCATAATGATGCCATTTGCAAAAAACAAATCACAATGAATTGTTTTTAAATATCTAGCTACAAATTTTGCTGTGACAGTTACATCATCTGTTTTATTGGAATTACTTTTAAATACAGTTGATAAGTCAACAACTTCAGCAGTAGCTACTTGATCTAAACCTAGTGCAGGCTTTCTTTTAAAGTATCTTAATTTCTCAAATCCCGCTTCATGCGCGATATAGCTTGAATGGCTGCTAACAATCATTTGAGTAGTTAATTTATTACTAACGTCCAAACGTAAAACGTCATATGCTTTACGTATAAAAACTTGTTGTACTTGTGCATGTAAATGCGCTTCTGGTTCTTCTATAAGTACTAAATGAATAGGCTCTATTGCAATATCGTCTGCATTTCGTCTTTTTTGGGCTTTTCCTTTTCGAAGCCATTGATCTCTAAATGAAATTAATTTAAATACAATAAAAATAAGGTTTTTATACCCTAAGCCATTATATTTTTCAGGTAGAGAAAAGTTATCTAAACCAGTAAAGCCACGTTTTTGAGTATCAAAAATAATAGCTGCATCATGATCTAAACTATCAATGGGGTTAATTCGACTCGAAAGCTTAATATCTGGATCATTAAATCCTGGATATCCCAAGGTTTTTATTTCACCTAAAGCTTCTTTAAAGGATTTGTTTAGCCTGATATCAAATAGTTCTTTGGCATTATCTATTGTTTCTAAGGCTTCTAAATCAGCTACATCTGGCAAATCTGTAGGATTTAAATGACGATTGTAATATTGGTTTAATTGTCCTGATAAACCACCATTACTTTGTTTGATTTCCGACGAATTAGGATCGGAAAACCCCCTTTGCGCTTCTATGACATCAACTTTAAATATTCCATCAAATGGGTAGAATTCCATTGAAGACTGTTCTTTTCTTAGTTTTTGTGGCGAATTACTTTTCTCAGGGTCTAAAATGTAGGCTTTAACTTCAAATTGAGTATTTAATTTTCCCTTACTTAAATAATCCTTAATATCTCTTGGCCAGAGTGACAGTGTACCCTTAGGGGAAATACTCTTAATATTATTTGCTGCTGTATACTCACTGACAAAATGAGCTTTTAGCTCATCTAAATTTTTAGGCTGTAAAACTAAACGCACACCCAACGGTTCACCACTCCATTTTAGTGTAGGTATTAGATGCGCTACCTTTTCTACCTCATTAATACTAGCATCAAGCCAGATATCAATAGATGGGCACAACTTTTGCCATTCTTCTATAGAAGTGCCTTGAATACTGTCAATATCTTTAGTCCATGACATTGCATATTCATTGAGGGGTTTCCAATTGCTAAGTGTAAAATCAGTTACCGAAAAAGGTCTTTTAACTTTCTGGTCTAAAAATGTAATCAATACATCCGTTGCTGATGTTTTACCACTGTTATTAGCCCCGACAAGAAGAGTTTCTTTATCTGATAAGTTAATTCTACAGCTTTGTAACTTTCTGAAATTTTGTATATCAATAAAGCTAATCTTCATTGGTCATCCCTAATTTTATGGTTATATTTTGTTTGAAATTTAGCAAGCAGTTATTACATTCCTGCACCTAGGAAACGAACGGCATCCCCAAAACTCATTACCTGCATTCTTACCTTTGCTGGCTTTACGTAATACCATTTCAGAACCGCACCTAGAGCACGATTTTGTATCAGTTTTTTTATGCACTATTTCTTTTACATGTTTAACGTGTTGTCGGTTAGTTTTGAAGCTACGTTCCAACCTACCGTTTTCGATTTTATCGATATTGTTAATTACTTCATCGCGATCAAAAATGACATCTGCTTTACTTTTAATAAATTCAATTCCACCTCGCGCAAACCTCACGTTTTCTGGCATTTTAGTTTTAAAAGTACTATCACCAATAAAGATAATGACTGAAAATATACAATCATTCTTTGCGTTACTCCCTGTTAGGAGAAGATCTTCTAACGTTTTGACATGCTTATAGTTTTGATGAAGTGGGTTCTGAAACTTTGATTTGTGCTTAAAGATTTGTTGCGTCCATTGCTTCTGATTTTCACTACCAAATATCCAACCTTTCATATTTTTGGTTTCAACCACAAAAATGCCATATTTTGACACGATAATTTGATCGATCTGAGTTGTCCCCTGCTCTTCACCATCAGTGAATGTTGGTAATGTTACGTTTTTAATCAGGTGGTAATCATTTTTGTTCAAGAAAAATTTGATGAGCAAGTTTACTTGCCACTCGCCCAATATGCCTTTAAACCATGCAGACTTTATGACGATAGCAAATATGAAGATCGGTATTAAATACCAAGCGGCACTAAATATCATGTTGAAGTAAATTGATAAATCCATTTAACACATTCCCTTATCACCGATAATAAAACTTAATGGCGATATTACTTTATTCACTAAACAAAAAACATTACACGGCATTGCAATAAAATGAACAAACCAAAAGAATGAAGGCAATAGATCTAACTAGTAAAAACAGCAACTTATCAATGTTTAGTTTTACTCTATATAGGCAGAGATAAAACGTAGAATCTACTTAGAGTGTGTTGCTCTAATAACCCTTAACTTAATGTTTTTAAATGCTAGAAAGTAAAAAGCCGCTAATCTTTCGATTAGCGGCTTTTTTTAATATGGTGTGAGGAATGAGACGAGTGTGGGCACTGATTTTATGCAATCAATTTGCTATTACAGTAAATAAATGACCAATGTGAAGTGTATTTGAAATGTCATTATGCTTCACAAGTAACGCTCAATGAGCTATTCCAGTTTACAGGCCTACCTTAAACAACACTTCTTATATTTCTTTCCACTGCCACAAGGACAAGGATCATTGCGCCCAGCTGTAGGTAATGAACTAACCGGCACACTGTTCTCTAAAATTGTATTTTCGTCGTATAGGATATCAGCCAATAAACCGTCTTCACCCATTAACGATTCAAATGCATCAGAGTCTTCGTTTGACATATTGTCAGCTACTTCATTGTTCGAATCATCAACAATCCAAGCATTTAAGGTATCAACAACATTAAATTTCGTTTGAATGTTGCCAGACTCAATCAGCTTAGCTGCATTAGCCTTATCCCATGCTTTTACTTCACATTGTTTGAAGCGATCTTCATCAAATAAATCGTTGTCACATAAGTCAATAAACTGAGGTTTAAAGTCATCAAGTTGATATTTAATGCAAGAGTCTGCTAATACACTAATTAAAAAGCTATTATTTGAACTCGGAAGAGCCAAAAATGCAGCTAACCATCGCGTTACATGTTCAACTAATTCAGTCTTATCAATAACCCCTACTTCGTATTGAGCAAATACAGCTTCAATAGCAGATGCTTTACAATACATAGCTTGATGGCCATCAACAATATAATCAGACAATGTTTGTGTACTACCATCGGCCACATTAAAAAATAAGGTTGCCGTTAATTCAGTGAGAGCATCACCAAATATTGCTTCAATGGGTGTTAAATATGTGTCACTGCGGGCAAATAACTGTAAACACTTTGCTAACGCTGGAGAATACTTTAATTCCGCTAATAATAAAGTACCGAAAAATACAATAGCCTCTTGTTCATCTGTTAATGATGTATCATCTGCGATAAATTGATCCATTAGCCGTTCTAACTCAGGATAAAATACTGACCAATTTACTTTCGCAGCCTCTAGACCTGCAATAGTTAATTCATTGTCATTTGGATTACTTATTGCCAATAAAATTTGTTCTAGGTTCATGTAAAGTTCCGCGTTAAATAATCAATTATGAGTGCATGTACCGAATATTATACATTAAAACTTCTTATTCCCGTTACCATTCAAAGCATCAAATTATAAAATTATCAACGAAAAAAAACCACGACTCGTTAAAGTTGTGGTTTCTTAGAATGTGGCGGTGAGATAAAAATTTGAGCTCTACAAAAAGGTTTCGTGCAAAACCCTGAACTTCATATTTTTAATCAAACCAGAAGCTCTCACACGACACGTTGACACAGCGAACGTATGAACTACCTAGTGAAAGCTGAGCAACAATACTTGTACTGATTGATAAAAATATTATGGAGTTATAAAGCTAAGGGGCGGATTATATGATGCTCTGCTCCTCTATACCCGTCCCACTCGAAATAGAGTAATCAATAACTCTATGCCCATTGGTTAATCCATTAGATAATCATGCTTCTTAATCTGCGGCATAGAGTTCTATAAAATGTTTTTGATTCCAGCCAATCATTACTTTAGTACCAATTTTAAGGGCTGGCACAGAGCGAGCCCCTATAGCGTCAAGCTCTTTTCTACCGCGCTGCATTTTCGCATTTGTTAATCTGTATTTAATGCCATTATCATCCAAGTATTTTTGAGCTTCACGGCAATGGGGACATTTATCTGAAATATATAAAACAACGCGTTTCATCACTAACCTATACATAACTGTTAAAGACTAACTATTTTACTGAACTCTCAAAAAAAAACAAAGATGAATTAACATTGTACCGATTGAAAACATGTAATGTTGATTGAACTTCACGGTAATGACTTGCCTGAATAGCCTTGTTCTTCCGCTTTTTTAGACCAGAGAATGGCCTTTTCTTTATCCGCTGTAATACCTTTGCCATCGGCATACAAAAGTCCAAGGTTATACTGAGCCTTTGCATCACCTTGTTCTGCTGCTTTGCTGTACCAATCAAATGCTTGCTTGTAATCCTGAGCAACTCCCTGCCCATTTTCATACATTACTCCAAGACTATACTGAACCCCTGCATTACCGTCTTCAGCGGCTTTGGAATACCATTTTAACGCTTGTTTATAATCTTGTGTAACACCTTTACCATTATAATATATAAGCGCAAGGTGATATTGAGATCTAGGATTGCCTTGTTCGGCTGCCTTAGTGTGCCACTCAATAGCTTGGTTATAATCCTGAGCAACTCCTCTCCCTTTTTCATAAATGATGGCTAGGCTATATTGATCCCTAGCATTACCTTGTTCAGCGGCTTTTCGATACCAGTCAACGGCTTTGGTGTAATCTTGTTTGACTCCTTTTCCTTTCGTATACATATAACCAAGATAGCTTTGAGCCTTTGCACTCCCTTGGCCAGCAGCTTTATTAAAGAGAGTAATAGCTTGGGGGTAATTATTATTTTTATATGCTTCTTTTCCTTTGTCAAAATCATCATTTGCAATTGAAGAAAACGATACAAGTAGAAATAAAAAGTGGGGGAATAAACGCACTGTCAATCATCCTTATTGTTGCTATAAAACAAATAACCTATTTCATCATGGTGACAAGATCAAGATAATTAAAAACTATAAGAATAAATATTCAGCTCTATTTTATTTTACAGTTATCCTTTGTTCTCGCAGAAGACATAAACCTACAATAATTTTATGATGATTTTCTAAGGCTTTCTTATGCCACTGCGAAAGTTAGCCTTTGGAAGTTTATACTGAAAGTTTTTGTTTGTTTTGTTCTAAAACGGACACGGTTGAACAAGCATATTACGTTAACAGTTTCCTGATAGCGGACGTTCCCCTCAGATGAAAATATGTATTTTTGATGATAACTTTTACCAATAAGTCGATCTGTCTGGCTGGTAACTCAGCCAACTTTGCTGTCGTTCACATAATAGCATTGGCATGGCTTAATGAGTAAAGCGGAATAAAAAATTTAAATTATAATTATCTTTTAATGTCATTTAAAAATGGCTGAGATTTTTTGGTGATTAGGAATAACAATAAAAACGAGCGATAGAGTGCCAATAGGTCGAAACATATGACTATACACATATTCATAATAATTGCTTAGCTCATCGGACTAGTCTTTTCCGTCCATCGAACCTATAATTTTTAGTACTTTTAACATTGACAGTCTTTTTTCATGCCATACGCCTATCATTACTGGGAGATCTATATATGTCATCATCATACGAACGTCGTGGGCGCGCCACATCAAACGAAATGTACAATGGCCTCTCTTTTGTCCAGCATTTCGAGGTCGACCATTTACAGCGCTGTGGAGCGAGGCTTCTGTTTGTGCGTAATGTCTACCGTGGCGATGTGCTCGCTGTACTACGAAACCATAAAGAACTGATGGCCGTTGATTTTGACGGTAGCGTCGAGTTACAACCTAAAATTACTCTGCGTTAATAAAGCTATACCTCATTGTTATATTCAATAATAAATACAGATCCCGCGCGACAATCTTTGGATAAAAACCTTGTAAGCAGCACCGGGAATCTTCGGTCTCATGCGATCCAATTGAATTAGAAACGACTAAGAGAAGTTGTTAAGGCATATCGGCCACGATTTCGTAATATAGCCAAAAATAAACGTTCAGATAGAGAAGACGAACGGCAGGAATGAGTTGAAGCAGTCAAAGATATTGTTCTCGTTCTATTACTGTATTTTGTTTTTTGATAATGAAATTAGTCTCAAAACCGATTTTGAGAACGTCCGCTCTGTAGTCTTACCCCATTTTCGTGGACACACTATAATTGTTGTAGAGATACAACAGGAGGTGTTTCATGACAAAATCCAAAAGTTATCAAAGATACCCTGCTGAGTTTAAACGTATGGCGTTACTCAAAGCTTCTGAAGACGGTGTTACTGCTAATAGTGTTTGCGAAGGACTCGGGATCAGTTTTAGGCAACTAAGTCGTTGGCGTGATGAGTTTCGCTTGCAAGGTGATGATGCTTTCAAAGGGAATAAACAAACTAGCAATAATGAATTAACTAAGTTGAAGCAAGAGCTGGCTAAAGTAAAAAAAGAGCGTGATTTTTTAAAAGATGCGGTGGTGTTCTTCGCCAAGGAGTCCGGTTAAAGTTTTGTTGTATTAAGCGGCACCGCAACAGTTATCCCGTAAAAATGATGTGTGCTCTATTGGATATTTCACGTAGTGGTTATTACGCCTGGCTAAGTCGGCCACTATGTAAAACCAAGCAAGAAAATATTCAGTTAACAGAGCAGATATCAAAAGTATTTGAGCAAAGCAGATGTGTATATGGAGCTCCAAAAATCAGGGCTGCGCTTAACGCTGACGGGCAAGCTTGTGGTAAAAACAGAGTGGCTAGGTTAATGCGTGTTTTGCAATTAAAAGGCCGTCCTAAGCGTGTATTTAGACGTTCAGCTAAGTCTAATCCATACGTTGAGCCTGCGCCAAATTTGCTACACCAAACTTTGTTTCAAAGCCGGTAAATCAAGTTTGGTCATCAGACATAACTTATATACAAACGAAACAAGGTTTTGTTTATTTAGCCGTCGTAATGGACTTGTACTCACGTAAAATTATTGGGTGGTCAATGGATAAAAATATGGACCGTCACATTGCAATGAACGCGTTAGGCATGGCTGTGGCAGCAAGAAATCCGAGTGATGGCCTCATCATTCATTCTGATAGAGGATCTCAATACATCAGCGATGACTATCAGCAGATGTTAAACGAAAATGGCATCCTATGCAGCATGAGCGCTAGAGGAAACTGCTATGACAATGCTGTTGTAGAAAGTTTTTTCGGGTCACTTAAAAGAGAACGGATTCGTCGGTACAACTACAGAACAAGACAAGAAGCGCAAATAGATGTGTTTGATTATATTGAATGCTTCTATAATAAAAGGAGGCTTCACAGCTATCTAAAGTATAAAAACCCTTCGGACTTTGAAGCTGAAGGAAATATTCTTAATTAGTGTCCATTTTTATGGGGCAAGATCAATCGTATCTTAATTGCCGTCAGCTTAGGTGTTTTTGACTCATAATTTAATACCGTTTTTGGCTCAAAATTGCAGTTTAGAAATCAAATACCAACGGCAGCTTTGAGCTTATCTCTATTGTCTTATTGATTTAGTCCAAAGCCTTGCGCTTTAATAACTCGCAAGTTATGTGCCCTTTCTTGTGCAGAAATTGGATCTTGATTATCCCATTGCTTGAATAATTCAAGTTGCCTTTTGGAGTAAATCAGTTTGTAGATAAAATCATGGATGCACATGTCTTATCATTTGAAATTGACTTGGTACTTTTATTTGTTGCGATTAATAGCAATGATCATCAGTTTCTTACTGTAGTTACTAATCGAATGGTCAGAAAGTAATTTACCAAATGGTAGTGACTTAACAATTAGCGCTTTTATTCGATAAGTAAAACTCACGGAATATAGTACTCTAACATCATTAAAGTCCCCTGGTTTACAGTTCGTTAGATATCGCATATTCCCAGCATGCATGTATCTGCCAAATTTTTCAGATAGGTACTTTGAAGCTGGCTCACCAATACTAGGAATAAACCTAAGACAAAAACTAAGGGCTGAAATGGGTACATCACCCGGAGGCAACATTGTGACAGAATCAGCCGCGTTTACTATTCGATGAATTGGTGACTTAATGTTATTAACCCAGTCATCATTGCCTACACGAGGTGAGCCAAAAGTGTAACATGCAGCAATCCCCCCTTTGTGCGTTAAAAATTTAGTCGCGACTGTTGCTAGCGCGCCACCTAAACTATGGCCAGTAATAAATAATGGTTTGTTTGAGTATTCCTCTTTATTGATTTCTTCTTCAACATCACGACGAATATAGTTGAATGAATCTCTAAACCCTGTATGAATTTGACCTTCAGATACTGAGCACTTGGCTAGATTAGCTTTAGCATCTGCTTTAATATCACTTAGACTATCAGCTTCAGTTCCCCTAAAGCTCAAAATGATATACGTGCCAGCATCAACAAGAATGGCTTGAGTTCCTTTATCATCAAAAGTTTTTAAAAGTTTGAATTGAAATTCGTCTAAGTTGCTCTCTAGTTTTGCTTTTTCTACTGTAGGGTTATAATTAATTTTATTAATTAATGTTGTAACTATTTTCGATTTTTCTTCACCGACGAGAGAGTTAACTTTTTTAATGAAATGCTCTTTTATAAAGTCAGTTGAACCACTTTCGGGGAATAACGAATTGAATTTTATATAAGCTAACTCAGACATTACTGACATTATCCAAGCAGTACGGTCACTGTAGGCTTTCCGATATGTGGGTAACTCTTTTGATAATAGGTGACTTGCATTTGTAGCATCATCTTCAGATGTAAAGTATTTATCATACATGTAACTAATTCCCTGTCGTTGCTTTAATTGATAATCACTCAAGAGTAAAAACTAATCGTCATCTGTTGTGGAATTTAGCTTAAAACTCTCCGGATGATGATCTGAAAAACGCGCCCTGAATGGGTTATGTTTATATGGCTCACCAGGATATTCATGAGTTAAGTCTTCATACCAAGGTGCCTTCATTGCTGTTATCAAATTAGTGACTGTAAATCCGTACTCTAAATCAATTTCAGTTGTAAATCTCTTTCGATAGAGTGCGTGGTCAAAGGCTCTGGTCCGTTTACATTGGTATTTGTATTCAGGCAGCTAGAGTTTAAGGTCTTAAATTCACCAATATTCATTGTTGTTAGCACATCACATGAGTATAGGTTCATATCGCCAATAATAATAAAGTCTTTTTCCTTATTATCATTCTTACCAACCCATGAATAAATAGATTCTGATTCATGTTTTCTTCTAGCTCTATTACTTGGTCCTGCCCCTGGTTTTAAATGAACTGAGATTAAAACAAAATCCATACCCATCTCATCGATTCGAACGGTCATTGGCAAGAAAACCACTGATACCATCCTTAACTAGCTCATGAGAGATAGATACTTTATGTTCTTTATAAAAGGCTACCCACCATTTAGTGGCTGACGATGCCTTATGAATTTTATCACCAGTCCCAGTGTCTTCTTCTGAGAGAACATAAGTAAATCCTCTACCGGCCATTTCTTTGAAAAAAGCTAATGCCTCAGGGTCTGACTTATAGGGAGTACCGTCGGGATATAAACCTTAAGATGGTGAAGCAACTAACTCTTGTACAAGCACAATGTCACTGTCTGCAACAATAGAAGCTAACGCTGAATTATCTCGATTCTTAGGGTTACCTAAAACATCGAAAGCAATGAGGAAATCATCAAGATAATTTGCGCACAATATTCGTATGAAATAGGCACATGATCTGAACACCCTAATTATGGTCTTATTCAGACTAAAAGGACTATATTGCGCACTATCTAGACATGATCACTTTTGCCACTTAGACGGCATTAAGCACAGGGGTAAAAATACTGATTCGGATTAGTTTTTGTATCGAAAAAATACTTTTGTCCCACTTAAAATTTGATACTAAGCGCTGTTACTTAATCAAACACTTATTTTGGTTTGAGCGCAACTGTCCTATCAAAAGCATCTCCGGGTTTAATGATCAATTTTTAAATTCTTCATCTTTCTCATAACGATCTTTATAACCAGGTATGGGTTTAGCTACTACATTGATAAGAAGCTGCCTATGTTTTTATACAAAAAGTTTTTTAGTGATCTGAATGTTGTTTCAACTCGGATTTTGAAAACTTGTTTATATGGAGGGTAGTAGATGAAATATCTGCAACCTTTTCATGCACCACCTTAAAACCGTTTTCAGGATCTACAGCAGTAACCGTAACTGTAGTACTCAACTAATTTTGGCTACAGATTTGTATTCAAGCCATCACCTTTGTATTTGGCAAGTGTTATTTTCAATTCAGCCACTCCTTATTTTGCTAGGAATTCAACAGTTTTGTTAGAACCTTCGGTTAATGACATTTGATTTTCCTTAATCGTCTGAGGCCTCGCAGAAATTTGTCCGGCCGCATGCGTTTGTTAGGTTTTTTTGTGGTATTTCGTGTGGTTCAAGCATGCTCCCTGCACCAACTGCCCAGACTATGTAACTCATTTTGTGTCTAGCAAAGTCTAAGAAGTTCACACTTAAAAGTTGATACTAAGGTTTTTTAAGTCCTGAAATTCCCATTTTGGCATTAATAAAGAATAACTTTTGTAGATTAATCTTTTTTTATTTCACACCATTGTATGATTGTTCAAAAATGAGCTAATATTAAATGTCAATGTTGCATGCCACTATAGGGAATAGCTATGCAGTCTATTAAATTCTTAAGTGTTTTACTTCTTGTTGTTTACGCATCCGGCTGCGGAAATACCCCCATCAAAGATAGTCAATCTACAAATGAAAAAGAAGCAGTGCCTGTTGAGGACAAAACGAGTGATGAAAAGGGTTTTAATCCTTGTCTTATCAATCCTAAGTTGAGTCAGTGTGTGAAAAATGAAGATGAAGATGAAAACAAAGATTAACAAGGAATTTGCTGAAGCAATTAGTTCATGGTTAACCATTGCAACGGTGTTAACGGCTGGTTTTTACGGTGTCTGGGAATATCTAGATCATAAATCAACCGTCAGGGTTGAACGATCTCTAGCTTATGTTGAGAGTTATAGAAGTGGCTATGTTTCAAAATCGAAATTAGCATTAAATCAGCTTCTAGCTGACAATGAAGAGACCCTGATAGCAATTTTGAAGGATGAACACTTAAGTGACACCGAACGAGATACGCGCTATCGCTCGCATATATTAACAATGGTAAGCCCCGCTTTAAATAGACAAAATCTTGAAATATCCTTTTCTTTTTATGAAGAAATAGCGATTTGCGCCGAACGAGAGCTTTGTGATGCAAATATTATCAGGAGCTTTTTTACCGCTGATGTTACGGGATTTTTTAACTCATATGCTCCACATGTGTGCTCGCTTCGAAAACAATGGAATAATGATTTCGTTTATAAAAAAATAGAATCGTTTTTTATAAGTCCAAAAAGCGACATATGTCAGTCATTATAATTTATTATGTTTTAAGGTCTTTTGCACAAGCGCTGACTGAGCGGTTAACAAGCCAATGAAAAAAACATATATATGCTGTTCAGTTATTATCTTATGGTCTTTGGCTATATCACCCGCGTTTACCTTTGAAGAAGCGGTACCAAGGTACGCTCTAATTATTGGTAATGCTAATTATCAATATACACCTCTTAAAAATCCCATTAACGACGCAAAAGCCATGGCAAAAAAGTTAAGGTCGCTTCGATATGATGTTACAGAACTGCACGATCAAAACCCTCAACAGATGCAAGAAGCACTCGAACATTTTTATGAGTCGATAAAAGAGGATAATGCCATAAGCCTCTTTTACTTTTCCGGTCATGGTGTACAAGCAAATAATATCAACTATCTGTTACCCGTAAATTCAAATATTGCCTCTTTTGATACACTCACTTCAAAGGCACTTTCAACGAATAAAGTTTTGAGTGAGTTGAAAAAATCGAAAAGTCATCAACATATAATTATTTTAGATGCTTGCCGTAATAATCCATTTAAAGTTTTACTGAATAATGAAGGCGTTGTTCGTAGTGCAGTGATTGAAGGTAACATAGCTGAACATAATGGTTTAGCCGCAGTAAAAGCCCCAGCAGGAACCTTAATTGCTTACGCTACGGAACCAGGTAAAGCGGCTTTTGACGGTAGCGGAAAAAATGGTACTTATACTTCAGCTTTACTTAGTTATATTGGTAAGTCTGAAACCGCTGAAGAGCTATTTAAAAAAGTACGGCAACAGGTTTTATCAAAAACAAATAACAAACAGCTTCCGTGGGAACATTCTTCTCTTACAGAAAAATTCTATTTTAGTCCTCCTGCTAATGAAGAGGTCCCCGACATCCCTAACTTTTAAAATATCCCACTTAATCCTACAGATAAAATTGAAGATTTTTCTCGAATGCCCTTGTAGGTTTCTCCTTCAAATTTAATATCTTGAGTATAACTATTAGTTTTAAAACGCGTTTTAAAGAGCAGGTTTCCTTTTAATGGCATTGTCCAATTTAACGAATATGAATATCCAGTACTTTTGTTACTGGTCTTGCCATTAATATCATCAAATTCTTTTGTTTCCCCCTCTTCTAAGCCATCTCCATCAGAAAAGAAGCGATTGTTTGCATTAAGTTTAGAGTATGCAACCGATATAGAGAGCTTTCCTGCTTGTTCAAACTTCCAGTTTATACTGGCACCAACATAAGGCCCTGACTGTTTGTACGATTCTTTTGCTAGGCTTATTGGTGCCAAAATAATTGAGTCATCCTTAGGACGGCTACGCCAATTGTATTTAGTTTCTCCATTCTTATAGCCTATAAAACCACTGAATCGTTTGCTGAATTGATAACCGGTTGTGAAATCGATATCGGTTCTACTTGCAGAGCCCGTTTCCGATTCTTCAGATATGATAGCGTCATCAATTGAACCTGAAATGTTAATAACACCGATAAAGCGTTTATAAGCAAGTGCTGTCGTTAAGTTTGCAACGGGGTAAACAATTTTTTGGTCTATTTTTTCAGCAAACGAAAAAGTTCCATAACCAAGGTCTAAACCGATGAGTTTGTGAATGGTCGCTTGTTGGGCCGCCAAACAAATTTTAGGAAGAAAAAAGACAAAAAAACATACTAACGAAATATTCCTGATTATATTCATGCTTATAGTCCTTTTATGGCTGACGGTTAACTACGCTAAAGCTATAAATTTCAAGTGTTTCTGGCTTACATAAAATAAGTTACTATCTTGTTTTTATCTAACGTACTATAAGTGCGTCTCTTTGGATAGTTACCTTTTTTATTCAAAAAGTTTTTCTGGACTTCCTTAGTTTTACGTAACTGCTTTTGTAATTAAGATTATCCCCCCTAGTATGTTCCTATAATAGACCATGCAAACATAACTAAAACTTGCTTATCCTTGCTAGCATGCTTTTGTTTTGTAATGTGTGCAACCTCTTCATTTCTCGCTAAATAAATGCGATAGCGGAATGCGCAAGGCTTTGAATATTGTTATAAATATCAAACTAGAAGGCAGCAATGTGAACAGTTCTCAAATTGATTGGCAGCTTAAAAATAATCTCGCAAGGTTAAACTCCGCAATCTCCTAATTATTTCTAAAATGTCGTTATTGACTCCTCATGATAAAAATGAATTCATTAGATAACTAATATATAAATAGGGGGGGGTGAAAAGGATTATGTTTGCGTTTGTCCGTTAGTTATAAAACGTATATTTAGATAATATATACAAACATAGATCACTCTTGCCACAAAACTGACCTAATTCATTGCTCAAACTACCCCAAGCTTATGTTCACTTAGATACGATATAGTCCTTTTAGTCTGAATAGAACCATAATTAGGATGTTCAGATCATGTGCCTATTTCATACGAATATTGATACGATATCATTTCGATGGTTACCGCTTTACTTTCGATGTCTTAGGTACGCCTTAGAGTGTTTGCTTTAATTTCTATGCGAATCATTACTATTTATAATGAAACAGCCAATTATTACCTTCCTCTGTTGCGCCGGAGCGGTCTAAATCTGACTGCTAAAACAGCCCTGATTTATGGTCACTATTCTGAGATAGCAGAGATAAGAATTATTCTGAGCTATCTCGCAAGGTTGGTATTGGCCGGCTGTTCACGACACTATATAGCCGTTCAGAGCTTCACGCTGAAACTTGCTATTGGACAAAAATCACTTAAGTTTTTCGTTGTATTTTGCTACTTTAGATAAAAATATGTATTGTGACTTACATGTCTTTTAGAATTGCTGCGAATGGTAATGCACAAAGAACGCAAGGCTATGTACCATGTCTTTTTAAGCAAATATGCCAACAATACTGCTAGTATTTCAGCTTATTAAAGCACCAGTTTCATTGCCTATATGTGAAGATTACCATAGTCTCAGCATTCCCTTTCAACTCGACAGTTCCACTGGTTCACCTCAATGCTTCACTCCATAAACAATGCCGTTTACGTGTTGGAGGAGCACGATAAGCCGGTTATGTCACAACGAAGTTAAACATAACCGGCGCATTCATAGTTTCAGCAGGTCATCCCGTCAGTACCTCGACAATGCCAAACAAAAGAATCATTCCGGATATGCTCTTTCGCAAATTTTGCTGCTCGGTTCGCGATTTCCTTCGAAGTCCATGTGGCCATCATAATGCCGTAATTGGCATTGTCTGGGTATTTGTCATACACCACGAAGTCCAACTCAGGGAATTTCCTCTTAAGCCGCTTAGCTTTTCTTTTGGCTTCAGCAAAATCCGGTGTTGAATAAACAATCGTAAAATACTTGCGGCTATTGGTGATGATGTAAGGCGGGTCTTGCAGGAGAGGCAGTTGAGAAAATTCAGCACCTGCACTGGGCTCCTTTTGCCCTCCTCCATCGACTTGGAATAGTGATTGGGGCCCGTTTACCCAGGCAACCAGGACTTTTGGTGGTTGCACTTCAATATTGCGGACGAGCACTTCTTTTCGCGTATCAAAGGCGATATCAAAGTCTTCAATCTTATCGAACAGGGTCAGCTTAGCTTTTTCCAAGTGTTCTATTTGATCTGGTTCGGTCAGCAGTGGTACCGATGCGTCTACGATTTGGCAGTAGTCGTGATAGATGTGCGTCAGCACAATGTCTTGGTTTGAAGGGTCATGCTCAATCAGCAGGTCAAGTCGCAACAAGCTGAGATCGACTTGGTAGTTGGCGCTTTTCATTCTCGAGCTTGCAGCTTCAATACAACGGTTGTCAGAGGGTTTGATTTGCTCGTATTGCGGTACGGGCTCACAGTCCATCGCGTGTGCTGAAGAAAATAAGGTGAGCGCGATAGAGCTAAACAAATAATTCCATTTCATGGCAGTTCCTTAGTTCACTAGATGATATTTCTGCGTCGCCCCAGCTTAGTTTCGATTTGAATCTGACATCGCATAGATTAAGTATTGCACAATAATGAGATTTGTTAGTATTATTTGAACACTCCGTGTGCGCGGGCCAAGACAGGTCAAATGTGCCCGAACAACACTAAGGAAGGGACTATATGCGCCATCTTGGACTACGCAACGTTATTTCAAAGCTACCCGCGAAGATAAATGCTGCCCGTGAGTTTGCTACTAGTGCATTGGTTTTAATTGTTTTTTTCGGTCTCTTGTTAATCCTCGGTCGGCAGTTTTTCAGAGACAGCGTTGTGCTTGAACCTATATCAGTGCCACTGCATTTAGAAGAATCCGGCTTAAACGGTGGAGTGGCCGCACAATGGTTAATTGATTCCATTAGAACTATTCAGCGAAATGCCGCCTCAACCAAAGAAACTAAAGCGATACAAGCCACGCCTAAACAGATAAATATCGAAATGCCCGGCGTTGGCTTTAGTTTAGCCACCATTGAGCAAATTATCCGGGAGGCCCTGGCCTTACCCTCTCCGTTTATCAAAGGCGAAATCATCAAGCTTGGTGACAGCTATCAGATTAGATTAAGGTTGCCGGGAGCGCCATACATCCACATAGAACAACCCTTAGGGGATAAGGACGTTGAAAAGCTGATAGCAAAGTCAGCAGAGAAAATTCTGTTGCTTAAAGATCCGTATATCGTAGCTGTCGATTACTACCGAAAGGCGGAGTACAAAAAGGCAATCGAGGTCATCAACAATATGCAGCCGGGAGCAGATAGGTTGCAATCGGCTTACAATGAACTGCTGCTGGCGGCCATTGCGACTAAACAGCTGGAACATGAAAAAGCATCGTTACACCTAAAAAAAGCGGATCAATTGGCACCCAATTTAGGCGTCGTGAAACTGAATCAGGCTATCCAGCACGCGTTGAAAAAAGATCCGTCAACGGCTCTTTCCAAATATAAAGAAGCCAAACAACTCAATCTGGAACTGCAAGACGATGCATTTCATTCGCAAATTCTGACTGAGTTAGGCCGAGAGTTGGTAACAGATGATAGTGCTGAAGAAAAACTGGCATTGTTTCGAAAAGCAATTGACCTGGCACCGGAAAACGCATCGGCAATAATCCGTCTAGCAGAAGTGCTTGCTCATCGACAACGGCCAGAAGAGAATAATGAAATGCTAAAGCTCTACGAGGCTGCAATAGGCTTAGTTCCCAATAAACCGAAATATCATTTTCAGTATGGGAAGACTCTCTGGGAAATGGGCAACAAAGACAAAGGCTGCGTTCAGGTGAAAAAGGCTGTTGAGTTGAAGCCGGCGATGAGGGTTCTTGCTAACAAGTACCAATGTTCTAAATAGCTTTAACCAAGCAAGATAGAATTATTGTGCGTCCACTATTGCCATAGGCTGTGTGAAAAATCCTAGCGTAAATTTTTTATGCGACGCTACGTAAATTAACAGGTGGTTTGTTATCAAACGTACTACAGAATTTAATCTACAGCGCATTTTCTCGTTGGGATTATTCTATTACTTAAGTTAAAAATAGTTTTCACACAGGCTGTGGCAAAAATGACGGTTAAACCAAATCCCTCAAACGACGTAGTTTTTTAGCACCATTAAATATTGTTGCTAATGTTCACTTGGTGCGCAAAGGGGAAGTAAACTGGCTAATGTTCCTAAAGTCGGCTTCATGCTCAAAGCTGCCATAGGAAATAGATTCTTAACGGCAATTTTGAACGATCTTCAGATAGTCTGAAAGGCATTTTATCCTCAAAACTTAACTCACAATGCTAGGTACAAACCCCTTATCTGTTATGAAGGTATTGCGGCCAGAATTTTTTGCGGAATATAAATACTTATCAGCTCTTTTTAAAGCTTCTTTAAAGTCTTCATCATTACTGACTTTGGTATAACCAATACTTACGGTAATATTTTTATTTTCAGGTAGAAATGAAAAATCAAGTAATGCGATAGATTGTTGTAATCGTGAAGCTAGCTTGTGCATTCCTCCCTTATCAACACCAGGCGCAATGATGGCAAACTCTTCACCACCTATTCGCCCTAATGTGTCTTCTTTTCGCAAGCAATTATTCATTGCTTCGGATACTTGTTTAAGCACTTTATCTCCAGCATCGTGACCATAGGTATCGTTGATTACTTTAAAATGGTCTAAATCTAACATCATCACACAGACATCATAAGATAACCGCCGTGATCGACTTAGTTCTTCATTTGATACTTGGAGGAAAGCACATCTATTAGCAACACCTGTTAGGCTGTCAGTATAAGCAAGTTTTTCTAATTCAGCTGTACGCTCAGTTACAATCTTTTCTAATCCTGTGGTGTGCTTATGCACCTGTTGCCCCATCTCACTAATAGCTGATTTAAGCTTAACCATCTCGTTACTACTATCTTTGTCAGCCACCAAAGTAAGCGGACTGAATGATGATTCTGGCTTAAAACTCTCTAGCCAGTTAGATATGTCATTCAAATGACGAATTACCAATTTATGGATGATGAAAAGGATAAAAATGGAAACAAAAAAGGTCTTAATAAACTGAGAGATAAGAATGATAATGAACTCATCAATGGTTTTTTGTTTTACTTGATCAGTATCAATTTGATACTCAATAGTGCCTATTATTACAGGCCTTTTCTCTACTTCAGCTATTAAGTTGAACGTCTGTTTATCAGCATTTTTGTCTATTTGACCTAAAAAGGCGATATCCTTCTTTGTCTCATTCTTGATCAATATAGATTTATAATATCCTGACCGCATCATCCCTTCACTAAAAACAAGAGCGCTATTTTCCATTAAATCCCAGAGAGCTAGAGTCAAAGAAGGTGTACTTAATTCAATCAATTCTTGAGATTTTTGTTGTAATTCATCTGTATATTTTTGATGATTTAATGACAACTGGATAGCGGTAATTATTACGGTAAATAATCCACTAAATAACAATATTCGAATCAATAATACTCTTGATAATCGACTGGTATTTATTAACCTCGATAGAAATCTCACACTACGTCCCTATATTTGCAATCGAAAGAAAGAGATAACATTCTAATATAATGCAGATAATGTCAATTATTTATACAAACGAGTAGGTTTTGATGGTTAGTTTACTGTCGAGAGGAAGAGCGATAAAAGCCCCATTAATTCCATAACGTTAAGGTTCATTTAATTAAGTTCCAATGGCCGCAACGGTGGCTAAGAGGGGTAATCATCAGGATTCGTGGTTCGATGTCGCCTGCAAGCTCATACTTGCCAGTGGAATTTCGTTTCAGAACACTACCTGTTATTTAGGCAGCTACTATCTCGTTATGTGCCCCAATATAAATTTAACACAAAACATGTTGACCAAAATTCATCAATCAAATTTGTAATTACCCATATTTATAATCCCACACCTTTAGTCTTTAATAATAACTCAGCAGTTAAAGTCGGGAGTTAATCATGACAGCTTGGAATAAAGGTAAACATGTGGGCCAGAAAAAAGCATTTAAACTTGAAGAAATTTGGCTATTGATAGCAAACTTAGATCTTGTGATTTAATAAGTTTAAAAGTTCGTGATATTTCATCAGCCTCATTAATTCAATCTCGTGCGATGATTGAGCAACAAAAAACTCATAAAGAAGTTCAATTTGAAATAACGCCAAAGACTCAACAATGCTTGAGTCAGTGGGTATATTTAAAAACTATCTTCCTCTGACTTTATATTCCCTAGTTCAAGAAAACTAGGTCAACATATTTGCTATCACTACTATGCCAATATAGTCAAAAAATGGGTATCCACTCTAGGGTTAGATATCACCCAATATGGAACGCACTCGCTTAGACGTACCAAGGCATCCTTAATCTATGCAATGACAAAGAATTTAAGGGCTATCCAGTTATTACTTGGTCACTCAAAACTACAAAGTACAATTGAATATTTAGGGGTTGAAATAGAAGATGCATTGTCTATTTCAGAAAGTACAGAAACTTGATTAAATGGTTAGCGCAACAGGAACCTGTGGCGCTTACGCCCCCATACCGCCTTACAATCTATAAATTAGTGGCCAAAATCATTTGACCATTACAGTGAGGTTTAGCCCACAAACAACTTAACAGTTCTTTTGTCAACGTGAGGAAATACAGCTTTTAACTGATTGTCACTCAACGACCATTGTTGGGACACAACTGTTGCTAGCCAAGAGAAGGTATTGCTAGTTGGCATTAAATCACGTTGCTCAAATAGTTGGTTATTTTTCAGTCCAGGCCAATTTCCCAAGACTTTACCACCATTAACTGAGCCACCAGCAATAAACATTGCGCTTGCTGTTCCGTGATCCGTTCCACCTGTTCCATTTTCTTTTACTGTTCTGCCAAATTCTGTCGCAACAACAACAACGGTATCTTGCCACTGATCTTTTAATCCGTCTTTTAAAGCTTTTAATCCTTGATCAAGCGCTTTAAGTTGCCGAGACAAACGGGTTGCTTGGTTATTATGTGTATCCCAGCCTCCCAATTCTAACATCGCACAATCTACACCATTATTGCCCATCATTAAATTTGCACAGGATTTGGATAACTCAATGAATTGTCCTTTTTTCTTAATGTTAAGTGCTCTGTCACCTACCATGGTATCGGCCATCTCTTTTACTGCTAAACCATCTTCAAGCCTATTAATTAATAACTCATCATTTTGATACATTTTCATTAAGGCTTGATACACATCCTCATCCGCCTCTTTTAACTGAGACGGATACCAAGTACTCGCTTCGCTGCTTCTCAAGCTAATTGGCGTTGAATTAGCTATAGCCAACGCTTGCTTTTCCTTCATATTAACGGCTCGGCCTAACCAGCCAGTATCATGGTCAATATTAGTCAAGCCTGATTCTAAATAATCTTGTCCATCAAAATGAGAGCGCTTGGCATACCCCGAAGAAACCGCGGTAATCGGCAGTAACTCACCCTTTTTATACCACTGGTGCAGGTTACTTAAACTTGGATGTAGCGCAAAACCATTATCTAACATCAATAAATCATCTTTAATACTCGCGAGCAATTTGGGTCTTAATACCGATAATTCAGTATCAAAAGTGGGCACTAGGGTATGTAATGAATCCATCGCCCCCCTTAATACAACCCAAATAATTTTTTTATTCCCGGATTTCGGTGAAGTAGCAGATAATGCCTTAGCAACAGCATTTGGTGTTTTAAATAGAACTAAAGTGGCAGCCATAGATTTGATAAATTGACGACGTTGCATGACTATCTCCTTTGAAACTCTGGGCTCATCAAAAGCAAGGTCATTGCTTGCTCTTTACTTTCTGCACGCAATATTGTGTTATACGACAATTCGCTGATGTTTTTACCAAAAGAATTGCTCATTATAGTCTCCACATTTACTGTGTGTTTAAAAGATAATTTGGAAGATAGTGCTGCTGACCAATTAATTCTAGCCATTATGGCACTGCCACCATTCCAATCATTACCACTGTCACTAAAGCCTGCGGGAGATCCTGCACTAAAGGGCTTTTGTCCTAATGCTGATAACGATTTCATCAACTGACGTAGATTCAACTTTTTATTATCCCCTATGGATCTTAGCGATGAGATAACAAACTCTCTTGGGGTTTTAAATTTTTGACTATCGGCATGCCATGACTCTTCAGCATTAATTAACGTAATCATTACCTCCCTAATATTGCCTTTTGTTGCAAGCCAACGTTTGACCATTTTATTAATTAATGATTCTGGAGGTTGTTCAGAAATGAAATGATACGCTAATTTAAAACTAATATGTCGAGCAGTGGCTGGATGATTAGCTAAATCTCGTAACATCATTTCACCTTGTTTCGCGTTTTTCCTGCTCTTTTTATAGCTTTTACCAAGCAAGGTAAAACTTCCTGGTTCATGACCATTAGCTCGATATAAAAAACCGCTACCTTCATCACGCCCGATTCTAGCAACACTCCAACCGGTAATACCCTTTGCTAGGGCAGTAACATCTTGTTGCTGATAACCACCATTAACACCTAATGTGTGGAGTTCAAGAATTTCACGGGCTAAATTTTCATTAAGACCTACCTTTTTCTTGCCTCTGCCATTTTTATTAATTTGAGAGTTGGTACCAAACGATCTTTCATTATTCAAATAAATTAACATGGCTGGATGTTGGCATACACTTAGCAACAAATCTTCAAAGTTACCCAGTAAGTTCGGCGCAATAGCTTCTCGTTCTAATGTTGGTGCAATAGCTGTCATTACAGGACCTGAAGCGCTGACACTAAAATGGTTAGAGAAAAAATCGAGCAAACGCCAATTAAGGCTATGATCAGATCGAATCGCTTGGTCAATTGCATCTGATGAGAGTTGGTTTAACAATTTATGAGCTGGATTTCTAGCTTTCTTAGTAACAACACCTTCCATGGACATTTGTTTATCAAAATCCTTCCCAGCAAGTTCTTGGGCTATTTTTTTAGCGACTTTCTTGTTTTTACGATAACCATGTAATTGGATGAAAATATCACTAGAGCTTGGTAAGGAATAATTAAATGCTACTGGAGGAGATTGAGATAGTTGTTTAATCAACCATTCTTTTGGCGACTGGGCCACTAAAATTAATTCATTCGGTTTGGCACCATAACCAAACCTATTAACCGCGATCATACTAGTAGTAGCCATTTTCATTACCTTATTAGCCGTTGTGTTTCTTCAAACCTTCGACACTTATCATGATGAAAAGCTATTTTAAGTACAAGTTGATTTACCCTTCTTTACACTAAAGTTGGTTCAAATATGCTGCGGCTCCTAAAAGGCCAGGTTGAGTTTCAGTTATCACATAAGTCGGCGTTTGTTGGGTTAATGAGGATAACCGCCCTTTTGTTTCAAAACGTTCTCTAAAGCCACTCTTTTCAATAAAGTCGATAAACCTAGGCACAATACCACCAGCAATATATACGCCACCTAAACTATTAGCCGTTAGTGCTAAATTACCAGCAAAACTTCCTAATACTTTACAAAAAAATTCTAATGCTTGTTTGCATAAAATACAGTCACCATTAATCGCATTAGTACTTATAATTTCAGCCGAAAGGTCACCGGCCACAAAATTATTACTTTTGCCTTCATTAGTTATCTTAACAAGCGCTTGATATATCTGTTCTAAGCCATAACCAGATAATAATTGTTCATAAGAAACCCGTTTTTTATAAGCATAAATATAAGAAAAAACTTTTACTTCCAACTCATCAACAGGGGCAAAATCGACATGTCCTCCTTCACCACTAATACAGTGCCATTTATTATCTAATGGCACTAAAGTAGCTACACCTAAGCCAGTTCCAGGACCGCATACAGAGATAGCTTTATTACTAACCGCCTCACCAGCCCCTATTTTCACTTTTTGAGAATCGCTAAGATAAGGAATAGCCAGAGCAATGGCGGTGTAATCGTTTATCAAGGTTAAGGTATTTAATTTTAATTGTTCTTTTAAATCTTTTTGAGAGAACTGCCAAGGTAAATTGGTCATGGAAATGTAATCATCATCTACCGGACAGGCAATGGCTAAACAAGCATTGATAGTTTTACCCTCAAGTTGCTTTTCCATTATATACAGCCGGATGACATCAATTAAATTAGCAAACTTCGCACATTGATAAGTAGCTATATCCGTAATGACATCCGAAGGTGAAGCAATGGCTAATCGAATGTTTGTGCCCCCGATATCAGCAACCAAGTTGATGCCATTTTTATTAAGGTTATTCATAATTTGTCCGAGAAATAAAACGAGTTAAGCCATTTAGCGGGTAAACTTACGCTTGGCTGATGTTTAGGGGGATCCCCCTAAACAATTTATTGCCGAAATTGTAAAGCTTTATTGCAAACCAATCCGAGATCCCTTTACACCATAAAACATGATGTATAAGTAACACATAACAGGAAGAACAAATGCCATTTGAATACCAATAGCATCAGCTAATACACCTTGAAGTAGTGGAATTAAAGCGCCACCAGCAATAGATAAACATAAAATACCAGAGCCTTGCCCTGTAGCTTTACCTAACCTATTTACCGCTAGGGTAAAAATAGTAGGAAACATAATAGAGTTACATAAACCCACCGATAAAATTGCCCACATAGCGACTTGACCTGATGATGTTATTGCCACAATAAGAAGAATTACTGCACTAATAGCATTGACAGTTAGAATTTTATTAGCAGCAACAAAACGCATTAAGGCTGCACCAATAAAGCGCCCTACCATAGCCCCTCCCCAATAATAAGCAATATAATTAGCTGCTTGTGCTTCAGCTAAACCCGCAATATTATCTTCACCTAAAAATGAGATCAAAAAGCTACCAATAGAAACTTCGGCTCCTACATAAACAAATATCCCTAAAGCGCCCAACATAAGGTGTGGTGTTTTCCACGCAGAAGGCTGTTCCTTCAAGCTAACCGCATCAGCACAGCTATCATCCGTTTCAATAGATTCTATTTTTGGTAATTTTAAGAAAGTAAAGATAGCCGCAAGACCAAATAAAATACCAGCTAAGACTAAATAGGGTATTTGTACTGCTTGTGCTTCTTGTAATTTTGCAGCGGCTTGCTCTGCTACAGAAAGTTGTGCAATTTGTTCCGCACCTAAAGAAACAGCAGATAATATAAATAACCCACCAAAAAATGGCGCTACCGTTGTACCTAACGAATTAAAAGCTTGAGTTAAATTTAAACGACTCGATGCAGTTTCGGCACGACCAAGGCTAGCAACATAAGGGTTTGCTGACACTTGCAGGCAAGTAATACCCGAAGCAAGTACAAACAAAGCAAACAAAAACAAAGGGTATGACTGAGCTCCTGCCGCTGGATAAAATAATACGCAGCCAATTCCTGCAATAGATAATCCTGAAACAATACCAAATTTGTAACCCACCTTCTTGATCAAGGCAGCGGCTGGCATTGAAACAATAAAATATGCGCTAAAAAAGCAAAACTGAATTAACATTGCTTGGGTATAGTTCAATGAGAAGACATTTTTTAAATGTGGGATCAATATATCATTCAAACAGGCAATAAACCCCCACATGAAAAATAACGATGTCAACACGACTAATGTGAAATTATAACTCTGTCCTGAGTCACTTTGCGCTTTAAACTGTGACAAGTCTGCCGAACCACTAACCGCCATCTTTATTCCCCTTAATCTATTATATTTTTAATAGTTTGATATGTAAATTTAACAAATATCTATAATAAGGATTAACTCTTAATAGGAATATTCGCTATGTTTTATTGATAATATGTTATTGAAGATAAAACTTACTGACATCGATGTCAAGACAAAACAAAAGCAATGTCTTTATATTTGAAAACCCCCTCCAAATAACCAACTTTTTAATTCAGCGGCAGCTTAACAATCACGTCTAAACCTTTTTCTACTCTATTTTTCAGCTTAATTTCACCGCCATGATCTTGTATTGCTGTTAAGGCGATAGTCATACCTAATCCCATGCCACCAGACTTTTGGTTTCTAGAGTCATCCAAACGTTCAAATGCTTCAAACATACGCTGTTGTTCAGCTTCAGGGATCCCCTGCCCTTGATCGGCAATGATTATATTGATAGATTTATTGTTTTCAAAAATCGATACATGTACACATTTCCCGTACTTAACACCGTTTTCAATTAAGTTACTAAAAGCTCGTTTTAGCGCAACGGGCCGACAAGAGTAATTAATTTTATCAGTGATATCACAAGTCACATTTAAACCAATATCAGATAGATCTAAGCATAAACTCTCTATTAGAGCGCATATATCCACCTTACGTGATTTTTCAAGCCATGAGTCTTGTTTAGCAAACGAAATCGTTGCCTTAGTGATGTGCTCCATTTCATCAAGTTTTTCAATAATTTTATCTTGAGTAACTTCATCGCTAATAAATTCTGCATGCAAGCGCATAGACGTTAAGGGGGTTCTTAAATCATGAGACATAGCAGCTAAGGATCTCGCTCTATGTGTCACCATTTTATTTAAGCGTAACAGCATTTGATTAAAAGCTTTTACCGCGTGTTGAACATCTTCAGGACCTTGCTCCTTTATCGGTTGAATACTTTCCCCTAAGCCAAGTTTTTTTGCATTATCGGCCAACTCATTTAATGGCCTAATAATTCGCTTAACAGAAAATACTACGATAACAATTAACACTAAGGACATTATTAACAGTGATATCAGTGTTGTTTTCGCCCAAAGAGGAAAAGGATCTCGGCTATACACACTCATCATCAGCCATTGCTTATTTTTTAACTCGATAGCTGTTGTAAAAAGTTTTAATCGTTTGGGTTTTTTATTACCAGCTTTAGTAGGCTCTTTGAGTTTTTGATAAAGGTATTCAAGTAAAGTAGCAATGCGACTACTACTGGCTAAGTCTTGATATACATATACTTTGCCATATTCTTTATTTAGCATTTTCCTTAATAATAGCCGCTCAGCTAAAAATGACTTTTCATTAAAAGACGCTGTGTTATCGGTTTCTGCTGATTGACTGATATAAAATTTAACCCGGTGCACACTCATTGCTTTTAACATCGCTTTATGATGTTTCTCAGGCACGGTTGCTAATACATTTGACGCTTGTGCTGCTCTACGTATTAATTGCTTTGTTTCAATTTGTTCCGCAATATAATCAGACTCAGACAGGAAGAAAAACAAGGTAAATAATTGAGAAAAAGTGAGTGTTGAAAGCAATAATAAAATCAGCTGTCCGGTGAGCCTTTTAGGTAACCATGATTTAACAATGGTTAACATTTTATTGATGCACCACTGGAACAGACAACGAATAACCACCACCCCATACAGTTTTAATTAACTTTGGTGAACTTGGATCTACTTCAACTTTACGTCTTAGGCGGCTAATCAAATTATCGATACTTCGATCAAAAGCTTTAGCTTCCCTACCATGAGTAAGGTCAAGCAATTGATCTCTTGTTAATACCGCTTGTGGACGTAATAAAAAAGCTTTAAGTAAGCGATATTCAGCGGCACTTAGGGCTATAGTAACGTCACTTTTATTTATCAGCTCACGTTGATTAATGTCTAAACGCCAATCGTCAAAAATAAGGATGTCTGATTTAACCTGCTCAACTTGTACGGGGAAACTTTGACTACGACGTAATACCGCTTTAATTTTGGCAAGTAATACTCTTGGATTAAAAGGTTTTGCAACATAATCATCTGCGCCCATTTCTAGTCCAACCACTCTGTCGGTATCTTCCGTTAATGCTGTAAGTAAAATCACCGGAATTTTTAAATTACTTTGAACAAAACGACACAAAGATAATCCATCTTCACCTGGCATCATAATATCAAGCAAAATTAGATCGATAACACTGTTTTTCAATGTTTCACGCATTGCTTTACCGCCATCAACGCTGGTCACTCTCATGCCATGGTCACCTAAATAACGAGCCAAAGGCTGCCTAATATCAGGATTATCATCAACAATTAAAATATGTGTCATTGCTACCTCTTTTAAAACTAAACGCTATTTAAACGATACTTAACTAGCACTATATCGATTAGTTTATAAGATTTTTAAAAAAAATTGTATCAAGTTGTCGCAAACCCCAAACCTGAGACAACTTGATAACACATATTCCAACGTAGTTAAAAATATTTGTTTAAATAATCTTACCTGCTCTAAACAATAATAGCCGATACGCTAATGCTTCACTTAACAAGAATAAGCTTTCCCATAAAAAGCCTCTTTTTACTCCTGAGTTTATCCCTACCAAGCTGTGCTGTGTATCAAGGAGCAGAACTTACAGAGCACCCAGTAGAAAAACTATCAAATAACGTTGAAGACGCAACACCAAACACAGTAATAAAATCCCCGCGGAATAAAGATTGGTGGACAAATTTTAACGAACCTCAACTAACTTATTGGGTTGAAACAAGCTTTAAAAACAACCCTAGTTTACAAGCAACTTTTAGTAGACTAAATCAAACACAAGCAAAATTAAATATTGTCAAAGCGAGTAATAATCCAGATCTAAATTTATCACTATCATCGAAAGTAAAGCGCAATAAAAATTTAAACACTACTCAAAATGATAACTATCAAGTGGTGGGATTAAGTGCTAGTTGGGAAATAGACTTATGGGGAAAACTTAATGCGGGTGAAGATAAAGCATTATGGGAGAATTCAGCGAGCAAAAACGATATTAGTATTAAAGCAAACTTAATTGCCGCTAATGTAAGCAGTGCTTGGGTTGGTTGGATGGTAGAAACTGAAAAAATAAAATTGTTAACACAGCAGAGCAAACGAACAGAACAGGGTTTAAAGATAATACAGCGTCGCGTAGCGCTTGGGAAAACCGGGAGAAGTGATGCTTGGCAACAACAAGGTTTATTGGAATCATTAACAACGCTAACAAATAAAGCAATAGCAAAGTCAGCATTACAAAAACAAAAACTCGCTTTGTGGTCAGGTACTTTAGCTAATCAATTACCAAAAAGTCCTCAAGGAAAGTTACCCACCCTTCTGTCCATCCCTGTATCAGGTATTGAACTAAAAGCATTAAAATACCGACCCGACATTCAAAAATCTTATGCAAAATTACAAGCAGCTGATGCCGAAGTTGCTATTGCAGTTGCTGAGCAGTTCCCACAATTAACCTTAAGAGCCTCTTACTCTTCAACAAATCAAAACGCAAAAAGTATATTTAGCGATTGGCTTGGTGACCTTAGTGCAGGTTTAATCATGCCCATTATTGATTATGGACAACGAAAACAAACCGTAAAACAAAAGAAGTATAACCTTAAAGCTTTGCAATATGACTATTTACAAAAATGGCAACAAGCAATTTTTGAGGTTGAAGAAGCATTAATTATCGCTAATGAATATCAGCAGATAACCATTAGTTTGGCTTTGCAGCTTGAACTTGCTAAAAAAATTCAACAACTTAAAAAGAGATATTACCTTAATGGGCAAGCACAATACCTACAGTTACTACAAGCACAGGACAGTACACTAAAACTTGAGCGTCAGCTTATTGATAGTAAGCATGCACAGCTTGAATCTCGCTTATCCTTGTATAGCGCAATTAGTCATGGTGATTTTATATCACTAGAGCAAAAAGAAGGAAGTAGTCATCATGACTAAATTTAGCAGCACAAATAACAAAAACACCTCAAGTCAACTAAACCTACTAAAGCAACGCTCCTTAATGAAAAGTACCTTACCGATTATTATTTTAATTATTGCTGTGCTTGGCAGCTATTTTATTTATCATTCAGGAAAATCAAATTTATTATTAAGTACTAAGGTTAGTGAGAAAAAAAATCTAAATGATGTAACAAAATCAAAAAATCAAAAAAAAATACGCATTGTAAATACTCAATTAATAACAGTCGAAACACATACCCCAACATGGCAAGCAACAGGCGTGGTAAAACCGGCTCAAACATTAAATCTTAAAGCTGAAGTCTCAGGAGTTATCAATAAAGTAAACCCTGATGCTATTCCAGGGGCATTAATTCACCAGGGAGAAACACTTTTAACACTCAATAGTGAAAACTTCCAATATGCACTTATTAATAAAAAATCGGCCTTAATACAAGCGCAATCAACACTTAGCATTGAAAAGGGAAACCAAGTTCTTGCCCTAGAAGCGTTTGCCTTTATGCCTGACGACATGCAAACGGAACAGGAAAAATCTCTCGTATTAAGAGAACCCCAAATTGCTAGTGCCATAGCAAAAGTGATGAGTAATCAAGCAAGTGTTGATAAAGCAAAAGCTGATTTAGCAAAAACAGAAATAACCATGCCTTTCACCGGAAAAATTCAGAAACGAAATATAAGCTTAGGCGCAAGCATCAACGCCAACAGCTCACTTTATCAGATTTTAAATATTGAACAGTTTTGGCTAGAAGTAAAAATACCACGTCAATTTTTCACTATTTTAGACAAGAAACAACCCGTTTTGTTAACGCATCAACAAAACAGAAATATAAAACATACTCGCTTAGGTAACATTCTGACTAGCTTAACGTCACTAGATAGTCGTGATAGACAAGTACAACTGCTGGTTAGTATTGATGACCCTTTATTGCTAAAAAAAAGGGCACTTATAAAGGCGACACTTGGGACTGAAACACAAGCAACATCAAACAATTCACCTAACCTTATTTTCATCAATGATTTTTTGTTTTTATCGCTTCATGGCAAACCATTAGAAAACACAGTACAAATCAAACCTCATTGGTTAATAGCTAATGACTACATTTGGGTGGTTGATCAAAAAAACACCTTGCAACAACGTAAAGTTGAGGTGGTATTTCAGGGTAAAAAGTACTTATTTGTCAGAGGGAATTTCTTCGAAGGTGATCATGCACTTATCGATAAGCTGTCGATCGCGGTCAGTGGTATGAAGGTGAAAAAGCGTTCTTTAAAGAGTTTATCTCTAAAGGATAAAGACAATGTTTAAATCTATCACTAAAGAGTCAGCTACCGATAAAAAAGCAGCTCAAAAATACAATTCAATTGCATGGATGATTAACCACGGCATTGCGCCAAATTTACTCATGTTATTGCTTATTGTCGGCGGCTTAGTAATGTCGTTTATAATACGCAAAGAATATATGCCTGACGTCACCCTAGACCGAGTAGGTATTGTTATAAATTATCCAGGAGCCTCTCCAGATGAAATAGAATCAGCAATTGCCCTGCCCATTGAAGCAATCATCACACCATTAGAGGGCATTAAAGAAGTAAAAACAATTATCCGAACAGGCCGTTTATTCATACGCGCTGAACTAGAGGGCTCAGATAATGCCCAAAAGATATTTCAAGATGTTCAACAAGCAATCACCCGTATTAACACATTCCCGACTGAAATGGATAAACCCAGAATATTTCTTGCCAGTAAAGTCAGAGATGTAATGGAAATAGTCGTGCATGGTGATTTAGATGCAATAGGTATAAAGCGACTCAGTGAAGAAATACGCGATCGTATTTTACAGTCTGTTGATATATCTAAAGTCACTTTACATGGTACTGCAAAAGAAGAAATACATATTGATATTTCTCAACATATGCTCAACAGCTTACAAACTGATTTATCAACAATAGCGAAAAAAATAAGTTTGTTAACCAAAGAACAATCCACTGGTACTATTAAATCTAATAGCGGAAATATATTAGTTAAAGTAGATGAGCGTCTGCTTTGGGCGGATGAATTTGCTCAACTAAGCATAATGCCTGACAAAAATGGCGGAGCATTACAACTGAAGGATGTCGCTAAGATAACAGAAGGCTTTGCTGATTCTAAATCAATGATCACCTTTGATGGTCAGTTGGCCGCAAGTTTACGCATTTACCGAGTAGGTGAGCAATCTCCCGACAAAATAGGTAAAGCAATAGAGGCTATGTGGCCAGAGTTAGAAGCCTTGCTTCCCCCTACAGCAGGGCTAACTATTATTGATGACGATGCAAAAAACTACCAAAAACGACTTAGTTTATTACTAAAAAATGCATTTTTTGGCTTACTGCTCGTATTATTTTTTATGAGTTTATTTCTTGATTTTCGTTTAGCTTTTTGGGTAGTTGCCGGTATTCCAAGTGCTTTCTTAGGCGCTATTCTTTTTTTACCAAGCTTTGGTATTTCCATCAATATGGTGTCTATGTTTGGCTTTATTATTGCTCTTGGTATTGTGGTTGATGATGCCATTATTGCAGGGGAAAATATTTATACGCACATGCAAGAAGGCATGCCATTTTCAAGTGCAGCGCAGCTTGGCGCACAAGAAGTTGCCAAACCGTTAACCTTTGCAATATTAACCAACATCATCGCATTTATCCCTCTGCTCTTTTTACCCGGTTTTATGAAGTTGATGTTTGGTGCAATACCTGTGGTTGTTATTCTATGCTTTGTTATTTCATGGCTTGAAGCCTTATTTATATTACCTGCACACTTGGCAAGAATTAACCAAAAAACAACTAAAACCCCAGGTAATAATATACTCAGTAAATCAGCCTATTATTTTAGTTTTGCCATGCAAAAGGCTCAACAAAATTTTGACAAAGCCTTAGAGAGCTTTATTCAACACCCGTATTTATCGGTATTGAAAAAATGCCTCTCATGGCCGGCTCTAACATTATCTATTGCTTCGCTAATTTTATTATGGGTTTTAGGTTATGCCTTTAGTGGAAAAATGGGCTTTAGTTTAATGCCAAAAATGGAGGGCCGTTGGGTAAAAGCGAGTATAGTATTACCTGAAGATTTTACTTTAATGCAAATGAATAAAGTAAAAGACAAGCTTGAAAGTAATGCTAAAGAGATGCTCTCAAAAAACGAAATTGAGCAGGCAGTTATTAGTATTAGAAGTGAAATTTTTGAAAACACCTTAGAAGTAGGTTTATTACTCGTTGACAGTGAAGAGCGTGAAATTAGCTCAGTTGATATAAAAAGCCTATGGCGAGAGCAATCAAAATTATTAGGCAAGCAATCTTTAAACAATTTAGGCAAGCTGCGTTTTGGAAGTGCCCGAAAAAATAGTAACAGCCAAATTGAAGCTTCTATCACTCTTGAGCTTAGACACAATGATACTAACGTATTAAGTAATGCAGCTATCGCAGCGCAAAACTACCTTCAAAGTGACCAGCAAAGTGGACAATACATTACCAGTATTACCAACTCAATGGAGCAAGGTAACCCACAATGGTCATTAACCTTAAATGAAAATGGTCAAAGCTTAGGGTTTAATGGAAGTGATGTTGCTAAACAATTACGTTCTTCACTGTATGGTGCACGAGTTACCCGCCAGCACAGAGGACAAAACGAAGTCACTGTATTAGTACGGCTACCATTAAGAGAAAGGCAAAGTTCTGGTGATATTGAAAACCTACTGATTAGTACGGGCGATGGCGGCTTTGTCCCCTTAAATGAAATAGCAAACATCAGTAAAACTTACAGCCCGGCCACAATTAAACGCTATAAAAATCAACGTATAGAACAGCTTTATATTGAAGTAGAAGATGAAACTAAAACCCCACAAGTTAATGATTTTATTCATCAGCAACTCACTCTTAGACTTACTCGCCAGTTTGCTGGATTAAAAGTTTCAATGAGTGGTGATCAAAAAGAGATAGCGCAAAGTGTTTCTAAGCTTGAGTTAGGTACCCTTTTTGCGCTTACTGGTATTTATATATTATTAGCCATTGCTTTTAAAAGTTACCTGCAACCTTTACTCATTATGGCCATTATTCCTTTTGGCGCTGTGGGTGCTATTTTAGGTCATTTACTGTTAGGTTTTGGCTTAAGCATTGTGAGTTTAATGGGCATGCTTGCCCTTGCTGGTGTGGTAATCAACGACAGCCTAATAATGGTGGAATACGCCAATAAACAAGTAACACAAGGGCACAAACCTAAACAAGCAATTATTAATGCTGGCATGCGTCGCTTTCGTCCAATACTACTAACCACACTGACCACTTTTGGCGGTTTAGCCCCCATGGTTTTTGAAACATCACGCCAAGCTCAATTTATTGTACCTATGGCTGTATCACTTGGCTTTGGCATTTTATTCACAACCTTTATTTGTTTATTAGTGCTACCTTGTTTATACCTAATAACAAGCGAGTACAACGATATCAAAGCTTAATAAAACTACACAACTAACACCTTTAAAATATTTAACCCTATAAAACAACGAGTTATTAAATAACACTGAAAAAGCTATCAATCCTAAGACAAAAAGAATTGATATCGTTGTCAATAAGTGTTAAAAATTGTATTACTTTAAAAATGAAATATAGTTTATTTACGATTTATACTTAAATAAGCTTTGTTTCAGTATTATAATTCAAACAATAGTTTTATGGGGTTAAGTTATGTCATATCTGAAAAGTAGAAGCAGCAATATCAATAGTATTCAAAGCTATACATTAAAAACAGTCGCTGCAGCGGTAATGTTATCATTAAGCTCAGGTGCTTATGCCGCCTGTGATTACACTGCCGGTGATGATTTTGATAACGATGGCGTAACGAATCTACAAGATGGTGCTCCTTGTGATACTGACTTACAACAAATCACCATCAACAGAGTCATTAACAGTGATTTTGAGGCTGGCGCTAACTTCTGGGCTAAAGTTTCAGCTGATGCTTCATATACATCAGTAGATAATAGTTTTGATGGTTCAAAAGCCATTGAAATGACAACAACAAAAAATAACAAAGGCTTAAGTGCTCCAGACATGACTGGGGATGGCTTCTCTTCAATCACACTGAGATTCTGGGCAAAAGCGGTTACCGTATCTGACCATACTGCACCACTCAAAATAAAACTGACTTTAAAAGCTGAAGACGGCAGTTTAAACGGCAAAGGAGCACCTACATCTGATAAGTTCCTCGCTCCTATACTAGTCGATAACCAAGATGATCCTGATTTAGCAGATGATGTAACCATCATCAATGCAAGCGAGTGGACTCCTATCTCTCGTACCTTTGTTTTTGCCGACATACAAGCTGAAGCCGATGAAGCGATTGCCTTAGGTGGTTTAACTACCGGCACTCGCATAGCTTTAACCGATGGCAAATACAATGATATTATTAAATTACAAATTCAACCTGCCAAAGCTGGCGATGTTATTTTAATTGATAATGTTAGTTTGTTTAGTGATACCGACAAAGCCACAATGCAATTTAATGTTATTACCGATACTGATGACGATGGTTTAATGAACGATGCTGATGCCCATCCAACACAAGCATATTTCACTGAATCTAAGCCAGGTGATGACTTTGACGGTGATGGTATCATCAACAGTGCTGATACTCATCCATATAGTACCACTCCAGCAACTGATTTAAATAACGATGGTTATGACGATACTACTGCCCCCCTAATCAATGCTTTAGCCTCATCAACAACTACGCTAGAACTGCTTGATGCCGAACAAGATAACTGGAGTGTAGTGAAATTTGTTTCCTCAAAAGATGCAAAAATTGGAGAGACTTCTTACAAAGTAAACAATGCTGCAACCAGCAAAGCCAATATTGTAACTATTGATGCAACTGAGCAGGTTTCGTTAGGGTTTTGGGCTAAAACCGATGTAGCAGGTTTTGCTGCGACTGGTGAAGCATTTTTTGTTAAAGCCAGATTGATTAAAGCAAATGCTGATGACTCAGATGTATTTGTTAATTTAACACTGACAGATACTGATTTATCTACCGAGTGGCAGTACTTCCAACTAGATAAAAACCTTAGTGACACTCAAACGGCCAACGAAGTAGAACTTATCCTCTTAAAGCCTACTATTGAAAACCTAGGCAATCTTTGGATTGATGGTATAACTTTATTCGCTGATCAGAATACCGATGCATTATTAGCAGCAGGCAGAGATTCAGACAGCGATGGTATTCCTGACTTTAATGATAACGATGACGATAATGATGGCTTGCTTGACGGTGAAGATTTAGAACCATTAAATGCTATTGGTAGCTTTGATGCACCTGATATTGATCACGATGGTGTTGCTGATACAGCTGATGTAGATACCGATGGTATTTTAGATTACTTTGAAGATAGAACTGCACCAGTTTTAACTTTATCTGGTAGTAACATCAGTATTCAGATAGGTGGAGAATATAATGAATTAGGCGCAACGGCATTAGATGATACTGATGGAGATATTACTGCCAACATTAGTGTTAGCGGTAGCGTTGATACTTCAACCTTGGGTGACTATACCTTAAGCTACGATGTGATGGATGCTGAAGCAAACGCAGCGATTACATTGACACGAGTTGTCAGCATAGTAAGTGAAGAAGTTATTGACACTTCCGCTCCTATTATTAGCTTAATTGGTGACGCCTCTTTTAGTGTTATTGAAGGTGGAAGCTACACTGATGCTGGTGCAACCGCACTAGATGAGACTGATGGTGACATCACTGCAAATATCACCTCCACAGGCAGTGTAGATACCGCTGTTATTGGTACTTATGTTATCACTTACACTGTTAGCGATGCTGCAGGGAATATTGCGACGCTAACTAGAGATGTTACCGTAGGAAGCACTGATGCTACTGCACCTGTTATTACCTTAGTAGGTGAGACCAATATAATAGTGGTTGAGGGTGAAGAATATACCGATGCTGGCGCGTTGGCAGAAGATGAAAGAGATGGAGATATAAGCGTAAACATCGTTGTAACTGGTAGTGTTGATGTGTCTACAACTGGCTCTTATACCTTAACTTACAATATTAGTGATGCTGCGGGAAATAGTGCTGAAGAAGTAACAAGAGAAGTAACTGTAGTTAGTGATGCTGTACCTGTTTTCTCAGGTGCTTTACCTGAGCTGACCTTCCATAAAACCAGTGTTGATGCTGTTATTATACTAAGTGATTTAACCGATGCTCCTGTTGCCATTGATGAAAAAGATGGTGCTATTACCGCAACTACAGGTTTTAAAGATACTGTTTATCAGCCAGGTAAAACTTACACTATTACTTGGAAAGCCACCAATTCTGCTGGTAACAGCAGTGAAATAACACAAAACCTGACAGTAACCGCACCAGAAGTGGTTATCGAAGAAGTTGAAAGTAAAGGGGGTAGTTTCTCATTTGCTGGTTTATTCCTAATGGTAGGTCTATTTACTCGAAGATTATTAACTAAAAAATAATAACTTCATCCTAAAGACCAAATAAACAAAGGGCGCTTGTATTTATACAGCGCCCTTTTTGTTTTCCATCCTATTTAAAAATAAACCCTATTAAGTACTCAATGTTATGAAAAATAAATTAGCCATTACAAAACTATCTAACAATGTATTTCTGCTCCTTTGCACTGCATTAACATTTACACCAATAGCCAATGCGGCAGAAGTGATTGAGTTAACCATTGCTGAACCAAGTGCTTTGAAGCCAGACTTTATCGGTTATAATGCCAACATGATGTCAGCGATGAGCACAAATCCGTGGGATCGCACAGAACTAACACAACTTTACAAGAACACAGGCACTTCCATAATACGTTACCCCGGCGGCACCATTGCTAATAACTTTGATTGGCCCACAGGCAATCAAATAAAAATAAATTCTTCAGGTGAAGAAAGTTTAGGAAGTTATGACTACAAAATTAGTAATTTTAAAACCGGGTATCAAAACGCAGGGTTTGAGCCAATTTTTGTCGTTAACCTATTAACGAGAGATCTACAGCATACCCTTGACGGTCTTGCAGATGCTACTGCCAAAAGTCTTCCAATAAACCGTATAGAATTAGGCAATGAGTTCTTTTTAAAAGATGAAGCCTATGTAGATATGTTTCCAAGTGGTCAAGACTACGTCAGCAAAGCAGATATCTGGACTGATGCCATTAAAGCGATTTATCCTCATGTAGAGATTGCTTATGTCAGTACCATGAAAAAAGATCCACGCTCATTAGAGTGGAATGAAAAAATATCACAATGTACAAAGTGCGATGCCATCATCATTCACACCTATACACGAAGTGAGCTAAATCCGGTATTACCCGCAGACAAAAGTACTAGTTACTTCGGTACCAATGAAGAGCAAAACCAACAATGGCAACAATTTATCACCAATAGTGGTGTTGATATTATGTTAGCTCAGCCTTTTGAAGCGTGGCATGGTTACACCTCTTTAAACAATTTACCTAGTGACAAAAAAATTTGGATCACCGAATTTAATATGAAAGATGGAACAGGCCCTACTCGAAACACATGGGCCCATGCACTTTTTAATGCTAATCAACTACAAAGTTTTTTAACCGACGGACGAGTAGAGATTGCTTTATTACATAACCTGATAACTGGTGCAAAATCAGGCTCTCATTACTTAGGCAATACTTTTAGTGGTTTAACCATAGATCATGGTCAAGGCGACTTATCTTCACAAAAATACAGTTTATCTGCAGGTGGCATTGCCATGAGAGCATTTGGCAGCGTGTTAAAAGGCATGGACACTATCGCCAAAATAAACTTATCAGACACTCCAACCGTTTCACCAACAGGTTATGCTGACTATGATGCTATTTACGGCTGGCAAGGTAGTAACAGCGCTAATGAAGAGCAGCGTTATTTGTTAATAAATACCTCGTCAGTAAGCTACACAGTTAACACTGAAAACTTAACAACAAGCAATAAATCCGTTCGCCAATATTGGACAAAACCACAAACATTTATTCACTCAGAAGAGGTGCTTTCCGGTGGTATGGTTAATAGCTTACCTACATTGCTTAAGCTTCCTGCCTACAGCATTACGGTAATTGGTGAAACGGCTATTGAGCTACCCAGTAATTATCAACAAACGTTAACATTAACGGCAACTGACGATCACTTTACTAAAGAAGCAAACCCTAATGGCAAAGGACAACCAACAGCCAGTCAAATAAATATAAATAATAGTGAGGGAGACCAATCAAGACCTCATATTAAATTTAACACCAATCAAGTAAAAGGCAGTATAGAGTCAGTTACTTTAAAGGTTTATTCAGAATCAGTTACCGACACAGTCAGCGCCCATAAAATAAATAATGAATGGGATGAGTATGAATTAACATGGAATACTATGCCTACGTTAGGAGAATTCATTAATAGTGCAAGTGCCGATAAAAATGCTTGGTTAGAAATAAATGTTACGGCTAGTCTATTAAAAAGCGACTCGCTACTGTCATTTGCATTAACGAATAGTTTAACGTCATTAAATAAATTCAGTTCTAAAGAAGGCAATAAAGCACCTGAATTAATAATTACCACCAGTAATGCCGTCATTAATGTGGCTGATACAAATATCACCAAAGATGATGCTAATATCTTACAATACTATAGTAACAGCCTAGCCGATGCCGTTAGTGATGATGATAATGATAAGCTTTCATTTTATAAAACATCAGGACCATCTTGGTTAATGTTATGGTCAAACGGAAAAATTGAAGGTACACCGACAGCCGATGATATTGGTGAGAATACTTTTGCAATAAAAGTGAGTGATAACACTGGACAAGCAAGTGCAACAACAGCATTAAACCTAACCATTAACGTTATTAGTGATGCACCTACTAATGCAGCTCCTGTTTGGAATAACATTCAAAACATACTGCAACAAGCAACAGAAAACATCAGTTATAACAGTAATATTTTAGCCTTGGCAACCGATGCAGATAACGATGCATTAATTTTTGCCAAAGTATCAGGTCCCGACTGGTTGTCTCTTTCTGATGCTGGCGAAGTAACGGGTACAGCAACAAATTCAGATATTGGTGAAAATAACGTTATAGTGAGTGTTACCGATGGCACAAACAATTCAAATGAATTTATCAACAACGAATTAATTATTACCGTAACAGCAGAAATTGCCGTTGAGCCAATAAATAACGCCCCAACTTGGTCAAATGAAAATATAGCACTTGAGCTAGCAACACAAGAGCAAGCTTATACCAATAATATAATGACTTTTACCAACGACCTTGACGGGGATATCTTAGTTTTTGCTAAAGTGTCAGGGCCACAATGGTTAACGCTTTCTGAAGCAGGAGATATCACTGGTACACCTAGCGGTAATGATATAGGTGAGAATATTTTTATCCTTAGCGTCACCGATAGTGATAGTGATACAGCTCAAGTAATAAATAATACTTTTACAATAATAGTCAGCACCAAGCCAGAACCTGAGCCAACGCCAAAAACTGAAGAGGACAACTCTGAGGGAGGTTCAATTAGTTTCAGTTTATTACTCCTATGCTTTTTAAGAGTATTCACAATGCGTAATAAATTTTAGGTACAACTAACCGCCAATTATTATAGTGGTAAGCAAAACGCCTCAGCTACATGAGTGTAACTGAGGCGTTTTTAGTTAATAAACCTTATTCAATATACCGCAACCAAATCAACTAAAACTCTATTCAATTGATTTAATGCGTTTTTGTGCATCATCCATGGCATCATTGAGAAGCCACTTCATTTTGATTCTGACGCTTTCTAACGATACTTTATCAGCCAAATTTTTAAGCTCTTGAGGATCATTTTTATGGTCATAAAGCTCTGCGCCAAAATACCCTTCCCCCCACTCGGTATAACGATATCGATTGGTGCGAATTGAGTGTCCCCGTATTTTTGTAAAAGCAAATTGATTATTATCCCCTTTGTTGCGATTTAAAATAGCGGAATAAGCGCCCTTTCTCACTTGAAAATCAACATCATTAAGCGCGGGGGTTAAATCTTTTCCTGCCAAATACTCAGGGGCCACTAATCCGGTAAGCTTTGCTAGTGTTGGATAAATATCAACTAACTCAACAGGAGATGTTACCACGCGACCATTATCCTTAACATTTGGTGCATAAATGATTAACGGAGCGCGAGCCGATCCCTCAAACAAACTACCCTTTTGCCATAAACCGTGCTGACCTAGTTCATAACCGTGGTCCGATAGAAAAACCACAATAGTATTATCACTTAAATCTTGTTGCTTTAAAGCATCAAGCACTCGTCCTACTTGTGCGTCAACGTAAGAAACCGCAGCATAGTAACCTTGGATAATTTGTTTGCGTTGGTTCAGAGTTAGCCCTACCTGCCCTTCTCTATCTTGAAGAGCAATATCAGGAATATCTTTACGGTCATTTTTCGGAGCAATATAGGGTTTTATTTTCTCTAGTGGATATAAATCAAAATATTTTTTAGGCGCAACAAAGGGAGTATGAGGTCGATAAAATCCCGCACCAATGAAAAATGGCTTACCCGTTTTATCTGGATGATGGTCTTTTATCATGTTGATCGTTTCTGTGGCAACTTTACCATCGGTATGTGCTTTGTCATCATCCCCAATAGCTAAAAAGCTTAATACCCCACCAAATGATTGTCGTACTAGTGCTTTTTCATTAAAAGCAATAATCTTATCCTCAACGTCTTTATCCAAACCAATAGGGTTGACTGTTTCGTGCCAAGAAGCAGCATCATCGGCCCCCGAAGTACCTATTTGATTAGGCACTCCTTGATGATAAATTTTACCTACACGGCCAGAAAAGTACCCATTATTTTTAAATAACTGCGGTAAAGTAGTTACTTTGGGAATATGCTCACGAAAATGTGCTGTCATTTGAGTATGTGAACCATGGGCAATAATGCCCGTTTGGTCTGGATACAAACCAGTCATAAAACTAGAGCGACTTGGCGTGCACATTGGGGATTGGCTATAGGCTTTATCAAAACGAATGCCTTTCTTTGCTAAAGCATCAATATTTGGGCTTTTTACCAAATGATGGCCATAAGCACCTAAATCGTTATTTAAGTCATCAATAGTGATAAAGAGTACATTCATCGATAGTGTACTACTTTTCTTTAATTGTGCTGCACCGACAGAATTGACAACGAAAGCCAGAATAAAATGGATGGAAAGGACTCCACTGTATATAATTTTTTTCATAAGAAAATTTTTCATTTTAAAACCTACTTAACTATTTTATTTAGAATACGTATATTTTGCTTAAATAAAAAACACCCCTGTCACAGGCCTCGATATATAACAAACAATACTCCTTACTCTATTCTTCTACTTTTTATAAAGTCATATTTCACCTTGATATTCACTCAAAGGAGAATAACTAGTGAGAGTAAAAAAAGTTGTCTCTATATCATCATAAATGTCGCATACGTCTCCTTCACGACAAGTTATTACAATTTAATTATTAATCGACACAACCATCATTGACAACGATATCATTTTGTTTAATGATAAAGCAATATAAAGATAACAAAGCATTAAGGGTCCATAAAATGAATTATTCTAAACTTAAAAGTATTCCTATTTACTTTTCTTTACTTGCAATATCAGTAAGCAATGTAGGCTGTGTTCAACAAGATGTTGAAGCCAACTTAACCTCTAAAACATTGAGTGAAAATCTGGACTCAAAAGCCCTTCGTCACAAAAATAAAGAGCAAGATATTGAGAGTTTATTAGCTCAACTGACCTTAGAAGAAAAAATATCACTCGTACATGCTAATACTAAGTTCGCTAATGCTGCGGTTGAACGTCTAGGTATTCATAGTATGGAAATGAGTGATGGGCCTCATGGAGTTCGCCGACAGATATCTCGCGACAGTTGGAAACCAGCAGGCTGGGACGATGACCAAGCGACTTACCTCCCTCCCCTGACTGCAGTTGCTGCTAGTTGGGATCCGCAAATGGCTACACTGCATGGTAATGTTTTAGGTAGTGAAGCTCGTCATCGAAATAAAGATGTTATTTTAGGGCCTGGCGTTAACCTTGCTCGTCTGCCTTTATATGGTAGAAATTTTGAGTACTTAGGTGAAGACCCTTTTCTTGCCGCTAAATTAGTGGTGCCTGAAATTATTGCAATACAAGCGAATGATGTCGCTGCAACAGTAAAACATTTTGCACTTAATACCCAAGAGCTAAATCGTCATGGTGTTGATGCAACGCCCGATGAACGTACCTTACGTGAAGTTTACCTGCCAGCATTTGAAGCAGCAGTAAAAGAGGGTAATACCTACGCTATGATGGGGTCATACAATAATGTTTATGGTACTAATGCCAATCAAAATAAACATTTAATTATGGATATACTAAAAGGTGAATGGGGCTACCAAGGTTTGTTAATGACTGACTGGGATGTTGATATTAATACCTATGACGCTGCCATGAATGGCCTTGATCTAGAGATGGGCACCCGCGCTAAGAGTTACGATGATTATTTTTTAGCTAAGCCTTTATTAAAGATGATCCAATCAGGCAAAGTGCCCGTAGCTGTACTTGACGATAAAGTGCGCCGTATATTACGTGTACAATTAAGCATTGGCATGATGGACAAACAACGTTTTTCTGGCCAACGTAATACCCAAGAGCACAGAGATTTTTCTCGACAAATAGCAACACAGGGTGTGGTGTTACTTAAAAATGAAAGTGTTGCTAGTGCTAATCACACAAACACGGTATTACCTTTAGATAAAAATAAAGTAAAAAATATCTTAGTATTAGGTCCTAATGCCGATAAAAAACATGGCAGTGGTGGCGGTTCATCGCAAGTAAAATCCCTTTGGGAAATAACACCTCTACAAGGTCTTAAAGATAAGCTTGGTGATAATGTTGAAATACAGTTTATGCGCGCCCGCAGTCAAAGTGGTGTGCAACCTATTGCTGAAGATTTTGTTAAAACCAATAATCGTGGCACGGGCACACCCGCTTGGCGATTAATTGAATATAAAACCAAAGATCGCAATAAAAAAGCTGCACATTATGGCTGGTTACCTGAATCTAGTTATAACTCGCCGCTAGGTGATGTTATTCAACATATAAATTTAAAAGCTGACATTATGCCGCTAGCCAGCGGTGAACATGTGTTGAAGCTAGGTGGTAAAGGCAATGTTAACTTAGTGATTAATGGTAAAGAAGTGATCAATACTACCTTAAGCGGTGACAAGACTTACCAACACAAGTTAACGTTAAAACAAGGCAAAAAATATGTTTTTACTCTTGGATATGATGGTGCTGATAACGTTGTGTTAGGCTGGAATGCTCCAGGTAGTCCATTTAGCACTAAAGATGAATATTTAGCAGCAGCAAAAAATGCCGATGCTGTAATCTATTATGCAGGCTTAAGCCATGCTGATGATCGTGAATCGAAAGATAGGTCAAATATGGTATTACCGAATAACCAAGATGATATTATCAGTGATTTAATTGCGGTAAACTCAACAACAGTGGTCTTTGTTATCGGTGGCTCAGCGGTTGAAATGCCATGGGCAGAACAAGCCAATGCTATTGTTTGGGGCTGGTATGGCGGCATGGAAGCTGGACATAGTTATGCTGACATATTGTTTGGCGATGTTAATCCATCAGGAAAAATGCCAATAACATTGCCAAAAAAATTAACCGATACAGCACCAATCGTACTTAATGATTACAATGAAAAAACCTCTACATATCCTGAAGGTGTCTTTATTGGTTACCGTTGGTTTGAACAGCAAAACATTGAACCATTGTTTCCTTTTGGCCATGGCCTAAGTTATACCCATTTTTCTTTTGGTGACATCTCCCTTAACAAAGATGTCATTTCTGCGGGTGAAACCATTACAGCAAGCGTAAAAATAACCAATACCGGTAAAGTGGCTGGAGCAGAAGTTGTTCAATTATACCTACATGATGAAGAATCGAGTGTTCCTCGCCCAGTAAAAGAACTAAAAGGCTTTGAAAAAGTATTCTTACAACCCGGTGAAAGTCAAACAGTTATGCTTACTTTAACCCAACGCGATTTATCTTTTTGGGATGTAAACACTAAAAACTGGCTAGCAGAGCAAGGTCAATTCTCTGTACATATCGGCAGCTCGGTAAATGATATTAAAACGAGTACTAGTTTTTCTTATCAATAGGAAAATCAATACGATCTTATTGTCCATGCAAAGACAGTGATATAGTGCTATCACTGTCCTTTTCTTTACACTTACCTTGAGAGTGTTATGCAGATTTTTTCAATCACTATTTTGTTCTTTTTGAGTTCATTCGCCCCCCATTCTTTTGCGAACAACGATCCAGTCCCCTCTGAAAAATTTATTGGCAAAGCTGCCTGTGCTAATTGCCATCAGCAGCAGTTTAACGATTGGAAAAACTCTCACCATGACTTGGCTATGCAGCCAGTGAATAAAAACACTGTACTGGGAGATTTTGATCAGACGAAGTTTTCGTTTCACAACACCACCGCTGAATTTTATCGCCAAAATGAACAGTACTTTGTCAAAACCCAAAATAAAAAAGGTGTACTAACTGAATATAAAATCTTATATACCTTTGGTTTTACTCCATTACAGCAGTATCTAGTAGACTTTGGGCAAGGAAGGTTACAAGCTTTATCAATCGCTTGGGATAGCCGCCCAAAAACTGAAGGCGGCCAACGTTGGTACCACCTACAAGCCGACCAAGGGGAGATCCCCTTTGATGATATGTTACATTGGACAGGTAGTTATTTTAACTGGAACAGTCGCTGCGCTGAATGCCACTCTACTGGCTTTGAAAAAAACTTTGATGATGAGAAGTTAATTTACAATAGTACTTGGACCGATATTGATGTTGCTTGTGAGTCTTGTCATGGTGCAGGTAAAGACCACCAAATGTGGGCAAAAAATGGTGCTAGTATAAAACAGAATAATGGTTTAATTAACCTAGCGCCTAAAGGGTTATGGCAAATAATTCCTGACAGAAATACTGCACAATTCACACCTAACAAAGACCATGAGAAGAGTTTACAACTTGATACCTGTGCACACTGTCACAGCAGACGCAGTGCACTGACAGAAAACTATTTAGGTAAAAAATTTGATGAAAGCCATCATCTACAATTACTAGATGAAAATATTTATCATAGTGATGGTCAAATTCAAGATGAAGACTATGTATATGGATCTTTTATTCAAAGTAAAATGTATCACGAAGGCGTAGTCTGTAGTAATTGCCATGAACCTCATAGCTTGAAGTTACGCGCTCCTGACAATGCGGTTTGTACTCAATGTCATAAACGCGAAGTATTTGATACACCTAAACATCATCAGCATGATATTACTAATACAGGCGCACAATGTGTAAATTGTCACATGCCCGAAACTACCTACATGAGCGTAGACCCAAGGCGAGATCATAGTTTGCGTATTCCTCGTCCTGATTTATCAAAAAAACTTGGCTTGCCTAATGCTTGTAATACTTGCCATCAAGAGCAATCAATCGATTGGGCGGTAAAAAAAGTTGAGAGCTGGTATCCAACAAGTCAAAAACGCATGACCCATTTTGCTAAAACACTCTATGCCGGCAGAAAGCAGTGGGCTACCGGTCATGATTTATTGAATAAATTAGCACACGATACGACACAGGCGAGCATTGTTAAAGCAAGCGCGCTAAGTTTATTAACGCAATACCCTACTCAAGAAACCCTTAACACCGCGATTGCTTCTTTAAAAAATACTGACAGTAAAATACAGCGTTCAGCACTTGGTATTATAGAAATGCTACCAACAGAACAAGCATATCAACATTTAGCGTCATTGCTTGATACGAGTAATTCATATAGCAATAAAGCCATTAGAATGGAGGTCGCCAGAGTTTTAGCTGCAGTGCCTTTAGAACAACTACCTAAAGTGCAAGCGCAGCAATTAGCTAATGCTCAAAATAATTACATTATCAGTCAACTTGTTAATAATGATACCGCTAATAGCCACCAAAATTTAGCGCTATTTTATGCTAAACAAGGTCAAATATCTAAGGCTGAACAGCTTTATAAAAAGGCGTTATCCATAAATACTAAGTTTGTACCTGCCATGGTGAACTTAGCTGACTTGTATCGTCAAACAGGTAAAGATAGCCAAGCCACAGTCTTGTTATTTAATGCAGTAAAAGTTATGCCCGAAAATGCTATGGCACAATTTGCGTTAGGCCTACAGCAAGTTAGGCAAAAAAATATGATTGTGGCAATAAAGCACCTGCAGATAGCGGCTGGATTATCCCCTAACCTACCCTATTATCATTATGTTTATGCGGTTGCCTTAGATACCAACAATGAAACAAAGAAGGCAGTAGTTGTTTTAGAAAACTCACTAAGAGTTAACCCTAATGATCAACAACTTATATCCTCCTTGATCAGTTACTATCAAAAGTTAGGAGACATAAAAAAAGTACAGTTTTACATGGCGCAGTATCAACAGTAATACCATTTTGATTAAGCTTGTATAATTTAATGAGAATAAATTTTAAAGAACAAGGCGCTTTCAATCCCAATAGCTGGCTATTAGGATTGAAAGTAACGATGTTATTGGATATTTAAGCCATTTGTAAACGATCACTTAGTTAGTGCAATTGGTATACGAACAACTAAAATGAAAACAGCCTATTGAATTAACAATAGGCTGTAACAATACTCAAACATAAATCACTAAAGTAGCCTTAAGTAACCTGAACGTTTATCACTTAGTATTTTCCAATACTCTTTGCACTTCATAATAAGCTTTTTGAGGCTTAAATTGCTCATCCCATAAACCTAATATTTCTATATTTTTAGCTTTAAAATGAGGAGCATTAGCCAATGTCCATAAACTCCATCCCACCACTCCTGCTTGATGATTTTCAAGTAACGTTTCAGTGATGTTTCCAAAAGCTTTAGCAACTATATCTGCCTTATAAGGTTTATTATTTTTAATATGAATATTATTTTCTGTGACATGAAACTCAAAATCATTCTGATGAGCCCATTTAATTAAGTTATCCAGGTTTTTAATTGCTTGGCTATCAATATTGGCAAAGTCGACATATTCTTCACGAAGGTGCGCCTGCCAGCCTATTGCATCAATACGTAGATTCCTATCTCGTAAATACATGACTAACTCTTTCATTAATGCAATAGATTTTGGAGAGGTCATTCGGTGTTGATTAAGCACCAAGGTTAAATTAGGGGCATGTTCATTGGCAATTTCAAATGCCTGAACAATGTATTTCGGCACACCTAGCTTTTGAAGCAAAGGGAATTTATCCGAAATATCAGTAATAAAACCTATTTTAGTCCAAGGGTTTTCCCATGCAGTCACCCCAGGTTTTGGACCAAACCATGTACCTTGTTCGGTAATAGTTTCATTAACCACATCGAGCCATTTTACATGAGGTTCATTATTATAACGTTTTGCTAAAGCGGTCATAAATTCAACCAACATTAGCTCCAATTCTTGTGCCGTTCTAGCGTCATCTCTAACCCATTTTGAGCTTTGAGGACTAATAGGAGCATGCAGTCGTACTAGTTGATTATTTTTTTTAGCCTGTTGAATCCAGTCATCTGGCGCTTGCCATTTCCACTTGTTCGGTTTTGAATGGATGTGTGATTGTTTGTAAATATTCGCAGGGGTTATATAGCTAAATTCATTATTCAATAACTCCCCTTTAGCACCATTCAATTCTCGGTATTGAATGGTTCCGCCAATATAAACATTGCTTGGGTACTTATCAGCAACGATATCTTTTAATCGACGACCGGTAGGCTCTTCGGTATAGACATAATGATTAACCGACTCATTAGTAGAGGAGCACCCTAATAAAATCAGCACAGTATAAATAGAAAGTAGTTTTATTCGTTTCATAATTTTGCTTCTTATTTGAAATTTATTGATGCGCGGAGTAATAAAGGCGTTTTTTCAATTCCTTGTAAAATACTGGCGTATCATCGTAACTAACAATAGGTAACAGAGGCCGCCTGACCACTTAACAATTAAAGACACACTAATACGACCGTCATACACCTTAATCACTTGCCCAAACACTGGTTGACTCTCGCACCACTAGTTGACATTCAAACAAGGTTTTTACCTCATCAAATGAGCATTTATTAAGTTGAGCAATGAGTTTTTTTGTCGCGTGTGAAGATATATCTCGTATTGGTTGTCTAACCGTTGTTAGTGCAGGCCATATTTGTTTTGATACAGGGGTGTCATCATAACCAACAATAGAGAGCTCTTGTGGTACTTTAATCTGCTTTTGTGCGGCAACTTTTAATACCGCTGCAGCCATATAATCATTACTAGCAAAAATGGCCGAAGGCCTATTTTTAAGTGACAATAATCGTCTAGCTGATATTTCACCTGATTCAAAAGTAAAATAGCCTTGCTCAAAAAATGTATCATCTACTGAAATATTATATTCAGCTAAAGCATTTTGGTAACCTTTTAACCGCTGATGACTATCACCATGGCTTGGGTCACCCATAATAAAAGCAATATCTTTATGCCCTTGAGATATCAAGTATTCTGTCATTTGATATGAGGCTTGCTCATCGTTAGAGCGAGCAAAAGGTGCTTTAGGCTTTGAAGTTGCTGGAGATATCAGCGCATAAGGTAATTTATATTTATCCAATAAATCAATGACCTCTGGCATATCACAAAGTGGCTCTATCAATAATACCCCATCGGTCGATGAACGTTGCAATAACGATTCTATCTTTTCAAAAAAATGTTCATCGTTATGATCACAAGGCAATATTTGCAAATTATAATTATCAAGATCACATTGCGCTTGAATACCGTTTTGTACTTCTAGAATATAACCAGGGTTGGGATTTGAATACAGTAAACTTAAAATAGACGTCTGTTGATTCCGTAGTGCCCTCGCTAAGGGGTTTCTACGAAAACCTAATTCATTTACCGCTTTTTTAACTTTCTCTTGCATCTCGGCACGAACGTTAACTTCATTATTTATCACTCGTGACACAGTTTTAACAGAAACCCCAGCCCTTAGTGCTACATCTTTGATTGTTATTTTTGTCATCAAATCACCCTTAGAAATATTTATTATTTTTCAACCTGCGCAATATGGGCAGCTAACTGATTATGTAAATCAACTACCACTTGAGCATATTTAAAATTTTCAGCGACGTTAATTGTCTCTCTAGGGTCAACACGGTGATCAAATAACATTCTTGCTATCACTTTGTTATTTTTCTTATTTCGCCATTCGGTATACATATAATTTGGGGTACGAATACTGTCAGCATTTTTCCATCGAGGATAAACAGCGTCATTGACTGTAGCCTGTGGATTTTTCAACATCGGTACAAGGGAGTCACCTTGTAATGAACTTGGTGCAGGTAATCCAGCCAACTGGGTTAAGGTAGGAAATATATCTACTGACTCAACTAAACCTTTGGAAAATTCTCCATTAGTCATGCCCGGCACTTTGATAATTAATGGAATATGATTAGTGACATCATAAGAAGAGTGTTTAGCCCAATGAGTATGTTCACCTAAGCTCCAGCCATGATCCCCCCATAAAACAACAATAGTATTTTCTTCTAAACCTAAACTTTCCAACTCAGTTAAAATATTGCCAATTAATGCATCACTATAGCTGGTAGCGGCATGATAACCATGGATAAGTTTTCGTGCCATTTCATCAGACATTTTGCCCTTTTTTGGCATAGCCCCATCATGGCCATAGTTTCTTAGCTCATTCCAATTATGATCGGATTGACTTGGAGAATCCTTAGCTTTTAAGGGTATTTTCGTAAGTTCAATTGTGCTTTCATCATACAGGTCCCAATATTTACTTGGCGCATTAAAAGGTAAATGTGGTTTTTTCAAACCAACGGCTAAAAAGAATGGTTTCCCTGCTTTTTTCAATCGTTTTAAATCACTAATGGCACGTTTTGCTATCTTGCCATTTTTATAAGCATCATCCACGACATCTGCTTTTTCAAAAGCGGGATGATTTTTAATACCTTTTTTAGCCATTGCAACACCATCTGAGGTTACATAATCATGCCGTGATAATAAGCTTGCTTGTTTTTTATTACCGCTAGTTGAATCTTCATTTTTAGCCCCTTCAGGGCGCCAAGGAAATTCACTCCAATCATTTGCATGATCAGTTAAGTTATTAAATATTTTTCCCAAACTGTAGGTTGTATAACCATTGTCAGAAAAAACTTTGGCAATAGATGGTGCCCAAGGAGCCACTTTATCAGCGCTTTCAAAAGCAACAAAGCGATTAATCGTTGGACGAACACCTGTTAACATCGAAGCGCGCGAGGCACCACACACAGGCACATTGCTATAAGCCTGAGTAAAGGCGACCCCTTGATTGACCAAACGGTCAATATTAGGAGTTATAGCTTTGTCAAAATCATAGGGTCCATATTGCACACGCAAATCATCTACTGCGATAAATAATACGTTAGGTTTAATAAGTTTTTTTGCTTTGACCTGGCTAACAATTGGCTTTGCTTGGATATTTGTATCGGCTGTACAAGCACCTGTTATAAAAGCGGCTAAGAGGCTAGTTGCGACTAATGACTGTTTTTTCACAATGAATTTTTCCTATATGTTTTTTTTGTAATAATACTTTTTAATAAATAAACAAAAAGTATTGCAAATAAAGATAAACCTGGACTACCCGCAGATGAAGATTCAAGCCTTTCTGGTTGAGGCTCTGATACTATTTCAGGTATTGGCTCTGGATCAGTTATTGGCTCTGGCTCAGTTATTAGCTCTGGCTCAGTTATTAGCTCTGGCTCAGTTATCGGCTCTGGCGCAGTTATTGGCTCTAGGTCAGATGTTGGAATCACATCAATAATAAAACTAGCATTAACAGCACCTGCTGAGTTGTTTATCCCATCAGATGTACTCATAATAAAAATATTTTCACCCGTATCGGTAGATAAAGGAGTTCCAGTAATCACTCCTAACTCACTAACATTTAACCAATCAGAGCCTGAGACTTTAGCAAAAATAAGGGCTCCACCTTCGGGTCCACTAACATCAACTGAAAGGTCATAACTGTAAATGTCACCTTGTTCAGCATCAGGTAAAGTAAAAGTAGTGTTTGTCCATACAGGCGCTTGCTTATCAACGTCAGGGTCTTCACCTTCAAGCCCAAGACGAAGCATCATAATAGCATCAACGACTTCTTCTAACTCATTCCATTGATTAGTGGCAACATCATAAAACTTCTTGGTCGCATTGACCGCGTGTGGAATATTTCTATCGTTAAGCACTTTAACAAAATCTTCTACAAAGTTAATTTGTCTAGCAATATCATAATCATTACCTTTGTTATAGTTACCCGGCATCCACGCACCTTCCCATATGGGTATACCTGTTGATTCACTCCAAGCTACAGCAGCATCAGCTCGGTCAGTCATTAACTGAATTTCATCTTCTCCGCCATCCCAATAATAATGAGGATTAGTTGAATCTGTACTTGGTCCTGACGCATACCCTTCATGAAACTCGCCAATTAGAAAGTTATTACCTTGCGTTGGAATATCAAGCTGATTCATTCTTGTTGCATCAGATCGCTTGTGTGCACTAAAAATTACGATACGTTTATCATTGTAGCCACCAGCACCACGTATAGCGGTAACTGCTTGTTCATAAGCTTCATTTAATTGATCAATAGGCTCATTTGATAACGGGCTACTCGCCGCTATTTCAACGATCAAATCAAACATTAGCTCGTATGGGTAATCCTTATAATGTACGGCCATATCTTGCCACCACTGTACCCAGTCGGCTTGAGTTTGTGCTGTAGGATTGTCTTCAAAGGCATGAGATTGATTAGCAATTATAGGGATCATGCCATTGTCTAGAGCATCTTGAATTTGTTCATCTAAATACGTCCACGTATCCGCCGCGGGATCTTGAGCAAGACGTAAACGTATATGTTTAAAGCCCTTGTTAGCAAAAGCAACACTAGCATCCGTAGTATATTCAGCTATTTTATTAGGCACTTCAGACCAAGTAGAGTCGACCCCTGAACCCATTTTTTTAACCATCTCTTGCGGCGTAATAGGTGTTTTTGAGTTAAGTAGCTCGGCGTAACTCAGATTTGAAACAGTTGCTATAAGTACCGATGAGAGTGCTATTGCAATTTTCATATATGGGTTTATGATCTTATTCGTTTTAATCATGGCTGTTGCTCTATCTTTATTAATGCTTATTGTCTGCATTTTATTAAACACTTTTTAATCCAAAATCCTTGTAATGATTATAAAGTAATTCTTCCACAGTATTGATAACGTTATCATACCCAAATAAAAAAATGACCTTATCAATACACCGTTAATATTTATTTTTTACTAATACGCCTAACATGAATTAAGCCCATAATACCTATAATAAATATTGCTATGTTCGTCGGCTCTGGCACAGAAAATGACATTACATCACCCTCTCTAACTGCCCATGCTTTAAAAGTCTCAGATTTTAATTTATTACCATTTTCACTGCCATTACTAAAACTAAAAGACCATGCTTTAGTGTCATTAACCGATGTGTCAGTCCAATACCTACTGCCAAAAAGGTTACTAAAATTATATTTTTCGCCGGTATTTACATCAGAGAAGCTTTTATTTATTAAGCTATCGGTATTAGTTAAATTAACCATAAACATATGGGCAAGTTCTGATTTATCGCTATTAACAGTATCTACTGTAGCTAAGCGCCAATCAGAAAAACCACCCACATTTATTGAGTCGACCCAAGCATTGGCATTTGTCCAAGTCATTTTACCACTTGAATCAGCGTCAATTGCACCACTGGTTTTGGCATAGTTAGCATCAAGCAGCCAAGTGATGTTTAAAACATCATCATATACCATGCCTTGATCGCGCATTATTAATCCGGCTGTCGCCTGATAAGAAAAAATTATTGATAACAGTAGAATACTACTTTGAACAAACTTCATTATTTTATTTTTCATTGTTTACTCTCTCATTCCTACTTCAAAGATGACTTTTTAGTTGCTAGCCTTATCTCGGTTAACAATCTACTTAAATAATAGAACACTATTGACAACGTTATCAACAAAAATCAAAATTAAATACTAAGTCATTAAATTAGTTCGACTTTGTTTATGTTTTTCTTGAAGCTTTCTCAATTTATCAATAATCATTTGGGCTCCTTGAGTATTTGAATACTCTTTTCCAGCATATTCAGCACTAACCCAACCATTAAAGCCTGATGCCAATACCTGCTCCATATTCCAATCATAATCAATCATTTCAATATCACCATTAGGTAAGAAACTTCGTGCTTTACCGCTTATTCCAACCGTAAATGGAGCTAAGTCGATTACACCTTGTTTTAAATCATACCAGCGTCTAGGTTTAGCATTAAAACCACCCATAAAGAAATTACCAAAATCTAGAAAAAGACCTAAATTACTATGATTAGTTAATTCTATTAACATGTTCAACCATGCGCCATTACTTGAAGGGTGGCCATGATTTTCAACGGTAAGTTGCATGCCAACATTGCTAGCAAACTCACTTAATTCATATAAAGACTCTGAACATTGGTTCATTTGCTGTAAATAGGTGCCATCACCAAAAGGATTTACTCTGATATGCTCACACCCTAACTCTACTGCCGCTTCTATCCAATGCTTGTGATCATCTACTGCTTTTTTGCGCGCTAATAAATCACTTGCCCCAATTTTTGTAGCGGTATCAGCCATTAAACAAATAAATGAAACATCATGGTCTTTGCCTTTTTGCTTAAAGTTACGTAACCACTTCGTATTATTTCTATGTCCATAAATCATCGAGGTGACTAAATCAACGCCATGTAAACCAAGCTTCTGTGCTTTAACAACAATGTCAGTTGTATCCATAGAGCCTTGCAAAACAGCCTGAGGATCCTCCTCTAACATTTTTTTAAACCATTTGTAGTTATCACGTCCTTTGCCAAAAATTTCACTTTCAAACGCCCATTGAGATAAAGATATTTGAAAGGGCAAAATGGGATTACTGGCTAAAAAGGGTTTTGCTAATGATTGAGAGATTAATGTTGGTGCAATAGCTATCCCACCAACAACAAAAGCAATTTTTTTAATAGCTGCCCTACGCTTTTCTTGTTTATAATTCATTTGAAAGCTCACAATTAATATATCAACGATTAAAATAAAACTGATAACGTTGTCACAACCAATAGTAACATCAAATTGATAACGGTGTCTAAAACAGTTTTCTTTAGATTGCGGGGCTTCAAGGTTAATGCTATGATTTTAATAAATTATAGCTGATAACAATTAAAGGAATACCTTGGCTAAAGCTACTATTAAAGATGTTGCTCTTGTTGCCGAAGTTTCGGTTAAAACAGTATCAAGGGTGCTTAATGATGAACCTAATGTCAGACCTGTATTACAAGAAAAGGTACATGCAGCAGTTAAAGCATTAGATTTTAAGCGTAACCCATTAGCAAGAGGGCTTAGAGGTCAACAGTCTTTTATTATCACCCTACTCTACTCTAATCCTAATCCGGGCTATATCCTTGAATTACAAAACGGGGCCCTCTCCCAATGTATTGAGCAAGGTTATAACTTACAAATTCACCCTTGTGATCACAACAGCCCTGATTTAATTAAAAGTGTCGAGTCGATAACCCAATACTCAACTCAAGATGGCTTTATTCTTACTCATCCACTTTGTGATAATAAAGAGCTTATCGCTCTACTTGATGAAAAAAACATACCGTTTGCACGTATTTCCCCTTTTGTACGTGAGCATGATTCTCCATATGTTATGAGTAATGACGAAGAGGCTTCTTTTGAAATGACCAAATATCTAATATCCCTTGGTCATACTAAAATTGGTTTTATCAAAGGCCACCCTGACTTTGGTGCCACCCATAAACGTTATAAGGGCTACCAAAGAGCACTTGAAAATATGGGATTAACACTTGATGAAGATTATGTAAAACAGGGCATGTTTACTTTTGAAACCGGTGAAAGCTGCGCAAGACAACTACTTAATCAAGAAAGTAGACCTACGGCTATTTTTGCCAGTAATGATTATATGGCAGCGGCAATTCTTAAAGTAGCGGCGCAAATGAAAATTAACATTCCAGCCGATTTATCTGTGGTTGGTTATGATGACGCTCCTGTATCTCAACAAATATGGCCATCTATCACCACTGTTAAACAACCAATAAATCAAATGGCTAATACCGTCGTAAAAAAACTTATTAAAAGAATTAAAAAACAACCTTTTGAAGAGTTTGATACTGTGTTCGACTGTGAATTAATTATTAGAAACTCTACCAGTCCCTGTTCTTAAATTTCGATTTTCAATAAAATATTTGTCTGTTTTATTCCATAACAGCCAAATATTTTATAATTTTTAAACACTTTTAAACAAGGTTTTCCTTACCTCTGTTATTCTTCAGTGTTATTTTAATTTCATATACCAAACTTAATAAGTAAATGTACTATGAACTATCCACTAAAAACATTACCGATAATTGTACCTGCTGCCTTTTGGTTATTATCACTATCGCTACACGCACAAACAAATCTTGCAGAAACTTACGACGGTACTAATATTACCGGCATTGAAAAAATAATTGCTGAAATTGAATTACAAAAAAATGGAACGAGTGAGCAACAATGGCGCATTGACGCTCAGCAGCGAATTAATAAATACCGTAAGTCCCAAATCACTGTTGAGGTAAAGGACAAGAATGGCATTCCTTTACCTAATGCTAAGGTCGAGTTAAAGCAACTTAACCATAAATTCAACTTCGGTGGAGTAATCTCTACTAAGAAATTTGCGAAACAAGCAGAGGTATTACCAAACTTCATTAATCAAATTGGCTTCAACAACGGGCTAAAATACAAACATAAAGAAAGATTAGCGGATACTGTAGAACCAATAATAGATTGGGCAAAACAACACGATATCAGCGCTCGCGGTCATGTACTTGTTTACCCTGGCTGGCAGTTTATGCACAAAGACGCCAAAAAATTAAAGAACAATCCTGAGCAGTTAAAAAACTTTATAGAAGCTCAACTATATGACTATGCAAAGCGTTGGGATGTTGTCGAATGGGATGTAATGAATGAACCGTTAGACAATCTTGAAATTGCTAACCTTTTAGGTCGAGATATTATGGCTGATTGGTTCAAGCAAGCACAAAAACACGTTAGAAATAAAGATGCTCGTTTATTTATTAATGAAAATAGAATTATTTCAGCCCCACCAGCCAATATTGATCGGATTGTAGAATACAAAAAAATTATTAAAGAAATAATTGCTGACGGCGGTCCTATTGAAGCTATTGGTGTACAAGCACGATTTAGAGTTGACTCCATTACCCCTGAAATGGTCTATCAGCGCCTTGAACAATTTAATGAGTTCAACCTCCCTATCGTTGCTACTGAGTTTGAAATAGTAAATACACCACGCTACAACTTCAAGCCAACACACTTGAGGCGCGCTCAAATGACTGAAGAGTACATGCAAGTGCTTTTCTCCCACCCTAATGTAGATGGCATCGTTGCATGGACGGTATTAAATAATTTAACAAGTCGCTCTTCAGCTAATGATAAATCAACTACCAATGAAAAAGAAACCAGAGGACTATTAAACTGGGATATGAGTTTGCCCCTTAATGGTAAAATTTGGCTATATCTTATCAATAACCACTGGCAAACAAATGAAACTAAACAAACGAATAGCGCTGGAAAAATTGATGTCAGTGCTTTCCATGGCAAGTATCAAGTTACTGTAAGCCAAGGTGACAGTAATATTGTGCATACGATTAACATTGATAAAAATACTAACGAGATAGCCCTTTCCTTTTAAGAATATTTATCTCCAATAAAAAAGCCGTATCAACATGATACGGCTTTAATTTATCTAACTAATACAGCTGAACAAGCATTACTAACCAACAATAAACTTATCTAACACAAGTTACATATTGACGGTTGGTATCAGCTAAAGCTGACATTTTTGCCGGATCTATGCTTGTTTTCATTAAGTGATGTTTACCATCCTCAGGAAAAGTGCTAGCCCAGTAACCTTTATTTACAGGCCAATGCTCGGTAGCGGAGAAACTGCCATTGCTAACCAAGTCGGCATCATTAACTAACGTTAATAAGTTATCTGATAACTCTGTTTTAGTTGGTAATCTTGCACCAATATCACTACAGTAAGCTTCGGCTTCACTCCAATTGAATAACTTCCATTTATTACCTTCAACTGTGGCAGCGCCACCATCAAGTGTCGTTTCCGTCGCCAGGGCTGGACGAGTAAAAACTAAATCACCAGCATTGATAACACTCGAAATATCACCATTGTCACCACTAATCTCAGGTGGTGAATAAACAACAACTTCATCAACATTGGTTACTGAAATAACTAATGCTAGTTGGGCGAAATTATCTTCTGAATCAGTCGCGACAAGTGTTACTAGATAGTCATTATCTCCAGCTAAATCATTAGCATTTTCAAAATCTTGAGCCGCTAAAGTTAATGCACCTGTCGATGAATCGACAACAAATAAATTAGCATCATCGCCTTCAACAGTCCAAATAACACTACCAACTGCTTCATCACCAGAAAGGTTTGGCAGCTCACTGCTATAAATTACATTTTCAGCAATTGTTGTGGTAATGAATTCATCAATAGTGAAGTTTACTAGTACTTGGTTATCGGCAAGATTATCAGTTACAACGAGCTCTAAAGCTAATTCTGCAAAATTACCAACAGCATCCGTCGCAGTTAAAATAACCGCATAGTTATTATCAATATCAGTATCAGCTGGTGATTCAAAGTCTTGTGCTGTAAGGCTTAAAACGCCAGTTATAGAGTTAAGGTTAAATAAGTTGGCATCATCACCGGTTACAGTCCAAGTAATAGCGCCAATATTATCATCACCTGACAGGGTCGGTACTGTACTAGTAAACATAACGCCTTCCTCTACTTCAGTATTTTCAAAACTATCAATACTGAAACTAGCAGGTGTTGCACTGTCGCTACCATTGGCGTAATTAAGTAACTGAATTGTTTTACCCTTTGTGCCATCAATCCAAGAGAAGTCAACCTGCTCATCAGGGTAATTTGTAAAAGATACCGTTGCAGTATATTCACCTTTAAAGCCGTTTAGCTGTGTTTCCCCCTGCCTATCTAACCAAGTGGTAACATCGGTATTCCAATGTTTCTTAACTAAATACAACCACGTTTTTCCTCGTAAATTAGCATTGCCTTCTAAGTCGACTAAATGGCGAGCATCACTTCGGCTAGAGCTTTCAAAAAATGTCCAGACTAAAATATCACTGACACTTTCTTTACTAAAGTAAACAGTCATCACTCGTTCAGTTAAAACAGCGCGGTCAATCTCTGTGGTTATCAAGTCATCTTTAATCTCAAATTCCGTCGCTGAAATTGGCAGATTTAAGTCATCAAAATAGGATAAACGTTGATAAATAGTATCCGCAGATAACATCGAACCAAAGCGACTTTGAAATCCAAGCGCTTCAACATGACCTTCATTTAACGTATCGTCTGCAAGAATACTTTCAACATTACTTTTATAGCCTGCAACTTTATCTGAAACCACAGTTTCACTGCTATCTGATATAATTCGATTATCATTAATAAATAATGTCGCCGAATTTTGAACATTGGCCTTAGCTAATTTGTACCAATGTGCTTCTTCTTGATAGCCTAGAATATCTTGCACATCGTAGTGACCTCGTAATTCGTTAGCAACATCCCACTCAACAACATCCCACTTACTCGCCCAATTTCTAATCGTGGTATCAACATAAATTTTCAGTTCATCACTGGGAAGGTTCGCAACATCTCCTTGGGTAATGCCCATATCTAATGCATCTTGTGCTGATACTGTTGTTTCCATATTCGTCCATTTTGGCCAGATCAACGCATGCCCACGCACAGGGATATCATGCGCTTTAAACCAAGTAAGCATAGCTGGTACTAAAGGCTCTAAACCTGCTCTTAATTTATATTTTAAAGCGTTTTGAAAACCACCTTTATTAAAACCAAAATCTAAATAAGCCGCTTTATATAGATCTGCAACATCATCGGCTTCACCATGCCATAATTTTGCCTGAGCAATTCCCCCAAACTTAAAGTTATGACGGTTAAGGGTTAAGTTCACTTTAGCGTTAGTTACTGGCTCACCATTTTTATCAACAATAGTAATAGTACCTGACGTTTTACGAATGTTATTGATACGTTCGTTAGCTGCTTCTCGCCATGGTTCTACACCACATTCAATATCACTAACAAGACTCTCAATTCCTTCAATATTATTACCTGAGAAGTTTTTATCATCAGTAATATTTTCTGTGGTTTTATCACATTGGCTGGTAGTAGCTATACAATGAACAATAAGGTTATTGGCTTGCTCATCATTAATTGTGCCGCTGTTATTAATCAAATTACATTGATGTTTTGTTGCTGCAGTTTTTACGCTCAATATAAACGTTTCATCACTGATAAAAGGAGTAACAAATTCAAATTGCCCCTCACTTGCCACCGCTAGCGTTTCAGCACCATTAATTGACAAGTCAATATTGTCATCAATTAAGCCATCAACAACCCCTGACACACGATAACATGTCGATAATAATGGGTCATTTAGCAACTCACTATTATCATTTAACGCTACACCTAGCTCATTCCAAGGGTTATTACATTTTGCCATCGCTAGTTCAAATGCAGAAAGTTCAACATCTTCCTCAGCTGGAGCTTCCTCAACTGGAACTTCCTCAACTGGATCTTCCTCAACTGGAACTTCCTCAGCTGGAGCTTCCTCAACTGGAATTTCCTCAACTGGAACATCCTCTACTGGAGCATCCTCAACTGGAATTTCAAGTATTGGTAGTTCTTCTATTACTTGCTCTTCAGAGCCACAACCTTGTACTCCCAAACAGAAAATAAGCATAAGGGCAAAGGTACATTTATAGTTTTTCATTATTAGTTACCATTTTTTGTTAGGGTTATATTCATGCTGAAGCTACAATCAATTGATAACGTTGTCAATTTAATTTATAAAAGTTATCTACATTAAACCTTGATATATATCTCAACAAAAACACGTTAAGTATTTGAATATAAAGAGATTGCACTATCTCTATCATTTAGCTAAAGTGAAAATACCTCCTTAAGAAGCATGTGAATAACGAAACTTTAAACAACTTTAAACATTTTAAATTTATATCTTTATTGATAACGATATCAATTACTGCTAATTTATATCTATAAACACACATCCAAACATGAAAATAAAAGGGATAACATGTCTTCAAAAATAGATGCGTTAAAAATAACAGTGCTAAGTTTAAGTTTATGCTTTTCAGTATCATCGTTATCAGCAACCGTAAACAAAACAGTAAAACAAAAGAAAAATGTCATCTACATTTTAACTGATGACCAACGCTATGATGAAGTAGGCTTTTTAAACCCGCGTATTGATACACCAAATATGGATAAACTTGCTGCTGGCGGTGTTTATTTCAAAAATGCTTTTGTTACTACCGCCCTTTGCTCACCTAGTCGTGCAACGATATTAACTGGTCAGTACATGCATAATCATGGAGTAGTTGATAATAATAACCCAGCAAAAGAAAGCTCTGTATATTTCCCTTCCTATCTACAAGAGGTGGGTTATGAAACAAGTTTCTTCGGCAAATGGCATATGGGTGGTCACGGTGACTCTCCTCAACCGGGGTTTGATCATTGGTTAAGTTTTGCGGGTCAAGGACATTACTATCCCAAAAAAGATAAAAAAGGTCGAACAAACAAAATTAATATCAATGGCGAAAGAGTTGACCAAAAGGGCTATATTACCGATGAGTTGACTGATTACGCGGTGGATTGGTTAGACAAACGTGATTCAGACAAACCATTTTTTATGTATTTATCTCATAAAGCAGTACATTCTAATTTTGATCCTGCTCCACGCCATAAAGATCAATATAGCGATGTAGCAATTGAAGTCCCTGAAAGCCAAGCCGATACTCCAGAAAACTATGCAGGCAAGCCTATGTGGGTGAAGAATCAACGTAATAGCTGGCATGGGGTCGACTTTCCTTACCATAGTGAAATGGACGTTCAAGAATATAAGCGTCAATACCATAGAGCACTATCTGCCGTGGATGATAGTTTAGGTCGTGTATTAAAGTGGCTAAAAGATAATAACTTAGAAAATGATACTATTGTGATGTTAATGGGCGATAACGGCTTTATGTTTGGCGAACACGGTTTAATTGACAAGCGTAATGCTTATGAAGAGTCTATGCGTGTACCGTTACTTGCTTATGCTCCCGGTTATTTCAAACCCGGCACCGTAGTAGACGAAATGGTTGCTAACCTAGACATAGCCCCTACAATATTAGAAATTGCAGGCGCTAAAAAACCAGCTCACTTTGATGGCGACAGTTGGTTACCTCTTGCTAAAAACAAAGAAGTAAATCAATGGCGTGAGAACTTTTTATATGAATATTATTGGGAATTTAACTACCCTTCTACCCCAACTACTTTTGCTTTGCGTACTGACAACTACAAACTAATTCAATATCACGGTGTTTGGGACACTGAAGAGCTTTATGACTTAAAAAATGATCCTAAAGAAATGAACAACTTAATCAATACACCTAAACATCAACCACTTATAGCGCAAATGCGTCATGATTTATTCAACCTTTTAGTGAATAAAAAAGGTGATAATGTTATCCCTTACACTGAAAAGTATACTCCTGGTGCGGTTTACCGTGAACGTGACCGTGGCGAAACAGCTGACTTTCCAGATAACTGGTTGAAAAAAGAGGGTGATGATGGTTTAAGAACGTTCTTACGAATAAAGCCTATTAAAGATAAAAAAGATGACAAGAAAAAATCAGCTAAACATTAATAATTAAGTTGGTATTAAATTATAAAGACCAACAATTATTGTTGGTCTTTTTGATTGTGACAAATATTAGGAAATATGATGAAACAGTTTAACTCTATAAAGGTTGCTTTATGTTTAGCACTCGCTTTAAGCTCTGTAACAAGTTTTGCAAAAGAACAACGTCCCAACATACTATTAATTGTCGCAGAAGACATGAGCGCAAAAGTAGGCGCATTTGGTGATACTGTAGCTAAAACGCCGGTATTAGACGAATTAGCAAAGAGTAGCGTTCGTTACCCTAATACCTTTACCACCGCAGGTGTTTGTGCCCCTAGCAGAACATCGCTGATTACCGGGGTTCATCAAATAACGGTTGGTGGCCAGCATATGAGAACTCGTTCGTTTAAAGCATCAAATTACAGAGCTGTACCCGCACCTGACGTTAAAGCTTTTCCTGAGTTATTACGAAAAAGTGGTTATTACACCTATGTTTCATCAAAACTAGATTATCAATTTAGTAATACTTCACCGCACACAGGTCCATTTACCATCTGGAATTACGAAGGTAAAAAACCAACATGGCGAGGGCGAGAAAAAGACCAACCCTTCTTTGGTATGTATCATTTAGATATTACTCATGAAAGTCAGTTGTTTCCCAAAAAATCAACGAAGAATAAAAAAAGTGGTTTAGTTAAAAATTGGATTACACCTGAACGGGTAGTTATTCCGGCTTATTACCCTGATACACAACTTATTCGTGAGGGTATAGCACTGCATTATAATAATATTCATGCCATGGATACCCAGGTAGGTAAGTTATTAGCAGAATTAAAAAAAGATGGCTTAAGCGATAACACCATCGTTATTTGGACAACAGATCATGGCGACTCTCTTCCTCGAGGTAAACGTGAAGTGTATGACAGCGGTTTAAAGGTGCCCATGATCATTCATTGGCCAGACAAGTATCGTCCAAGTAAAACAGTAAATGGCAGCATTGATAGCCAGCTATTAAGTTTTGTTGATATTGCCCCATCAATTTTAGCTATGGCAAATATTAATACACCAGCCTACATCCAAGGTAAGGCGCGTATCCCAAATAATAATGCCACAAACAAGATAGCTAAACGCGAATACATTTATGCGTCTAAAGACAGGCTGGATGAGTTTCCTTTTAGAGAAAGAGCTGTGCGTAATAATAAGTTTAAATACATTAAAAACTATTTGCCCAATAAACCAGGCGCTACCCATTTAGCTTACCGCGATCAAATGATATTAATGCAAGATTTATGGCGTGAATTTGAAGCGGGTAGAATGAATAAGCAACAAGCTTTCTGGTTTAACAATCGACCAGGTGAAGAGCTGTACGACATTATTAACGATCCTGAAGAGGTAAATAATTTAGCCGAAAAAGTAGAATATCAACAACAGCTCAACATTATGCGTAATGCATTAAAAGAATGGCAGTCTCATGTAGATGATTTAAGTGATCGCCCAGAAATAGAGCTTGCTAATGAGTTTTGGCCGAACGGTCAACAACCGATTACAGCTAAGCCTAGTATTTATTTAGATGAGAGTGGCCTCATCGCCATTAAAGGCAATACTCAAGGCTCATCTATTGGCTACCAAACTAGTAACTTAAACAAAAAAGGTAAATGGATAACGAGTAAAATTCGCGTTTATAATCAACCTTTCGCGGTTGAAAAAGGCATGAAAATTATCGCTAAGGCCGTTCGTTATGGTTATAAAACCAGTGAAAAAACTATCAGAATCTTTTAGATGAGAAATACTATGATAAAAGCCATGAAAAAACTCAAACAGTTAAAAGTATTATTAGTGTTATTAAGTACTTTCCCGCTAGGAAGTTATGCTACTGAGAGTCAATTAAAAAGTATTGATGTACATAGTGATAAAATCCGATACTTAGGTACATCGTATATCTATAAAACTAACATTGATAACAAGCCGCAGGTAAGCTTTACGCGACATGCAAAATCGGTACTTGCCCTACCTAAAAAAGACACTAACTTTAACAGTGACAAAGCACAAACGAATGCTAGCATTGCTATTAACTTTGCAACCGCTAGTAATAATGTTGTGTTAACTTTTAAAGCGCTGCCAAAAATTAATCGCGGCTCAGACATTGCTGTTTATCAAGTAACTAGTCTGGGTGAGCAATTAATTAAAACGGTAAAGTTTTCGCCTAAAAAAGAAAATTTTAACGTTACTTTTCAATCAAAAAACATTAATCAATTATCGGAATATAAAGTATTACTACCCAGCTTAGCGAACCTTGCTTTAATTGGACTAGACCTTGATTATGACAGTGAGTTAACAACGCTTGTCACTCCACGTAAAGCTAAATACATAGTAATGGGTGACTCCATCAGTCATGGTGTTGGTCAAGGCTCAGCAAGTTACCTAACCTACCCTTACCAAGTTGCTCAAGCTCTTGATTTAGAATTGTTTAACTTAGCCGTTGGTGGTGCGCAAATTTCCATACCCACGGCACAAATGTTAACTGATTTTAATAACGTAAAATTAATAAGTCTGCTAATTGGCTACAATGACTGGAATGCGCCTAATGCCGATTTAGCCACTTTTAAAGAAAAATACAGTAAGGTCATCGATACAGCGTTAAATTTACATCCAAAAGCCGACTTATATTGCATTACTCCACTGTTTACTCGTCGTAGTAAAGCCAAACATAGCAAATTATCTATTCAAGCCTACCGTAACGTCATCATTGATTTAGTTAAAGAAAAGCAACAATCAGGTAGGAATAAACTACATATAGTTCATGGTGATACTATTAGTTCAGTTAATAATCTTCGCACTGACAAGCTCGCTGATCCAGTGCACTTAGGTGTTGAAGGCGCTAAGTTGTTTGCTGATAAGTTAATCACTCTCTTTAATCATTAACCGCTAATCAAAGTGAAAAACATACTTGATGTATTTTGCGACAATTAGCGACAAATCCATAATTGACATCGTTATCAGCCGGTGTATGCTTATAACAATCATATTATTTGAATCAACCTATACCGGAGTATAGAAATGCTTAAAAAGCCATTTTTATTGCTAGCTTCACTTACACTAATTAGCCAAAGTCTGCTAGCAACCCCTATAAAACGTTCCGATCAGGATATCGACAAGGAAGTCTCCCATCTGCTTTCAAAAATGACTATTGAAGAAAAAGTAGGCCAAATGACCCAAATTACTTTAGCGGTAATTTTAGATAAAGGTAGCCGTGAAACAGGTGATGGTTTAGTTATTGATAAAGAGAAACTTAAAAAAGCTATTCATACCTACAAAGTAGGATCAATTTTGAACTCAACAGCCACAGCATTAACGGTAAAGCAATGGAATCGATTGATTAAAGAAATTCAAGATGAGGCACTGCAGACTCCTAATGAAATACCAGTAATTTATGGCGTTGATGCAATTCACGGTGTTACTTACACTAAAGGCTCAACCCTTTATCCTCATAACATTGGGCTAGCCGCTACTCGTAATCTTAAACTGGCTAAAGCTACCGCTAAAGCGACAGGTAAAGAACTACGTGCCACAGGCGTTCGTTGGAATTTTGATCCAGTACTTGATTTAGGTGTTAATCCAATTTGGTCTCGTTTTTCTGAAACCTATGGTGAAGATACTTACCTAACGACTCAAATGGGTGTTGGTGTAATTCAGGCATATGAAGAAGATGGGCTTGAAAATACCACCGCAGTCGCTTCTACCATGAAACACTTTATTGGTTATTCTGATCCCGCTAATGGCAAAGATAGAACACCTGCTTATATTCCTGATATTGTTTTGTGGGAAAAATATTTACCTCAATTTAAAGCCGCTGTTAATGCAGGCTCATCATCAATAATGATCAATTCAGCCTCAGTAAATGGTATTCCTGTTCACGGCAGCAAGCGTCTATTAACAGATCTTCTGAGAGGCGAGCTTGGCTTTAAAGGCTTAGTGGTTACAGACTGGGAAGATGTTATTCGTTTGCATACTCGCCACATGGTCGCTGAATCACCACGCGAAGCAGTTAAACAAGCTGTTGATGCGGGTATTGATATGAGTATGGTGCCAAAAGATTTTTCATTCTATGAGCTATTAGTCGATTTAGTAAAATCTGGTGATATATCAGAAGAACGTATTGATAAGTCTGTAAGTATTATTTTAAAGCTTAAATATCAATTAGGTTTATTTGATAACGCCTACCACGAATCTGAGGCAGCCCAAAACTTTGGTAAAGCTGAGTATAAAAACTTAGCACTAAAAGCGGCACGTGAATCTATTACGTTATTAAAGAATGACAATGATATTTTACCTTTACCTAAAAACGCTAAAATATTATTAGCCGGCCCTACAGGAAATTCTCATGCGCCATTAAATGGTAGCTGGTCATACTCATGGCAAGGTGATGTTGAGGCTAACTATCCCGAAAATGAAAAAACTATTTTAGATGCTTTTCAAAGAGCTGTTGGTAAAAAGAACTTAATCACTCACACCTACGCTGGTTTTAATAACGAGAAAAATTATGACGTTAATGGTTTAATTAAAAAAGCGAAAAAAGCAGATTACATTGTACTTGCCTTAGGTGAAAACGCCTATGCTGAATCTCCAGGTGCACTTGATGACTTAAACCTAGCAAAAAATCAGATGGCTTTAGCACAAGCAGCTTTATCAACAGGTAAACCCGTCATAGTTGTTTTAGCCGAAGGGCGTCCACGTATTATCAAAGACATTGTTGGCGCCACAAAAGCAATAGTGCAAGCTTATATACCGGGTAGTCAAGGCGCACAAGCTATTAGCGACGTTATTTTTGGTGATTATAATCCTAATGGTAAATTACCTTACAGTTACCCACAGTTTACTGGTGATTTTGCTAATTACGACCGTGTTTATTTAAGTGATATTCAACAATTAACCCCTGGTGACATGAGTTATAACGGTTACAAACCACAATGGCCATTTGGGCATGGTTTAAGTTATACCAACTTTGCTTATTCAAATATTAAATTGAGCAGTAAAACGCTGAAAGGTGACAATAAACTTAATATTTCGGTAAAGGTTACCAACACAGGAAAATTTGAAGGCAAAGAATCAGTAGAACTTTATGTTAGCGATTTATTCGCCTCTGTTAGCCCAGCAGTTAAACGTTTAAAAGCCTTTAAAAAAATCAACTTAAAAGCAGGACAGAGCAAAAAAGTTAACTTTACTATCAGTAAAGATGACTTAACTTTTGTTAACCCTGAGCTAAAGCGTATTGTTGAAGCGGGCGAGTTTACCCTTGCTATTGGCAGTGAAAAAATAAACTTTCACTATCAATTTTAACCTTTGATTTTAGTTACCAGTCCCAACCTGTTTGGCTCTTTCTAGCAATATTTGATTGAGCCAAATTTTACTTAGCTATTAAAGGATAGTAGCGCCCAACAAAAAGTGGCTGTTGCATATAAACATCAGTTAACTTCCTACTAGCTATTAATTTAACTATTATTTATCAATATAAATTGGAATATGTTATGAAAAATTCATTATTTTTATTATTCTCAGGACTGAGTTTATTTACCTGTAGCCAAGCTGTTGCTACTCCTGATAAAAGCACGAGTAAACCTAATGTAGTGATGTTATTGGTTGATGATTTTGGTCGTCAAGATTTAAGCACCTACGGTAGCAACTTCTACGAAACACCTAACATAGACCAGCTGGCCGCAGATGGCATGAAGTTTGATAACGCTTATGCCGCACACCCTCGCTGTGTGCCTTCTCGCGTTGCAATATTTAGTGGTAGTTACCCTACGCGCTATGGTGTACCGCAAGGTGAACGTGTCGGTAAACATCACTTACCTTTATCTGCAGTTACTTTTGGTGAACATCTAAAAGAGGCTGGTTATCAAACGGGTTATATCGGTAAGTGGCATTTAGGTAAAGAAGGCGGAGATCCAACCAAGCAAGGTTTTGATAGCAGTATTATGGCTGGTCATTGGGGCGCGCCACCGAGTTATTATTTTCCTTACACTAAAATGAGTAAATCAGGAAAAAATAAAGGTTTTGCTAAAGTAGAAGGCTCCGAAGAAGAATACTTAACGGATCGCCTAACCGATGAAGCGTTAACGTTTATTGAACAGAAAAAAGATCAGCCATTTTTATTAGTTTTAGCGCATTATGCTGTTCATACACCTATTGAAGGTAAGCCTGCTTTAGTTAAAAAATATAAAACTAAAATGAAAAAGCTAGGTATTGCCAATGCGGGTCCTAAGAGTGATGCCGATTTAATTAAAGATAGCACTGGCTATCATAAAACCATTCAAAACAATCCAGATTACGCTGCGATGGTTGAAAGTGTTGATATTAGTGTCGGGCGTATTGAACAGCAGTTAAAAAGATTAGGACTTGAAGATAATACTATTATTATTTTAACTTCAGATCACGGTGGATTATCAAGCCGAGGTTTAAAATCTAACCGTGTGCTTGCTACTAGCAACAATCCCTACCGCCACGGTAAAGGCTGGATTTATGATGGAGGCACTCGTGTACCACTTATTGTTAAATGGCCTGAAAAAGTAAAAGCTGGTTCAATTAGCCAAGTACAAGTTACCGGAACAGATCATTACCCGACTATATTACAAATGGCTGGCTTATCACTTTCACCAAAAGATCATCAAGATGGTGTAAGCTACTTAGCCGCTTTAAACAGTGATGAAACACCTAGAAAAGCTATGTTTTGGCACTCTCCTGCAGCTCGCCCCAGTAAAACAGGTGATACCAATAGCTCTGCAATAATTGAAGGCGAATGGAAGCTGTTAGATTTTTGGTCTACAGGAAAAGTTGAATTATATAACTTAAAAGATGATAAAAGTGAGGCGAACAACTTAGCCAAATTAATGCCAGAAAAAACAGCTGAAATGCTTGCTAAACTCACTAATTGGAAAGACGATATTGACGCCCATACTGTAAAAAAGAAAAATAAAAAAAGTAAGAAAAAATCTAAATCGCATTAAGCTGTTATTAGAAATAACCTTATAACTAACGTGCCAGTAAAAGCAATTTAACTTTTATTGGCACAATATATAAAGAGAGTAATATGAAAAGGACTTCAAAAATACGGTGTTTTATCTACGTATTACTCATATTTTCAATTTCTGCTACCGCTAAGGAACCAATTAAAGACATTCATTACTTTGGTAGTAAAAACAAATACAGCGTTGAACTCTTACAACATGTACTTAGTTATAATTCAAAAAAAAATTATCAACTAGTGCCTTTTACTGAAAAAATCCCTAAAGATCGTGCTTTTGCATATATGGAGCAAGATGAATTGTTTGATGTTATTTTTGCTGGTGCAACAACATACCGTTTAGAAAATCATTTAGCGATAGAATTTCCTTTACTCAAAGGACTTAACGGTTGGCGCATTCCGGTGGTAAATACAAAAAATAAAGATATTTTTAAGTCTTTAACAACGCTAGACGACTTTAAAAAATTAACGCCTGGTTTATTTCACCTTTGGAGTGATACCGAAATAATGCAAAGAAATAACATATACGTAGAAACAGGTAGCAGTTTTAACGGACTATGGTTAATGCTAGATAAAAACCGATTTGATTATTTTCCACGTTCCATTTTGCAAGTGTTTAACGAAATAAAAAACTACCCTACACTTAATATCATGATAGAAAAAAGTAGCATGATTCATTACCCTACAGCTTATTATTTCTATGTTCAAAAGGGCAATAATGACTTAGCATCAGATATTAAATCTGGCTTAGAAAAAGCATTAACAGATGGTAGCTTTGACAAGATATTTACGACTTATTATGGACATCTTATTAACAAAGTAAAAAAACAAAATCGAAAAGTTTTTGCTTTAGATAACCCACTCATGCCAGCAAGTACGCCATTAATGCGTAAAGAGTTATGGATAGATTTATCATCAAATAGAATTAATTAAACCAAATAAAACAAAGAAAAACCGTCTAAAAACAACAAATTAAAACTTCAGTTTGAAAGCCTATCATTTCCGCTAAAACAATTATTACACTTCTAAGCTGTCACTTTATTTACCAAAATGATGGGCTAAATATTCCGTAATCACCTTTTTCGTTAACTCTTCAGCTGTAACACAGAAGTATCCTATTACCCAAAAGTGTTGTCTACAATATCGCTAGATAGCCAATATAAGTTAATTGAATTCAAGTAACTGTTCTTTGGCACCATTGATGCCGTCAGCGTTTACCTTAGGCAAGTCGTTAAAGTGGTATTTGCTACCATTAAAATTATAATCTGGTAAAAATTAAATAATAAATTTAATTAAAACTGAACAACTTGTAAGTTTTGCTATATTTATCGTTACAATAAAGTTGACAACGATATCAATTATGGTACTTTTTATAGCGAGAATATTTATCACTAGGACAAAGTTTTAGATATATCTCTATAAAAATTATAATAATAACAAAAGAGGTATGATTATGACTAACGTACAAAAAAGCAGATTCACTAAAAAACTATCTTTAACAACAAAAGCAATTTCATTCGTATTATTAGCCAGTTATGGCACGTTAAGCCACGGGGAAGTGCTTAATTCACAAACACCTATTACACCACAAGATATGGTGAAATTAATGAAAGCCGGGGTAGATTCAACTTGGTCAGAAGTGCCCAATAAGATAGAGGATTATACTGCCGTTGCTACCGTTGAGTTTGCTGATAAAGGCTTCAAACATATTCGTTTGCGTATTGCTAATGATTCACCAACAGCTGTATTTACATTTTTAGATGAACAAATTCAAGATGCATTAGATAATGGGATGATTCCAATTATCGCCAACCAATCACATACCTTTGAAGATAACCCCACCGAGTCAACTCAAGCTGCTTGGGTACAGTGGTGGGAAGATATCGCTGTTCATTATAAAGATTACCCTTATGAATTAATGTTTGATTTGATTGTTGAAATTGCGGCGAGTAGTCCGCTTTCAGATGAGCCTATTAACCAATTAAATGAAGCCTATGAACAAGCAGTTACCGCGATACGTGGTACTGGCGGTAAAAATGATGAACGTATCGTGATCTTTAGTGCTCATAAACGTTCAGATCCAACCCGTATGGACCAACTTGATATTCCAACCGCTGGCAATGACTATTTAATTGGCGAATTCCACGAAGGTTATGCTTCAGGTCCAAGTACAGATCCAACTAACCCTCATTATTATTGGGATGGTGGTGCAGCTGAAATTACGTTAATGACTGAGAGAGCTGATGCGGCTGTAGCTTGGAGTGTAGATACAGGTATCCCTATTTGGGAAGGTGCTTGGATGGCAGGTAATTATAACAAAGGTGATGATTATGATAATGCCCGTCAAATTGCTTTTGTTAAAGATTTTGTTGGTGTACTAAATGATAGGAATATTCCTCATGCAGTAAATGCTACTAAAAAATTCTATGATGTATCAATCAATGAATGGACTACATTGGAACCCGTTGCTGATGCAATAATTGCATTAGTTCCTGCTGATATTGTTGAACAGATTATATTTAGTGATGATTTTGAAAGTGGAACGCTGAGTGATTGGGCTGTATCAGGTGTTTCGGGTGATGCTACCTTATCATCTGCTTTTGAAGGCTCTTATGGTGCAAAACTTACTAATACCAGCCGAATGAAAACCACTATTTCTACTGCAGCCTATTCTGCAGCAACGTTATCATTTAGTGTTAAAACTAATGGTCTAGATTCAGGTGAATCATTGAAAGCTGAATATTCTATTGATGGTGGTAGCTTGTTTATTACCTTGGGTGAAACAACGGTGAGTGAATGGGAAGATTATTCATTTACTTTACCTAGTGATGCGTTAGGACTTGATAATTTGGTTATTAAATTGGTGCTAAAGGCTAATAAAAATAGTGAAAATGCATATATTGATAATGTAATTATTACTGGTGAATAAGCTTAATAAGTAAACGTTAATAAATGCCTATTAACTTATGTTAATAGGCACTTTTTGTTATATAAGAAGTCATGCTAACAATACTAGCCTTATTAAAAGCACACATTGATATTCAACTCTTCATTATTAGCTTTGGTAAAGAACAGCTAAACATACGTATTATGCAATAGATCATTTAGACTCTGTAACCCTAATTTTAGGGTACCATAGAAGCTATCAGCTACCGAATTATCCCAGCAACAACCTTTCTTACTCATATTACCAATAAAGCTATGTAACCTGAATACTCGCCTATATTGATAACTCGCATATTGAACACTTTGATCTGAATGAACTCTCAATCCTGCCTTGGGTTTTCGTTACCACATTGCCATTGTCAGCGTATCAAAAGGTGAACGACTACTTTCCAGATTAAAATAAAGTTTAGGATAATTCTCGTGTTTCTATTTTGATGGGGGCTGAGTCATAAGATAAGCTGTTTTTTTAATATCTCAAGGTCCATTTCTAGGCACTTTACCTGAGCTAGCACTAATGTCTAAATTTCTAACGGCTTCTGCTAAAGCGTTTTTATGCTCTCTAACGAGTACAGTTACAGCTAATTTGAATTCTTTTTAATATGTTTTACGGTTTTTCATTTGTATCCCAGTTAAGCCAATTATGTCTTAACTGGGTAGTAGTATTATCAATTAGACCATGTCATAGGTTTGCTATTGAAAGCACATTTCAAGCTAAAAAAAACAATGAAATTAGGCCATATTTGAGTTTCCCTATAAAACTACCAATCCAAGAGCACAAAAAAGGCCAGGAGCAAAGCTACTGACCTTCTATTAAAACCGCCAACTTACTTTAGGACGGGACAAATTAATATTATTTTTGACTTGAAAATTCAGCAAAATTTAGTTGACCATCACTGTTACTATCTTTACGTTTAAAGCCGTTATTAACTTTTTTATTTTGTATTGTTTTATCTGTAATAGATTGTTTAGCAAGGTATTTCTTCATATGTTTGCTAAACTCAGATTTATCTAACACCTGGTTTTGATCAATATCTATTTTATTAAAATACTCTTGTTTACCTGCTTGGCTATTAAAGCTAACGATTAAAAACAAAGCAAAGGGAATTAAATTAAGTTTCTTCATCACTATTCTCCTAAAATTCTAATTTTAAAAAGGCTCCTACAAGAGAAGAACCATTTATCTGATTCACGTCATACTACTCAAACTAGAAACTTAAAGTGCGTACTTAAAGCTTAAGCTAAATGTTCTGCCGTTATCACGAACCGCATATGCGCGAGAAGGGTTACCAACATACTCATATACTGTCTCATCTGTAATATTTTTCGCTTCAAAATTAATAGACATTTTCTTAGTAAAGTCATAACCCAATTGGAAATCTAACTGATCATAAGCTTCTATATACAGCGCCTCTTCAGACCAAGAGAACTGATTAAAGTATTCGCTACGATAGTTCCATGCCAAACGAGTACTAAAGCCATATTTTTCATAATAAACCATAAAGTTAGCTGTATCTTGTGACAAGCCAGGTAAGCTCATAAACTCACCAGTAACGTTGTTAATTAATTCCGTTTCACTGTCATTATAGGTATAGTTTATTGCGGTACCTAGGCCATCAAACGGCTCTGGTAACATATAGAATGCTTGTTGAAAACTAACTTCAAAACCTTGTACAACACCACCTTCACCATTAATAGGTTGAGTGACTTCATATGGTGTACCATCACCAATACCTGGCAATGTTGTTGATTCAGTTCTAGTGGTAATGAAGGATTCTATGTCTTTATAAAAGATACCTGTAGATAATAAACCTTCACTGTCAAAATACCATTCAGCACTTAAATCAAACTGATTTGCACGGTATGGGTCTAAGTCTGGATTTCCGATGATATACTTGCCGCCATCCTCTGCATCCCATGAACGTATTTCTCTAAATACTGGTGCAATGTCAGCATGGTTAGGCCGCGCCATTACTTTAGCGGCAGCAGTACGTAAAATTAAGTCATCTTTAAGGTTAAAGGCTAAATTAATACTTGGCAGTACATCTTGATAATCTTTGTCTGATTCAGTTAAAGCTGGATCTTCACCTGCTAAGAATTTATAAGCTGTCGACTCTATCTTTGTGTCTACATACCTAACCCCAAGATTACCGCGTACAGGAATAGTCAAGAGTTCAGTATCAATATTGGCTTGAACATAAGCAGCAGTAACACTTTCAGTTATTTCATAATTTTCTCTTTGAACTTCCAGCTTTTCAACAAGGTGGCCAAACTCTTGATCGATTTTGTCAAAGTCAGGCACATACCAAGCATCTACAGGGGCGTTGTCTAACATGCCATCCGTTACTGTATAATTTGAATAATCTGATAAAATAATTTGTGTGCCACCATTAGCCTCTAAAATATCAGCTTGGATTTTATCTTGAAATACTTGGTTAGTTTTTTGAATTTCATTATAACGAGCACCAAATTCAATTGAGCTGATATATTCATTGTCTAAATCAGTAGATAAATCTAATTGTACGTAACCTTGCTGATCTTCTACTTCAAAACTTTTATAGTTCATTACATCGAGTTGGAGATTTTCAGGGTTCATTGCCGCTAATTCATCAGGGTCAGTTGGGTAAATAATTTCTGGCATGTAACTACCATTAGGTAAACTGTATCCTAAATTTTGAACTTTGGTACTGAATAAAGGATTAATATCATCACGTAAACCTGTCGCTTGGCTATAGCCAATTTTAGGTGTTATGGTCCAATTGTCATTTAGCATGTAATCAAGTGTAAAGTTTACCGCAATGGTTTCATCATCATAAGAGCGATCAAAACCTGTTTGTTCATGATTATAGTTTTTACCTGCCTTGTCATTTGCGCTGGCAATTTGTGATACAACATTTTCGCCATCAATTACAATACTGTCCATGTCAACAATCAGTTTATCATTATCTCTAAAATCAACATCCCAGTTTGTTGAAATAAAATTACGTTGCTGACGGCTATAGAGAGCATCAACACTAAAATCTAACTCATCTGAAATTAGCCATTGTGCTTTAGCATTAACATTGATGCGTTCTCGCTCATCGTGTCTAAAGTTGGCACGGATATCTTCAATACGATAGACAGGTGTATCACTAACACCTGCTTTATTTAGCGTACCATCTTCGTTATATTCGTTTACATAAGGCGCTTTTTTTTGTAGTGCCCAACCGCGACTTTCAAAACTATTACGCTGCGTAGTTCTGTCAAAATAACTTACAGCAACAGAGGAACCAAAGGTTTCATCATCATTGACGCCATTTAAGAATAAATTTAAACCGCCACCTGCCGCAGCCGCATTTTCATTATAATCAGCACGAGCTGTTATGGTTGCTTTATTACCGGAATCAATAGGGCTACGGCTTTTCAAATTAACCGTACCACCAACAGAGCCTTCTACCATACTTGCAATTGGGCTTTTAAAGACTTCTATACCCGCAACCATTTCACTGGCGATATTATTTAAATTAAAGCTACGACTTGATGCACCATTACTGGTAATAGATTTACTATTACTATTGGCCATTGATTGACCATTTAAAGTAACTTGGCTTAGCCCTGGCGCCATACCGCGAATACTTACAAACTCACCTTCACCATCAGCACGGGACATTGATACACCAACAACACGAGAAAGTGCTTCGGCAATATTATTATCAGGTAGCTTACCGATATCTTCAGCAGAAACACCATCCATTACTTGATCAGAAAAGCGCTTCGCATTCATAGAGCGTTTTAAGCTGCCACGGGTACCGACAACTTCAATGACTTCAATTCCTTTGTCATCTTTCTTTTTAGCTTTTTTAGCACTCGCTTTCTTTTCAACTTCAACTGTTGTGCTAGTTTCGGCCGCTTGAACGATAGTGGCTCCGCTAAGAATAGCGAGAATACTTACACTTAATAGTGTTTTATTAAAAGTTCGTTTCATCTTTAAACCCTTTCTCTTAGTGACATAGTTATATTCATAATAATTACTTTGTGCAATATTATTTTTATTATTAGATAGCTTAACAATACACCAATTGATATCGTTGTCAATACAATTTAATACACTTTTATTACATCTATAATAATCTAAAATCTATTTTTATGATGAAAGGTTATATATGGTACAAGTGAAAAGAAGGTCAATTAAACAACAGAAACAAGGCGACGAAATACACGTAAACAACTGATAACGAATACTTAAATAAGACTTTCATCTAATTGAATTAATGAAGTATGACGTTTGAACTGAGGGCTTACACCCCGAACAAATTAACAATAAAGCGACTTAGAGCTAGCTCGTTAATCAGTTATCATATCAATAGAGAGCCATACGGAAGTCAACACAAAATAGAGAAGTAAAACATCGTTATCAAACATGTTGTGTGTAATCTGTATTTGAAATAAAGAAAAGCCATTATCTATAAAATAGATAATGGCTTTTCATTCACACTAATTTTTTCAAGTCCCAATTATTTCAATCTTTTTAAACCTGCACTGTTGGTATGAAGTTGTTTGTTCAACTCAACCTCTAACAATTTACCTTCTGGTGTATTAATGATGTTTTTGGTTTCTAGGGGGTCGTTAATAAGATCATACAAGTCACGATAAACGACTTTACCACTTGGAGTAACCCACTGGGTATATCGATATTGCTCTGTACGCATTGAATAGCCATACGCTCCTTTTCGCTTGTACTGGCTAATAGCGACTTTATCAATTGATTTTAGCTTTCCTGTTACAAGAGAAACTAAACTTGTTCCTTGTAAGTTATTCGGTATTGAAAGTCCTGCGGCTTCGGTTAGTGAAGGGAAAACATCAAGTAATTCAACAGGCTTAGCATAACGATTAGCTTTACTACCTGGGATTTTAATAATTAATGGAACATGGTTAGCTTGCTCCATAGTAGTGTGCTTCCCCCATAATCCATGATCACCTAAATGAAAACCGTGGTCCCCCCAAAAAACAATTACCGTATTTTCAGCTTGACCTGTTTTTTCAAGCTCTTCGAGTAATTCACCAACAAGGCTATCAATAAAGCTTACCGAGGCAAAGTAGCCATGTAATAACTCTTTTTGGTGGGCAGAAGATAGTTTACCTTTTGGATAAGGCTTTATTTCTCCACCTTTAATAGGCGTTGGTTTATACCCTCTTAACTCTTGATTTTTATGAAATAAGTAAGTTGTATCAGCATCTTCTGGGGCACTTTGGTAACTTGCTAAGTCAAAACTTTCTCTGCTATATAAATCATAATATTTTTTTGGTGCTACAAATGGTAAGTGAGGCTTCTTAAAACCAACGGCTAAAAAGAAGGGTTTGTTTTTATTTGCCATTTGTTTAAGTAGCTTTTTGCCACGTTTAAGAATACCGCCATCAACAAATTTTTCATCCGGTTCATCAATAGACTCAACCGCTAAACGTGTTTTTCCCTTTAATCCGTGTTTAGGCCTTTGATAGGGAATTGACCAAGATAATACTTCTTCTTCACTGCGACTCGTGGTGTTCCTTGGATCAAAAATTTTCCCTGTTGCCGCTGTTTCATAACCATTATTTTTAAAAAATTGAGGTAGTGTTATAACGCTGGGGTTAACATCACGAATCTTATCTTTCAAATTCATAATGCCATTTGATTCTGGTCGCAATCCGGTAAGAATGCTCATCCGAGAAGGCCCACATACCGGATATTGAGAATAAGCACGGGTAAAGACAGTACTTTGACTTGCCAATTTATCAATATTAGGCGTCTGAACTTTAGCTGTTCCATAATCACGAATAAGCGGCTTTAAATCATCAACCGCAATAAAAAGTATATTTGGCTTAATGAGCTTATTTGCATTGACATAACATGAGGAAAAGCTCAGTAGAAGCACCCCGCCCCATTGAGTTATGCTCTTAATTTGTACTTTCATATTATTCCAACAGTTAACTTTGACTACAGGCATATTGCAACAACATGATAACGTTGTCAACAATACTGATATTCAAGTCATCCTGATTTATAATAATGTTCTTAAATAAAATACAACTAGGGATAACAGCAAATGGAGAGACATATTAACCATCTTCATGTAAGCGACTATATTATGCAGCAGAAAAACTACGCTTTATTTTCTTCTTCGATTCAAATAAATCTTGTCATAACACCACTAAATGCCTTTTGTTAAAATTGGCATCTTGTCATTTATTGATCTTGTTAATTCGGAAAAAAAATCATAAGCTCTATGGCGCTAAGTGCCCCTTAACGAGTTAGAAAACTAAAAACACATGACCAGTCTAATGTCAGCAAAACGCTCTGAGATGCCGTCAGTGACTCAAAATCTAATGTCAGCTTTTGGCTAAGTAGCCGAAGTATCAGTTAATTCACTCATAGCTTCCCCTTTGCGCACAAAGTGATCATATTTATTAGTGGCAAACCTTATGTTATTCATTGGCCGCAGCCAATGTTATTAGGTGGCAGTATTAGATGATAATGACTGGCATAACTGATGTAATTAGGTGGCATAACTGATGTAATTATCCATGAAGGCATCAGTTACTTCATCCTAAGTATATTCATATTAACAGGCATCAGCTATCACCTTATACCGATCTATATCGTGGTAATACGCAATTTGTACATTTAAACAGCATTTATTAAAGAAAAACATTCCTAGAGTCCTGTCATTTAAAAAAAACTAGATTTTCTGCACAAATGAAAAGCACTGCGCCGCAGGCCTTAATGGTGCGCAGCCCGCTAAGACAAAGGGGTGTAGAGATATCAGGCCTTGTGTGAAGTATTGTAATGCATTATATTTACTTTAAATCGAGTAACTAATCGTAAGAAAAAATTAGCACTATGCTATTACGGATTGAGTATAAAACCTCAATAGAAGTTATTCATCCAATTAATTAAAGGTAATGAATATGAGCCATCAAACATTAGCTCTTAACTTAACGCAAACCTATAGTCATAAATATCGTTGTTTGAACCAATTGATAAAAGGAGACATCACTGATGTTGTCTATATTGGATAAAGAAGATCTTAGGCAATTGACTGGTTATGTTCAGCCTTCGGATGTCGCAAAATGTCTCAGAAAGCATAAAATTTACTATGTTGAGGGTAAGGACGGCCAAGTACGTACAACTAACAAATGGATAGAGCAAGCAGGACAGAACCGAATAACTAAAGATGACGGATTTGACCTAGATTTTTAAGGTGTAGACTGTGACTCAACAACGCAAAGCTGAAGAAAAATGGATGCCACCTCGGGTTTATAAAACAAAAGTGGCATATGTATTTCAACCAAAATCTGGCGGGAAAATTCGTTTGTGTGGATTGGACGTTGCTAAGTCGCTTGTTTGGATGTTATACGAAAAAGAATGTGCATCATTGGATAATTTCAATTCGGTTGCTAGTTTGTTTGAAAAGTTCTTTCTCAGCGCATCATTCATCGACAAAGCACCCCGTACTCAAAAGGATTATCTAGGTTACAAAAAGGATTTGTTGATAGCTTTTGGCAAGATGGACATCAACAAGGTTGAACCTAAGCATGTACGCATGTTCATGGATAAGAAAGCTGTTAAGTCTGGGATTAGTCAAGCAAACCGTCACAAATCTGCATTACAATCCATATTTTCATGGGCGTATGAACGCGGAAAAATAAAGGTGAATCCTTGTGTCGGTGTAAAGAAGTTTACCGAAAAAGCGCGTGACCGTTACGTCACAGATGTAGAATATCAAGCGTTGCTAAATCACGCTTGTCCCGTCATCTATGCCGCTGCTGAAATATCTTACCTTTGTATGGCTAGGCGTGGTGACGTTGAGAGATTACGAAAAGAACAACTTATTGCTGACGGTATTTATATCAAACAAGGTAAAACTGGCAAGAAACAAATAAAAGAATGGTCTCCACGTCTCAAAAAAGCTATTTCTCACGCAAACAAAGTGAACCCATCAATTAGTTCAATGTATGTCATTCATCAGTTTAACGGTTCAGGTTATGGTACTAATGGTTTTCGTGATCGTTGGGTATCAACGATGGAACGCGCAAGAAAATCAACTGGTTATTTAATGGATTTCACCTTTCACGATCTAAAAGCCAAAGGGATAAGCGATTTTGAAGGCAATTTAGAAGAAAAAAGAAACGCTGCTGGCCATACAACTATAAAACAAACTGCTGATTACGACAGAAAAACTCACATTGTTCCCACTGTCAAAAGTCGAAATTAGCAATTGAGTTACCTTTCAGTTACCCTCGATACTTTTCAGCCTAAAAACGAGAAAGGGCCGCCTTACGGCAGCCCTTTAAAATGTGGCGGTGAGATAGAGATTTGAACTCTAGAAGGGCTACAAACCCTTGCCGGTTTTCAAGACCGGTGCTTTCGACCACTCAGCCATCTCACCTGAAGTTTTCAAGTATAAAGGAGATAAACTACATCCTTTAATTTGCTTTTAAAATAATTAAAAGCAAAAAACCGCTAATTTTTCAATTAGCAGTTTTTCTTAATGTGGCGGTGAGATAGAGATTTGAACTCTAGAAGGGCTACAAACCCTTGCCGGTTTTCAAGACCGGTGCTTTCGACCACTCAGCCATCTCACCTGAAGTTAACAAATAAGCTTGTAAAACAATGCTTGCTTGAGAACGAGGCGAATACTAAAGTCTCTCTAATAAGTTGTAAAGCACTATTTTAGCTTTTATGCTTGTTTTCAGTTTGTTTGCTAAAAAAACAGTCAGCTTGCTTTGTTTTTCAGCAATTTATAAAAGTTAGAAGAAGGAATGACACCATGTCAGAAAAAAACACCTGCCGTTGCCCCTGGTTAGACACATCAAAGTTAGATTATGTTAAATACCATGATGAAGAATGGGGTGTGCCAGTATATGAAGACAAAAAGATGTTTGAATCATTGGTATTAGAATCAGCGCAGGCTGGTTTAAGCTGGTATACCATCTTAAAGAAGCGTGAGGGTTATCGTAAGTTGTTTGCAGACTTTGAGGTAACCAAGGTAGCAAAGTTCACTGATGATGATGTAGAGCGCTTAATGCAAGATGCTTCAATAGTACGTTACCGACGTAAAATTGAAGCAGCGATTAATAATGCGAATAGATTTATTGAAATACAGAATGAATTTGGTAGTTTCACCAAGTTTATTTGGTCATACGTAAACAACGAGACTATTGTAAATAACCTTGATACGATTAAAGATTATGTCGCTACTTCGCCTATTAGTGATGCGTTAGCTAAAGATTTAAAAAAACGTGGCTTTAAGTTTCTCGGTCCAACGACACTGTACTCACACTTACAAGCAACAGGTTTAATCAACGATCATTCAAACAGTTGTTTTAGAAAGAATGCCTTTAAACTCTTGTAAATGATAAACCGCATATTTTTACAAACGATCAGGCTGATGGCTGTACTATGTAAAGTAAGAAAGTATAAACATGCAGAGTACTAGAGTTAAAGTGTTGTTAATACTTATAATTTCATTACTGACTTAACGCTCTTTTGCTACTCTACATGGTAAATAGGAAAAACTATTTTAATTGCTTGTTACAAAAGATAACAAATAATAGCCCCTTTTAAACAAAGCTAAACGTAGTATTTTAAAAATCACCATGCCATAATATGTCATAAGGAACTAAGTTAGCGTAAGTCAGTTATGTATGAAAAGTAAGAAAGACTTGAACTTATCTAAAATGACCTTATCTTAGTTTATAACAAGTAAATAGAATTACATTCTTAAGGAAGTTTTATGCAATCTAATATGAGTTTTCAAACGGCGAGTAAAAGTTCGGCGATAGAAATTAATAAAGTATTGAGAAATACTTACATGCTGTTATCAATGACACTTGCATTTAGTGCCGTAACAGCTGGCGTTTCAATGGCAATGAACCTATCACACGGTGTTGCACTTGTTATGATGCTAGTCGCGTTCGGTTTAATGTTTGTAGTAAACAAAAAAGCTGATTCTGCTAGTGGTGTTTATTGGATTTTTGCTTTTACTGGTTTAATGGGCGCATCATTGGGTCCTATGCTTAGCGCATACGCTGCAATGGATGGTGGTCCGGCAATGATAATGCAAGCACTTGGTGGAACCGCATTAATATTTTTCGCACTGTCAGGTTATGCGCTTACGAGTAAAAAAGACTTCTCATTTATGGGTGGCTTTTTAATGGTAGGTTTGATTGTTGTTGTTGTTGCAAGTCTTGCTAACATCTTCTTTCAAATCCCTGCTCTTTCATTAGCGGTAAGTGCTGCAGTTATCATGATTATGTCTGGTTTAATTTTGTATGATACAAGCCGTATAATTAATGGTGGCGAACGTAACTACATTCGCGCTACGGTTTCTTTGTACTTAAACATATACAACATTTTTGTGCATTTATTATCGTTACTTGGCGTATTCGGCAGCGATGATTAGTAAATATTAAAAATTTACGCTAAAAAACATTATAATCATTTATAATGTTTTATAATAAAAGCCTCGCGATTGCGGGGCTTTTTTTTAACCTTTTATAGCCCTTTATTGCCTTTTTAAAATTTGGATGTGTTGTGAAAACTCTTGCTGTAGTAGTAACTACTCCCCCTTATAGCCATTTAACCATCACAGCATTAACGTATGTTGAAACAGCATTAGCCGCTGGTATTAATGTTATTGGTGTCTTCTTTTACCAAGATGGTGCAATGCATGCGAATGAAAACATTAGTATTGCCAGTGATGAATATCAAGCAATAGCGCACTGGCAGCGATTAAATCAACAGTATCAATTACCCCTGCACATTTGTATTACTGCCGCTGAAATGCGCGGTATAGCCTGTGATTCAATAGATAACGAACAAATAAACGAAGCATTTACCGTATCCGGTTTAGGTGAATTGGTTGAGTTAACTACAAAAGCAACACGCTTGGTACAGTTTTAATGACATCATCAGATCAACAAGAAGATAGTAATTTGTCGGAAGTAAATGGCCTGGCAATTATAAATAGCAAAGCCCCATTTAGTAGTAACTATGGTAAAGATGCCCTTGATGTTGCGTTAATCTTTGGCTCATTTGAGCAGAAGGTCTCGCTATTTTTCCAAGGTGATGGTGTTTATCAATTAATTGCGAATCAAGATGCTAGTTTGGTGTCTATTAAAGACTATTTAAAAACATTTTCAGCGTTTGAATTCTACGACATTGAAGACATCTACGTATGCCAACAGTCGTTAGTGAATAGACAGCTTGACGAGGCATTTCATATTGATGATGTGCAAGTATTAGCGAGTGTTGAGTTTGGTAAAGCACTTAATCGTCACCAACATGTACTTAGGTTTTAAGGAAAATTAATATGAGCACATTACATTTAGTAAGGAAATCAGCTTTTACCACCAATGACTTCGCACAATGCTTAAGTGTGCTTGATCAACAAGACTCTATCGTATTGATGGATGATGGTTGTTATAACCTTAAACATTCTTTGATGAGTAGTTTAATCAAGCGAGCTGATAGTACGATCACCATCAAAGTTATTACGAATCATGCACAGGCTAGAGCGATTGAAACGATGGCAGAGGTAAAGCATATCGAGATGGTGGATTTAGTTGAACTTACCTTTACCCATAATAAAGTGATCACATGGCAATAATATTAACTTTTGAAAACACTATAATCCCGACAGACAAGCAAGGTTATTTACTTGATCACCTGTTGTGGCAGAAAGATTTAGCGTTAGTCATGGCAAAAAATGATGAATTTGAACTGACAGAGGCACATTGGGAAGTTATAAACTTTGTTAGACAGTTTTACCTAACTTATAACACTTCGCCTGCTATCCGTGCATTGACTAAAGCAATGAAAGCCGAATTTGGTGAAGCTAAAGCTAGCAGTCGTTATTTATACAAGTTATTTCCAGAAGGCCCCGCGAAACAAGCAACTAAATACGCTGGTTTACCAAAACCTGCTCGCTGTATTTAACCGTTAACTAAATCCCCTGATAACGGTATACCGAGACTTTACACCTTAATATTAACTTGAAAACCACTGTTACCTGTAGGTGTAGGTAAGTTAGTAGGATTTGCCGATTGAATAAGCTGTAGTGCCATTTGCCCTTCTAACTCTTGCTGACTTTTAGATACAGCTGCGCTGAGAAATTCTGCTCCAGACGTTGCTTTCGCTGCTACAGAACTATTTTGTTCTAAACTAACTGACATAAACTTCACTCTTCGTGTGATACCAATTTCAATGTAGCTTTATCGGCAAAATGATTAATAACTTAAGTCTGTAAACACTAATACTTTAAGCATTCAATAAAAAGAATAATAAGTGCTAGAGTTTTTAATTTCCATCTAAAAAACAAAAAAGCGCATATTACTAAGTAATATGCGCTTTTTTAATTCGTTTCGTTAAATTAAACGAACTTTATTTTAACGGTAAGCTAGGAACCGTAATTCCAGCCATTTCAAGCATAACTTGAACAACTTGACAGCTATAACCAAACTCGTTGTCATACCAAACGTATAATACTGCGCGATCACCATCAACAATTGTTGCTTGTGAATCAACAACACCTGCGTAACGTGAACCCACTAAATCAGTAGAAACGATTTCAGTTGAAGCAGTGTAATCAATTTGATTTTGCAAAGGAGAGTTCAATGAAATATTACGTAAATAATCATTCAATGTTTCTTTATCAGTAGATTTTTTCAAATTCAAGTTCATGATAGCCATTGAAACATTTGGCGTTGGAACACGAATAGCGTTACCTGTTAATAAGCCTTTAAGCTCAGGTAATGCTTTAGCAACTGCTTTTGCAGCACCGGTAGTACTGATAACCATATTCAATGGAGCACTACGTCCGCGACGAGGCGCTGGATGGTAATTATCAATTAAGTTTTGATCATTAGTGTATGAGTGAATCGTTTCAACATGTCCATTGCGAATACCATATTCATCATTAAGCGCTTTTAATACCGGCGTAATCGCATTGGTAGTACAGCTAGCTGCAGAGATGATTTTATCAGTGGCTAAAATCATGTCTTGGTTAACACCATAAACGATATTTTTGATATCGCCTTTAGCAGGAGCAGTTAATAATACTTTAGCAACACCTTTTGATTGTAAATGCTGACCTAAACCATCTTCGTCAGTCCAGATACCTGTATTATCAACAACTAATGCATCCTTAATACCATGCTCAGTGTAATCTACTTCAGCAGGTGATTTTGCATAGATAACTTTAATAAAAGCACCGTTAGCTTTAATTACGTTGTTTTCTTTATCGATAGAAATGCTGCCGTTAAAAGCACCATGAACTGAATCACGACGTAATAAACTTGCGCGTTTCTCTAGGTCATCACCGCCTTTACTTGGACGTAAAACGATAGCACGAAGATTTAATTTAGCATTCGGTCCAGCTCGTTCTATTAATAAACGCGCTAAAAGACGACCGATTCTACCAAAGCCGTAAAGTACTACGTCTTGGCTTTTTTTATCTGAGTTTTCGCGGCTCTCTGCTGATAATTCTTTATCTAAATATTGTTCAATAGAAAGGTCATTGGCTTGGCCAAGGTATAAATAGTTATAAGCTAACTTACCTACATCGATGCGTGCAGGGGCTAAATCCATTTTGTTAATTGCTTCTACAAAAGGGTAACTTTCACGTAAACGCAATTTATTTTCTTCATGCAAAGCAACAGACTTATGCGCTTTAATGATATCAATAGAAGATGAATTTAATAATGGGCGACCATAAACTAAAATTTCAATGCCTTTGTTGCGAAAAAGCTGTCCAATAATTGGTTGCATATTTTCAGCGAACGTTTGACGTTCTTGCCAGCTTGCTTGATACTTTTCCTCAAGATGAGAAGTCATTACTTAAACCTTTTATTTCAGTCAATTGAACATTAGGCTATTATCTCAGGGTACTAAAAGCGATAATAGCTAGTGGAGAGTATATTTACAGGCGTATTGTAATTCAGTATGAAATATTTCTCTATAGTCTACAAAAAACTTTTTGGTATTTTCATGATTAATTTTCGAAAAATAAAGCAACTAAAATCTCGTTATGGCATGAAGTGTGGAACAGCCTTATTAGCACTATTTCTAACTGGTTGTGGAGATAATGCTAACTTAGCGCAACTTTGCCAAGATAATGAAGAGATATGTAATGAATTTGGTCAAGATAGTTGGTGTAAGAGCCAACGGATAGAAGTCGCGTTAAATAGAATTGGAGTTAAAGACAAAAATCTTGATGCCGATAAATATAACTTACTTATTGCGTATGAAGGTTACATAAAATGCATGTCACTGGCTTCACAGATCCAACATATAAAATTAAAAGAAAAAACAACCCTTAGAAAAAACAATTTATTACAAGCTAAAGCCAATTTATCGCTGCTGTCTGAACAAAGTGCTAATTCTAAACACCCTCACCTACTCTATTATTATTGGTCAAGGGAGTCTAACGAGCTGGCTTTAGAAGAGTTTCTACAATTAGAAGGCTCGGCTATTCTTGAAAATTCAACTGCACAGTATCATTTAGCGACATATTATATAAAACGTAATACGAAAAAAACATTAGGATTATTATATCGAGCTTTAGAGCTTCATCAACCAGGCACAGAGCTATCTCCTGAAGTTTTACAAACACTGACAACAATCTTCACTCAGAAAAAACAATATAAGCAGGCATATATTTGGTTACGTACTTATCAACTTTTATTAGATAAACCAGATGACATGATCGAGACAAGTTTGAAGGGTTATCAACAAGCAAACAAATTAGATGCCGATTTTCTTGATAAAGTAGCGAGCACTACCTTAGCTAAAATTGAGGCTGGGAAATTTACAAGCCCGAGTTACTAAGGTTTATAAAAACAAGATAAGAGAAAGGTAAAGAATAAGCACTTATACTTATTCTTTACTCGATATTGAGGTTTATTCTGAGTAGAACTTCAAGCTAAGTGAATTAACACAATAGCGTTTACCTGTTGGTTTTGGTCCATCATCAAAGACATGGCCAAGGTGAGATTGACAATTATCACACTGGATCTCGACACGTTGCATACTGTGTGATTCATCTGACTTATAGGCGACTTTAGTTTCAATTGCAGCAAAAAAACTAGGCCAACCACATCCAGCATCAAATTTACTGTAGCTGCTAAACAAAGGTTGTTCACAGCAGGCACAATGATATAAGCCCTGTTGCCAGTGATCGTTATAAATACCACTGAAGGGCTGTTCTGTAGCCGCTAACCGACATACTTTAAAAGCAGCATCGGTTAACTTATCTTTATATTCATCATTATTTTTCATGGTCGTTACGTTTAACCATCAACTAAGATGGTTTCTTTGCCCTTTGTTGACCACTGAACATGATATTTTTTGCCAGCGGTTTTGTCTATGCGTTCAAAAGTGTGAGCACCAAAAAAATCTCGTTGGCCTTGTAATAGATTAGCAGGTAATGTTTCACTGCGCATAGAATCATAATAAGCAAGTGATGAAGACAGTGCACCAATAGGCACACCCTGCATTGTTGCATGACAAATAGCCTTGCGCCAATTGAGTTGACGCTTATTAAGTTCCTTAACGAAAAAGTCATCTAACAGTAAGTTATCTAAGTTTTCATTACGCTCATATGCATTCGTTATTGATTGTAAGAATGCAGCTCTAATAATACAACCGGCGCGCCAAATTTTTGCAATACTTGCAAAATCTAATACCCAACCATGTTCTTTAGCGGCAAGTTTCATTAGCTGGAAACCTTGTGCGTAAGCACAAATTTTAGCGCAGTACATTGCATCATGTAATTGTTCAATAACTTGTTGTTGCTCAGCTGCAGATAAAGGTGCTAGCTGAGGTCCTTCCAATAAAGAAGAGGCTTGAGTTCTCAACTCTTTAAATGAAGAAATAGAACGTGCATATACCGCTTGAGCAATAGTAGGAGCTGGGCAGCCCACTTCTAAACTGCTCATTGCAGTCCAAAGTCCGGTACCTTTTTGCCCTGCTTTATCTAAAATCAACTCAACAAGTGGCGTATTGGTATCAGTGGATTTGTGACGTAATACTTCAACTGATATTTCCATCAAATAACTGTCTAATGGGCCGTCATTCCACTGAGCAAAAATATCCGCAATTTCATCACAGGTTAAATTCAGCCCGGATTTTAATACATGATAAGCTTCACAGATAATTTGCATGTCTGCATATTCAATACCGTTATGGACCATCTTGACATAATGACCGGCTCCCGCTGGTCCAATATAAGCAGCACAAGGCTCGCCTTCAGTGATAACTTGTCCTGGCTTAGTACGGTCTATCGGTTTACCTGTTTCAGCATCAACTTTAGCGGCAATAGCTTCCCAAATAGGTTTAACTCTAGCCCACGCATAAGGAGACCCACTTGGCATTAAAGATGGCCCAAAACGAGCGCCAACTTCGCCCCCTGATACTGCAGAAGAAAACAATAAGAAGTTACTCTTGTACTTCTTTTCTCTAGCAACGGTATCGGTCCAAAGACTGTTACCTGTATCAATGATAATGTCATCCGGTTGAATGCCTGCGCCAATAAGGTTTTCACATACTTGATCAACCGGTGCTCCTGCAGGAACACTTAACACAATTAAGTGTGGTGCTTTAAGTTGTGACAATAATTCAGTATAAGAAGAACATCCATAAACACGTGGAGTATCTGTAGCATTTTCAGCTTCATCTTGAGCAATGACCGCTTGAACTTTTTCATCACTTAAATCGAATGCCGCAATATTAAAGCCATTATCAGCTAAATTAAGCACCAGGTTTTTACCCATAACGCCCAGGCCAATAAAGCCAATGTCACACAACACTTTATCTTGTGTCATAAATGTTTATCCTGTATCAAATAAGGTCAATAGCTTAAATTAATCGGCTATTCTTCAAAATTTTTCGCATTCTACCATCTATTTTGAAAAGTATTGTACAAAATGAATAAATAAATAAGCTCAATAATAGTATTTTCGTAATTTAGTCAAAATATTACCATAAAATTGAAATTACCCGTCATAAATAGCATCTTTTCCTTGTATTAATCTCAAAATGGTGTAATTTTACTACATATTGAATTTGAGAGGTTCACCATGAAAATTAAAGTTGGCATAAATGGTTTTGGCCGTATTGGTCGTTTTGTATTCAGAGCTGCTGTAGAGCGTGATGATATTGAAGTTGTTGGTATCAACGATTTAATGGACATTGAATACATGGCGTATATGTTGAAGTATGATTCAACACATGGCCGTTTTAAAGGTACTGTTGATGTTGTTGACGGGAAATTAATTGTTAACGGTAATCCAGTTCGTGTTACTGCAGAACGTAACCCTGAAAATTTACAATGGAATGATATCGATGTAGATGTTGTTGTTGAAGCTACCGGTTTATTCCTAACTGATGAGACTGCACGTAAACATATTACAGCCGGCGCTAAGCAAGTTGTTTTAAGTGCACCTTCAAAAGATGATACCCCTATGTTTGTTTGTGGTGTCAACTTAAACGAATATAAAGGCCAAGAAATAGTTTCTAATGCTTCATGTACTACCAACTGTTTAGCACCTATTGCTAAGGTCTTAAATGACAATTGGGGCATCCAAGATGGTTTAATGACTACTGTACATGCGACAACAGCCACTCAGAAAACTGTTGATAGCCCATCAACTAAAGACTGGCGCGGTGGTCGTGGTGCAGGACAGAACATTATACCTTCAACTACTGGTGCTGCTAAAGCGGTAGGTAAAGTAATTCCAGCGTTAAATGGTAAATTAACTGGCATGGCATTTCGAGTTCCAACGCCTGACGTTTCTGTCGTTGATTTAACTGTTAACCTGATAAAACCAGCAACTTACGCTGAAATTTGTCAAGCGATGAGTGCTGCCGCCGAAGGCGAGTTGAACGGTATTTTAGGTTACACTGAAGATGCTGTTGTTTCTAACGACTTCATTGGTGAAACTTGTACTTCAGTTTTTGATGCGAAAGCGGGTATTGCGTTAACTGATACTTTCGTTAAAGTTGTTTCTTGGTATGATAATGAAATTGGTTATTCAAACAAGGTATTAGATCTTGTTGCTTTCATCAGCCAATATGAAAAATAAGTAATATTTTATATAAATCAAATCTATATAAATAAAAAAGCTAGGTCATTGACCTAGCTTTTTTTGTTTACGCGATAGTAAAAATTCAATGATACCAATCGGACTAATTTATTAATGACTTAGCGGATGGTACCGTTAATTTGTTGTAATACTAATTGAGGATCAACAGCTTTGGTAATTGGACGTCCGATCACCAAATAGTCTACGCCAACATCAATTGCCTGTTTTGGAGTCATAATACGTTGTTGATCGTCTTGTGCTGAGCCCGCAGGTCTAATTCCTGGCGTAATCAGTTTAAACTCTTTACCCAAGTCAGCCTTTAATTGCTCTGCTTCCCAAGCTGAACAAACAACGCCATCTAAGCCGCTTTGTTTTGTTAAGTTAGCTAAAAAGTTAACTTGCTCTGCTGGTGTTTTATTAATACCTAAGCCATGAAGGTCTTCTTGACCCATACTTGTAAGTACGGTTACCGCTATTAATAATGGCGCATCGTTGCCATAATTATCTAATGCTTGTTTTGCTTTAGTCATCATCTGACTACCACCACTGGCATGAACATTCACCATCCATACACCTAAGTCTGCCGCAGCCGTAACCGCTTTTGCTACCGTGTTAGGGATATCATGAAATTTAAGATCAAGAAAAACATCAAATCCCTTACCTGTTAATTGCTTAACAAATTCAGGGCCGAAATAAGTAAACATTTCTTTGCCAACTTTCAAGCGGGCATCTGTAGGCTGAATCTTATCAACAAAAGATAAGGCATCTTGTTTTCTATCAAAGTCTAAGGCGACAACTACTTTTGGATCGTTCATGGTTTTTCCTATTCTCAATTCTTTCTCGCGATTTAAATCGCTATTACTGTTCAAGTTAAATTAATAAATGCTAGATTCACAGCTAGTTTCTTCAATATTGAGGAAAGCGCACGGAGCTGACGGTAGTCAGTGAGTACGGTTGACAAAAAATATTGATGAAAGTAGCAAAGAAGCTAATTTTTATTCGCCTTCGAGACCACGCACTGGTTTAAGCTGTTCCCACTCGTGACATGATGGGCATGACCAATAATGGGTTGAACTGTCAAAACCACAAGTACGACAACTGTATCTATGCTTAACTTTTAAATATTCACTAATTAATTCTTTAATTAAATCTAAACTAGTATTGCTAACATCAGTATTAGAGGGAGTCATTTGCATATTTACAAAGTGTTCGAAGCCACGAATAGTCGGTCTACGCTTTAATGCTGACAGAATAAAATCTAGTGCCTTCTTCTTACCGTGTTTATTTTCAACATGGCTAAGATAACAAATTAAGGCACTAGAGCTAGCTGTCTCGTCATAAACCTTTTTAATAAAACTATAGAATTCATCCAGTGCATCTAATCGAGTATAACAAGCTAACATAGGGTCAATAACATCAGGAAAGAACTCATTATCTTGATGATAGATGGCTTGGTAACACTTAGCCGCTAACTCACATTGCTCGTGGTTTTCATAAATCTTTGCCATCAACCAATTAGCGCGGCATGAATTGGGATCGAGTAAAAGTGCTTGCTCTAGTAATTCAATCACCTCAATAAATTGATCTTTTTCAAAAGCCGTTGTTGCTAATTCACAATAAAAATTAGCTAACGTATGCAGTGAACGTTTATCGTTATATTTAACAATTAACTTTTGTCTATCTATGCCCTGCTGCCAATCTTTAGTGGATTGAAATATTTTTAATAAATAGGTTAAAGATTTTAGACCGTAGTCCTTTGACTTTAATAATTTAATAAACATGGTTTCAGCACGGTCATATAAACCTGCGCTTAAAAAGTCTTTTCCTAACTCAAAGACCGCTTGCTGCTTATCTTTAGTAGGCAAGTGATTAAGTCTAACAAGATGTTCATGAACTTTTAATGCACGGTCTAATTCGCCACGTTTACGGAATAAATTGGCCATAGCGAAATGGGCTTCAACACTATCGTCCTCAACTTTTAAAGCATCAAGCAGTGAATCGATAGCCTTATCTTGTTGATTAGATAATAAATAATTCAACCCTGTTGAGTATTTTATCGATAAATCTTGTTTTGCAATTTGTTGGTTTTGTTTGATGCTATTACGGCCCATAAACCAGCCATAGGCCATGGCAACGGGTAATAATAAAAAGAGTAATTCAATCATTAGCGCTCTTGAGACAAGTTATAAAGAGGATTAGGACAAATAGTATTATCTACTTTTCCTGGGATTTATTTTTCGCGAGTGCCTTTTTACTTTTTCGTACTATACGCCAAAGAATAGTAACAAGCAGGCCTAATGCAAAACCTAATCCGGTAAATAAACTTACGGCGGCAGCTACAGTTATTTCTGTACGCGCAACCAAATAGTTTAATGTAAGTAATTGATCGTTTTGGCTACCGAAAATAAACGCTACGGCAAGTAAAACTAAAATTAAAAAGAGTGTTAGATATAATCGCACTTTCATCAGCCTTATCAAATTCTGCCCAAAAAAAACGGCATGGTTAACATGCCGTTTATTATCTAATTTTTTAGTTAGCTTTGCAATTTATGCTACAGAAAGATTAACTCTTTCACGTAACTCCTTGCCTGGTTTAAAGTGAGGAACGTATTTACCGCTTAACTCAACCGATTCACCAGTTTTTGGATTTCTGCCAACTCGTGGAGCACGATAATGCAATGAAAAACTTCCAAAACCTCGAATTTCAATACGCTCTCCTTTTGACAAGGACTGCGCCATCAATTCTAAAATTTCTTTTATAGATTTTTCCACTTCTTTAGCGGATAAATGACTTAATTTATCGGCTAATTTTTCAATAAGTTCTGACTTAGTCATTCTGACCTCTCAGTATTTACCTAGCACCGCGCAATTATTACTAATTAGTATAAAAATTATAGTAAAAATTGGCTCCGCCAATGGCGTTAAAAATAAGAAAAGAGTATCACCACGATAGTGATAAATACTCTTTTCACCTGCTGTAGTAATTACAGCACCATTGCAAAGTAAAACTATATCCGGTTAAGGAATATTAGTTTTTAGCGTTTTTAAACGCAGCAGCCATAGCACTTAAACCAGTTTCTTCTACTTGGTTTAGGTTATCCATTGCTTCACGTTCATCAGCTTGATCTTTTGCTTTGATAGATAGACTAATAGTACGGTTCTTACGATCCACACCCATAAATCTAGCTTCAACGTCGTCACCAACTTTTAATACTGTAGATGCATCTTCGATACGCTCTACAGAAATGTCGCTAACACGTAGGTAACCTTCAACACTTTCAGCTAACAAGATAGTTGCGCCTTTAGCATCAACTTCAGTTACCTTACCAGTAACAATAGCACCTTTTTTCTTATCTGCAAGATACATATTGAACGGGTCGTCTTCAGCTTGTTTAACGCCTAACGAGATACGCTCACGTTCAGGGTCAACTTGAAGAACGATAGCGTCGATTTCATCGCCTTTCTTATAATCACGAACAGCTTCTTCACCGCCAGCCCATGAAATATCAGATAAGTGAACTAAACCATCAATGCCGCCGTCAAGACCGATGAAGATACCGAAGTCAGTAATTGACTTGATCTTACCTGATACTTTGTCGCCTTTGTTGAAGTTTTTAGCAAACTCTTCCCAAGGGTTAGCAATACACTGTTTAAGACCTAAAGAAATACGACGACGTTCTTCGTCAATTTCTAATACTAGAACTTCTACTGTGTCACCTAAGTTAACAACTTTAGATGGGTGGATGTTTTTGTTAGTCCAATCCATTTCAGAAACGTGAACTAAACCTTCAACGCCTTCTTGGATTTCAACGAAACAACCGTAGTCAGTTAAGTTAGTTACGCGACCAGAAAGTTTAGAACCTTCTGGGTAACGGTTAGCAATTGCTACCCATGGATCTTCGCCTAACTGCTTCATACCTAGAGATACACGAGTGCGCTCACGGTCGAATTTCAATACTTTAACTTGTATTTCATCACCAACATTTACGATTTCACTTGGGTGCTTAACGCGTTTCCAAGCCATATCTGTGATATGTAATAAACCATCAATGCCGCCTAAGTCAACAAATGCGCCGTAGTCAGTAAGGTTCTTAACGATACCTTTAACTTCTTGGCCTTCTGCTAATGACTCAAGTAATTCATCACGTTCTGCACTGCCTTCAGCTTCGATTACAGCACGACGTGAAACAACTACGTTATTACGCTTTTGATCAAGCTTAATAACTTTAAATTCTAGAGGCTTGCCTTCAAGGTGAGCAGTGTCACGTACTGGACGAACATCTACTAATGAACCTGGTAAGAAAGCACGGATATCGCTAACTTCAACAGTGAAACCACCTTTAACTTTACCGTTGATAACACCGATAACAGTTTCTTTTTCTTCATATGCTTTTTCAAGCACTTGCCATGCTTCGTGACGTTTTGCTTTTTCACGAGAAAGAATAGTTTCACCGAAACCATCATCTGTTGCATCTAAGGCTACATCAATTTCATCGCCAACAACTACTTCAACTTCACCAGCAGCGTTTTTAAATTGATCAATTGAGATAACACTCTCAGATTTTAAGCCAGCATCAACAATTACATTGTCTTTGTTAACGGCTACGATTGTTCCACGGATGATTGATCCAGGACGTGTTTCGATTTCTTTTAAACTTTCTTCAAAAAGTTGCGCAAAATTTTCAGTCATAACTTGTTATAAACTCAGCTATTAATCCATTCAACGTCATTGTTTCATGGGGTGGTTAAGTATGCCCAGTGCATCCATACAGTAGGCTTTCTATTAAAAGTTCTTTAATGCTAGCAGTTATTACAAATTTAGCTAACTTAAAGGTATGTGTTTTACGTTAATTTGCCATTGGCAAACATAAGGATTTTATTGACGACTTCTGTAATAGAAATATCAGTAGAATCAATAGTTAACGCTCCTTCTGCCGGGATAAGAGGAGCTACCTTGCGGTTTTGATCTCGCTCATCTCGTTGACGTATGTCATCCAAAAGGCGCCCGATGTTAACATCAATTCCTTTTTCTTTCAACTGATTAAATCTTCGGTCAGCTCGTTCTTCAGCACTAGCAGTTAAAAATATTTTTACTGGAGCTTTCGGAAAAACAACGGTTCCCATGTCGCGACCATCTGCAATTAAGCCAGGGCTAACGCTAAATGCACGTTGTCTTCGTAATAGCGCTTCTCTAACACGTGGAAATGCTGCTACTTTCGATGCTAATCCGCCAACTTCTTCAGTACGAATAATTTCAGTAACATTTTCACCTTCTAAAATAACTTTAGCTTCACCTTGACTATTAATTTCAAATTGAACATCTAAATGTGCAGCCATAGGGATAAGAGGCTCTTCATCATCTAATGAAAGTTGGTGATGTTGAATGGCAACAGCTAAGACGCGGTAAATAGCCCCACTGTCAAGAAGGTGCCAACCTAATTGGTCCGCAACTATCCTTGCAACGGTTCCTTTACCAGCCCCACTTGGGCCATCAATGGTTATAACTGGTGTGCTTTCCTGCATACTTTTTTCTCCTAACATCGAAAATCGGCGCAATTATACGGGATTTATAGAGTAATACCAATCGGACTAATTTATTGATCACTTAGCGAGAATTAAAAGGCTTAGAGGCAAGGCATTACTTGAAGAGAATGGTTATCCCTTGTCAAAATCAATAACGCCGCATGTAAGCCTTTACCTTTTATTAGGTACTCGCCCTTTGGGAGCTCATTAGCAAACTAATAACATCATAAAATGAATGAAATATAGAACTAACTATGTTTAACTCATTTTACTTGTTTTAAGCTCGCTATTGTAGCTCTAAGCTGACTAATTAATTAATCTGTTTGGTATAATATCGCGCAAAAATGTTTTTCTATAACATTATTAACAAGAAACTTGTGCTAGCTTGTCAAAATAGTCTGGGAATGTTTTCGCCGTACACTTAGGATCATTAATAGTAACGGGGGTATCACTCAAAGCAACAAGAGAGAAACACATAGCAACTCTATGATCATTATAGGTATCAATTTCTGCATGTTTCAGTGATTTTGGTGGAGTAATTGAAATATAATCTTTGCCTTCAACAACCTCAGCTCCAACCTTTCTTAGTTCCGTCGCCATTGCGTTTAATCGGTCTGTTTCTTTTACACGCCAGTTATATATATTTCTAATGGTTGTAGTACCTGTCGCAAAAAGTGCGGTGGTAGCAATAGTCATTGCCGCATCAGGAATATGATTCATATCCATATCTACTGCTGTCAACGGCTTACCGATAACAGTGATTGACTCATCCTTCCAATGAATTTCTGCACCCATTTTTTCAAGAACATCGGCAAAATGTTTGTCGCCCTGGACACTGAGCTTACCAATACCATGAACAGTAACTTCACCACCTTTTATAGCGCCAGCTGCTAAGAAATATGACGCAGAAGATGCATCACCTTCCACCATATATTTATCTAGCGCTTGATATGACTGCTTACCGTTAACGATGAAAGACTTGTAGTCATTATTTTGAACACTGACATTAAATCTACGCATAATATCAAGCGTAATATCAATGTAGGGTTTGGAAACTAACTCACCATCAATTTCTATTGTGGTATTGGTTTCTAGTAAAGGTGCAATCATCAAGATAGCAGTTAAAAACTGACTCGATATAGAACCATCAATGGTCACTGTATTGCCAGTTAACGCTTTACCTTTAATTTTTACAGGTGGGTAATCTTTATTTTCCAAGTATTCTATATCGGCATCAAGTTGTGCTAAAGCATCAACTAAATGACCAATCGGCCGCTCTTTCATTCTTGGTTCACCGGTTAAGATAAACTCACCTTCGCTTGCCGCAAGTGCAGCACACAATGGGCGCATCGCCGTACCTGCGTTACCTAAGTACAGTTCCAATGGTTTTTTAGCATTGAAAAAGCCACCATTTCCGATAACAGTACACTCAGTACCACAATCGCTTAACGTATATTCAATACCAAGGCTTTTTAACGCATTTAGCATATGGTTGATGTCATCACTCACTAATAAATTAGTGATTTTTGTAACACCATTAGCTAACGCCGCAATTAACAAGGCACGGTTAGATAAACTTTTAGAACCAGGTAAAAATATTTCTCCATTAATTTTACCTATTGGATTTAATGTTAACTGTTCCACTTTATCTATTCCTCTTTTCAAACTGTTGCATAAAGTCTACAAGCGCTTGTACACCTTCAATAGGCATTGCATTATAAATACTTGCGCGCATGCCACCTACAATTCTATGGCCCTTGAGTGCAGTTAAACCAGCAGCCTCAGACTCACTTAAAAACTTATCATTTAAGCTTTCATCTTTTAACCAAAAAGGAATATTCATCTTGCTACGATATTTGGTATCAATAGTATTTTGATAGAAGTCACTATCATCAATAGCTTGATACAATAACGCCGCTTTAGTTTGATTAATTTTAGCAATAGCTTTTACGCCACCTAAATCTTTAAGCCACTGGAATACTAAACCCGCAAGATACCAAGCATACGTTGGAGGAGTATTATACATTGAGTCATTATCTGCAGCCAATTTGTAATTCATAATACAGGGTGTGGCTATTTGAGCATGACCCAGTAAGTCTTCACGAACAATAACAATGGTTAAGCCTGATGGGCCGATATTTTTTTGAGCACCAGCATAGATTAAGCCAAATTTACTGACGTCGACTTCATGGGATAAAATAGTTGATGACATATCAGCAACTAAAGGCACACCATTAGTTTCTGGTATTTCATTAATTTCGATACCGTTAACGGTTTCATTAGGGCAATAATGAACATAAGCCGCGTTGGGACTTATTGGCCATTCTGTTGGGTTAAGGACACTAATATTGCCATTATCTTCTTTGGTGATGTTAATAACATTAATATCACCAAAGTTTTTTGCTTCGGCTGCTGCTGCTTTAGACCATGAGCCATCAACAATGTAATCAGCAGTTTGTCCTGTGGGTAATAAATTCAATGGAACAGCAGAAAACTGTCCACGTCCGCCACCATGACAAAACAAAACTTTATAATTATCAGGAATAGACATAAGCTCACGTAAATCAGCTTCTGCTTTTTCAGCCATTGCAATGTAAATACCACTACGATGGCTTAATTCCATCACAGAGCTACCCGTACCTTGCCAATTTAAAAACTCATGTTGTGCTTTTGCCATCACAGGTGTCGGCAACATAGCTGGACCAGCACAAAAATTAAAAACTTCTGACATTATCTTTCCTACTTTATTAACTACGATTTGAAATATTTATTTGCTTATAAAAACACATTAAAAAAGGCGGTTATTAGCCGCCTTTTTAGTGTTGATGCGACAATTACTCTTGATTGTCGTCTTGTGAGGTATCAGCAACATCCTGTTGAGCGCTATGCTCTGGATTATCTTCAGAGCTGGGCTCCACACTTGTTTCAATGACTTCATCACCCTCAGCAACTTCTTCAAGCTCTGCTGGCTCTTCAATTTCATCAATACGTTGTAGTGCTACCACATGTTCATCATCAGCAGTACGTATCAAACGTACACCTTGAGTATTACGACCAATAACGCTCACTTCATTGACACGAGTACGAACTAGAGTACCACTGTCAGTAATTAGCATTATCTCATCAAGATCTTCTACTTGAACTGCACCAACAACCTTACCATTTCGTTCACTAACTTTAATAGAAACAACACCTTTCGTTGCTCTACTCTTAGCTGGATATTCAGCTAAATCAGTACGCTTACCAAAACCATTTTCAGTAATGGTTAAGATTGGACCATCATTCTTAGGTATAATAAGCGAAACAACTTTTTGCTCACCTTCAAGCTTGATACCACGTACACCAGTACCGGTACGACCGATTGGTTTTAACGCCCATCGTTGTTCACCCGTTTCTGGATCAAGTTTTATTTCACCTGTTTCGCTATCACGTACTTTTTCGTTAAAGCGGACAACTTTACCCGCATCCGAGAACAACATAACATCGTTAGTACCGTCGGTAATATCAACACCGATTAAGGTATCATCATCACGAAGGTTTAAGGCAATAATACCGTTAGCACGTTGATTAGAGTAGGCATCTAAACGCGTTTTCTTCACCGTACCAGAAGCTGTTGCCATAACGATATATTTATCATCGGCATAATCACGTACTGGTAAGATAGCAGTGATACGTTCATCACTTTCTAATGGCAAGATGTTTACAATAGGTCTACCTCTTGCGGTACGACTTGCTAATGGTAATTGGAAAACTTTCAACCAATATAATTTACCACGGTCTGAGAAACATAAAATAGTGTCATGTGTATTAGCCACGAGTAAACGTTCGATGAAGTCTTCTTCTTTCATCTTAGTCGCTGCTTTACCTTTACCACCGCGACGCTGAGCTTCGTAATCACTTAAGACTTGATACTTAACATAACCTTCATGTGAAAGTGTCACTACAACATCTTCTTCAGTGATTAAGTCTTCTAAAGACAAATCATGTGAAGCGTTAGTAATTTCAGTTCTACGTTCATCACCAAACTCATCACGAATAGCAACAAGTTCTTCACAAATCACTTCCATTAAACGAGCAGGTGTAGCCAAAATATGCATTAATTCTGCAATAAGGTCTAATAACGCTTTGTACTCGCTTAGAATTTTATCGTGTTCCATGCCAGATAGTTTATATAACTGTAGGTCGACGATTGCTTTTGCTTGTTCGGCGGTTAAGTAATATAAACCATCACGAATACCATATTCAGGTTCTAACCACTCAGGACGTGCTGCATCATTACCCGCTTCGCTGAGCATGTTAGCAACATTACCGAGTTCCCAACCTTGGGAAATAAGCTTTTCTTCAGATTCTTTTCTGTTATTCGAATTTTTAATCATTTCGATGATAGGGTCTATATTTGCTAATGCAATGGATAAACCTTCTAAGATATGAGCACGGTCACGTGCTTTTCTTAATTCGAAAATAGTACGACGAGTAACAACTTCACGGCGATGCAAAACAAATGCTTCTAACATCTCTTTGATATTAAATATTTTCGGTTGGCCATTGGTTAATGCCACCATATTTAAACCGAAAGAAACCTGCATTTGCGTCAGTTTGTATAAGTTATTTAAAACAACTTCACCTACTTCACCGCGTTTGATTTCAATAACCATACGCATGCCGTCTTTATCAGACTCATCACGTAAAGCAGAAATACCTTCAAGACGTTTATCTTTAACAAGCTCAGCCATTTTTTCAATTAAGCGTGCTTTGTTTACTTGATAAGGTAGTTCGTGAACAATTATTGTTTCTTTACCCGTGGTTTCATGAACATCAATACTTGCACGTGCACGAATTTTTATTTTACCGCGACCGGTTCGGTATGCTTCTTCGATACCTGCACGACCACTAATAATACCTGCTGTTGGAAAGTCAGGACCAGGGATATGTTCTAAAATTTCTTCAAACGTTAATTCACTGTTATCAATAAGTGCTAAACAAGCATTGATAACTTCAGTTAAATTATGCGGAGGAATATTGGTTGCCATACCAACAGCAATACCTGAAGTACCATTAACGAGTAAGTTAGGTACACGGGTAGGCATAACCGCTGGTATATGTTCTGTACCATCATAGTTAGGTACAAAATCAACGGTTTCTTTATCTAAATCGGCTAGAATAGAATGTGCAATTTTAGACATTCTAATTTCGGTATAACGCATTGCAGCTGCGCTATCACCATCAACAGAGCCGAAGTTACCTTGTCCATCGACAAGCATGTAACGTAAGGAGAATGGCTGTGCCATACGAACTATTGTATCGTAAACTGCAGTATCACCATGAGGGTGATACTTACCTATTACATCACCAACCACACGGGCTGATTTTTTATAGGCTTTATTCCAATCATTACCTAATACATCCATGGCGAATAACACCCGACGATGTACAGGTTTTAAGCCATCACGAACGTCAGGCAATGCGCGCCCAACTATTACACTCATGGCATAATCTAAATAGGAGGTTTTTAGTTCATCTTCAATATTAACTGGAACTATTTGTTTGGCCAGATCGGACATAAATCGATGGTATCCCTTAACTAATTCTTTTGCTTAATAATACTAGCAATATAGCGAGGCTAATTTCTAGTAGTAAATAAACGGTATTTTAAAGATTTTATTGTTATCTAATAGACACTAATAATAGTAATCAACGCAGCATACTAGCATAAAAATTGTTGATGCCATACAGCTTTATTTAAAGGTTTTTTTAGGGGTAATAATCAGCTTAAAAAAGCACCTAAAAAGCGTAGATTTGATCTATCCCCTTTGCTTAAAAATGACTTTCGTTTAGAATCGAATGATTGAAAGTCAATTTAAAGTAGTGAATGTATGTCAAGCCAACCCCTTAACGTAAATGAAGATGAAATTGCAAAGTTCGAACAAGTTGCTAGCCAATGGTGGGATTTAACCGGTGACTTTAAACCTCTACATCAAATTAACCCATTAAGAGTCCAATTTATAAGTCAGCATATTGCGCTTCAGGTTGAAGGTATTGATTCGAAGAATGGCTTTTATGATATGCAAATTATTGATGTTGGTTGTGGTGGCGGTATTTTATCAGAATCACTAGCAAAACTAGGTGCCAACGTAACGGGTATTGATATGGGCACCGAACCACTCAATGTTGCAAAATTGCATGCGTTAGAAACTGGCGTATCCATTAATTATCAAAAAATAACTGCCGAAGAAAAAGCACTGGAAAATCCAGGTACTTTTGATGTCGTTACTTGTATGGAAATGTTAGAACATGTTCCTGACCCTGCTTCGGTGATTCAAGCATGTTCTACCTTGGTTAAACCAGGAGGCTTGATTTTCTTTTCAACGCTCAATAAAAGTATCAAATCTTATTTACTTGCCATACTTGCAGCAGAGAAACTTCTCAAAATTGTTCCTGATGGGACTCATGACCATGATAAGTTTATTCGACCTTCACAACTTATTGGTTGGGCAGAAGAACACGGATTAAAGTGTATTGATGCCAGTGGTATCCATTACAATCCCATTACAGGAAACCATAAGCTCAATGACTCACTGGATGTTAATTATATATTGTGTTGTCGTAAGCTTTAAAAATAACGACCCTAGCTGTTCATTAAGTTCAAAAACTTGGTAAATTCGATGTTTCAGGTACCTGCAGAATAATTGTTGTATAAACAATCAAGTTGTTTATACAACAATCTGCGCTTAGCTTTAAATCATAACCAACTGTAAAATATGTATTTTATTTTGTTTATATTAATTTATTATAGCGAACATAAATATTGAGCAAAAATAATTTATAAAAATAATTTATCGTAAAAAAAGTAAAGAAATCATTGCTTTTAGTAAATTCCAAAATAAAATTGCCTTACTAGGTTAGTCATCACTAACCCTTAAATTAAGGCAAAAACAATCACAAAGATCAACTCATTTTATCACTTGCAAAACAAGTCACACCTCACTATTCTCTTATCAATTAAGGACGTAGCTGGATATTTAGGCACAAAAAAACCTTAAGCGTTTCTGACGCGCTTAAGGTTTCTAAAGTCAGCATAACCGAAGTAAATCGAAAGATGACAAATGTTTGCAAAGCCACTATATATTTTTAGGGTTACTGATTCAACTTTTATGAGTCGTCTTTCTTTCGATTATTTCAGAATTTTAACTTTGAAGTAAATAGGAGATCACAATATGATATCAGTAGATTTGAATATAAAATTCAAGTTCAAGATAGCAAGTCTGATTTATATTATTCAGTTTTGGATAATGTAATAGCAATTAAGACTATTTAATACTACAAACCATTCACTGCATTGAATGGTTTTTTTATGTCTGAGGATCTAATGAAGCCATTCTGACCCTGCCCCAATAATTCAAGCATTTTCTACCTTAGTTAAACCGAGATACTTGATTTTCTTTTTAACGCTCAATAAAAGCGTAAAATCTTATTTACTTGCAATACTCGCAGCAGAAGAACACAGATTAAAGTGCATTGATGACAGTGGTATCCTTTACAATCTAGCTCAATTAAGCTCAATTCAGCCCAATCCAACTACAGGAAACCATAAATTCAACTATTCACTGGCTGTTAATTATATATTGTGCTGTCGTAAGCTTTAAAAATAACGACCCTAGCTGTTCATAAAGTTCAAAAACTTGGTAAATTCGATGCTTCAGGTACCTGCAGAATAATTGTTGTATAAACAATCAAGTTGTTTAAACATTAATCTGCGCTTAACTTAAAACCATAACCACTTGTAAAATATACATTTTATTTTATTTATATTAATTTATTATAGCGAACATAAATATTGACCAAAAATAATTTATAAAAATAATTTATCTTAAAAAAAGTAAAATAATCGTTGCTTTTAGTAAATTCCAAAATCAAATTGTCTTACTAGGTTAGTCATCACTAACCCTTAAATTAAGGCAAAAATAATCACAAAGATCAACTCATTTTATCACTTGCAAAACAGGTCAAACCTCACTATCTTGTGTCTAGAATTATAAAAAACCCTAGATATTGTGCATTTGATGCTCAGTTGTTATTTTTAATACTACGTATTAAGTTATTTATTTCTAATACGTATGTGGGATTTTTTATTAGGGACGTTTTAGATCCTTTTATTAGGAATAAAAAACAATAACAATAATCGCTTTACAGGTATTTCATGAATAACAACCTCTTTGTAACTAAACGAAATGGTGAGAAAGAAACCATTGATTTAGAAAAAATTCACCGTGTCATTGCTTGGGCCGCGGATGGCTTAGAACAAGTTTCTGTTTCTCAAGTTGAATTAAAATCTCACATTCAGTTTTATGACGGGATCAAAACTGAAGATATTCATGAAACTATTATTAAATCAGCTGCTGATTTGATATCTGAAGAGACTCCAGATTATCAATACTTGGCAGCTCGTTTAGCAGTATTTCATTTACGTAAAAAAGCCTACGGACAATTTGAGCCACCGGCCCTTTATGATCACGTAGTGAAATTAGTTGAAGCGGGTAAATATGATCAGCATTTGTTAGCTGATTATACTAAAGATGACTTTGAGCACATGTCCAGCTTTATGGACCATAGCCGTGATCTAAACTTCAGCTATGCTGCCATGAAGCAGCTTGAAGGTAAGTATTTAGTACAAAACCGTGTTAGCGGTGAAATTTACGAAAGTGCTCAATTCCTCTATATTTTAGTTTCGGCATGTTTGTTTGCTAAATACCCTGTTGAATCTCGCTTACGTTACGTAGAAGATTTTTATCACGCTATCTCTCGCTTTAAAATATCATTGCCTACTCCAATCATGGCCGGTGTTCGTACACCAACACGTCAATTCTCATCTTGTGTATTGATTGAGTGTGGCGATAGTTTAGATTCAATTAATGCTACATCAAGCGCTATTGTTAAATATGTATCTCAACGTGCTGGTATTGGTGTCAATGCTGGTCGTATTCGTGCTTTAGGTAGCACGATAAGAAATGGTGAAGCATTTCATACTGGTTGTATCCCATTCTTTAAGCATTTCCAAACAGCAGTTAAAAGTTGTTCACAAGGTGGTGTTCGCGGCGGTGCTGCTACATTGTTTTATCCTTTATGGCATCTTGAAGTAGAAAGCTTACTGGTACTTAAAAATAACCGTGGTGTTGAAGAAAACCGTGTGCGTCATTTAGATTATGGTGTGCAATTTAACAAGCTGATGTACCAACGTTTAATTAAAGGTGGCTCTATTACCTTATTCAGTCCTAGTGATGTTCCGGGACTATATGATGCTTTCTTTGAAGACCAAGAAAAGTTTGAGCGTTTATACGTACAGTATGAAAACGATGATTCAATTCGCAAAAAACGTATTAAAGCTATCGAGTTATTCACGCTGTTTGCACAAGAACGCGCAAGCACCGGCCGTATCTACTTACAAAACGTAGATCACTGTAATACTCATAGTCCATTTGATTCAAGTAAAGCGGCTATTCGTCAGAGTAATTTGTGTTTAGAAATTGCCCTGCCAACTAAGCCAATGAATGATATTAATGATGAGAATGGGGAAATTGCGCTTTGTACACTTTCTGCATTTAACTTAGGTGCTATCGACTCATTAGATGAACTAGAGGGATTAGCAGATCTCGCTGTTCGCGCTTTAGATAGTTTATTAGATTATCAAGACTACCCTATTGCTGCAGCACAAAGTGCTAGCATGGCGAGAAGAACATTAGGTATAGGTGTTATTAACTATGCATACTATCTTGCTAAAAACGGACTTTACTACTCAAACGGTAGTGCAAATAACTTAACTCACCGCACTTTTGAAGCTATTCAGTTTTACTTACTCAAAGCGACAAATGAATTAGCGAAAGAGCAAGGTGCATGTCCTAAATTTGATGAAACACTCTTATCTAAAGGAATTTTACCGATTGATACTTATAAAAAGACAATCGATGACATTACCGGTGAACCACTTCATTTAGATTGGGAAAGTTTACGTGAAAGTATTAAAAAGCATGGTGTAAGAAACTCAACAGTTTCTGCATTAATGCCATCTGAAACATCTTCACAGATATCTAACGCAACTAATGGTATTGAGCCACCTCGTGGTTTAATAAGCATTAAAGCCAGTAAAGATGGTGTATTGAAACAAGTTGTTCCTGAGTATGAAAAACTAAAAGGCAATTATGAGTTACTCTGGAATATTCCAGATAACCAAGGCTATTTAGAATTGGTTGGTATTATGCAAAAGTTTGTCGACCAAGCGATATCAGCAAATACTAATTATGATCCGAATAAATTTGAAGGCGGTAAAGTCCCCGTTAAACAAATCTTAAAAGATATACTAACGGCCTATAAACTGGGTGTTAAAACACTTTATTACCATAACACCCGTGATGGTGCGAGCGATGATATTGAAATTGAAGACGATAGTTGTGCTGGCGGAGCTTGTAAAATTTAATCTTTTTACTTAACCCTCTTATATCTCAAACTTACTATATAAAGCCTAGCAATGTACTAGGCTTTTGCTACTACAGCACTGTAGTCCCAAAGGAATAAAAACATGACGTATACCACGTTTAATCAAGTACCTAACAATGCACTTTTAGAGCCAATGTTTTTAGGTAATAGCGTTAACGTTTCTCGCTACGATCAGCAACGTTATATTGCTTTTGAAAAATTAATTGAAAAGCAATTATCATTTTTTTGGCGTCCAGAAGAAGTAGATGTATCTAAAGATAGAGCTGATTGGCAGAGCCTTACCGATTCAGAAAAGCACATATTTATTTCTAACTTAAAGTACCAAACACTTTTAGATTCAATGGCTGCACGTTCTGTTAATGCAGTATTACTTCCTTTGGTTTCTTTACCTGAAGTAGAAACTTGGGTAGAAACATGGGCTTTTAGTGAAACCATTCATTCACGTTCTTACACCCATATTCTTCGTAACTTATTTACTGAACCAGGTGAAATATTTGACGATATAATCGTTAATCCAGCCATTTTAAAACGTGCTTCAAGTATTGCTAAGTTTTTTGATGACGTCATTCTGACCACTCAGTTACTTCAATCACAAGGTGAAGGAACTTATGAAGTTGAAGGTAAAACAGTTGAAGTATCAACCAGAAAACTTAAAGAACGTTTATTCCTTGCTGTTTGTTCTGTTAATGCATTAGAAGCTATTCGATTTTATGTAAGTTTTGCTTGCTCATTTGCTTTTGCAGAACGTGAATTACTTGAAGGCAATGCCAAAATTATAAAATTGATTGCACGCGATGAAGCACTTCATTTAACGGGTACTCAACATATTCTTAATAATTGGAGATCAGGTAAAGATGATCCTGAAATGAAGATTATTAGTGAAGAACTTCGTGATGAAGGTTTACAAATCTTCTTAGATGTTGTCGAGCAGGAAAAAGAATGGGCCCAGTATTTATTTAAAGATGGCTCAATGATTGGACTGAATGCCGATATTTTAAATCAATATATTGAATATATTTCTAATCAGCGTTTAACCGCCATCGGTTTTGGTGCACCTTTTGACATTAAGAGTAACCCGTTACCATGGATGAATGCTTATCTTGTCAGCGATAACGTGCAGGTTGCGCCACAAGAGACTGAAATATCGAGTTATTTAGTCGGCCAAGTAGATTCTTCCGTTGATGCAGATGACTTTGACGATTTTGATTTGTAGGCAAGTATACTGATGGCACTTGCCTTAATTGAGTGCTTTCAAAGTGTATAAAAGTAGAAAATACGAATCAAGATGTGAAGGATACCGTCAGATTGCAGCTAAAAATTAACGTTCAAAGTAAGGTTGTTCATTATGATAATAATGAACAAACGTTACTTGATTGTTTAGAGTCGTCCAATGTAGAAGTGCATTACCATTGTCGTGATGGATTTTGTGGTGCATGCAGAGTTACGTTAGTAGAAGGTGAAATTAACTACCCGTTAGGTGAGCCTTTAGCTTATGTCGGTGACAATGAAATTTTACCTTGCTGCTGCGTACCTGTAACTGATATTACCTTGTTAATAGAAGAATAGTACTAACTCCTCATACTAATACTTTCATCACCCGTGGCTTAGCTCTGGTGATAACGAAAAAAGCCACTAATATACCATCCGACTTATTGTCTTAAAGCTCCCTATAAAAAATTTTAGTCACTGTAAATAAGATACTAGACAAACTTACTATGCAACCATTCTGTGGCATGCACAATACGTTTACATAGCCTTGACTAGCCCAAGCAACTTCAATCCATTATGTATTGCAATAAAATAGCATCACTGAGGCTAAGTTTTACCATGTTATCTCTCAGCACGTTCGACTTTAGGTGTCGTAGTGAAAAGGCTGTTTTTTTATATAAGAAAAAAGCGTAAGAAAATAATTTTACTTACGCTTTTTAACATGTCATCGATTGGGCTTCTTTAACACTAAAACCAGTCTATAAACATTTTAGCGTGGTAAATAAAAGACCATCACAATACAGAATAACGCGATAAGCCAGAAAGCTTTAAAAAAAAACCTTACCCCTGTATTTCTATCATTTGGGTGTTTATCGGGCAATTCCATACCACAATGCTGACATTGATTTTTTTCACCTTCACAGGTATTTTCAGTTTGACAAAACAAACACGTTTTAGTTGTTTGGCTCATACGAGTTCCCTTTTAATATTCATTTGTGCACAGCTACTGTGAGGTCAACTGATGATACAATTGCGGTAAACGTAATGGCAATTGAGCTGGTCTTAATATTTGTGTAAAACCGTCATTACCAAATAAATAAGGTAAGTATTCTTGTGCATCAACATCAATCGTTATACAAAAAGGTTTGATACCTAGTCGTTTTGCTTCGTTAATTGCTTGATGAGTATCTTCAATGCCAAAGCGACCTTCATAGTGGTCGATATCATTGGGTTTACCATCAGTTAAAATAAGCAAAAGTTTGTCTGCCGTTTTTTGTTCACTAATAACCTTTGTCGCTTGACGAATTGCCGCGCCCATTCTGGTGTAAAACCCAGGCGTAATCGCTTGTATGCGTCCTCTTACATGGTCATTATATTTTTCATTAAAGTTTTTCAACATAGTGAAGCGAATATTGCTTCGTTTTACTGAAGAAAATCCATACATAGCAAAATTATCACCAACCGACTGTAATGCTTCACCAAAAAGCAATAGGCTGTCTTGTACTACGTCAATAACACGATTGTCATTATCTAAATGGGAATCTGTCGACATTGATAAATCGGCTAATAATAAACAAGACAAATCACGATTATTGCCTCTATATGATTGAAATAATCCTTTTTCCGCTGTCGCTGCCGTTTTACTCTCAACATGAAAATCGAGCCAAGCATTTAAATCAAGCTCTTCGCCTTGAGGTTGAGCTTTTAACCAATATTTAACACTGCGTAACTGTTCAAACTGTGCTTGAATCATTCTTGCGGTTTTTTGCAATTTCACTGGTAATTTTGTTGGCGTGGCATCACGAGGTAACATAGGTTGCAATAAACAACGATCTTCTTGCAACGTTTGCGTTTTATAATTCCATTCCGGTAACTTTATGCCCTCACCTAGCGGAATATCATCTTCAGATGCCGAAGGTAAGTCTAAATCTATTTTTATCTGACCACTTTTTTGATGTTCTTGTTTCTTGGTTAAGGTAATTTTATCTAAATCATCAATAGTGCTTTGATAATCTTCTTCATCTTCATCACTGTCATCTTTACCACGATCCATTTTTGAAAACTCGCTCCAAGAGAACAAGCTTTCAAGACGAAAGATCATCATACCACCGCGACTATCATCAGAATCTACACGTTCGGCTTTTTTCCTTGAACTCTGCGCTTTTTTAGCTGATTTCTTCTCCCCATCTTGATCTTCGTTTTCATCTGATAGCTCATCTTCATCAATATCTGCCATAAGTACATCATCACTACTAGCAGAAGGATAAAGCCACAAATATACCGCTTGTGGGGCAAAATTTACCACTGGGAATTCGTTAACGGAACCAGGAATTAGGATGGCATCCCTGATTGATTGCTCCATCGTTCTTTCTACCGCGGGCATTTGATCTAGCGATGGACGCATATCAACAAATGCTTTGGCTAAACGGCGATATCGATTATGTAGCGCGGGGAATTTTTCTAATACGGCGACGACTAATGCTTGATTGTCTTTAGCCCAATGACGAAAACTGCCACTATGATGGGCAGCTAGAACAGCTAACCAAATATAAAGATCATAATTAAGTGCTTTTTCATTAAATACTGCTAATGACTCAGGTAAGCGTAGGCTTTCTTCATCTTGCCAAGCAAGACTTACCAGTTGGTTATCACCCGATATTTTTTGCAAAAAGCTTTTACGCGTTAAATACTCTCTTCCTGTAGCCGCTTCGACACGTTTAACAACATCACCACCTAGTGCGCGAAACACCATCGAGACTGATTTACTTACTTGATCGAAATTTACGCGTGCGTCATCAAACTCGGGGTTTGCTTTACGAGTAATATATTTATGCCAAAGTCCACCAACCCACTCTTCCATAACCGTAATACATTCATTTAAATAAATAGTAGTTATATTGTATCAATAAAATGGCTCTTTGCCGTGATATGGGTCAACAGAAAGTTATTTTGCTTTATCAAAATTTAAAATGGGGTCAGTGAAAAGAAGTGGTCTTGCACACTATCGGATATTTTTATCTGCGTGTAGCCAAGTAAGGTAGCTCTAAACTTTTTTCGGATTTCAATACGCTCTTTTTTGAGCGTAACGATAAAGTAAGGTTTGTGGGGATAAGCGAATAACGAGGAATTAAAAAAGAGGCAGTTTTTTCGCCATTGCACGAGATAAGTTTAACATGCCGATCAAAATAAACCCGGTATGCAAAGTAATAAAATAAATTAATCCCACCATGATCGATGATTTTAGTTGTGAGGAAAAATAAATCACAATTAACGGTACTAGCGCAAGTAAAATTCCCGCTAGAACAGACAGCTGTAGACTTCTTATTAGGTGAACTTTACCGATACCGAGATTTCGAATTCTTATTTTATTATTATCAACTTGGACTTCGACAACACCATCCTGAAGTTTATGTTGCTGATATTGAAGGTAATAGTAAAGTAAGACTAAAAAAAATATGCCGGGTAATAACAGTAAATTTGCTAAGTATAAAGATTGACAAATTACCGCGAAGTTTCCACTTGGGCTAGGACCTCGATTAATCATACTCCCATCCTTGATCTTATGATCGAATGAAATTAAATAAACCCATAAGCTTTAATTAAGTTAAATAGATGACAGAAATAATTAAAGGTAGCAGCGTAATATAGCTTAAGAAGAGTAAACGCCAAAACTTAGGAGCGTTATTAAGCTCCATGAATATATCTACAATTTGTTGACCTTTTATTACGACAATCACTAACGCTGCAATTGTATAAAAGCTTCTATGATCAATAAATTCTGGTAAATAAATGGCAATAACACTTAATGCAATAAGTAAAAGCCAACTCTTTGTTGCCGCGGCTATATTAACGGTTTTATTATTTTGCACTACATTACCCTTAGGCATAAATTAAGTTATGTTGATAATCAGATTCAACTAAATAACATATATCAACGGAAATAAAATAATCCACAATAAATCCACCATATGCCAATAGCTCGTACCGGCTTCAAAGCCAGAAATCTCATTATTTTGATACTTACCCTGCCAAGCGCTGTAAGCAATGAAGGCGAGGATAACCATGCCCAATAAAACATGCATTAAATGAAAAGCAGTAATTAAAAAATATAAGGTGAAAAAGGTATTCGTTTCAATCGTTATACCTTGCTCAAATAATGAAAGGTATTCCCAAATTTTGACCGAAATATAAATGATAGCAAAAGCTTTAGCTGTTAATAATAAAAGTACCGCTTGTTTAGCTTGCGCTTTATGTATTTTAGTCAATGCGATCGCAACAAAAAAACTACTGGTGATTAACGCAATGGTATTAATTAAACCTGCCGTTTGATGTAACTGCGCTTTACCTTGGCTAAACATTTCTCCGTTTAACTGTTCACTGACGGAAAAACCAATAAAAAAAATGGCAAATACAGTTAACTCAGCCAAAATGAAAAACCACATGGCTAAATCACCAGGCAGTTTTTTATCAGGGAGTTCAATCGCTATTGATGGATTGGTCATATAATCTCTAGATAACTAGTCAAAGTAAATTCTGGCGACATCCATCAAAGCTTGCACCGTTAGAGGATCATCCGTTAATGGCTCAGCCAAACAACAGCGACAAACATCCAACGGGTTCATACCAGAGCTCATCATTCTGGCTGCATAAATCAACAATCGGGTTGAAGCGACTTCATCTAAATCATTTTGTTCTAGTCGGCGTAACGCACCAGCTAGCTCAACTAATTTAAAGGCTAGATGAGGGTCAGCGCCAGCTTCTTTTATCAGTATTTGCTGTTCAAGCTCTGCACTAGGATATTCAAAACGTAAAGCGACAAAACGTTGTCTAGTACTTGCCTTCATACCTTTTAATAAATTTTGATAGCCGGGGTTATAAGAAACCACCAACATAAAACCTGGAGCAGCTTCGAGCAGCTCTCCGGTACGTTCTAAAGGTAATATCCGGCGGTCATCAGCTAAAGGATGCAAAACGACCGTAGTATCTTTACGTGCTTCAACCACTTCATCTAAATAACAAATGCCACCTTCACGTACCGCACGTGTTAATGGACCATCTTGCCAATACGTGCCATTAGGACCAATTAAATGTCGACCGACTAAGTCTGCTGCAGTGAGATCATCATGACAAGCCACTGTATATAAAGGCTTATTAAGTTTTTCGGCCATATGGGCAACAAAACGTGTTTTACCACAGCCTGTTGGCCCCTTGATCAATACAGGAAGTTGATGTTCAAAAGCATAGTTAAATAATGATACTTCATTGCTTTGTTCTTGATAAAATAATTTGTCAGTTGCCATGGGAGACGATTATCTGTGGTTATTAAACTTGATGCTAAAGTACCCTGCTATTGACCAAAGTACAATTCCCCAAAGCCGCTTCGTTGATAAAGATCAATGACAATGGCAAAATAAAGTCTTTATAGTTAGGTATTAAACAAATATAAGCTTGGCTATTAAACTCGCATTCGTTAAAATCACGTTATTCGTAGGCGATACTTTTTAATATCGCTCTAAGTCCATCTTTAATTTCGGTATTATATGCAACTGTTTATTGAATACTTTCCTCTTCTAATTTTCTTTATCATTAATTCAATCGCCGGAATTTACTGGGCTACTGGCAGTTTAATTGTCGCCGCTTTCGTGCAAATTTTTTACTATAAAATCAAGAAAGAAAAAATTCCCGCTAAACAATGGATAATTTTTGGTTTGATTGTTGTTTTTGGCGGCCTAACAATATACTTGCAAAATGATGCTTTTCTCAAATGGAAAGTAACCATTATTAATGCTTTTTTCGCTGCTGCATTATTAGTGAGTAATACCTTTTTCAACAAAAATATTATTAAAGAATTTTTAGCTGAGTCGTTATCACTACCAGAAAACATTTGGTCAAGATTAAACCTCGCTTGGGCTTTATTCTTTCTATTTTGCTCGGGACTAAATTATTATATAGCCTTTAATTACGACCTTGATACTTGGGTAAACTTTAAAGTCTTTGGTCTAACCGGCTTAATGTTTCTTTTCTCTATCACTTCTATTTTATTTCTATACAAGTACTTAGAGGTAGAAGAAGAGATAAATGATACCGATACCATTAACAATGAAAAAACTAAAGAATCTACTTAACAGCTCTATTTAAAACGGGCTAACTAACCTATTGTTTAAAGGAAACCATTCCATGTTTTATGTTATATACAGTGAAGATGTTGAAAACTCACTCAGCTTACGCCTATCTGTTCGCGACAAGCATATTGGACGTTTAAAAGACTTACAAGCGCAAGGAAAACTGTTACTAGCGGGTCCATGTCCAGCTATTGATAGTGAAGAACCTGGTGAGGCTGGATTTACTGGTTCATTAATTGTTGCAGAATTTGATAGCTTAGCTGCCGCACAAACATGGGCAGATGAAGATCCTTATATCAGTGCTGGTGTTTATAAAAAAGTAACGGTTAAACCTTATAAAAAAGTATTACCTGCTTAATAAATAAAATAAACAACTAAACTCAGCCCTAATGTTTACTCGTTCACTTGTAAGATAACGAGTAAACATTAGCGTAATTAAACTCATATCAACTAGAGCTTACAACTGAAAAATGATCCGTAATAAAATACTTTTAGCATCCACATTTTTATGTCCTTTATTGATGATTAACCCTGTTCATGCGGCCAAAAACATTGAAGAGTGTCAGCAACAAAATGCTGAGAAAATATCTTCTGCTCCAATGTCTAGGTGTTTAGATGGTGTGATATCCCTTGTCGATCGAGAGTTACAAACTTGGGTAAATTTACATACCTTTAATTTAGAAGAGAAAGCCTTAGTAAATGGCCGTTACTCTGCCTTAAAAATGTTTAAGCGTTCGCAAAATAACTTTATTACTTATAGGGAAAATGATTGTCGTTGGCAATACCTAGCAGTATCGCCCGAAAGAGGTGCGGACTTGGTCTATAAAACTTGTTATGTACAATCAAGCCAGAACAGAATCACCGAACTCAGTAAAATTATAACGACTAATCCCACTCTTTAGAAAGTTAGCCGAGCAACATCTTAATCAAGCTTTTAATCAAGCTCTCAATCAAGTAAAGCTTGCTCGGTTTTATCGACCAGTTCAACTTCATCACTTAGCATGACAGCCAACCAACGACCTTCTGGTGAGCTTTCTAACCCTATCTTTAATATCATGGTCAGTGGCACGTTAATAACACACTCTCAATAACCAGCCCCAAAAACAGTAATAAGGAAACGCCTAAAGTCGAAAGGCTATAGCTATAGTTTCTCCTTTACTTAATTGTAAAATGATCAGTATCCTTTTTTGTTACCGCCGCAATGATAGACATTGAGCAAATAACAAAACCTGCAACCTACAATATTGCATAAACTAGTGTCAGTGCATTGACTAGTTATGGATTCTGACAATTTGTATCATATAAAAACTCAATTCCAGGAAGTTGTTCGGTTATAATCTCAATATTTGTACAACTAAAAAAGGGGTTTTCACGTATGACTAATTTGCTTAATTTAGTGTTCATACTAACATCTAAATTGGTAAAATTATTCCGCCATAAATCTAAAGTCGTTAACTCTGTATTTTGAGAAACATTAACTGTTGACAGCATATTTTTTGATAGCGTCAAAAATGTCAATTTTGTATTTTGATAAATATCAATCGAAGATAATTGGTTATCCGATATAAGTAAATAAGTCAGTTCTACATTTGCGGAAACGTCTATAGAAGCTAGCTTGTTTTTCCATAAGTGCAATTCTTTTAATTTCACATTTTGACTCAGGTCGAGGAATGTTAATTCATTAATGCTAGTATAAAACGCCTCTAACAATTTATTATTTGATATATCAATAGAAGTTAATGGTGTATCTTCCGCTCTTAAGCTGACTAATTTTTCATTGTTATTTAGATCTAAAGTACTAATTGATGTAAAGCTTATGTATAAATCAACTAGTTCTACATTTTTTTCTACGTTTAATGACGTGAGATTTTTACCACTTAAAATAAGCGACGTTAACAGCTGATTTTGTGATACATCAATTTCACTTATCTCAGTAAAATACAACCAAATAATCTCTAAAAGCTTATTATGTGTGACATCGATTACAGACAATCCATTGTGACCCAACCAAAGATGACGTAATGCCTTGTTTTTGCTTATATCAATCGTTTTTAGTTCATTATTAGTTAAATTTAATAGTACTAAATTTTCTAACATTGCAACTTCATTAGCATCAACAATTCCTTTATCAATACAAATTAGTTCGGTAATTTGGTCAGCATACTTTACGTTCAAGGCTTTCACACATTCAGATAGATTGTTATCTACAAATGCAATTTCGCTGATCTCAATCCTATTTTTAATAGTTACTTCAAATAAAGCCATTGATGAATTACCTTGTGGATCAGTCGCTGTTAGCTGTATCCCTAAAGTTTCATCTTTATCTACTTCAGTAGCAATAAAACTGCTCTCGGCATTATCACTACCTATAAGCGCTATAGACACACCTGAAATCTGTGACCATTGATAAGTCAAAGCTTCATTTTCAGGATCTGTACTTTCACTGCCATCCAAAAATAAAGTTTGTCCTTCAACAACTTCTAACTCACTATTTATGGCAACACTCGGAGCTAAATTAGCAACTGCCACAGATTGATCAGGCTCTTTAAACTTTTTGTCGCTATTACAAGCAACCGCACCTAACAGCATACTGGTGAGTAAAAATAGTCTTATCGATGTAATAAACATATACATTCCCTTGTTTTACATAAATGACAAAGTTATTCCCTAACTATAGTGGTTCATCGGTATTTTACATTAAACATTTATTATTTTTATTATTTTTATTGTTTTTATTGTTTTTATTGTTTTTATGAAATAGCCAATGGGCAATATTTCGTAATATCACCCGAAAGAGGTGCAGACTTGGTCTATAAAACTTGTTATGTACAATCAAGCCAGAACAGAATCACCGAACTCAGTAAAATTATAACGACTAATCCCACTCTTTAGAAAGTTAGCCGAGCAACATCTTAATCAAGCTTTTAATCAAGCTCTCAATCAAGTAAAGCTTGCTCGGTTTTATCGACCAGTTCAACTTCATCACTTAGCATGACAGCCAACCAACGACCTTCTGGTGAGCTTTCTAACCCTATCTTTAATATCATGGTCAGTGGCACACTTAATAGCATACCTACAGTACCAAGCAACCATCCCCAAAAAATTAGAGATAAGAAAACAACTAAAGTCGATAGCCCTAGACCTTTACCTAGATACCTAGGCTCAATAATATTACCCATTACCATATTTATTAAAACAAAACCTAAACCGATAGCGCCGGCCTCCCCTATGCTTAATTGTAAGATAGCGAGCGTCATTGGTGGCACTGCGGCAATAATAGAACCGATATTTGGTATATAATTAAGCAGAAACGCTAATACACCCCAGAGTAAAAAGAAGTCTAAACCAAAGATCCATAACATCAGTGACACAATACAACCCGTGGCAATACTAACCAGTGTTTTAATGGCTATATACTGATTCACCGAAGATAAAAACCGTTCAATTTGATTTAAACGCATTTGAGGATCATCTAATGCTAAATGTAATTTATGTGGAATCGTCGATGATTCAAACAACATGAAAACAACAGTTAAAATAATCAAAAACAAGTTTGTCATCACAGAGCCAAAACTGGATAACATATCAGCCGCTAACCCCATCGCTGCAGCAGGGTCAAAATATTCAGTCACTATCGATGAAGAAAGTTGGATGTCATGACTATTAAGGAAACTTGTTAACCAAGTAAATTGTTCTTTGAGTTGTATTCGGTACTGAGGTATCTGCTGAGAAAGCTCATTTAAAGAGCTGCCCACTAATCCCGTTAAAAACACAGCCATAGTAACAAAGACAACTATAACAAAAATGACAGAAACAGCCTTTGGTATTTTATACTCACTGGCTTTATTGATTAATGGGTTACAGATGATGGCGATAAATACTGAAAGTAAAAACGGCACTAAAATATTAGCCGCGGTTTTAATACCCGCAAAAATGATAAAAATAGCGGCGACTGTTACAAATGCTTTCGCAATAGAGCTATTATTTGAACTTGAAACCATGAAAATTATTCCTTAACTATTTATCGTTTCAATATACCTTATGCTTAAGTCCAAGTAATCAATTAGTTATGTACTCACATTAAATCACTATTATCAGATAGCTATTAGTGCCCTCAGCAATCAGCTCAGAGCACTTATTACTTAGGTTAAGCAATCTTTCTTAATAGGCCTTGGGTATTTTGTCTCATAGTTCTTGCCACCATAAAATAACCAATAGCAGAAACAAAAATAGCGCCACTTAACGGTCCTAATAACCAAATATATGGATGCATTCGGCCTTCAACATTAAAGAGTTGTTGTTGAATGACCAGTAAAGCCACATCACTTACTATTGCCGCAACTAGGCCAGCGATAGCTCCCAATAGCATGAATTCATAAAGCGTTGCAAGTTTGATCAGTCGGCCTTTAGCTCCTAGGGTTCGTAATATCACCACTTCTTGCATACGTTCTGCCAAACTTGCTTGCACCTGTGAAACAAGCACTAAAGCACCACTTATCAATACAATTGATAAAACAAAGCCTATCGCTAAGGAGACTTGCGCAATAATCGATTGGGCTTGCTCTATTTGAGATTTGATATCAATCATACTTATCGTTGGGTAACGTTGTAATAAATGGCTAATATCCTTGGTATGTTTATCTTCCAATTTCGCAGCACTAAAGTAGGTTACTGGTATATTACCAGCCATATTCGGGCTTAAAATCATAACAAAATTAGGTTTTAGTGATCCCCAGTCAACACTTCTAAAACTAGTAACCTTGGCCTCTATTGGTTGTTCATTAACTAATAGAGTGATGGTATCGCCCAGCTTTAGCCCGAGCGTTTCTTGCCAACCATCAAAAACGGACACTTCAATCTCATCACCAGTATCTCCATTCGTGAACCATTTTCCTTCCGTTATTTCATTACCTTCTGGTAAAGACTCTAACCAAGTTAAGTTAGGCTCTCTGTTGACCCCTTCTCTCGCGTCTTCATCTTTTTCTTCGCCTTCTTGCTTTGAGACGCTTCGAGCAAACTCTTCACCATTAACCGCATCAACTCGTCCGCTAAAAACAGGATAAAACGCTTCATGGGCAATGTTGTTATCGGTAAAAAACTGCGTAATTGGATCGACTTCTTGCTCACTAATATTAATGATAAACATATTAGGAGCATTAGGTGGAACTTGCATTTGCCAGTCTGTAATGATGTCATTTTTTAAAACAACCAAAAATAGCATTAACTTAATTGCTAACGCGAAACTGATCAGTTGAATCGCATTAGCATTGGCTCTTTTTTGTAATGTCGCTATCGCTAATGACCAACTAGAGCCAGGTCTAAGCCCTAAACTGCGCCCAGCAGCAAATAATAATCGAGATATACCAAATAAAACAGCAATCACTAATAAAGTAGAGGCAAATAAAATTAAGGTGGTAACGATCTCACCACTAAATAACCACATTAAAACAAAAATAGTCATAAACGAGAGGAAAAGATGAAGTCGACTCAGTGCGAGGGTATCACCTAAGTTTCGACGTAAGACACGCAGTGGAGGAATATCAAATAAATCGAGTAAGGGTTTAAGGGAAAACATTAACGCGCAAATTAGCCCAATAAAACCAGATAATAACCAAGGACGCATGCCTGCTTGTGGTAGCTCAGTGCCCATGAAGTTTGCTAAATAATCAGCACCAATGGTTTGCAGAATAAAGCCTAACAGTAAACCGGCGATAATAGAAAAGCCGGTCACTAAACTAAGGTGCAAAAGAAATATATTACGAATAACTTTACGACTACCCCCGAGCGTTTTCATCATAGCAACGGGATCATATTGTCGTTCACAATAACGTTTCGCTGAAACTGCCATCGCAACGGCAGCTAACATAATGCCAAATAAACCTGCGAGTAATAGAAATCGCTCTGCTCGGTCTAAATTGTTTCCCAAAGGGGATTGTCTATCTTTAATCCCTTCCCAGTTTTGATTACTTTTAAGTTGTGGCTTAAGCCAAGCATAGTAATTACTCAGCTGTTGTTCATTTCCAGCAAAAAGTAGGCGATGAAATACCCTGCTGCCCGCTTGAACAGCTTTGGTGACAGGAATATCTTCATAGCTTAATAGTACGCGTTTATTACCAGATAAAGAGAAAAATGGCGCATCAGGCTCTTTCACTAACACTTTACTGACGTTAAAAATCCCCGCACCTAATTCAACATTATCGCCGACCTTTACATTAAGCGTATAAAATAAACCTTCGCTAAGCCAAATTGACCCCGCCTTAGGACCAGTAGCAACTTCATATGCTTGGCTGGTTAAGTTGTCCTTAATAGTAAGCTTACCTTTGAGAGGGTAAGCATTAGAACCCGCTTTTACTGAGCCTAATACCAATTCATCATTAGCAAACAGCATGGAGTCAAAATAGAGTACCTTTGCCGTTTTTAGCCCAAGTTCGTTTGCTTTTGTTAGTAGTTGTGGATCAAAAGCGTGATTGCTAGACAAACGGCGATCGGCGGCAATAAAGTCACTACTTTTTTGTGCGATATTTAAACCAATTCGTTCTGTAATTGCAGACAAACTAAAAACGGTAAGTACTGCCAACGCTATTGCTGCAAAGATGATAGTTAATTCACCACGCCTGAACTCTCGTGAGAATAACTTAAAAGCCAATTTAACCCACATTGACAGCTGCTCCTTCACTAATTTTTTCCAATTGACCACCTTCAATATGTATAATGCGCTGGCATTGCTTCGCTAACTGTTCGTCGTGAGTCACTAGTACTAACGTAGTTCCATTTTGTTTATTTAAATCAAATAATAATGTTTCAATCAGATGTCCATTTTTACTATCGAGATTCGCTGAAGGCTCATCAGCGAAAAGTATCTTAGGTGAGCCAATGAATGCTCTCGCAATTGCAACTCTCTGCTGCTCACCTCCTGATAGTTGAGATGGGTAATGCTCAAGCCTATGTGACAGTCCTACTTTATCCAATAACTCAATTGCTTGGGCTTTAGCATCATGATCGCCTGCGAGCTCTGCTGGCAACATTACATTTTCAAGTGCGGTTAAACTTTGCACTAACATAAATGATTGAAAAACAAAGCCAATTTTTTCTGCTCTTACCTGAGCACGCGCTTCTTCATCAAGTGTGCTTAAGGCTTCGCCATCGAGGTGCACATCACCTTGACTCGCAACATCTAATCCAGCTAATAAACTTAATAACGTAGATTTACCTGAACCTGAAGCACCAACAATAGCTACTGATTCTCCCGACTTGACAGAAAAGTTTATATCGCTAAGGATAGTAAGGCTTCCTTCAAGTGTACTAACACGCTTAGTAAGCCCTGACACTTGAATAACATTTAACTGAGAAAGTACTGACATGACTCGTTTTATCCTAAAATCTATTATTATTTTAATTTTGACAAACCTATCATTTACCAGCATGGCAAATGATAAAATTTTACTTATTGGTGACAGCTTAAGCGCTGGCTATGGACTTGAGCAAGCACAAGCATGGGTTCATTTGTTACAAAATAAATATAGAGAAGATAATAAACCTGTCACCATCATAAATACAGCGATCAGTGGTCAAACTACGGATAATGCCTTATTAAAAATTGATGCTTGGCTTGACGCTCACCAGCCTAGCCATGTGCTAATTGAATTGGGTGGTAATGATGGTATCAGAGGTTTTCCAGTGAAGTTATTGCAAAAACATTTAACTGAGCTGGTGACCAAGAGTCAACAATATGGCGCGAAAGTCGCTTTAATGGAAATTCAAATCCCCCCGAACTTGGGCCAAAGATACCGTAAAATGTTTACTGATAGCTATACCAAAGTGACCGATCAAACGGGCGCCCATCTTATGGCTTACTTTATGACAGATGTTGCCATTGATTCTTCGCTAATGCTCAATGATAACTTACACCCCAATGCAAAAGCACAACCTATCATCCGTGATTTTATGTATAGCGAAATTGATAAATGGTTACAAAAGTAATATATACCCGTTACCATTCAAAGTGCATGATTTCAGTGGGAGTTAAAAGTGCTTTAGGCAAGGCATTTATTTTAAACAATGGTTACTCCCTTGTTCAAATGAATAACGCCGCATAAATCACTTTTAGCCCCATAGAAGAAGCGCTTGAGCAACATCACTACATCGTTGCACCTTTTTGTAAGGACGCTACATGGATGTAGCATATTAGAGAATGCAGGAGCATATTCTCCTGAATAACCAATACTACAAAGGCGCGCCTCGTATTGAAATTGCCCATGCACTCTGAAACATGCATATTGATTGGTCACAGGTATCGACTAAATCGCCACGAATAGTTAAATCAAGCTAGTCTAACAGGTTGTTTTTAGGGTAAACTTAGCTGTAATACGATGAATACTTTCTAAGGTGTTCACTGAGAAAATTAACATCTGCTGATTTATAGTTATCAAAATATATACCTGCATAATTTCAATAATACCCAAAACATTTCTGTTTAGTAAATCAACGAAAACTAGAGCAATACTATGGACTTTATCTGGATACTTTTCGCTTTCATCTGCGGCTTGGCGGCAAAAACCATCTCTCTGCCCCCCTCTATCGGTTTCCTTGCCGCGGGGTTTATCCTAAACATTGCAGGTTATCAAGCCGATGAAAGCTTAAGCGTATTAAGTGACTTAGGTATTACCATCATGTTGTTTACCATAGGTTTGAAGCTTAACGTAAAAAACCTATTCAAAACGGAAGTTTGGTTAGGTTGCTCTTTACATACCTTACTTTGGATTGTTGTCACCATAACTTTTGTTAAATTACTCGCGTTAATGTCGGTGAATTACTTCAGTGATTTAGACTTAATGACCGCTGCATTGATCGCTTTTGCTTTGAGTTTTAGTAGTACTGTTTGTGTAATAAAACTATTAGAAGAAAATGGAGAGATGCGTACTCGCCATGGTAAGTTAGCCATCAGTATTCTGGTCATTCAAGATATCATTGCTGTTGCTTTTTTAGTTTTTGCCACAGGTAAGATACCCTCGGTTTGGGCCTTTTCGTTACTTGGTTTATTTTTAATTAAACCCTTAATTAATAGAGTTATTAATCATGTTGGCCATGGTGAACTAATTACATTAATGGGTTTCTTTCTCGCACTAGGTAGTTATGAGTTATTTGAGTTGGTCAATATTAAAGGTGACTTAGGTGCATTGCTTGTTGGTATGTTCTTAGCTTCACATATTAAAGCGACTGAAATTAATAAAGCATTAATGAACTTTAAAGATATATTTTTAATTGGCTTCTTTCTTTCTATTGGTTTTACGGCGATACCGACATTAGAGATGTTAGGTTTAGCGACACTATTAATATTATTGGTTCCTATTAAGTTTTTGATGTTCTACGGTATTTTTACCCTATTAAAAATACGTTGTCGTACTGCATTCTTAAGCGCGCTATCTTTGAGTAACTTTAGTGAATTTGGTTTAATTGTTGGCGCGTTAAGCGTATCTTCTGGATGGCTAAGTAATGATTGGCTGGTGATCCTTGCATTAAGCATGGCTATATCCTTTATTTTAACCAATATAATTTATCGGTTCGCCCATACGATTTTTACCGAACACAGAGGATTTTTATCGCGTTTTGAACGACAAACCAAACTTGAAGAAGATAATTTTTCTCAACCGTGCCAGCGCCCTATTGTTATCATCGGTATGGGTCGTGTTGGAATGGGGGCTTATCAAGCAATTAATAGTCACGGTACTAGTCCTGCATGGGGCTTAGATGCTGATAAGGAAAAAATAACGTGGTTAAATAGTAAAGGAATGCAAGCCTATTACGGTGATGCTGAAGATATCTATTTTTGGGAAAGTATCGATCTATCACAACTCGAACTTGTGTTACTCGCGTTACCTTCAGTACAAGATATTATTAATATTACTAAACAGCTAACGGCAGCAAATTATAAAGGAAAAATTGCCGCGGTAGCCCGCTACGATGATGAACGCAAACAACTAGAAGCATTCGGCATTGATAAAGTCTTTAACTTTTATACTGAGGCTGGGGTAGGTTTTGCTGAGGAAAGCCTCGCTTTATTGCCTAAAAACATGCGATAAATAGGGACATATCATAGCAATTTACGTGATTAAACCAGTTAGGTCAGAAACAGTGCAAAGCCAATGCGATATTGGTGGGAAACCAGTATAATCACCATGACAATTACTAGTATAAAAGAAATAAAAGTCACACTACAAGCAAGCTAAGGCATTGTCTTAAAAGGTAAATATAAATAAACAAAAAAAGATTAGCAATTTAAAAAACTTACACTAAACTTAATTACACAAGCTTGGCATGACGTAAGGTTTTTGTTGCTAAGATGTTAGTTAATTGTGTTACAAACCTAGTTTATTTTTGTTTTTATCTTAATGACCAGATAATGGTTCATTAGCGCACGGCTCAAACCCCTGAGCCAATCTTTGAGCCCAAACGATTGTTTGGGCTTTTTTTTATTCAATTTATTAATATTTATTTAGATTTAATCAAAACAAGAGTCATTTATAACTTAAAAAGACGGTTGAAGTTATCCGTTGAGAGTTTAGCTATTTCTTCAACAGATTGACCTCGAATACTTGCCAGATGTTTGGCAACTTCTACAACATATGCGGGTTGATTTTCTTTACCACGATGAGGAACAGGCGCAAGATACGGCGCATCAGTTTCAATCAAAAATTTATCATCAGGTACTAAAGCAGCGACTTCTCTTAATGCAGTGGCATTTTTAAAGGTAACGATACCTGAAAAAGAGATGTAAAAACCCATTTTAATTGCTTGCTCAGCCATCTCCCAGTTTTCTGTAAAACAATGCAGTATACCGCCTACCTGATCTGCCCCTTCACTACGAAGTAACGCTAAAGTATCTTGCTGTGCCTCACGAGTATGAATAATCAGTGGTTTATTTAATTCTTTGGCTACGTGAATATGCTTTTTAAATGAATCAAGCTGTAGCGCTTTTGTTTCAGGTGCGTAGTGATAATCTAACCCCGTTTCACCAATCGCTATAACACGGTCATCTTGGCTTAATGCTAATAGCTGCTCAGGTATAATTGCATCTTTTTGATTTAAAGGATGAGCACCACAAGTAAGATATACATTGTCATAATGAGCTGTTTTGGCTGCCATTTCAGGAAAGTCAGCTAATGTAACGCTCACGCATAGTAGTTTAGTTACCTTAGCTGCTGTCGCCGCCTCAATAACATTATCCAAATTATTATCATGTAGAGATAAGTTAAGTCGATCTAAATGACAATGAGAATCTATAAACAACGAGGAGCTCCTGTGCTTTTAAAATAGTTTTTTAATAATGAACGTTTGTCACTTACTAAGTTGTGATAAGAAACCAAACTACATAGTTAGTGTTGGCTCTGAAGAATTTAAATGTCGAGCAATTATTTGCTCAATTTGATGACGAACTTTTTCCGGATCTTTAACAAAAGTAATACCAACACCGGGAGGTGTACCATTTTGTGCGCCAACGGGAGTCAGCCAACAAACTTCACCTTGAACGATGGACTCTTCTAGTGCATCTGGCAATAATATATGTAATTCAACTTCATCGCCTAAGTCGTACTGACGCGGTGTACGTACAAAAATACCACCCTCATTAAGAAAGGGCATAAAGCCAAGATATAAATCACGGTCGGAATAAAACTCTACGTTTAATGGAACCAAGTTGCTCTCCTATATCTATGGTCTAACGATATCATTTATCGTCATAAGTAACTGTTCACCGACGAATTGTCGATTAGCTTGAAGATAAGATTTTATCAGTTTATTACTAGTGATGATAGCTTGATATATTTGATTAAGCACTTGCACTGAAATTTTCTGTTTAATAAGCAATAAGGTCTGATCCGTTGCATTAACAAGGTAATATTCTCTCATTAGATTACAGGTTATTTTTTCTAACCAACGTAAACTGTACTTATTATCAACAATCTGACTCAATAACTTTTCTTCACTTTGACCATGTAGTAAATAATCTAATAAATATTGATTAAAAACCTGAAATTCTTGATGAACAATTTTATCGGTTAATTCAGGTAAATGAGATAAATTAATATAAGCAGTGTCATTAGCTTTATTAGTCAAAGGAGCACTACTTGATAGTTGAACATCGCCAAGGTTCGATACCTTGAGTTGTGCCAACAAGGCCTCGCCTATCATAGGTCTAATGGCATAAACAGCACACCGACTTATTATTGTCGGTAATAAGCTATCAAGATCGTCTGTAATTAATACAATATAACTATTGGCACTTGGCTCCTCTAATGTTTTTAGTAATGCATTAGCTGCAGCAATAGTCATTACCTGAGCTTGTGGTATCAATATCGTTTTCACCTTGCCTAGGTGGGCAGTCTTTTCTAGAAATGCATTGCCACGACGAATGTCGTCAACCCCTAAAGTTTTATTCTCGCTCTTCAACAATAAGTGGTCTGGATAGTTATCACTTTTCTTAAGCAGGCAGGCCTTACATTGACCACAGGCTTCACTGATGGTTTCAGTTCCAGCAGCATTAGTTGTTGATAACGGATTTTGACATATTAACAACTCAATTAACCACTTTGCCAATGCACCTTGCCCAGCACCTTCTATACCTTGAATGATAATGGCATGTGCTAAGGTATCTTGTTGGTATTGTCGGCTCAATTGCACTTGCTTTTCGTGGCAAATTTGTAGCATATTCCTTCTCTAACCTTTATCCGTGTTAGTAATAAAGCCAATAACAGCTTTTTCTACGTCTTGATGCACTTTTAACATTGCTTGTGCTGCATCAACGGTAATAATGGAGTCATCTTGTTCGGCGAGTTCTCGATACTTATTATGAACACGAATAAAAAATTCCATTTTTTCTAATTCAATGCGATCTAGATCACCCCTTGCTTTCGCACGAGATAAGCCAATATGCGGGTCTATGTCTAAATAAAGGGTAATATCAGGACGAAAGCCTTTTAACGTGATATCACTGATGGTATTCATTATCGTTTCGTCAAACCCTCGACCTCCCCCTTGATAAGCGCGCGAGCTTAAATCATGACGGTCGCCTATCACCCACTTTCCAGCAGCTAGAGCAGGTAATATTTTATTGGCAAGTAATTGACTGCGACTGGCATACATAAGGAGTAACTCTGTTTCCACAGTAAGTTTTTCTTGATGATCTACCGATTTAACCATATCACGTAAGGATTCAGCTAAAGGGGTTCCACCGGGCTCTCTGGTATTAATATACTCAATACCATGTTTATTTAGGGTACTTTCAATGACTGCAATAGCCGAGGACTTACCAGCACCTTCCATGCCTTCAATGACAATAAATTTTCCTGTAGACATACCTGAGCTTTTACCTTTTGACAGTTGTATCGATGAGTGTAATCAATTATATAGTTTATATTATTCAGTCATATGTTTACTTTGATTTATTTTTTCTTTGCTCTTTTAAGTAACGTTTAACGGCAAAATTATGTTCAGCTAGCGTTTTACTAAAAACATGTTTGCCATCACCACCACTAACAAAGTAAAAATAATCACTCGCTACTGGATTTAATGTAGCTTGTAGGGCTGACAAACCCGCCATTGCGATAGGCGTTGGCGGTAAACCATTAATTCTATAAGTATTGTAAGCCGTTTTTTCGCGCAGGTGTGCACGGGTTATATCTCCCGCATAGCGATCACCTAAACCATAAATAACCGTAGGATCGGTTTGTAAACGCATATTTTTTCGTAAGCGATTAACGAAAACCGATGATATTATGGGTTGTTCGGCAATATAACTTGTTTCCTTTTCTATGATCGAGGCCATAATCAATGCTTGATAAGGTGTTTTGTAAGGTAAGTTTTCCGCTCTGCTCTGCCATAATGCACTCAATTGCGTCTGCATATTGACGTTAGCACGTTGAAGCAGTGTTATATCTTTCGTATCAGCTGTGAATGCATAAGTATCAGGAAATAACCACCCTTCAGGATTTATTGAGTCAATGCCGAGTTTTACCGCTATTTCACTAATCGATTTATCATCAATTGTTTGTTTAATATAAGGATGCCCTGCAAGTATAACTAATACATCTTTAAAAAGTGTCCCTTCAATAAAGGTGACAGAGAATTGGTGCTCTTTTCCACCAACGAGCTGGACTAATAATTGCGCTAAGGTTGTACCTTTGGTTATTAAGTAGGTACCCGCTTTAATATTTGCTTTTTGTGGAAATAGACGACCATAATTTCTCAGCCAAAAACGGGTTGGTATCCATTGTTTTTGTGCTAATTTTTTGGCGAATGAGCTAACAGAGCTGCCAGGCATTACTTTTAAATAAGTATTTTTTTCTATTGTTAAAGGGGTATGTAACGCCTGATCAAATTGATAGCTTAAGGTGGCTACTGCACCAAGTAATGCCAACAAAGTAATAATAATAAGTTTTTTGAGCACGCTTTGTCCTTAGTTAATTTGACAAGAAAACGACAAAAAAATCATTTAAATAAATCCTTTCATTCGTCTTTGAAGCTTCAATACAACATCAACGTCAAGTAGGCGATTATTGTACGTTTTTACCGGCATTATGCCCATCAAAGAATTAGAGATAAACATAGCTTGTGCGTATTTAAGTTCTTCGAATGAGGTTTTACATACTTTTATTTCTGTGTTTTTGGCTATAAGCACCTGTCTCATAATACCATCAACTCCTGAGGTTGATATTTCAGGGGTGCATAACTGTTCATTCAACCAATAGAATAGATTTGAGCTGGTCGCCTCAATAACATCGCCTTGGCAATTAGTCACAATAAGATCATCCTCGCTGCGCTCATCAACTTCAGTTCTTAATAATACCTGCTCAAGTCTATTGAGATGTTTAATCCCCCCAAGCATTGAGCTAGTCGCAATCTGATATTTACTATCTCCTACATTGATTCCTTGTTGAGCGAGCGTTTCATAATGACTTGGAAAATCAGATATCATGATGATTATGTTTGCAGCATTATCACTGAGTCCGACTCTAGAGTAACCTCTGCCACCACTACCTGCAGTTATCATTACTTTAAGTACCGCTAGCGAATATCCTTGGACGACCGATGCCAATTGTTCTCTTAAACTTATGTTTGAAGGTAGCTGCAGTTTTAATTGCTGACAGCCATGAGTTAATCGCTCGATATGCTTTTCTAATAATACCACTGTGCCATTAACAATTTTAGCTGTGGTAAATAGCCCATCACCGTAAGCAAGTCCCCTATCAGTTACCGCTATATCTGTTTGTTGTTGACCATTTATAGAGCAATATTTCATTGAGTGTCGCTACATTAATTATTGACATAAAAAAGCCTGAAGACTTCCTCCGCATAGAGGTTAGTATTCAGGCTTACTCATTACTTTTCAAGTGGTTTACATTAATTGTGAATAACTAATCAAAAGTAAACTAGAACAAACTAAATCTTCTTAAAGATTAATGAGCCGTTAGTACCACCAAAACCAAACGAATTACAAAGTACATATTCAAGTTCAACATCACGTGCTGCACCAGCAATATAATCTAGATCACAACCTTCATCAGGGTTATCTAAATTTATCGTCGGTGGAACTTGCTTATTCACTAGTGCTTGGATACTGAAAATAGCTTCAATAGCTCCTGCAGCGCCTAACAAATGTCCAGTCATAGACTTGGTAGAACCCATCATTACATTCTTTGCACCAGCACCAAATACAGTCTTAACCGCATTAGTTTCAGCCATATCACCGGCTTGTGTAGAAGTACCGTGGGCATTAATGTAACCAATTCTACTAATATCTACTTTCGCATCATTAATAGCATTTTGCATAGCACGCGCTGCGCCATCACCATTTTCAGGTGGTGAAGTCATATGGTAAGCATCACCGCTCATACCAAAACCAACTAGCTCAGCATAAATTTTTGCGCCACGGGCTTTTGCATGTTCATATTCTTCAACAACGATAACACCAGCACCATCACCAAGAACAAAACCATCACGATCTTTGTCCCAAGGACGAGATGCCGCTTCAGGGTCATCATTTCGACGAGATAAAGCGCGAGCAGCACCAAAGCCGCCCATGCCTAGTGTTGTGGACGCTTTTTCAGCACCTCCGGCAACAACTGCGTCGGCATCTCCGTAAGCAATCATACGGGCAGCATGGCCAATATTATGCACGCCACTCGTACACGCTGTAGTTATGGCAATATTAGGACCTTGCAGGCCAAACATTATTGATAAGTGACCCGCAATCATATTGATAATGGTTGAAGGCACAAAAAATGGCGATAACTTACGAGGATTACCTTCGGCTTTGATTAGCTTGTTATGATTTTGTTCAATTAAGCCTAAACCGCCAATGCCAGAGCCAATAGCAACACCAATACGTGGTGCATTTTGCTCAGTAACTTCAAGACCTGAGTCTTTAAAAGCTTGTACGCCCGCTGCAATACCATATTGAATAAAAAGATCCATTTTTTTGGCTTCTTTTCGTTCCATATAATTCTGGGCATCAAAGTCTTTTACTAAACCAGCAAATTTAGTGGGGTAATCTGTGGTATCAAAATGATCAATATTACCTATACCACTTTTACCAAGTAGCAGGTTTTGCCATGTTTCTTCTGCGGTGTTGGCTAATGGGCTAAGCATGCCAATGCCAGTTACTACTACACGTCTCATAACAGAGCGGCCTCCGAAAAATTAAATGTATTATACCAATCGTACTAATTTATTGATCACTTAGCGAGAATTAAAAGGCTTAGAGGTAAGGCATTGATTGAAGAGAATAGTTATTCCCTTGTCAAAATCAATAACGTCGCATGCAAGCCTTTTAAACTTGTCCTTCGGAAGCTCATTAGCGAACTGATAACATCACAAAACAAATGAAGTATAGACTTACTATAAGTTAACTCATTTTTCTTGTTTTAAGCTCGCTAATACAGCTCTAAGCTGGCCAGTAAATTAATATGAAGGTATTACTCAATGATAGTCTTCTATTGAATAATATCGTCATCTTATAGATAAAAAAAAAGCGGTCACTTACAATTAAGTATACCGCTTTTATTATTTTACTAAGCTCGATAATATCGAACTTATTAACAATTACTGGTTAGCAGTAACGTAATCGATTGCTGCTTGAACTGTTGTGATTTTTTCAGCTTCTTCGTCAGGAATTTCAGTATCAAATTCTTCTTCTAACGCCATAACTAATTCAACAGTGTCTAATGAGTCAGCACCTAAGTCATCAACAAATGATGAATCAATTTTTACTTCTGCTTCACTAACACCTAACTGTTCAACTGTGATTTTTTTTACGCGTTCTTCGATATTACTCATTTTATTTCCTTTACTGAAAGTGCATTTTTTCAAATTGCGTGTAGTGTATTCGTCAACAGCTTGCCTTGCAAGCAACTAATTCACTTTTTTAAGCTGGTCTAACCTGTTGAAGTATTGAAAAATATGATTAAAAAACAATGTAAGCCTTAAAAATCAAGGCTTACACCATATACATGCCACCATTAACGTGGATTGTCTCACCCGTAACATAAGCTGCGGCATCTGATGCTAAAAAAGCGACAGTACTAGCAATTTCTTCTGGTTTACCTAAACGATTCGCAGGAACCTGTGAAAATATACCTTCTTTTTGTTCATCTGTTAACGTTTGTGTCATATCTGTATCGATAAAGCCAGGTGAAACAGTATTTACAGTAATACCACGAGAAGCAACTTCACGTGCTAAGGCCTTAGTGAAACCTAATAAACCCGCTTTAGCTGTTGCATAGTTAACTTGGCCAGCATTACCCATGGTACCTACAACAGAGCCAATATTGATGATACGGCCTGTACGTTTCTTCATCATAGGACGAATAGCAGCTTTGCTTACTTTAAAAACAGACGTTAAGTTAGTTTCAATAATGTCTGACCACTCATCATCTTTCATACGCATAAATAAATTATCACGGGTGATACCAGCATTATTTACTAGAAATATCATGGAACCATGTGCTTCTTTAATAGCTACAAACATTTCAGCGATAGATTCATCACTTGTCACGTTTAGCACCAACCCCATACCACTACCGTTATCAGCAGTTAAATACTTAGTTATGTTATTAGCACCATTTTCTGATGTCGCGGTACCAATTACCGTTGCACCCAATGACTGTAATTGTGTAGCTATTGCTTTACCAATACCACGACTTGCGCCAGTAACTAAAGCGACTTTACCTTCTAAAGAAAACATATTCTTACCTGCTCTTTTTATTTTATAACGTTACCTTGTTCAATAAGGTAACGAATCATTTATATTAAATTATTTCATCTTACTAAAATATAATCGTTTACTTAACAACGGTTAGATTTCACTAGTCACTAAATCTTTTGCTTGCTGCAATGAATCCATTGTATTGAAACTAACACTGCGTAGTGATTTATTTATACGCTTATTCAAGCCTTGTAATACTTTACCTGGACCTACTTCAACCACTTTTTCTATACCGTCATTTGCTAGCAAACTAATAGTTTCGCTCCAACGTACAGGCGAATATAATTGCTTAACTAATGCAGCTTTTATTGCTTCACCTGCGATCTCTTCAGCGACATCCACATTATTTACAACGGCAATTTTCGGCTGGTTAAAAGTGATACACTCCAGCTCTATAGCCAATTTAGCTGCAGCATCACTCATTAAAGCACAATGTGATGGTACGCTCACTGGCAATGGTAAAACACGTTTTGCCCCTGCGGCTTTACAAAGCACTCCAGCACGCTCAACAGCTTCTTTATGACCCGCAATAACAACCTGACCTGGAGAATTAAAATTAACCGCTGAAACAACTTGCGTTTCCATTGCTTCATTACAGGCATTAATAATATCTTCATCAGCTAAGCCAATAACAGCTGCCATGGCGCCAACACCTGCCGGAACACAGGCTTGCATGAATTCACCACGTTTTTCAACTAATACTACCGCGTCACTTAGGGAAAACACACCGGCACACACTAGTGCTGAATATTCACCTAAACTGTGGCCAGCCATAATATCAGGGGTCACAGTCGACTCTGCTTGCCAAACACGCCATAAAGCAACACTAGCCGTTAACAATGCTGGTTGAGTAAAGTTAGTTTGATTTAGTTTTTCTGCTGGACCTTCGTTAACTAATTGCCATAAGTCATAACCTAAGGCTTTAGAGGCTTCTTCAAAGGTTGCTTGTACGATACTGTTTTCTGCAAAGTCACTGAGCATGGCAACAGTTTGTGAGCCCTGTCCTGGAAAAACGAATGCTAATTTATTTTGCATATTGATACTCTATTTAAATTTTTTGTTAATAAATAACCTGAACGCTACTTAATATAGATTTCTTTAGCAGCTACTTTACTGACTTCTTCGTTAAATTCACTTGTAATAGGCGAGCTATTAACACGTGAATTTGCCTTGAATTAAGAAAAAATGTCAAGTTAGCAATATTAAAGCAACTTAAGCATTATAATTCAATACATTAACGAACTCTTAAACTGAGTTCAGGTTAAACACGTTGATTTTAGTATTATTAGTTTAGAAAAAGATATTTTAGTAAAATTAATATTTACTAAATAAAGCATGGTTAGCGACAAGTAAAGCCGTGTTCTAATGAGGTTTTAATTTTCTCAGGAACTTGCCTTTCAACTTCTTTTACTGCTTCTTCTATTGCGGATAAAAAAGCACTTGAATTGGCATTACCATGACTCTTAACTACTATACCGCGTAATCCTATCAAACTTGCGCCATTGTACTGGTCGGGGTTCATGGTTTTAAACAGTTTTTTAAAGCTTGGTTTAAGTAATGAGCCAAATAATTTAGCCACTAAGCTAGCACTAAAAGCAGTTTTCGATTTCTCATAAACTAACCGGGCAACACCTTCACAGGTTTTTAATGCAACATTACCAACAAAACCATCACAAACAATAACATCGGCTTTATTGGAAAAAATATCGCTACCTTCAATGAAGCCTACATAGTTGATATCTTTATTCTCGGTTAATTCAAGTGCTGCAAGTTTTATATGGTCACTACCTTTAATTGCTTCTTCACCCATATTAAGTAAAGCAACGCGTGGTTTATTAATACCATCCACTTGCTCAGCCATGACTGAACCCATCACACCGAATTGGTATAATACATGGGAATCACAAAACACATTGGCGCCCAAATCAAGCATAAAAACATGTTTATCTTTATCATGGGTAGGTAATGATGAAATAAGTGCTGGGCGCTCTACTCCCGGTATATTTTTTAATACAAAATGTGCCATCGAAAATAAGGCCCCGGTGTTACCGGCACTTACACAAGCCTGTGCACGGCCTTCATGAACCAGATCAAGTGCTTTTCGCATTGATGAGTCTTTTTTGGTTCTGAGTGCAACAATGGGCTTATCCGACATTAAAACAACTTGAGAGGTCGGGAAAATACTTAACTGTTTATGAGTAGCTAAATTTTCTTTAGTGATTTCAAAATGAGCAAGAGTTTCTGTAATGATGATTTCATCACCACAAAGAATGAGGTGCAAATTTGGCTGATGACTTATAGCCGTGATTGCTGAAGAAATTGTTATAAGGGGGCCTTGGTCGCCCCCCATAACATCTAACGCGATGGTTAGATCTGTATTTAAGCTCAAACTAAGTAAGCCTAATACTTTACTTTAACGAAGTAATCGCTTAAACAGCGATTACTTTAACGCCTTTGTAAAAGCCATCAGCAGTTATGTGGTGACGACGATGCGTTTCACCTGATACTGGATCTACTGATAAGTTTTCCGGTGTTACTGCATCATGTGAACGGCGCATGCCACGTCTTGAACGAGACTTTTTGCTTTTTTGTACTGCCATGAGTTACTCCTAAATCGGTTATTAGTTAAATAGCTGTATGCTTATTAACTACTTGAATTGTTTTAATACATCAAATGGATTTGGCTTCTCAAGCTCTTCTGGCAACTCACCCCAAACTGAATCAGCATCAGCTGAACAATCTTGAATGTTGTGCCGTGGAATTAATGGGATCATGAGCATTAACTCTTCTTCCACTAATTCGCGTAAGTTTACTTCACCATTTTCATCTAATTCTACTACGTCATAATATGACGGGATTTTTTCAGCAGCTTCCTCATTTTTGGCAGGACTAAAAGTAAACTCTACTTCAAGTGACTGATCAAAATTTTCGTTACACCGCTGACAAGTTAATGCAACTAATGCCGATCCCGTACCTGACATTACTGTCAAACCACGTTCATCCACATCAAACTTAACACTTACTTGAACATGCTCGCTTCCGCTTTCGCATTCTGCAAGCAGTCTCGTCATATCCGCTAATTTAAATACACCTTTGCACACGAGTCTACGTTGCGCGCTACGGGATGGACTAATTGTTATTGGAAGTTTAAGATTCTGCATAAGGCGCGCATATTATAGTCCCTACAGGCAAGTGTCAAAAGAAAATTGCACTATTTTGTTTAAAAGCTCAAGATAGACTCAATATTAGCAATAATTGTATAATAATTGTTTGTTTCGACAACAATCGCTATGTAAATATACAATACCGCAAGTTAGCCTAAACAGATTAATTTATAGTTCGACTTAGCAATTGGGTAACTAGCTTATAATAAGCAACAACGTTAAGCATAGTTATTACTTCATTCATTTTGTGATGCTATCAGTTTACACTGAGCTCTATAAGCGGCTATTACCTAAGTAAGTAAAAAGGTTTATATGCTGCGCTATTAATGTTGAATAGAATACTATAACTATTCTATTCAACCAATACCTTCTTCTAAGTCTTTTAGGTCTCACTCAATACTCAATAACTTAGTTCAATGTGTCTTAAACTCTTTAGTAAAAGAATATATTTAAAAGGATAAATATGAAAACCTTAGTGCTTGGCTCTACTTCTCCGTTTCGTAAAACTATTTTAGAAAAACTCCAACTACCTTTTCACTGTGCAAAACCTAATGTTGATGAGACCGAACAAAAAAATGAATCTCCCCAAGCTTTAGTTGAACGCCTCGCAATAGAGAAAGCAAAAGCAGTTAGTTCAGAATATCCAAACGCTTTAATTATAGGATCGGATCAAGTAGCAGTATGCGAAGAAGAAATTTTAGGTAAACCTCATAATTTTGACAATGCTGTTGTTCAGTTAAATAAATTTAGTGGTAAAAGTATTACGTTCTATACCGGCCTATGTGTTTATGACAGTGAAAAAGATAAAACTATTGCTTTAGTGGAACCTTTTATCGTGCATTTTAATCAGCTGAGCCAAAAAGATATAGCAAACTATCTTAATGCTGAACAACCTTATAATTGTGCTGGTAGTTTTAAAAGTGAAGGTTTAGGTATTTGCTTATTTAGCAAACTTGAAGGTGATGATCCAAATACCTTAATAGGGTTACCTTTGATCAAGCTCGTGGGGCTATTAAAGCAACATGGTATCGATGTACTAGCTGAGCAAAGCAAACTGACTGTTTAACTGAATCACAAAGGTAAGTGCCCACCTATTAATATACGGGCACTTACCTCTTTTAAAATTGTTAAAGCACTATCAGTGTTCTACTACTGGTAATAATAACTGTTGTAACTCGATAAGGGAGTCAACAACGGCTATTGGTTGATAGTGGTTTAATATCTCTCGATCATGCACACCTAAGGTAATGCCTATTCTATCAATACCCGCTGCTTGAGCCATTTGCATATCATGATTAGTATCTCCAATCATAACCGCTTGCTCTGGCTCAACACTCAGCTCTGCTAATAAACTCAATAACATCTGTGGGTCAGGTTTAGAAAGTGCCTCATCTGCACAGCGTGACGCATGAAAGAAATGTTCAGTTTGGGTAGCCGAAAAGACTCGTTGTAAACCATCACGGCCTTTACCTGTTGCCACAGCTAACAATCTATTATTATCCTTAAGTGCTTTTAATAACGATAGAGCATCTTCAAATAAAGGTGCTGGAGTATTATCACCTTCAACATATTGAAATTTATATTGCTCAAGCAATGCTGTAGTTTGGCTTTGAGAAGCCCCCGGGAATAAGATATCAAGAGCTTTAGGTAAACTTAGGCCAATGATATCTTTTACACCCTTGACTGTAGGTATGGTTAACTGACAGTGATCGGCTGCCGCTTGCATTGATGACACAATACGAGCAATAGAATCCATCAAAGTGCCATCCCAATCAAAGATAACTAATTTGTACATCGCCATATGGATTACTCTTTAACTAACTTAGACAATAGTTTCTCTAAACTAGCTTCAAGCGGTGCTTCAATTTTTAATCGCTGCTCCGTGTTTGGATGAGTAAATTCAATACTCGCTGCATGTAAGAAAAGGCGTTTCAACCCTTTGCTTTTCATTTGCTCGTCAAACTCTTCATGACCATATTTTGCGTCCATAGCAATAGAGTGACCACTCGTTTGACAGTGAACTCGTATTTGATGTGTTCTTCCCGTTACAGGAAAAGCTCTCACCAGTGTTGCACCACGATAACGTTCCAACACTCTAAAACGTGTTTCAGACTCTTTTCCTAGTTGGTTATCGACAACTACCACTCGTTCGCCTGATTTCAAATCATTTTTCTTTAGTGCATCAGTAACGCGAGTTAACTTAGTCGGCCAGTGACCTTTCACTAACGCATGATAAAACTTTTGTACATTTTTATCACGAAACTGTTCATGCAAATGACGCAAGGTCGAACGCTTCTTGGCGACCATTAAGCAACCAGAGGTATCTCTGTCTAATCTATGGACGAGTTCTAACATTCGCGCTTCTGGTCTTAACGCACGTAGCGCTTCAATCAATCCAAAGCTTAAGCCGCTACCACCATGTACAGCCATACCTGATGGTTTATTGATAACAATTAATCGGTCATCTTCAAAAAGAATTTGTTTTTCTAGATTAGCTACTATGTGTAATCCCGTTGACACTGCATCTTTTTCTTCTGAAACTCTAATAGGAGCAATACGTACTTCATCATCGATAAGTAATTTATAAACAGGTTTGATCCGTTTTTTATTAACTCTTATCTCGCCTTTACGCATTAAACGATAAAGGTGACTTTTAGGAACTCCCTTAAGTGTTCTTAATAAAAAATTATCAATACGCTGCCCTGCATCTTCACTATCTATGGTAATAAAGCGTACTTTTGGCTTTTCAGGCTCAGGAGCGATTTTCTCTTGAACGGGTTTTTCAGGCGTGATTTTTTTCTGTTGGGGCTTTTTTACAACTGAGTGATGTTTGGTCTTTAATTTAATTTTAGGCACGTGATTGGCTTTTTGAGTCTTAGTTTCTTTCATGGCTGCAGTTTAACACACTTTATTTAGCTAATAATGTAATTAACTCCCTTTTTTGTTGGCTAAACACTAAGGATAGTGGGATAATAAAAGGGTTATTAGTTGATATTTAACGCTAACAGCGGATTAAGTAGCCATATGAAAGAATCATACAAGGCTAATCAACGTAACAATTTAACCTTAGAAGCTTTAAAGAGAGACGTAAGAGGCAAACTGCGGCCACATCTATATGCGAAAATTCATTTTATTAACTGCACCTATGAAGCGTTAAAAAAATAGAAAAAAGACATATTGATAGTACGGCCTATTGCATTAATTGACACAGTAAAGTATCACTTTTGATAATTTACCCGTTGTAGATTGTCAACGAAGCATAAACAGTTTTAACATTTTGATTTTAATTTGTTATTAGCCCAGCACCATAAAGCAATTATTATAAAATAATACCAGAGCAAATGCGCTGGTATTTTGCACAGCACACAGGCTGAGCACATAAAGAAATAAATTAGCATTGCCTATTTAAGTAAAAGGCGGTGATATAAAAAACAATCAGAATTTATAACAGCTTAACCTGGTTTTATGACAGGTTAACCGTGACAACCGTGAGGTTGACAAATTGCTGTTACCAGAAAAACAGATTGCTTTGTGTCCTAAGCAAATGGTGTGTTGTGACTAAAAATGAGTCCGACAAACTATGAAACGTATGTTAATTAACGCTACCCAATCAGAAGAATTGCGCGTAGCACTAGTAGATGGCCAAAAACTTTACGATTTAGATATTGAAAGTCCAGGTCACGAACAAAAAAAATCTAATATCTATAAAGCTAAAATCACACGTATTGAGCCTTCTCTAGAAGCTGCTTTTGTTGATTATGGTGCCGATCGCCATGGTTTCTTACCAATGAAAGAAATCGCACGTGAATACTTCCCTAAAGGCTATACATTTCAAGGCCGCCCTAACATTAAAGAAGTATTACACGAAGGCCAAGAAGTTATCGTTCAGATAGATAAAGAAGAACGTGGCCAAAAAGGCGCGGCTCTTACTACCTTTATTAGTCTTGCTGGTAGTTATTTAGTATTAATGCCAAACAACCCACGTGCTGGTGGTATTTCACGTCGTATTGAAGGTGATGAACGCACCGAGTTAAAAGCTTCGTTGAGCAAACTAGATTTACCTAAAGGCATGGGCTTAATTGTAAGAACTGCTGGCGTAGGTAAAGATTACGAAGAATTAAAATGGGATCTTAGTGTCCTTTTACATCACTGGCAAGCGATTAGTGATGCAGGCAAAAGTCGCCCTGCTCCTTTCTTAATTCATCAAGAAACCAACCTGATTTTACGTGCTATTCGTGACTATTTACGTCGTGATATTGGTGAAGTATTAATTGATCGTCCTAAAACGTTTGAAAGTGTTAAAAAACACATTGAGGTCGTTCGTCCTGACTTCTTAAATAAAATAAAGCTATATACCAGTGATGTACCTTTATTTACGCATTATCAAATTGAAACTCAAATAGAAACGGCCTTCCAACGTGAAGTACGCTTACCTTCTGGCGGATCAATTGTTATTGACCCTACTGAAGCAATGACTTCTATAGATATTAACTCAGCACGTGCAACTAAAGGTAGTGACATTGAAGAAACTGCCTTTAATACCAATTTAGAAGCTGCTGAAGAGATTGCTCGTCAACTTCGCTTACGTGATTTAGGTGGCTTGGTTGTTATTGACTTTATCGATATGACACCTGTTCGTCATCAACGTGAAGTAGAAAATAGAATGCGTGATTCAGTTCATCAAGATAGAGCACGTATTCAGCTTGGTAAAATCTCTCGCTTTGGTTTATTAGAGATGTCTCGCCAACGTTTACGTCCTTCAATTGGTGAAACAAGCCAAGGTGTATGTCCTCGTTGTAGTGGTACAGGTCATGTTCGTGGTGTTGAATCTTTAGCGTTATCTATATTACGATTAATGGAAGAAGAAGCGATAAAGGAAAATACGTTACATGTACAAGCACAAGTACCTGTACCTGTTGCAACCTACTTATTAAATGAGAAACGTCGCTCAGTGATGCATGTTGAAAAACATCATAATGTAAGAGTTTTGATCATTCCTAATCCACATATGGATACTCCGCAATACGAAGTTCTGCGTGTTAAAAATGATGAAACTATCGTAGAAGCAAGTTATGAATTACCGGTAAAGAAAGCTGAACTTGAAGAAGCTAAAATGCCTAAGTTTGATAAAGTTGCGGCTAAACGTGATGAACCTTTGATTCAAGGTATGACTTCACCAACACGTGCTCCTAAAGCCGATGAGTCGCCAGTAAAAGCGGAAATAACTACGGTATCCAAACAAACGAAACCTAGTGGATTCTTTGGTTGGTTAAAGAGCCTCTTTGTTGCTGAAGAAGTGGTTGAAGAAGTTAAAGAAGTAAGTACTACTCAACAACCTAAAAAACCACAAGAAAGACGTGGAAACCAGCAAGCTAAGCGTCGCAACAATCGTGGCAATAACCGTAACCGTAACGATCGTAATGGCGAAGATGCTACTAATCGTCCTATTCAAAAAGAAAATGAAGCAAGAGATACTCGTCCTAGTCGCGATGAAGAAGTCAATAAACCTAAGAGACAGCCTCGTAAAACTATCGCTGTTGATAAAGAAAAAGTTGTTAAAGAAGAGAAGAATACTGAACGTCGTCAACGTAGGAACAATCGTAAAAAAATACGTGTAACACCGACAGATAAAGTCATCGAAACAACTGAAAAATTAGCTGTAGTTAGTACCCCTGAAATTGAACAGGTTAATACTCCTGCTGTTGAGAATGTAGAGGTTGTAGCAACTAACGATGATAAACCACGTAATAGACGTTCTCCAAGACACTTAAGAGCAAATGGTCAACGTCGTCGTCGTAACAATGCTGAAAATAATTCTGAAGCTACACAACAGGATCAGGCATTAACGACTGAAAATATAACTACCGATGAGTCAGTAGAAGCACGTTATCCTGCAACTTCTGTTACTGAACAAGAAGTAGTGGTTACTTCAACTGAAGAAGTTGCGGTTGAAACAATTGCAGCAGCACCTGTTGAAACTAAAGCAGTTGAAACTGAAGCAGTTGAAACGGTTATTGATGTGCCGTTAAATGACACCAAAGAGCTTGATACAACGAAAACTGAAGAAGAAGTTTCCACAGCAGATGTTGCTGAGCAAGTGACTGAAGTTCAGCAAGAGTTGCCGTTAGAGCAAAAACAAGACGTTGTTGTAACGACAGAAGAATCTCCTGAAGTAAAAGAGGCGAATGCCGCCGCTCCAGTTGAAACGGATGTTACAAGTCCAGCTATTGAAACTGTTAAGCAAGAAACAGTAAATGATACTGCACCAGTTGCTAAAAGCGTTGAAGTTGCGGAAACTGTTATTGCAACGCAAGAAGATAAAGTTGTAGCTCCTAAGCCTGCTAAGAAAGCATCCTCTGCAGTCAAGAAAGCCGCACCTAAAGATAAAAAGTTAGCAAGACAAGTTAAAAAAGCTAACCGTCTATCTGGCCATGCAAAAGCACCAATGACTAAAACAGAAACAATCACGACTATTAAAGATATACCAACAAACTTTATGGCTGACAGTGAACGACATGTTCATCAGTCGTCAGGTAGAACAGCTATTATTGCTGATGTGGTAAATCGTAGTAGTGCGCAGGCAACTAAGCCATAGAATAAACGTACGTTAAACTTAAAAAGCCAGTTATAAAAATTATAACTGGCTTTTTTTTGTCTGAATTTCACCTGATTTTGATAAAGACTCTTAATTAAGGCCGAGTAAGATAATTCATACAAAATTTTGTTAATTCATATTTTAAATCATGCTATTTATAATAGCGCATCAGCATAACAAATCATTTATCTTATGATCAGGAAACGCTATACAAGGCTATAACTTATCATTAACAAAATAGCTTGACTGTTGCCTTAGGCTGGCGTTAAATGGTGGGTAGTTGAAAACTCGCTGTTTATAAATAAGATCAGGCATTATCGTTACTTAATTTAATAGTGACGTAATAGATTTAAAAGAGAGTAATAATTATTATGAAAAAATGGTTTTTTTCAGACAATGGTAAAGTAACAGGTCCTTTAGAGTTAAAAGAATCAAATGAATTAGTTTCAAAGAATCCTGATTTATATGCCTGGCATCCTTCATATACGCATTGGGTTCCTGTTAGTTGTATTGATGAATTTGAAGTATCAATGACACCACCACCTCCTCCAATAGAGATCCCAAAAGATCTGATTGATGGTTTAATTGGAGAAGAAAAAGAATTAATTACAACATTAGACCGTATTGATAAGACTATAAAAATCACTTCAGATTCTTTATATGAAATAGATGCTGAGTTAGATAATTATGGCCAAATTGCTCATAACTTAACTGAAGAAGTTAGAGCGGTAGTTAAGACAATTGAAGAGCAATATGCGGCTTTACAGAAAAATCTAGCTAACGTAATTAAAACGGATTATTAATCACTACTCGTTGGTTACTTACCCGCTAAGTGGTTCATCATATTAATTATATAAACTAAAGTTCACAGATAAGAGTATTTACGATGAAAAAATGGTTTTTTTCAAATAATGGCGAAGTAACTGCCCCATTCGACTTAGACGGGGCAAAAGATTATTTAGCGAGTAACCCAAATGTATATGGCTGGCACCCTTCATTTACTCAATGGAAACCCGTCAATTGTATTAGTGAGTTTGCCGATATATTACCAGTTACAGTGCAGGCTCCGTTAATTCCAAAAGAAATTTCTGACAAATTCATAGCTAAAAAGCAACGCTTAGTATCAAAGTTGGCCTCAATTGACGATAGTATTAACCATAGTCAGTCATCTCTAGGTAAATTTGAAAAACAAATTGAAGACTATAAAACCTTAACACAAAACTTAAATGATAATGTCAAAGATGCTATTGATAATATTGAGAAAAAACATAAAGGCTTAAACCGAAAGTTATCACAAGTTAAAGATGCTGTGCATATAGCAGGAAAAGAAATGACTGAAGTTGTCGACGACTTTGATCGAAGAATGAGCTCTAATGACATCTTTATGCCCTCTTGTAAACCAAGTGCACTAGCGATGCAAGACATCAGCACTAGTGAAAGTGATGAAGCACAAATTAGTAAATCTAAGCTGGCTCAAGAAAAGCTAGCAACACCTCATAAGCGTGTTGATATAGAAGAAGCCAAAGCAGAACAACCAATTGAAACTGTAAAAGCTACACCTGTACCAGATAAAAAAATAACACCACCTGACGTTGATATCCAATACGGTAATCGAATGACAGTTGACGTTGATCTTGGTAATAGAATGGCTGCTGAAAGTATCAACAGTATGAAGAACATGATGAAATCTGTCTTCAAAGGTGACAAAAAAGTAGAGAAAGCGAAGAAGCCTGAAAAAGTGGAAGTCAAAACAGTGGAAGTCAACAAAAGCAATGATCAACCATTATCAATGGCTGAACGTTTAAAAATGGCACAAAACAACCACTAAAAACATTACTGTCATCTTTATAGCTAGTTCTATAATAACCAAAAAAAGGCCAGTCATTATTTTAATGACTGGCCTTTTTTATGTTCATTAACGAGTAATAAGTTAAATTATCACAAGGTCTATTTTACATGTGCTAATGCTTGGTTAGCTAATTTGGTGATTTCAGACCAATTTTTGTTTTCTACAATACTATTTGAAACTAACCATGAACCACCACAACAAACAACATTCGGTAAAGCCAAATAATCACGCACATTACCTAGGTTTATACCGCCTGTAGGGCAAAAACGAATATCAGGGAAAGGCCCACCAATTGATTTAATAGCATTAACGCCACCCGAAGCTTCTGCAGGGAAAAATTTCAAATGGTCATAACCATAATCTGCACCGTCCATAAGCTCAGAAATAGAAGATATACCTGGAATTAACGCAATTTTACCCTCATTACCCGCTTGTAATAAATCTTTTGTTAAACCTGGGCTGATAGCAAATTTAGCACCCGCATCATAAGACTGCTGCAATTGCTGACGGTTGGTAACTGTACCTGAGCCCACAATGGCTTCTGGTAATTCCTTTGCAATAGCACTGATCACTTCAAGTGCTGCCGACGTGCGTAAAGTTACTTCTAATACTTTAATGCCTGCAGTCAATAATGCTTCCGCAATCGGTAACGCCTCTTCAACGTTGTTGATTACTAATACAGGAACAATAGGCCCCATGTTGAAAAGGTCCTTTGGCATAATTTGCCAATTTTTTGATACTGTCATAATTCCTCTTTATTTTCTTGGCGATACTTAACCTAAAGGGTAAATAGTCGCTGAGTTCTTTATCTGGTTAATTATAAAAAGGAGTCAAATGCAACTCCTTAGTCGTTATCTGTTCTTATTGATTATGAATCGAATAACGAACACGCACCTGTTTCAGCTGAACTCAAATTACGACGCATAAAGCCAAATAGCTCACGGCCCATACCTTCATGATGACCATTTACTTGAAACTGAGCAACTTCACGTGAAGCTAATTCTTTTTCATCAACTAATAGAGTAAGTTCGCCAGTTTCGCCATCTACATTGATCATGTCGCCACTTTTAACTTTAGCAATTAAACCACCATCGAGTGCTTCAGGGCATAAATGAATGGCTGCAGGCACCTTACCTGAAGCGCCAGACATACGTCCGTCAGTAACGAGAGCAACTTTAAAGCCTTTGTCTTGAAGTACGCCTAACAATGGCGTTAATTTGTGTAATTCAGGCATGCCACGAGCTTTAGGGCCTTGGAACCTTACTACGGCAACAAAATCTTTTTCTAGCTCACCTGCGTCAAATGCAGTCTGTAATTCATGTTGGTCTTCAAAAACAACAGCAGGTGCTTTAATGACAAAGCTACCTTCTCGAAGTGATGACGTTTTAATAACCGAAACACCTAAATTACCTTTCATTACTCGTAAACCACCATGAGAACTAAATGGCTTAGCAACGGTTGCAATAATTTCATCATCAAGTGACTTTTCTACGCAATCAACCCACTTAAGCTCACCATTGTCTAAAACAGGTTTTTTGGTGTATCGAGTTAAACCGCGACCACAGATAGTTTCTACATCTTCGTATACTAGCCCACCTTCAATAAGTTCTCGGAATAATAACGCCATGCCGCCAGCTTCTTGAAATTGGTTTATATCCGCATGGCCGTTAGGGTATATGCGTGTTAATAATGGAACAGCTTCAGAAAGATCATTAAAGTCTTGGAAGTTAATAATAATGCCTGCCGCTTTAGCAAAAGCAATTATATGCATAGTCAGGTTAGTTGAACCGCCTGTCGCAAGTAACGCTACAATAGCATTAACTACCGAGCGTTCATCAACCATTTTCCCAATCGGCAGATAGTTACCCGATTGTTGCGTTAAACGAGTCGCTTGACGAGCAGCAGCTTTTGTTAATTCTTCACGAAGTTGTGTATTAGGGGCAATAAAAGATGCACCAGGTAAATGTAAGCCCATGACTTCAACCACTAACTGATTGGAGTTTGCGGTGCCAAAGAAAGTACAAGTACCTGCAGAGTGATATGACGCAGATTCAGCCTCAAGCAATGCGACTTCGTCCACTTCGCCTTTAGCATGTTGCTGACGAACGCGAGCTTTTTCCTTGTTTGGCAGACCTGAAGGCATAGGACCTGCTGGGATAAATACCGTCGGTAAATGACCAAATGTCATACTTGCGATCAGTAAGCCCGGTACTATTTTATCGCAGATGCCTAACATTAATGCACCGTCAAACATATTATGAGATAAACCAACAGCCGTTGACATTGCGATTACATCACGGCTCATCAAGCTTAAATCCATACCCGGCTGGCCTTGTGTAACACCATCACACATGGCAGGGACACCCGCAGCAAATTGTGCAACGCCACCAGCTTCTTTAACTGCCGCTTTAATTATGTCTGGATATGTCTGATATGGCTGATGAGCACTAAGCATATCGTTGTAAGCAGAAACAATAGCGATATCTGAATGATTTATGCCGCGTAATGATGACTTGTCATCCTTTCCACAAGCAGCAAAGCCGTGTGCTAAGTTACCACATGATAAACCGGCACGATGAACTGTGTCTGATTTTGCGGCATCAATTTTTGCTAAATATGCAGCACGAGTTTTAGTACTACGTTTTATAATTCTGTCGGTAATATCTACTATTTGCTGTTTCATTTATTCTCTCAACTTATATACTTTTAAATTTTGTCTAGTACTTAAACTTATTTGACAAGTGAGTTATGGTGCCCAAAAAATTTGAGTGTTTAAGCTAGGGTGTTGTAAAAATGCTCTGATAGGCATTTCAAACGGGTCATCGCCATTTAACACTTGCGTTAATACCGTCTTCTTTCCTTCGCCACAAGAGTGAAGGAAAATGTTTTTGCTGGTCATTAAACTGGCAAAAGTAAAGCTGATACGTTGATGCGGTGCCGTTTTAGGTTGAACTTTCAGTAGTGCTGCATCATTCGTCTCATCGAGACCAGAAGTGATTTGGTCGCTACATGGGAATAATGAAGCCGTGTGACCGTCTTCACCCATTCCTAAAATTAATACATCCAGTGGTAATAATATTTTACTTGCTGCCACGTTTAAATCTTCAAGGGTTTCGTCTGTTAACTCATCACCTTGTTTAAGATGAAAAAACTTAGCTTTCTCAGCTTTGTTTTGTAGTAGGTTTTCATGTACTAAACGGGTATTACTTGCCTCACTATCGATAGGAACCCAGCGCTCATCAGCCAAAGTAATGGTTACCTTTGACCAATCAATATCACTTTGTGATAGCACACTAAAGAAACCTTTAGGCGTAGACCCCCCAGATACAGCAATGCTTGCTTTACCCTTCTCCTTGATCGCTTTAGCTAAAATATCACTTACAGTACTTGCTAGTTCATTATCTAAATCATTACGTGCGTTAAATTCCGTTAATTCATTCATAACTATTCTACCCACTGGCGATCATCACGCGCAATTAACGATATAGAAGAGACTGGTCCCCATGAACCTGCAGCATAAGGTTTAGGTGCTTCATTTGTTGTCTTCCAAGCTTCAATAATGCTATCAGCCCAGATCCAAGCCGCTTCAACTTCGTCTCGACTAACAAATAATGATTGATTGCCATTTAACACTTCTAACATTAAGCGCTCATAAGCATCAACAACACGCTCATCGTTATAAGTATCAGAAAAACTTAAATCTAATTTATTTTCTTGAATACGCATCTGTGAAGCAATACCGGGTATTTTATTCATCATTTGCAATTCAACCCCTTCATCAGGTTGTAAGCGAATGGTTAGTTTATTAGCGGGTAAATCGCTATAGCTGTCTTTGAAAATATTATGTGGCTGCTGCTTAAAATGTACCACTATTTCACTATGCTTCTTCGGCATACGTTTACCGGTACGAAGGTAAAATGGTACGCCTTTCCAGCGCCAGTTATCTATCTCTGCTTTTATCGCGACAAATGTTTCGGTATTACTATTTGCGTTAGCACCTTCCTCATTTAAATATCCGGGTACTGAAACACCATTTAAGAAACCGTCGCTATATTGTCCGCGAATTGCTTTATCTTTAATATTTTCTCGATTTATCGCTTTTAATGCTTTAACAACTTTCAGCTTTTCTGCACGAACACTCTCAGCGCTTAGGTCCGCTGGTGGTTCCATGGCCAAAAGAGATAGTATTTGCAATAGATGATTCTGTACCATATCGCGAAGTTGGCCTGCTTCGTCATAAAAGCCCCAACGTCCTTCAATACCAACACTTTCTGCTACCGTGATTTGCACATGATCGATACTATTTCGATCCCAGTTATTCGTGAACAATGAGTTGGCAAAGCGTAATACTAATAGGTTTAAGACTGTTTCTTTACCTAAATAGTGATCTATGCGGTAAGTTTGATTTTCTTTAAAATATTCAGAAACTTGATTGTTGATTTCAATAGAAGACTCTAGTGAGTGACCAATAGGTTTCTCCATCACAACACGATCAGCATCAGTAATTAAGTTCGCGTGGTGTAAACCCTTGCAAATATCTCCATATATAGCAGGTGGTGTCGAAAAGTAATAAACACGGGTATCGTTTCCACCGGCTAGCGCGTCATTTAATTTATTAAATGAACTGCTATCTTTGAATTCTAGTGCTTGATAAACCAAGCGATTAATAAAACGTGTAAGCACAGCTTCATCGATCGTTTCTTTAACATACTTATTTAAGTTTTCTACAACAACACTTTTAAATTCTTCAAGTGTATGGTCTTGTCTTGCTGCGCCAACAATTCGACTATCTTTATTGATTAAACCGCATACTTCTAATTGATATAATGCAGGTAGTAGCTTACGGCAAGATAAGTCACCCATAGCACCAAAAATAACAATTTCACTTGCTGATTGACAATCTAAATTACTCATAGAATTTCTCTTATATAAATTTATTGCTTTAATGTTACTTATATTTTTACTCATCCGTCAAAACACATGAGCTAACAGTAAAAATTGGTTGTAACTAAACTACATATAAGCCTAATTTAGCGCTTGTTTAGTCGACAGTAAAGAACTTTTTGTAATTTTACTACATAAATTCAAATTATATCTCTTTCTTTGTCTTTTAATGCATTATAGCAATTACCAGCGCCAAAACACCTAAGGCTACTGTGATAGCAGTATTACTTAAAGAAAATTACATTTTTATTTACTGATATTTACAGATCAAAACACTAATTTATGAAATAAAATTTCATTTTTTCTGTTCCTTACGCAGAAAATAAATTACAGTATAGACAAAATAGCCTATTATTTGACGCAAGCTATCATTGAAATATCGTTATAACTTTAGATAAATAAGCTCTAGGATCAGTCCATAATGAATATATTAGAAAAGATCACTAACGAACTAGACATGCTCAGCAAATCTGAGCGCAAAGTAGCAGAAGTTATTTTAGCGTCACCAAATACCGTTATTCACTCAAGTATTGCGGCACTTGCCAAGCAAGCCAATATTAGTGAACCAACCGTTAACCGTTTTTGCCGTCGATTAGACACCAAGGGTTATCCTGACTTTAAATTACATTTAGCACAAAGCTTAGCCAATGGTACGCCTTATGTTAATCGCCATGTAGATGAAAATGATACCGCTGATGAATATACCTCCAAGATATTTGAATCGACTATGGCTAGTCTTGAATTAGCACGTAAAAGTTTAGATGCTAATGATATCAATCGCTCTGTCGATGTTTTAACCCAAGCCAATAAAATCTCGTTTTTTGGTTTAGGGGCATCTGCCATTGTGGCTCATGATGCTCAAAATAAGTTTTTTCGCTTCAATGTCCCTGTTGTTTATTTCGATGACATATTAATGCAACGTATGAGTGCTATAAATAGTCGCCAAGGGGATGTAGTTGTCGTGATTTCCCATACAGGACGTACAAAGTCACTTGTTGAAGTGGCCAGTTTAGCGAAAGAAAACGATGCCACAGTAATAGGGATTACCACCACTGATACCCCACTTGCTAAAGAATGTAGCATAGTGCTTTCGGTTGATGTCAGTGAAGATACTGATCTTTATATGCCAATGTCGTCACGCATTGCGCAATTAGCTTTAATTGATGTTTTAGCGACAGGTTTCACTCTACGTCGCGGTAGTAAATTTAGAGATAACCTGAAAAAAGTAAAAGATAGTTTAAGGAGTTCACGCTTCGAGAGAAAAGATTAATGATTAGTCGCTGATGATTGACACTGTATTTCAATCATCATTAACACCAGCGATAAACCTATTTAGAACGTAATTAAAAATATAAGAGGATTAAAATGCCTAGAAGAACAAAAATTGTTGCTACCTTAGGTCCTGCAACAGACGATCGTGAAATTTTAAAAAATGTATTAGCTGCGGGTGTAAACGTAGTTAGACTTAATTTCTCTCACGGTATTCCACAAGATCATATAGATAGAGCCGACAATGTCAGAGCAATAGCAAAAGAATTAGGCGTTTATGTTGGTATATTAGGTGATTTACAAGGCCCTAAGATTCGTGTTTCTACCTTTAAAAATGGCCCAATTAAATTAGCCATTGGTGATAAGTTTGAATTAGATGCAACCTTAGAAAAAGGTGAAGGCTGTCAAGAAAAAGTGGGCATTGATTATAAAAAATTAGTACAAGATGTTAACACTGGAGACATTTTATTACTTGACGATGGCCGTGTACAATTAAAAGTATTATCTACCTCTGATAATTCGGTATTCACTGAAGTTACTGTTGGTGGCCCTTTATCAAATAACAAAGGTATTAACCGTCAAGGTGGCGGTTTAACTGCACCAGCCTTAACCGCTAAAGATAAAGAAGACATTAAATTAGCAGCAAAGATCAATGTTGATTTTCTAGCGGTTTCATTTCCTCGTGATGCAGCAGATATGCGTGAAGCACGTTTACTCGCGCAAGAAGCTGGCTGTGATGCTCGTTTGGTTTCTAAAATTGAACGTGCTGAAGCCGTTAATGATGACAAAATTCTTGATGGTATTATCTTAGCTTCAGATGTTGTTATGGTAGCCCGTGGTGATTTAGGCGTTGAAATTGGTGATGCGGCATTGGTTGGTAAGCAAAAGCATATTATCACTCGCTCTCGTCAATTAAATCGTGTAGTAATCACGGCAACACAAATGATGGAGACCATGATTGAGCAACCTATGCCAACACGTGCTGAAGTTATGGATGTAGCAAATGCCGTATTAGATGGTACTGATGCGGTAATGTTATCAGCAGAAACTGCTGCAGGTAAGTATCCTGTTGAAACAGTAACAGCAATGGCTAATGTTTGTGTTGGTGCGGAGCAGCATCGTTCAGTTAATATTTCAAACCATAGAATGGAACTGACTTTTAGTGAAGTGTCAGAAACAATTGCACTATCTGCTATGTACGCTGCAAACCATTTAGAGGGTGTTAAAGCGATTATATCTTTAACCGAATCAGGTCAAACCAGTAAGTTAATGTCACGTATCACTTCAGGTTTACCGATATTCTCATTATCTCGCCATCCAAAAACATTAAATAAAACCGCAATATACCGTGGTGTTTATCCGATTGAATTTGATTCAACTCACGTAAACAATGACAACTTATCTGATGAGATGTTAAAAGTGGTAAGTGGCAAGATTGAGTTAGCAGTAGGTGATAAACTTATTTTAACCCATGGTGATATGATGGAAACCGTTGGTGCTTCAAATACATTGAAAATTTTAACTATTTCTAAAAGACACCTTAAGTAATCTCAACATTATTTAAGAAACTCCCAGATAGTTAATGTTAAAAAGGCCATATGTTATCAACATATGGCCTTTTTTATTAGCTTAGAATCTTTATGAATAAAGTTATTAACTATTGACTGCTTGTTTTACTTTATCCTTATAACTACGACTCACTTTTAACTCTTTACCATTTTTCAATACTAAAAAGTATTCCCCATTTACTTGGCTACAAAATTTATCAATAATATTTTTATTAACTATGGTTGATCTATGATTACGAATAAATTGCTTAGGGTCTAAACAGGCTTCTAATTCTTTCATTGTTTTTCTGAGAATATAGGTATTTTCTTGTCTAGTATTTTGCTTAGTTTCTAAGGTATGTACACACATATAATCACCTGCGGCATCAATCCAAAGAATATCTTTTACAGAGACACGATTCACTTCGCCCGCATCTTTAATCGCTAAGACATCTGAATAGCTAGATAACGTTAATTCTTGATCATTGTCTAATTCGGTTAATATTTTCTGATAATCATTACCGGTAACGTCACTAACTAATCGAACCAGTTTCGATTTATGTGCCGTATCTGCACTGCTTTTAAAATAGTGTTGTATTTTATCAATAGTTTGCTCAAGCCTTTCTTCATCTGCTGGTTTTAATAAGTAATCCAGCGCGTGTACTTCAAAAGCTTTTAAAGCGTATTGATCAAAGGCTGTAACAAAAACAACGACAGGCATAGCTAAACCTTGCTCAATAATACTTTCTATTACCTGAAAGCCATTAAGTCCTGGCATTTGAATATCAAGAAACATGAGGTCAACTTGGTAAGCTCGTATCGCCTCTAATGCTTCTCTACCGTTACAGCACTGTTCAATAACATTAATATCATCATGCGCTCGTAAACGTATCGCTAAACCTTTACGAGCCAGCGGTTCATCATCAACGATAATGGTTGATAGTGACATATAAAATCCCTAATTAATTGGTTCTCATAAATGGTAACGGTACGCTCAGATCAGAAAACATAATTTTAGCTTAGCTGAAATGGCATACGTAGATTTACTTTAACACCAGTCGGCTGGTTATTGGAAACAACTAACGAAAATTTTTCATTATACAAAGCTTGTAAACGTTCGCGCGTATTAACTAAACCGACACCACTTTCACGATGTAAGTTTCCATTAATAATATCTGCACCGGGGCCATTATCGGCAACTTCTATCAATAAATCATCGGCAAAACGATTAACGGAAATAGTAATACTACCGCCCTGCTCTTGTACTGCAATCGCATGTTTAATTGCATTTTCAGCTAAGGGCTGCAAAATCATGCTGGGGACTAAGGCTTGCTGACAATTATCATTTATTTGAAAATCAAGTTGTAACCTATCTTCAAAACGGACTTGTTCGATAGCAAGGTACAACTGTAACGCTTGTATTTCAGATTCCAAGGTTACTTTCTTCATCGGGTCTTTATCAAGAGAATACCGTAAAAACTCACTGAGCTTAGTTACCATGGTATTTGCCGTTTTATTTTCTTCTATCAAAATAAGCGTTGAAATAGCATTGAGGGTATTAAATAGAAAGTGCGGGTTAAGTTGATAGCGCAACATTTTTAACTGCGCTTGATGAGCAACCGCATTTGCTTTTAAAACATTTTGTTTTTCTATCTGCAGCATTTGATAGTATTTACTACCAAAATATAGACCACTCCAACTTAAAATAATATAAAAAGACCCTAAGCTATTTTGAGTGTACATGAACCAAAATTCTGGCTCATAACCATGCTTATATATTTCCCAGTAGTTGATATTTTTAACTATTTGCCACAATACACCGGTGAAATAAGAGGAAAGAATGACTACTAAAGCAATCTTAATCGGGGGAAAGTTCCACGCTTTTCGATAAATATAACGCAGCGGTACAGTAAACAACCAACCGGCATAAGCATTCAGAAAGATAATTACTACGAAGATATCCCGCGAGTCATGTTGCAATGAGCCAAGATAATGCACAAAAGCAAAGCCAAACCAACCCGCGGTATGGGCTAGCCAAAATAGACGACTTCTATTTTCCAGTAATTCTTTCCAATTCACAAAAATAACCATTTAATTGATGCTATAACGAAGTATGCGCTAATAATAAAATGATTTCATTGTCTTTGACCTTAGTAATCTAGCGGCTTATCGCATACTTACTGTATAAAACAACCGATTTTTTCGCTGCAAAGACAACATAGCACCGAATGATTGACTGAATGATTGACCGAATGATTATTATGTAGACTATCACCGATTAATCGCCAATATCACCTATCTTAGATGGATTTTTGCCACTGCTAAGTAACACTATTTAAGGATATAAGCTTAGCAACACAGCATTGGTCCTAAAGGCTGGCCACCTAATAGATGCATGTGGATATGGTAAACTTCTTGCCCACCATCACTGTTACAATTGATAACTAAGCGATAGCCCTTTTCATCAATCCCCTCTTCTTTGGCAAGCTTTTTAGCAACAGTAATCATACGCCCTAAGGTTAATTCATCATCACTGGTGACATCATTAATAGTAGCTATGTGTTTATTAGGTACTATTAATATATGACTATCAACACGGGGGGCAACATCTCGAAAGGCAGTTACCAGTTCATCTTGGTATAACAAGGGTGTTGGAATTTCTTGACGAATAATTTTAGAAAATATGGTTTCTTCACTCATAGTAATATCTCTTTATAGGTTCTGGTTAATATACGAGTAGTTTACCGCCAAATAAATATAAATCACCTCTTTACTACAATTTATTGACCTTAATCAACATGGTAGTTACCGCAAGTGTGACATCCTTACCTCTCACAGAGGATATGCACATCAAACAAAAATTACTTAGGCAGCATCATGGATATAGATTTTAGCGAAATCAACTACTTAAAAGATCCGGCATGGCAAGATTTACATGCTGATTATGAACAATTTCTGCTATCAATGACAGGTCCAACGGTTATTGATGTATCAGGGAAGGATCAACAAAAATGTCGAGTATTTACTACCTTACTACATGGTAATGAGCCTTCTGGCATCATTGCTATGCATCGCTACTTAACGGAAGTATTACCGGAAGATAAACCTACAACAAATTTACGTTTTATTATCTGTTCGGTTGAAGCCGCTGCTAGTAAACCATTATTTAGCCAACGCTTTATCAAGGGGGGCATCGACATTAATCGTTGCTTCGGAAGGGATTGTTCATTTGAATGTCAAGATGTTGGGCAAACAGGTTATTGTCAACGAGCATCATTGATTGAACAAGCGATCAGAGAAGTTACTCCTGAAATGGTGATCGATCTTCACAACTCTTCAAGCTCTGGTCCTACGTTTGCAGTTAGCTCAGTCGTGACTACTGAAACATTGTCATTAGCATCACTTTTTTGTCAAACCTTAATTTTATCTGATTTGAATATGGGGTCGATAATGGAGCAAAATTTTGATTGCCCTTTTATCACTATTGAATGTGGCGGTTGCCAAGATGAGCAAGCACATGAAATTGCCTTTTCAGGTATTAGTCAAGTTGCCCAATGCGGGAATATTGGTTATATCCATCAAGAAAAACCAGTAGAAGTGATTTATCGTCCACTTAGATTGCAATTAAAGCCAGAAATCAAACTATCTTATGCTCAACATGATGAAGGTTATAGTGGCGTTACACTTAAAGACAATATTGAATGCTTCAACTTTGGTAGTGCTCATCAAGATGACATGATCGGCTGGATTGACGGTAATGGTCTTGATAATCTGCAGCTTATTGATAAAAGTGGTAAAAACGTGCTTGATCAATACTTTTATGCTCGAGAAAATCAATTAGTCTGCCTTCATAATCTACGTTTATTTAAGGCGACAACCAATAAAAATACGGCGATAAATGACTGCTTATTTTACGTTGTGAAGCTCTCTTCGCCTGAGATATAACTTATCAAATACTGCAGCCATGGCTACAAGTCTGATATTTTGCAGCTTTTATAAAATATTGAACATTACTTGAAAAGTAATGTTCAATTTAACTAGCTAAGCACCGTAATACCGGTCTTAGCTATCTTTCCAGTATGCCAATAGTACTCGTTATACTCTATGAATTGGCAAGTACTTGATTAAAACGCTCAAATCCTTTCGATAAATCTTCAATTAAATCGTCTACATCTTCCAAACCGATATGTAGTCTAATTAGCGGAAACTCACAATCAAATGTAGTCGCACTTCGAATAGCGTTTACATTAGTGATACCTAAAATTAAACTTTCAAAACCTCCCCATGAGTAACCCATTTTAAAATGATGTAAACCATCTAAAAATGCTGTTAATGCTTCTTTATTACCGCAGTTAAGTACAAAAGAAAATAAACCATTAGAGCCTTCAAAATCTCGTTTGAAAAATTCATGACCTGGACATGACTCAAACGCGGGGTGTAATATTTTAGCGACCTCTGGACGTTCTTGTAACCATTGAGCTACCTTAGTTGCACTTTTTTGGTGCTGTTTTAATCTTATCCCAAGAGTACGAATGCCCCGAAGTGCTAGGTATAGATCATCAGGAGAGGTACATTGTCCCATCAAATAACTGTAATCTCTCAGTTGAGGCCAATATTTTTCTACCGCTGTCGCTGTGCCTAACATTACATCAGAATGACCAACAATATATTTGGTTGCTGCTTGTATACTTACATCAACACCATAATCAAACGGCTTGAAGTTAATACCTGCGCCCCAAGTATTATCAAGCATAACGATACAATCATGCTTATGTGCTATAGCGCTAATAGTAGGAACATCTTGTACTTCCATGGTAATAGAGCCTGGTGACTCTAAGAAAATTAGACAGGTGTTATCTTGAATCAATGCTTCAATATCAGCACCAACCATAGGATCATAATAGGTGGTACTAACACCCATTTTAGCTAATATTTTATCGCAATAATCACGCGTAGGCTCATAAGCACTATCAACCATTAAGATGTGGTCACCTTGCTTAACGAAAGCTAAAATAGCATTGGTAATAGCTGCAGTACCTGAAGGATATAAAGCACAACCTGCTCCGCCTTCTAACTCAGTCATAGCATCGCTAAAAGCAAAAGAAGTCGTAGTACCTCGACGACCATACACCATGGTTTGATTATGTCGGTTGGCCACAGCATTATTCATCTCTGCGACAGTATTAAATACCACGGTAGATGCGCGTGTTACCGCAGGGTTAACAACCCCATTAGTCCATTTAGCACTACGTCCAGCATTTACTATTTTAGTATCTTGTTTCATATTCACTTCCATTAAAGAGATTTAACTTTAGGGGCATGCATAATACTTTCAGCTATCTAGCCATCTAAAACTTTATAATGTATTTATAACCTGAATCAACTCAACTGGCTAGGAATTGTTAGAAAAATTTGAAAATAAACACTAGCTTCATAATTAATGTGCATTAATATTAATGGCGATGCTAGCGTTTAGTGACCCTTTAAAAAAGGCCCATCTGATCGCCGGCAATTGACTCAAAATCTTTACCAATAAAAGGTAATATATCATCCGCTATCGGTTTGAGTTGCTTTTCTACATAAAAATCATAATCTAGTTTGCTGGTATTAAATTCTAATGGTTGAACCCCATCAAGTGTAATAACATATCGAATTAAACTGCGGTGTTTATAGGTCGGCTTGTCACCTAGCTCTTTAAGCTTTTGATTAGCCAATAATGCTGCTTTGATGTGCGGTGGGGTATTTACATAATCACTGAGTTTTCGTCTAATTTTTTTCTTATATATCAGCTTCTCATCATGAAGCCCTTGTTTTAGTTCATCAACTATCTTTTTAATGTAACCCTCAATAGGTTGATCATTAAATATCAGTCGGTATAACTCTTGCTGAAAATCTTTACTTAAATCAGTCCAGTCACTGCGTACAGTTTCCAAGCCTTTAAATACAAGTTCACCATCAGAAACACCGGCATAACGTTTTTTAGTACCAATACTTTTTTGATCTTTTACCGTATGGATTCCACGTATGGTTGGCATCAAAAATTTAGTAAAATGCGTTTCAAATTCAATATCTAATTGGCTTTCAATGTCAAAATCACGCTTTAGTCTATTTTGCCACTTATCATTTATATATGACCGTAACTCTGCACCTAACTGCTTTGCCTGAGTTTTGGTTTTCTCGGCGCCGATAGAAACAAAAATAGAATCGGTATCACCGTAAATGACTTGATACCCTAACTTTTCAATCCAAACACTGGTTTTTTTTAAAATTTCATGGCTTCTTTTGGTAATTGACCCTGATAACCTAGGGTCAAAAAAACGACAGCCTGTTGAACCCAAAACACCATAAAAGCTACTCATAATTATCTTTATCGCTTGAGATAAAGCGGCATCCTTTTGCAATTTTGCTTTATCACGTTCTAACCAAAGTGACTTGATGATATCTGGTAAAAAATGTTCCGTTCGAGAAAAGTAAGCGCCGTCAAAACCACGAATTACATCATCAAAACAATCATCACTGAGTTTTTCAGATTTACTGTGTGCTGATTTTTGCTCACTGACCGCTTTAAGTCCTTCAATAAGTCCCATCGGGTCTATTTTAAAAGTACGAATAATACTCGGATACAATGATTTAAAATCAAGCACCAGTACATTTTTATATAAGCCCGGTTTGGAGTCCATGACATAACCACCAGGAGACACTAAGCCAGATTCACCATCGCCCATATTGGGCGCAATGTAACCACTTCGGTGTAACTTAGGTAAATACAGATTGGTGAAGGCTGCAACAGATCCACCTACTCTATCAATAGATAAACCCGTGAGTTGTGCTCTTAATTTAGCAAAATCAAGTAACCGAGTTTTTTCAAAAATCAACCAGACTAAACGACAGTCTTCAAGATTATATGCTGCTAATGCAGATTTGTTATGATTAAAATTATCGGTAATTTCCTGCACTCGGTTTTCAACATCTGCCACCTTCTTTCCTAAACCAAGTAAGCTATGGGAGACATTATCTAATGAGAAGCTAGAAAAGTTGTAAGTGGCAGTTTTTAATAAGTCGATACCATCAAGAACTACACGACCCGCTATTTCGATAAAGTTCTGATCGGTATTATTGGCATTTTTACGCCAGTAAGGACAGGTCCTATCACGGCCTATAGAAAAAGGAATGCCATGAAGGTCACATCGTTTTTGTAAAAGCATAAAATCAAAATTAATGACATTCCAACCAATAAGAATATCGGCATCGAACAGGTTAACTTCTCGAATAAATTGCTGTAATAATTGTTTTTCATCCGTTTGCCAATGAATATAGCTATCAGCATCTGGCTGAGATACGCCAATCATTAACACACGTTTAAAGACTGTGTGGTTGTTATTTGCATACAAACCAATAGAGTACAACTCACCTTGCATAGAGCACTCTATATCGATAGAAAGCATAGTTAAACTATGTTGTTGCTCTATTGCTGCTCCCTTACATTTAACTTGTTTGGTGAGTTGATAATCTCCGCACAGCTGATGATTACCAAGATAGTCAATATCTGCTGTTATATGGCGCTCCATCAAAAAACGATCATCAGGGCGAATATCATCTTCATAACATTTTATATTTTGAGACTTTAAAGCATCTCTAGCACGATAGAAGCTTCGCATACTCGAAAAATACAAGGCAGCAACATCACGTTGAGTAAAGGTTTTTAACGATAAAACTTGATGCTTCTCAAGTAATATTCGTTGGTCATCTAAGATAGATTTAGCCGTTTCTAGATGCTCTACTTCGACAAAGAATACCGCTAACTCATTAGTTACTTCTAACTTAACGGGTCCGGCATCAGTCTTCAGCCATAAGGTTATTACTAACCCAGTGCGTTTATCTTGCACCTGTCGGGTCAATAAAAAACCATTCTGTATGCCTGCTGTTTTTAAATTTGTCATTTTATGGTTAAATTTTTCGTCCGACACGACCAAACCTGTTAATATATACAGCAGTGTAACCGATCTCCTGTTTTTTGGAAACTAGCAACAATGTTATCTGATAAGTTAAAACAAGCAATTCGTCAGGCGTATAAAGCCATAGGCGAGAATTTAACGCATTTCAATCCACGTAAGCAGCAAACGTTACTTATCGCTGAAATCGCAAAAACCTTAGCGGGTGAATACAGCAAAGACAGAAAAATAATTACCATTGAAGCGGGTACCGGAACAGGTAAATCACTTGCTTATAGTCTTGGAGCTATCCCACTTGCGCTTGCTCGTGATAAAAAGGTCTGCATCTCAACGGCTACTGTCGCACTGCAAGAGCAGTTAGTTGATAAAGATTTACCTTTCCTAAAAAAGTATGCCGGTCTTAATTTCGACTTTACCCTGGCAAAGGGAAGACAGCGTTATGTCTGTCGTCAAAAATTAACGCTGGCTGTTACAACCGGCTCTGGCAATGAACCTGCACAAGCGGGATTTACCTTTGCCGAAAAGCCTGATGCTAAAGATATTAGAACCCTCAATAAAATGCATAAAGCATTACTTGATGGCAGTTGGTTGGGCGATATAGATTCTTGGGAGACACATTTACCTCAACATATTTGGCATCAAGTTCAAAGTGATAAACATAGCTGTTTAAAAAACTTATCTGAGCATACCCACTGCCCATTTCACAAAGCACGTGAAACCATGGACCAAGCTCATGTATTAGTAGTAAATCATAGTTTGTTATTAGCCGATTTAGAGCTCGGTGGTGGTAAAATACTCTCACCGCCTGAGGATACTTTTTATATTATTGACGAAGCACACCATCTACCTAAAGTCACTCGCGATTTTTCAAGTGCGAGTATCACCTTAAAAGGTTCAATTGAATGGCTAACTAAGCTCAGAGATACCGGCGATAAAATGGCTAAATTGATTAAGTCAAAAAATGCCATTTCTCCGGCATTGAAATTGGGAGATGATTGCCAAGATTTATTAGTGGAAATGCAAAAAGTCCTTAATTTTATTGAAGCTAATGCGAATGTATATTTTTTGGAAAATGAATCATCCGCCCAAAATAATAACTTTACTAAAAATTCAAAAAATGATGAGCAAGTTTATCGATTTGAAAATGGCATCATTCCTCAAACCTTAAAGAACTGGGCTGAAGATCTACAAAGCCTAAGTAAGAAATCGTTATCACATTTAAATAAACTCTATAACGGACTCATTGAGGCGGTAAAGGATGGCGATACACAAATGTATGTCGCTGAGCCATTACTTGCAGAAGCTGGCTTTATGCTTCAGCGTTTAGAGAATCTACAATCACTGTGGTTTATGTATGCCAAATCAGATAGTGATAAGGGTGCGCCGATGGCACGTTGGTTGGAAAAAATCACCCTCAAACGTCAAGATTACTTATTAAGTGCATCGCCAATAGAAGTTGGTTTTACCCTAGAGAATATGTTGTGGAGTCAATGTGAAGGCGCTGTCCTTTGCTCTGCGACATTACGTGCATTAAACTCCTTTGATCATTTTCGTTTTCAAGTAGGTTTAAAAAATAATGATGGTAGTCAGTATCAACAAGTCGACTCGCCTTTTGATTATCAAAACAATTCACAACTCGTCATTGCAAAAATGGATAATGAAGCCAGTGCTCCTGAATTTACGGATGAAGTGATTGCTAAATTGCCAAAGTATCTCAAACAAGGCAACGCAAGTTTAGTGCTCTTTTCTTCTTATTGGCAGATGAATAAGGTTGCACTAGCATTGAGGGAAGATCATAAACTTGAAATTATGGTTCAAGGCGAATTATCACGCCAACAAATAATAGCGCTACATAAAAAACGTTGTGATGATAACAAAGAAAGTATTATTTTTGGCACTCAAAGTTTCTCCGAGGGACTTGATTTACCTGGCGATTATCTTAATAACTTAATTATTACTAAACTCCCCTTTTCTGTGCCTACCTCTCCTGTTGAACAAGCACAGGCCGAATATGTTACAGCCAAGGGAGGTAATCCATTTATGACGCTATCAGTACCAGACACATCAAAAAAATTGGTTCAAGCATGTGGTAGGTTGTTACGAAATGAAATGGATGAAGGGGTTATTACCTTGTTGGATAAACGCGTAGTAACTAAGCGTTATGGCAAACAGTTACTCGATTCACTTCCCCCCTTTAGTCGAGTATTTGAAAAGTAGCAGAGTTGCAGTTACCTCTTATTCTTCGGGCATAAAAAAGGCTTAAAATAAATTTTAAGCCTTTAATCAATTCTATAAATATTGTTAGGTTTTAGCTTCAGCTTCTTCTAATGCTTTTTCAAAAGCTTTTGTCGTGGCTCTAACATCGGCTTGCTTGGTAAACTCAATATTTACACCCGTTTGTACAAGTTCTTGGTAAAAGTCTCCAACGACACAACTTCCAACTTGCTGACAAACAATCGCATATTTTAATATTGCGGGTTCATAAGCTTGTAAGGCACCTTTCTTAAACCATAACAGTGATTCCTGAAGATCTTTTTCTACGGCAATACCATTAAGGTACATTTGAGCAAGACTCACTTGTCCTTGAGCAAAACCTAATTCAGCTGATTTTTGAAATTTTTCTAAGGCAAGTGCCGCTTTATTGCCATCTTTAGCGAACTTTAAATACTCTAGGCCAGCAAAGTTTTCTTTTTTACCCGGAATAAAGACAGAGCTTGATTTAAAATGAGAGTCAGGAACAACAACATTACCATCAAGCATGTTACCTACAGGTCTGCGTGCTAAAACAATGGCACCAGACCCAACTAACGCTTGTAGTTCAGTCTTAGTATAATTATGACGTTTCTCTTGGAAAAACTTTTCGAATCTTAGCTGTGCGTATCGAATAGCTTCATTCAATTCATGTTCTTGAAGATAAAAATAACTACTAAAGTTAATGGTTACCACATCCCCAGTAATATCGGTAACTTTCGCCATTCTGAATTTTTCGGTTGGCCGAAGGTTATCTTTGATGACGCGGAAATCGACATAATAAAGATCATTTAACTGTGGTTCAGCGACCATTGCATTGGTTTGTTCATTTAATTTGAGGTCTTTGTAAAAAATACTACCTGCTACTGCTGCGGTAGCCAAAATAACAAAAATAATTATTTTGGTTCGATGCACAATTAACCAAGGATCAGGATCTTTAGTATCGACTGTGTAATGGTAATAGGGTTCTTCGTCTTTATCTTCAGCGATAGAAGAATTCACACTTGCTAATGCTTCTTCAGATCCCGCGAGTGATATAGTTTGTTGATCAACTTTTGCTTCGGGCAGATGTTCATCTTCATCATCCTGGCGAATGGCAGCTAATGGCATTACTGATCCTTTTTTATTCTTATTTTTATTTTTATTTTTAAAAATTACCATTTGAACAAAAATTAAACAAGCGTTAATTTTATGTTACTAGGATTTAACATATATCTTTTTAACTTAGATTTTATGTACCAATGAGCTAAGAACCCCAATAGTAATCACTTTCATTCAAATCGTAACTAACTAATTTTATTTTAAATAATCGTTAGACAAAATATTATTTATTTTAACAATTCGAGTATACATGTTTTTATTATTATTTAAACGGTCGTTTGATTATTGCTTGTAAATTCATATTAAACGGCTAAAACCCAGTGCCAATATTCTATAAAGTTACGGTTAGTATGTATTAGACTAACCGTTCAGGATAAGATACTGCTCACTTAGATAGTATTATTTGCGATTAAAACATGAAACAAACCACCAAAGTTACCTTATTATCATTACTCGTTTTCCCAGGGATTGGCCATTTAGTTTTAAAGAAATATGCAATAGCAATTGCTTTTATTGTTAGTTTTGCTTATTTGTTACTGGACCTAGTAAAAGATATACATGATAAAACTCAGCAAGTGATCGATAGTATCATTCGAGGAGAAATTCCCATGGAGGTTTCAGCCATTCGCCAAGCATTAATTAATCAAGGCGCTTTGGATAACCCTAATCTGACAACTATTGGTTACTTACTTTTAATCATCTGGGCTATCGCAGCATTTGATGCCTATAGAATCGCAAATATCAGCAGTAACAATGTTACTGAACAGTCATCATAAATAGAAAACAGCGGAGTAATTAACTGGCTTTTATCTCTATTAACGCTAACTCCTTACTGTTTGGCTATGTATCGCTTTTTTATTTGGCTATTGCTGGGTATAATTAAGCTGTTTCCTTTTTTGAGCAATATTAATGAATTACCTACCGTTAGAAAGTTTAAAAAATGCCTGGATTTTCAAGCATAAAAGTTTACCTATTGCAGAAAATGATTTAGCCAAAATAAAACCTATGAGTATTGAACGAGCAAATATTGTATGGGACACCTTTATCTCTCGTCAGGTAGATCATCCTGATTTTTTCAAAAAAGGTGATTGGCCCTCAGATAACAATAATTGGTTAGAGCAAGGAAAATGGGAAGGTATTTGGGATAGCAATGACCAAGCACTTCCACAGCTAATAGAAAGCCATTTAGACTGGGATCAAAATACCGTTGTTTACTACTGTAGCTCTCGAGATAACGTCATTGAAACAAGCTGGCTTACCTTCCAACGATGCTGGAAAAACTTCTTGTTCATGGATGATGGACCTATATTGTTAGGTAAAAAACGCCAACAAGCGGTGCAATTTACCAGTAATGGTTATTTTAAAGTTGGCCAAAAGCCAAATAATATTTAAACAAGCTTCTATTTAAATTATTCTTTCATTACAACGGTCCTACTTTGCATAAAAAAAATCGCCATAACCAGGGATATAATTTTACGGCTTTAGTTAAAGCTCACCCTGGTTTATTACAATTTATTATAAAAAATCAATATAATAATCAAGATACAATCGACTTTGCTAATCCCCAAGCTGTAAAAGCGCTTAACTTATCTTTATTAAAAAGCGAATACCATGTGAAATTTTGGGATATACCTGATGGTTATCTTTGCCCAGCTATCCCTGGAAGAGTCGATTATATCCACCACCTTCAAGATTTGTTAGCTGCAACTCCAAAGACCTTACTACCAAATAAAACACCTATCAATGTATTAGACATAGGTACTGGGGCAAGTTGTATTTACCCGATTTTAGGTCAAAGAGAATATGATTGGCACTTTGTCGCTTCTGATGTTGATCCAATTTCAATTAAAGTAGCAAAACACATTATTTCATCTGATAAATCATTAAATAGAAATATTAACTGTCGACTACAACCCAACAGTAATCAAATATTTAACGGCATAATAGCTGAAGATGAGTTCTATCATTTAACCATATGTAATCCTCCCTTTCACAGTTCATTGGCTGAAGCCAGTAAAGGCACAGCACGTAAAATAAAGAATTTAAATAAAGGTAATCATTCTTCAAAAAATCAAGATAAAACACTCAATTTTGGTGGACAAAAAGCTGAACTTTGGTGTCCAGGTGGAGAGCTAGCTTTTATTGGTAAGATGATTAAAGAAAGTAAGGCTTATCAAAAGCAAGTGCTTTGGTTTACCTGTTTGGTCTCCAAGAAAGATCATTTGTCCAAGCTTAAACTTAGCTTAAAGAAGTCTGATGCTAAACAAATTAAGGTCATTGATATGGCTCAAGGACAGAAGATAAGCCGTTTTATCGCTTGGAGCTTTTATGATGTTAATTAAAAGAATGCTAAACATTAGGGTCTGTTGATCTTTCGCGGTTAAATTTTGTTCGAGATAAAAGCGTCTTAATCGCGGCGAGTAGTGTGTAGCCTAGTCATTCTAAGCAAATTCTACTCAACAAAGAGTAAGACGCTTTTAGCCGAATCCTTCGGACAGCGTTTGTTGGTCATTTTTACGTCGTTATTGCCTTTTTATGTGGAACAACCACATTACAAAGGCTCTGCCTTGTATAAATACCCAACAAATCACTGCAAAAACAATCTCGAAAGATCAACTGACCCTATATTTGCGTAGCATTCTTTTTATTATTTACGCTTTTTCTTGACAAATAAGATCACCCGCAACCAGTTTTCCTAAACAAAACAATTGCCATTGTCCTGCCAACATTTTGTGCCACGTTTCATTATCCGTCAGTGGTTTGGTCGCAATCACAGTCACAACATCATTGCTGGTAGTTTCTTTTTGAAAGTCGACTGCCATTTCAGCATCAATAAGGCTTGCTTGACCAAAAGGCGCTCTGCGAGTAAGCCAATGTAAGTTATTTGAGCAATAGGCGAATAAATATTCTCCATCAGTGATAATGATATTCGCAACGCCAAGCTTATCTATCTTTGCCGCCAATGAAGCTATAAAATCAAACAATAACTTTGCGTCAACTTGCTTGGCGCCAAACTCAAGATGCAATTGGTCAAGTATCCAACAAAAGGCATGTTCACTATCGGTTGTACCAATAGGTAAATGAAATTCAATGGGCAGCTCATTCTCAAAGTCTTTTAATTGACCGTTATGTGCATAGGTCCAGTTTCTTCCCCACATTTGTCTAACAAATGGATGAGTATTTTCAAGACAAACCTTACCTGAATTAGCTTGTCGAATATGACAAATCACCGCTTCACTTTTCATTGGATATTTTGTAACAAGCTCAGCTATTGGAGATTGTGCACTTGGCTTAGGGTCTTTAAAACTACGACAGCCCTTACCTTCATAAAAAGTTACACCCCAGCCATCTCGATGAGGCCCAGTATTACCACCACGTTGCATTAAACCACTAAAGCTGAAACAGATATCAGTTGGTACATTGGCACTCATTGCTAACAATTCACACATTTTTTAACCTCTTAATACAACCAAGCACTTATAAAGTAGATTGTGCTTGGCTAAACCTACAATTTATTCTATAAATAGAGTATATCATTGACTAAAAATTATTTTAAATTCAAATACTTTTTCTCTCATTTCTCTTCACATAAAACATACACTAAAAGGAAATCCTTGTGGATATTATTATTTGGTTAATCGTCGCGCTAACCCTAACTTGGTTTATGAGCTATACAAGGGCATCATTATCAAGTTTTACCTTATGTTTTGCCGCTCTAATGGCGTTAGGGTCTTTATTTAACATAATCGGCATAGTTTCTTGGTTACTTTTTGCTGTCATAGCCTTGCCGATAAATATTGATAATATTCGTCAGCAGTTTATTAGTATGCCTTTATTGGCTATTTTTAAAAAAATAATGCCGCAAATGTCTTCGACAGAACAAGAAGCTATCGATGCTGGCACCACCTGGTTCGATGCAGATTTATTTCGTGGTGACCCTGACTGGCTGAAACTTCACAATTACCCTCGCCCTAGACTGAGTTCACAAGAAAAAGCCTTCTTAGATGGGCCTGTTGAACAAGTTTGTGCCATGGTTAACGATTGGCATATTACCCATGAAATTGCTGATCTTCCACCAGAAATATGGCAGTTCTTAAAAGAAAATAAATTTTTTGCCATGATTATTAAAAAACAATATGGTGGATTAGAATTTTCAGCTTATGCTCAATCTAGAGTATTACAAAAACTCACCGGCGTGAGCTCGGTTCTTGCCAGCACGGTCGGTGTTCCAAACTCTTTAGGTCCTGGTGAATTATTACAGGAATACGGTACAAAAGAACAGCAGGATTACTACTTACCTCGCCTAGCGAAAGGTGAAGAAATACCTTGTTTTGCGCTAACAAGTCCTGAGGCAGGATCCGATGCAGGATCTATCCCTGATTATGGTGTTATATGTCATGGGCAATTTAACGGAGAAGATGTTTTAGGAATGAAGTTGACGTGGGATAAACGTTACATCACCCTTGCCCCTATCGCTACAGTGCTAGGATTAGCCTTTAAATTACAAGACCCCGATAATCTTCTATCTGAGCAAGAAGACTTAGGTATTACTTGTGCACTTATCCCAACTGATATTGAAGGAATAACGATTGGTCGTAGGCATTTTCCCCTAAACGTTCCTTTTCAAAATGGACCAACCCAAGGGAAAGATGTTTTTGTCCCACTAGATTTTATAATCGGTGGTTCAGACATGGCAGGACAAGGTTGGCGTATGTTAGTGGAGTGTTTATCTGTTGGGCGCGCAATTACATTGCCTTCTAATAGCACGGGCGGTGTTAAAACCGCAGCGTTAGCTACAGGTGCATATAGCCGCATAAGACGGCAGTTTAAGATGCCAATAGGTAAAATGGAGGGTATTGAAGAGCCACTTGCCCGTATCGGTGCTAATGCCTATTTAATGGACGCTGTCACAACGATGTCAACGGGTGCCATCGACTTGGGAGAAAAACCTTCTGTTATTTCAGCCATAGCTAAATACCATCTTACTGAAAAAATGCGCTCTTCTATTATTGATGCGATGGATATTCATGGCGGAAAAGGTATTTGTATGGGACCGAATAATTACCTAGCGCGTGGTTATCAAGGCGCACCTATTGCTGTGACGGTTGAAGGAGCCAATATTCTTACTCGCAGTATGATAATTTATGGTCAAGGTGCTATTCGTTGCCACCCATACGTATTAGCAGAATTAGAAGCAGCAAATAATAGTGATAATGAACAAGCGCTCAATGATTTTGACCATGCCCTTTTTGGTCATATAGGTTTTAGTCTCAGTAACATTAGCCGTAGTTTATGGTGCTCAATTACCGGTTCACGTTTCTTAGGCAGTCCATATGATGATGGGACACGCCGCTATTATCAATTACTGACACGTTTTAGTGCCAATTTAGCCATGCTTTCAGATATTTCTATGTTATCACTTGGTGCAGATTTAAAACGTAAAGAGCGAATTTCAGCAAGGTTAGGTGATGTACTAAGTCAACTGTATTTAGCGAGCGCGACCTTGAAACGCTATAATGATGAAGGAAGAAATACTGCTGACCTTCCTCTAGTACAATGGGCTGTAGAGGATTGTCTCTACAATATCCAACATGCTATTGATGAGTTGATTAGTAATTTTCCTAACAAAATTGTTGGAAAATTATTACGCGTGATCATCTTCCCTCTAGGTACTTGGTTAAAAAAACCTAACGATGAAACATCACATAAAGTTGCACAATTATTACAAACCCCTGGCTCCGCACGTACTCGATTAGGTCAAGGACAATACCTAACCCGTGATGGCAACAATATTTTTGGCAGGTTAGAACAAGTACTTGAAGACATCATTAGTTGCGAGCCTATTTATGAAAAAGTATGCCGAGAATTAAATAAAAAACTACCTTTTTATCACCTAGATAAAGTAGCTGAGCTCGGACTTACTAATAACATTATTTCAAAAGTAGAGGCTGAATTATTAACAACGGCCGAGGTTGGGCGTCAGTGGGTAATTGCCGTTGATGATTTTGATAGTAAAGACATGACGGCATTTTCAGGTTCTGCATAGCAAGTTCACTGAACAGATATTTCCTACAATTAATAAGTATTCTTGCCTCTAGCACTAATTAATTTAACTTGTGTTAGCGGCAAATAAATTCATTTTCATTATTACCACGGGTTAATAAAATGTTACGATAAGGTTAACAATGTAATAATAAAAATAGAGCACAAGATGCCTGTAGAAGACATAAACACCCAAAAACTGGCTGAACTTAACGATAAATCACCAATAAAACCCCGCTCTAAAGGCGAAGTAACCCGTGAAAAGATTCTTATTGCAGCCATTGAGGTTTTAGCGCTCAATGGCATTAAAGGTACTACCCATAGAGCTATTGCTAGCAATGCGGACTTACAACTATCATTAACAACCTATTACTTTAAAGACATTCAAGAGCTTATTCATCAAGCTTTTAGATTAAACTCCGAACGTATTTTATCCCGCACAGATACTTTCTTAAAAGCAGCTTTTATCGTGGTTACAGATATAGAAAAAAATGAGTTGAGAAAAACGATAGTGAAAGAGAAGTTGTGTTTACAATTGAGTGAAATGGCTTCTGAACATTTAATTGATAATATCAAACATCAAGCTATATCATTGGCTGTAGAACAATTGATGCTAACCGAGATTCAAGTAACACCTGAGTTATGTGTGCTTGTTAAAGAGCATGAGTCAGTAAAACTATTACCTTACGAGCAGCTATGCCAATTTTTCAACAAAGTTAACCCTGAGCTTGATGCCAAAATAATGTATACCGTATTCTCTCAACTTCAATATGGTCAGCTTACAAAGCAAATAAATATAGATAGTGAGTTAATTGAACAAACAACACGCAGAATAATTGCTTGGATTATGTCAATAAAATAAGAATAACAAACGGATTAAGTTCTTGGTCAGCTTAGAGCTATATTAGCGAGCTTAAAACAAGAAAAATTAGTTAAACAAAAATGCACGGTTAAAACCGTGCATTTTTATAGTAAAGCTTAGTAGTTTTCTTTAATGTTAAAGAAAAGACATTAGCTCTTGGTCCAGTTGCATTAAGCTTTTTGGATCAACCATCATAGTTTTTGCTAAAGATTTTGTTCTAGGTAATATACGTTCAAAATAGAATTCAGCCGTTTTAATTTTCGCACGATAAAAGTCACGGTTTTCAACATCACCAGCTAATTTTTCATAGGCTGATTGTGCCATTTGAGCCCAAAAATATCCCATAACGACATAACCAGAATACATTAGGAAATCAACTGAAGCTGAGCCAACAATGTCTCTATCAGACTTAGCTTTAAGTCCTAGGCGTACTGAGTACTGCTGCCAATTAGCAATAGACTTACTTAACGGCCAAATAAAGCGATTCATTTGACGTTTATGTGGGTTACTCGAAATTAAGCTATTATCTTTACAAAAACCAAGCACTTCTTTAGAGAAGTCATTTAAAGACTTACCGCGTGTCATTAATATCTTGCGGCCTAATAAATCTAGTGCTTGTATCCCTGTAGTTCCTTCATACAGTGTAGAGATTCTTACATCTCGCACTATTTGCTCCATGCCCCACTCTTTTATATAACCGTGACCACCAAATATTTGTAAACCGTGATTAGCACTTTCAGAGCCAAGCTCAGTTAGAAATGCTTTTAATATAGGAGTTATAAAGCCTAAACGATCATCTGCCGCTAGACGCTCTTCTTCTGTTTTTGCCATAGAAATATCATCAACGATTTTGGCAGTGTAATAAATCATTGCCCTACCGCCTTCTGAAATCGCTTTCTGAGTCATCAACATTTTACGAACATCTGGGTGAACAATAATTGGGTCAGCAACTTGTTCAGGAAATTTTTTACCAGTTAAAGAGCGCATTGATAAACGCTCTTTGGCATAAATCAAAGAGTTTTGGAAAGCAAGTTCTGCTGAACAAACGCCTTGTAACGCTGTACCAAGTCGTGCTGTATTCATAAAGGTGAACATACATTCTAAGCCTTTATTTTCTGGACCTATCAGCTCACCTACTGCATTATCAAAATTAAGCACCGCTGTCGCAGACGCTTTAATACCCATTTTATCTTCTATCGAGCCACAGGTAACATTATTAAAATCACCTAAGGTACCATCTTGACTAGCTTTTACTTTAGGTACGATAAATAAAGATATACCACGTGTACCTTTTGGTGCATCGGGTAATCTTGCTAATACGATATGGATAATATTATCGGTTAAGTCATGCTCACCCGCAGAAATAAATATTTTTGTACCGGTAATATTGTAAGTACCATCGCCATTGGGTTCTGCTTTCGTTTTAACTTGTCCCAAATCAGTACCACATTGAGGCTCAGTTAAACACATAGTACCTGTCCAAGTACCTTGAATTAAGCGCGTTAAATACAGCTCTTTTTGCTTATCATTACCATGTGCATCGATAGTATTCATTGCCCCATGACTAAGACCTGGGTACATTGCCCAAGACCAATTGGCTGTACCAGTCATTTCTGATTGAACTAAACCTAATGAAGGTGGTAACCCTTGGCCACCATGCTCTAATGGGTGTGATAATGAAGACCATCCTCCATCAACATATTGCTGATAAGCTTCTTTAAAGCCCTTTGGTGTAATTACTTTGCCATTATCAAACTGACAACCCTCTTTATCACCACTTTGGTATAAAGGCAGTAGTTCATTTTCACAGAATTTTGCACACTCTTGTAGAATTGCATCAACTAAATCAGGACTGGCTTCTTCAAATTCTTCATATTTTTTATAATGATCATAATAATTGAAAACATCTTCAATCAAAAATTTAATATCGGCTATCGGTGCTTTATAACTTAGCATTATTTACTCCACAACTTTAATGTTCTATTTATAATTATATAAGTAGATTAAAGCACTGGTCATACCACTAATTCAAGCGTTTTTTGTGTTTTTATTTAAGTGATTGAATATATTATAAATAAATTAATACTATCTGTGTTTTGTTAATAGCTAAAAGATACTTAATTACTGTAAATCATACGCAAAGGACCAATAATTTAGTATTTTTAGCTAAATGGAAGTTGTTTGATTTGGTTACGATGCATTTATCTTTCAACTATAAGAGAAAGTAAAAAGATAAATTACTTAATTAGAATCACAGAGTTCGGCACTAATAACTTTTAAATAAGAAGTGATTGATGAAGAGCAAAAACGTTATGAGATATGGCAGTAGAGTATTTAGTAAAATAGCGGGATGCTAAGTATTAATTTTATATGTACTGAAGGGTTTAAAGGAATAAAATAGGGAGGTTATATCAAAATAATTGAAGAAATATGAGATTTTATATTTAAAATGAAATATTTATAGATTTGAACAAAGTTGGCGGAGTGGACGGGACTCGAACCCGCGACCCCCGGCGTGACAGGCCGGTATTCTAACCAACTGAACTACCACTCCGCGATCTTTGTTTGCAAGTTATACTCAATGAACTTTGTTCAATAATTATAACCTTTTTTACTGCGTAAATTTTAGCAGGACTTACAACCCGCATCAACTATGATGATTTTAACAAAATTGGCGGAGTGGACGGGACTCGAACCCGCGACCCCCGGCGTGACAGGCCGGTATTCTAACCAACTGAACTACCACTCCGCTGTTTTTTGCTCTGAGTATTTAACGAAGCTCTCTTCGCATCAACTATGATGATTTCAAACAAAATTGGCGGAGTGGACGGGACTCGAACCCGCGACCCCCGGCGTGACAGGCCGGTATTCTAACCAACTGAACTACCACTCCGCTGTTTTTTGCTCTGAGTATTTAACGAAGCTCTCTTCGCATCAACTATGATGATTTTAAACAAAATTGGCGGAGTGGACGGGACTCGAACCCGCGACCCCCGGCGTGACAGGCCGGTATTCTAACCAACTGAACTACCACTCCGCTGTTTTTTGCTCTGAGTATTTAACGAAGCTCTCTTCGCATCAACTATGATGATTTCAAACAAAATTGGCGGAGTGGACGGGACTCGAACCCGCGACCCCCGGCGTGACAGGCCGGTATTCTAACCAACTGAACTACCACTCCGCATCTTTTGTTCTAAATCACATTAATTGAACTAGTTCAACTATTGCGACCTTTAATTGCTTCAACAACATGTCGTTGAATGCGGCGAGATAATACGGTTATGACGCGGCGCAGTCAACCCCTTTTTTAATAAAAATTACTGCTTGAGCATTTGACGAGCAATATGATGAAAATCCAAGCTTATTTTTATCTATATCCGCCAAATTTAATGCCATGCGGCTATTACTTTATTTACTTTTTGTTTTTTTGCGTCGTAAAGTAAAAAACAAAACAAGAGCAATGAGGATAATGACACTATTACCAGCGGCGATAATTATAATAGTTTCTTGATCTTTTTCATCTTTCGCCTGTTGTTGCACCAACAAGGCCTCCGCTCTATCTTGTTCGGCTTTAATAAGTAGTTCATCGGCAGTTGCAATTATTGAAACTGTTCCATCAACATTCACTTGACGGTCCGTATTAAGCAACTGGTTAATTTCTTCTACATTAAAACTGAACTCGGGTACGACTAATCGAAACTCTCGTCCTGAAATGGTTTTTCCAAAGGCACTGACATTTACTCGGTATATACCTGGCTCTGTATTAGTAATAGTGGCAGTTCTGCTTTCCCCTGTTTCTTCCATAATAGAAAAAGCTTCCGTTTGTCGGTCTGGAAAAGTCAACTTCCCTTGGAACACAAGACTATTAGGAACGACATGGCTAGGATCTATAGCTAAGAGCAATTGATGAGGCTTTTCCGGGTCTTCAGATTTAACAACACTGAGTTCAACCGGTATCTTATGTAATAAGATGGGTGTCTGTCTTAGCTCACGCGTTGTCATTGGCAATTTCACCAAGTAAACGGGCTGCCACTCTCCAGGGGCAAAGTCTAGGATAAACTCCCCTGTAAACGTATTGTCATTGGCATATTCATCTAAGCCATGACCATCATCCCGAAAAGACGTTACTTTAATCGCATCTGCGCCAAAGTTTTCATGATTTGAATTATTGGTGCTGTAAAAGTTAACATCTAATTTGACAACATTTTTAAAATGTGGACTTTCTATCGCATCATTGCCATTGAATAGTTTACCTTCAACTTTTAGTGTCTCACCCGAAAAGGCTATGTCTGGTAAAGGCTCAACGGCAATTTTTACATCAGAGATTACTAATATCTGACTATTAGGTAAAATATCACCTACTGCTTGCCAAGGACCCGGCATGGGCTTTTTAATCTTAATCATGTCAAAAGTACTGTCATCAAACCATTGAACTTTCTCATGATCAAATTGGTTAACTCTGATTTTACTACCATCAGGTCTGATGAGAATAATAGGGGTACTGCCGCTTTTCCGATAAAATATTAACGTTATTTCTTCTAAATCAGCATCAAGACGAAACCGATTATCAAAATACGGTATTTGATTAGTTATATTATCTTTTTGATAATATTCAACAGTAGTTTTATTAAGCTTATTATTTTCAGTCTTACTTTCTATATCACTATTAACAAATGCCCCAGCATTAGATGCTGCAATAAACGACAACATAAAAACAATCAGCTTTGATGCTTTGATTAATGGTAAGTTGCAACAATGATGCTTATTTATTTCCAAAGTGGATCCCCTCCTTTTTTACCGATTACAGCTACCCGCTCTGTATGTGCTACTAATTCATCGGCCGAAGCAGCAATAACCTTTAATTTATTACGAGTCGAGGATACTCTTCTGATTGCATTAGCATCGGCATTAGTGCCATCACCTGACGACAAATTGAAACTTGATTGCTTACGCGTCATCTCAATGTAGACATACGCTAATAATTGGGCATCAATCAATGCCCCGTGATATGTCCGGTCTACTAACTTGTCTACTCGGTAAAATCTCGCTAAGTAATCTAATGTTTTTGGAGAGCCCAGTTCATCTTTTGAGACTTTCAAGGTATCGGTAATAGTACAGATGTCTTCAGTCATCGGTACTTTATCTTGGCTGCGTCCCATTGAATTAAACAAAGAAAACTCATGATCCATAAAGCCAACATCGAACTTGGAATTATGTATAACCAACTCAGCACCACGAATAAAATCAATAAACTCGTGTACAACTTGGGAAAAAATGGGTTTGTCTGCAAGAAATTCATTGGTTAAACCATGAATATTAATAACCTCTTGCTCCATCTGAAAGACTTGGCCACGTTGATCAAGAGGTTTTATGTAGGCGTGATATGTTCGACCCGTTAATTGACGATTGATCATCTCAACACAACCAATTTCTACAATACGATGTCCCTCTCTCGGGTTGATACCTGTAGTTTCAGTATCTAAAATGATTAATCGCTTATCTTTCTCTGAGTCTTGAGTATCGGTTATATTGTTCACTGGTGAGCCTTCTCTGTAATATTTTTCACGGTTAACATTATTTCTTAAATTCAGCTTTGATCATTATTTTTCGGGTAACGCTTGGGGGAATTCGATTAAGTTAATTTGCATACGCTTACTGGTAAAACATAAGGCAATTAACGCAGATACTATCAGTCCTTGGCAAACTAACCATAACATCGAAGTTAACTGCCAATAGAAAAAGCCAATAAGGTTAATACTAAAATCAAATATTAACGCCATCACCAACATTGTTCGACAATAAGGCCAAATCACTTTTACCCAATTTGCTGAGTTTGGCCGACGTAAGCTGATAATTACCACAACAAATAAACCAATAACTCCTGACGCTAAACTCAAAAAAAACAAGTTTGTTTCTGGGTATATCCATTGCATGGTCGCCACTCTATCTTTCATATTAGTGACCGACATAAGCCAGACTAAATAACCTCGCAAGACAAATAACAACACTAAATAAAAACGTTTTGATAATTTTAAGCAATCAAATTTGTCAAAATCTTCAATAGAATACTCTTGATATTGTTTAGGCACTCGGCGTTTTCTCATTTTTTAACTGGCGTTCTTGATGTAACAAACTCTGCGCGGCCGTAATTGCTTTAACAGCCTTAGAATTAAACTCTCGTGTATATAAAGTATAAACAACCCACAAGCTCATAAATATCAATAAAAAGGGATGGAAAAACCAACACATAGCAGCTAAAGCAAAGTAATAAGATCTTAGTCCGTAGTTATAAGAGTGAGCAGCTTGATCTTGAACAATAGCCATTTGTTTCGCATACGCCGTTAAATTCTCATTTGTGCCTGAAAGATCAAAAGGCGTGGCTCCTATCATTACATTCAAAAACCCGTATTGGCGCATCGACCACGTAAATTGGAAAAAAGAAAGTACAAAAATAAAAGCTAATAAGCTGAGTTTTAACTGTATCGCTAAGTGATTTACCTCAGCCGCAAAAGGTAATGATGAAATAACTATCTCTAACGTTTCTACTTTTGCAAACAAGGTAAAAATACCAGCCAGAATTAGCAAGGTGCTCGAAGCAAAAAAAGCAATGTTACGTTCTAAGTTGGCGAGTAAAGCGGCTTCTGAAACCCTCACTTCACGCGAAATAACCTCATACATCCAATGAATTCTATGCTGATGTAATGAGCGTGCAATGCAATCAGTTGTCTTCGCTTTTCTGCGTGCAAATACGGTATAGCCATACCAAGCAACAATAAAAACAGATAAAGCTAAAATATCGATTAGAGAGAAAGGCAAAGTCTATTCCTTAATAGGTAACGGGGATAACAAAAAGTAAGATTATACGCCAACAACTTTTATTGACCAACAACTTCATCTGATTCATAAAAGGTATTTTGTATTACTATATAACATCCAACTCAGAATAATTAATGTCTGGGCATAACTCACTACACACTTGAGTTTTATATGTAATTGCATAACACTGGCATTATACCCGTTCCACTTGAAGATGCATGATTCAGCTGGAGCGGATATATAATAATTTACGCGTTTTGATATTTTAAGAATCAAAGCGCAATATAGGAATATCTATGAAATATATCAAACAACTTGTACTATTAGTTGCTATGTCGACAACACTAACCGCTTGTAATACTTCCTCTGCTCTGCCATCTCCAGAAAAATTACCAGGAAGCTGGATTGTTAGTTCGATTCACGGTAAACCTGTTATTAGTAATAGTAAGGCTCAATTAGTCTTTACTGAAGAAAATAAACTAACAGGCTCAGCATCATGTAATAGTATTTCAACCAGCTATATCACGCAAAACAACACCTTGAAGATTTCCCCGATAGCAACCACTCGAAAAATGTGTTCTCCTTCACTGATGGAGCAAGAAGCTATTTTGTTACAATCTCTTAGCAAAGTTAAACGCTTTCAAGTTCATAATGAAGAGTTATCATTGTTTGACCAACAAGGTTCCTTACAATTAAAAGCAAAAAGAACCTAGTACTAATGATACATTTGTGTAATATCAGAAAATGAGCTTTCTATACCTTTTTGCTATATAGCAGTATAAGTTATAACAAAATATCACTTCTTTTTTCATAACAACTAGCTACCATTAAGCTATTAAAGTAACTAATTCACAGGAACCACTATGTCTAAAATATTCGAAGACAACACCACTGCTATAGGTAATACACCTTTAGTTAAATTAAACCGCGTGATTGATTCTGAAAATGGCGCTAATGTTTATGCCAAAATTGAAGCCAGAAATCCAAGTTTCAGTGTTAAATGTCGTATCGGCGCTAGTATGGTTTGGGATGCTGAAGAAAAAGGTTTATTAACCCCTGGAAAAGAAATTGTAGAACCAACAAGTGGTAATACAGGTATCGCATTAGCATTTGTTGCTGCGGCACGTGGCTACGGCATTACCTTGACTATGCCTAGCACTATGAGCTTAGAACGTCGTAAGTTATTATCTGCGTTAGGCGCAAAAGTTGAACTTACCGATGGTGCTAAAGGTATGGGCGGTGCTATTGCTAAAGCGCAAGAGCTTAAAGATTCAGATCCAGAAAAGTATGTATTATTAGGGCAATTTGATAACCCTGCCAACCCAAAAATTCATGAAGAAACTACTGGTCCAGAAATCTGGAATGATACCGATGGAAATGTTGATATCTTTGTTGCCGGTGTTGGAACAGGTGGCACTCTTACTGGTACAAGTCGCTATCTTAAGTTAACTAAAGGTAAAGCAATTACCACAGTAGCCGTTGAACCTACTGACTCTCCAGTGATTACTCAAGCCCTTGCTGGTGAAGAATTAACACCCGGTCCTCATAAGATTCAAGGTATAGGTGCTGGCTTTATTCCTGGCAATTTAGATCTTGATATGGTCGATGCTGTTGAACTGGTTTCAAATGAAGATGCTTTTGCTATGGCACACCGTTTGATGAAAGAAGAAGGTATTCTTGCTGGCATCTCATCTGGCGCAGCTGTTATTGCAGCAAAACGTCTTGCTGAACGTCCTGAAAATAAAGGTAAAAATATCGTAGTGATATTACCGAGTTCAGCTGAGCGTTACTTATCAAGTGCACTTTTTACTGAAACCTTTAGCGATAAAGAACTTGTTCAGTAATATGTTACTGACATAAATTTATACTTCTATTTTATAAAAGGCACCTAGGTGCCTTTTATTTTTTAAAAATTAGCGCTAATATTTAGCTTCACTTTAGCAAAGTAATTACGCTACTATTGAATAATAACCCCACCTTTTTTGATTTACTTGCATGCCCTATTTAAAAAACAGTCTTTTAGCACTGTTATTATGTTCAATCACTTTATTAACAGCTTGTGGTGAAGATAATTCGAAGAAAATAACCGCGGTTGATGATCCAGAACTAGTTGCTATAGCCTTCTTTGACGCCCTTTATAATGAAAAGAACGTTGAAAAAGCGGCCTCTGTTTGTAATCCTCAATTAGCACGTCTTATTCTTCATTACCGTTCGCCTGGAGCAGTAGCTCGACACTTATTTAATATGTCCTACGACAAAGTTGAAATAAAACCAGATAGTGCTGGTGTTAAAGTACGTGAGCAATTTAAAGACAATGCAAATATCACCATCTACTTTGATGGCTATTATCAAAACAATCGTATGAAAGACGTTAAACGCCTGGCCATTATCCAGCGTGATGGTAAATGGTTTATTGATAAAGTATTAAAAGACCCCTTTTAAACTTCCCATTCCAACTAATACCATTCCGCTTAATTAAATAGTTCTAGGGATTGGTATAACTAATAAGATGAAATAATGTTAAAAATCGGCACTTATCAACACTTCAAAGGTAGTTACTACCAAGTACTCCATATTGCTAGACATAGTGAAACTGAAGAATATATGGTGGTTTATCACCCCGCGGATAATAGAGAAGATATTTGGCTGCGCCCTTTGGCCATGTTCGATGAGGTTATCGAACGAGAGGGTAAAAAACTAAAGCGCTTTAGCTTTGTAAAGCCATAACGCGTTAGTCCTAGTAAATAGAAAGATAATAACCTTGAGTAGTAGCTTTAGCCTATAGAGAAAAAATGATGCTCCTGCCAAGGTACTTTCTCATGTTGAATCTCGGTTACCTTTGCTTGTTCTGGCCCGTGGGCCAACCAAAGCAGCATTTTCTCTATATTCTCCTCATCACCACAGAGGAGCACCTCTACATCACCATCCGCTAAATTACGTGCGTAACCACTTAAGCTATATTCAATGGCCTGTTGTTGAGATGAAGCTCTAAAATAAACCCCTTGTACCCTTCCTGAAATATGCGCAATATAGCTAACATTCATACATGTTTCTCTTCTTAAATCAGTATTATTATCAGTAAAGTTTGCACCTTAGCCAGTCATTGACTAAAATCGGCACAAATTTCTCTTTCACAGAATAAATGACCTTGTGTTATACAGCGTTATTTATTCATTAAAAGTAAGTATAGACCTATGTCAGCAAGAATTTCTTTAAATGTTGGTCGTGAAAAATCTTTATTACGTAAACACCCATGGATTTTTTCGAAAGCAGTAAACAAAATCAAAGGTAACCCGATGCTTGGGGATACTGTTGATGTATTCGATAGTAAAGGTAATTGGTTAGCTAAAGGTGCCTATTCACCTGAATCTCAAATAAGAATTAGAGTTTGGAGCTTTGACGAGCATGAAGAAATTGATCGTGATTTTTTCTTTGCTAAATTACAAAGTGCTCAAGCAAGACGTGATTGGTTTATTAGCCAAGGAAAATTAACCGGTTATCGATTAATTGCTGGTGAATCTGATGGTTTACCCGGCGTAACTATTGATAAATATGATAACTTCATTGTTTGTCAGTTACTTAGCGCCGGCGCGGACTTTCATAGATACACCATTGTTAACTGTTTAACCGAACTTTACCCTGGTTGTCATATCTATGAGCGCTCAGATGTTGATGTGCGTAAAAAAGAAGGTTTAGAGCCGGTAACTGGCTGGTTAACAGAGCCTCAAGACTCAACTGAATGTATCATTGAAGAACACGGCATCAAAATTCATGTAGATATCGCTACAGGTCATAAAACAGGGTTTTATCTTGACCAACGTGACTCTAGACTTGCTGCAGGTAAATTCGCAAAAGACAAGACTGTTTTAAATTGCTTTTCTTATACCAGTACATTCGCACTACACTGTGCGGCAAACAATGCCAAAGAAGTGATTAATGTCGATGTATCACAAGATGCTCTTGATATGGGTGAACGTAACCTCGCTTTAAATGGCCTATCGGATGCTAATGTATCTTTCGTTAAAGAAGATGTCTTTAAATTATTACGAAGATACCGTGAAGAAAAGCGTACCTTTGATATGATCATTCTTGACCCACCTAAATTTGTTGAGTCAAAAGCGCAGTTAACTGGCGCCTGTCGAGGTTATAAAGACATCAACATGATCGCTATGCAGCTATTAAACCCTGGTGGTTTATTATTGACTTTTTCTTGCTCAGGTTTGATGGAAGCAAGCTTATTTCAAAAAGTTGTTGCTGATGCCGCATTGGACGCCAAAAGAAAAGCTTATTTTGTTGAGCGCTTACAACAAGCAGCAGATCACCCTATTTCTTCTAATTACCCTGAAGGTTATTATTTGAAAGGTTTAGTTTGCCAAGTTGAGTAGTTAAGCTGAATTATGCTAGGGTCTGTTGAACTTTCGAGATTGTTTTTACTGCGATTTGTTGGGTATTTATACAAGGCAGAGCCTTTGTCATGTGGTTGTTCCACATAAAAAGGCGATAACGCCGTAAAAATGGCCAACAAACCGCTGTCCGAAGGATTCGGCTAAAAACATTTTACTCTTTGTTGAGTAGTGTTTGCTTAGAGTGACTAGGCTACACACTACTCGCCTCGATTAAAACGCTTTTATCTCGAACAAAATTTAACCGCGAAAGATCAATAGGCCCTAATAGTTTTTAGGGTTTAATCTAACCCTAAATAAAATCCTAGAACCATACGCCAAACACTAAAAAGCCAGAGTTTACTCTGGCTTTTGTATATATCAATAAATATTTTGCTAATCTATTTCTTCAATGGTTATACCAATGAGATAGCAATTCTTACTCTCTTCTTCAATACGAACTACTCGACCACGAATATCAAGCGCTTGTATTTGACTGCTGGCAGAGTCAACTCTCACTTTTACATGGGTCGATATTGCTAATGGATGTTCAATTTCAAACGCCATTCCCGTCGCACTTAAATCACGACAAGTCGCCGACAGTTGACTATTTACTTCGTCATCTATCACGGTAACAATAACCTCACTGTTTAACATCATGCGGTAAAAATCGCGTTTATCATCAAAATCTTTCATGAGCTCTCCTAAGCAGATTTATATGTTTAACTCTTTTATTTATACTGAGCAATGACTGACCTGTCAACTAGCAGCCATAAAGAAGTAAGCGCTTGCTTAAATCAATAACCTAAATAACAAACTGATTATTAGCTTAATTTGTGACCTAGAATTTAACTCCTTATCTCAGTATACGCTCAGTTAAGAAAAACCTTTTAAATAATTTAAAATACGCTTAACTGATATTGGCGCTGAGGTACCTAAATTTTGTGCAAACAATGAAATCCTTAGCTCTTCAATCAACCATCGGGTAGCCAGTAACTCATTGTCTACTGGTTTATCCTTACGTTGCTTGCTCATAATCACTTGATACATATCGTTAACTTTAGATACCTCAATAAGCTTTAATCTATCTTGATTAGGGTCACTTGGCAGTTTTTCTAAACGGCGTAACATGCCTTGTAAATATCGAATAATATCATCTAGTTTGCTCAAACCTGAGTAAGTTACAAACCCTTTGAATACTAACTGCTCGCATTGTTGTTTTATATCACCATGAGATTGAATAACATTTAAAGGCACACTGCCTTTCATTTTTTTAGTCACTTCATGACGCAACGTTAATGCACGCTCGACTTTAATGGCTGCAGTTAACACACAATCGGCTATTTCAGCTCTAACATAATCACAACACTTCGCAAATTGCTTTTCTTCCCTAGGAAGCAGTCCATTATTTTGGTGTTGAGAAAATTGTTGAACCAAAGACAAACAAGCACCTTGAATACAGTCTTGTAATAACTCATTGATTGAACCAAAAGGATTAAAGTACAAACCCAATTTGGCTTTATTCGGTAGTTTTTCCTGTAAATATTTTAATGGTGTTGGGATATTCAATAAGATAAGTCGGCTAATCCCTTTCAGCATAGCTTCTTGGGCATGTTGTTCTTGCTCAAAAAGCTCGATAGCAACACTATTTTTATGATCAACCAATGCAGGAAATGCCTTAATAGTGATGTTGGCAACTTTCTTTTCATAACCTTTAGGTAGTGAACCAAAATCCCATTTCGTTAAATCAGCTTGCTCAATGCCCTTTTCTGCAACCTGTTTAATCGATGCTTTTACTTTACCTTGCAGTTCAGCTTTAAGTTCGTTGAGGTCTCTGCCTTGCTTTATTAACTTCCCTTTGTCATCGACTACTTGAAAATTCATGGTTAAGTGAATTGGTAAGGTAATATCCTGCCAAGCATCTTCAGGTAATCGTACCCCAGTCATTCGTAACAATTGTTTTGCTAGCGCATCTTGTAAATGTCCCTGCTCAGCAGGCATAGCTGCTAAACAAGCTTGTGCATAATTAGGTGCGGGAACAAAATTACGTCTTAATGTTTTAGGCAAAGCTTTAATTAGTGCGATGGCAAGCTCATCTCGCAGTGCAGGGATCAGCCAATCAAACCCAACCTCTTGCACTTGATTTAATAAGGCAATCGGCAATACAACACTGATGCCATCATCAATATCACCAGGACTAAAATGATATGTTAGCGGTAGGGTAATACTATCTTGTTGCCAAACGTCAGGGTACTCAATAGTACTTAATTCATCCGAAGACTCATTCAATAAAAAGGCTTTGCTAAAATCTAATAACTGTTCGTTCTCACGTTTAGCTTTTTTCCACCAAGCGAGGAAGCTACGTTGACAGTTAACAGTATCAGGAAGTTTATCACTGTAAAAATCAACTAAATGCTGTTCATCAATTAAAAAGTCTCTGCGACGTGCTTTTTGTTCAAGCTCTTCTATGCTTTCGACCAATTGCTGGTTTTTGCTTAAAAACTTTTCTTTAATGACGCAGTCACCATTGACCAATGCTTCACGAATAAATATTTCACGACAAGTAACCGGTTCAATGACATTAAAATTGATCTTACGTTTACTAACAATACTTAAGCCATACAATGTTACTTGCTCAAAGGCCATTACAGCACCTTGTTTTTTCTCCCAATGAGGTTCACTGTAATTTCGCTTAACTAAATGCTGAGCAAGCGGTTCCAGCCACAAAGGGTCAATCTTGGCATTCATACGAGCAAACAATCGACTGGTTTCTACTAGCTCCGCAGACATTAACCATTTTGGTGATTTTTTAGTTAGCGCTGAGCCTGGAAAGATAAAAAACTTCATTCCCCGAGCTCCTTTATACTCGCGGTTTTCATCCTGTTGACCGATATGACTAAGTAAACCTGACAACAATGCTTGATGTACAGGAGTTAACGCTGAGTCTTGCTCTGTCTCTTTTGTCTTATCTACTGCTGTGCTTGCTGCTTGACCCTGCTGAACATTCGGCATAGAAAACTGATAATCAATCGACGTTAACGTTATTTGCTGTTCTTTTAACGTTAGTTTTAATTGACTGAAAATATCTTGCCATTCACGTAAACGAACATAAGAAAGAAACTCGCGCTGACATAACTTCCTAAACTGATTTTGCGTTAAGTCTTTTTTCTGCTCGTTAATATACTGCCAAAGATTAAGTAAGCTTATAAAATCAGATGACTTATCTTTAAATCGGTTATGCTTTTCATCACTCAGCTGTTGTTTCTCATGCGGTCTTTCTCGTGGATCTTGAATACTTAATGCACTAACAATAATCAGTATTTGTTCGATACAACCAAATTCTATGGAAGAGACGACCATTTTTGCCAAACGAGGATCTATAGGGAACTTTGCTAATAGACGGCCTGATTTCGTCAACTGTGTCGCCGTTGACGAAGCTTTACCCTTAGCGTTTTTATCCGCGTTTTCTATGCTTTCAACCGCAGCAATTTCTTCCAATAAACGAACACCGTCAGTGATATTACGATTATCAGGGGCTTCAACAAACGGAAAATTAGCAATATCACCTAAATCCAGCGCATGCATTTGCAATATGACGGTTGCTAAATTGGTACGTAAAATTTCAGGGTCTGTAAATTCAGCACGACTTTTATAATCATCTTCTGAATATAAACGAATACAGATACCTTCAGAAACACGTCCACAACGGCCAGAGCGTTGATTAGCACTTGCCTGTGAAACTGGTTCAATAGGCAAACGTTGTACTTTAGTTCGGTAACTGTAACGTGAAATACGTGCCGTTCCCGGATCAATCACATACTTGATACCTGGTACTGTTAAGCTCGTTTCAGCAACGTTGGTTGCCAATACAATATTTCGTCCACTGTGGGGTTTAAATATTTGATTCTGCTCACTAACCGTTAAACGAGCATACAGAGGCAAAACATTAGTATGACGTAAATTAGCTTTAACTAGCGCAGCAGCAGTATCGCGTATTTCCCGTTCACCATTGAGGAAAACCAGAATGTCACCATTACCGCAGTCACTTAGCTCATCAACCGCCGACAAAATACCACTGATAATATCAACTTCTTGCGGTGATTGGTCGTCATCATCAATCACTGCACGATCATTTAATGGTCGATAGCGCATTTCAACAGGGAATGTTCTTCCTGATACTTCAATAATAGGTGCTGGTAAGCCATTCTTACTAGAGAAATGTTTCGCAAAACGTTGTGGGTCAATGGTCGCTGAGGTAATGATTAACTTTAGATCAGGTCGTTTTATTAGTATTTGCTTTAAATAGCCCAAAATAAAATCGATATTTAAACTACGCTCATGGGCTTCATCGATGATAATTGTGTCGTATTTAAGAAGTAATCTATCCCTTTGCATTTCCGCCAGCAAAATACCGTCAGTCATCAATTTGATATAACTTTGCTCGCTGACTTGGTCATTAAAACGAACCTTATAACCTACTTGCTCACCTAACTTAGTGCCTAACTCTTCCGCAATACGATTAGCAACGGTTCTAGCGGCAATACGTCTAGGTTGAGTGTGACCAATAAGACCATCCACACCTCGACCAAGTTCAAGACAAATCTTGGGAATTTGTGTAGTTTTTCCAGATCCTGTTTCACCCGCAATGATAACCACTTGATTAGCATCAATAGCTGCTGAAATTTGCGCAGCATTCTCTGAAATGGGTAAACCTTCGGGATACGTTATTTTAGGTAAACTTCTGATTTTTTGTTGTTTATCTTGAATAGATCTGAGGATATGTTGTTGTAACGGTTCGACCAACTTAATGTGCTTTTCTGATAATGATAGCATCGCCAATTCAGTCGGTGATTTTTGTCCAACCTCTTTAGTAATCGTTTTTTTCAGATTTATTAACCTTTTTCTAAAGCGTACAGCATCGCTTTTTTTTGCTTGTGGCAATAATTCAAAAAGTTTTTGTAAATGGGAAAATGAAGTAATAACAGACTTAATCGAAACAGACAAAACAAACTCGGATAGAAAATCAAAAGAAATATTTTAACAGTAATACACTATAAATGGCAGTGAGTAACGTATTATAAATAGTCTCTTAAACGCACAAAAGGAGCTTCACAGCTCCTTTAAAAAGATAAAACAAGAGTAGGAAAAAACTTTAACGGCTATTTACTCACACCGATGCATGTTCCTTCTCAATAGAAGTCCTTGCCTTACCGTGTTTATAACAAGCTTGTAAAACTTCATTACGAGAGATAGTACCAAGTAGATTACCATCGTCATCAATCACCGGATACACTTTAGGTTTATCCTTTCGCATGGTTTGCCCTAGCTCAATAATACTGTCGTAGGGTTTTACTGAAAGTACCTCCCTACTCATAATATTTTTAATAATCGCCACATTTTCATTGAAATAGATGGTTTCTAACATTTTTTCTAAAACATCCCCTTCTGAAATAAAGCCAAGTACCTTATAGTTTTGATCAACTACTGGTCCGCCAATTTGCTTCGTTTTTAAGAAGCGTAATGTGGCCTCTTCTACAGACATAGTCTCGGTAAAAGTTACTGGGTAGTGATTCATATATTCTTGTATTTTTAATGATTCCATTTTAACCCTTAACTAAATCTTTATTTAGTTTTTCATTGATATAAAAACCTCGGTTACACTATTAATAACTGTAGATAAGCCTCTGCAAAAAAACCAATTTTTGCTTATCTTTATTAAAACTATATTACATTTTTAATAGTAGACTTAGCGGTTTTATTGAACAACAATGATTCAAACATAAAAATTTTTAGAAGGAATTCAATATGCCAAGTAATTTATTTCGTTTTTTTATACTGGTTATTGTCATCTACAGCTTAAGTGCCACTGCCTTTGCACATAAAGATGAACAAGCAAAATTAGATCAAGCTTGCGAGGACGCAAGACAAATTGCGCTAGCACCCCGAAGAAAAGAAATTTATCAAGAATGTATTCAAAAGTTTAAAAAAAGTGAAGCTGTTTGTCTGAGTGAAGCAAAAGCATATAACGGTAACAGAATAAATGGCGCACCACTGTTTTATGAGTTACCGGCTTGTGAGAAAGCCTTCGCTTTTAGAAAGAAACACGCCGCATAATTACCACCTGCTCGAGTGGGCATATCCGTATAGAAACACGATGAGTTGAGCGGGTATAGATGACCCTTTTATCATCTGAGTCATTACTGTATAGCACTGTTATTTTTGCTGTCAGCTCACCTTATTCTTGTGGTGTTTATTTTGATACTGACGACTGTATATATTTTTTGTTTAGCTGAATAAAAACCCACACTAAACTGCTAGGGAACACGACTAAGAAAAGATACTTTGCATATAACAAAGGTAATAGCACTGAGCTAGCAATTATCAAAGCATACATACACATCAAGCCTTTATGCGCTTTAGCAAAGGCAAAAGAAGCAACAAAATCTCCAACTACGCCACGATTGTCTAAACGAGCAATCAAACAAGGTAATACGCCGACAATCATAGATAACAGTGAAAATAACCAGGCGAGCACAAAGTTAAAAGCATAAAATTCAAAAGTCATATCACCACGCGCTTGTGTTTGTATATCGAAGACTTTTGAAAGGAATGAATTTTGATCTACATACAAGCTATACAGAGCAATAGCATCAGTCATCCAAATAAGAAAACATAAAAACTGTACCACGCATACTAAGCCGATATTTGCGAACAAAGTTCTAAAGTGAAAAGTATCACTTTTACCTTCTTTATTTAGTAGTAGAGGGTGTAGAACAAGGCTCACTAAAGGAATGAATAAAATAAAACCGGCACAAAAAGAAATGTACATGGTAGTAAGCTCATACGCGCCAAGGTAAAACTGAATAACTTGCGAGATGAAAAAGATCACTAAACTTGCGAAAAATACCAAACCGTAACTAACGATTTTTTCACCTGACAAACCTGATACGCTCGAAGACTCTGACACAATATCCACCAATAACTCAACTAATTAATATGCTTTAATTGTGATTTTAGCTTAACTAGCAACTCTGAATATTGATGTAAAATAAGACAAAAGCAATCCCGCTCTTTTTCTTTCATTATGAACAGCTTAACTCATAGAGAGTTTGCGCTAGATATTCTGCTTTACCTTAATACTTTTTGCGGTTAAACCTCGCACGCCAACAAGGTTGCCAATCAACATCAAAGCACCACCGATAAGTAACGGAAGCTCAAACGCTTCGTTATAAAAAAACACGCCTACCATAGCTATTAGGGGTAACCTGAAAAAATCGAGGGTGATAATGGTCGTTATTTCAGCATATTTCATTGCCTTTGCTAAACAATAATGTGCCGACAACGCACTCAATCCAATCACAGTAAGCCAAAGCCATTGTTCACCTTGTGGCCAAACCCAACTTGATAAAGACAAAAATAATCCAATAGGTAATTGAACAATGCACATGAAGAGTAAAATGGTTAACGGAGATTCAGTTTTTGCCAATGACTTTGTTGTAGTATGCGATATGGCAAAACAAATAGCTGAACCCAAAACAATAATAGAGGCATAATCAATTAAAGCGTACCCCGGTTGCACTATGGCAATTACACCTAAGGTACCCAGAAATATAGCGATCAACTTATTCATTGTTACTTTTTCATCGAGAAAGAAACTCGCAATTAACAGCGTCCATATTGGCACAGTAAACTCTAAGGCAAAAACTTCCGCCAGCGGGAGTAAGCCAATACCAAAAAACCAGCCATATTGAGCAATAAAGTGAAAAACATTGCGAAACAAATGAAGTTTAATCACATTAACTCGTGGCTGACTTGCTAGTGATTTTTGCTGCTTATCTTTAAAAATTTGTGACCGAATAAAGTAAACAGCCGAGAGAAATACCAAGCCAATAGCACTGCGAATACATAATGATTGAGCAATAGTTAACTCGCCACTTAATTCACGTGCACCTATAGCAAGAATGCAAAATGAAGCCAGTGCGCCTGACATCCATAAAAAGAGCGCCATAATAATTGTACTCGACTCTTAAAAAAGTAATTTATTGGTGAATTGTAATCGGCGCACTAAAGTAATAAATAAAGACAACTACCTTTATTCATTACTTTAGTTAGAGATTGTCAGAGAGTAAATAACTCACCGTTTACAAATAAAATAGTGCTTAATCATAGTGGAACTATTGAAATAACCAAGTCTTTTATTTGCTGTAATCATCAACTTTTAGTGCTATTTAGTTATACCCCAATTCATAAATAGGGTTATCATCATGCTCGTATAAATTTTCGGAATTTTGTCTTTTTTGCTCATTACCCTGCCGATCATCTTTACTATTTTTATCAGCATCTTGTTGGTAAACATTTAGCATTTCTGCTGATAGAATCATTCGTCTATTACTCATATTACAATTGTTCAACATATGACTACCCTCAATTTAATCAGTTGCTTCGCACTTTTGCGTTGCTACTAAAGTAGATTGCATCAAGAGTGCCAACATTTCTTATAAATTGACCTTTGATTTTTATATGTTTTATTTTAAATATCGAAGTTTGATATTTAAAATTTGATTTTTGATAATTACATTATCATTTTGCAACACAGACTTTGCAAGTTAGGAGTTAAATTCTACAGTTAACTTAATCGTTAGGAGAAGTTTCAGTGATGTTATCATTATCTTATTATCCTCAGCCGCAATTTACCCAATGGACTGCTCATGTTCGCACTAAGCGAACTTGAGTATAACGTTAAGTTTTTAAAAATAGGCGTTATTATTAATGGTTACTCGAATAAATCAGCAATGTTCTATTTAGTCACAGTATTTTTATTAGCCAATTTTTTATCTAATGATTTTAAAGCATTTTCATGCCAATACTGCCAGTGCATATGCAGCTTATCTTCCGTTAAATGACTTGGCTGTAAGTAATCTTTATACGTATAACGATAGAATTGACGTGGTTTATGTGGGTTATTTACATCTTCTTCCGCCACATAGTTAGCATTATGTTCATCTAACCATTGAGTAAACTCTGCTGCATACTTTTTACCTGACTCCTCAACTAATTTTTTATAACCATCAAAAAAGTCTGTTTTTAAGTAGTGCGCCATTTTCCTGTATTCATTTTGATGTTTTTCATTCATAAAGCGCACAGCTAAATAGCCCCACCGATATACCCTATCAGTACCGTCTTTATATTCAGTATTAAAAATATCCGTTAAACTGGGCCAGTCTTCTGGAGTTGTGTCATTGACTAATTTGAAAGTTTTTGGATTATTATCTTCCTTGGCAACATATTCAGCGAGTCCTTCAGACCACCACACCATATGACTTGGAAAATGATTAAAAGTATCGTATTTAACAAAGCGTCCATCTAAATAATGAACAAACTCATGGTTTAAATTCCAAACAGCAAATTCAGGTCGTACCCAGAAATGTTCAAATGAGTAAAAAGTCGCAATATTGTTAGGATCTTGTGTCGTTCCCTCAATGTACATACCACCATTATCGGTATTAATATCAAAAATTAGCTGGCCGAATTTATTATACTCTGCGTGATTATCAAAAATAACGACTCGTAATTTATCGTTAAAATCGTTGGCAACGGGCTGATTATTAGTCGCTAATATTTCATGGAAATTACTTTCTTGAGCGATTAACTGCTGACAAGCATCACTTAACTGTGCTGAAGACATGGCTTGGGCTAAAATATATATTTTACTTGAGCACTCATGGTTAATAGGCAATGCTTGTTCAATTGATGGGGAAATGCAGCGATCGACTAGCGTACCCTCTTCACATTCAGACTTTCCACGAAAAGTGTTGACGACATAAGGCACACTAAAAAGTGTCTTATTTTGCTCTACTGATGTTGCTTTATCATTGGTTAACGCCGCCCATACACTGTTATCAAGCGTATCCATTTCACCTTCAATCTTGAGGGTTAATTTATCGTCATCTAAACGTTTCTGATCCTCAGCTGAGTGCTCATAGTAGTCATTCCAATATTCTTTCGTATATAAATTATAATACTGTGCCAATGCCCAAAGAGCGTGTTGCTTAGGCCAGTCATCCCCCACTAAAGTACTATTTTTAGCAGTGATAAATTGAATTAATGCCTGTTGAAGTTCACCTTCACCATGTACACCTTTCATGAATTCAGCAGTATTTTTTCTTCGGGCTTCGTAGGGTAAAATAGCGCCAGCACGTAATACTTCCCACAGTGCATAATCTATCGCTGTGTCTTTATCAGAGTTCACTGTAGTTGTATTAGAAAGATCAGCGGAAGCATACAGGTTAATTAACTGACTTAACGGCTTTACCTGCTCTACTATAAATGGTTGTAAAGGTGCTAAAAAATATAAACGATACAAAGCAACAGCGTAATTTTCATGCAAGCGTGCTGTAGTCTGACTCACCTCAAAAAAACCAGGCATATTATATAAATTGTCTAATGCGCTATTAACAGATATTGCGGTTTCTTCGGTCCAATATTTATCTGCACCAAAGCTACTGTAAATTCTAAGATAAAAAGTAAGCTTCTCTAATTTATCATTAGTTAAGTCTCCTTTTAAAGCTTCCATTGATATTTCATCCGCAACAGCTTTTAGTAATCCCTGTTGATAATGATTAAAATCTTGGCTCCATAACTGCTCTATATCAGTCGCTAATACTTGAGCAACCATTGGATTTACTATTGGTACTAAGACAGACTGCATGACCTTAGTAGTATCAGCCTCATCGTTAACACTACACGCAGTAATTACAACAGATATAGCGAGAGTCAGAAGAAGTATTGTTAGTTTATTCATAGCATTTTCATTATTGTTATATTGAATAAAATTAATTATTGCATACAATATACCAAAACACATTAAGTAATTAACTAAGTTGCTAATATGGCTTTTAACACAATAGTTACAGTGAACTAGCTAACTTAAGATAGTTATTAACTGTTAAAAGCTAATCAGGTAATATTAGCCAACTTAAAAATATATAAATTTATATGTTGGAATATTATGAATATTGTTTGTGCTAATTGTTTCACCACCAACCGCATCCCCGATGATAAAGACTATAACAAAGGCAAGTGTGGTAAATGCCAACAAGGGGTTTATTCACCCAAGCCAACAGAATTAACGGCTAATACTTTCTACCCTTTTATAGAACGTAATGATTTACCTGTGATTGTTGATTTTTGGGCCAGCTGGTGTGGCCCTTGTCAAAACATGGCGCCTGTTTACAGTAAAGTAGCGCAATCATCACCCTCTTTACTGTTTACCAAAGTGAATACCGAGCAAGTTCAACAGATTTCTGCTGATGCGAATATTCGTAGTTTACCTACCTTAGTCTTTTTTCATCAGGGTGAAGAAGTTGATCGTATTTCAGGTGGCTTGAATGAAATGCAAATGAAGCAATGGGTTGTTCAGTGCTTGCAGAAAATTGCTAACTAGGATTTTGTCATTAAAAACCATCTATAAAAAAAGCCGCGAAAGCGGCTTTTATTTAATTATCTTAATAGGGTAAAACTACCTGATAAAAGTTACTGTACTGGGATAGTAATATTCCCTGTTGCCACTTCACCAGCTTTAGTTTCCAATGAATATTCGAAACTAATGCTGTTAGATTCTGAGCCCGTATTATCTGATAAATACTCCCCAGTATGCAATCGATAGACCTTCTGAGTTTCGGTTTGATCTGAGCCCAAAATAACAGAACGGTTAATTGTCCTATGTGTTACAGATTCATTTGCTGCTAACTTAGCAATACCGACAGCAGTTGCGTTTATTCGCCCATCGCTAACCACGTGAAAGTCATTGGAACTTACTGATGAAGTGCCATCATTGATTACAGAGGTTTTACGTAACGTTAATTTCTCTAATGCATTAATATTCAGTGGAAAATACAAATAAACTGAATCATTCCAGTTATAAGAAGAGGAAGTATCTCCTGCTGAATTACTTGACGTTATAACACTACCATTAGTGGTATAATTTCCATTGTCGAGCTTAATATCAGCAATTGTAAAAACTTCATCAGTATTGGAGTTTATCTCAAAAGTTAATTGATCGTTATATATATCAGCACGTTCAAGAGTCGCTTTATTCGTTACCGATTGAATATCATAGCGGTATGAATCAGGCGTCGTCAACGGACTCACTGGCATTACGGTTAAGCGAGTATCGTTCAAGCTCAATGTAAAAGTAACAGGAAAAGATAGACCACCAGTAATGAGTGTTGTACCTTCAGATACATGATCATTTGCATCTGCATTACCCATTAATACGGTAAACCCTTGGTCATTTGTTAATGATATATTTTCAAGTTCAACTGTTATAGCCTGAGAGTAGAATACACTAAAGCTAGAATCTACTGAGTTAACTTCAGTAGCAGCAAGAACAACTTCAAGTGGTGTTTCACTTTCAAGAATCACTTGTGGTGCAAGTGCCAAATCAATCACTGCTGCACTTGGAATAACGAAACAACAATTATTAGAACTACCATTTTTTAGAATACTTAAATTACCTTCAGCTAACTTTCTTATGGTAAAAGAACTACTTTGGTATTTAACTTCATTGCTTGTGAATGCGGGTAATTGAAAGCTTACCGTATCTTTTATTTGCGTAGTAATAACATATTGGCTAGTTGATTCATCATATGTGCTATCAACAACACTATCTTCTAAATAAAAAGTAGCACCAAGCAATGGCTCTGCTGCTTCATCAACCAAAGAAAGCCTAATTTCAAGATCTGAAGCCACTGGTACTTCATTCATATGTATTCTTGAAAATTCTTTTGTATTCGCTGAACCTATATATAAATTACGACCGTGTAAAAAGTTAGTAAGCTCAGGTACGTAATCAGCTTCACCATCTTTATCAAAATCTAAATTAGCACTAATACTAGTATTAATAAATTTTGGCAAGGTAATGGTATATATACCCGTTTCAACATTAAATGAAGATACATGCTGGTATTTATATGCTGATGAATTAGTACCTGAGTGAGAATAAGCAATAAACTCTAATGTAGATAGAGCATTGCCTGTTTCATTATCAATAACCGAAATTTCTACATCTACCGACTCAGATACAGCAAAGTTACCAACATCTTCGATGCTATCTTTACTTCCGAATGCAGTTTGCGTAAAAAAGGTTCTCGAAAGGAATTTATCATCTGGACTTGAGATAATGATATCTATATCTGAAGATCGAGGTAAGCCTGTTAACTCAAAATCACCATCGGTAACTTCAAAGTTAGAAATGACGTCTTTAGAGCCAACTTTTACGGTAATTATGGCATTACCAATGGGTTTAAAATCTAGCGCATCAACAACAACACCTTTGATGCTAACTGAGTTTTCAGCTTGGTCTAATAACGCTTTGACATCAGAACTGTTGTCTTCAACTTCTAAACAACCATTCAGTAACACGACAGCTAGAAGCGACGTGGCAAGGTTTAAATACTTCAATTTTACTTCCTTTTAATATGAAACAAAGGAAGTAAAAAATAATAAAACTTTTATGCATCCCTTGCATGGTAGTACCAATCAACACTGATACCTAAATCGGACGCAATTTTATCTATAACAAGTTATTAACACAAGAAGAATACTTTATAAATAGATGATATTTTGATGAATATCTCTCACTTTGCTGTAACAAAGAGGCAATAAGCTGCCGCATAACGGATAATACTTGTCACCCTAACCGATATTAAATTCAAATAATTGTTAATAAAACTTGCTACATATAGAGAGTTACTCTGTATAACTCAATAAATTTGGCTTTATCCAGCTAAATAGTTACCTAAGCAATATTTATAAAAGTGGCACAGACTATGCCTTATGAATGTTCTTAAGAATAAGTTATTGAAAACACTAAGCTAGAAAAGCCTTATATATGATGATCAACAACAATTACGCTCAACAAGTAGCGCAAGCAAAATCTAATAATGCATTAGTAGTCAGTTTTGATAACACCACCCCTGCCGTTCAACCTATTCCCGGTGAAAAAGATACCCTGACTTTATCTGATAAAGCGTTAGCCATGATGAACGGTAATGAGATTAAAGAGATCGCGCCCACTTATTTAAGACCCGAATCGGCAAGGTCACTTTTAGCTAAAAGTGAAACATTAAACACAACTCAAGATGGCGATGCCAAAGAAGATGTTGTCGTTGATAATCGTTTCAGTGAGATAATGCAAAATATATTAGATAAACGATTAGGTATAGACCGAGAAAAACTTGAAGAACTTGAAGCGCTGATGGAAGAAATTGCTAACAATGAAAATATGAGTCCAGAAGAAAAAGAATTAGCGTTGGAAAAACTGGCTAAAATGCGAGAAAAGATAATTGAAGAAGGCAGAGAGATACAAAAAAAAATTGAGCAAACCGATTAGCTTTATCATCTATATCATTCGTTTTACCTAATGGGCTAGATGTTTATTATTTAAAATAAAATGTAATCGATTAAAACATTAACTTACTTACAAAATAAATGGCAAGCCTTTATTTTATATGGCATTATCACTTCACACCGCAGTGATATTTAAACACATAACCTATGAAAATAAACCTTTATTTCATTATATTATTAGCTAGTTTTTCGAGTATAGCAGACAATAAAATAACCTACTTTATTGCAGATAAATCTTCATCGCCTATTCAAATATCGACTAAAAATAGCGAACAGGTAGGCATAGTTACTGATGTAATTAATGCGATAGAAAAACAAAACATTCACTTTTCCCATAGTATTTTGCCTTTCAAACGTATGATGAAGTACATGAAAAATCCAAAGGTTAAATGGATAACCTATGGCTCTGCTGCTTGGCCAGGGCTACAATCTCTATCACTGTCTAAAACGCCTATTATGACAGTAAAACACAGTTTTTTGACCTTAAAACCTAATAAATACAATGAAATCAGCGATCTATTTGGAAAGAGCCTAGTGTTAATTCGCGGTTTTAATTACCCTGGTTTGGCAGCTTATATTGAGCAAGACAAGTTTGATATTATCTATGTGAAAGACCATGAAGCAGCGATAAAAGTCATCGCTATGGGCAGAGCAGTTGCTTTTCCGGAAATGAATATAAGACTAAATTATCACCTTAAAAACATGAAATTACCTCGTGATAATTTTAAATTTCACTACATTGGCAATATTATTGCTGATTATGATATTAACTTATGTTTTTCTCTTAATTTTCCCGAACTTTTAAAGGTAAAAATAGAGGGGATTTTAGTGGAAATGAAAAACGATGGCAGATTAGAAAATATAATTAACGCCTATTAGCTCTTTATATTAAACGATATTAATCTTTTAAGACTACGAACGTTCACTTTTATCTTTCATCACTCAAGGTATATGCTAAGGGGTAATTTAATTACTGATTAAGCTGAAAAACGCTTTTTTCAGCTTGTAGGATGAGAGTGGCTAACTCACCATTACTTTTCATCCGTTGGATTTCTTTATCGACAATAGGGACCAATACTTTGTTATCTTTATGAATATAGTGATATAAAGATAAACGTACTAATGGCTTTTCCATGCTCGCGACATTTCTTAAGCCAAGCCTTTCAAGTGCTAGATTTCCATCGAGAGTATTCGTTAACAACACATCAACCTTTCCACTCAGCAATAGTTTAAACATATCGTCTGTAGAGCTCATCTCGTAAATATTAGTAAGCCCTTTGGTAATATTATTGGTATGTTTTACACCGCGTATTTTAGTTAAACGATACTTAGCTAAATCTTCCTTTAATAGGATAGAAATTTTAGAACTTTTCAAAACAAACGGCATCGTTTCTAAGTAATAGTACGGCGTGGGTACTCTGATTGTATTGGGGTTTTCATCTCCATAAGTCCAAATACGCATGATCTCACCATCATTAATACCTGTATTGGCAAAATGCTGTGCCCGATTACCCGGTAAAGGACTGATCGTAATGTTAATGCCAATATTTTTATAGATTTGTTTGAGTACAATTCGCCCTACTTCTTGCTCTATCAATAACTCAATAGAAGCAAAATCATAGGTTTTATCTGAAGACGATTTGAGGGGATTATTTTTAGGTTTTGTCGCTAATTGAATAACTGATTTGTTTTGAGATTGAACACTTGAGAGTACAGCATGGTCTGCCGATAAGGCGAACAATTTACTGCTGTAACTGCTGAGAAGCAAAGAACAAAGGCATAACAGTAATCTCACTTACTCTCCAACTTCTCTACATAACCGTAAATTAATATACCATTATCAATTTTACTTGCTTATGTTTTCTCTATAGCTATTTCATGTAAGTAACACCATAGAAATATTAACTGGGGAAACACGGTCTTATAAGTAGGATATTGTATAAATGGAGAACTAGCATGGAAAAGAAAGCGTTTAAACTATTACCTTGTATCTTTTGTACCATTGGCTACAACTGTTACATAGCAGGTCATAATGTTACCGCTAAAGGTTATCAATCACTGGTGAAACTTCAAAATAAAAAACCAATAACGGAAGAAGTTAAAACCTCAACGAGCAAACCTTGAAGCTAGCTTTTATAGCTGTTAATTTCTAGCGATTAACGTTTAGTTATTTGATTGGAATCGCCGTGACGACAGCAGAAAGACGAACGAAGGCTATATTCATGTATGTTCTTCATGGATCATGCATATAGTGATGCTAGACATTGACGTCCATTCACAATGAGATTAATTAAAGATAAATTGAAAAATTGAGATAACCATAAAATATTGTAAATACCATGAATACAAAAAATAATTTAAATACAAAAATTCAAGGGGATGTTTATCCCCTTGAATCAAATCATTACTTTTGCATCATTTGTTGTCTGTGCTTAACTTGATGTTCAGCAAACTCTGTTGCAGATACTTGTGCATCACCATCAGTGTCAATATCGGCGAAGCTTGGAGCATTAGCAATGTTTCGCATAGGATAGCCCTGCTCAGCACGCTTTGTTATTCTTGCTGCTCTGGCGTTATAAAATTCTTGCTCTAAAATAATGCCATCACCATTTATATCCAATTCAGAAAAATGGGGCATATTGCTATTTTTGCCCATACCAGCTCCCTGACTACGTCCCTGTCCCATTTTAGACGATTGACCTTGAGTTCCAGAGCGATTTTGCATTTGTACCTGCTGACCCGCTATAAGCTCTTCTTGGGTTAACTGCCCATCGTGATCCTTATCAAAGGCTTCAAATGAAGGCGAATTACCAGCTCCTTTCATAGGACGACCTTGAGCTGCTTTCATTGCCATACGCTCACTTCTCACTTGAGTAAACTCTTGCTCACTGATAAAGCCATTTTCATCTTGATCATAGTTAGCAAAAGGAATAGGACCTCGATCTGGCAATTCGTCTGAGACCGCTGCCATAGATGTAACACTCAAAAAAGAAATCAGAACTAAGGGAATACTCTTGAATAGTTTTTTCATCATTACTCTCCTATCAGTTATAAAAATTTGATCTAAAACTCTTATTTACTACAAATATGATAGGCCGATTGCATGAAACAAATTTGACTTGGATCAATAATTAAATCATGAAATTTCACATTATATTTTTGGTTTAGCCAATATCCCCATCAACAGCAAAAGTACGATTGGCTTTGTATTCGTTTGATTGCCCTAGCCTATTAACAAACGCTAAGTATTTTTGACTCAAGTGCCGAAATAAGAGAAAAAATCATTGAAAAAAGGTAGAAAGACAAAAAGTAGCTAAACCTTAACTAAACCTTGAGTAAAGGATAAGTAAACAGCGCTAAGTGAATCATATTAAAACAAAAATGGAGTAAAATCGCATACCAAATTTTACCTGTATTTAGATAAACCAAGCCATACAAAAAACCAGCCAAGGTAGCAACTAGCATATAATTAAAACCACCTGAAAAATGTGCAATACCAAATAATAAGCTTGTCAGTATTAGTCCCGTTAAAGGGTTTATTAGCTTTGTTAACTTTTGCTGAATGAATCCTCTAAAAAACACTTCTTCAATAATGCACGTTAATAACAAATTATTTAACGCGAACAACCACCACCAACTTGGCAATTGAGGATCATATTTAATTAATGATAATAAAATGGCTAGGCTAAATAGTAGAATAAAAACTAGCACTACTAGAGCACTTAACCGCAAGCTATTGTGCGCCTTAGAGAGAGTGATCGGTTTTTGACTTATTAAGAGTGCTGGAGACAGCATCAAAAGAACAAATAGAATCATCGGTTTATCAAAGTTTAGGTACAGTGTGAATGGCATACTGTTAATGCTTTTTTCCACATCGTTTAACACCTGTAAATTATTAAATCCTGGCAATAAGTGCGCAGCTAAGGCAATACAGCTAATAATAACTAATGCCGTAATGACCGTATTAATTCTTCGATTCCATAACTTATTTGAGGGATTGCTTGAGGGCTTAGTAGATATCTTTTTAGCATAGTAAGACATGGCCAATAAAAGCGTAACAACACCAAGACCAACCAAATCTATCGCGTTATAAAACAGCCCGCTAATTAAAGTACAGAGTAAGCCAAATGGCCATAACTTAGGTTTTACAAAAGCTGTTATCAAGGTAATGACTAAGAATAACCAAGGGGTAGCAGATGGGAAAAGGTCTTGTGTGAACAACATAGGATAGTTAATTAGGATAATTTTAGGTCAAGTTAACATAATGTTAGATGAGGTTGAATTTTTAAATCAAAAAGTAAAATACATACTAATTAATTTTACTGTGACCCCATTGATTCACTCTAATGCTATTAACTTGTTACAATAATGTTTTTCAACCAAGGTAATACTGCATGATTTTTCAATTAGGTAAACATTCACCCAAAATATCAGCTAGTTGTTTTATTGCGCCCAGCGCTAATGTTATTGGCAAAGTAGACATAGCAGAAAATGCCAGCGTTTGGTTCAACGTGGTAATTCGAGCTGATTTAGATAAAGTCACCATTGGTGAAAATTCTAATATTCAAGATGGTTGCATATTACACGTTGACGAAGGATTTCCAATCAATATATCTAAAAATGTAACTGTAGGACATAAAGCGATGCTACACGGCTGCACTATAGATGAAGGCAGCTTAATAGGTATGAATGCTGTGATATTAAATGGCGCCAAAATTGGCAAAAATTGCTTGATAGGCGCGAATACTTTGGTAACTGAAAATATGTCAATTCCCGATGGTAGTTTGGTCATTGGTTCACCTGGTAAAGTAGTGAAGCAACTTGATGAGAAAGTAAAAGAAATGATCGCAAAAGGAGTTGAACATTATGTGCATTGTAATCATCAATATAAAAATGAATTGAAACTGATAGATTAACTTTTAAGTTACCTTTCCCTTGGTAGCTGTACGCTGCTCAGTAAAAAATTCAACAACAAACTAGTGCAAACCACGAACCCTGCCGCCTACGTTTATAAAAAGTTCATCCCTAAACAACGGCAGCGCTCGACATCAGAACAATATGCTCCTGCATTGTCTAATAAATTACATCCCTATAACGCCATGTCTCGTGTCGAGGCCTGACATTGCTAGTTGGTAATTTCATTGCTGAAATGGGATTGAAGTATTTGGTGCTGGTAGATTGCTTAACTAGTGTAATCCTCGTGGTGCCTTAGTCGAAGATCCAGACCTTAGTAAAATGGATTCCCGACAAGACACCTCGGGAATGACGACTTCGAATGCCAATGGCATAACATCACAATCACCTGCCCTAACAACACGCACCAAGTCTGCTTGAATCAAGTCCCGAAATGAAAGGCTATATTCACGTATATTCATCATGACGCTGCATGGATGCAGCTTATTAAACAATGCAGGAGCATATTGTCCTAATGCCCGTACATCGCAGTTACGTCGAAGATATTGCTTTTCATGGAGGATTACACTTGATTAGCAGCGTCGCGGGATGCCAAAAAAAGCTTTGAGTTTATTTCCCTGTCTGGCGTCGCGGTGGCGACAGCACCCAAAGGGACACTGCCTCCGGCGTCCCTCTGGACACCCACGGAGCCCCAACTCAGCAGAACATTCAATAACCCACTAGCGCAAACCACGAACCCTGCCGATTTATCATCCATGAACAACAGCAGCCCTCGACGTCCTGTCTCGGGTCGAGGCTTGCAATTGCTAGTAGATTATTTCTTTGCTGAGATGGGAGTTGGAGCATTTGGAAATAGAGGTAAACGAAACTGCCATATTTAGTTTTTGGCAGTCAAAAGAACAAAACCAATAAGTTAATCCCCTAACCTATCAAATTGCACTAATTCTGCTTGAATCAAGTGCCGCAATGAAAGGCAATATTCACGTATGTTCATCGTGACGCTGCATGGATGCAGCTTATTAGACAATGCAGGAGCATATTGTCCTGATGATGAACAAAGCGATGTAGGGCATGGATGCCTGTTCAGCGCTGTCACGTCGAAAATATTGACTTGAGTGGATGATTGCACTTGATTAGCAGCGCCGAGGGATTCCAAAGGGGGTTCGGCGTTTAGCCCCCTTTGGGTGTCGTCGCCACCGCGACAAAAAGATCAACGTTATACAAATTTAATAATTTATAAACTAGATAAAGAGTTAGCATGTTATGGTGTTCAGATAATTGAAATTGCTCTATCATAAGGCTAACAATAAATTAGTTATCTAGATGAAATACATGAATATATTAGATGAAGGGATGAATCAATTATTTAGAGGTCAATGGCTAGGAAAGTCAGATTCGGGTTCTCGAGTTATTGCAAATATTAATGTGGATGGAGATAAAATACTAGGTAGAGTATCTGAGTTAGAAACAATCGAGGTTAACAATATTGAGCATTCTTTTTGGCTGTGGTCAATATTTGAGGGGCAATTAACTAGTTCATCTAAAGTTCAAGGCGAAATTCGTATTCAATCTATACACCATATAGATGGAAATGAATTAAACAGAGAAGAAACAGCCAAATTACTTGAAATAACTGACACAGAACTTCCTGAAAAATCGACTTTTATAGGGGAATTAATCAATGATAAAGAGTTTAGGATTAACACAAATTTTAAATACCAATCACATGTTGAAAGGAATGAAAGTTTAAAACTAATTAAAACTGCTAAAAAGTCAAGTACAGCTCCGTCAAAACATATGACTTGGGAAGAATTTAAAAATTTTGCATCATCACAAAATGATGATTTCTTATACCGAGGACAATCCAAAAGTTGGCCACTTCAGACATCTTTTCATAGAACAGGATATGCTGATTTAGTCTCTTATTTAGACAAAGAAATGAAGGAGTTTGAACATCATATAAACTCTATTTCTAGTCACCCATACAATGTTAACAACGATAATTCATTAGGAGCTTTGCTAAATTTGGCTCAACACCATGGATATCCAACCCCCTTGTTAGATTGGACTAAAAGCCCATATGTAGCGGCGTTTTTTGCATTTGAAAATGTACTAACAAAAGATGGTAAAATAACTATTTATACATTTGATGATAAGAAATGGTCAAATATTGCTGGTAAAAATGCAAATGTAAGAAGTCCAAATATAATGGTAAAAACTCTTGAATTGCCAGGGTTTAATAACCCGAGAGTTCTCCCTCAACAGGCAATTACGATGTATAGCAATATAAATGACATCGAAAGTATTATTCAAAACAATGAAAAGCAAAAAGGTGAATTTCTCCAAAGAATAACTATTAATGCTTCCGAGGCAAAAAAAGCAATGCGTGATCTACACCTGATGGGGCTTACATGGGGTTCATTATTTCCGGGATTCGATGGAATTTGTAAACAGTTAAAATCAAGACATTTTATTTAAAACTAACAAAAAACCCGCTAGATAGCGGGTTTTTATTAGATTAACAAATTAGAAGCGTTAGCCTACCAACCTGTTTTCTCTTTAAGTGCTACGCCGATATCAGCTAAAGAACGAACAGTTTTAACACCGGCCGCTTCTAGTGCTGCAAATTTCTCATCAGCTGTACCTTTACCACCGGCGATAATCGCGCCAGCGTGACCCATACGCTTACCTTCTGGTGCAGTAACACCAGCAATGTAAGATACTACAGGTTTAGTAACGTTAGCTTTGATATATTCCGCAGCTTCTTCTTCAGCAGTTCCGCCAATTTCACCAATCATTACGATTGCTTCAGTTTGTGGATCGTTTTGGAACATTTCCAATACGTCGATGAAGTTAGTACCTGGGATAGGGTCGCCACCAATACCTACACAAGTAGATTGGCCAAAACCAGCATCAGTTGTTTGTTTAACGGCTTCGTACGTTAACGTACCTGAACGTGAAACAATACCAACTTTACCTGGTAAATGGATGTGACCAGGCATGATACCAATCTTAGTTTCGCCAGGAGTAATAACACCTGGACAGTTAGGACCGATCATACGAACGCCAGTTTGAGTAAGCTTAGCTTTAACGTCAACCATATCTAAAGTTGGAATACCTTCAGTAATAGTTACGATAAGCTCGATGCCAGCATCGATAGCTTCTAAAATAGCATCTTTACAGAATGGAGCTGGAACGTAGATAACTGTTGCTGTTGCGCCAGTTGCTTCTACAGCATCACGTACTGTGTTAAATACTGGAAGGCCTAAATGCGTTTGACCGCCTTTACCTGGGCTTACGCCACCAACCATTTGTGTACCGTAATCAATAGCTTGTTCTGAATGGAAAGTACCTTGACCACCAGTGAAACCTTGACAGATAACTTTAGTATCTTTATTAATTAATACAGACATTATTTGCCCTCCGCAGCTGCTACAACTTTAGTTGCTGCATCAGTTAGTGATTCAGCAGCAATGATGTCTAAGCCAGAGTTTTTAAGAACTTCACGACCTAATTCAGCATTAGTACCTTCTAAACGTACAACAACTGGTACTTTAACGCCTACTTCTTTAACAGCGCCAATAATACCTTCAGCAATCATGTCACAACGAACAATGCCACCAAAGATGTTAACTAAAACAGCTTTAACGTTATCGTCAGAAAGGATGATTTTGAATGCTTCAGAAACACGTTCTTTGTTTGCTCCGCCGCCAACATCTAGGAAGTTAGCTGGCTTGCCGCCGTGTAAATTAACGATATCCATAGTACCCATTGCTAGGCCTGCACCGTTAACCATACAACCAACAGTACCATCAAGAGCTACATAGTTAAGCTCCCATTGTGCTGCATGTGCTTCACGTTCATCTTCTTGAGATGGATCGTGGAAAGCGCGCATTTTAGGTTGACGGTAAATAGCATTACCATCGATACCAATTTTGCCGTCTAAACAATGAAGGTTGCCTTCGTCAGTAATAACTAACGGGTTGATTTCTAATAAGGCGAAATCACAATCTTCAAACATTTTAGCAAGACCCATAAAGATCTTAACAAATTGCTTCATTTGCGTAGGGTTTAAACCAAGTTTAAAACCTAATTCACGTGCTTGGTAAGGTTGAGCGCCAACTAGTGGATCAATCTCAGCTTGGTGAATTAATTCTGGAGTCTCTTCTGCGATCTTTTCAATGTCAACACCGCCTTCAGTAGATGCCATGAAAACAACTCTTTGAGAAGCTCTATCAACAACAGCACCAAGATATAATTCGTTGGCGATATCAGTACAGCTTTCAACTAAAATTTTAGCTACTGGCTGTCCGTTTGCATCTGTTTGGTAAGTAACTAAGTTCTTACCTAACCAGTGTTGAGCAAACTCTTTGATTTCTTCTTTTGATTTAACTAGCTTAACACCGCCAGCCTTACCACGTCCGCCTGCGTGTACTTGAGTTTTAACAACCCACATATCGCCGCCAATTTTATCAGCCGCTTCGGCAGCTTCTTGAGGTGTATCGCAAGCGAAACCTTCAGAAACTGGTAAACCGTATTCAGCGAACAATTGTTTCGCTTGGTATTCATGCAAATTCATGGTGTTTTATCCATTTATCTGTAAATGAAGACTGTTTTTTACCCCTACCTTTTAATTTTAAAAAGGTAAAACTAAGTAACAGCCTGTGAAAGTTTATCGATTATAGTACAAAAGCTCTAGTGACGGTAGCCAAAAGAGCTAATACTATAGTCTACTAACTATATTATTTTGTACGGGTAGATATACACTTATACGTCTAAAAGAAGACGTGTTGGATCTTCTAACAATTCTTTGATTGTTACTAAGAAACCAACAGATTCTTTACCGTCAATTAAGCGGTGATCATAAGATAATGCTAAATACATCATAGGTAAAATTTCTACTTTACCGTCAACTGCCATAGGGCGGTCTTGTATTTTATGCATACCTAAAATCGCTGCTTGAGGTAAGTTAAGAATAGGTGTTGATAATAGTGAACCAAATACACCACCGTTTGTGATAGTGAAGTTACCACCAGTCATATCAGCCATAGACAATTTACCGTCACGACCTTTAATAGCTAACTCACGAATTCCATTCTCAATGCCAGCCATACTTAGTTGATCAGAATCGCGTAATACTGGTGTTACTAAACCACGTGGCGTAGATACAGCGATAGAGATATCAAAGAAGTTATGATAAACAATGTCATCACCGTCAATTGAGGCATTTACTGCTGGGAATCGTTTTAATGCTTCAGTTACCGCTTTCACGTAAAAAGACATAAAACCAAGACGAGTGTCATGAGTTTTTTCAAACAAGTCTTTATATTGCTTACGTAAATCCATAATTGGCTTCATGTTAACTTCGTTAAACGTAGTTAACATCGCAGTAGAATTTTTAGCTTCTAATAAACGTGTTGCAATCGTTTTACGTAAACGCGTCATTGGCACACGTTTTTGTGTACGTTCGCCAAGTTCTTGTACTGGTGCAGCTACCGGTGCTACTGCTTTTGGTGCAGCAGCAGGTTTGTTAGCAGCGGCTTCAACGTCTTCTTTTGAAATACGTCCACCTTTACCAGTACCAACAACGGTGGCAGCCGTTAAGCCTTTCTCAGTCATTAAACGACGTACTGAAGGGCTAGCAAGATCATCTGAACTTACTGCATCTTCAATTGGTGCAGCGGTAGCAGCAGAACCTGCAGTTGCGCCGGCATTAAGTTCGCCAATTTTTTGAGCGCCTAAAACAGTATCGCCTTCAACATGGATAATTTTACCAATTACGCCATTATCTTGAGCAACAACTTCTAGTACTACTTTATCTGTTTCAATATCAACTAAGTTTTGGTCAACTGATACAGTATCACCTTCAGCTACATGCCATGTGGCAACAGTTGCATCGGCAACTGATTCAGGTAATACAGGTACAACGATATCGATTACTTTAACAGCTCCTGATGCCGCTGGAGCGCTTGCTGCTGCAACGGGTGCAGGTGCAGCAGCTTCACTGCCTTCTGAAAAGCTACCAATCACTTGGTCGCCTAATACAGTAGCACCGTCAGCTTGGCTAATATCGGTCATAACACCGTCGCAAGTTGCAGGAACTTCTAATACTACTTTGTCCGTTTCAATATCTACAAGTACTTGATCACGAGTAAATTTTTCACCAACTTGTACATGCCAAGTTGCTACTGTTGCATCAGCAACTGATTCAGGTAATACCGGAACTTTGATTTCGGTTGTCATTTTTTTAATCCTTTCAAACTTTCTTTGCGCTCACTATTTGAGTAAGCGCACCAAAGAGTTAATCTATTGTTAATGCTTGAGTAACAAGCGCTTGCTGTTCTTTAACATGAAGTGACATATAGCCGACAGCTGGAGCTGCAGAAGCCTTACGCCCAGCATAAGTCAACGTAGTACCTTCAGGGATAGCTGCTCTAAAGTTATGCTGCGAACAATACCAAGCACCTTGGTTTTGCGGCTCTTCCTGACACCAAACAAATTGCTTCACATGCTGGTATTCTTTCAATACAGCTTGTAGCTCTTGTTCAGGGAACGGATAAAGTTGCTCAATACGAACAATAGCAATATTATTTAGCTCATTTTTACGACGTTGATCAAGTAGTTCGTAATAAACCTTACCACTACAGAAAACAACACGCTCAACCGCTTTTGCATCAAGCTCATCAATTTCACCAATAACATTGTGGAATACACCCGTCGACATTTCTTCTAATGAAGAAACCGCTAATGGATGGCGTAACAATGATTTAGGTGACATAACCACAAGAGGACGACGCATAGGACGAACCACTTGACGACGCAGCATATTAAATACTTGCGCAGGTGTTGATGGCACACATACTTGCATATTGTGATCAGCACAAAGTTGTAAGAAGCGCTCTAAACGAGCTGATGAATGCTCAGGCCCTTGACCTTCATAGCCATGTGGTAACAACATAGTTAAGCCACATAAACGGCCCCACTTTTGCTCACCTGAACTAATGAATTGATCAAATACCACTTGCGCACAGTTAGCGAAATCACCAAATTGTGCTTCCCAAATGGTTAAACCTGCAGGCTCAGCAGTGGTATAGCCATATTCAAAGGCTAATACTGAGACTTCAGATAACACTGAATCATGTACATCAAATGGGCCTTGGCCTTCTCTGATATTTTGCAGTGGTAAATAGGTACTACCGTCTTCTTGATTATGCAATACAGCATGGCGATGGAAGAAAGTACCACGACCAGAATCTTGACCTGTGATACGTACACGATCACCACGATCAACAATGGATGCATAAGCTAAGTTTTCAGCCATACCCCAATCAAGTAATTTCTCACCTGTTGCCATTTTCATGCGATCATCGTAAATCTTTTTAACACGCGAATGCACTGGATGACTTTCTGGGTAACTTGACAATTTAACCGCTAGTTCTTTTAATTTCTCAAGCGATATTTCTTTGTCGTAGTCATCATCCCACTCATGGCCTAAGTATGGAGTCCAATCAACTGAATGCTCAGTCATTGGGCGCCATTGATCAACCGTACATTGACCTTCATCAAGTAACTTACGGTAGTAGGCTGTTAATTCATCAATTTTGGCAGTAGTTAAACTACCTTCCGCTGATAATTTATCTGCGTATAATTGACGTGGTGTAGGATGTTTTTTAACAATTTTGTACATAAGTGGCTGCGTAGCACTTGGCTCATCAGCTTCGTTATGTCCATGACGTCGGTAACAAACTAAATCGATAACAACATCACGTTTAAATTCATTACGGTAATCAAGTGCAATTTGCGTTGCTAAGATAACTGCTTCAGGATCATCACCATTTACATGGATAATTGGCGCCTGAACCATTTTAGCAATTTCAGTACAGTACTCACCAGAGCGAGTATCTTCAGCAACTGAGGTGGTAAAACCTACTTGGTTGTTGACTACAATACGTACCGTGCCGCCTACTTTAAAGGCGCGCGCTTGTGACATATTGAAGGTTTCTTGTACAACACCTTGACCTGCAATCGCAGAATCACCATGAATGGTAATAGGTAGTACTAAATCACCTTGATCACAGTCACGTCTATCTAGACGAGCGCGAACTGAACCAATAACAACTGGGTTAACGATTTCTAGATGTGATGGGTTAAATGCCAGCGCTAAATGAACGGTACCACCCGGGGTAACGAAATCTGAAGAATAACCTTGATGATATTTAACATCACCTGAGCTAAGTATTTCATCATGCTTACCGGCGAACTCATCAAATAATTTTGACGGGTTTTTACCCATGACATTAACAAGTACGTTTAGACGTCCACGATGAGCCATGCCCATAACCACTTCTTTAGTACCGGCAGCGCCAGCACGAGTGATTAATTCTTTAAGCATTGGGACAAGTGAATCACCACCTTCCAGAGAGAAACGTTTTGCACCTGGGAACTTAGCTCCAAGGTATTTCTCTAAGCCGTCAGCAGCGATTAAGCCCTGAAGAAGTTTAGTTTTTTCATCAACAGAAAGTGCCGCTTTAGACTGAACAGACTCAAGACGTTGTTGTAACCAACGTTTTTCGTCGGTAGCCGTCATGTGCATATATTCAGCACCAATAGAACCACAATAAGTGTTTCTTAATGCTTTATATAAGTCACCTAACTTCATGGTGTCTTGGCCGATGGCAAAAGAGCCAACGTTATATTCTTTATCGAAGTCGTTTTCAGATAAATCGTGATGTGAAAGCTGCAAGTCACGTACTTTGTCACGTTGCCATAAACCCAAAGGATCTAAATTAGCATTCTGATGACCGCGGAATCGAAACGCGTTGATAAGCTGTAAAACTTTGACTTGTTTAGCATCATTGCCACTAGAAACAACTACTTGTTTATTGGCTTGTTTTGCTAGGGCTCTAAATTCGTCACGGATGGCAGAGTGGCGGTATTCAACCTCACTACCTTCGACTTTCGGGAGTTGACTAAAGATACCTTGCCATTCTGCAGATACAGAGGCGGAGTTATCTAAGTATGATTCGTACAATTCTTCAATATAAACGATGTTGCCACCGTTTAAGTGGGAAGACTCTAGCCAAGCCTTCATTACACCTTCTGGCATTGCCGTGTTCCTTTGCTTGTCTGTAGCAAAAAAAAATACGTAATAATTATTTTATGCGTTTTGTTAAATTTATTATTGAAGTATTTATTTATAGAATAAATCAACACTTTTGCAGTAAAGAAAACAAACTACTTATAAAAATTATTACAATGTTTAAAATTATTATAAAAATACAGAGTATCCCCTACTAAGACGCTTTTATAAGAAACTATTAAAACGCTCAATAAAGAAACTACTCTGCTTATTCTGTCATAAAAACCAATTAAATAAACCTAGACTAAAGCAGTAGTTAAATTTTGTTTAGCTAGGTTTGGTATTTATTAAACCGCTCGGTTTAATAACATTGATTTGATATGACCAATCGCTTTTGTTGGGTTTAGTCCTTTTGGACAAACATCAACACAGTTCATGATGCCATGACAACGAAATACGCTGTAGGCATCTTGTAAACCATCTAAACGTTCTTCGGTTGCAGTATCACGGCTATCGATTAAGAATCGATACGCATGTAATAAACCTGCTGGGCCGATGAACTTATCAGGATTCCACCAAAAAGATGGACATGATGTTGAACAACATGCACATAAAATACATTCGTAAAGGCCGTCTAATTTATCACGTTCTTCAATCGTCTGTATGTTTTCACGCGCTGCTGGTTGTGCATCATTAATTAGGTATGGCTTAATTTTTTCATATTGCTGATAAAATTGAGTCATATCAATAATTAAATCACGTACTACCGGTAAACCTGGTAATGGACGTAAAATGATCTTATCGGCTTTCAATTCTGATAAAGGCGTAATACAAGCTAAGCCATTTTTACCATTCATGTTCAAGCCATCAGAGCCACAAACACCTTCACGACACGAGCGACGGAAAGATAAGCTTGAATCTGTTTCTTTTAAAAGAATCAGAGCGTCAAGTACCATTAAGTCAGAACCTTCTGGAACTTCTAACTCATAGTCTTTCATGTATGGCGCATTATCAACATCAGGGTTGTAACGGTAAATCGAAAATAACTGTTTCATTACAATGCTCCTTAATATACACGTGCTTTCGGAGGGAAAGCTTCGCGGTGAACGGGTTTCATATTAACATCACGTTTGGTCATTTCTTCAGTCTCTGGTGTGTAGACTGAGTGACATAACCAATTTACGTCATCACGTTCAGTGAAATCTTGACGTGCATGAGCACCACGAGATTCTGTTCGGAAGTTTGCTGCTTTTGCAGAACAAAAAGCTGTTTCCATTAAGTTATCTAATTCTAAACACTCAATACGTTGGGTGTTGAATTCTGATGACTTATCATCTAAACGAGCATCACTTAAACGTTCACGTATTTCAGTTAGCTCTTTCATGCCTTGCGCCATGGCTTCGCCTTCACGGAATACTGAGAAGTTCATTTGCATACACATCTGTAAATCTTTACGGATTTGTACAGGGTCTTCACCTTTAGTAGAAGATTCCCAACGATTAGTACGTGCAAGCGCTGCTTCTAGATCAGATTCAGATGCTTCTGTTGCAGTTTGTGTTTCGTTTAAGTAAGTACCTAAGAAGTTACCTGCTGCACGACCAAATACTACTAAATCAAGTAGTGAGTTACCGCCTAAGCGGTTTGCACCATGTACAGATACACAAGCGATTTCACCAACAGCGAATAAACCTTCAACGATAGTTTCTTTGCCATCACTGCCAATATTAAGGGCTTGACCATTAACATTACAAGGTACACCACCCATTTGGTAGTGACATGTAGGTATAACTGGAATAGGCTCTTCTGCTGGATCAACATGAGCAAAAGTTTTAGATAAATCACAAACACCAGGTAAACGTTTATATAACGTTTCACGGCCTAGATGATCAAGCTTCAACTTAATATGTGGACCCCAAGGACCGTCACAACCACGACCTTCACGAATCTCTGTCATCATTGAACGAGCAACAACATCACGCCCTGCTAAATCTTTAGCATTTGGTGCATAACGTTCCATGAAGCGTTCGCCGTCTTTATTCAGAAGGTAACCACCTTCTCCACGACAACCTTCAGTAACAAGTACACCCGCACCAGCTATACCGGTTGGATGGAATTGCCACATTTCCATGTCTTGCATTTGAATGCCAGCACGAAGAGACATACCAACACCATCACCGGTGTTGATGTGAGCATTGGTTGTAGAAGCAAATATACGACCAGCACCACCAGTAGCAAGTACAGTAGCACGTGCTTTAAAGTAAACAATTTCGCCAGTTTCAATGCAAATAGCAGTTGTACCAACGACAGCACCATCACTGTTTTTAACCAAATCTAATGCATACCATTCTGAGTAAACATTCGTTTTGTTTTTAACGTTTTGTTGATATAAACAATGAAGTAGTGCATGACCTGTACGGTCAGCTGCGGCAGCAGTACGAGCGGCTTGTTCGCCACCAAAGTTTTTAGACTGGCCACCAAATGGACGTTGGTAAATTTTACCTTCTTCCGTACGAGAAAACGGTAAACCCATTTTCTCTAATTCTATAATAGACTCTGGGCCTGTTTTACACATATATTCGATGGCGTCTTGGTCACCGATATAATCGCTACCTTTAACGGTATCGTACATGTGTTGTTCCCAGTGATCTTCATGGGCATTACCTAAAGCTACGGTAATACCACCTTGAGCCGATACAGTATGAGATCGAGTTGGAAATACTTTAGAAATCAAGGCACAAGATTTGCCTGATTCTGAAATTGCTAATGCAGCGCGCATACCTGCACCGCCTGCGCCAATAACAATGGCGTCAAATTCACGAATTGGAACGCTCACTTATACACCCCACACAGTTAAAGAGCCAAACATTAAGTAGGCTAATAAAGTAACAGAAAAAATAAATTGTAATGCACCGCGTAGGAACGCAGGTTTTACATAATCAGAAAGAACTTGCCATACGCCAATTTTAGCGTGAACAAGTAATGCTAATAACGCCATTACTGTTGCTACTTTAACACTCATACAAGCAAAGAAACCTTGCCATACATCATAAGTAACACTAGGTGTTACTACGAAGAAACCTGCGAGAAGTAAAGTATATAGTACAAGAATAATTGCACTAGCTCTTAAAAGAATGAAATCATGCACGCCATTTCGGCCCGCTGATGTGACGACGTTTACCATAACCAAACTCCTATAACTGCTGATACTGCTAACCAAATAACCATGATTAATTTGGCAGTGGCATTACCTGAAGCTAGTTCTTCAAAATGGCCTAGATCCATTAGCAAGTGACGAACACCCGCTAAAACATGAAAGGTCAAGGCAGAAAGACAGCCGAAAATAATGAATTTAAAGAAAAAGCCATCAAGGTAACCTTGAATTTGGGCAAATCCTTCAGCAGAAGAAAGAGAGGTTGAAAGGGTAAACAATAAAATACCAATAGCAAAAACCATAATTACACCAGATACACGGTGTAAAATTGAAGCATTAGCTGCTGGATGCATTTTTATCGTAGTTAAATCTAGGTTTACAGGACGTTGTTTTTTCACAATTGTTGCCTAAAGAGCTCGAAAGCCTTCAACTTTTATTATTGTTACTCATGAACTGCCTTTACTTAGCTGACTTAAAATCTTAATTGAAACTTAAAAATCAATATAAACAAAAGCAATTCCCGAAAGTGAACGGTAACTTTTACAACTTTACAAACTCATGTACCAATTCGGACATAAGTCTAACTAACTTCATTATGCGATTCTAGCTAGGTTTTGTAATATTATTCAATTTTACAAAAGCAAATACAAAAGCAAAAAAAGTAGGTAACTTCATAAAAAGCTACAGAACGCAGCGATTATATAGTTGATAAGATCGAATTACAATTTTACCGTATCCTAAGTTACATATGGGGCGTTTTTTGAACAGTAATTTGCGTTGCATTAAACTTTAGTATAATTACTCTTACATTTTAAATTCATTTCAGGGTAGAATGTCGGCAGTTTAAAAAACCCAGAAAAGTCACAAAAACTGACGATTTATTCACTTAGCTTTTTAATCTTTGTATTAAACAACTTAGTAGAATGTCAGTAAATGTACATAAATTATAATTGATAGGGGATAAAACATTATGGCTGAATCAAAAGCCACTCTGAGTATTGATGGCAAAGAAATTGGTGAATTTCCAGTTTTAAAAGGTACTGCAGGTACTGACGTAATTGATATTAGAACTTTAGGTAGCCATGGCTATTTCACCTACGATCCGGGCTTTTTAGCAACGGGTTCTTGTGAATCATCTATTACCTACATTGATGGCGGCAAAGGTGTTCTACAACACCGCGGTTACCCTATTGATAGCTTAGCTAAACAAGCTGATTACCTTGAAGTTTGTTATATCTTATTGAATGGCGATGCGCCAACTCAATCAGAGTATGAAGAATTTAAGTCAATCATCACTACACATACCATGGTACATGAGAAGTTAGTTCATTTCTTCCATGGTTTCTTACCTGATGCACATCCAATGGCTATGCTTTGTGGTGTTGTTGGTGCAATGTCATCTTTCTATCACAGTGACTTAGATATCACTGACCCTGCACAGCGTAAACGTAGTGCTCATAGATTGATTGCTAAAATGCCTACTATCGCTGCAATGGCTTATAAATATAGTGTTGGTCAACCATTTGTTTACCCACGCAATGAGCTTTCTTACGCTGAAAACTTCCTTCACATGATGTTCTCAGTACCTGCTGAAGAATATATAGTAAGCCCTACCGTAGCTAATGCTATGGACAGAATCTTTACTTTACATGCTGATCATGAACAAAATGCTTCAACTTCTACTGTTCGTTTAGCCGGTTCTTCTGGTGCTAACCCTTATGCTTGTATAGCAGCTGGTGTTGCATCTTTATGGGGCCCAGCACATGGCGGCGCTAATGAAGCATGTCTTACTATGCTTGAACAAATTGGTAGCTTAGAAAACGTTGCTGAATATGTAGCTAAAGCTAAAGATAAAAATGACCCATTCCGTTTAATGGGCTTTGGTCATCGTGTTTATAAAAACTTCGATCCTCGTGCAACAGTCATGCGTGAAACTTGTCATGAAGTATTGAATGAACTTGGTATCAGCGATCCTTTACTTGATGTCGCTATGGCATTAGAAAAAGTTGCTCTTGAAGACCCATACTTTATTGAGAAAAAACTTTACCCGAATGTTGATTTTTACTCAGGTATCATCTTAAAAGCAATTGGCATTCCTTCAAGTATGTTTACCGTGATTTTTGCTATGTCTAGAACGGTAGGTTGGATTGCTCACTGGGATGAAATGTTGTCTCAGCCGGGTCAAAAAATCGGTCGTCCTCGTCAGAAATACACGGGTGAAATTAACCGTGAATTCGTACCATTAAATAAAAGATAATGATTTAATGCTTATTTAAGCATCAATGAATTGATAAAAAAGGCAGCTTTCGCTGCCTTTTTTGTGCTTTTTTATCGAGAAAAACAACCAATCACCATATTACTTGCCTATAGTTGTTATTCACATAAGAAATACTTTAATCACTTTTAAATACCCTCATCACGATAGATTGTCGTTCAATTTTTGATATAGAATTATATTTAACTCACAGGAACTAGGCGTTATAATAACAACCTTCCCCTTCTTAATTACTCAATAAGACTCTTTAAATTCATTATGTCTGACTATTCTTTACGTTTTGGTGGCATTAGCCGTTTATATGGCGAACATGGCGCGAATGTTTTACAACAAGCAAATTTTTGTGTTATTGGCATTGGTGGTGTTGGATCTTGGGTAGCTGAAGCCCTAGCCCGCAATGGTATTGGAAAAATAACCTTAATAGATTTAGATGATATATGCACCACGAATATTAATCGTCAGATCCATGCATTAACTGACACTGTTGGACAAAGTAAAGTTGATGTTATGGCTGAGCGCATCAAACAAATCAACCCTGAGTGCCAAGTTAATATCATTGAAGACTTTGTAACGGTAGAAAATCTCTCTAGTTTAATTACCAAAGATTTTGATTATGTCATTGATGCCATTGATTCTGTAGACATTAAAACACGCCTTATTGCTTATTGCAGAGGTAGTAAATTACCGATTATCACCATTGGTGGTGCCGGTGGACAGGTGGATCCAAGCAAAATTGAAATCACAGACTTGAGCAAGACTTATCAAGACCCGTTACTTGCTAAAGTAAAAAATCAGCTACGTCGAGAGTTTAACTTTCCGCGTGCTGATCTTAAAACAGCAGGTAAACGAAAGTTCTCAATCGATGCCGTATATTCAACAGAACAATTACGCTACCCTGCTGATGGTAAACAAGGTGAAGTTTGCTTGGCTAAACCTGATAAGAGTAATGGCGAGCAAGGTGCTACGCGTTTAGATTGCCAAAGTGGTTTTGGTGCAACAACCCATGTCACAGCCACCTTTGCTTTTTTTGCCGTGGGTAGAGCCATTGACAAACTATTAATAAAACATCAAAAATAACATTAAAAAGACTCAATATGTAAACAGGTATCTACACTGTTTACTTATTGCTGTGCCATTGCTTTAATTTTTTCAACGATAGCCAATACACCATTACCGCGTGAAGGGCTTAAGTGTTGCATTAAACCTAATTTTTCAAAATAATCATTAATATTAAATTGGTGTATTTCTTGCGCCGTTTGATGATTAAAAGCAGCGAGTACAATCACTAATAAACCACGAATTATTTTTGCATCACTATCTGCAGTAAACGAATACAAACCTTGAGCGCTGTGTTCAGCTTTAATCCAAGCAAGGCTTTCACAACCTGCTATCAATGTATTGTCATCACGTGATGCTTTATCTAAACGTGGAAGATTTTTACCTAGCAACATAATTTCTCTATGTCGGGTATCCCAGCCTTTTGTTCTTGAAAAAAGAGTAATAATTTCATCTATCTCTTTCACGGGTGAGTCTAGTAATACATCTTCTTTCACTCGTGAGTTTGATTGTTCGATAGTTTCTTCCAATAATATGTTTTTTAAACAATCAATGAAATAGTCAATTTCTGTGACAGTATTGTAGGGAGCGAGTGAGACTCTTAAGCAACCATCAATTTTCAAATAAGCCATTAACGGCATTGCACAATGGTGGCCTGAGCGAATAGCAATACCATGCGTATCGAGAGACATGGCGATATCATGATTATGGTGCCCTGTTAAGGTAAAAGCGATAACGCCAATATCAGGGGTCCCTTCAACTATAAAGTTAACTTGCGCAATTTTATCTAACGCTTGATAACAATAATTAACCAGCTTTTGTTCAAATAAGCCATAGCTATTACTAACATCAGTTAACAAAGGGCCAAGAAACTTAATACTCTCAGCAAAAGCAATGACACCTGCAATATTTGGAGTGCCCGCTTCAAACTTAAAGGGCAATGAGTTAAATGTTGTTCCTTGAGTAAAACTCACCGTTTTAATCATTTCCCCTCCCCCTTGATAGGGAGCCATGCTTTCTAGGTGCTTCTTTTTACCATAAAGTACACCAATACCTGTTGGACCGTACATTTTATGCGCTGAGAAAACATAGAAATCACAATCGAGTGACTGTACGTTTACAGAAAAATGAGCTACAGCCTGGGTACCATCTATCACAGTAATGGCGCCAACAGATTTTGCTTTAACTATCACTTGTTCAATAGGATTTATTCGCCCCAACACATTAGAGATATGGGCGCAGGCTACAAATTTGGTTTTATCACTGATAATATTATCTATTTCATCAACATCGATATATCCAGATTCAGTGATAGGTATGACTTTGATTACAGCGCCTGTTTGTTCTGCAACAATTTGCCAAGGTACAATGTTTGCGTGATGTTCGCTAACGCAAATAGCTATCTCGTCTCCAGGTATTAAAATATTTCTCGCTAAACTTTGTACGACGACATTTATGCTTTCAGTTGCACCTTTCGTCCAGATAACTTCTTTAACACTTTTAGCCCCGATGAATCCTTGAACCAAGCTACGGGCTTTTTCAAAAGCAAACGTTGCTTTGCTACTTAGCTGATGAGAAGCTCTGTGAACATTAGCATTAAAATTACGGTAATAATGTTGCTGACAATCGATTACTTGTCTTGGTTTTTGCGTAGTCGCCGCATTATCGAAGTAAATCAAAGATGGCATTAAATCATCTTTTTCAATTAATGATTGATCATGACTTTCTATCAGCGGAAATTGTTGACGAAATAAGTGGGGTGAAAAAATGTTCATAAAAGGCTCATGCTAAGCGTGAAGCTGCTGAAAAGTAAGTTAATAAATACACGGATATTATAACTCAATTTCCCTCAGGAATTTAAGCACTTAGTTTAAGAGTAATTATATCCCCTGACTTAGAGAGGAAAAATAAACCTGAACTGTGCTGGGTAAAGGGTTGAATTTAGACTATAACTAATAGGGTGTCCTCTATGAAGGGTTTCTAAAATGAGTTTCTTCGCCTACTTTTACCAACTCAAAGCCAGTCTCAAAAAATTTTTAAATTCAAATAAAACTATAACGCCCAAACAAGAAAAGACCAAATACGATCAAGAAATAAACGCAAATTTAAACTATAACCTCAGACAAAAATGTAAAAGAGCAGCTCAAGAAATCCGGTATACAGAAAATTTTACCCATTGGCCAATAACTGAAGCTAAACTCAAAAAAGAAGCTAAGAAAAACTCTTTAATCTATTTAGATGTTACCCGTAAAAAAAGAATGCCATACACACAGAACGATCATTCCGAAAGTAAAGTTATTGCTGTTATAGATAAGGGAAATCAGGCTAATAAAGTTGTGGTAATAAAGAAGCACCGATAGTGTCAAATTGTCTTGAAACTAATACTTAAAACGCTCCCTCCAATATATAGACTTTTCTAACCGGGTCGTCTTCCCATTTTGCCGCTTGCTCGACCCAATATTTTACACTAGCAAGTTGACCTTGTTTGTATAAAGCCAACGCTATGTTGTAATGAAAACTTGGCATCAAAAAATCGTATGGCTTGGTATTTAGTAGACCAAGGTATTCTTCAGGAAAATCATCGTTAAAATATCTCAGTTGGGTATGTCTACTTAATGGCTTAAAAGAAGCGTAAGCTGACTCGATATTACTTGATGCGAAATTAGCGATTGAGTTATCGAGTAAGCTTTCGATTGAAGCAGATTTCTGACAACTTTCAGAAATATGAACACCTATTTGATTGGCATAACCTTTCGGTGTACCTAAACGCCAATGTTGCTTTTTACTTGAACCAGTTCGTATTTCTTCCAAAATAGGCGTGCTAGCGTTAATGCTGTGAGCCCATGGAATATTTATTAATATACTTGCTCTTAATTCTTGCTGTTCACCATGATAATACCTGTTTAATACCGCCATATTATGCGCAAAAGGTTTTTGCTGTATTCCTTGGCATTTAGCGTGACCTTTAATTAAAGGGTATTCATCAACAAATCCGAGCAAGTGGCTTACTTCATGGCTAAATACATCAGTATTATCGTTAACATCAAAATATAATATACCTAAGTGTACGTTAGCCCCTCCATCTTTTAACATTAACCCGATATGTCGAGTATTAACTTCTTTCGCCACACTTTCCCAGCGTAATTCATCACAGGAGATAGCGTGTTGCGCTTGGGCCTCACAATCAAGATTTTTGATACTAATATATCGGGGTGTCGGAAGACATATATATTCTGCTAATTTTTGCTGTTCTTTAAAACCTTTAATCAGCATTTCAAGGTGCTTTAAATGACTTAGGCTAGTAGCAAAAAGTTGTAAACTAGTAATGCAATTTTTTGAATTTTCTATATTCAGATCAATTTTATTATTAGTCGTACTTGTTAATACTGAACTGTCATCTATTACTGAATATCTATCTATATCAGTTAATAAACGCTTAGTTTGAGCATTACCATATAACTTCAATAAATCAGATTTTAATAACGATTTAACCCGTGTAACATCCCCTAATTCAATAGCCATAGTAATCCGTAACAAAAGCACGGCGACGGCTAACTCATTATCGGGTAATACATCAGGTAAAGCTCTTAATGTCATTTCTGCTGTTACAGTTTTCCCTTGTCGATAATACAGTTGTGTTAGGTTAAAAATTGCTTGTTTTGAGCCTAAGCGAATAGCTTGTTCAAACCACATAATAGCTTTACTAATCGATTTCGTATTTGATTTTTGCTTTGCTGCTTGTTGATACCAGTTACCAAGCTTTAATGCTGCTATTTTTTTATTTTTTGCTAACTCTCGATTAAGGGTAAGCCAATGAGTACTGCCTAGCTCAGTTTTACGTTCTTCAATGGTTAACGCGGTAATGTGATTATGTTTAAGGGCATAAGTTATTTGACCTATTCGATAATGATTACTCGACAACTGCTCAGTTAAATACGAAGACAAAAAAAATGAGCTTGATGACAAAGACATCGTCAAGCTCATTACTAATATTAAAAGGAAAATTTTACTAATATGCATTTTGGTAGCTAAATAATTTAGCCTGAGTTAATCAGGCTAGATTGTTAAGGCTGACTTTCAGCGACTTTTTTAGTGCGCATTAAATCTAGTTCAAGCTTCGCGTATCTATGCTCAACAAATTCGTAAACATTAGTACTTAATGCCAGCTTAAAGTAATTAGCTGCACTTCCACGATAACCTAAGGTTTGGTTATATTTACCTAAATAGAAATAGGCCTCGCATAAACGTTCGGTCAGCTCTTTATTTGATCTTATATCTTTTGTTAAGTTTTTAACAAAATCTCCTTGTGAAATTTCGCCTAGATACAGGTAAACAACCTGTTTAGCCCAAGTACGTTCATCAACTAATTCTGAACGTTGTTTCAACGAGTATTTTGCCGCAAGTGGATCTACCTCATACTCAGTTAAATACAACCACAACAAGCGGTATGGATCATCTTGCTGCTTTTGATGAAAGGCTTTAAAGTCAATACTGGCAAGTTCAGGTCTAGAGCCATAATAAAGCGCTATACCTCTATTAAGATACGCATACTCATGATCAGGTGCTAGATCTAATGCCGAATCAAATTTCTCATAGGCTTGAGCAAACTCTTGCAATTGTGTGTAATGAATACCTAAAAAATTATAAGCATCAATTAAGTCGGGTTTTAATTGCAATGCATGAGAAAAGTCAAATCTTGCTAATGATCGTAAACCAACACTGTCGTATAAAACACCACGGTCATAAAATAACTGTGCTCTTTGAACGTCAGATATTTTCGCTCTATTTATCACTTCAGTTAAACGTGCAATCGCGATTTCACTCTTATAGTTAATACTAAGGGGTTCAGCAATTACAATATTATTCATTATTGATGAAGAAATATTATTGTTATTCTCCCCCTGACTTGAAGCACAGCCTTGTGTCAACAGCGTACTACTTAAGAGTAAAATTAGAATAATTGTTTTGATAAAAGAATGCACAAAAATGCCTTATAAATAAATAACTAACAACTGGAATCATTTCATTATAAACAAAAAAGGAGCCATGTGGCTCCTTTTTACTTAATGAAATGTAAAAGTTTTTTACTAAACTATTACTTTACATAATTACTCAGCAGCTGGTGTTGCTTCTGCAGCTGGTTTTTCCATAGCTTCTTTGATACTTAAACGTACACGGCCTTGACGGTCAACTTCAAGTACTTTAACTTTCACTTCTTGACCTTCAGTTAATACTTCACTTACGTTATTAACGCGCTCTTCAGAGATTTGTGAAATATGTACTAAACCATCTTTACCTGGAAGAACATTAACGAACGCACCAAAATCAACGATACGAACAACTTTACCTGTGTAAAGTGTACCTACTTCAATTTCAGCAGTTAGTGCTTTAATGCGGTTGATTGCATCTTCAGCTTGCTCACCAGAAGTTGCAGCAATTTTAACTGTGCCGTCATCTTCGATTTCAATAGTAGTACCCGTTTCTTCAGTAAGTTGACGAATAGTTGCGCCGCCTTTACCAATGATGTCACGAATCTTATCTTGGCTAACTTTCATTGTATGAATGCGAGGAGCGAATTCAGAGATATCATCTCTGTGTCCACCAATAGCTTCATCCATTACAGATAAAATGTGAGTACGTGCAGCTTTTGCTTGGTTTAAAGCAATCTGCATAATTTCTTGAGTAATACCTTCAATTTTAATGTCCATTTGAAGTGCAGTAATACCACCAGTGGTACCCGCTACTTTAAAGTCCATGTCACCTAAGTGATCTTCATCACCTAAGATGTCAGAAAGAACAACGAATTTTTCGCCTTCTTTAACAAGACCCATTGCGATACCAGCAACAGATGCTTTAATTGGAACACCAGCATCCATAAGTGCTAATGAAGTACCACATACTGAAGCCATTGAAGATGAACCATTTGATTCAGTGATTTCAGAAACAACACGTACTGCATACGGGAATTCTTCAAGTGAAGGCATAACTGCCAACATACCACGTTTCGCTAAACGGCCATGGCCAATTTCACGACGCTTCGGGCTACCAACAAATCCAGTCTCACCTACACAATAAGGAGGGAAGTTGTAATGAAGCATGAATGGGTCAGTCTTATCACCCATTAACGTATCAAGACGTTGTGCATCACGTTGAGTACCAAGCGTAGCTGTAACTAATGCTTGAGTTTCACCACGTGTAAATACTGCAGAACCATGAGTTCTTGGTAATACACCTGTCATCACGTCTAAAGCACGAATTGATTCAGGATCACGACCATCGATACGAGGGTTGCCATCAGTAATACGGCCACGTACCACAGTTTTTTCTAAATCATGGAACAAATCTTTAGCTTCTTGAACGTCAACATCAGCATTTTCTGCTAATAACGCTTCAAGTACTGAGCTACGGATTTCTTTAATTTTCTCGTAACGAACAGCTTTTTCAGTAATTTGGTATGCTTCGTTAACTTGTGCTTCACTAAGTTCAGCAATTTTAGCTAATAATTCAGCATTTTTAACAGGAGCAACCCAATCCCATGAAGGAGTGTTAACTTCTGCTTTAAATTCTTTGATTGCTGAAACAGCTACTTGCATTTGCTCATGGCCATATACAACAGCACCAAGCATTACTTCTTCAGACAATACGTCAGCTTCAGATTCAACCATTAATACCGCTGAATCAGTACCTGATACAACTAGGTCTAATTGACTTGTTGGTAATTCAGATTGAAGCGGGTTAAGAATGTATTGACCGTCAGTATAACCAACGCGTGCTGCGCCAACAGGACCACTAAATGGAAGACCTGAAATAGCTAATGCTGCAGAAGTACCAATTAAAGAAATAATATCAGGTGCAATTTCAGGGTTAACTGAAACAACAGTGATAATAACTTGTACTTCGTTAGTGAAACCTTCTGGGAATAATGGACGAATTGGACGGTCAATTAGACGTGCAATAAGTGTTTCTTCTTCTGAAGGACGGCCTTCACGTTTAAAGAAACTTCCAGGAATTTTACCAGCAGCGTAAGCACGCTCTTGGTAGTTCACTGTTAATGGGAAGAAATCTTGTCCTGGTTTCGCTTCTTTTTTACCTACAACTGAAACAAGTACACAGGTATCGTCCATGCTTGCCATAACTGCAGCTGATGCTTGACGTGCAATTGCACCTGTTTCAAGTGTTACTGTATGTTTACCAAGTTGAAATTTTTTAGTAATTGGATTTAACATCTAATTAATTTCCTTAAATTTGTCTTTATTAATAATATTTACCAATCTGTACAATTATTTATTCACTGAGTATCTTGGTCAAAGCTACGAATAGCATGCCCAACTAAGTGGAACAAAAAATTATACAGTTTGGATTGGTTTGTGTTTGAAAAGATATACATACCGTTTTTAATTTATTCAAAAATCAGTAAATGTAAATTTTCACGGTCATTATACTAACTGAGCGTGTGAATGCTAGCTTCTAAGGGCAATTATTACTTTAAAGCACAAATTTATGCACCCTTTTAGTAACTATTCGTAAAAGTGTAAACCGCAGAAAACAAAAAAGGAGCCAATGGGCTCCTTTTAGTCGTTTAAGTTACAGTCGTTAGCAAATTGCTATTAACGACGTAGACCTAATTTACCGATTAACGCGCCGTAACGGTCAACGTTTTTACCTTTTAAGTAATCAAGTAATTTACGACGTTGTGCAACCATGCGTAATAAACCACGACGTGAATGGTGATCATGGATGTGCGCTTTAAAGTGACCTTGTAAGTGGTTGATTTGTGTAGTTAACAAAGCAACTTGAACTTCTGGAGAACCAGTATCACCTTCTGATTGAGCATATTCTGCAACGATTGCAGCTTTTTCTGTAGCATTTAAAGACATTATAAAATCCTTAGTGTGTTAACCCTACCCTCAATATTAATTGAGTTAAGAGTGATTGAAATACGCATCAAGCCAAACACTAATTTAGCCTTGATGACGAAAGAGCGCGTATTCTAGCAGCCAATAACTAAAAAGCAAGTGATTAGTTCAATCCAGAGCTTTATTAATTCACCTGCCCCCTAATAACCGTTCCAACTGAATTCTGGATCTTCAGTTACGATGGCGATATAACAATCTAACTCGCTAGTACTGTTCTAGAACAACGATACGTTTAGGTGCAACTAAACCATCATCATTGATAAAACCTACGCCAATAAATTCAGCGTCAGCATCATTTTCATCTTCGCCAAGGTACACTTGAACACTGCCTGCTTCAGGCTGGTTATAAGCTTGTACTGGGTTACCGTGACGTAGGAAATTGGCTGACATATCATCAACATAGACACAATGCATACCATCGACAGCACTATTCATAGGCAACAACAATGGGTCAAGAACATCCGAGGGCGTTATTTCATCCGCATTAGCTTGTTCAAGTAAGGCTTCAAGCTCAGGCAGTGTTATCATTTTTTCTACCGGATAATTACCTACAGCAGAACGTCTAAGGTGAGCCACATGAGCACCACAACCTAATAATTCCCCTAAATCATCAACGATAGTTCGGATATAAGTCCCTTTAGAAACATGAATATTTAGTTCAACTTCATCATGTTCAAAACGTAATAACTCAAGATTAAATACCGTGATATCACGTGCTTCGCGCGGTACTTCAATACCTTCTCTAGCATATTTATATAAAGGCTGACCTTGATGTTTTAGTGCAGAATACATAGACGGAACTTGTTTAGTTGTACCACGAAAACTGTCTAAAGCTTTCGCTAACTGCTCACTTGAAACGTCAACTGTTTTTTCACTGACAACTTCACCACCAGCATCACTTGTCGTAGTACGAATACCCAGCTTGGCGGTTACTTGATAGGTTTTATCTGTATCAAGTAAGTACTGTGAGAACTTAGTTCCCTCACCTAGACAAATTGGTAACATACCCGTTGCTAATGGGTCTAATGCACCCGTATGACCTGCTTTCTGGGCAAAGTAAATTCGCTTAACTGTTTGTAAAGCATGGTTTGATGACAGTCCATGGGGCTTATCTAATAACAAAACACCATTGACCTGACGGCCTTTTCTACGTTTTGCCATTACTTATTCGCCTTTCTCACTATCAACACTTGGTTCATCGTCAACCTGAGTATCATCAACTTCTGCGTCGCCATTTTTATCACTAGCGACAGCTTGGTCAACTAAGGCGCTCATGCGAACACCTTCACTCATTGAACTATCATAAACAAAGCGAAGATGCGGCATAATACGAGCACGTAGACGTTTACCTAACAATGAACGAATATAACCTTCAGCTTCAGCTAATACTTCTAACGAGGCTTTTATTTCATCTTGATTATCATTAAAAAAAGTAACAAATATTTTAGCGTAAGCTAAATCACGAGTAACTTCGACAGCTGAAACAGTCGTCATACTTAAACGAGGATCTTTAATTTCGCGCATTAAAATAGTCGCGATTTCTTTTTGGATTTGCTGACCAACACGGTCAGTACGGGCATATTCTCTAGCCATCGTATACTCCTATGAAACTGTTATTACTAACAGCTTTCAATTATCAATAATTAACACAAAAGGGGCATAAGCCCCTTTTGAAAAATAGTTTACTATTAGCTCGAAGCTAGTTGGTTCAAATATAAGGCGGAAGCACGAAGTTGACGCATGTCAATAAGTACTTCCAACGCAATAATTGTGCCTACTAGCAATGAGATACTAGTTATAACGAACGCTTAATTTCGATGGTTTCAAAGACTTCAATTTGATCACCAACACGTACATCATTGTAGTTCTTAACACCGATACCACACTCAGTACCGTTACGAACTTCTTGTACGTCATCTTTAAAGCGACGTAATGATTCAAGTTCACCTTCGTATATAACAACGTTTTCACGTAATACACGAATTGGAGCGCTACGTTTAATAACACCTTCAGTAACCATACAACCGGCAATAGCACCGATTTTAGGCGATTTAAACACGTCACGTACTTGTGCTAGACCAATGATTTCTTGCTTGAACTCTGGCGCTAACATGCCGCTCATCGCTTGCTTAACTTCTTCGATTAATGCGTAGATAACACTGTAGTAACGTAAATCGATGTTTTCTGATTCAATCACTTTACGCGCAGAAGCATCGGCACGAACGTTGAAACCAACAACAATAGCATTAGATGCAGCAGCTAATGTAGCATCTGTTTCAGTGATAGCACCTACGCCAGAACCGATGATTTTAACTTTAACTTCGTCAGTAGATAACTTAAGAAGTGAATCACTGATTGCTTCAAGTGAACCTTGAACATCTGACTTAATGACAACATTAACTTCTGAAATATCGCCTTCAGCCATACTAGCAAACATATTTTCAAGTTTAGCTTTCTGTTGACGAGCAAGTTTCACATCGCGGAATTTACCTTGACGGAACAAAGCAACTTCGCGCGCTTTCTTTTCATCTTTTACAACAGTCGCTTCATCACCTGAAATTGGAACACCACTTAATCCGATAATTTCAACTGGGATAGATGGACCTGCTGATTGAATAGTTTTGCCATTTTCATCGCGCATTGCACGAACACGGCCATATTCTAAACCACAAAGTACAATATCACCTTGCTTCAATGTACCTTCTTGTACCAATACAGTTGCTACTGGGCCACGGCCTTTATCTAATTTAGATTCAACCACAACACCATTTGCCATTTTATCTACAACAGCAGTTAGCTCTAATACTTCAGATTGTAACAATATAGAATCAAGTAATTCGTCAATACCTAGACCAGTCTTAGCTGATACATGACAGAATTGAACCTCACCGCCCCACTCTTCTGAAAGAACGCCGTGTTGTGATAATTCACTTTTAACACGATCTGGATCAGCAGACTCTTTATCCATTTTGTTAACGGCAATGATAATAGGCGCTTCAGAGGCTTGAGCATGTTGAATTGCTTCAATTGTCTGTGGCATAACACCATCATCTGCAGCAACAACAATCACTACGATATCTGTCGCTTTTGCACCACGAGAACGCATAGCAGTAAAGGCAGCATGACCTGGAGTATCCAAGAAAGTGATCATACCATGACCAGTTTCTACGTGATAAGCACCAATATGCTGAGTAATACCACCCGCTTCGCCGTCAGCTACTTTTGCTTCACGAATGTGATCAAGTAGTGATGTTTTACCATGATCAACATGACCCATAATAGTAACAACAGGTGCACGAGTAATCTCTTCACCAGTATCATTACGGTCAGCAAGTACTGCTTCTTCTAAAGCATTTTCTTTAACAAGTACAACTTCAAAACCCATATCTTCAGCAACAAGTGCTGCAGTTTCTTGGTCAATTACTTGGTTAATGGTTGCCATAGCACCCAATTTAAACATTGCTTTAACAACTTCAGCGCCTTTCTTAGACATTTTATTTGCTAATTCAGCAACAGAAATTGTTTCACCGATACGAATATCTTGTAATTTAGTTTCAACAGGTTTTGTAAAACCATGTTTTAAACTTTGTGGTGAAGACAAAGTTTTACCTTTACCACGGCCACTATTACGACCACGAGCATTACGATCTGGCGCTTTTTTCTTCTTACGTCGACGGCCACTTTCATCAGCAGAGTCACTTTTATCTTCCGCTTCTTGTGCGTAGACAGAAGACGTTAAATGTACAACTTCTTTTTCTTTTGCTTTACGTTCAGCTTCTTGTTCTTTCCAACGACCTTCATTTTCTTCAGCAAGCTTTTTAGCTGCTTCGGCCGCTGCTGCCGCTTCTGCTTCAACTTTCGCTAGCGTTTCTTTTTCTTGTGCTAAACGAAGTTTTTTAGCTTCTTCTGTCTCAGCTACCTTTTCTGGTGCTTGTTCAACATTTTTAGCTTTTTCTACAGCCGCAATTTTTGCTTTAGCTGCCGCTTCAATTTTAGCTTCAGCTTTACGCTCAGCTTCAACTTCAGCTTTAGCTGCTGCAACGCCTTTCTCATTTTCGGCTTCTTTCGCTGCTGCTTCTGCTTTCGCTTTGGCATCTGCTTCAGCTAAAATGGCTGCTTCAGCTTCAGCTTTCGCTGCTTCTTCAGCTAATTTTTCATCTTCAACTTCACTACGCTTCACGTAAGTACGTTTTTTGCGAACTTCAACATTAACCGACTTAGCTTTACTTCCGTGACCCATGGTCAAAGTAGACTTAGTTTTACGGTTTAAAGTGAGTTTGTTCGGTTTTGCTTCCGACTCATCACCATGTTGTTTTTTAAGGTGGCCTAATAAGGCTTCTTTTTCATCTTGCGAAATAGCATCGGTAGCCGATTTATTCACGCCTGAGTCAGCTAATTGAGTGACTAAGCGATCCACCGGTGTTCCGATTTCTTTGGCAAGTTCTGCTACAGTTATATCTGCCATCTATATTATTCTCCGGTGTTATTATTCTTCGTTAAACCAACAAATGTTACGCGCAGCCATGATTAGCTCACCCGCTTTGGTTTCATCTAATTCTTCAATATCGCTTATTTCATCGATACCCTGTTCAGCTAAGTCTTCGAGTGTGCGAACACCACGACTTGCTAAAACAAATGCTAAATGACGCTCTAAACCGTCAAGGTCAAGTAAGTCTTGAGCTGGCTCAGACCCCTCTAAAGTTTCTTCGCTAGCTAACGCTTGTGTCGTTAATGCTTCTTTAGCACGTTCACGAAGCGCTTCAATGATCTCTTCATCAAGACCATCAATATCTAGCATTTCAGCGGTAGGAACATAAGCAATCTCTTCTAATGAAGTGAAGCCTTCTTCTGCTAGTAATGTGGCAAAATCTTCATCAAGATCTAACTTATCAATAAACAAGTTTAATACTTTATCGTTTTCTGCCTGATGCTTCTCTTTCATGTCAGCAACAGTCATTACATTGAGTTCCCAACCAGTTAACTGGCTAGCTAAACGAATGTTTTGACCACTACGGCCAATCGCCATAGCTAAATTAGCTTCTTCAACGGCAATATCCATAGTGCCTTTGTCTTCATCAACAATAATTGAAGCGACTTCAGCAGGTGACATAGCGTTAATTACATATTGAGCAACGTTGTCATCATATAATACGATATCAACACGCTCTCCACCTAACTCGCCAGAAACAGCTTGTACACGTGAACCACGCATACCAACGCAAGCACCAACAGGGTCTATACGCTTATCATTACTTTTAACGGCAATTTTAGCGCGAGAACCAGGGTCACGAGCTGCGCCCTTAATTTCTAACATCTCTTCGCCAATTTCAGGCACTTCAACACGGAAAAGCTCAATGAGCATTTCAGGTTTAGTACGGCTTAAAAATAATTGCGCGCCACGTGCTTCTGGTTTGATTTCATACAACAAACCACGTACACGGTCACCCGGACGAAATGTTTCGCGTGGTAACATGTCATCACGGTAAATAACGGCTTCAGCATTATTACCTAAATCAACAATAACACTCTCACGACTTGCTTTTTTAACAACACCGGTAACAATCTCACCTAAGTGCTCTTGATAAGCTTCAGTCACTAAAGCACGTTCAGCTTCACGTATCTTTTGAACGATAACTTGTTTAGCTGTTTGCGTAGTTACACGGTCAAATTTAACTGACTCAATTTGATCTTCAGAATAATCGCCTACGTTCAATTCAGGAGCATCATATTGCGCTGCTGCTAAACCAATTTCTGCGTATGGGTTTTCCATCGGTTCGCCATCTTCAATGATCAACCAACGACGAAAAGTATCAAATTCACCACTTATACGGTCAATGCTGACACGTACAATGATGTCTCCTTCGTATTTTTTCTTGGTAGCTGTTTCTAAAGCAGTTTCCATTGCTTCAAAAATGCTTTCTCGTGGTAATGCTTTTTCATTAGAAACCGCATCAACAACCAGTAATATTTCCTTACTCATGCTACTTAGCCTTTAATTTATGTTAACTGTTTTTGATCTATTCAAGGTTTAAAACTTTGCGACAAGATTCGCTTTATCTATGTTGCTGATAGCTAATTCGTAATCGATGCTATCAACTTCTACTATTAAGGTATCGTTTTCAATGGCAACTAATGGCCCTTTGAACTTTCGACGACCATTTAAAGGCATCGAAATTTTTACATTAATAGTTTCACCAATGACTTCTTGAAAATGTGCTAATTCAAATAATGGTCGATCAACACCTGGTGATGAAACTTCTAAGCTGTATTCACTACTAATAGGATCTTCTACATCTAATATTGCACCAACTTGACGGCTTACTTCCGCACAATCGTCAACATTAATGCCATTTTCATGGTCAATAAACAAACGTAAAACTGAGTTGTTGCCTGCACTGATATATTCAATGCCATGCAAAGTTTTGCCAGTTTCTTCAACTGCAGGTCTTAATAAGTCAGTTAGTTTTTGCTCAAATTTAGCCAAGCGTTTTCTCCTGTTACTCTGCTCTCATGATAAATACATAAGCAGCATAGTATAAATTTTAGATATAAAAAAAGGGCACATAGCCCAACGAGATTTTTACTGTATTTGTCTATAATTACGTAATTTATCCGCGTAAAAAAACAAAAAAACCCCAAATCAGGGGCTTATTTCACTGTTTTCCCCCTAGATTAAACAAAAAACGATTTAATCTGGTTATTAATAGCTAAACTACTAATAATATTAATAAGAATATAAACAACATAAAACATGTTAATTTATTCAGTGACATCTTATTAAGCTCTATTGCGGCAAATTATATAGTGGCTCGACAACAAGCGCAAGAGGGATTAAGCATTATCCACTAGAAAAGTAGATTATTGTGCAAAATCTGTCTTATCAATATCGAGGAAATATTTGCTAAAATTAATTTATATTTTACAATATGTTAGTATTGCCCTTATAATGCAGCTATAAATATGACTATCATTTCATATAAAAAAATAGCACTGATTTCTACAGTATATCTATTACCCTCGATAGATTTCTAACGGAGCATTTAATTTCATTATGTATAAGTTTTCTAAGTTATTTATCAAAAATATATTGTTTGCGTTAGTTTTCATAGTCGCTTTAGGTGGCATTGCATTTTTCTTGCTTTCCACTTATGTGAATCAGCAAACGCTATCGCAACAAAAAACCATTCAAACTATTAGTCAACAATTTGTTGCCGATGATATTCCTGCACAAGAGATCGCTACTACGTTGTCGGCTGTTTTAAAGGCCAGTGACGATTACCAAACCTTAATTATTAAACGTGATTCTCTAATACTCGTTAATTATCAAAATAATTATATTCATCCTCTCGATTCTTTTTTAGCACAACGTAAAACAGTCTCGGTAAGTGAGCTTAATTTACAAGTTCAATACCAATTAGATTTTATCGGAATAATTAATTTTTTAACGCAACTGTTTATCGGTGTTATTGCGTTATCAATTATATTTGTTTTTATTTCAGCAAGATTGAATTATAAATTACAATTAACTATTTTTAGTGTGATCAGCAAGCAAATTGGTAATGAACTAGCAAAAATTAATAATGCCGATTTCATTACCAAGGAACAGGATAATCAACAACTACTTGAGATTCCTGCTTTAGAAGAAGGTATTGCCGAAATCAAGACAATGATGACAGAGCAATTTAATAATACAACCAATCTAGAAATAGAAGCCCATGTAGACAGCTTAACGGGCATTGAAAATCGAAATCGATTTGTCCAATTTTATGAAAACGAAATTGTAAATGACAGCCCGGTTAATTTTGGTGTTCTTCTAATTACTCGTTGCTCTGAGTTACAGACCATTAATCAAATCCACGGTTATAGCTCAGGTGACAATTATATTGTAAGAGTGGCCGAGATAATAAAAACGGCTTTGATTTCAAGACCTACGGGGAAGATTTTTCGTCTCAACAGTTCCGATTTTGCCACTATATTACCTAACGTGAAGCTAAAGCTAGCTGAAGACTATGCCAGTGAGTTAACAATTAAGTTTAATGACTATCAGCAAGTCAATGAATTAGATTCTGTAGCCTTCACAGGCTTAGTCTATTTTGATAAATCCAAGCCATTAGGTGAATTATTAGCGCTAGCCGATACCGGAGTCAGTGTTGCTCAAACACAAAAAGTAAATTCATGGTATTCGCAAAAAGATATTGATATTTTAAATGATAGCAGCGCAAACTATGGCAATCAAAACTGGCGACAAGAGATAGATAGTGTATTAGGTGCTGGTCGCATCAGCTTATTATTACAGCCAATCCAACCAAGTGGTCGTAATACTCGCGTTTATGGAGAAATATTAGCGCGTTTCCTTAACGCTAACAATAACATGTTACCTACAGCAACATTTATTGCTATGGCAGAAAAACTAGACAAGATAACCGATGTAGACCGACTTATCATAGACACGGCCATTAAAGAGATAACCAGCAAAAATATGCTCGACAGTAGCTATGGTATTAATATTAGTCCTCGGAGTATTAACAATGAGCACTTTATGATCTGGCTAGAGCGTAAGTTATTGCGCGAACCAAGTGCAGCCTCTCGATTAGTGTTTGAAATATCAGAACTAGGTCTTCAACAAAATATTAAAACGGCTAAACGCCTAGTTGACATGCTACACCGTGTAGGCTCAAGAGTGACTGTAGAGCGATTTGGTGTAGGCTTGACTTCATTTAAGTTCTTCAGAGATTTAACACCTGACTACATTAAAATGGATAGTTCTTATACTCGTGATATTGACGATGATAAGAACAATCAATACTTCTTACGCTTAATGGTAGATTTAGCTCACAGACTTGGCATTAGCGTATTAGCTGAAAGTGTCGAAAGCCAAGAAGAAAAGCACACATTAGAAAAACTCTTTATCGATGGTTGTCAGGGCTATTATGTTGGAAAACCTGCACAATTATAATTAGTCTTACCCCTTTGTATTGCTTGAAGCCGAATGTATCATAAGCATTCGGCTTTTTTACAGAAGTAACATTTGTTATTTCAAAGCAAAGAAAATGAATAAAAGCGTAATACCCTTACTGCCGGTGTGTTGTTATATAAACTAAAAACACGGATAATAGCGGCATAATTATCGTAAATAACCTAATGACCTTTAAAGTAAATGACTGATTATCTGTTACTTCTCGTTGGCACTGTACTCGTAAACAACTTTGTTTTAGTACAATTTCTTGGCCTATGCCCTTTTATGGGTGTTTCGTCACGTACTGAAACAGCTATAGGCATGTCATTCGCCACTGTTTTCGTCATGACTTTAGCCTCTCTACTGAGTTATTTAGTTACCACATATCTGCTTGTACCACTAAACCTTGAATACCTAACCACCATGAGTTTTATATTGGTGATAGCCGTCGTCGTACAATTTACTGAAATGGTTGTTCATAAAACCAGTGCTAGCCTTTATCGCTTATTAGGTATTTTCTTACCCTTGATCACCACAAACTGTGCGGTCTTGGGTGTTGCCTTGCTGAATTTAAGGTTACAACACGGCTTTTTTGAATCAATTATTTATGGCTTTGGTGCTGCGCTAGGTTTTTCATTGGTATTAATTATGTTTTCTGCCATGCGTGAAAAGTTAGCCAATGCCGATGTACCTGCACCTTTTAAAGGTACTGCTATTGCAATGATAACCGCAGGTTTAATGTCATTAGCATTCCTTGGTTTTACCGGTTTGGTGAAAATTTAACATGAACATCCTTATTGCCATCCTTGTTTTAGGTAGTATTGCTGCCGTTTTTGGTGCCCTATTAGGTTTTGCCTCCGTACGTTTTAAAGTTGATGCCGACCCCATAGTTGATCAGCTTGATGCACTACTTCCTCAAACTCAATGTGGCCAATGTGGCTACCCTGGTTGTAAGCCATACGCGCAAGCCGTTGCTGATGGTGAGGCTATTAATAAATGTGCACCTGGTGGTGAAGACACTATCAAGAAAATAGCAGACTTAATGGGCGTTGAAGTTCAACCTATTGATGATAGTCATGTTAGCGGTGATGCTCCAAAAAGTAACCGACCTAAAGTTGCTTTTGTTATTGAAGAAGATTGTATCGGTTGCACTAAGTGTATACAGGCTTGTCCGGTTGACGCCATTATAGGCGCAGCAAAACAAATGCATACCATTATCATAGATGAGTGTACCGGTTGTGACTTATGTGTTGCTCCCTGCCCTGTAGATTGTATTGAAATGCGTGAATTGCCAGATACTATTCATAATTGGCAATGGGATTTAACCAGTATTCCAGTAAAGCAACTGGATTAGGAGAATATGGTGGAATCAGTAATAGAGCGTATCACGCGTGGAAATTTTTGGGATTTTCATGGTGGTATTCATCCCCCTGAACAAAAGTTTCTAACGTCGAATAAGCCAATCAAGCATCTTGCTTTACCAAAACAGTTAATTATTCCACTGCAACAGCATATCGGCCGAGAAGGTGATTTACTCGTTAGCATCGGTGAACATGTACTAAAAGGGCAAGCGCTAACGTTAAGTACTAATCCTATGGTAGTGCCAATTCACGCACCTACCAGTGGGACAATCAGTGCAATCAAAATGTCGGTAATAGCTCACCCATCTGGCTTAAGTCAATTGTGCGTATTTCTTGACGTAGATGGCGAAGACACTTGGCGTAAAAGAAACGTTTGTGAAGATTTAGAACAGCTATCTAACCATGAAATAGTTAAAAAAATTGCTAATGCTGGTATTGCTGGCATGGGTGGTGCTGGTTTTCCTACCCATATAAAAGTAAGCAGCAAGCCCGATATTAAATTTCTTATCATTAACGGCGCAGAATGTGAGCCCTACATCACCGCTGATGATTTATTAATGATGGAACAAAGTAACGCCATTGTAGACGGCATAAAAATTCTTGATAGACTGTTGACCCCTACCGTTATTTTAATTGGCATAGAAGCCAACAAACCCAAGGCTATTAAAGCGCTACAAAAAGCCACCGCTGCTATTGAGAAAATCAAAGTTTGCATCGTGCCTACAAAGTACCCTACGGGTGGTGAAAAGCAACTGGTTCAAATTCTAACAGGTCAAGAGGTCAAATCAGGTCGACTGCCCATACATGATGGCATTGTGATGCAAAACATTGCTACGTGTTTTGCTATTAATGAAGCGGTTAGGCATGACACTCCCCTTATTCGTCGTGTTGTTACGGTAACTGGGCAAGCATTAAATAAACCGCAAAATGTTTGGGCATTACTTGGTACTCCAATTAATTTCTTGCTTGAGCAATGTAGTGTTGAAGGTATTGAGAATCAAAAGCAACCAGTGATCATGGGCGGTCCTATGATGGGCTTTAGTGTATCAAGTGAGCTTGTCCCTATTGTTAAAACCAGTAACTGTATTTTAGTACCCAGCAAAAAAGAAATGCCGAGTGCTTTTGAAAAGGAAAGTAACGAGGTTGAATGTATTCGTTGTGGTCAATGTAGCGATGTATGTCCAAGCCAATTACTTCCGCAAGAGTTGCAATGGAGCGCAAAAGCTAAAGATTATTCACAATTAGAGAAACTTAATTTACGTGATTGTATCGATTGTGGTGCCTGCGCCTATGTTTGTCCAAGTCAAATTCCTCTGGTGCATTACTATCGTATTGCTAAAGCTGAAATACGTGAGCAGCAACAATTAGACTTAAAAGCAGAAAAAGCTAAGATTCGTTTTGAAGCACGTAAATTACGCTTAGAAAAAGAAAAAGTAGCTCGACAAGAAAAACATAAAAAAGCAGCCGCTGCACGTAAAGCAGCTATGAACAAAGCAACACCAGAAGCCACCGGAGCTAAATCTGCGGTTGCTGCAGCACTAGCGCGTGTGAAAGCGAAGAAAGCCTCAAAAGATCAAAGCCAAGTAAGCACATCTAACTCACAAAAGGATTTGCCTGCAGATTCCGCTGATGATCAAAAATCTCAAGTCGCCGCTGCTATTGCCAGAGCTAAAGCTAAGAAGAAGCTTAAAGAAGAAGCCACTCAGAAACAGTCAGGTAGTGATAGTATTGTAGATAGTGCAGTAGAAGAAAAGCCTGCTTCAACTGAGCAAGTTGGCACTGATGATAAAAAATCAAAAATAGCTGCCGCTATTGCTAAGGCCAAGGCTAAGAAGCTCAATAAATCTGCTGATGCTTCTGACTCAGAAAAAATGACTGAAGATACTTCACCTGAAAAGACAGTAAGCACTGATGATAAAAAAACAAAAATAGCTGCCGCCATTGCTAAGGCCAAGGCAAAAAAACTCAGTAAAGCTGCTGAGGTTACTGACTTAGAAAAAGATACCAAAAATAGTCCACCTGAACAGACAGCAGGTTCGGATGATAAAAAAGCTAAAATAGCTGCCGCCATTGCTAAGGCAAAAAATAAAGCGATAGCAAAAGCTAACGTAGAGACTATTATCGAAAAGAAAGTAGAAGTTAACGAAACAAGCGTTCTTACTTCTACGGACAACTCAATAAAAACAGATAGTAAGCCCTCAAAGCCAGAAAAAATTGAACAAGAGAATACTGCTGAAAGTGAAAGTAAACCTGTTGCCGCAATCGATAAAAAAGCAAAAATTGCAGCTGCCATTGCTAAAGCTAAAGCGAAGAAAAAACTAAAAGAAGCCAGTACAGTTGAAGAAAATGACCAAGATGGTGTATAAGGCATGAGTAAAGACAAACAAACTCGAATTGAAATTTATCAGCGAAACAACCCGACGAGTCGACATAATTAATGGCATTTTGGATAGCAAGTTCACCACATAACCATAACCACACGAAAACACCTAACTTAATGCGTTTGGTGATATACGCGACCCTACCTGGCGTTTTAGCCCAGTGGTACTTTTTTGGTTGGGGAAATTTAATTCACATTGGCTTAGCTATGACAACCGCGATTATTTGTGAATTTACCGTACTGTCATTGCGTAAAAAGCCTATTTCCCATGAATTATTTGATGGTAGTGCACTCTTAACAGCTTTGTTACTCGGCATCTGTTTACCGGCATTAGCGCCGTGGTGGATCACCGTTATTGGAACAATGTTTGCTATTGTCATTGTTAAGCAGCTTTACGGCGGACTTGGCCATAACCCATTTAACCCTGCCATGGCTGGGTATGTCATGTTATTAGTATCTTTCCCTTTACAAATGACACTCTGGCAACCGCCACTTACATTAGTAGCTGTGGATCTAAACTTTACTAATACATTAACAACAATATTAACGGGGTTTACCGTTGAAGGTTATTCAGTAGAACAAGTACGCACCAGCATTGACGGTATTACGATGGCAACACCGCTTGATACGTTAAAAACTAACACAGGTCTAGGCTTAACTGTCCTTGAAAGCATTAAAAATCCGATTTTTGGTGAAAACCTTGCCCTAGGTTGGGAGTGGGTAAATGCTGGATTTCTGTTAGGTGGACTATTTCTTATTTCAAGAAAAGCTATTGCTTGGCAGACCCCGATAAGCTTTTTATTAAGCTTATTTATCTGCTCTTTTATCGGCTATAGCATCAGCCCAGACAGCAGCGCTTCTACTATGTTCCACTGGTTTTCTGGTGCAACCATGCTAGGTGCATTTTTTATTCTGACAGACCCTGTTACCGGTGCTACCAGTAATAAAGGACGTATCATTGTAGGTCTACTTGCTGGCTTATTGGTTTATTTAATCCGCACTTCAGGTGGTTATCCTGATGGTGTTGCTTTTGCTATTTTACTTTGTAATATGTCTGCCCCCTTGATAGATCAGTACACTCGTCCTCGCACCTATGGTCATTTGAAGGGAGATAAGTGATGTCTGATAAAACTGACTCGTCACAAGGGAAATCTGAGCCTGAAAGTTCAGAAAATAATAATGATAAAACTAGCGTAGATAATTCGGTAAAGTCACCACTGACTATTGCCATCTCTAAAAACACCAAAATTCTTGCGCTCTTTGCTATTGCTTGTACTTTAGCTGTTAGTTTAGTCAGTGAACTGACTAAAGATCGCATTAAAGTTCAGGAACAACAACAGCTATTAAGAACATTGCATAGCATTATTGAACCAAGTCGTTATGACAACGACATCGCCAATGATTGCATTATGATGAGTGCGCCTGAACTCGGCTCAAATAAAGTTAAAACCGCCTATATTGCGAGAAAAGCAGGACAAGTTGTTGCCGTTGCTATAACCAGTACCGCGCCACAAGGCTATAATGGTAATATTGATTTTATTATGGCTATTAACAATGACGGCTCAGTCAGTGGTGTTCGAGTGCTCAAGCACCAAGAAACCCCAGGTTTAGGTGATAAAATAGAAATTAGAAAAAGTGATTGGATCAAGAGCTTTACCGGCAAACGAATACTTTCAGAAGATGATAGTCGCTGGGCAGTTACTAAAGATAACGGCATGTTTGATCAATTTACTGGGGCGACCATTACGCCGCGTGCAGTAGTAAAAGGCGTTAAAAGCACGCTAAATTACTTTAACCAACACAAAGGCAGTTTAATACCTCGTCCAAATGCCTGTGGCGAAGCCTTATCAACAACTAAATCAATATCACCAATTAGCGAGGCTGCTAATGAGCAATGAAATAGCACCACCAAATAGTAATGACGCTGATATTACTGACAACACTGATGAGCAAGAAGCTGCGGCAGTACTTAAAGCTGAACGTAAGGCAGAGTATAAAGAACTAGCCATACAAGGTTTATGGAAGAACAACCCTGGCTTAGTGCAACTGCTTGGTTTATGTCCTCTACTGGCCGTAACATCAACCGTGACCAATGCATTAGGTCTTGGCCTTGCCACCATGTTAGTACTCATCTGTTCCAATATTACCGTGTCAGCAATACGTCACTGGGTACCTAAAGAAATTCGTATACCCATTTTTGTTTTGATTATTGCTGCCTTTGTAACTTGCGTACAATTGCTAATGAATGCCTTTACTTACGGCATCTATCAATCATTAGGGATATTTCTCCCGTTAATCGTGACTAACTGCGCCATTATTGGTCGAGCTGAAGCCTACGCATCAAAAAACCCAATCAAACAATCAGCCTTTGATGGGTTAATGATGGGATCAGGCTTTGCCATTATCTTAATTTTACTCGGTGTAATAAGAGAAATCCTTGGGCAAGGAACACTTTTTGATGGTGCAAATTTATTACTTGGCGACTGGGCTAGTGTCCTTCGAATTGAAGTAATGCAACTCGATAGTCAATTTTTATTAGCTATTTTACCCCCCGGCGCCTTTATCGCCATGGGGATTTTAATTGCACTTAAAAATGCTATTGATAGCCATATAAAATCCAAAAAAGTAGTTGATACTGAACAAGTAATAGAGAGAGTTCGAGTAAATTTTGACTCTTAATCTTAAACATTATTAAAGATTAATAACGATATATACGTTAACAATAAAATAACTCTAAAGTTTAAGCTTCGATATGGCTCACATATTAGACCTTATATCTAGAGCTTTGCATATAAGATAAAATAAAAGAGTCAGGCCATGAATAAAGAAAAACGCATAGAAATGTTAACTCGGCTGCGAGACGAGAATCCAGAGCCAACCACAGAACTAAACTTTTCTAGCCCGTTTGAATTGCTCATTGCCGTTCTACTCTCAGCCCAATCAACTGATGTTGGGGTTAATAAAGCGACTGCCAAACTTTACCCTGTTGCCAATACGCCTCAAGCCATTTTAGATCTTGGCCTCGATGGGTTAAAAAGCTACATAAAGACTATTGGTTTATTTAATACCAAGGCACAAAACACCATTAAAACGTGTCAAATGTTGGTCGATTTACATGGTGGTGAAGTACCAGAAAATAGAGCTGCACTAGAAGCACTGCCCGGCGTTGGACGTAAAACGGCTAATGTGGTTTTGAACACTGCTTTTGGCTGGCTAAAAGATAATGAAGGTAACTACTTTTTAGCGGTAGATACTCATATATACAGGCTTGCTAACCGAACTAAATATGCCCCAGGTAAAACCGTAGATCAGGTTGAAGCAAATATCATAAAACTAACACCAAAAAAAACAGAGTTTATGTTTAACTTACACCATTGGTTCATATTGCATGGACGTTACACCTGCACAGCCAAAAAACCAAAGTGTGGCTCTTGTATCATTGAAGATTTATGTGAGTTTAAAGATAAAGTCGGTGATTAATTTTACCTATTGGTTGCGTTAAAACCTAGCATCTAAAATTCAATAAAAAAGCGCCAACTCATGTTATAAGATTGGCGCGACAAGTCTCTTGGAATAATATTAATTCGATCTGTTTTATATAGACCATTTAGATTACAGGTATCATTTCTCTTCCCACTTTAGAGCCCCATAAAACTCTAATATTCTCTCTATCTTCATCACTTTCTTCTTGGGCTTCCTTATTTTTAAAAACTTCATCAACGACAGCTTCCCATTCTGCTTCTTTTCTATCAAAGGTTGCCCAGTTTGGATATTCCGTTAATAACATTAAATTCCAATCGTCGGGGTTGTTACGATTGAAGCTGATTGCTTTGTATGATGTTATCCAGCCCTTCTTCTTGAATTCTTCATAAATCGGGTAATAACCACTGTTAAGGTTTTTTAAGTAATCTTCAAGTTTACCGTCATTAACTTTTATATAGGAGACCTCCCAGACAGTCCCCAGAGTATAAGGTTTGTCTTCGGCATAAACGTTAAAGCTAATCATCACAATAATAATTGTTAAAAATATACTTTTCATTTTTATTTCCTCAAATTAAATTTCAAAAAGAAAACAAGGAAAACATACAACCCAAGACTTAATTTCTTTCATGAGGGGTTAATTATTGTACAAGAGTACTGATTACGCAAAAAAGTAGTCGCTTATTTAATGTTAAAGACAGATAAACGCTAATAAGCACGCTAGGTTGACGTAACCAATTCAAAAGCTTAAGGTCTGTTAAAAGCTCAATGTGGCGTTTGTATTACTGAATATTTATTAGTTTTACACATAAACTAGCGAATACAATGTATGAATAAACTCCAACCTGATCGCAATGTAGTTCAGCCTATTTTATCCCCCTTAACCATAAACAAAGAAAAAGAGAGCCTTATGAAGTTTTTACATACCATGGTACGTGTACGTGATTTGGACCAATCGCTTGATTTCTACATCAATAAACTTGGCTTAATTGAAACAAAACGTATTGAAGTACCTGCAGGTAAATTTACCTTGGTTTATTTAGCTACCGAGATTGGCGGCCCGGAAGTTGAGTTGACTTACAACTGGGGTTCTACTGAAGATTATACTGCAGGGCGTAGCTTCGGTCATTTAGCCTTTGAAGTTGATAACATTTATCAAACGTGTCAAACATTACAAGACGGCGGCATAACAATTAACAGACCGCCTCGCTGTGGTCACATGGCTTTTGTTAACTCACCTGATGGCATCTCGATAGAGTTATTACAAAAAGATGGTTCCCTAGAGCCACAAGAGCCATGGTTAAGTATGGAAAATAGCGGTAGCTGGTAAAGTTAGTTAACAATGCAGCACTTATGTATTAATAATACATAATGATTGAACGACTAATATTAACTAAAAAAGCCCTGTACCGATAAAATCAGTACAGGGCTTTCTCATTTTACTGCTTTGATTAGCGTTGTTTATTTTAACTTATCTCTTTCAACTCAACTTAATCACTAAAGCTACTATTATCACTATTGCTTTAAAGCTTCTTTTAACGCTGCTAAGCATAAGGTGACATTTTCATTGCGTGCAGCATAGCCCATTAAACCTATACGCCATGCTTTACCAGCAAAAGCACCTAAACCCGCGCCAATCTCTAGGTTATATTCATTCAGTAAAAAATTTCTTACTTTAGCGTCATCAATACCCTCTGGAATATAGACTGCATTTAACTGTGGTAATCGTTCATCTGCTGGCACAATAAAGTCTAAACCTAACTCAGCTAACCCTGTACTTAATTTATCGTGCATGGTTTTATGTCGAGCCCAGCTATTTTCTAGACCTTCATTTTGTAGCATTACTAACGATTCATGTAATGCATATAAAGAATTAACAGGAGCAGTATGATGATAACTGCGCTTTCCTTCTCCCGACCAATACCCCATAACAAGTGATTGATCAAGAAACCAACTTTGGACCGCTATGCCACGATTTTGAATCACCTCTGCAGCTCTATCACTAAAACTTACTGGTGATAAACCAGGGACACAAGATAAACATTTTTGACTGCCTGAATACACTGCATCAATTTGCCACTCATCAACACGTAACTCAACACCACCTAAAGACGTCACGGCATCAACAATAGTTAAACAATCATGATTTTTAGCGATAGCACACAATGTTTTGGCATCAGATAATGCTCCTGTAGACGTTTCAGCATGAACAAACGCAACAAAATTTGCTTGTGGGTTTTCTTTCAGTGAAGCCTCTAATGCTTGCGGGTCAACTGCTCTGCCCCATTCACCTTCAACAACCACTAATTTAGCACCAATACGATTAACATTTTCAATCATACGCATGCCAAATACACCATTAACACAAACAACTACGGTATCATCAGGGGTAATTAAATTTACAAAACAAGCTTCCATACCCGCAGAGCCAGGAGCCGATACGGCCATAGTAAACTTGTTTGTCGTTTGAAATGCATATTGAAGTAATTCTTTTACTTCATCCATCATGGCAACAAAACAAGGGTCAAGATGCCCAATGGTAGGTCTTGCTAAGGCAGATAAAACACGTGGGCTAACATCTGATGGACCCGGTCCCATCAAAGTGCGCTGTGGCGGAAAAAAAGATTGAATTGTCATGTGAGCCTCTTAAAGAATAAATGATTAAAAAGTATACCTATTACCATCACAGCGGCTTGAATTGTAATTACCCAAGCACTCAGAAACATGCATCTTGGTTGATAACGGCTATATAATTATTTCTGTGACTTTATCATGCTTTAAATCTCACCATAAGTAGAATTAATTAACATTATCCTAGTTATTCATTTGATAAATACTGCCTGTTTTACGTTCATCGTAAACCCAAACGGATTACTTTATCTTGGCAAGTTTTTGCAAGTTAGCTCCATACTGTTATGATACCGCCATTATTTATTACCTCAAAGCACACATGGCCCTTAAAGCAACTATATACAAAGCTAATATCGAACTCGCCGATATGGATCGTAATTATTACGACAGCTTGCAACTTACCCTTGCTCAACACCCTTCAGAAACACCACAACGATTAATGGTGCGTCTAATTGCCTACATCCTCAATGCCCACGAAGATTTACAGTTTGGTAAAGGCGTTAGTGATGAAACCGAGGCTGCCCTTTGGCAAATAAATTACAGTGATGAAATTAACCTGTGGATTGAACTTGGACAGCTAGATGAAAAGCGCCTTAAAAAAGCCTGTAACCAAGCAAAAGCAGTAAAATTATACTGTTATGGCAGCAGCGTAAATACCTGGTGGTCACAAGCTGAGCAAAACCTGAATAAATTTGAGCGTTTAGCCATAGAGCAGTTCGAGCCAAGTACCTGCGAAGCATTAGTAAAGCTTCTCAGCCGTAATATGGAATTTCAATGCAGCATTCAAGATGGTCAATTATGGTTAACTTCAGGTGAAGAAACCCTATTGATTGAAACAATAAAACTCAAGTAAGAGACGGCCCTTTATGACATTAACAACAACTAAAAATATGACTAACAAACGTTTAAAGCCAGTAGTCTTAGCTACTTCTATAACACTGCTGTCACTAGCCAGTTTATCATTAACCGGTTGTAGTAATATGCATTTAGGGTTTGATGAAAAAACGGAGGAAAGTGCCTCTGTCACTGTAGATGACACCATTACTTTAGAGCAAATTACTAAAGATGTTAGTTACTTAGCTAGTAATAATCTTCAAGGTAGAAATAACTTTACGCCTAATATCCGTCAAGCCGCCGACTTTATTGCTAAGCGTTTTAACGAAGTAGGTCTTACGCCAGCACCAAGCGATCTAAATTTTAAACAGCAATACTTAGTGCAGCGAATCACGCCAAATATGCTTACGGTTGAAATTAATGGCCAAGCCTTTGATAGCGAATCATTATCGATGGCCACAACAGCAACAGATTTTGATTGGAACAGTAACGTTGTAAAAAATAATCTTCCCGTAAATATTGTAATGGTTGGTGAAGACGACAACATGCGAAAATCACTAAGTGAGTTAAATAAACAAGGTGGTCAGCATCTGGTATTACTTCACCCAAAACATGAAGAGAGCTTTAAACGCTATCAAAGTTACTTTGCTCAAGGGTTAACTAAACTCGTTGATGAAAGCGCCACTGAGCAAGGTGGTGTTATCGTTATTGCGTTAACCGATATTAGTAAAGTGATACAATTTAACGTCAAAGGCAATGCCAAGGTTAGCACTAGCGCTTTAAGTAATGTCGTCGGTATTTTACCTGGTAAAAGCAAAGCTAACGAAATTGTACTTTACTCAGCTCATTATGATCACTTAGGCGTTAAACCTAGTATTGATGGCGCACCTAACAGTAATGCACAACAAAGTAGTGATATTTTTAATGGTGCCGATGATGATGCTTCTGGTGTGTCTGCCATTATCAATTTAGCGAATCACTTTGCTAAATTGGGCAATAACGAAAGAACCTTAATGTTTGCCGCGTTTAGCGCCGAAGAGATTGGAGGTTTTGGCTCAAAACACTTTTCTACAAACCTAGAACCAACGACAATAACAGCCATGATTAACATTGAAATGGTCGGTAAACCGGCTGTATTTGGAGATGGCACCGTTTGGATGACAGGTATGGATCGCTCAAACCTAGGTGAACAACTAAACCAAGCATTAGCACCACAAAACCTGAAAGTTTATGCTGACCCTTACCCTAAGCAAAACTTATTCTATCGTTCAGATAATGCAACATTAGCTAGGTTAGGAGTCCCTGCCCATAGCTTTAGTAGTACGCAGCTTGATAAAGACCAACATTATCATCAAGTCACAGATGATATTAATAGCTTGAATTTACCCTCAATGTTACAAGTGGTTAAAATGTTGGCAATAGCAACAACGCCTTTGGTTGATGGATCTATTACGCCATCACGTATTGACCCGAATAAAGTAAAACGTAGCGGACTTATTTACTAGGTACAGTTCTAGGTAAGTTTACTTACTAAATTCGATGATAATGATTGTCGCTATTCGCTTGACTCAACAAGCTATGCGGCAATCACTTCTAATGGGCAACGTAATAGAAATTCTAAACGGGTTTTCTTCTCAACTTGAAAACCATGACGCAAGTACAAACCCCGAGCTGGATTTTTCAATAAAACATTTAAGGTGATCGGTAAGCACAATTGTAACGCACGCTTTTTCACCACCGTAAGTACCTTACTGCCAATGCCCTTGCCCTGATACTTTGGCATAATTTGTATCTGTCTAATATGCAAACTTTTACCGGTATTATTAAGCGATAACACGCCCATTTTCACCAGCCCTATAGGTTTACGGTCTGCTAAAATAATATGGCTTTCATAAAAGTGCTCTTTTATTCGAACCAAATGTTGCTCATCCGTCATACGAATACCTGCCGCTAACAAATGTTGGGTCATCGTTTTTCTACGTAACTCCAACAAAAAATCTATGTCTTCATGCTTAACTTTTCTAAAGCCAACGGTAAATTTCATTTACGGGGTTTCCATGTACATAATGTTACTGCTAAGTTTACTTCTTTTGTTCGGTTGGCAACACCTGTTGGTCTTAATTTTATAGCATTCTGTCGAGCTTTCATTGAATTAGCCACATGCATTAAGGCACACTAATGATAATGCATATCATATAAGTGAGATAAGAATAGAATGACATTTAAAAAATCCCTGTTAGTTATCGCTGTTGCCACAGCTTTACTCAGTGCTTGTTCAGAAGACAAAGTTTCTCCTCAAAATAACGAACAAACAGCTGCCCCTGTTAAGGTAAACACAGTTAAAGCATCATCAGCCTCAGAACAGGCCAATGCGTTATTTGACACTATTTTTAAAGAAGGGGTTAACCGCGACCCCGTGAGACAAACCTCTTTAGGCATTAAAACAGATTACGATAAATGGAACGACCTTTCAGAATCAAACGCAGCAAATGAGTTAGCAATCGCTAAAGCAAACCTTGTACGAGTTCAAGCTATTGACGTTACCACGCTTGATATACAAACTAAAATAAGCCTAAACTTATTCATTCAAAATCTAGAAAACCAGATCGCAGATTATAAATGGCGCTTTCATAGTTACCCTGTTAATCAAATGCATGGCACCCATTCACAAATACCTGCTTTTTTAATTAACCAGCACTCAATCATTAACGTTAAAGAAGCACAAGATTATATCGCTCGTGTTCGTGGTGCTCAAAAATTGCTAGAGCAGCTTGTTGAACAGCTTAAATTGCGTGAAGCAAAAGGTATTATTGCCCCAAAATTTGTCTTCCCACATGTTATTAGAGACTCAAAAAACATTCTTGTTGGCGCCCCGTTTGATGACGAAGCTAACAGCACAATATTTGCCGATTTCACTCGAAAGATTAATAAACTAAACATTAGTGATGACGAGAAAGCAACCTTAATTACTGACGTAAAAATAGCATTAATTGATAACTTAAAACCAGGTTACGAACAACTAATTACTTACTTAGCAACGCTTGAGAAAAAAGCCGACACCCGTGACGGTGCTTGGAAATTTCCTGACGGTGAAGCCTTTTACAAGAATGCTTTAAAGCGCACTACCACAACTGACTTAACTTCAGAGCAAATTCATACTATTGGTTTAAGTGAAGTATCACGTATTCATAATGAAATGCGTGTGATTATGAAGCAAGTTGGCTTTGATGGCAGTCTGAACGAGTTTTTCGATTTCATGCGTACCGACCAGCAGTTTTACTATCCAGCTAGCGACGAAGGAAAACAGCGTTATATAGCAGAAGCAGTCGCTCTTATTGACGATATGCAAAGCCGCTTAGATAGCTTATTTTTAACCAAACCCAAAGCAGCGTTAAAAGTTAAAGCCGTTGAAGGGTTTAGAGAAAAATCTGCTGGTAAAGCGTTTTATGAACGCCCTGCTCCGGATGGATCCCGTCCAGGGATTTATTACGCCAATCTTTACGACATGGAAGCTATGCCGACTTATCAAATGGCTGCGTTAGCATATCATGAAGGTATTCCGGGCCATCATATGCAATTAGCAATCAAACAAGAATTAACAGGCATTCCAATGTTCCGTAAATTTGGTGGCTATACAGCTCATACAGAAGGCTGGGGACTTTATTCAGAAATGATCCCAAAAGAAATAGGTTTATACCAAGACCCTTATTCTGACTTTGGTCGTTTAGCCATGGAATTATGGCGAGCATGTCGCTTAGTGGTTGATACGGGTATTCACACTAAACAATGGACACGTGAACAAGGTATAGAGTACTACGCTACAAACACGCCTAATGCCCTATCTGATGCCGTTAAAATGGTCGAACGCCATGTAGTTATGCCATCACAAGCGACAGCTTACAAAATTGGTATGAATAAAATCATTGAATTACGTGAAAATGCTCGAGTTCAATTAGGTGATAAATTTGATATTCGTGAATTTCATGACGTAGTTTTAAAAAATGGTCCAGTACCGCTTAACGTCTTAACTGACCTAGTTAATGACTATATAAAAACTAAGAAAGCCTAGAGAATAAGAGCGTCAAACGCTCTGCATAATAATTAATAATCCGCACTTCAATTTGTACTTTGAAGTGCGGATTTTTTATTATCAAATAACCTATTTTAGAGTAAATTTGATAACGGACTTCGCACGCCGTTCGCCCCATATTATGAACAGAAGTATTTTCATCTCATAATAAACTGTTAGCTGTCATGCATATCGTGGTTCAAGGAGAGATAAATGGATTTATTTTTATCGTTAGGTCTGCCTATAATTATCATTGTTGGATTTATTCGGTTATTTAAGGTCAAGTGGCCCTTTGCACTATCAATTATTATTGGCTTATCCGCATTTTCTACTTTTATAGTTGACTTCACTTACTGTGAAATCCTAAAAACACAATGTGAGCCTGATGCTTTAAATATTGTAGGCTATTTTTTTCATTGGCTATTAGTATCTGCGATTGCATCAGTTTTAGATTTTTCATTCTATAAATTACTTACTAAAAAGTAGAGCATGTAGGGCGATAGCAATAACTTCAAACGGAAAAATACAGTTGACTGTTTTTACTCAGATTTTGTTCCACTTTGGTGGACAGTTATTTAATGCAATACGTAATTTTATCATTAATATCAATACTATTTTGTAGTGATTTACACGCGAACACTGGAGATATGACATTTGATTCACTCGTTGATAGATTTGAATTAGTGGCTAAACATGGAAAAACGTGTGCGCGTATACAACAAAAAAATAGTGTTGAGTGCAGAGAGTTTATGTCTTATTTAAAGGCTGACTTTAAAAAAGATTCAATAGAATTTAACAGTAAATTTAGCGAGTTCATTACATTGGATCTTGAAAAAGCATTACGTGGTTCTAATGCTATAGTCGAAATAAGCGATGTCTTTTTTTCAACCGCTATAAAAAATCATAACAATAAAATTAATTAGGACAAATAACAGTTGATTGTTTTTCCGAATATGAAAGCGTTATTTAGCAGGAAGGATCCTTAGGTATGAGTAAACAAAAAGCATTTTGGGCAGTATGGATATTTTTTGCATTATTTGAAATTACATTTTTCTATCTCATAGGGGAGCTGAAACAAGTTGATTTCGGTAAATCTATTATTTTAACTATTATTTCTTTACTCGCTGCATATCCAATATATCGCTGGGTAAAAAGTAATGATGAATTTCACTAAGCAACGACATGACAACTAAATAAACAAGGGTAAGTAACAATTGGCCGTGTTCTACTTCGTTTCACATTTTAGCAAACTATTATAAGCCCCTTAAATCAGGGTTAACCCTACTTGGAGATGTTTCAGTGTGTATTAATATTCGACTAGAAAAAACTCGCGATATTCAAAGTATTCATGCAATTACTATTGCTGCATTCCTTGATGCACCACATACAGACCACACGGAGCAATTTATTGTAGATGCATTGAGAGATTCCGGAGCGTTATCAGTTTCACTTATTGCTGAAGACTCATCTAAAATAATTGGCCATGTTGCTTTGTCGCCAGTTACTATCTCGGATGGTTCAAAAGATTGGTATGGTTTGGGACCAATTTCTGTTGTTCCAACTGACCAAAATAAGGGAATAGGCTCTAAGCTAATGCATGCAGCTCTTAGAGAATTGAATAATCTCAACGCTAATGGTTGTGTACTACTTGGTGATCCCAATTACTATCGTCGATTTGGTTTTGAGCCCATAGGTGGCTTAGTGCTCCCTGATGTTCCACCCGAATATTTTCAAGCAACATTACTTAAAGGTTCTTACCCGACAGGCGTTGTTACATATCATGAGTCCTTTTCAGCGCAGAGCTAACATGCTCATCGCACTGAAAAATACAGTTGGTTGTTTTTACTCTAATAGTGTACAAAATTTTAGCCTCTCAATAATGTGTCATTTTTAAGGATAGATTTGTGCTTAAATTCATCGTTATAATATTATTTTTATTATTGTGCTCTTGCTCATCTGTTCGTTTTGCTAATGATTCTGGGGCAGTCACAATCGAAAAAGAAAAACCGTTTTGCGACATTAAAAAGGTTGATCCTAATTGTAAAATTGAAAGGAAGATAAATTAATCGCTTTGGTGATTTATACATAATATGTAAAATGAACTAATACTAAAAATAGATATTCAAAGAGTATGAAAGAGCGTAAAAATTGCTAAGAATTAACGATGTAGTAAAGATATAACTAGAGCATTAAACGAAAAATCACAGTTAACTGTTGCTCATGCGTCAATCGTTTTAGTCAATAATGTTATTGAGCTAGATTAGGGTTTACAGAGTAATATAAATTTTTATGATAGGCATAGCATGATTAATAAACTTGATAATTTGAATGAAGAGGTTGCAAACCAAATTTTCACTGTATTTCAGAATTCTTATAAAATTGAAGCTCAACTTATAGGTACTCTCAATTTTCCTCCTCTATTGAGAAGTGCTAAAGATATAGAAAATTCAAAAACATTATTCTATGGCTTTAGTGAGAATGAATGTCTCGCTGCAGTTATAGAGATTGTTCTAGAAAACAAACAGTTAGATATTAATAGTTTAACTGTTGACCCTAATTATTTTAGGAAAGGTATCGCAAACAAATTAATAACCTATATTCTAGATAAATTTTATTTTTCAGAAGCCATTGTTGAAACGGCCGTTGTAAATACTCCAGCAATCAATTTATACAAGAAACATGGCTTCGTTGAATTCAAAAGATGGATTCCATCTCATGGCATTGAAAAACTAGCAATGTCAGTTAAAGCAACGTTATGAAAAACAATTCAAACGGGACAAAAAAAGTTCGCAGTTTACACCGTGATCTTATGCCACTTTAGTGGACAATTATTTGCCCTTTAGCGGGCATTCTATGAAATGGAGTTTCTATGAAAATTTTCGGTTTAGTTCTCGGTTTATTTATATCAGCCTGTACTTATTCTCCTGGAGGTAGCGGCGTTAATAGCCAAGACTGCTCTCAGGTTCAAAGAGAATGTGTTCGTGGCGTGTATAGTGAATGGTTCCAAAAAAATGGCGATTTAGCTTGTACTTGTTCTGGTACTTAATTTTCATATGACAAGATAATAAAACGGGACTGCCGGCTCTTAGTAGGACGTTAGTTTTAAAATAAAACAGTCGTTCAACTTTACACAAAGGAATTATTATCGGTGAGTCCTCTAAAAGTGGATGATTATTATAGGATATTAATACTTTCTATTAAGAATACTCTTTATTTTATAGTGCCATTAACGGTGTTAATGTTTTTTATTGAAATTGGATTTGAACTTAATGAAGGTGGTTCTATAACGTTATTTTTTACGCCAGAATTCATTATTAATTTTATATTCCATGAGTTAATGCTCAGTTTATATTTTGTTGTATTTCTATTAAATTTTGCATTTCATTTAATATTACTTAAGACTCGAAAATAGCAACATAACAAATAATTCAACCTGACGCGAAACAGGTTTCTTAGTATTGCATACTACACATTTGACCTGTTGTTTTTTATTCGGTTATCAAGGTATTAGCAATATGGCAGGCATCTGTCGTTAAATTGACGTAAACATGTCGTATACAAAAAAGGAATTTCTTAACAAGATATCGTTTCAATATATTCTTGAGAGAAAGTAAAATGGAAATGAAGATAAAGGCTGATAAAATTATACATGAGCGAAAAATAAGAGCTTGGAGTCAACAACATTTAGCTGATGCGAGTGCAGTTAGTTTGAGGACAATACAAAGAGTTGAAAATAACGGTTCGGGTTCTTTAGAAACAATAAAATCATTAGCATCTTGCTTTGAATTAGATGTAAGTAAGCTTTTTGAAACTGAAGTATCGCTAATTAAAAACCAATCGAACAAATCCCCTAACGAAACAACAAAAATAGTGGTCATTATTTCTTTCGTAGTAGCTATATTGAGTAGTGTTTTTTTCCTAACACCATCATCCATAGCCTCAGAAGTAATAATTAAATCACAAAAAATGCAAGTATCCGCTAATAAGGACTCTCAAGTTTACAGTAGTAATGTTGAAATATTTTTGCCGAACAAGGTGATTTTTGAAGTCTTAATTGATTCCAAATGGGAAACAAAAACACCGTCAATTGCTAGCGGGAGTGTCAAGATTTACTTAGAGCATTCAGTTGTTTTTATTGATAAGGCAATAATTACCAGAGTGGAAAGTGGAACGAAAATCACGACTGATTATGCGAAATTTACCAAATTATAATGACTTACTCCCTATAACGCTTTAAACGAAACCAAATACAATTGCTTGTTTTCGTTCTTTGCAAATCACAGCCAACGCTTACAATGCAATAATTTTATGGATAAACTAATGAATCTTAGCTTTAAAAATACCACCGTAACCCTAGGTTTATTCTTTATATTTATAGGCATTGTCTTTCTAACTGTAGAAAACACGTTTTATCAATACCTTGACGAAAATCTTGTTCTTCATGAAAGTTTATTTTTGCCTCTGGGTGTTTTAACAATAATTATAGGTACATTATTACTTGTTTATTCCGTCCTTAAAAAAATGTTCAAATCATTGAATAAAAGAAGTTAATTCACATAACCAGTAGTTCAACACAACAGGAAATTGTTGGCTACATTCTATTTCACTACACAGTTTTACTCACTCTATTATTTACCTCTTAGTAAAATGTTATTTGCCTTAAGTGCTCTGTGCACGCCTTATTGTTCCTATTCTGAAGCAGTTACGGGTACTGTTGATGCAATGAGTAGCGCATTCTGCTGGGAAATACCGTATTCTAAGGCTTAAGTCTTGAAGTTAAGTTAAGTTAAGTTAGGAGAATACTAGTGGCTAAGCAAAATTACTCTTTCGAAAAACGCCAGAAAGAAATAGCTAAAAAGAAAAAGAAAGAAGAGAAACGCTTGAAAAAAGCAGGTGTGGACAATGAACAACCGCAGGAATCTCAGCCTACTGAGGGTGCCGACAGCGCATAACCTGTTGTTCAACCGAGATAGAATACAGTTGGCTGCTTTAGATCCGTTTAATATTTAGCCAACTGTTATCACTACCTTAAATGGGCGTTACATATCCATGGAGCTTCGATTGTATAGAGCACTAATAATTATAGGCGTTTTTCTTCTTAGTAGCTGCTTAGGCATGCCTAAATTGGTCAAGCCAGTATCAGACTTTGAATTAAATAATTATTTGGGTAAATGGTATGAAATCGCTCGGCTTGACCATTCTTTTGAAAGAGGATTGAGTCAAGTTACCGCTGAATATAGCTTAAAAAATGATGGTGGTGTTTCAGTTCTCAACAGTGGGTTTTCCGCGTCGGATAATGAGTGGCAAGAAGCCGAAGGAAAGGCTTATTTTATCAATGAAAACACCGAGGGATATTTAAAAGTATCATTTTTTGGGCCCTTTTACGGCTCTTATGTTATTTTTGAGTTAGATCATGAACACTATCAATATGCTTTTATTTCAGGACCAAACTCTGATTATCTCTGGCTTTTATCAAGAACGCCTACTGTTGAAGCTGAGGTGCTTGATAAATTTATCACTATGTCAAAAGAACGTGGCTTTAAAGTAGAAGATATAATCTACGTAGAGCAGGACGACTAGTTAACAAGGCTATTTAGTTGGATTCGTAGCAGATTTCTCGGCTCCACTTTGTTTCACCATTTTATCAAACAATTAAATACCGCATACTGCGGCGTTGGTATGACTCCCCACGTCAAGTTAAATACACTGATCCTTGCTCATTAATATAAGAGCCTTTTCTATTCACTTTTAAAATAAGTGAGTTAACGCATAGAATGAAGCAAGTAATTTCGTCGGTTATCATGCTGATATTCGTGGGTTACTAACGATTAGTTAGCAGCGCCTACCTTACTCATTTCGTCGTGGCACCTGTCTTCAGTCTATCTTCGCGGTTCAATAGCCGTTAGGCTATTACCATCCTAACGCCGTCGGTGGTTGTGCCACACCCGATGCTTGATCCCATGCGCTAACTCGAAACTTTTTTTCACGCAGGCATTCTCGCCATGCGTAATTTTACATCGACAACGGGTAATACTATTTCTCTGGATATTGCCCAAATATAAGCAATCATTTCTCTAGCAATTGCTGTCACAACCACATTACGATGTTTACCTTTATGCATAAGGCGACTGTACCGTCGACATAACCTTAATTGTGCTTGCCATGCCATATCGATGATCTCTTTGCTTAATCCTTCTTGCCTTAGTTGCATTTCTTTTGAAATATTGGCGTTGTGTTTATACGAGTGTGCACCTTCGACCAGTAGTCGTCTTGCACGGCTGTTACCACATTTGGTAATAGCACCTAGTCGGCGTTTACCGCCACTTGAATGTTCACTTGGCACAAGACCAAGGTAACTCATTAGTTTTCTGGGATGATCGAATCGTGATAAATCACCCAGCTCTGCGATAACACCTGTTGCCACGAGTAACCTCACACCACGCATAGCTTGTATCGCTTTGACTACAGGATAATATCGCCAACTTTTTACTTGATGGGTTAATTCATTATCAAGCCTTTTTAGACGCTTTAATCGTTCGGTGATAGTTGAAACGGCTTCTTGTAAAACAATTTGCTGACAAGGATGAGGTAATACTAATTCAGCAAGCCAACGTAAATGTTGTAATGACCAGTTATCTTTCACTTTGCTGTTAATGTTGTTACGCAGCAATAAGGCTTTAAGTTGGTATTTAGCATCTTTCAAATCTTTCATGCCCGTCTCACGCGAGCGGGATAAATCTCGCACGGCTTCATCTTCTGGCTCAGGCACATAGATAGTAGTTAGATCTTCTGATTTAAGTAATTTAGCGAGTTTGAGCGCATCACGTTTATCGGTTTTAATACGCTCTCCTGTTTTTTTTGGAATAAGAGAAGGGGCAATAACATAACAGCAATGATGAAGGCTGGTCAGTAAACGGTAAATCCAATAGCCGCAAGGGCCTGCTTCGTAAACAAAATGAAGCGTAGCGTCGGGGTATTTTGATTGTAACTGTCGAGCGAGCTTTTTAAATGCGGCTTTATTACTGAGGATTTTACCTAAGTGAATTGATTTAGCGCCACGTTGGCCTTCAATGTAGGCAACTTCAGTAAATGTTTTGTGGGTATCTAAGCCAATGAAAAGTATGTTATGTTTTATCATGCTAGCCTCTGCTTTATATTGTTGACACATATATTATGGCTCTGGTTTGTAAAACTAACCCACGTTCAGAGGCTAGCACCTCGTGGGGAGTCATTGTGTCTATGTTTACATTAAATTATGGAGAATTATCATGACTAAACCAGTACGAGCATCTAACACGCCCTTTGCAGTAGAAGTTGAAGAAGGTAAAAAATATTCTTGGTGTTCTTGTGGTAAGAGTGAGAAACAACCATTTTGTGATGGTTCTCATAAAGGCTCTGAATTCTCGCCGGTAAGATTTACCGCAACAGAGTCTAAAAAATTATTTTTTTGTGGTTGTAAGCTCACGGCATCACAACCATTGTGTGATGGTAGTCATAAATAAACCTTACAAAAGATAAGTAAAAATACGTAGCTGTTGGTTACGTTCCACTTAGTTTACATTGTAGCCAACTATTATAAGCCCTCTCTTGGGCATTATATTTATCGAGGGAATTCTTATGATTTCGTGGCCATGCACACTAAAGTTAGATGGCGATGACGAGTTGATTTACTTGGGTTCTGAGCAAGATTTCATTTCTGAATGCCGTGAATTACTGCTTTGTGATGACGATTATGTTATTGACTCTTTTGGCAATAGCTATGTCATCGAATTAACGTCAGGCAAGTTAGAGTTAATCAAAACAAAGCGGATATTAGTTGCAAACGAAGTGACGAATTTAATACGCGCTCATGAGTTTAAAAAGGCTAGTCTTTGCCTCACTAAAATTCATTTTCTGACAGTCTCTGATGCGATTAAGTCATTGACCTATTAATAGTAAAAATAACAAATCACTTACGTAACGACAAACTAATAAACTAGCACAAAATACCGTTGGCTTTTTCCTTCGTCACTTACTCTAGCCAATTAAACTTTGTCCATAAGCTAGATCGCTACGCTTTATAAGTACAGGAGGCTTCATGAATTTTTATGATAACCCAGTAAATGTCAAACAGTACATTAAAATGTGTAACGGTTATGATGGAACTAATATCTATAAACTTCTGAGCAAGTCATTGCCAGTTGGCTCGACATTACTTGAGTTAGGCTCAGGTGGTGGGTTGGATATTGAGTATTTGAAGAGAGTCTATTCAATTACAGGATCTGATTTATCAGATGCCTTCTTGAACATTTGTAAAGAAAAACATCCTGAAGTACCTTTTTCAAAGCTCAATGCGAAAAACCTTGAATTGAATGAACTATATGATTGTATTTATTCAAATAAAGTACTTCATCATTTGACCAAAGAAGAACTAAAAGAGTCTCTTTTACAACAAACAAAATGTTTATCTACTAATGGTCTTATAGCCCATTCATTTTGGCTCGGCGACGAAGATGAAGAAATGAATGGTTTGTTATTTACTTACTATCATCGAGACGAACTAATCAGTATTATTTCAAAATCATATGACATACTTTCTACGCTGAGTTATCAAGAATTTAAAGAAGATGATTCGCTCTTTGTGGTGGCGAGAATCAAATAAGTCAAAGAGTACAGACTCATAACAACCACACTCAATTTAAAGGCAATGTCAGCTTCTATTAGACTAGATATAGAACTATAATTGTCAGGAACTGCACAAAAGAATCAGGTATTAATGAACAATAATAAAGAGATAGTCGACCGTCTGCGTGAGCGTATTCCGACATTTAAATGTACGCCCGGCTGTCACGATTGTTGCGGACCGGTAACAACGTCTTCAGAAGAAATGTCTCGCCTGCCAGTGAAAACTGACGCTGAACATGAAGCCGCATTAGATCAGTATAATTGCGTTCACTTGGGCCCTAATGGTTGTAAGGTTTATGATGAACGTCCGTTGATCTGTCGAGTGTTTGGCACAACACCGAATATGCCCTGCCCCAATGGTTGTCGACCAGAAGAGATGATTGACACTAAAATTGAGCGTCATATTCATCACTACATCAAGAACACACGACAAGTATTAGTGTAAGTGAACAATAAGGTATTTTGACTTTAGTAAATTGTGTCCTAGCTCAACAAGCCCATTAAACGGGTATTATGCTTCGAATCAAAAGGTGAAGAAGATGGATAAAGCACTTCAAACAATGATTAATAATATGCCTGAGAAAACAGGCAGGAAGTTAGACGAATGGCTTAAAATCTTGCATAAAAAAAACATCGAAAAACATTCAATGGCGGTGAGTTTTTTGAAAACTGAATTCGGATTAACACATGGGTTTGCCAACACAATAGTCACTTTATCAAAGGATAAAAATGAATCTTCTGAAGATTTATTAGTAAATCAGTATATTGGCAAAGAGTCACTGACACCAATTTATGAACTGCTGATTTCTACCATCGTAAAACTTGGTAGCGATGTTATAATTACACCCAAAAAAGGCAGTGTGAGTTTAATTAGAAAAAAACAATTTGCCTTAATAAAACCAGCAACCAAGACAAGAATAGACTTAGGCTTAAAACTAAAAGATGTCGATGTCCAAGGGCGTCTTGAAAATTCTGGCCCCTTTGGCACTATGTGCACTCATAGAATACAACTACAAACTATTGCTGATATTGATGCTGAAGTCATTAAATGGCTTTCGATGGCTTATGATAAATCTGTCTAGTTAACACATAACAGCTTGGTTAGTCGGTATAGATATCAGTGCATCAGGTAAACTCAGCTTCCACTTAGCTTCTCGAGAATTTTCCATCATTATGTCGGTATTCCAAAAGGAATATATGCAATATGCGTGAGACTTATTTAATTGAAATATAAAAACTTTAGGAATATTAATGAATATTGAAAAATCATTAGCCCTCATACCTGAACTCAAAGAACAAGTCGATCTGTTCAAAACAACGTTTACACAAGAAAATCACCTCTCTGAGGAGAATATAAAAATAGTCGCATGGGCAACAGCTATTGCTAGTCAATCTAAAGACCTAACAAATTTTATTAAATCTGAAGTTGGTGAGCTATCCGATTCAGATAAAAAGGTTGTTCTTAGTGCAAGTAGTCGAATGGCGGTGACAAACCCTTACTTCATGAGTAGAAATGCTCACCCATTGAAAGCAGGGGGAACTCTAGATTCACTCAAGATGAGACCCTTTCAAGATCTTAATATTGAAAACTCACAAGGTTACCATTATGCCTGTATCGCCATATCACTAATCAATAATGGTTTTGTCTGCTTCAACAGCCATATAAGCAGCCTTAAGGCTGATTCACAAAAAGATGCAGCAATTGATCAAGCGATGAGATTAGTAGCCTCTATTTGTGCGATAAAACAACTGCTCTTTAATGAACACATTTTTCAATAACCAATAGCAACTTATTTCACATAGAATAGAAAGTAAATCTATTAAACCGTTTTTAGTGTGACTATAAGTTATCTTAGCGCTTCACATTTTAGCTCACTATTACTTAGCCCCTTATTTGGGCATTATACACATCAGGAACTTTAATTATGGAATCCATTTTAGCCTTTTTAGTCTTGTTTTATTTGATTGCTTTTGCTTATGACAAAACAATTGATAATGAGATTAAAGGTAATCAAGCATTAGCGAATAAGTTAACCGAATTTAAATACTTTCATTCATTTCAATCACGTCCAAAAGCGCTATCTTGCGTGTTGAGTTTCAAATTTTTTGGTATCTCAACTGCGTTAAATATTGTTGGTAGTGTCTTTTCATTAATGATGTATTTCGGTTTAGTGGTTGGACTATATTTACTGGTTCAATAGATCTCAACAGTCAGTGTCAACTGCCCAAAAAAAACAATTATTACCTTGCCTAAAATCGGTGCTAATACAAGCTGAACTTTGCATTTTAGGTAACAGTGGTAGTTATAGTTTTGTATGGCTTTTATACCCAAACCACTTGAAGATGCGTGTTTCAGGACGCTTGAGCGATTCATGATCAAGGCGCCTCTTTTTATTAAGGGTTATTCGGGAGAATATGCTCCTGCATTCTCTAATAAGCTACATCCATGTAGCGTCCTTAAAAAAGGAGGCAGCGAAGAACATGGTTTGCTCATACGTCCCCGCAGGGCTGGTTTAGAAACGCTTTATGCTGCGTTATTGATTTCGACAATAGAATAACTATTCTCTTCAATCAATGACTTGCTTAAAGGCATTTCTAATTCCAGCTGAAACCTGCATCTTCAGGTAGTTTGGGTATATATAACTTTTAAATGAAAAAATGGGTAATCGATGAATTTTGATATTTCAGAACTAGGCGTTCAAGAAAAGTACCGCCTTTTAAATGGCGGTGTGACCCCAAGACCTATTGCTTGGATAAGTACGCGTTCAAAGGACGGGATTGATAACCTTGCACCCTACTCTTTTTTTACTGTGGCAAGCTGCAATCCTCCGGTACTTCTTTATACACAGGTGACTCAACGAAGCGGCATTGATAAAGACACTTTGCAAAATTTAAAAGAAACCAGTGAATGTGTGGTTAACATTGTTAATTCTCATTTATTGGAAAAAATGAATGCAACCAGTGCCGGCATTGCCATTGATGAAAGTGAGTTTGACTTAGCACAGGTTAAAAAAACCAGCAGCTGTAATGTCGGTGCTTTTTCGGTTGCTGAATCACCCATTCGATACGAATGTACTTTACGAGAAATTATTTCTGTTGGTGATTTACCTGCAGGAGGCACCATTGTACTTTTAGATGTGAAGTCTGTGTACGTAAGGGATGATCTCTACACTGATGAAGGCATTAACCAAGCGTTAATTGACTCAGTTGGTAAAATGGGTGGCGATGGTTACAGCCCTACTTCACACTATGTAACGCTTAATCGCCCATAGAAAAAATAATCAAATCATGTATTGGCGTTTTATTCGATAGTTTAGTTATTAAAATCATCTGTTTTTGTTAGCTGTCTTCGTATAGAATCCGCCCTATAATTTTTACTAAGTAAAAATTCTCCAAATCAGAGAAATACCAAACGGGGAAGTTCCAACAGTAACAGTTCATGAACGCCCCTTCTTATCCTTTTCTAAAATGACAAAAAAAATGACTGATAAAGTAATAGCAACTCACAATGGTAATTTTCATGCAGATGATGTTTTCAGTATCGCTGCACTTAAGAATATTTTTCCTTCTTTTAAGCTCATACGTACGCGTGATTTAGAGGTTATTGGTAAGGCAGATATTGTGATAGATGTAGGTGGTGAATATGATGCCGATGCTGGCCGTTTTGATCATCATCAACGAGGCGGTGCTGGCGAGCGCGAAAATGGTATTCCTTATTCCTCATTTGGTTTAATTTGGCAGAAATATGGCCTAGCAATATGCCAAGGTAACCAAGAAGTAGCTAATAGTGTGGATGCTGGTCTAGTATCAACGATTGATGCTATTGACTGTGGTCATGTTGAAGGTGTTGCTCAAGGTATCAGCCTTAGCCAAACTATTTCAATGTTTAACCCAACGTGGCAAGAAGATAGCCACTTTGATACTTGTTTTGATGAAGCCGTTGATTTTGCATCACGCGTATTAACACGATTCATAGCTTCTGCTAGTGGCGGCATTAATGCTAAAGACATTGTCGCTAAAGCTATTGATAATGCAGAAGACTCAAGAGTCATAGTGTTAGAAAAGTATACTCCGTGGAAAAGAACAGTTCATGCATTATCTGAAGAGGCGTTATATATGGTTTACCCATCACCTTCTGGCCAATGGCGAATTCAAACCGTACCTGTTGAACCTGGTTCATTCGAAGACAGAAAACCACTACCTAAACAATGGGCTGGTTTGTCTGATGATGCGCTTAAAGAAGTTACTGGCATTGATGACGCTATGTTTTGCCATAATGGTTTATTTATTGCGGGTGCAGAGTCATTTGAAAGCACAATGAAAATGGCATCTATCGCACTTCAAGCATAATAAAGGTGCTCCATAGTTGCTGAACCTTTGTTGCTATTTTTCTTCGTTTCACTCACTGAAACGAAGAAAATAGTAAATCTTCTATTTCAGATGAGCAGTACTTTTACTGACAGGATATTTTAGCAAAAATGTAATGGTTATAAGCCCTACGTCATACTATGTAGGGCTTAACAAGGCTTAAAGTAAACCTTAAAATAAATTAATAAAGTTCATGGTTTAACTGTTATAAATCTTTCCATTCTTTCAATTTTTTTGCTACTTCAACAACTTTTGGTACTTCTGGTACTTCTACAACTTCAGCGACTCCACCTAACTCTTCTAATAAGGCTTCGATTTCTGCTTTTAAATCTTTATCAGCAATTTTATTACTGTTGATTTTAGCATTCTTTAGATGTTCAATAGCGCTTGTTTTATCACCTAACTCTACTTGCAATGACGCAATGGCAAAAGCGATTGATGAGAGAAAATCTTTGGAATTAATCGCTTCAGCTTTTAGTAGTGCTTTGTCATAAATCGAAATAGCTAATTCAAGATCATCAGTAAAATCAGCAAGTGTTTCCCACTGCACCGGATGGTCTTTATCGGTACTTTCATTATCTTCACATACTTTTTTTAATTCAACGTAACATTCATCGAAGCGAATTTGATTTTTTCTATGAACCGCTTGCATTAAGTCTTTAGCTAACGAGTGCACGTGCTTGTATATTTTTGTATTCATGATTTACCTTACTTTATATTGTTCATAAAAATCTTACGGGGATTATAACGTAAAACTAATCAAGCTGTTTGATCAAAATATTGAATCACAACGTAAACTCGGTTAGTGTCATGAAATAGACATAATAAAACCTGCAGATAATGGATTATATAACCCGATAAAATTGAGAATTTAATGAACAATATAATTCTAGAGTCAGTTATTACTTGTCCTGAATGTGGTTTTAATAAAAAAGAAATCATGCTTACCAATGCGTGTCAGTATTTTTATAAATGCACTTCATGTCACATTATTATTAAACCTCTCCCCGGAGATTGTTGTGTTTATTGTTCATTTGGAACCATTAAATGCCCTCCAATTCAAGAAAAAAGGGCGTGTTGTAATTAATTCATATAAAATATCATTAAACAAATACAAAACAGTTGGCTACCTTCATTTAACATGTTTTTTAGCCGCCATTATTTTGCCTCTAATTGAGGTGTTATATTTTTCTGAGAGCCTATTATGAATTTAGATAAATCGACAAAACGTATAGCAAAGAGAGTTAAAAAGGGATTTCAGGGGTATCCTCAAATTTCACTCGCTTATTTTGGTGAATCAGTGAACTGCGCAACCCAAGTTGTTGTAGGTTTTATCCAAGAAGAAGGCGCATCGGCCCAAGAGCAAACATTTTCCAGTAAAGACGATGCAAGAAAAGACGAAACGATTCAAACAACCTTATTAAAAATTATTGAGCGAGCAGACGCAAAAACAGTGTTAGAAGTTGCAGGTGTTGCGCCTATTAAGTAGATATTTCGCTAATTAAGTTATAGCAAAATAGATGGTAACGGTGAAACTCGGGGCACTTATTATTGGTAACCCCCGCCTAGTGTTAATTTTAGCAAACAATTACTCATTCCCTTATTACAGATTTATATAGCCGTTTTACTTCAAGAGTAAAGTTCAGGAGCACAGAGAGTTAGATGAAAAGTTTACTTAAAAGTATTCAGTATGACATGTTAGATTTTATTGAGGGCGAAGATGAAGGTGACGCTGATTATACCTCAGAGGATGTGAAGCTTTGTATAACAGGCCTATTAGAATTCATGTCTTCTATGGCGTCTGAAGCACAGACCTTAGAAAGCTCAAAAGAACATGTTAAAACAGTAGTTCTGTCTCTAAACTCATTAAATCATCAATGTGGTGACTGTTTAATAGAAACAGATCAGCGTGAGGATATCTGTGAGTTCATTAAAAAAGTAATGTCTGCCGCAAATGTAGTGTTTTCAGGGGATATCACAGAAGAATGGAGAGAATGGTAAAAGAGTAATGTTTTAACTAATTATGGAGTGAATTGCTAACGCGGAAATTCTAACCGTGGCAGAATTCCGCATTACATTTGAGTTATACCACTCGTATTAACCGTATTCACTCCGGTTTTTCGCTACTGGGCTCACTCTTGCCCAGTGAAATAAGTACATAATAATAAGTTTTGTTATAGCGCTAACAGTAGCTAAAACGATTAACGGCCAACCTTGAGCAAGGCCCATTGTCATTGCAAAAGCAATGGTAGAAATATCCATCATTAAAATGAATTGGCTCATACGAATATCAATAGCTCCAGTTTTACCTGAACTAATGATTAATTTAATTTGGTGAGTGTATCCTTGGGCAAGTAACAAGGTAATGATCATAATAAGAATTGTCGACACTTGTTTACTGTGATCAGCAAAGCTCTCATTAAGAGCTAAACCTATTATTCCTAAAGTAAAACTCACACTCACCAATACTAGGCTGGTAACCGAGGCCTTAGACTTTCTGTCTTTCCACATTTCAACCAATATCAATATCACCAAAATTGAAGCAATCAGCCTTGGCCAAACAATATAATGATTAAATATATCAATACTATAACCATATACAAAGAATGAAAAATAAGCCAAAAAACTCATGGTGAATTGGTTTTGTGATAATACATCAGTCACCTTTTCCTTACCGTTTTCTTTTCTTAACCACAGTTTACTTAGCTGTAAATAGACACCGTATAAGCTCACAAAAATAAACAGCGTATTTATTGTACCAAAAATGTTATACCACATACTAATCTCCAGAATACAAATTGTCGACAATAATACATCAACATACTTTTTAATCAAGTTATTAATATAATATTACGTTAGATTGTCGACAATACAGCGCAGTTGGCATATGATGAGTAAAGTAGATGGTATAGCAATTATTTAGCTGGAATTGTTAACAAGTACACTTTTAAAGGACACGGAATGATCAAACCAAAAGTAGCAATTATTACCGGTGCTGGGCGAGGCATTGGCGCCGCAACAGCAAAGCTTTTTTCAAGTCACGGTTATGCCGTTTGTATTAACTACAAATCTGATGAAAACTCAGCGAATAAACTGGCTAAGTCAATTAGGGCTGAAGGAGGTCTCTGCATTACCGTACAAGCGGATGTGTCCTGTGAGAGTGATGTAGAGCGCTTATTTTCCACCGTAGACAAAGCGTTAGGCACAGTCACTGTTTTAGTAAATAATGCAGGCATTTTGAAAAAACAATCTCGATTAGAGGATATGACAGCTGAACGTATTAATTCGATACTAACCAATAATGTCACGAGCTATTTTTTGTGTTGTCGCGAAGCGGTTAAACGTATGTCAACTCGCCACGACGGTTTAGGTGGTGTTATTGTCAATGTATCTTCTGGCGCAGCTCGCTCTGGCTCACCCAACGAGTACATCGATTATGCTGCTTCAAAAGGAGCCATAGATACCTTAACTAAAGGTTTATCACTTGAGGTTGCTGCAGAAGGCATACGTGTAAACTGTGTACGCCCAGGACTAATTTATACCGATATGCATGCCGACGGCGGAGAGCCTGAGCGCATTGAGCGGTTAAAAGAAATTATTCCATTACAAAGAGGTGGACAGCCTGAAGAAGTGGCTGAGGCTATTTACTGGTTGGCGAGCGAGAAATCTTCTTTTTCTACCGGTAATTATTTAGACTTGGCTGGTGGTTTGTAAATTTAATTGAGCTACTACTATTCTTTAGTGGCTCATCTTGAATTTATCATGAACTCGACCTTGCAACTTAACCAGCAGTTAAGGGAGCAAGAATTTCATCGGGAATAGGTTGCAAGCGCTTTTGTTTATCCAAGCAAACCATTTCAATATCGCCAATCACCGCAGGTTTGCTCGCATTGGGACGCCATAACTCTTGTCGCCATAACGTTTTATACTTCCCTTCAAATTGGTAACTGGTACGTACGTCACAAATTTCAGCAAATTCAACACCATCTTGAAAAGTTAAGTTGGCTTTATATACGGCAAAACCTAAGCCTTTTTCTTGCCATAATGTTGCCAATTTATCACTATCAATCACATGTTCACGCGCACGTTCAAAATACTTGAGGAAATTAGGGTGATATACCACGCCAGAATGGTCGGTATCTTCATAATATATTTGTACGGGGTGATGGTAAATTTTACTCATTTTAATTCCATATGTTTTCTTCAAAGTAGCTCGAAAATAGCTAACGCCTCTTTAGCTACTGACTACTAATGATAGTTTAAGTTGTTTCATGCCTTCTTCTATTGATATCAGCGGTGTGTAGCCTAAATCTTTTTTGGCAGCACTTATATCAAAGTAATGACTAGTCGAAAGTTGTCTGGCAACAAAGCGTGTCATTACTGGCTCTTTTTTTATATTCAATATTTTATAAAACCACTCCAACGTCGCACCAACAATATACGCGACGGTACTGGGTACTCTTTTTGTTACGGGTGGTAAATCAACACAATCAAGAATGTTATTAAGCATGGCAGCCATAGTAATTGGCTGATCATTGCTAATAAAATAGGCCTTACCAATACAAGTCGCATTAGCTTTGTTTAACGCGACTGCCGCTAATATATGCGCATAAGCAGCATTATCAACAAAGATGGTATCGACGAGTTTATCTTCTTTTCCAACAAGTTTTAACTTGCCTGCTCGGGCACGTTCTAATACTCGAGGTACAAGATGGGGATCGTTTGGTCCCCAAATTAAGTGGGGACGTAACGCTACTGTTTTTAAGACATTCTTTTGATATGAGTTTTGATTGTCGCCTTGGAGAGTAGCTTGTGTAGTGCTTTGATTGCCACTTTTCTTCAAGTCTTGTGAGGCATTTAATACTAGTTGCTCTGCTAACGCTTTAGACTCACCATAAAAATTTAAAAAGTTATCAGCATAGGGCTGAGATTCATCAATACCAGCCTCATCAACACCAGCAAAAGTGACACTCGGGGTGCTGGTATAAACCAAGCGAGTAATGGCAAGTTCTTGACAGGCTTGGATAATATTCTTAGCACCTTGTACATTCGGTTTAAAGTAATCGTCTTTACTGCCCCAAACGCCTGCTTTGGCTGCTACATGAAATACCAAATCGCATGAATGCATTGTCTCTTTGAGAAGAGCAAAGTCAGTTATATCGCCTTGCACCATATTAACGCCCATTTGGCTAAGTTCAGGATAATGTCCCCGAGCAAAACCCGTCACTTTAATATTAGCTAAGCGCAGTAATCGACAGATAGCTGTACCCAAAAAACCGCCAGCTCCGGTAACAAATACATGGTTAGTTTGCCCTGCTAGCTCGCTAAGTGGTTGTTGCACAGCCTCGTTAAAACGGGAGGTAACATCGATGCTATTATCGCTATTACTTTTGCCTTTGGAATGACTAGTAGCGTTGTTTTGGGAATGTTCAATCATGGGGAGCTCTATTTATACGCTAAATTAGTTAAATTCATCTTGTGCCCACACGGCAAGCTTTTCACGAAATATTTTAGCATTATGACGAATATCCACCGGGAATTTTTCATGGATTAAAAAGTGTGATATCGCAGATGTTTGTTTATGAGCAAGTGCAGCTACTTTTAACGCAGAGAAGAGGATTGCCTCATTAAAATCTTTCTTGTTTTTAGCTTCATCCGTTAACTCAACACACAGTAACGGCACACTTTTATGGTTAATTTTCACCCCCACTAAAGCGGTGCGTTTTACTGAATGATGGGTATTAAATATTCGCTCACAAGGGATAGAAAATAAAACCTTTTTATCGGTCTCAACACGATGCGCTTTACGTCCACACATCCATAACGCCCCTGCATCATCAAGATAACCCAAATCCCCCATACGATGTCGTACTACATCACGCTTTGAACATGTAGCGTTAGGATCAGCATCAAGAATTTTCGCCTGCTCAGTTGCCGATGCCCGATTATAATATTGATGGCTAACCATATCGCCTTTAACGACGATCTCACCAATGGTATTGGCAGGCAAGACTAAGTCGTCATGCCATATTTCAATGGGCTTCTCAGTGATCTCGATAATACTAATTTCAACGCCATTTACGGCGGTACCGACACAAATACCGCCACCATTGTCGGTTATATGGCTCGTTGCAAGTAAATCTACGCTGGCTATTTTAGTCAGTGGTAGCGATTCGGTAGCACCATATGACGTTAACACAGGCACATTGTCGCTTAGTAGTTGGGTAAACCGCTCTATAGAGGTCAGGGTCGCTGGTGCGCCCGCAGAAATCACTCTTTTTAAGCTATTTAATTTAATAATAGGTTTATTAACTGACTCAGTGTCTGCTTTAGCAGCTGAAACATTGGTTGTTCCCGCCTGCCCTAATACTTCTATCAGTGCAGGATTAGCAAATAAGTTAGTGCATTGATATTTTTCAATGGCTGCAAAGATAAAAGCAGGGTTTGCCTTTATCGGTTTACTCGCATCCATATCAGGCACAATGGAGGCCATACCTAATGCTGGGCCAAATAATGAGAACAATGGAAAGGTTGCTAAATCACGCTCGCCTGGTTTGATGGCATAATCTTCTTTTAGCGCGGTAATTTGTGCTTCAAACATTTTATGGCTGTAGACCACGCCTTTAGGTGTACCCGTACTACCACTGGTAAAAAGAATAGCCGACATAGCATCATCGCTAAGTTTTACCATGTCAAATGAACTATTTTCTTTTGGTAAATCTTTGTTTTGTATTGGATAACGAGTGAGTAATTTGGTTAAACTCATGCCACCGATAAGGGAAGCGAATACATTTGCGCCAACGCCAGAATTAACATCAGTAACTGTTAATAGTTTTTTAACGCTAGCTTTCCCCCAGCCAAATAATACTCTGGCGATGTGGGCTTTCGGGATGCCAATAAAAGCATCAGGTGCAGATTCAACAAAACATTGTTTTAGGTTCTTAATGCCCATGCCTGGGTCAACTAAAATAGGAACAATACCTGCTTTAAATAACGCAAACGTTAAGGCAAAAAAATCAATACTTGGGGTCACCATCAACACCGCTTTCATGCCTGACTTTAGACCATAAGCATTTAACGCATACGCAATTTCATCACTGCGTTGGTGTAAAGAGACAAAATCAATTTCTTGATAAGTAAGCTTGCCTCGTTGGTTTTTTTGTACGGCAACAGCTAACGCGTTGGGCGTTGCTATTGCTGCATGTGCGAGATGGCGACATAAATTAGCTTGATTGGACTTATCCATGGTCTCTGTCATTTACACTTTACCTATTAAATAAGTCCTGTTAATTCTAAGCTAATTTGGTTTCGCTTGTTTTTAAGAAGTTCTCTATTAACGGAACCACTTCATCGCTGGCATCTTCTAGGATGTAATGACCACAATCATCAAAAGCATGTACTTGTGCATCTGGAAAACGGTGTTGCCATTCATCTAAAAAGTGTCTATCAAAAACGAAGTCTTTTAGGCCCCAACAAATTAGCATAGGTATTTTCTTAAACTGCGCTAAATTGTCGCTAATGTCAGAAACTAACTGATAATTCCTATCGCCTATTTTTAACGGAATATCTTGAATAAAGCGTAACGTTGAAATACGATTTGTCCATGAATTAAAAGGTGCTACGTAAGCTTCTCTTACTTCTTTAGACATTGGCTTTCGTTTTACACCAATATAGGAAGCAACACTTGAAAAGGCATTAAACCCTCTCACTAATGCAGCGCCCACAAAAGTATTTCGGCCTAACCACAAAGCAGGCGGCAGTTTTTTTGCTTTAGGTAAATGAAAAGCGCCAGTGTTTAAGATTACCAGACGTTTGATTCGTTCAGGGTGACGCGCAGCATAACCCATACCAATCATTCCGCCCCAATCATGTACCACTAGGGTAATATTTTCTTTTACATCTAAATGTTCAAGTAATGCTTCTAGGTCATCTATGCGATTCGCTAGGGTGTAATCATAACCGTCATCGTCGGGTTTATCAGACAAACCACAACCAATATGATCTGGCACAATACATTGATGACTCTTGCTTAATTGGCTGACTAAATTACGGTAATAAAAAGACCAACTTGGATTGCCATGAACCATAACAACCGGAGAGCCCTGCCCTTCATTAACATAATGGTATTGATGGCCATTACGATTAATAAAATTGCGGGTAAAGGGGAATAGTTTTGTTAACTTATTTTCTAACATACTTTTTGACATAGTATCTGACATAGTTACCACTTAAGCCCCAACATCATACAATTCAAGCCACTGCCTATTCCTAAAAAGCTGACATTATCACCTTTTTGCAAGAAGCCTTGATCATGAGCCATCGCTGCCGTTACCGGCAAAGAAACCGTACCCATATTGCCGAGTAGCTTAAACGTTGGAAATTCTTTTTCAGGGTTAATGCATAAAGCGGTCAACACTTGTTTTTGATTAGCTGCGCCCACTTGATGACAAATAACTTTATCAACTTGTCCTTCAACCCATTGACGTTGTTCTAAAAAATGTTCCCAAGTATCTTTTGCTAAAGAAACACCTTCTTTAAGTAAACTTACTGCGTCAGTGCGCATAAATTCACGGAAAAGTTGTGGACCCACTTCTTTTAAGCCCCATTGACATAAATTATTATGTTCGGGTGCTGATAAGTGACTTGCGCCTAATAATTGATGATTACGGTCAGTATCAAGGTTTAAACTACCATCGGTAAGTAACACCGCAACAGCACCTGAACCACCCGTTAGCGTTGCTAAAGAGCGAGCATAATTTTGCATTGTTGGATCGGCAAGCATGTCATCAATAGTTACATCAACAATATGGCGTGCTGATTCACACGAAACAACAAGACCCGCTTTAATTTGTCCAAGTTCAATGCGATTAGCAATATCTAAAATACCCGATAAAACGCCTAAACAGGCATTACTGATATCGTAAATTGCCGTGTCTTTTAACACACCAAGCTTAGCGGCTATTCGACAAGCAGTAGCCGGCTCATGTTGATCACGACATACACCAGTATAAACAACTGCGCCTATATCCGCTGCTGCTATGCCTGTTTCGTTCATAGCTTTTTGGGCCGCAACAATAGCGCCATCTGAAAGCATATGATCTGTCGGCCACCAACGACGTTCCTCGATTCCAGTTAACGCAGTGAGTTGCCCCTTTGGAATACGAAACTTTTGATATAACGGGGTCAAACGAGATTCAAGCTCTGCACTGGTTACCACTTCAGGGGCCAGTTCATAAGCTAAGCTATTAATAAAGACGCGGGAATATTTCATTTATGTGACTGTTGCTTATTATGTCTAGGTTATCTGTTGTAATACACTTTTAATTCCATCGATGTAATGAGGAAAGATGCGAACTAAGTAACCAATGTTAATTATTTATGACTCTGGGGCGCCATTTGAGCAAGAATATGCCAAGGATTCAACCAAAAACATGATTTATCGATAATCTACCCTAAATTAGGGTGAATTAACTCAAGTTATCGTAAGTTAACCATAGTTAGCCTATATCACAAATTAAAAAGGCCCTCATAATGAGAGCATATACTCGTTACCAATCAAGATGCATGTTTCAGAGTGCTTGGGCAATTTCAATACAAGGTGCGCCTTTGTAGTAATGGTTATTCCCTTACAAAAAGGTGCTACGCCGTAGTGATGCTGTTCAAGCGCTTCTTTGATGGGGCTAAAAGCGATTTAAGCGGTGCTATTCATTCGAACAAGGGATGTACCATTGTTCAAATGAAAACCTTGCTTAAAGTACTTTTATCTCCCACTGAAATCACGTACTTTGAATGGCAACGGGTATAAATAATTCAAGATAAGCATTGCTGCTTAGTTCGCGTTTTAATTTTCTTATAACTATTCTTTAGCTAAATATTCTGAGCGCATTAATCGAGATAAAACTACTAAAAATAGTGCGAACAAAGCGAAAAACGACAAACTACCACTGCTTGATTTTTCAGGGGGAACGTCAACTGCTATACCGCCAGGATCATCAATGACCCCGTTAGCAATGCCATCTGCATCATTTGCGCCACCATCTTCAATATATAACTTTAAACAGGTATCACCCACATTGAGGCCCGCTCGATAAAGCTCACTGTGCGGTGGCGGACAAACGCCATTAACTGCCGCACTGGTGGAAAGTACATTGTTACTATCTTCAGCAAAATCTGCCCATTGATTTTCTGAATTTACCTTACGATAAACAGAGTATTCAACGATAGCAGTAGACAAAGGCAACACAATGGCAACAGAGCGACCAAAAGGGGTAATATTGTGTATTTCAAAATCAAAATAACCTAAAGAGTTCTTTAAACTGTCTTCTTCAATCAACCCTGTAGCCAAGATTTCTTGTTGCGAAAGCGCTATACCATCAGACGTTTGTAACAGCGCAAACTTACCTAGCTTTAAGTGTAACCCAGGTTCAGTTTCAGCTAATTTTACTAAAGCCGCATTAATATGTAGTGGCTGTAAATAAGGGATGGTTGAATTATCCATGTAAGCAGGCAAACCGTCTGAGTCGTCATCACTAAAACCTTCAACCAAATCACTTAAGCCGTCTCTATCGCTATCTAGGCCACGTAATGTTTGTTGAGTCGCCAATAAAACTAAAGAAATCTGCTTAGTTTGTGACAACTCTTCAGTACCACTATTGGTACTATTACCGCTGTCAGTTACCGTGACGCTAAGATGAATCAGGCCCTTGTTTTCTTTCGGTAGGCTCAAACTTTCAACTGGAAAGACAAATTGTAATTTATCTGTTGAAAGCACAGCATTCAAGTAGTCGGGAATTTGCCAGTCAATTTGATGAGTATCTTGAACATTAGAGTCTTTAATACTCAAAACGACCGTCACTGCACCATCATTACTAGCAACGCTAGGTACTTGTATGCCTTTTTGCCAAATTGCTAGATTAATAGTTGGCGCAACATTACCTTCGGTAACTGTGATGATATGTTCAGCATGAACACCGGCATTTACGCCTTGTTCAAAGCTAAGAATGAGTTGTTCATCACCCTCTACTTGAAAATCATTATTCACATTGATATCGATAAAACCTGCAGTACCCTGTGCGATTACTATTTTGTTATCGGCAATATTGTAGTCCGCATTATCGACAGTACCTGTGATTGTCAGGGGTAATGTCACTGGATAAGCAGGTGCTTCACCGGATAACACAACTTCTACCCTAGCAATCCCACCTTCAGCAACAATTTGTGCAGAAGAAAAGTTCACTAACGGATGAACATTAAGTACTTGATTTGTTGTCGCACTATTACCTGCATTGTCAACAGCTCGCCATTTTATCGGGTATAAACCAGAGGTGATATTTTTAGCACCGGTTTCAAAGCCTAAGGCTGTTAAATTACAACAATTAATACCATCTTTTCCATCAGTAACTGAAACTTTGGTCATTTGAATTAACTTACTTAATTCCAATTTAGTAAACGTATGATCGGCATATATATGTACAGCCTGTGGCGGCGTAATAATAGGCGCATAGTCGTCTAGTAATGGATTATTTCCAGCTAAGGCTTCTGCTGCGTTGGTAACACCATCAGAGTCAGTATCGTATAGTCCATCTTCATCATTAAGCGGGTCAAAATTATGCAATAGTTCGAATTCATCACTCATACCATCGCCATCATCATCTAAATCAGCATTATTACCAATTGAATCACCATCGGTATCGATATGCTCAGTGGCATCTAGTGGTAGCTGATCTTCAAAATCTAAAAAGTCATCACCATCATCGTTGCTATCAAAAACATTACCTAAACCATCACCGTCGGTATCAGTACTTTCAACAGGGTTATTAGGAAATGCATCTTCAATATCTCTGACGCCATCATTGTCATCATCACTATCGCTGTTATCACCTAAGCCGTCATTATCAGCATCAAGCCATTCAGTTTTATCAAGAGGAAATAAATCAATACTATCTGAGCGTCCATCATCATCATCATCGGTATCGGCATTATTACCCGTACCATCTCGGTCAGTATCAAACCATTCTAGAGGGTTTAGAGGGAGGGCATCTATCGCATCAGTAAAACCATCGTTATCATCATCACTGTCAGCATTATCGCCAACGCCATCACCATCGTTATCATATTGCTCATTAGCATTTAGCGGGTAAGCATCACAAAGTAAACCATTTCCTGTGCAATCTAAAACGCCATCACCATCATCATCGGTGTCAGCATTGTTACCGATTGAATCACTATTGGTTGGGTGGCTAGCATCAGTATTTAAATATTCAGAGGCATCTAGAGGGAAATCATCTTCGTTATCAGAAATGCCATCATTATCATCATCACTATCAGCATTATTGCCAAGGCCATCCCCATCAGAATCTAACCACTCAGTAGGATCTAATGGAAAAGCATCTGTTGCATCAGGTAGGCCGCCGATATCAACATCCCCATCATCATCATCATCAGGCGTATCGCCACCTTCGTTAGGAAGACGATCACCATCGGTATCGGTTGTTGCTAACATTATAAATGGGAAAGCATCATTTCCGCTATAAACAGGATCTGAAAGGTCACTATAATTACCAGAAGAAAAATTCCCATTCGTCACCCCGTCACCATCAATATCTGGATCGCCTTTATCACCAATGCCATCGCCATCAAGATCTTTTTGTTCTGTATTATCTAAAGGAAATACATCATCTGTATCTAAAACACCATCACCGTCATCATCGAGATCAGCCGTATTACCTACGCCATTACCATCCGTATCAATATACTCTGAAGCCGTAAACGGAAAAAAATCATTACCAGTAAAAACTGTGTCTGATGGGTCATTGTAATTACCTGAGGTGAATGGGCCATTGGTTACGCCATCACCATCAATATCATTATCACTTTTATCCCCTAAACCATCTCCGTCAGTATCTTTTTGCTCGCTAGCAAGAAAAGGAAAAGCATCGTTGGTATTTAGTTCACCATCGCCATCAATATCAGGATCGCTATTATCTCCAATACCATCAGTATCTAAATCAAGATGTTCCGCGCTATCTAATGGAAAAATATCAATACTGTCTTGAACACCATCACCATCGTCATCATCATCGGCATTATTGCCTATGCCATCATTATCGGTATCTAGTATTTCTAATGGGTCAAGAGGCATGTCGTCAAGGGTATCTAATACGCCATCGTTATCATCATCGGTATCCTTATTATTACCTATCATGTCCCCATCGGTGTCATACCATTCACTATAATCATAACGGAAAACATCAAGAGTATTTACAATACCATCACCATCGATATCAGGGTCTTGTGCATTGCCAATTCCATCTGCATCTAAATCAGCATTAACATTAAAATCTAAAGGGAAAGCATCGCTGCCATCATTGACACCATCACCGTCATCATCTATATCAGCATTATTACCAATACCATCAAGGTCGGTATCTACAGTTTCGAGTGGATCTAAAGGGAATTGATCATAAACATCAAGTACGCCATCACCATCATCATCAGCATCAGCATTATTGCCTACGCCATCAAGATCAGAATCCAAGCTTTCTTGTAAATTAAGTGGAAATACATCAAGAAGATCTGGTACACCATCGTTATCATCATCGGTGTCAGTGTTGTTGCCTAGACCGTCGTTATCAGTATCAAGCCATTCACTAGGGTCTTTAGGTAAAGGGTCATAAAGGTTAATGGCTAAATCGCCATCATCATTGTTATCGTTACCGAAAGGTGAACTATCACCATTAAGTAAACCATCGCCATCAATATCGGGGTCACTATTATTACCTGTGCCATCAAGATCGGTGTCAATCCATTCAAGTGGATCGGTAGGGAATAAATCGACGGCATCATCATAGCCATCACCGTCTGTATCTACGGCAAAAGCACTGCTACTAATGACAAGGGTAAGTATGCTTAAAAATTTAAAGCACCATATTTTATACTTCAACACACGTTTCTCCACGGAGAGTATTATCTGGAATTAAAACCAGATATTTATGTCTTATAACTTCAGTAAAGTTATAAGACATAAAGGGATAGAATAAGTTTAACTGCAACAATCCGTTTACAGGTCTTCTTTATAACGGCCAATGTACATCTAACTTGAATAATTAAAGTGTTACTAACACGTAACGTTAGTAACCAACTTGGCGACCAAAGCGATAATTAAAGCCGATAAATACAGTGCTAATACTGCCAAAATCAGAATAGCTAGGATAATGTTTGAAACCTATATGCATAGCTGAGTTTTTGGTGAAGCTTTTTTGAAGGGAAATGGACATAACAGGATTGATATCCCCTTGCTCTGCAAAGTAAATATCATCTACATTAAGATCAGGATTAGGAATTAGTTTATTTTCGCTGAGGTTAATGGATGCGCCCAATTGAAATTCAAGCATAAGGCTACTGATAAATTTATCATAAGATTGAGGGTAATAACGATAACCTAAAGATAAGTCTACTGTTTGAATGGTGAAGTCAAAACCTGCTTTATCCCACTCTTTACTTATTTCATCCAAATCGCTAATCGCTACGTTTTCAAGGCGATTATAACTGACCTGCCAATTAAACGCTTTTTGATTAAAGAACTCATCACCTATTGAAAGGCTATACCCATAGCTTTTATCTTGATCAACTTTATGAAGTTGCACTGAGCTTTCTAATGCGTGGCTTTTACTTGCCAACATAACAATAAAAACACATAACACTTGAGCGATGTACGGAAGTTTGTTCGAGCTCACTATTTTACACTCCTGCCAACATTTTGTCGGTTTTTAGTCGGTATTAGCGGGACTACTAATAAATAGAGTTAAGCAATTATCACACCAAAATAAATGGATAATTATTTTGCAAATATGTTTATGCAGAATTGGTGTATATCAGAGAGAGTAAATTGGAGTTGGAATAGATAATGGCGATTAATTGACGAGTAATACCAATCAGATTAATTAATGGTTCAACTTCAGTGCAACATAAGCAACGAGGATAAATTTTCAAGATCAAGGCGATTGATTGGGTAATAGCTGGCTATTGGGATTGCAAACAACGATGTTATTGGAATGTGCATACTTAGCCTACACAAATAAACTCACTCTACTTGATGATGCCTTTTAGGCTTTCAAGTAGAGTGAGTTTATAAGAATTTAACGCCCTAGCGCTAATCCTTCTCGACGTGGATCAGCTCCGCCAACAAGCCCACTATTAGTGACTTCAATTGCATGTAAACCACTATTTAAGGCTCGAATTTTCACCGTATGTCCTCTCGCTTCAAGCGCAGGTTTTAGTTTAGCAACATCAGTATCTAACTCCAACGTAGTGACGTAATTTCGGTTGGTTACTTTGGGCAAATTAACAGCTTGTTGTACATTCAGTTGCCAATCGAGTACACCGATAATAGTTTGCGCTACATAATTAATAATACGACTACCCCCGGGCGCACCAAGTATCAAACGTAATGAATTATCTTCATTAAAAACCATCATCGGTGCCATGGAGCTACGGGGCCTTTTTAATGGTTCTACACGATTGGCTACCCATTTCCCATCACGCTTTGGCGCCAATGAAAAATCAGTTAATTGATTATTTAAAATAAAGCCTTGCACCATTAGAGCTGAGCCAAAACCATTTTCAATACTACTGGTCATTGATATGGCATTACCTTGTTTATCAACAACCACCAAATGAGTGGTTGATGGTCTTTCAATTGCGTTATCATTCGCTAACACTAAACTGTTTTGTGGATTGCCTGCGATTGCCTGACCCATATCTCTTTTTTCATCAATTAAAGCCGCACGTTTAGCGATGTAATCTTCAGCTAATAATCCTTTAACGGGTACGCTGACAAAATCACTATCGGCAATGTATTTATTTCTATCTGCAAAGGCTAATCGTGAACTTTGTGTTAATAGGTGTATCGCATGTAAAGAATTTGGCGGGTATTGGGCAAGTTCAAATGATTGTAGTTGCGCTAAAATCTGAATAACGCTGATACCGCCCGAGCTTGGCGGTGCCATGCCACATATCTTATATTGATGGTAAGGACCACAAACAGAAGCGCGTTCTATTGCTTGATAATTTTTCATATCATCCAGACTTAATAACCCAGGTGAAACAACTGAATTTTTCACCTTTGCAACTATTTTCTTGGCTATCCAACCTTGGTAGAACACCTCAACCCCTTCGTTAGCAATACTATGAAGCGCTTTAGCCAACTTGGGGTTTTTTAGGGTATCACCCGCTTTTATACCAATACCATTAGGTGAAAAATAGTTCTTAATCTCAGGTAAAATATGAATGCCTGGATTGAAATTCATACCTAGTAATTGTTCTAAACGCGGCGATACAATAAAGCCATTTTCAGCTAACTCAATCGCTGGCTGAAATAATGCTTTCCATGGCAACACACCAAATTGTTGATGTGCTTTATTAAGCGCCGCAAGTAATCCTGGGACACCAACAGACTTACCACCTACAACGGCATCAGACCACTTAAGTGGCTTGCCATTTTTATCTAAAAACAATTCACTTGTCGCGTTTTGTGGCGCAGTTTCTCTGCCATCAAAAGTCGTTAGTTTTTGGTTTTTATTGTGCCAATGCAGCATAAAGGTACCACCACCAAGACCCGAGGATTGCGGTTCAACTAAGCTAAGTACAAGTTGAGCGGCAATAGCCGCATCAACAGCACTACCGCCTTTATCAAGCATTGCTAATCCTGCTTTACTTGCATAAGGATTGGCAGCAACCACCATATATTGCTTAGCAAAAACAGCTTTCTTTTGATTAAAGCCCGTTGCAGCTTCGGGTTCACGGATTTCACGTTTCGCCAGCGCTGTCTGACTTATTAAAAGGTGAGTAACAACAAATGCAAGTGTAGAAAATCGTAATAAAAATGAATGATGAATCATCAAGTTTCCTTAAGGGCTTTGTTCGCAGGTCTAAAAGATAATTGGAATTGGTTAAATTGTTTAAATTTTTCAAGTAACGGTTGGTATTTACCTGCATGTTCGGGCGTAATCGGCTCAGCATCATAATCTTGCGCTGCTGAGTCATAAACCTGTTCTGTACTCTGCTCCAAAAGGGCTAAAGCATAACAGCTTGCTTCTAAACTAGATAAGGCATTTTTTTTCGCTACTTTTCGAATAAGGTATTGACCCGCATTAGCTAAATAATCGGGTAGGCATACTTGCGGTAATTGTTGTAATTTTGTTGATAGCATAAACATGCGATAGGCTTTTTTCCAGGTACCATCAAGAATAATTAAACCAAGAGGTTTGGCATCAAGTTTGGTTTTGAATTGAGTCGCGTCTTCTATATTTTCATTACTTTTATCGAGATGAGTCAATTGCGCGACAAAGTTTTGATTAAGAGTTTGTGCTTTTTCACCTGGATAAAGTAAAACGAGCTGATATTGCTCCATTAATTTTAAGAAGCAAGCTTCCTCATCAAAATTCTCACCGACGATAACTTGGCAAGATTGTAATGATTTTGCTAATAAGGCAACAGTGCCTTTTGTTTGTGATACTTCACTAGGATGTTGTAGTACAACGACATGAATATCATTCGGTATATCTGCGATAAAAGTACAGATACAAGCTTTTTGGGGCCGCTGACAACCAAGGCAAAGTGTTCTAGACATATAGGAGTAAAATAAAGCGCAATTAATAAAGCAGTCATTGTATACTTTATTAGTGATATATAAATACTTTATAAATCACTAACTGATAACTTTTAACGACTGACATTCAATGACTAGTATTTAAGCGCATGACATTAACATTTAAAAATCTTCCTCTAAAAAAACAACACAGCATGCTCGTTACGATCATCGCTATCCTCGCTATTCTCGCCTATTTTTTTAATGATGCGGTTAGTGAGCTTTTCGTTTATCAATATCAATTAATTAGCCAAGGTGAGTTATGGCGTACATTCACTGGACACTTTTTTCACACCAATGGGTTTCATCTATTATTAAATTTAGCCGCATTAGCCCTTCTGTGGGCATTGCATGGTCATTTTTATAATGTAAAAAGCTACAGTTTACTCTTTATCACATCAGCCTTGACCTGCAGTGCCGGTATGTATTTTTTCTCTCCTGAAATTCGTCAATATGTTGGTCTTTCAGGCGTTTTACACGGAATTTTCGTTTTTGGCGCCATCATGGACATTCGTCATAAAGATAAAACTGGTTACTTATTATTTGTCGGAGTATGGCTAAAAATAGCACATGAACAATTTTACGGAGCAAGCGAGCAAGTATCGTCGCTAATTGATGCCAATGTAGCAGTCGATGCACATTTATGGGGAGCTGTAGGTGGATTGCTCTTTAGCAGTTGTTATGTGTTGATGACTAAAAAGACAATTTCATCATATAATAATGAGCGCTAAAAATGGAAAAAAAGACTAAAGGTGTAAACCATTAGTCTTTTTTATGTATTAGGTAATACGCTTAGTACTAGTTTCTTTTAAAAACCATTCGGGTTTTCAGACTGCCAACGCCAAGTATCTTGGATCATGGCAGTTAAATCGAGCTTAGCTTGCCAATCTAATAGTTCATTTGCTAAAGAAGCATCAGCATACACAGTCGCTAAATCTCCAGCTCTGCGTGGCACTACTTGATAAGGAATATCTTGCTTACTGATGTCTTTAAAAGTATTAACTATCTCTAGTACCGACGTACCATTACCGGTACCTAAGTTAATTGCCTGACAACCTTTAACTGTGCCTTTAGCATGACCGAGACTTTCTAATGCTTTTACATGGCCTTGTGCTAAGTCAACCACATGAATATAGTCGCGTACACCGGTGCCATCTTGCGTATCATAATCATCGCCAAAAATTTGCAACTGCTCTAAGCGCCCTACTGCGACTTGTGCTACATAAGGTAATAAATTATTAGGAATGCCATTAGGGTTTTCGCCAATTAGTCCTGATTGGTGCGCGCCAATAGGATTAAAGTAACGTAAACAAGCAATGGACCAAGATGCATCACTTTTGGCTAAATCAAATAGAACATGTTCAACCATCAGCTTGGTTTGACCGTAAGGATTAGTTGCTGAAGTAGCCATGGTTTCGTTTAATGGTGATACGTTATTCCCATAAACAGTGGCTGAAGAACTAAAAACTAAATTCTTAACCTGATATTTTGCCATGACTCGCAATAACGTAATCGTACCTGAAACATTATTTTGATAATACGCTAATGGGATTTCATTCGACTCGCCAACCGCTTTTAATCCAGCAAAATGAATTACCGCTTCTATCTTATGTTCATTAAAAACCTGTTCTAGCGCGTTTTCATCACAAACATCCGCTTTAATAAAGGTGACGGTTTTATTCGTGATTTGTTTAATCCGTTCCAGTACTTTAGTTGACGAATTAGATAAATTATCAACAATAACAATCTCTTGTTCTTTGGTACTTTGCAATAATTCAACAACGGTGTGGCTACCAATATAACCAGTACCGCCTGTGATTAATAAACTCATATATCCTTACTCTTTTCGATTACTAACTGAAATCGTCTATTGAACTAGATCGTTAAAATAGACTAAAACAATTCAACGTGATACCAACTATTTTAGCGCTTAGTTTTTGACTTTGATACTAATTTCTATTTTTGTTAGTGGGCTCTACTGTTAATTTTTTATACTAGCCTCGATAATAGCTTTCAACGTGCTTTATAAATTCATCTACTCTACTCTTAGGTAAAGCATTAACGCCTGCCGCAGCTGCTCTACCACCGCCGGTTGGAAACTGAGCACAGATATCACCAGCGCCCTGTTTATTATTTAGCGGAGCGCGCAAACTTAAAGTATAACTTTGTTCCTTTTGACCTTCATTTTTCGATTGAAGATCAATGTCAATTGGATTAAGCGTGATAACAATATGCGCTTTATCTGGTGCTTGGTTTGCTAATTCATTACCAAAAACACCGCTTACTCTGCGAGACCAAGGTGCATCTTCGAGCACTATCGTTTTAACTACGTCACTATCACTCAAGACATCTGCAGCACACGCTTTCGCCATATCGGCTAAATATGCAGTCTTCAGCTGATTAAAAATAGAATCTTCTTGATTAATTAATACGAAAGGGTCGGGATATTCTAGTAATGCCTGATATAGCGCTGCAGGATGAAAGTGTAAGTCACTTAATTCCTGTCCATAGCCATTATAATTAATATATGTACCTAACTCATTAAGCTGATTCTGCTGATGTTTAGATAAACCAACTTTCTGTGCTAAATCGCTGGCACTAGCATGCATATTATCGCCAAAAGCTGCGGCAACTGCCCAATAGCTATATTGGCCCTTCAAAAAATCATTTACCAACAAACTAGTGCAAGTATTCGCATCGGTATTAAGTAATGTTATTAATTTATTCGATTTTGGAATGTCACCTGTTCTATGGTGGTCAATATAAAACACGTCAATTTGGCTATCGAGTAGCCCTTGTAACGCTTGATTATTCTTTTCCAAAGAAATATCTAACACGGTTACTGAAGTCGCTTTGGTGATATCAACTTGTTTAAGTAGGCTAATATCGCGCTTAACCCCTGTAATAAGCACTGATTCTTTAGGTGCGGCTAAGCGTAATTGTAGTAAAGCAATAATGCCGTCGGCATCGCCGTTAAATACATCATAATGCATAGTGGAAATATTCCTGACTTTTATAATTGATAGTTATACCAAGTCCATTAAGTTATTTCCCACTCAGCGAGAATTAAAAGGCTTAGAGGCAAGGCATTGATTGAAGAGAATGGTTGTTCCCTTGTCAAAATCAATAACACAGTATGTAAGCCTTTTAAACTCGCCCTAGGGAGCTTGTCAGAAAAGCAATAACTGCGAAAATTTGTTAGATATAGAATGACTATATCTGCACAAAATTTGATTGTTATAGCTCCTCTGACATAGCTCTGAGATGGGAATAAATTTAATGGAATTGGTATTAGTTGAACGTTAACTGGCTCTTAGCTTAGCGTCATTTCACTGATAAAGCCCTGCTCAATTAAATGACTTACAATTTGCTCTGCACATTGCTCAACAGATTGCTCTGCCGTTTTAACATGAATTTGCGGCGCAGTGGGTACATCATAAGTTGAGTCAATACCGGTAAAGTCTTTTATCTCACCTGCTCTTGCTTTTTTGTATAACCCTTTAGGATCACGCTGTTCACACACACTGATTGGGGTATCGATAAAGACTTCAATAAATTCGCCGTCTTCAAGCTTAGCTTTGGCTAACGCTCTATCACTAGCAAAAGGAGAAATAAAGGCCGTTGACACGATTAGGCCGGCATCAAGGAATAATTTAGCAACTTCTGAAATACGACGAATATTTTCAATTCGCGCTTCATCACTAAAACCTAAGTCACCATTAAGACCATGACGTACATTATCACCATCAAGTAAATAACTATGACAACCTAGCTTAAACAACAGCGCATCCACCGCATTGGCTACGGTAGATTTACCCGAGCCACTTAAACCGGTATACCAAAGTAACGCTGGTTTTTGCTGTTTTAGCGTAGCGCGTTGTTCTTTGCTGATTTGTTGGTTATGCCACACAGTATTTTCTGTTTTCATGTTTGTTGTTGTCATGCTAGATAAGCTCTTTATTGAAGTGTAATCAAGGTCACTAATTGGGTTACATAAATCAGATTATGCAAATTACTTAACGACCAAGTTAACAGGAAAATTAAAACGGATAAACAATGGGAATAACCAAAATTACCGTTGCGCTATAAATCAGTGAAATAGGTAAACCAAAACGGACAAAGTCCTTTAACTGGTAATTACCCGCGTTATACACCATCACATTGGTTTGGTAACCATAAGGACTGATAAAGCTGCCGCTTGCAGCAAAAGCAACCGCCATCACAAAAGGCGTAGGGTCTACGCCAAGGCCTAAGGCAATATTATAAGCAATAGGAAAGGCTAAGGCTGCCGCAGCGCTATTGGTGATCAGCTCAGTCATTATCAGCGTTAAAAGAAAGATACTAACAAAAGCGATATAGATACTTTGACCGTGTAAGAAACCTTCAATATTTTGCGCCAACATAACAGCAATGCCGGTATTTTCAATGGCTGAAGCCAATGTTAAGGCACCTAATACGATCATCCAAATTTCTAAAGGAAAGCGGCGTTTTATTTCATTAACTGATAGTGAATCACTGAAAATTAAAAATGCCAAATAGATAAATAAGCAGCTCAGTAAAGGCAGTGGCGTAAAAACGGACACTAAAATACTGGCGATAAAGCCCCAAACAGTGGTGTAATCACGCCAACCATTGAGCATATTCTCAGCCTGATGGCCTGATAAGATGTAAAAGTTTTTTGACAAGTTAGGTCTAGTGGCAAAGTCTTGCCCTACCGCTAACACCAGAAAATCTCCAGGCTGTAGTACGATATCGCCTAATTTTCCTGATAGTGCGCCACCTTCTCGGCGAACCGCCACAACAGCAGCATCAAAACGCGCACGAAACCCGGCTTTTTTTAAGGTTTTTCCTGCAATAGTTGAATCCGCTTTTACCAGCACTTCCGTTAAATTATCACGTAATAAATCATCTTGCTCTGCATACAAATTCAAACCATCAAACTGTTGTAATGTTAGCACTTTGGAGATATCACCACTAAAAATAAGCTTATCTTGTGCTTGGAGGCATTCTTCAGGGCAAACTGGTGAAATTAATCTACCTTGACGTACTATTTCAACAAGAAATAAAGAGTTCAAATTTCTCAAGCCATTTTCTTCAATACTTTTACCAATTAAGGTAGAAGCTGTAGCTACTTCGGCTTCGAGCAAATACTCATTGGTCGCTAAATCATCGTCATCTAAGTCTGGTAAGGTACGACTGCGCACTAAAATAACAAATAAACATAAAACAAAAGCCGATAAACCAATTAAGGTGAAATCAAAAAAGCCAAAACCATCATGACCTTGCTTAATCAATAAGCTGTTTACAATAAGATTGGTAGAGGTACCCACTAACGTCAATGTTCCCCCTAAAATAGCGGCAAATGACAGCGGTAATAAAAGCTTACCGGGATTAATGAGTTTGTTTTTTTTCACGGTATTGATGAGTGTTGCGACCACCGCAGTGTTGCTCATAAGCGCTGAGGCTAAAGCAGTACCAAGTAATAATCGTAAGGTCGACTTTACTTTTGAGCCATTAAAAACACCGGCTGATAAGCGCCTTAAAATACTGGTTCGTTCAAAAGCGAAAGAACACAGCACAAGTAAAACAAGGGTGACAAGACCTGGGTTAACGGCATTCGTTAAAATGTCATCAACACTGACAAACGACAGTGCCAAACACAACAATATCGTCACAGAGAAAACCCGCTCTGGTACGTGGCTGTATTTAACTAAGCTGATAAAAGTGGCAACAAACACACCTATCATCAACCACTGCTCTATTGCCATTTAGTTTTGCGTCCTAAGGGAGTATGTACGTCATTTCCGAGGTATTTAATCGGACGTGACAGGATGTTACTTATTAGACAATGCAGGATGCATATTGTCCTGGGTTCATATCAATTAAGAGCATGGTTCATCAATTGATGAAACTAATCATTCACCTTTAAACTGAAGTGTTCAAGTTAAAGAAAAAAGCACGGAGTTGACGTTAGTCAATGAGTACTTTTGACGCATAAATTGGACGCTACAGCAACAAGGAGAATGGTTAGTAACTATTAAATAGCTATTTAGTAATGTCGCGCGCACCCCAGTGTGGAAACTGCTTGCGAACTAAGGCATTCAACTCTAATTCAAACGCTGAATACTCCTGTGCTTTTTCATCGATAGCATGGTTTATCATGCCCGCACCAACCGTAACATTACTTAATCTATCAATAATAATGAAAGCACCAGTGCCTTGATTATCTTCGTAAGCATCGAAATGTAAGGTTTCGCCAGCAACAAAATTAACAATACCGATGTCATTAATCGCTAGTTGTGAGCTAGATAAACTTTCCATAGTGTTAACGTCATACTTGCTAACAATGTTTTGTGCATGACCTGTAGTCATTTTGCTGCCGTGCTTGATAAAATACTCACGACCAGGCTCAAGTTCATTTTCATGCATCCAAACTACCGTTGCACTGAATTCTTTAGCTGATATCGGTAAGCTACCCTTTTTAACAATAATTTCGCCGCGGCTAATATCAATTTCATCTTCAAGGGTTAGCGTTACGGCCATACCTTTATCAGCGCGCTCTAAATTACCATCGTAAGTGACGATTTCTTTTACTACACTCTCTTTACCTGATGGCAATGCAACAATAGTATCGCCAACGAGTACGTGACCTGAAGCAAGTGTGCCGGCAAAACCACGGAAATCTAGATTAGGTCGGTTAACATATTGCACTTGAAAACGCAGTTGGGTGAATTGCTCTTGCGTCTTCACATCAATAGTATTAAGTAGCTTCATTAACGTAGCGCCTGGATACCAAGGCATGTTTACGCTTTCGTCTACCACGTTATCGCCATTAAGTGCTGACAGTGGCACAAAACGCACATCAGAGAACTCTAATGATTCAGTGAATTCACGGTACTCTTTTTTGATTTCTTGGTAGCGTTCCTGAGAATAGTCAACCAAATCCATTTTGTTTACCGCAACAACAATGTGCTTGATACCCAACAACGAACAAATAAATGAATGACGACGGGTTTGTGTTTGTACGCCATAGCGCGCATCAATTAATATAATCGCAATATCACAGGTTGAAGCACCTGTAGCCATGTTACGGGTATACTGTTCATGGCCTGGGGTGTCAGCGATAATAAACTTACGCTTGTCGGTTGAGAAATAACGATAAGCAACATCAATAGTGATGCCTTGCTCACGTTCAGACTGTAAGCCATCAACTAACAGTGCTAAATCTATTGCTTCGCCGGTAGTACCTGATTTTTTAGAGTCTTTTTCTATAGCAGCAAGTTGATCTTCAAAAATCATTTTTGAGTCATGCAATAAACGCCCAATTAAGGTACTTTTTCCATCATCTACGCTACCGCACGTTAAGAAACGTACTAATTCTTTGTTTTCATGTTGCTTTAAATAAGCTTGAATATCTTCTTCAATTAAGTCTGATTGGTGACTCATAAGTTTTTCCTTCCAAAATTGTTCATCAATAAAAGTGCTATAAAGTAAATGCGGCTTAGAAATAGCCTTCCATTTTTTTCTTTTCCATTGAACCAGCGCTATCGTGATCTATCACGCGCCCTTGACGTTCAGAGGTTTTCGTTAATAGCATTTCTTGAATAATTTCAGGTAAGGTATTAGCCGTTGACTCAACTGCGCCTGTTAATGGGTAACAGCCTAATGTTCTAAAACGAACACTCTTCATTTGAACTTCTTCATCTTCACCAATTGGCATACGGTCGTCATCAACCATGATTAAGGTACCATCACGCTCAACAACAGGACGCTTCTCAGCTAAATAAAGCGGCACAATTGGAATACTTTCTAAGTAGATGTACTGCCAGATATCAAGTTCAGTCCAGTTAGATAATGGGAAAACACGGATGCTTTCGCCTTTATTTACTTTACCGTTGTAGATATTCCATAATTCTGGACGTTGGCTTTTCGGATCCCAACGATGATTTTCATCACGGAATGAATACACACGCTCTTTCGCTCGTGATTTTTCTTCATCACGACGTGCGCCACCAAAAGCAGCATCAAAACCGTACTTGTTAAGCGCTTGTTTTAAGCCCTGAGTTTTCATCACATCAGTATGCGTCGCACTACCGTGGGTAAATGGGCCCATGCCCATTTCAATACCTTCTGGATTTTTGTGCACTAGCAACTCAAAATCATAGTCTTTCGCCATTTGATCACGAAAGGCAATCATCTCTTTAAATTTCCAATTAGTATCAACATGTAATAACGGGAAAGGAATTTTACCTGGCGCAAAGGCTTTTCGAGCTAAATGTAGTAATACTGCCGAGTCTTTACCGACAGAATACAGCATCACGGGATTATCAAATTCAGCCGCTACCTCACGAAAAATATGGATAGATTCAGCTTCAAGTGTTTTTAAATGGGTTAAATTCATTGCTAATACAAACTTTATGAAAAATTAATATCCTTATAATGCCATAAATAGATATATTTTCCATATAAGAAACGTATTCAATATAACCAAAAGTAATATAGGGGGCTGGAGTTAATCTAATTATTAGGATATTTCGGCTACATTTTATGAATGGTCATGCTCGAAAATGCAAAATTAAAAAAAAAGTCAGCATTGCGCTGACTTTTTAAATAATGGATCTGAGCTTATACCAAGCCTAAATACTTAACCTCGCCTTATTATCACTCACAATCTTTTCACCAATACCACTAACCTTAGTTAGCTCATTGACCGATTTGAAGGCACCAACTTGTTGACGATAAACAATAATGGCTTGAGCTTTAGTATTCCCGACGCCCTTTAATGTCACCAACTGTTCAAAGGTTGATTTATTCAAGTTAACAACTTGTGATTTTACTGATTGTGCACTTTGTCCTTGTGCAGCCTGAGTAACATTAGTTTCTTTAGCAAGACCTAATGAAGAGTTAACAAGTAAAATAATACCTAAAGTTAAGACTGAAAGGGTTTTGTTGAGGTGTTTTGGCTGAATATTCATCTTTAATTCCTTGTAAAGTTATACCAATTACACTAATTAATTGCCCACCTTCAAATGATCTAACTCTACAATTTCTGCGTTGCGCTCCATCCCAATAGCCAGCTATTGCTCAATCACGCGCCTTGAACTTGAAGAAGTATCCTCATTGAATGTTGTTCACTAACTTAATGTAAATGGTATTATCCATTAAAAAAGCAACTGAATAGTGTCTAATAAAAAACCTAGTAGCAACTGGACAGTCATTACTAGGTTTAGATCGATAACTCACTTTTGTCAAAATACACCTTAAGCATTCAAATTATTAATGGCTTGCTCGTTATAAGCTAACAATGATTTATATTATGTCTAAGTTTTGCCAAATGATTCTATTGCCAAACAATTTTTGCAAGTTGTTGTTCACCTTCGGCTAAGTTCATTTTGATAATTTTGTTATTTTCACCTATGGTGATCAAACGTGGAATACCACCCGACGCAAAACGTCTGTATATACTACGGTCATTATCAACCGCTAATGCGACCTTAATACCACGCTTATCACGCCAAGCAGTAACTGTCTCGAGATCTTCTTCTCGAGCAATAGCAACTATTTCAATACCTTCCATTTCAAGTAAAGGGGAACTGTTTAATGCTTTAAGTAAACGATTAGAATCATGACACCAAGTGGCAAATAAAATAACTAATTTACGTTTTCCTAATTGCTGTAAGTCCAGTTCTTCACCGTCAATAGTGGTAATAGCTTCAATGGGTAACAAGTCACCTGAGCTCACATATTCATCATGTACTATCGCTTGCGATTGGTTTAGTGGTAAAGCTTGGCAAGCAGACAAAACAACCGCTAAACTGACGGTAAAAAATAAGCGTTTTAATTTACTCTCAGTGGTTTTAACCATGAAAAATATCCCTAAATAAATTGAATTTTGTTAACAAACCTGAACTTTGTTTAAACTTTTAACTGCTCATCAAACAACGTTGAGGTTAACTATCTAGTATTTAACCCTAAATTCAACTATTTTCCAACAAACAAAACAAAAATACGTATCTACTAGCGCTTTGGTCATAGCTTAATTAGAATAGCTGTCATTATTTTATCGTCTATTAATTACTGTAAGGAAATCATGAGCAAAGCAAGCAGCCTGTTAACCCCGGTATTGGCCAAGCGCCGAGGTAAAAATCCCGATAAGAAGAGTTGGCATAATTTACATGGCAGCAGCAGTAGCTTTGCTCTTTATCAAGCAGCAAAAACAGCGCAAACGCCTATATTATTGATAACAAGTAATACTCCTCAAGCGCTTAAAATTGAGCAAGAGTTACTAAGTTTAGCTAAGAGCGATAGCCAAAATAAGGCTAATATCTGCTTATTTCCTGACTGGGAAACACTACCGTACGATAATTTTTCACCTCACCAAGATATTATCTCTCAGCGTCTTGCTACCTTGTACCAATTATCACGTATGGAGTCTGGCATAATTATTGTGCCGGTAACCACTCTAGTACAAAAGCTTGCTCCTAAACAATATATTGAAGCGAACAGCTTAATAATAAAACAAGGCGATAAGAGAGATTTACATCAAATGCGACAAGCCCTGGAAGCAAGTGGCTATCGTAATGTTGATCAAGTATTAGAGCATGGAGAGTTTTCTGCTCGAGGCGCTATTTTAGATCTTTTCCCTATGGGAAGTAATAAGCCATTTCGTTTAGATTTCTTTGATGATGAAATTGATGAAATTAGACTCTTTGATCCAGAAAGTCAGCGTTCAAAAGAGAAGATTGATGAAATTAATTTATTGCCCGCGCACGAGTTCCCCATCGATGAAGCGGGTATCAGCTTATTTCGTAGTCAATTTCGTGAACAATTTCAGGGCAATATTCATAAAGAGTCTGTTTATCACAAAGTCAGTAATGGCATTTTGCCGCCTGGCATCGAGTATTACCTACCACTGTTTTTTGATAATAAACAGGACACTGAAAAAGAAGGTGCAACCTTAAGTAATACTCTTTGTGATTATTTAACTGATAATACTCTGGTCGTTATTAGCGGAGATATTGAGCACTCTTTAACGCAATACTGGCTCGATATAGAGTACCGTTATGAAAATAGACGTTACGACCCTACTCGGCCTTTATTACCGCCAGAACAGCTATTTTTAACCGCTGATACGCTTTATAGCGCGTTAAAACCTTTTGATCGCATCACCATTGCTAAGCAAACGAAAATAGAGACGATTAAAACTCAACGTAGTGACAATCAGGCTAGCGAAGACCTTGTTACTGCTGAAGTCGATGCTGAGACAAGTGCTGAAGTAAAAAGCAAAAGTAGCGAAATATGTTTTGATGTTAAACCGCTGCCTGATTTAACGATTAATCATAAACTGAAGCAGCCGTTCGAATTAATCAACCAATTCATCGCCAGTAAAGAGACGCCCAACAAAGTGCTTTTTGTTGCGCAAAGCCAAGGTCGCCGAGAAAGTGTGCTTGAGTTACTTGAGCGTGACAATATTAGACCTGCTCAGTTTGATAACATTGACGACTTTATTAACGCAACGGATACCCTTGGTATTACCGTTAATAGTTTAACTCAGGGTTTTGCCTTCCAAGCGAAAGGTAATAGTCAGAAAAATGCGATTGCCCTAGTTACTGAAGCCGAGTTATTAGGCGATCATGTATCTCAAGCTAGAAGACGTACCAAAGCGCAAGATTTACAAGCTGATGCGTTATTTAAAAACCTTGCTGAGTTAACCATTGGCCAACCTGTGGTCCATATTGAACATGGCATTGGCCGATATTTAGGTCTACAGACCATTGAAAATGGCGGCATAGTTACCGAATTTCTGGTGCTTAGTTATGCTAACGAAGCCAAACTTTATGTCCCTGTTAGCTCTTTACACTTAATTGGTAGATATTCAGGTGCTGATAGTGACCATGCGCCACTGCATAAGCTAGGTAATGATACTTGGAGTAAAGCTAAGCAGAAAGCAGCAGAGAAAGTCCGTGACGTTGCCGCCGAATTACTCGATATTTACGCAAAACGTGCCAGCAACCATGGTTATAGTTTTAAACGTGATAAACAAGACTACCAAGCTTTTAGTGACAGTTTTGGTTTTGAAGAAACCTTCGACCAAAAACAAGCCATTAATGCCGTAGTAAGCGATATGTTGTCGCCAAAAACCATGGACAGGCTTGTGTGTGGTGATGTTGGTTTTGGTAAAACAGAAGTCGCTATGCGTGCAGCCTTTGTGGCAGTTAATGATGGTAAACAAGTCGCAATACTTGTCCCCACCACATTACTCGCTCAACAACATTATGAAAACTTTAGAGATAGATTTGCTAATTGGCCGGTAGTCACTGAAGTATTATCACGGTTTAAAACACCTAAAGAACAAAAAGAAGTGATTGCGAGAGTTGAGTCTGGTCAAGTCGACATTCTAATCGGTACCCATAAATTACTTCAAAACAGCATTAAATATAAAGATTTAGGGTTACTGGTAGTCGATGAAGAACATCGATTTGGTGTTAAACAAAAAGAAAAAATCAAACAGCTACGCAGTAACGTTGATATTTTAACACTAACGGCAACCCCTATTCCTCGTACCTTAAATATGGCCATGGGTGGAATGCGTGACTTGTCTATTATTGCCACGCCACCCGCTAAACGTTTAGCGGTAAAAACCTTTGTACGAGAACACGATGAAGCATTAATTCGGGAAGCTGTATTACGTGAAACCTCACGCGGTGGTCAGGTGTATTATCTGCATAACCATGTTGATACTATTGATAAAACTGCAGCAGACATCCAAAAATTAGTGCCTGAGGCTCGTGTCGTCACGGCCCATGGACAAATGCGTGAGCGTGAGCTTGAACGCATCATGAGTGATTTTTATCATCAACGCTTTAACGTCATTGTTTGTACCACAATTATTGAAACGGGTATCGATGTACCCAGTGCCAATACCATCATTATGGACAGAGCAGATCATCTTGGTTTAGCACAATTACACCAACTGCGTGGCCGTGTAGGTCGCTCGCATCATCAAGCTTATGCCTATCTGTTAACGCCGCATGAAAAACGCATTACTAAAGATGCTAAAAAACGCTTAGAGGCTATCGCCTCTCTGGAAGATTTAGGCGCAGGTTTTACTTTAGCAACTCACGATTTAGAAATTCGTGGCGCGGGTGAGTTATTAGGTGAAGACCAGAGTGGCTCAATGTGCCAAGTTGGCTTTAGTTTGTATATGGAAATGCTCGATCAAGCCGTTGCAGCACTTAAAGAAGGTAAACAACTATCATTAGACCAAGTAATGTCTACGCAGACTGAGATTGAGTTACGTGTACCAGCGCTGCTACCTGATGATTACATTTTTGACGTTAGCTTACGTTTAAGTTTATATAAACGTATTGCTAGCTGTAAAAACAAAAATGAGCTAGATGATATTCAAGTTGAGCTCATTGACCGTTTTGGTTTATTGCCTCAACCAAGTAAAAATTTAGTCCAAATTGCCAAGCTACGCCTTAAAGCGCAGACTATTGGTATTTCGCGAATTGAGGCGAGTGCCACAGGTGGCTCGATTGAATTTAGTAATGATACCAGCGTTGACCCTATGCTAATTATTGGTTTAATTCAAAAAAATCCAGCAGTGTATAGCATGGCTGGAGCAAGCAAATTGAAGTTTGTAAAAGCCAACGATGATACTCAAAAACGCTTTACCTTAATTTCTAATATCTTAAATGACTTAGCTAAATAATGACTCAGATTTTCACTACCAAACAAGGTACATGTTTTTAGAGTGCTTTTAATGGGAACGGGTATAATGGTAAACTTGGGCAAGTAACGTTTTCGCTAAACTTACTTTGCTCAAGCCTCTAAGCAATACCTATTAGATTGATTAATAGTTCAAATTTTAATTAGAATAAATTTTCAAGAACAAGGCGTTTGATTGAGCAATAGCTGGCTATTGGGATTGAAAGCAACACTGTTATGGGATATTTAGACCATTTAAATAGATCACTTAGTTAATTTGATTGGTATATATGAACGTAAAAATAAAATAAAATTAAGTTAGCTCAACTGATACACTTTTGTCTTAACATACGGATTTTTAATGAAATACCATTCAATTCTTACCCCTGCATTAACCTCATTATGCTTATTAACAAGTTGTAATGCTTTGGCTACCAACAGCGCTAAAGTCTCGGCAGTTGAAGAAGCACGTTGGTTTGAAATTGAAGTTATTATTTTTAAACAAGTTACAGATAACTCAAAAAATACCGAAAAGTTTTCCCCGAATGATCTCACGAGTAAAAAAAGAAATGCTATTGACTTAATAGCACCTTATTTACAACCGAATATAGCCTCATTAAAAAAATTACTGCCCATTTGTGAACAACAACAAACAAAATTACCGTATGACATAGCTATTACGCCATACAACCTTTGGCCTGAAAGTATTGATACTGAAGCTGCAGCTCTTCTATCAGAAAGCAAAAATGGTCAAGATATCAATAAGGCTCAGCTTGATGCGAATGAAGGTGTAATGCCTTCAGCTAAGATGTCGGTAACTGTGCTTCCTGAAGTCACTAATGACACCTCTGGAGTTTTAGCCAAAGATGATTTAACGGAGCAAGGCGAGCAACCACAGTATGTCGCGGTTGATGTACCGGTTTATAACCAATATCCGATTAATCGCCAAATGCCGTTATGTGTGATCCCTGCTGAATTTTTCCAACAGCACTTAACTTCAGAGCAATTTGAAAGCTTTAGCATCGATGGTTTCCCCGTAGATAAACTAACAAACACCATCAATGGGCTTGAACAATGGCGCGATGATGAAAATGGTGAAATCACCTGGGCAAGTGATACTCCTTACTTAATTGGCCAGGATTCTCTTCGTTTGAAATCTATTGCTAACCGTATCAAACGATCACGTAATTACGCGCCATTATTGCATCTCGGCTGGCGACAAATGGGTGAAAGTAAAAGAAAATCAAAAGCGATGAAGTTATATGCTGGTGAGCATTTAGATTTACGCTACCAACAAGCAGTAGCTCAACAAGTGTCTGAGCAACAGGCACTTGAAATACAGGTAATTTTAGAACAAAGAAAACAAGCTGAAGAGCTGATTCGTAGTCAAATTAATTTAGCTGGCAATGAAGCTGCACAAGCAACTACAAACGCTACCTCGTCCATGACACCTGATAATGTTACAAACAATGTGATAGAGAATTCAGCAGCGTTCAGTGAGTTAACGATAGCAGAAGAATTACGCCAACAAGCAAGACAGCAACAGCTTGACACTCTATTTCAGCAACTTTCGTTAGTAGACAATCAAAAAAGTAACTTTGCCAGCACAAATGTCGATAACAGCAATGAGTCCGTTAATAACGAAGAGAATATCAAAAATATGGTTGCTGAGCTGTCATCTGATATTATGGAAGAAACAGTACCATTAAGTGTAAATAGTACCACAGAAAATCAAAAGCAAACCACACCACCTATTCAGCCTTGGTCAATAGATGGGCTTTTCAATGTGCACTTAGATCATTACCTGTATATCGATACCGAGTTAAATATTATTGACTCATCTAATAACTCATCGATATTAACGGCGAAGCAAAAATTAGCAAATAAACAAAATACAACATCAAGTCGTAATAAGGTAATTTCCTTTAAACAAGATCGCCGTGTGATCACCGGAGAGATTCATTATTTTGACCACCCACACATAGGCATGATAGTGCAAATTAGACGTTTTGATCCGACAAAACCTGCTGATGAAGCGGTTAGTCAGTCGAAAAAATAAAGTATCAAAGCTTAAGATAAAAAAAGATAAAGTATTATCAACAAACAATCACAGTAAAGGTTAACAAAATGGATAAAGAAATAGAAATTCAAGCAGCAGTTTTTCGTCGTTTACTGGCACACTTAGACTCACGCAAAGACGTACAAAATATAGAATTAATGAATTTAGCTGGTTTTTGCCGTAATTGTTTTAGTAAATGGACAGTGAGTGAAGCAGAAAAGTTAGGTGTTGACGTTGATATAGATGCTGCCCGTGAACAGGTTTACGGTATGCCTTACAGTGAATGGAAAGAAAAACATCAATTGCCAGCAACTGATGAACAGATGGCTAAATTTAATGAGTTAAATAAAAAGTAGACCTGTCGCTACCAGTGATTTTGTAGCTGATACGCCAGTATTTTATCAAATACTGGCGATATGACTGTATGAACTGCTCTAATTCGAAAGTAGTCCAGCAAAGCTATGAAAATTGAGTTATTTCATCTTCAGTTAATTCACGCCACTCACCTGGGGCTAAATCACCCAAGGTTATTTTTCCTATCTGTTCTCTATGTAAGCCCACTACCCTATTACCTACCGCTGCAAACATACGTTTAACTTGATGATATTTCCCTTCGGTGATAGTAAGTAGAACTTCACTTCGATAAGACGCTTCATCAACCAAATTATCTATTTCTACCCGCGTTAATATTGCAGGTCGAGTAAGTGAGTCTTCTCCTTGTAGCTGAAGTCCACTGTCAAACCTAGCGACTAATGCAGATAACTTATCATCGTCAATTTCGCTGCGTAGCCATACACGGTATGTTTTCTGGCACTGCTTTTTCGGCGAAATAACGTTATGCGACCAGCGACCATCATCGGTGATCAAGACCAAACCTGTGGTATCAGCATCTAATCGGCCAGCAATATGCAAATCGAAGGCTTTATCTACCTCAAGAGAATGTAATACCGACGGGTAGATTTCATCAACATTTGAACAAATGGTGTCTACTATCTTATGTAAAATATAATAGCGAGAGCCACGCGCGCTAAGTTGTTGACCATCAATAGTAATAAGATTGTTTTCATGTACTTGCATTGCCGCATTTTTAGCGACTTCATTATTAACACGTACCTCACCGCTTTTAAGCACTTTTTTAGCTTCGGTTCGGGTGAGTTCAGTACTTTTACAAATAAATTTATCTAAGCGCATATTGGCAAGCAAGGCCTTACTGTCAATGAAAATAAGCCGCTATTATCCGCATTGCTTATCAACAAGCAATAACTAATAACATTTAGTTGTAAAAATGTAAAATAAACAGCTCATATTAAATATAAAAAAAAATTGAAAATAAGTTAAGCTGTTATTATCAAATATAATTTTGTTGAAGGGACTTAGCATATTGAAATTTTTGCCAAAGCTATCACAGCACACTATTCGATTTACCGTAGTAAGTATTTTCATTTTAGCTACGGTTGTTACTGCCGTTATTGCCATCAGTTTGCAATATCACTTCAGTAAAAATATGGCTACTGAATCCGCTAGCCAACTATTTTCTTTATCGAGTCAAAAAACACAAGAGCATTTACAATCACTCGATAAAAGAGCTCAAAATATTACTCGCATGTTCGCCAAATTTGGAGACCTTGTTGAGGGTAATAAGGTAAGTAATTCTGTCGGGCCTGTTTTTTCAGAAGTGCTCAAGTCTAGTAGTGACTTTTATGCAGTATATATAGGTTTTGGAAATGGTGATCTCTACGAGTTAATCAATTTAGACGCGAGTCCAGCAATTCGTGCACAAGTCGATGCTTCAATTTCAGATCGCTGGCTTACCATTGAAGTTACTGGCGAAGCGAGCAAAAGAAAACGCGTTTTTAGTTATCTTAATGCAGACTTTACTGTACGGATAATCCGTGAAGAAAACACCGATTATGACGCTAGTGTTCGGCTATGGTATTTAAACGCTAAAATGGGAGAAGTTCATAAAACTGATCCCTATATGTTCCAAAATTTGCAAGCCCCAGGGCAAACCTATTCAGCTAAAATCCCTGGCTCTGATGCTGTCCTTGCGGTGGATATTGCATTATCTTCTATTGATCAATACCTAACCAACCAAGGTTCGGCACATAACGGTAATGTAGAAAAAGAAGTCTATTTATTTCAAAAATCAGGGGAGATAATCTCAAGTAACCAAGGTAATGCACCTAAGATTGCTAAGATAAAAGTCAATAAAATCGCACTGTCCAATAAACAAAAGCAACTAATCGCAAACACTCCACCGCTAAAAGTATCTAATGAAACTGACTGGGCCCCTATTGATTTTTCAATATCAGGGCAACCAAAAGGTTATAGCATCGAAATACTGTCTTTAGTTTCTCAGATGACAGGCTTAACGTTTGAATATACCAATGGTTTAACATGGTTTGAGTTAGTTAAAGAATTTGAAAGCAACAGCATCGATATACTCCAACCAGTATTTAAAACAGAAGAAAATAATCAGAGAGGAATATTTTCAGAAAAATTTATTAACTTGCCCTTTACTATCATCACTCAGAAAAATGTAACTAAAATAAGTAATCTAGGTCAATTACAAGGCAAAGAGTTAGCAATCACTCAAGGCTGGTCAAACACCAAGCTCCTTAAACAACACTTTCCAAGTATTAATATTATTGAATACCCTTCGAGTAAAGCGATGTTAAAAGCGGTGGCACAGGGCGAGATCTTTGCTGGTTTTGACAACGAAGTTATTTTTCGTTATATCCAACAGCAATTTTTTATTAAAAACATTCAATATCACTCCGAGGTAAGTTTTGCTCCAGCAGACCTAAACGACTCTTTACATTTTATGCTACATGATTCACAAACCGAGTTAATGACCATTATTAATCTAGCTATAGATAATATTTCGGAAAAACAAAAAAGTGCACTTAAAGCAAAGTGGTTTACTCAAAGTAAGGCACAAAGCAAACAAGGAGTAGTCCCTTATGCGGAATTAATATCGTTAGCCGATAATACCCTTCGTCATGGGCAACTGGTGCCATCAGTGATAAATAATATCGAGAGTTTTATCTACTTAACTCCTACTAATTTTAACGAAACAGAGTTTTTAGCCATAATAGTACCGCGTGAAACTATTTTGGCTCCCAGTGCTGCAAAGGTAAAATTATCAATCATCATCACAACAATTTGTTTATTACTGGTGCTGCCTGTGAGTTGGATTTTTCCAGCCCAATAGTAAAACCTATTAAGTTACTTGCATTAGAGAATGAGAAAATTAAAAACAGAAAATATGAAGAAGTCAATTTAGTTAAAAGTAATATTAAAGAAATTGATGAGCTTGCCTATTCATTAGTCGAAATGTCTGTTGCGATTAAAGACCATGAGCTAAAACAGCAAGAATTGATGGACTCTTTCATACAACTTATCGCACAAACTATCGATGATAAATCGGCATATACCGGTGGTCACTGCAATAGAGTTCCTGAATTAGGCCTAATGTTAGTGAATGAAGTTGTTAAAGATAATAGTACCTTTAAAGATTTTTCGTTTAAGTCCAATGATGAATACCGTGAGTTCAAAATTTCTGCTTGGTTACACGATTGCGGAAAAATTATTACCCCTGAACATATCGTTGATAAAGGCAGTAAACTTGAAAGCATATATAACCGTATTCATGAAGTAAGAATGCGCTTTGAAGTGCTATGGCGAGATGCTGAAGTGAATTATTATCAGGCTTTAATAGAAAAACCTGAACAACAAAAACAACTACATCAGTTACTGATAGAGCAACAAAGGCAATTAACACAAGACTTTGCTTTTGTAGCCAATGCGAATGTAGGGAGTGAGTTTATGGCTGAGGATAAAATTGAGCAATTACACCTCATTGCTCAACAAACTTGGCAACGTCACTTTGATGATACTTTAGGTTTATCGCCAGTAGAAGAGTTACATTTAGCAAAACAAAACCAACAGCAAGGTCTCCACCAACCGACAGATGCGCAATCACAGAGATTTCCCGTAACTGAACAGTTATTGACCGACAAAGCAGAACATATTTTTAGACGAACTAATCCAGTAGAATTCGATGAAAAACTCGCTATAAAAATGTCTGCACCTGAACATATTGCTAATTTAGGTGAGTTATATAACTTATCTGTTTCTCGTGGCACATTAACAGCAGAAGACCGATATATTATCAATGAGCACATTATAGGTACGATCAAAATGTTAGAACAACTGCCTTTTCCTCCTGAGCTTGCTAATGTTCCACGATTTGCTTCAACACATCATGAAACCCTTATTGGCACGGGTTATCCAAGACAGTTAACGGCTGACCAATTAACTATCCCTGAACGAGTATTAGTGATTGCTGATATTTTTGAGGCATTAACGGCTGCTGATAGGCCCTATAAAAAAGCAAAACCCTTAAGTGTATCAGTTAATATTTTGCATAAATTCGCCATTGATCAACATATTGACATTGATTTATTCGAGCTATTTTTAACCTCTGGCACTTATTTAACTTATGCCAATAAGTACATGAACAGCGAACAAATTGATGAGGTTGATATCACTAGATATCTGCGAGTGTCATCAGTGAATAATGAAACCGCTTGAAAGTAGAGTAATACTCTTTAAAATTTTACATTAAGCTAAGGTCAGTTAATTATTATTGTTAACTAACTATTCTGTGTCAGCTAAATAACAATAACCCTGGTTAGTTAGCTCTGTCGATAAGACGATTGATAGTTGTAAAAAAGGCTTCTGAGTTCATTCAAAAGCCTTTGATCAATTAGATAAACAACACCACTATATTAGTCAATAATAGTTATCTCACAACCTTAGTAAGTTCGTTAGTAAAGCACTGCTCAGTACGACAAATACTATTATCGTGCAAGGCTTGCTTGTAATCGTCATCACCTTGATGGGCAGTACCAAAGCTTCGCACAATAATAGGTTGAGTTGTTTCTATTATTGAAGAGAAAAACACTTTCATATCGTCATGTGTTAACTTTTCAACTTCAGCAACAATTATTTCTTTGCTATTAAAATCAAACATTTTTTCATTGATTTCTGACCAGTAATACCGTGTGCGCTCATTTAAGTTCTTATCTTTAGCTTGTAAATCTTTAATGAGCCCTTGCTTGTATTCATTAAATTTTTCAGCGGTCATCTCATTTAATGTCCCTTTAAAATCAGTCATGAATTGATCGATCCGACGTTTTAATTCTACCGGTCCTGCTTTGGGCGATTGAATTAAAAATGACAATCCAGGTAAATTTTCTAACTTGGTATTTCGGCCACTAACAATATAGCCAAGTTGTTGATCGGTACGGATAGATTTAAAGAAAGGAGCGTTTATCATGCTACCAAATAAGCCATATTTAGCTCGATTAGCGAATGAATCATCATTACTAATGTAACTTTCAACAATGGTCGAATCGTTATGATCTACCACTAATTCTTGAACTAACGCATGACTCGTGTTGTTTAACTTAACAACTTTATTAGCACGTTCTTTAGCTATAGAGTCGGTCATATTTAGCGCATAAAGGCTTTTGCCCAATTGTACCGACTCTGCTTTAAGCATATTACCGTGTACCAATACTTCGACTTCAATCGCCTTATGAAAATCGTTAATATATTGCGCTAACTGTTTTGTTGTTACTGTTGAAAGTGCACTGGCTAATGCTTTTGCTGAATAGCTTTTAGTACTTTGCATTTGGCTCAATGCTGAACGTGCTTGGCTATATGGACGGTCAAATTTAGCATTGTTCCATTTACGTACTAAGCGCTCTTTGTGTAAATTAAAAGCCGCTTCATCTATATCCAAATGTCGAACGCGTTTATTGATTGTACTTAACAGCATGGCTTGTTTTTCATCATAGCCATTTACGCCAAAGCCTATTCCTGCACTGGTAGACCAAACGTTATAGTATAATTCAGCTTCTTTGGCGGGATAACCAAACTCATTTAAACTGTCTTTTAATAACGCACTGTAAAGATAGTTTTGAGCGCGTGATAACGCACTTTTTCCTGCTTGGTCAGAGTAAATTTGTACATTAACAGATGCTTTAGGCACTCTAAACTCAGTGTCTTGCTTGTGCCATAAAGTAAAGCCTGATTTCTCAAAAGCAACGACTGGCTTGCTCGCATCTGACTCTAATTTTTTCATTGTTAGGTTCGTAGCAATAAATGGGTTAGGTGCTGGCAACGAAAATGCATCAATGGTTTTAGGTGATTGATAACGACTCATCTCTTCTGCATTGATTTTAGTCATTGCATAAGGCGTATTGTATTCAGGTTGCACTTGATCTGTTGTTAAACCTTTAGCAATTAACACTAATCGCATTTTTTCAGGTGTTATCTGCGCCAAGTATTCAGTGATCAATTGGTGAGAATAATCACTATACAAATAGCCTTCATTGAGAATGTTTTTTGGTGAAAAATACTGTAACTGTCTTGAAAGGTTGCTAGCGGTATCTGCTGCCCCCTGTTTTTCTAAAAAATCAAAACTATTTTTTGAGATAGCCGCTTGTTCTGTAAAGTACTGCTGGTTGTATTGCTTATTTGACAACAATTGTAAATATGCAAATACCGCTTCAGTGACTTGTTGATAATCAGCTAAACCTTTAGGTGTCAGTGTAATTCTTACAGTAAAACGCTCAAAATCATCTGGACCATAAGCGCTAGTACCTAAAGATTCTATTAATCCCTGGTTTTTTAGATGGCTATATAAGCTGCCTTTGCCTTCTTGACCTAATAAAGATGAGATAATAATAAGTGGTTTTTCTTCAAAATACTGAGTTGACTTGTTAACAGGAAATGCCAACGTTAGCTTTCTTATATCTTTCATTGGCTCTATATTGATTTTTACGCCTAACTGCTCAGGTAAATAGGGCTTAACCTTAACAGGAGTAGATTTTGAACCATTATTTGGAATGGCTGTGAATTTTTCACGTGCCCATTTCTCTAAGGTGTCTAGGTCTTCACGACCTACCAATGACAGTGACATACGGCTAGCACTATAATTCTCTTTATAAAGTGCTTTTAAGTCATCAATAAGCACATCATTTTCGCGGTCCGCTAATGTATCTAAATTACCGACCGAAAATTGGCTTGATGGATGCTCAGGGTTTCGTGTGTCTTTCAATACTTCTCTAATACGGCGGGCATCATCTTTAATTTTCATGCTGTATTCAGAGTTAACCGCATTTTTTTCGCGGTCTACGTATTGTAAATCTAAACTAGGTGAAATAAAAAATTGCGCAAAACGATCAGTCGCTTCTTCTAATGAGTCTTGATTTACTTGAAAAAAATAATTGGTGTGTTCTTGACCTGTGCCAGCATTTGACCAACCGCCGTTCGCTTTTAAATATTCATTGTATTCACCCACTTTAGGGTATTTATCAGTCCCTAAAAACAACATATGTTCTAAGAAATGGGCAAGACCTTCACGGTCTTTAGGATCGGCCATATGACCTATATGTACATCCATTGAAGCAGCAGATTTATCAGCGCTACTGTCAGAAACGAGTATCACTTTTAAACCATTATCAAGTTCGACATAACGGTATTGGCGTTGATCATTTTGACTTTTAACCACGGTTTCTTGATTCACTAATACCGATTGAGTGTTAGCAGTAGACTCCATAGTGTTACAACCACTAAGAGTACTAACGCCTAATGTTGCGGCAACTAACGCTGCAATTAAAGTATAATTATTCTTTCTCATTGTTATCCTTGTGCTAGTGACTTTATAGCCACCAATATCCTATTGTTCGTAGTAATATACACACTAAAATAGGGTTAGTGAATGTATTAAATACGAAGCAATTAACATTTAATTTACCTAAAACTAACTTTAATTACCTTTTTTTTGTAAGAAGTGCACTAAAAAGTTCTATTTCACTCGCCAGACTCTGTTTGGGACATTCATTTTTTACTTGAGCTTGATTTCCTGATTGGACAGATGTGAATACTAAATTTTTCATGTTATAGCGAGAAATAAAGACATAAGTATGGAGTTTTCTGGTTAGCGCTGCCGTGGGATCCGATGAGCTAAAACTGCAGGTTAAATTTTGTCAGTTATCGATACTTGACGAATGCTTTTCCTTGCTCAATCTCAGTTCAATTAATGTCAATCCGCGTTTATGGGATATTTGTGACCTGTAGATGATGTAGCTATATTAATTTAGTCTTAATGTTTGCGGTGAACTTAGCAAACTATAAGTTTTATACTGGTCACTTTTTTGGGGAGGTATCACTACAAGTTTAGTGTAGAAGCGCTTTATATTGCGTTATTGTTCAACAATAACGCAATATCGCTTTAGTTGATTAGCGTAAGTTTTTACATACTATTCTGAATAACTATTATCTTTAATCAATTCCTTAAATAAAGGCGTTCCTAAATGCCGGTTGAACCCTGTATATTTAAAAATAACATAGCTATAACATAAACAGATAAGTGCCATTTTCAGAAGGAAAATTGACTAAAGCCAAGTTAGCTACTCTGCTTCAGCTAAATACCAATAACCTTGGTTCAGTAACTCTGTCGTTAACTCAACAAAAGCAGCATTATGGCTCCAGTCACTAAGATCGTCAGGTAACAACATCACTTTGTCACAAAGTAGTTTCACACCATTAGCAATTTCTGCTGAAAAAGCCAATTCACTACCATTGATATAACACAAACCCTGTTCAATAGTATCTTCGAAGTAAAAAGCACGTAAGCCGCCTAGACGTTTGATAGCATGACTGTTAAGCAAGTTACTCACTTCAGTAAGCTCAAACGGTTCATCCGGTATTAAAATATCTAGATCATGTTTCGCGGTAGTTAAAAACTGCCCCGTGAATTTTTTAAAGTTAATGTCATCATCAAGTAGATTCTGAACTTGCAACTTAATACTCGCGTAATCGTTGTTGCTTACCTCGCCACTATTACTAGTAACCAGCCTATTAGGATCGGTTAATAACTGGCTACCTTTTTCATTATCAATTAAATGATCAGCAAAAGCACTAAGTACACTTACCGCTGAATTACCTCGAAAACCGACAGAAAAGCTCATTGAGGTGTCAAGGGATATACCTTCATGGGGGAATCCAGGTGGAATATACAAGATATCTCCAGCGTCGAGTTCTACATCGATGATAGCCTCAAATGCCTCGACATGTAATAACGCTTCGTGGGCTGCAAATTCTACGTGCTCACCGCTATCTCCAACTCGCCAATGACGTTTACCTGAGCCTTGGCAAATGAAAGTATCGTAGTTATCTATGTGTGGACCAACACTGCCACCGGGCATAGCAAAACTTGCCATTAAGTCATCTAAACGCCAGTGAGGAATAAATCGGAATGCTTCAATAATTCCTGCCGACTCTTCAGAGAAGTTATCAAGGGCTTGTACTACAAGAGACCAGTTCTCAGTGCCTAAATGTTCATAACTTTCAAATGGGCCAAAAGCAGCTTGCCATTGTCCATCTTGTTTATGAACCAAACGAGACTCTATTTGCTCCTCCATCGCTAGACCTGCCAATTCGTCAGGAGCAATAGGGTCAACAAAGTCTTTAAATCCCTGCCGTATTACTACAGGTTTCTTTTGCCAGTATTCGTCTAAGAATTCTTGCTGAGTCATTTGGTTCAAGTTTAAGGTATACATAGTGTTCTCATTATTCTCATTTAATTATTGCAGCTAATTTAACTCTCGCTAATTTTAAGCTACGGACATGCCTGCAATCTTATGCCAAAAACCATTACATTCTGTGACACCGTCGAGTTCTTTTCTCGTTGGGTTAACAAGTTGCTCTCTAAAGTTATCAAGTTGGGTAAAAGCTTCTGTGCTATCTGCACTAATGCGGGCAATATCAACCCCCATTGCATCAAGGGCTGGCATTTCATTGATGAGATTATACTGGTAACCAGACAAAGTTTGAATACCATTTAGCACAAATACTCGTTCTCCTTCGCGACTATTCATTCGGCGACCTTCCGGGTACTTAATGCAACAATACTCACAATCATCTTTTGCTTTATCTTCAGAGCGAGCGGTAAAGCAACGGGCAGAATAGGCTAACGGTAGGTAACCCCATGAAAAGACTTCACATTCGAACTGCTGTCGAATACCTGCCTCTGTCGCTTGTTCTAATAGTATTTTTAACCAATCACCACTGAGTTCAACAGGCATTAACCAGCGCGTCATACCTTGTTTTAACAAGACTTTAAGGGTTGATAAGTTATAACAATTAATCGCAGGCCCTGCGACAAACGGCATTTTAAGCTCATGCATAATTTGCACTGCGCTTAAATCATTGGCTTCTACCAGAAATTCACCGTTATCACACAAGCGCTTTAACACTTGTATTTCAGCAGGTGACTCAAGCAAAGTCATTGTTGAAACAACCACCTGTTTATTAGTATCTTGGGCAACGTCTTGCGCTAAGCCAAGCCAATCTTTAGCGCGAAGTTCACGCCTTTTTGAACAAACCGTTTCGCCCAAATAAATGACATCAGCACTCGATTCTTTCGCTTGTTGGTAGAAGTCTACCACCTCATTTTTCGGCCAAAAGAATAGGCTAGGTCCTAAAGAGAATTTCATGATTTTTCCTAAATTTTATCGCTATCGCTAATTTTATAGTTTTTAAGTTTTAAGATGAGTGACAATTATTGCCACTTTCTGTGATATGCACCTAACGTGGTTTGTGAACCTTCAGACAAATTAGCTAGGGTATTCATCCAAGCACCTTCAACAGTAAAGTTCTCTGGGTTCTGCTGATATCTGTCTAACGCCATTCGCCACGTTTTAGCTACTTGCTCGACATAAGCGGGGCTACGTTGTCTGCCTTCAATTTTTACCGAGACTATGCCCATGGCAATTAGGTCAGGAATAAGCTCTAACGTATTCAGGCTGGTAGGCTCTTCTAAGGCATGATAAACATTATTATCAACTTCAAAGCGACCTTTACATAGTGTCGGATAACCTGCATTTTCGTCTTCTTGGTAACGGTCTATAAGGACACCATTTAAGCGAGATTCTAAGCCTTTATCTGTTTCTTGCCATCTAACATATTTCGCCGGTGAGCACGCGCCTACCGTATTAGGAGACTCTCCCGTCATATAAGAAGATAAGTAACAGCGCCCTTCCGCCATGATACATAGACTACCAAAAGCAAAGACTTCTAATGGTACCGGACTACTTTTAGCTAACTGTCTAACTTGTTGCACAGACAATACGCGCGGCAGCACAACTCGCTGAACATCAAAGTTGTTTTTAAAAAACTTTATCGCTTCAAGATTTGTGGTTGAGGCTTGTACTGATACATGACGTTCAACATCAGGGTATTTTGTTGCGGCGTAATCTAGCACACCTAAATCGGCGATAATTAAAGCATCTGTGCCTATGGCAACCGCATTATCAACGGCTTTTTGCCAACGTTCTTCACCGCCGGCATGGGCGAAGGTATTGATGGCTACATGCAGCTTTTTACCTCGCTGATGTACATAATCAGCAGCTTTGGCTAATTTACCATCATTAAAGTTAAGACCAGCAAAGTGGCGGGCATTGGTATCATCTTTTAACCCGATATAAACCGCATCGGCGCCATTATCTATTGCTGTTTTTAGCGCGGGTAAATTACCAGCAGGACAAAGTAACTCCACATCAACTCCCAATTGTCATCATTATTAGACATAAAAATTTTCAGCAGTGTATGTTGTTCATCATTCTGATTTATTGATGTGTATTAAAGAAAACTTGATCTGCAATATTAATTTATTTTTTAGCCTTGCTAGAATGCTTGCTAGTCAATAAGCAGCATCAGAGTAAATAAAAGTGCTAAAAATCCCTTCATTATTACCCTTTACACAATCGATAACGGCCAGTATTATTCCCTCTTTATCGTTAGTTGAGAAACAAATACCGTTACGATTAAAGGAGAAATTGATCAAGGTAATGCCAAAAATATTGCAGCCAAGTTTACGTTTTGTACCGTTTAGCGCGCAAAAGTCTGTACTTATTCCAGCACTACATTCTATTTTTAGTGAAGCTATTACCGACGGTGACTTTGAGTTTTTACAAGACAAATGGCTAAAGATTTCCATCCTGGATTTACAACTAAATTGGTGGTTAAGTTTTGATCAAGACCAATTAATCATGGCCTCGCCTAAAGATAATATTGCTGAAGATGTCAGTTTTAGTGCTAACGGTGATGACTTGGTGCTCATTGCAGGGCGTAAACAAGACCCTGATACCTTATTTTTTCAACGTCGTTTAAAAATTGAAGGTGATACTGAACTGGGATTAGAAGTAAAAAACTTAATTGATGCCATTGATATTGAGCAACTACCGAGCTCTATTCATGATTTAGTAGATTTTAGTGCCTGTTTTTTACAAAACACTCATGATGAACTTGCTGTAGCAAATGGCTAAACATTCAAAGTTTAATCATATCAATAAAAGTAAACCTGTCAGACAGTATTGCCTCACAGGTTTATTTTTACTACTAAGAAGTAGACAGAATATGAAACTACACTAAGCTAGTCGCGTATGCTCTTGCTTTGGCTAAATCTTCTGGAGTATCAACACCTTCAACAGGTACGTGGCTATTTGCGACCGCGACGTGAATTCTCTCTCCTTGATATAAAACTCTTAGCTGCTCTAGCGCTTCAACTTGTTCTAATTCACTTGTGGGCCAATTGACATAATCTTTAATGAAGCCAGCGCGATAAGCATAAATGCCGACGTGTCTTAAGTAAAAATCACCTATTGCGCGAATATTTTCTTCTGTAGTAGCATCTGAATTTAAAAAACGCTCTCTATCATAAGGAATAGTTGCTCTAGAGAAATATAAGGCATAACCATCTTTATCAAGTATTACTTTAACGGCATTAGGATTAAACGCTTCATCTACAGAGTCAATATTAATAGCCAAGGTCGACATGCGTGCTACATGACTACTTTGTTGCTGGTTAGCTAGATTATTCGCTACTTGTGCGATATTGTCTGGCGGAATAAAAGGTTCATCACCTTGTACATTAACAATGATTTCATCGTCACTGAATTGATATTTTTCCATGACTTCTGCAAGACGTTCAGTGCCCGATTGATGATCCGCACGTGTTTTACACACTTCAGCGCCAAAACTGTTTACTACTGCAGCAACTTCATCATTGTCTGTCGCAACAATGACTTGGCGAGCACCACTTAATTGCGCCTTTTCAACAACCCATTGGATCATCGGTTTGCCATCGATGTCGGCTAACACCTTACCTGGCAAACGAGATGATTGATATCTAGCAGGGATAACAACAACAAAGCTGGTATCACCAGTAGCTGGTTTACTCAATACTGAAGGGTCACTAGCAGTCATGATTAACCATCCTGCTCAGTAGACTGGTTAGCATTAATTTCACGCGCTTCATTTTCTAGTAATACGGGAATGTCTTTTTCTATGCTATAAGCTAAACGGTCAAAGTGGCAAATAAGCTCTTGCGCTGCTTTATCATAATCTAACTTACCTTTACATACTGGGCAGGCAAGGATTTCCATTAATTTTGTATCAAAAGCCATGTTAACTTCTCTCTGGTTAATATTTAATCGATGAGCAATATTTTCATTTACCGAATGTATTAGTGAATGTATTGCCACTTATATTGTTTACTGTATAACTGATTGTACTGCGATTTGAGTTCTATCGATGATTAACTGTCTATCTGCGTCACTAAAAGTGGCATCCACGGGTAAATACCACCAGTTTTCTTTACAAAAATCATGGCACTTAACGGCATCTTTTTCAGTCATTAATAATGGTATATTATCATCAAATTCGTTGAAGTCAGCAAGGACAAAAGCATGATGATCAACAAAACTTTGCTGATTAATGACCTTAAATTGATGCTCTTTTAGTGTATCGAAAAATCGCTGTGGCGCGCCAATGCCTGCAATGGCATTAACCGAATCATTTAATCTAATAAAATCCGTTAAATAGATGCGCTCACCGGTAAGTAGGTTACACAGCTCTGTTGCTGCCAATGTCATGTGCATACACGGATAATTCTTTTCCTGGTAATCCTGATCATTTTTACCATTATAAATAACTAAATCACTTTTAGGTAAACGCCACAGCCCTTCTCTCAATGGGCCCGCAGGTAATAATAAACCATTACCAAATAAACGTTTGCCATCGACAACCACTAGCTCTAAATCACGGGCTAAACGATAATGTTGTAACCCATCATCACTAATAATAATATCGCAGCCTTGAGCAATAAGTAACTTCGCACTCGCTATACGATCACTACCGACAGCAATAGGAACCTGACAACGTTGCTGAATAAGTATAGGCTCATCACCGGCTTCTATAGAGGTAGACTTTTCATCAAGCAAATAAGGATAGTGAGGCGCTTTACCGCCATAACCTCGAGAAATGACGCCTGGCGTTAAACCGAGTAAACGAGTCAGTTCAACCAAATATAAAACTATCGGCGTTTTACCATTGCCGCCAACACCGATGTTACCCACAACAATAACAGGCTTACTTAACTGACATGATCTTGATAAGCCAATTTTATAGCTGAGACGTCTTAATGTACTGATCAGCCAAAATAACGCAGATAAAGGCAGTAACATTGGTACTAACAGCCATTTAGCCGGATGGTCATTAAACCAAACTTTCTCAATTAAGCGCATACCACCTCTTCCTTATTCAAATTGGAAACTATGCAACTGGGCATAAGCACCTTGTTTGGCAAGTAAACTTTGGTGGTTACCTTGCTCGACAATTTTACCTTGCTCCATAACTATTATTTTGTCTGCATTTTCAATAGTCGATAATCGATGGGCAATAACAATTGAAGTACGATTTTGCTGTAATGTTTGTAGCGCATCTTGAATATGACGTTCCGACTCTGTATCTAACGCACTGGTTGCTTCATCTAAAATTAAGAATGGCGTATCACACAATAAAGCGCGCGCAATAGCGACACGTTGACGTTGACCGCCTGAAAGTAAAGCACCGTTTTCACCAATATTAGTTTCAAGCCCTTGCTCCATGTGTTCTGCAAACTCCATCACATGCGCACTTTTAGCTGCTTCGATAATTTCAGCTTCAGTCGCTTCAGGTTTACCATAAGCAATATTATTGGCTAAAGTATCATTAAACAATACGACTTGTTGAGATACATAAGAAAACTGTTTACGTAAATCTTTTAACTGAAATTGTTCGATATTAGTATCATCAATTAATATCTCACCGCGTGTGGCATCATAAAAGCGTAATAATAATGAACTGGCCGTTGATTTACCGCTGCCTGAACGTCCAACTAACGCTAAGGTTTCACCAGGCGCTAAGTCAAAAGTAATATCGTTTAACGCAAGTTTAGTGTCTTGTTCTTTATCGCTTGTTGTCATGGTGTTGGTGTTTTTATAAGAAAAATCAACATGTTTGAAGGACAAAGTTCCTGAAGCTCTTTCAAGTTGTTTGTCACCATTATCTTTTTCTTTTTCATGATCGAGTATCGAAAAGATACTGGTGCAAGCCGCCATGCCTTGTTGAAATTCACTATTGACATTAGTTAGCATTTTCAGAGGTCTTAGCAACATGGTCATATACGTGATAATACTGACAAAAGTACCTGGAGAGATACTGTCGCGTAAACTATCTGAAGTAATGGCATAGAAAACAAAAGCTAAAGCAAATGAGGCTATTACTTGAATAATGGGTACGCTGGCTGATTTTGTTGCCCGCATTTTCATGCGCTGCTGACGGTTATGTTTATTTATTTTGGCAAAACGTGAGAACTCTCGTTGTTGACCACCAAACGTTAATACCACTTTGTGGCCATTAAAGGTTTGTTCTGCCGCTGTGGTAACCTCTCCCATCGCCCCTTGAATATTTTTACTCACTTTTCTAAAGCGCTTTGATACCACACTGACAATCACAGCAATAATAGGCGTGATCAATAGAAAGATTAATGATAACTGCCAGCTGTAATAAAACATCAACCCAAGTAAACCAATAATAAAGGCGCTTTGCTGCACTATGGTTAAAATAGATTTACTCACCGAATTTAATACTTGCTCGGTATCAAAGGTTATTTTTGAAATAAGTGAACCGGTAGATGTTTGATCATGAAAAGCCACGGGCATTGACATGATATGTTCAAAAAGTTTTTGTCTTAAATCAGCAACGACATTATTGCCGACCCAAGCTAGGCAATAATTAGCAATAAAGTGAGCTATACCGCGAACAGTAAAGGCCACAATAATAAACAATGGCGCCCACTTCATAAAGTTAGCATTAGCCCCAGAGAGACCTTCATCAACAAGCGGTTTTAACTGTGATAGAAAATATACATCGATAGCTGCATAACCAAGCATACCAATGATTGCGGCGACAAAGCCGAGCTTATAAGGTTTCGCATAACTAACCAGTCGTTTAAAGTTTTGCCATGTGGTTGCATTGGCTGAGTCGGAAGAAGATAAGGCGTTCGTTTTTGGAGATGATGCCATTAGTTAAGATTACTCAAGTATTTTAATTGCCTAAACGAAACGTTGATAAAACATTAACAATACTTACGTTAATCATAGTTACTTTTATCATGCTTACATTATCGAAATTGCATTTTACCGTGAATTAGCGATACAACCAACAAAAACTATAATTATACCCGTTACCATTCAAAGTGCAGGTTTTCAGTGGGAATTAAAATGACTTTAGGCAAGGCAAATAATGTAAACATAGTCATTCTATGGTTTGATTATTTAACGCGGTATAACGTCATTTTAAACCCATCGAAGAAGCGCTTGAACAACATCACCTCATCGTTGCTGTGATTTATAAGGACGCTACATGGATGTAGCCTATTAGAGAATGCAGGAGCATATTCTCCTGAATAACTATTATTTCATCACAGCGCCTTGAATTGAAATTGCTCAAGCACTCTGAAACATGCATCTTGATTGATAACGGGTATAGAATAAGTTCAACAGCAAGAACAATGAATAATTTAGTGCTGATATCGTTAGATAATCTGAATTTTCTTTACTACGAACAAATTCCAAAGATCTAAAATTGAAAAATTTTCATCGACAAATTTTCCCCTAAAGAAAAGGTCTGAGTGCTATTAATGACTAAACCAGAACGGGCGTAAATCTTCAGTAAAGCTTTGTGTGCTCATTCCCTCTTCATCAACGGTTATGATGATTTGCCCCAGCTCCGCACTATTTAACAATTGAATTTTACTATCATGGTAACGCTGACGAACAATAGCGACGGGCATATGCCAACGATTTAAATAACCTGCACTAACTAACGCAACGTCAGGTGATAATTGACTAAGAAATGCCTGACTTGATGATGTTTTAGAACCGTGATGAGGTACTTGTAAAATATCAGCATTAAGCTGGGGATAAAATTTTAGTAACTTCTGCTCTACTTTCGAGGAAATGTCTCCGGTTAAAAGCAGTGTAGTTCCCAATTGATCACTAATTAAGATAACACAAGAGTCATCATTTTTTTGCTTGCCCCTATTAACACTTTCATTGGAAGGATCCCAAGCTAAAGGCCATAAGATGTCAAACCTTAACCCTTGCCAAGAAAAACTATTACGTGGCTGACAGTCAGTAAGTCGCCTATTACTAGGGCCTAAATTCGTAGTAGTTGAGAGAGCATTAAGTGATAAGGCCTTAGAATTAAAGAGTGTTTTATCATTACTGATTATTTCATCAATCGATATATGCTCTATCAGGGTCCTAAGGCCGCCAACATGGTCATTATCACTGTGACTTAATATTACTTTATCTAGCTTCTCAATGGCTGAGTATTGTAAAAATGGCAGTATCACCGCATCACTCATAGTAAAACCACTGGGGTAAGCTGCTCCGGTATCATATAAAATGGCCTGGTCATCTCGTTTAATTAACACCGATGTTCCCTGACCAACATCAAAAAAAATCACTTCCCATGAGCTAAAGCCAGACTCAGCTTGGAAATTAATGGCATCCTTAGGCGTTTTTACCTCTTTTGACCAAGCGTAAGTATTTAAAGAGGACATAATTGGCTCATGATAACTAAACACAATCGCGCTGAGGGCTAGCAAAACAAAAGTGATTTGTTTACCCCCCCTAGTCCAGAGGCATGGCGACAGGTAAAGTATTGAAAAAGCAGCATTACCCACTAACAGTACAATCATTTGTTGAACGAATGAAAGTGAAATAATTGCATTAGGTAGCTCACTAAGTAAATCAAGGTAAAACCACAACCAGGTTAACGATTGCAGAGATAACATCATAAACCATTGCGCTAATGACTCACTTATCGGTATCAAGACCACTGACATGAGTGCTGTAGGTATGCTAAAAGCACTCATCCAAGGCACAGCAATGATATTAGCAAATAAACTAACTAAGGATATCTTTTGGAAAAATAATGCAGTTATCGGCATTAACATCACGGTAAGTGCTACTTGAATAATAAATAGCGTTTTGAAGAAACGCCAAAGATATGGACCCTTATTCATCCATGCTTTAAATCGCCATAGTGATACAAAGATAATAGCCACAGCATAAACAGATAACCAAAAGCTAGCGGTTAATAAGCTAAAAGGAGTGATAATCAACAAAATAAAGATTGTCACTAAAATTAAACGTTTCGCAGAGAATTTTATGCCAACAACGCGACTTAACCAGTACAAGTTTAACATCACCAAAGCACGTTGGGTTGGAAGAGAGAAACCCGCTAAATATGCATACGCAGTTGCAAGTAACAAACTCACAGCAATAGCAATATAACGGCTGTTAATGTGCTGCCAGCAAGGATTTCTCAATGGGATATATTGAAAAAAAAACATCACAATAAAAAACGCACTACCAGCAAGTAACCCTATATGTAAACCCGAAATAGCAATAAGGTGACTAGTACCTGTCACTTGTAGTGTCTGCCAAAGCTCGGTATTAAGTGAACTACGCTCCCCAAAGGCTAATGCCAATAAAATGGGGGTAAGCTTATGATTTGGAGTAAGGCTTTGATAGTGCTCAAATAGTGCTTGCCTCATTGTGATATTTGCCATTAGCAATTTATTCGCTTTTAAGCTTTTTAAGTCTTCCGCTTCTTGATAATTTGAATTTTTCTTCTTTCTCGGATTAACCACATAGCCTGTTGCGACGATGTTATGTGCTTTGAGCCAACTTAAATAATTAAACGTGCCTATATTTGCTAATCCATGGGCTGGCTTTACTTTAACGTTAAGAGAGAGCCTTTGACCTTGAGCAAGGTCAATAGTCGACTTTTGCCAACTTAGCCTAATAGTAATTGGGGATTCAAGTAGCTGTTGATTTATCTTATTAACGAGAAAATTAAAGCGTTTAGTGGAATTAGCTTTCTGTTGAACAGCGCTTTCCTTTATATGTTCGCTCAACATGATCGGTGGCTTAACTTGGATACTAAGTACCTCACCTTCAATAAAAAATGCTTGTTTATTTTCCATTAGTTCAATAAGAGGTGGCGGTAACAGGTTATGATAGAGGTAAGCTTGAGCTAAAATCCATAAAGCGCCAAACCATAATCCTGAGCTATAACGTAGTTTTTTATGGGAATAAAAGCCAATAGCGAGACAAAGAAGTAAAAATAGCTGAAAAAGCGCTGGCACTTCCTGCAAAAATAGGGACAATATAGCACCAAGAAAAAATGTCAGTAACCACCAATCCATAGTGATATAAATCCTTTTATGTTTAGTGGTTAAATTATCGAACGAACGCCTTATTGGCATTTACGATTGCTTTACTTAGCAACATATATATTTACTTAATATATATGTTGCTAAGTAAATTATTCATCACACTAATTTTTAGCTAAGGCACCTGTAGAAGTATATGCCCAAAAAAACCATAAAACGTATGATGCCAGATCATCAAACGATAAAAGAAAACAAATATCTGAAAGTTTTTGGCGATTTACTACACAATCCCAACCTTTGGCACTTAAATCGTCACTCTGTCGCTAAAGCTTTTGCTGTTGGTTTATTTTTTGCTTTTATTCCGGTGCCATTTCAAATGGTTTTGTCGGCCGGTATTGCCATTATAGTACATGCAAACCTACCGCTATCAATTGCATTGGTTTGGATAACAAATCCGCTGACCATGCCTTTCATATTTTACGCCTGTTATTTGGTTGGCACATGGGTATTAGCAGTCCCTGAAGAAGATTTTGCCTTTCAAGCAAGTTGGCAATGGGTACTCGATAGCTTATCAACCATAGGTCCTGCATTTTTAGTTGGCTGCGGTGTACTTGCTGTTATTTTTTCTATCTTAGGTTACTTCGTTATACATTCGTTTTGGCGTTACCAAACTATAAAAGCATGGAAAAGTCGTCCGCATCGTTAAGTCTTTCGATGAACTGACCGGTCAGCCAAAATAAAGAGTTAAGAGTTCACACTATAGTTAATACTAATAAATAAGACATTAAGACAATAAGACATGTATCACAGGGGTAACTCTATGGTTGCTATGCAACCACTGACACCTAGTCTATTTGTTAAGGTTATCTTGCCGCCATGTGCTTCAATAATTTGTCGGCATAAGACTAAACCTATGCCTGAGCCTTTACTTTTTGTGCTATAAAAAGGCACAAACAAATTCTCTAGATTGCTTACACCTGTGCCATCGTCCGCTAATGACAAACTAAATACCTTTCCATTAACTTGCCCGCTAATTGCAACCTTACCTGCTTCACCAGCACTTTTTACCGCTTCTACGGCATTTTTAACCAAGTTAATAAGCACTTGTTCAAATTGCACTGCATCAAGAACTAAAGTGATGTCGTCTATGTTTTGTACTTCAATGCATTCATCCGGGTATAAGGCTACCGTCTTATTAACTAATTCCAGTACCGAACTTGGCTGTTTTTTTGGCTCAGGTAAACTGGCTATTTGCTTATAACTATTAACAAACTCAGTTAAGCTATTACTGCGTTGTGAAATGATAGATAAGCCTTCAACCAGATATTCTTTATGGTTTTCAAGTTTCTCTTGTCGGGCAAGTAAGCGCCTTAAGCTTTGGCTTATTGAAGCGATAGGAGATAAAGAGTTGTTTATTTCATGACTAATAACCCGCACTAACGCTTGCCATGCATTTCGCTCTTCACTACGAAGCATAGTGCTAACATCAGTAATAAACACTAACTTTTGTGGTTTGCCATTTTCGCGATATTCTTCAAGGTGAACATTAAACTTACCTTGCTGATTAGCAAAATAAAGCGACATTACTTGGCTATTACCACTGTTCATTGCTGCGATTTGACTAAATTGTGAGAATGATTCAATTAAGTCAAATTCTTGCTGCTCGGCAGGTATTTGCAATAATTTTTTTGCGGCGGGGTTAGTCAAGACCAATTCATTATTCTCATTTAAAGCGAGAATAGCGACATCAATATGGTTAATTACAGTAGTTAGTAACAATTGACTTTCTGTCGTCTCAATTCTTTGCTTATTAAGGCGTAAACTAAGGCTATTTATCGAATCAACTAATTCATTTAATGCTTCATCACCATCACTAATACGGGCTCTCAGACTATAATCGCCTTGTACCATAGCATCGAGTAAATTACTTAAACTTCGAAATTGATAAGCTGACTTTTGGTGAAGTTTACTGTGACTATAAACAATCACTAAACTACTAATAAGCATGGTTAATAAAATCAAATATAGCGATATATTCGCATATATCATCACCCCAATTAGCAAGAAAAATAGCGGCAAAGAGGTAAATAAGAATAGCTGAGTTAGCTGTACTTCAAATGATTTCTTATTTTGTTGATTCTGTTTCATATTGTCTTTGTTACACTCGACTACTTTGCCTGCTACTGACTTTTATAGCAGCTGATTTAAATTTTATCTAATCGTCGATAAAGAGCACTACGGCTTAAGCCCAGTGATTTAGCTGCTTTAAGTACATTACCATCAAAGTGCTTCAATCTTTGATCAATTATGGTTAATTCTAAATCAGCTAAACTATCTAGGGTTTGCTTTTCTGTAAACTCTCCCTGCTTAACATCTACCTTAGCGGTATCAGTTTGCGTAGTATTAACTGATAAGCCCAAGTCATTTACATTGATAAAAACACCTTGGCATAATATCTGTGCTCGTTCGAGCACATGGTTTAACTCCCTGATATTCCCTGGCCAATCATAACTAACTAAGGCATTTTTCGCCTGTTCATCTAAAACCAACTTATTTCTGCCGTACTTATTTGCCCATTGAGTTAAGAAAGCATCAGCAAGCAAAACAATATCTTCCTTTCGGTGTCTTAATGCTGGAATTTCAATGGCAATAGTATTAATACGATATAATAAATCTTTACGAAACTCTCCCGCTGCTACCATTTGATTCAAGTTAGCGTTAGTCGCACAAATTAAACGCACATCGACCGACTGGGTTTTACTCGCTCCCACTTTCTCAAACTGCTGATCTTCTAAAACACGTAATAATTTAGCTTGTTGTGAATAGGGAGTATTGGCTATCTCATCTAAAAATAAGCTGCCACCATCAGCCAATTCAAAGCGACCAATGCGTGTCGATTTAGCGTCAGTAAATGCCCCTTTTACGTGGCCAAACATCTCACTTTCAAATAAGGTTTCACTCACTGCCCCCATATTGACCGAAATTTGGTTTGCGTCTTTTCGATTTGAGTGTTGATGGATATAACGGGCAAACATACTTTTGCCGGTACCATTTTCCCCTGTCAGCAAAATACAGGCATGACTTTGTGCTACTTGCTCAATCAAAACTAATGCTTTTTGCATAACTGGTGACTGGCTTATGATTTCACCTTTAAATTCACTATCAAGGCGTTGCTGCAATAGTTGATTTTGTTGAGTGAGTCTTTGCGAGTTCTTTTCGCTACTCGCTAATTTCAATTGATTATTGATAATACTGATAAGACGTTCAATATCCCAAGGCTTTTGAACAAAGTCATTTGCACCATTTTGCATAGTACTTACTGCTACCTCAACTGTTGCCCAGCCAGTCATAACCACTATAGGTAAGTCGTCTTCAAGTTTTCTAATGTCCGCAATGAGTGTCAGTCCCTCTTCCCCAGAGGTGGTATCAAGAGAGTAATTTAAGTCCATTAATACTAAATCAAATTGCGTTTTTTTAATCGCAGCTAAAGCTGAGCTTGGTGTTTGACAAAGGTTCACGCCATAACCTTCCGGTACCAGTAAAATCTTTAAGGCTGACAGAATATCTAGGTCGTCATCGACTAATAGAATGTTTTTATTCATCGTTTCTTTCTTTTAAATCCCATGGTCTTACATAAATAACAACACTAAAAAAATATAATTAAGCAGTTAATATATACTCTTAGCTGCTTAATTTTCAAAGTAGGTGCTATCTACCATTATTCATAGTGTAATGCTTGGCTTGGCTCTAACCTTAACGCATTTTTTGTTGGTAAGTAAGTCGCTATCAGCACAGTAGCAACCACTATGCTCACCATAATAATTACTATTAATACTAGTGACGAATATGAAGTACCAAACATTTGCGCCATAGCAAAGCCCATAAAACCTCCGGCTACAATACCGGGTATACCACCCCAAAGTAATAATTTCACACCAGCAAAGACAAACTCTCTGCTGATTCTTTGCTCATCAGCACCTAACGCACGTTTAATGCCTATTTCCTGCGTTCGTTGGCTTATCATATTTGCCATAACACCATAAATACCACTTGCTGCTAGCACCACACCTGCGATAGCAAATATTGCCGTTAAACTACTGATAAAAACTACCGGCGCTGTAATTCTATCGTTACTTGCTTGATAAGTTTCAATACGGTATGAAGCTAGTTCACTATCAATACCTTGTAAAGTCTTACGCAAATGCTGTACCGCAAGGCTTCCTTTTGAACTTAATTGCATTGCAATAGTAAGCTGATTTCGTGGTGCTTGAGTTAACGGTCTATAGATTGCAGGCATACTTGCTGCATCGCCGTCTCTGTTACCTTGAATCGTATGCTCAACTATGCCGACAATAGTCACCCATTCAATGTTGTCTTGCGTTGTCTTCGCTAAACGAAACCTTTTCCCCAAAGCACCCTGCTCAGGAAAATGGCGCTTGGCAAAGCTTTCTGAAACCAAAGCTGTCGCTTTAGCCAAACCATCATCACTATTGTTAAAATAACGCCCTTGGCGTAATTCAACGCCCAGCTTTGCCAAAGAGCCTGGCATAGTGGCAATGTCATTAGCACTCGGATAACTATTGTTACTATCCTTGCTATATTCTTTACCTTCTATAATGACTTTCGAGATTGAACTATAGTGCCCTGGTAACGACGTTGCTAACATTACCGCTTCAATTGAAGCACTGTTTTCTAAACGTGATTGCAACGTTTTGGCAAAGTGTGCCTTTTTAGCATCCGTATCATAATTCGCTGCAGGTAATAAAACACTTGCCACTAAACTATTTTCGGTATCAGCCCCCATATCACTATTGGTTTGCTCATAAGCAGATTGCACCATAACGGCAGAGGATATTAATACCGTCATAGAAATAAATATTTCACTAATAACCAGAAAACGATTCAGGCGACCTGCCTTCTTCCCTTGTGCGCCTCGAGTACCATCTCGTAGTACGGCATTAAAGTCACCCCCTGTACTTCTCCAAGCAGGCAAAAATCCGGTGACAAAAATAGTGCTAATAAGGATGGTTAAAAACAGTGTTACCGTATAAGTATCAATGCCAAAGTCCCACCAAAATGCTAATGGGTCTGCAAAAAAAGTAGCTACAATTGGCTCTGTAATCTCCAAGCCCCAGGCCATAACTAAAAAACCTATCATTCCGCCAAGCGTGCAAATTATGGTACTTTCCCATAACATCTGAATAATTAATCGTGACCTAGGTGCGCCTAACGCGACTCTAATTGCTGTTTCTTTCCCACGCTCTAATGCGCGCGATAATAATAAATTTCCAACATTTATCGACGCCAACAGCAAAATTAACAAGGCAACAGTATGCATGGTATAAATGACCGGAGCACCATCAGCGCCACCAACACCCGGAATTGATGTGACATGAGCACTAATACCAGTATTTGTTTGTGGGTGTTGATTCTCAATTCGTTTCATAACAACGCTTAGTTCACGATTTACCTCAGCCATAGTCACGCCATCTTCTAAGTGTGCTAAACCATGTAATGTTGTGCTATTTTCTCGGACTAATTGTTTAGGATCAATTTGTAAAGGTAACCATATCTGGGCATTTCGAGGGAACAAATATCCTTGTGGCATCACACCCACCACGTTGTGTTTTTCACCATTAATGCGCATGTTTTGTTTGAGTACATCATTTTCGCCGCTGAACTGGTTTTGCCAAAGATCATAACCAATAACAACAACCTTTTCAGAGCCAGATTTTTCATCTTCAGCCCTAAATTCTCGTCCTAAAATAGGCTTTGTGCGAGTCAGTTGAAATATATTCGCTTGTGCCATTATCGCCGGAAATCTTATCGCCCCTTCAGTTGCTGAAACAACAACATTAGCGTTGTTATAACCACCGTACTCTTTTAAACCCTTTACGCTACTTTTGATTTCAGCATAATCTAAGGCATTAATTCTATAAGCATCTTCTTTGCCATTTATAGAGCCACTGACCATGACGAGAGAGGCCCCATCTTGAAAGTCTAAGTCTTTAAACAAAATAGTGTGAAAAAACGAGAACATATAAACACTCAAACCTATGCCTGTTGCCATCACTAAAGTAGTAAGCGCAGTAAAGCCAGGCTTTTTTGATAACAACCTGATCGCATATTTAAAATCTTGCCATATCATAATCATTCTCCCTAAGCTGCTACAGTGTCATTTGATTTATTTTCTTTGGTTAACGAGTTATCACTAATCACCTGTCCATCTAAAATATCAATATTACGAGAAGCTCGCTGCGCTGAGCGAGGATCATGTGTCACCATACAGATAGTGGCACCTTCTGCATGTAATAAGTCTAAAAGTTCCATTACTGCTTCAGCATTTTTCGAATCTAAATTTCCGGTAGGTTCATCAGCAAGGATAATTGAAGGTTTCCCAACGATGGCGCGTGCTACCGCGATACGTTGCTGTTGGCCACCAGAAAGTTGCGAAGGAAAATGCTTAGATCTGTGCGACATATTCACTTTTTCTAATGCTTCCTTAACCATTGCCTTACGCTGGTCTTTGCTTAGATCTTTACGATAAGTAAGTGGCAATTCAACATTCTCTTCAACATCAAGGTCACTGATCAAGTTGAAAGATTGAAATATAAAGCCAATTTCCATATTACGAATTCGGGCACGCTCTTTTTTAGATATATTAGAAACATCATGTTCAGCCAACTGGTACAAGCCTTCAGTGCTAGCATCTAATAAGCCTAATAACGAAAGCAAAGTAGATTTTCCACAACCAGAAGGTCCTGAAATTGAGACATATTCACCTTTATTAATAGTTAACGTTATGTCTGCTAACGCATGGGTTTCTACTTCATCGGTAAAAAATACTTTTTGAATGTTTTCTAATTTAATTAATGTATTACTCATAATCTGTCCTTATGATCTGTTATTTATCATATATACCCGCTCCACTTGAAGATGCTCGTTTCAGGAAGTCTGAGCGATTCATAATCAAGGCACATTTTTTTATTAAGGGTTATTCCCTTAAAAAGAAAAGTAACGCTGAGTATGATTTGCTCAGCCTTCCCCCAAGGGGCTGGTTTATAAACGCTTTATGCTACGTTATTGATTTTGACAAGGAAACAACCATTCTCTTCAATCAATACCTTGCCTAAAGGCGTTTATAATTCCAGCTGAATCATGCATCTTCAAGTGGAACGGGTATATTGTTCGGTAAGTGTTTTTATAGCTTAGTATTAGTTAATTCTAACTTTTTTATATTTTTGCCAACTACTTGAATCTGAAATGATCACTCTGTCTCCAACAGCTAACCCTTCAATTACTTGTATTTGGTTTATAGAGCCTTTACCTAATTTAACCTGTGTACGCTGTGCTAAGTTGCCATCTTGATTTAACTTGTAAATGGTTGTGTTAGATTGCCTTTGCGAAAAGATAGGACGACTCACATACAAGGTATCGGCAATATCTGTGATCATGATTTCACCATCGACACTCAAATCGGGTCTTGCGTCACTGGGTAATGCTTCTGTGAAGGTTACATCTACTTGTACATTGCCATTAACAACGGCGGGGTCTACGCGAGCAACAATGCCACTTACTGTGTTATTACGTGTATCAATAGTGACTAGCTGGCCGATACTGACTTCGCCAATTAATAGTTCTGCAACTTGTAATTCGGCAATAAGTGAGTCTTGTTGAGCAAGTTTAGCTAAATTGCTGCCCATATTTACGCGCTGCCCTGGTTCAACAGAGACATCTTGAACAACACTATCTAGACTGGCATAAATCATCAGGTCTTTAACCTGTTGTTCAGCTCGCTCAAGTGTTTTGCGCATTTTATTGATACGTGAATTATGGGCATTGTCTTGAACAACAATATTGTCGGTCATGCTAACCAGCACTTCTTCTTGAATTTTCCAGCGTTGATTAAACTGTTGGGTTTCTAACTTAGTTTTTTCATAATCAATTTTTGAAACCGCGCCGGTTTTATTGTTAAATAACTCGCGTTGGGCATCGAGCTTTAACTTACTACTCTGATAGTTTAGCTTGGCATCAAGCATGCGTGCTTTTTGAAAAAGTAATCCCGACTTTTGCTCAGCCTGACTCGCTTTGCTTTCTGCAATAATAGCTTCAAGCTCCCACTTAGTTTCTTCCTGCAATTGTTTTAATCTTGGATTACTAAGCTCAATAATTAGCTCTCCTTTTTTCACCGATTTCCCTGGTTTTACAACAACACGTTCAACATGGCCGTCAACACTTGCTGCTAACCATTTAATTTTATCTGGCACCAGTAAACCAGCACCTCGAACTGAAATAGAGAACGGTCCCTGCTTAACTTCGCCATATACCAAGGTATCATCATCAATAACGTAGTCTGCTTGTAGCAAAAAGGCACTATAGTTTAAGGCTATAGCGAGAATGGCTATGACTAGAGCCAACGGCCACACTCTTTTAAGTAAGGTTTTCTTTTGTTTTTTAACGGCGATATCCAAGGGTAATTCTCCAACAAATCTTCTTACTAAGACTTACTGCAGCCTCTATACCACAATTAATAACCACTTGATAAGTATCACTTAAATTTACATGTTAAAGGTTTTATACAAACTAATGTTCCATGAATGGGAAAATACAGCTTTTTTGCTTTCCCATTCATGGGAAAGTTCTTCTTATTAAGGGAAGTTTGTTAATGAGAAAGCGGTTACGGAGTTTTGAAGGGGAGTCGAAGTAGTCTCCGCCAGCATAGACACTGACGGATAAAATAACAACTTATAAGGAAGAGCAAAAACTATGGGGCTTAGTCTTTAGTTTGATCTTTAGTGATACCAAAATGTTGGTAAGCTCTATCTGTTGCTATTCTGCCACGCGGAGTACGTTGCAAAAAGCCTTGTTGGATTAAAAAAGGCTCTATTACATCTTCTATAGTTTCTCGTTCTTCACCAATGGCTGCAGCAACATTGTCCAAGCCAACAGGTCCACCCATAAATTTATCAATAATGGCATGTAATAGCTTCCTGTCCATAATATCAAAGCCTTCACTGTCAACTTCTAACATGTCTAACGCAGCAGCGGCAGTTTGTTGATTAACCACCCCGTGCGATTTTATATCGGCATAATCACGTACTCGGCGTAATAAACGATTAGCAATACGTGGCGTGCCGCGAGAGCGGCGTGCAACTTCAAATGCCCCCTCCTCATCTATTGTTAAGTTCAAAAAATGTGCCGAACGGCTGACAATAGTTGATAAGTCTGCAACATTATAAAACTCTAACCGTTGAACAATACCAAATCGGTCACGTAAGGGTGACGTTAATGCACCTGCTCGTGTGGTAGCGCCAATAAGTGTAAATGGGGGTAAGTCTAACTTGATTGAACGCGCTGCCGGTCCTTCACCAATCATAATATCTAATTGATAATCTTCCATTGCAGGATAAAGTATTTCTTCAACCACAGCACTTAAACGATGTATCTCATCAATAAAAAGAATATCGTTTTCTTCTAAATTAGTTAGCAGCGCCGCTAAATCGCCGGCTTTCTCTAATACCGGTCCTGAAGTAGTGCGAATATTTACGCCCATTTCATTGGCAACAATATTAGCTAAAGTGGTTTTACCAAGACCTGGAGGGCCAAAAATGAGTAAGTGATCTAAAGGTTCGCCACGATTTTTTGCGGCTGGAATAAATATTTCCATTTGCGCTTTAACATGCTGTTGCCCCGTATAATCTTGTAGCATTTTAGGACGAATAGCACGATCTACCCTTTCATCTTCTACTGAAGCAATTGGTTCAATTAAGCGATCTGCTTCTATCATAGGTTACCTAAGTTCAAAATGTGATTAATCCGTTGGCTATATCATTGATTTTAATGCATCGCGAATAATGTTTTCGCTAGACATACCGCGATTATATACGGATTTAACCGCTTTATCTGCCTGTACTTGTTTATAGCCAAGTGAAAGTAAAGCGTTAATAGCATCGCCTTTATTATCATTAACAAAAGTAGTTTCTTGGCTCAATTCAGCAGAGAGTTGTTCTGGTATCACGCCATCATCACTAACTAAGTGTATTTGTTGTGCTTGCCAATCTTTCAAACGATCACGCATTTCAATAAGCAAACGCTCTGCTGTCTTTTTACCAACACCCGGGATTTTTACAATGGCGCTAATATCATCGTGACGAACACAACTAACAAATTGATCAGCAGACATGTTTGATAAAATAGCTAACGCTAATTTAGGACCTACACCATTAACTTTAATTAATAACCGGAATAACTTACGTTCTACTTTATTGGCGAAGCCATAAAGCAATTGAGCATCTTCACGTACAACAAAGTGAGTATAAATAGTTGCCTGCTGTTCAAGCTCAGGTAAGGCATAAATACTCGTCATTGGCATGGTGACTTCATAGCCCACGCCAGCACATTCAATTAATATTTCAGGAGAGTTTTTTTCCACAAGCATGCCACGTAAACGACCAATCACAACAAGTACCAAAGGCTATTATTAATGAATCAGATACTACCACTATATATTTATACAGTAAAGTGACCTAGTTGAATTTTGCTGACGTTGCCTAATATTTAAAACGAAATAACTCACAACGAAGAACACAGAGGCTTAGCTTCACAGACAAAAACACGACTGAGAACTAATCTTTCTGGATTCCCGATCAGAAACTTCGGGAATGACGGCTATGCTGATGGGGATTTATAGAAAAGCGGGTTAGCGTAAACGCCCTCTAACGATTTTTGTAGCTTGACCGGCTAATATGGCGGCACTGGTATGACTATGACCATGACATAGTGCTACCGCTAAGGCATCGGCAGCATCTGCCTGAGGAGTACCTGGTAACTTTAAAATACTTTTTACCATATGCTGTACTTGGTTTTTATCTGCTGCGCCTGTACCTACAACAGCTTGCTTAATTTGTCTTGCTGAATACTCTGCGATGGTTAACCCTGAATTGGTTGCCGCAACAATAGCTGCACCCCGTGCTTGGCCCAGTTTCAAAGCTCCGCCAGGATTCACCCCCATGAAAACTTGTTCAATGGCAAACATATCTGGCTTGAATTGAATAATTAACTCAGATACGCCAGCAAAAATTGTTTGCAAACGTGAAGCTAAATCTTCACCTTGACTCATCGCTTTAATGCAACCACTACCAAGGTAGGTAAAACGTTGCTTTTCTTGTTTGATAACGCCGTAACCAGTAAAGCGTGAACCAGGATCAATTCCTAATATTATTGTCAACAGCGAGCCTTTTGATTGATATCTTATTCTTCAATAGAGGTAAGTTATATTAATGCCATAAAAAATGCAGCTAAAACATACGTTATAGCTGCATTAACATTACTGATATACAGTAATCATAACAAACAGTAGTTATCATTTATCTATTGATAAACGGTTACCTAATTATGCTTGTTCTTCGTCTTTGTTCTCTTCAGCTTTCTTTACTTCAAGAACAGCAACGCCTAATTCTCTTAACTGTTCAGGGTTAGCTTTACCCGGTGCGTTAGTTAATGGACAAGCCGCTGTATTGGTTTTTGGGAAAGCCATTACGTCACGGATTGAACTTGCACCTGTCATTAACATCACTAATCTGTCTAGGCCAAAGGCTAAACCAGCATGTGGCGGCGCACCATATTGTAGCGCTTCAAGTAAGAAGCCAAATTTCTCTTCTGCTTCTTCATCACTAATGCCTAAAATTCTAAATACTGCTGCTTGCATATCTTGATTGTGAATACGTACAGAGCCACCACCAAGTTCACAGCCATTTAAGACCATGTCATAAGCATCTGATAAAGCGCCAACAGGATTTGCTTCTAACTGCTCAGCGGTTAAATTAGTCGGTGCAGTAAACGGATGATGAATAGCATGCATATGGCCATCTACTTCTTCAAACATTGGGAAATCAACTACCCAAAGAGGTTTCCATTCACCTTGAAGTAAATCAAGTTCTTCACCTAATTTAAGGCGAAGTGCACCTAAAGATTCAGTTACAACATTATATTGGTCTGCACCAAAGAAAATAATATCGCCTGTTTTCGCATTTGTACGTTTTAATAAAGCGATAGCTTCATCACTTGATAAGAATTTTAAGATGGGTGACTGCAAACCTTCAACACCTGTTGAAAGAGCCGCATCAATATCATTCACTTTTAACCAAGGCATACCTTTAGCGCCGTAAATGCCAACAAATTTGGTTAATTCATCAAGGCCCTTACGTGAGAATTTAGCTGCACCTTGAGGCAAACAAATTACTGCAACACGGCCATTTTCATCGTTCGCTGGTCCTGAAAATACTTTAAATTCAACATCTTTTAAAATATCATCAACATCAATTAACTCTAATGGGTTACGTAAGTCTGGCTTATCACTACCAAAACGTGTCATTGCCTCAGAGTAAGGCATACGCGGGAACTCACCTAAGTCAACATCAAGCAACTCTTGGAATAATTCACGGATCATTTTTTCCGTTACTTCCATTACCTGATCACTACTCATGAACGAGGTCTCAATATCTATTTGTGTGAATTCAGGCTGTCTATCAGCACGTAAATCTTCATCACGGAAACATTTAACTATTTGATAGTAACGTTCCATACCCGACATCATCAATAATTGTTTAAACAATTGTGGTGATTGTGGCAAAGCGAAAAATTGACCTTTATGAGTACGACTAGGAACTAAATAGTCACGTGCACCTTCAGGAGTAGCCGCTGTTAGTATCGGTGTTTCAATATCTAAAAAACCTTGAGACTCAAGTGAACTACGCACTGCAGAAGTTACTTTAGCGCGGAAACGTAAACGTTCAGTCATTTCAACACGGCGTAAATCTAAATAACGGTATTTAAGGCGAAGTTCTTCTGAGTTGACTTGATTAGAGTCTAAAGGCAATGGCGCTGACTTATTTAGAATGGTAAGTTCTAGACCAAGTACTTCAATACCACCCGTTTTCATGCCTTTATTTACTTGGCCTTCAGGACGAGCGCGAACTTTACCTTTAATTTGTACACAAAATTCATTACGTAAGGTGTTGGCTTTTTTAATCACCTCAGGTAAATCAGGATCATAAACAACTTGAACAAGACCTTCACGGTCACGTAAATCTAAAAAGATCACGGCGCCTAAATCACGACGTTTGTTAACCCAACCACATAAAGTTATTTCTTGTCCAATGTGAGATTCGTTCACCTCACCACAATAAAGACTACGCATGTATTTTTGCCTTATACCAATTCTATTAAACTTATTAACAAACGCTACTTTACGTTTGTTACGATAATTTTGGGCATATTATAAAGCAAAGATTATTAATGTCACCCCAGAACAAGCGGATGGGTAAATTAAAGCACTACAAGTGGGTTTTAGTTAAAAATATAATGATTTTTACCGGCAGCTTTTACCTTGTACATCATGGTATCAGCAATTTTAAGTAAGTCGGTGTCGTTATCACCATCATTTGGATACATAGCTATACCAATACTACAGCCAATAAAGGCATTGGTTTTCGATAGTTCAAACTCTTTTTGCATCATCCTTAATACTTTTTCGGCGACATAGGCCGCTTCATTAGGACTATTTAGACCGGTAAGTAGTAAAACAAACTCATCACCGCCAAAACGTACTACCGTATCTGAACTTCTTACACACCCCTGTAAACGAAGAGCTACTTGTTGCAACAATTCATCTCCGACACCATGCCCATGAGTATCGTTGATATTTTTAAAACCATCTAAATCAATGAATAATACTGCCATTTTAAGGGATTGTCGTTGATGGAACGCTATCGCTGTACTTAATCTATCTTTTAACAATACCCGGTTAGCAAGCCCGGTTAGTTCATCATGTGTTGCCATATGTTTCATAATTTTTTCAAGCTGCTCTCGGTGTTTTATTTCAACTTGTAATCGTCTATTCCACATGACAATAACACCGAGCACCAATAAAATGATGACACCAATTTGAGCCCCAACCTGTAAGACCACATTTTTATCAAGCCCAGTATTTATTGCTAAGGAAAACCAATTATCGTAAATGGCTTGTTTCTCTTTTTCAGTGATCGATAACAGCCCCTTATTAATTATTCCTTTTAATAGCGGCAACTGCTTGTTTATTCCAAAATGACTTTTCTCTAAGCTGACATCTTCCATCATTGATATCATCAAAGTGACGATGTTTTCCTGCTTCAATAATTGTGTCGCCGAGGCCATAGTCGTGATGAAACCATCAACTCGTTCCTGTTGTAGCGCAACAAGTGCTTGCTCTCGGTTATCCACTAATTTAAAAGTGATTAAGGGGTGTATTTTTCTTAGCTTGGCAATTAAATAATAGCCTTTGACGATAGCGACTTGTTTACCATAAAAATCTTCAAGTTTGGATTTTCTACCATAATATTGTGGATGTACCATTACCCATGGCATTTGCCAATAACTATCAGTGAATATCAGCAGTTTTTCACGCTCTACTGTTGGCGTAATACTGCCAAGCATATCTATTTTATTATCTAATAATGCTTTATATAACTGTTGCCAACTATCAAAAGGCAGGTAGTTGAACTTAATACCAGTGCTATCACTAATTAAATGCGTAATATCACGATTAATACCTGAAAATTTACCTTGCTCGTCAATAAACTCAATCGGCGATAAATTCTTAATGATACCTAAGTTAATTTTTCCGTGGGATGCTAAGAAGGCTTTATCGGCATCACTTAACATAATTTTTTGTGCTTGTTTTTTATAATAGTGTTCTCCCGCGTTACCGTTCAACCACCTATCTTCAATTTTAATAAGGCTATTAATATCTAACTCGTTAAATCCTCTATTAACGATTTCCACAAGTTTATTATTTTTATGATGAATAACAGGCGATAGTTTTAAAGTAATGACAGGACTATCTAAGCGATAAAAAAGTGTTTGCAAGTTACTTTGCACTAACCTTGCACTAATTAAATCAACTAATCCGACGATGCCTGATATTTCATCTCGCTCAGCAGCATCCAACATCGTAATCAAGCTACTAAAATAGCGAACATTCAACTGTGGGTATTGTGCTAACAATTGGTCTTTAAAAGTAGAGTCTTGCCAAATACCAATGACACCGCCGTTGAACTGTTGATTAAATTGCTCTAATGACTCAAATGGCTTACCTTTAACGTCTTTAATTCTATTATTGAGAAAAACTTCCACTGTAGAAGAGTAAATTGGATTGGCAAAAGCTATATCATTAGATGTTTTAACATGATCAGGGTAAGCCAAGAGTATGTCGGCTTTTTGCTCTGTTATAAGATCTAACCCTTCAGTCATATCACGGGGAACAAACTCAACATTAATCCCTACTTTTTTAGACCATAAGCGCCAGACCTCAATCAATAATCCTTGCGGTTCACCTGAAGGGCTAACCCCCATATAAGGAGGGTAATGTGATGAAAAGGCGACCAATAAACTGTCTTTTTGCTTAGTCAAACCTAGCCATTTTCGCTCAATGGCTGCTCGCTCTTCTCTTGATACTTGTGCAAACCCTTGTTCAATTAAATTAAGTAGCGAATTATTCCCCTTAGCCACCGCTACCCCATAATCACCTTGCTGATATCGTAAAACCTTATGAGGAGGGAAACGCTGCCTTAAAGTATCGTAATCAGGAAAATTATCAGATAGTTTTTCTAAACCTGTAAACACTAAAATTTCGTTATTTAGGGCTCCTCTGTATAGGTCATGCCGATTATCATACGTTTTCAAAGCAAACTCAGGATGATACTTTTGCAGGTTCTCAATATGAGCTGAGCCTTTCACTACCCCAATGCTGTAGGGTTTTAAATCTGCTAGGTTGTTAACATTACTGAGTTGTTGATTTACGTAAAGGTGGGTATAAATAGAAAAGAGTGGTTGGGAAAACTGTAGCGTTTCTCGCCTGGAATCAACAATTGATAAGCCACCATGAATATCAATATTTCCTTTAGCTACTTCACTTAGTGTCTCTAGCCAAGGTAGCACAATAAACTGTACTTCAATTTGTTGCTTTTTAGCCCATAAACGCCACATATCTGCCATTAAACCAATAGCATTACCTTGCTCGTCAATAGAGTGATATGGGAAAGAAGTTTCATTAATAGCAATGGTTAATGGTTGCTTAACTGTTATGTCAGCCTTTTCTGCAAACACTGTTTGGCTGAAAATAACTACAAACAAAGTAATTAAAATAATGTAACTGGTCAGTTTATAAAAAAAATTCAAAAAAACACCCTATAAATATAGCGTTGCTAATAAGATCGGTTAAAATAAGCCATTATATATCCTAACTTAACATAATAGTGAATAGAACAAAGAAAATGCATGATTCTGATACCGATTTAATTTACTCACAAGCGCATAATCAAGTAAAAAACTTTACCTTTGATGCACAAGTCGTTGAAGTTTTCCCCGACATGATATCTCGCTCTGTGCCCGGCTATAAAACTATTATCGACACTATAGGTCGTCTTAGTGAACGCTTTACTCAAGATGATAGCAACATCTATGATCTAGGTTGCTCTTTAGGTGCCGCAACGCTTGCTATGCGAAAAGGAATTACCGCTAACAATTGTAAAATCATCGGTGTGGATAATTCTATCGATATGGTAAAGCGTTGTAAAATGCATGTGGATGCGTTCAAAGGAGATACGCCCGTGACGATTATTGAAGGTAACATTCAAGATATCGACATAGAAAATGCCTCTATGGTAGTACTAAATTTCACTTTGCAATTTATTGAAAAATCACAGCGTCAAGCATTACTGAGTAAAATAGCCCAAGGTTTAAAGCCCGGTGGTTTATTGGTTTTGTCTGAAAAAATATCCAGTGATGATAACGTGATTGATGATGTATTAATTAACTTACACCATAACTTCAAACGTGATAATGGCTACAGTGAATTGGAAGTTGCTCAAAAGCGTAGCGCATTGGAAAAAGTCATGTTGACCGATTCACTTGATGTACATAAAGAACGGTTAACACAAGCTGGTTTTCAACATGTTTCATTATGGTTTCAGTGTTTTAACTTCACCTCACTTATTGCAATAAAGTAAAACTATCAAAAAATGTATTTAAACATATGCCTTAAAATTGAGTGTGATTAAGTAGTTACCCTCAATTAATACCATTTGTATTAAATAAGGTTACAGAATTCAGTGAGGATAAATTTTCAAGAACAAGGCGCTTGATTGAGCAATAGCTGGCTATTGGGATTGAAAGTAACGCTATTATTGGATATTTAAACCACCTGAAAATGATCACTTATTTAGTGCAATTGGTATAATTACTAACAAAATATAAAGTACGCCCATTAAAACGACTAATTAGAATCCTATGAAACAGTTCAACGAATTTTACCAAAAAATTGCTACCAATCGTTTAGGCCATTGGCTAAACACCTTACCTGCACAATTGAGCCATTGGCACGAAAGTGAGCTACATGGTGAATTCAAGCATTGGCAGAAAACACTTGATGCATTACCGGTAGTAGATGCTAATTCAGCGATTGATATAACAAATACCGTTAAAGTGGGCGAATCAGGTGATTTAGATCAGGGACAATTTAAGCGCCTTGAAAATTTAATGAAAAAGTTTAAACCTTGGCGTAAAGGTCCCTATCATATTCATGGTTTACACATTGATACTGAGTGGCGGAGTGACTTTAAATGGGATCGTTTAGCTGAGCATATTAGTGATTTATCGGGTAAGTATGTTTTAGATATCGGCTGCGGAAGCGGTTATCATTTATGGCGAATGCGCGGCGCAGGAGCTAAATTTGTTGTTGGTATAGACCCAACTCAGCTATTTTTAATGCAGTTTAATGCCATAAAACACTTTATTGACGATAGCCCCGTGCATTTACTTCCCCTAGGTGTTGAACAACTACCTGAGCTAAAAGCGTTTGATACAGTATTCGCTATGGGTGTGCTTTATCACCGTAGATCGCCAATCGACTTTCTTTATCAATTAAAAGCACAATTAGTTAAAGGTGGTGAATTAGTTTTAGAAACACTCATTGTCGATGGCGATGAGAATACAGTATTAGTGCCAGGTGAACGTTACGCAAAAATGCGCAACGTTTGGTTTTTACCCAGTGAAAAAGCCATGTGTGCTTGGTTAGAACGATGCGGCTTTAATAATGTTCGCGTGGTAAATACTGATATTACGGCATTAGATGAGCAACGAAAAACCGAGTGGATTGATACCGAGTCGTTGCAAGACTTTCTTGATCCAAATGATAGCAGCAAGACCATTGAAGGTTACCCTGCCCCTAAACGTGCCATATTTATTGCTAATGCTTAACTACTAATACCTAACTACCAATAGCTAACTAATTGGTGTAACTTATAAAACTAGTGCTAGTGTAAAAACTAGTACGAATACTAAAGCCAAGGTAAAGGCTAAGCAGTTAAATTAAGATAAGGAACGCTATGAGTGATGTTTGGTTAGCAAGACGACTTAAAAAAGTGACAAACAGGCAGCAAGATCACCGTGACCCTTTCCAGCGAGATCGTGCTCGAGTAATGCACTCTGCCTCTTTTCGTCGCTTGCAGTCTAAAACCCAAGTGATGGGTAGCGGACAAAGTGATTTTTACCGTACTCGCTTAACCCATTCATTAGAAGCAGCACAAATAGGCTCCGGCATTACCGCACAACTGCGCTATAAATTTCCCGAACTCTGTAATGCCCTTTTTCCTACTAGCGATAGCTTAATAGAAACCATTTGCTTAGCCCATGATATCGGTCATCCTCCGTTTGGCCATGGTGGGGAAATAGCATTAAATTATATGATGCGAGATCATGGTGGTTTTGAGGGTAACGGCCAAACACTTCGGATTGTGGCGCGCTTAGAGACATTTAGTGAACACTTTGGTATGAATTTAACCCGAAGGACACTCCTTGGTTTAATGAAGTACCCGCAATTACTAGAAACGCTTAGCAAAGAGATAAAGCCAACCCGTGTTGGAAACTTTCGACAACTTAAAGCCAATGAGTGGCATCCCGCTAAAGGCTTATATAGGGACGATCAAGATATTATTGACTGGATACTTGAACCCTTATCACAAGCTGATAGGACTTTATTTCAAAGCATGAGTTGCCACAGTATAGGCAGCCAAAACTTACGCTTGCAAGACAAAAACACCCATCATAAAACCCGCTTCAAGTCACTCGACTGCTCTATCATGGAGTTAGCCGATGATATTGCCTATGGTATTCATGATCTCGAAGACGCCATAGTCACCAAAGTGGTTAACCGTGATGATTTTGACCGAGAAGTAATAAAAAAGTTACAACAAATAGACGATGTTTGGTTGCAAGAATACAGCATGACCTTAACAGATAAACTATTCAGTGATCACCATCACTTGCAAAAAGACGCTATTGGCGGCTTAGTTAACTACTTAATTACTGCGATTAAATTAACTGATTTAAATGAGCAAGATGATATAAATTTTTCAGAGCCACTACTCCGTTATAATGCAACCTTATCTGCATCCACAGCAGAAGCACTGAAGATATTTAAAGATTTCGTTTACTTTTATGTCATTAAATTGACCAGTCTTCAGCGGTTGGAATATAGAGGACAACAAATAGTGATGGAGCTTTTTGAAGCCTTATCATCCGATCCTAACCGTTTACTCCCCAGTAATAGCGCTAAACGCTGGCAACAAGCAATAGATAACAAAACAAACTCACAACGAATAATAGCCGATTATATTGCTGGCATGACCGATGATTACGCCACAAGACTTTATCAATCTCTGTTTAATGCACATGGCGCGTCAGATTACCAATTAAACTAAACATACCAATAAATACTACTATTTAAACATGAGATTAATGCAGTCATGCTAGAGATATACGCAGGGAAAAACGCTTTAAAAACTATCCAAGAGCAAGGCTTTAAACAAGAGCTATTTACTAACTTTCTTGGCGCGAGTGGCGGGCCAAAATGGTTTATCTTATTTGGTCTAGATAAATACCTCTTTGGGGATTTTTTCAAAAATAGAAGTGCAGAGCTTAATTTAATCGGTTCAAGTGCTGGCGCCTTTCGCGCTGCAGCATTAACACAAAATGATCCAGTACAAGCTATTGAACGCTTAGCTTATACCTATGCAAATACGGTTTACTCAGCCAAACCGAGTCCACAAGAGATATCTAAGCAAGCTGTTTTTATTGTTGACCAACTATTTGCTGAAAATGGCACTAATGAGATCATCAACAATAATGTGTTCAAGGCTCATTTTCTAGTCGCTAAATGTAATGGCTTAACTTCCTTTGATAATAAAATTATGCAGGGTGCTGGTTTAATTAATAGCATGCTGCTGAATAAAATTGATAGAAGGCTGCTCGGCAAGCAATATCAACGCTATATTTTTCAACACCCAAACAGTAATTTGATCATCAAGGATCCGTATAATTTCAGCAACGTGTACGAAACGCTAACTCCTGACAATATTAAAAGTGCCTTACTGGCTTCAGGTTCAATTCCTATGGTGATGTCAGGTATAAAGGATATTAAGGGTTCAAAAAATGGTACCTACCGAGATGGCGGTATAATTGATTATCATTTTGACTTTTCATTAAGCAGCAACAGATCTGACAAACAAAGAACCAGTAAACGCAGCCCAGAAAATGGCACTACAGAATCAAGGCACGAACTTACGCTTTATCCACATTTTAGCTCCGAGCCTAAAGCAGGATGGTTTGATAAAAGTTCAAGCAGAAAAGTATTAGCCAGTAGTTATGAAAACACAGTTTTATTAGCGCCCTCAGAGAAGTTTATACAATCTCTACCTTATGGGAAAATCCCCGATAGAACCGACTTTACCAAACTTGATGCACCAACAAGGATTAAGTATTGGTTAAAAGTTTTAGAGGAAACAGATAAATTAGCTGAATGTTTTAATGAGTTTGTGATCAAGCAGGATATAACGAAAATAAAGGCATTCCAGCCTTAGTTCTCAACGTCGTCATTCCAAATGATAATCCGTCATTCCCGAAGTATCTGATCGGGAATCCATGATATTCGCCTCTAATTACTACTGAGTTTATACTACACCGAAGGAGTAACGTTTGAACGAGCTCTAAATCGGGCAATTAAACTCTGGCTAGAAGCAGAGAGTAAATCATCTTCAGCCCCATCTATAGCAGATAAGATTCGGGTTCCTAACTGCTTTCCTAATTCAACGCCCCATTGGTCAAAGGAATTCACTTGCCATAAAACCCCTTGAACAAATATTTTATGTTCGTATAGCGCGAGCAGAGAACCGATGGTTTCAGGAGTTAATAAGTCCATAACCAGCGTATTACTTGGAGTATTACCTTTCATGGTTTTATGCGGAGCAATGAGTGATATTTCAGCGGTAGATAAAGCACTCATCTCTAGCTCACTTTCTACTTGTGTTAATGTTTTTCCCTGCATTAAGGCTTCACTTTGCGCAAAACAATTGGCAACAAGTACTTTATGATTTTCGGTATATTGGCTTCGACCTTTTAAGGCAACAATAAAATCTGTTGGAATGATGTCATCACTTTGATGCATTAACTGCATGAAAGCATGCTGGCCGTTAGTGCCCTCTTGACCAAAAACAACAGGCGCCGTTAACCAAGAAAGTTTATCTCCTGATTTTGATACCGACTTACCATTACTTTCCATGTCTGTTTGTTGTAAATAGCCAGGTAAAGCTCTTAACGAATGGGCATAAGGTAAAATGGCTAAAGTCGGGTACTCAAGTGCATTACGATTCCAAATGCCAAGCAATGCCATAATAACCGGCATATTGTTTTTAAAGTCAGTTGATTTAAAGTGCACATCCATCTCGTATGCACCTTGTTTCAATTTATTAAAGTTATCATTACCAATGGCAAGAGCAAGGGGTAACCCTACCGTTGACCAAATGGAAAAGCGTCCTCCCACCCAATCCCACATCGGCAGAATATGTTTTATATTAATTCCAAATTCTTTCGCTGCTTCAATATTACTACTCACTGCAAACCATTGTTTCTCAATGATTAAAGGTACATTATTAAGCTCTAGATCTTTTACAGACGCACAAGATAACATCCATTGCTTGACAGCTTTTGCATTTAGCATGGTTTCTTGCGTGGTAAAGGTTTTCGAAATCACGACAACGAGGGTTGTTTCAAAATTTAATGTTTTAAGTTTTTCTTCAAGTGCTCCGCCATCAACATTTGCTATTACATGAACAGATAAAGCTAAATCACGGTAATGCTCTAAGGCTGATAAACTTACTTTCACGCCATAATATGAGCCACCAATACCAATAGCTAAAACATCGGTAAAGCGCTGCCCCGTATGACTAGTAAGAATACCTTTTTGTACATCATTAACTACTTTGGCCATTTGCAGTTCAGCTGCTTCAACCTCATTAGCAAGTGTATCACCGAGTATCTGTTGCTTAATTACCTGTGGAGCTCTTAATATTGTATGCAATACAGAACGCCCTTCTGTATTATTAATCTTATCGCCATTAAATTGCCCGGTAATACTTTCTGATAGACCAACATCTTCAGCTATTTCAATTAATTGCTCTAGTTCAACATCAGTGATATTTTGCTTGGAGTAATCTAAATATAAATGAGATGTTGATAAAGAAAAGTCATTGGCACGTTCTTTTTGATCGAACAATGAAACAATTGAACGCGTTTTAGCGCAATGGGCAAGAGAGCTTAATTTTTTAATATCCATATTATTTGAAGTATTCTTTTGTTAGCTTGATGTTTACTAGGATTGTCTCTGAACTTATATCGAAAAGTAGACTACACCCTATTATTAAATAGTAATAATAAAGTGTTAGTAAGTTAACTCAAGTTATTTATAAGATATATATTAATTGCAGTAACGAGCCTGTAACAAATACTAGCTGCACTCGGTAGTCGTCATTCCCGAAGTATCTGATCGGGAATCCATAGCCTTATCTCATCACTTAAATTCTACTGTCTTCTCGATACAGCCAGACCTCTTCCTCCTCGGTGATAAAAGGACATAACCCTATACTCATTCCGGCAGTTACTGAAGTCGGAATCAAAAGCTCTTTAACTATTAACAATTTCCTGCAAATACGCTTTAAAATCATCAGCCAACTCGGGATGACGTAAACCGTACTCAACATTAGCTTTCATATAACCCAACTTAGAACCGCAATCATGTGACTTACCTGTCATATGAAAAGCCTCAACTGTTTCAATTTTCATTAAACTAGCAATTGCATCTGTAAGCTGGATTTCGTCTCCTGCACCAGGAGGCGTAAATTCAAGCATATCCCAAATTTTCTCTGATAGCACATAACGGCCAACCACAGCTAAATTGGAAGGTGCTTCATCAACTGGAGGTTTCTCAACAACTGCAGTCATAGCTTTAGACTCACCCGCTACAAGTTCATGACCTTTACAATCGGCCACACCATAATTACTAACCATATTTATAGGAACAGGCTCAACCATAATTTGACTGTGCCCAACCTCATAATAACGAGTAAGCATCGCTGCTAAATTTTCAGTTTTTAAATCGCTACTAGCATCATCTAAAATCACGTCAGGTAAAACTACAACAAATGGTGACTCACCAATAATCGGACGTGCTTTTAAAACAGCATGACCTAAGCCCTTAGCTTCACCTTGGCGTACATGCATGATAGTAACGCCTTTAGGGCAAATAGCTTGTATTTCATCTAATATTTGGCGTTTGACACGTTTTTCAAGCGTTGTTTCAAGCTCAAATGACTTATCAAAGTGATTCTCAATGGCATTTTTTGAAGAATGCGTTACTAAGACTATCTCTTTAATACCTGCGGCCACACATTCATCTACTATGTATTGGATCATAGGTTTATCGACGATCGGTAACATTTCTTTAGGGATAGCTTTTGTGGCTGGTAACATACGTGTACCTAAACCTGCTACGGGGATAACTGCTTTTGTTATTTTGTTATTCATTAACTTTCCATATTAAAATATATTATGAGATTCTAATCACTACCGAACAAATCACGTGTATAAACTTTATCAGCTACATCACTTAGTTCATCAGCCATACGATTAGATACAATTACATCAGATGTTTTTTTAAACTCAGCCAAATCAGTAATCACACGAGAATGAAAAAATTCAGCCTCATTCAATTCAGGCTCATAAACAACAACTTCAATACCCTTGGCTTTAATGCGTTTCATGATGCCTTGAATACTAGATGCTCGGAAGTTGTCTGAACCGCTTTTCAAAATTAAACGGTACACACCAACAATTTTAGTATTTCGTTTAACGATAGAAGACGCCACATGATCTTTACGGGTAGTATTAGCATCAACAATGGCGCAAATCAATGAGTTAGGAACATCTTTATAGTTAGCACGTAATTGCTTAGTATCTTTAGGTAAACAATAGCCGCCGTAACCAAAAGAAGGGTTATTATAATGACCACCAATACAGAGATCTAACCCTACACCTTCAATAATATGCCTGCTATCCAATCCATGTGCTTCAGCATAAGTATCTAACTCATTAAAGTACGCAACACATATAGCTAAATAGGTATTTGAAAATAATTTAACAGCTTCATCTTCTGTTGAATCAGTGAACAAAATATCTATATCTTGCTTTATTACACCTTTTGCGAATAGATTAGCAAACACTTCAGCTCGCTCTGACTGCTCATCGACGATTATTCTTGAAGGATGTAAATTATCATAAAGCGCCTTATCTTCACGTAAAAATTAAGGGGAAACATTAGGTTATTACAACCCAGCTCTTCTTTAATACGTTCTGTATAACCAAAAGGCACTGTTGACTTTATAACCATTACTGCTGAAGGATTGATCTCTATTACGTCTTTAATTACAGTTTCTACAGATGAGGTATTAAAATAATTCGTTTCAGGGTCATAATCGGTAGATGTTGCTATTATTACATAATCAGCATCCCCATAAGCAGCAACTTTATCAAGCGTAGCTTTTAGGCTTAATTTCTTATTCAATAAATAATATTTAATTTCTACATCAGCAACGGATAAATTTATTATTAATTAAATTTATTTACGAAACACTGCTCGCCATGCATAAAAACAAAAACAAACAATAGACTCATAAAATGGTAATTTTTCAACTTCTCTATAAATTTGCCACTGCCTTTTAGCTTTCTTGAATTTATTTCTAGAGATAGAGTTTTTACAAACGCGATATTTAGTTAAAACTTTAGGGAAGTGGTGTGCAACCTCAACTTTTTTAAGTAATAACAACCAAGTGGCATAATCCTGACCAGTCCGAAGAAGAGGCATTTTAAATTCACCTACTAACTTAGAAGATAGAATAACTGTAGAACAGCCAATAGTGGCTTTCTTACGCAACATATCGTTATACGTTAATACTGGGGGTATATTGGCATCGACATACTTGCCTAAAGGAATTCCATTTTCGTTCATAAGCTCATAAGAAGTAAATGAAATTGCACTGTTATGCTCCGCAATGAAGTGTATGTGCTTTTCTAACTTGTTGTGTGCCCAAAGATCATCAGAGTCAATAAAAGCAATATACATCCCCTTAGCTTGTGAAATACATTTATTACGGCTAATAGCCGCTCCTTGATTAACTTCATTAATACTGTAAAAAATATTATTATACCTTTCAGAATAATCTCTTAAAATATCACTTGTATTATCGGTAGATGAATCATCCGTTATTATTAACTCCCAATTACCGTATGTTTGACAGCAAATAGAGTCTAAGGTTTCCCGAAGAAACTTTTCTGAATTATATGTTGCCATGATAATAGATACAGAAGGTTCATTTATATTCATTTATATTTCCAATTTGTACGATAGTTAATTAGAGTTAGTCTTACAGATCAAAATATTTCAAATAAACTTCATTATATTTATTTGCAATAACTTTAATATTATACGTTTTACTGTGTAAGATTAATGTCTGACTTTCAATCAATTTCAAGGCATTGATTTCAGCTGATTCAATATTCTCATAATAAAAGCTGATATCAAATTCGTTAGTATCTTTAGGTAATAAACTTTTTGATAAAAGGTCATCATCTCGAACAATTGGAGTTATATTAAATGATATTGCTTCGAGTAGGACATTTGGCATCCCTTCACTTTTTGAAAGAAAAATAATAAACCTTGAAATTTTATATATTACATTTAACTGTTCGGTTGTTAAATTTCCTAGAAAAGAAATATGCTCGCAATTGTTAATACTTTCCATACATTCCCTAGAGTAAAATTCATCCCCTTCTGAATTCTGAGTATTTAATGGTCCAATAATAAATAATTTATAGCCCCGAGATAAAAAAACATCCTTAAAAAACTGAATACCTAAAAGTGTGTTTTTTCTTGGTATTACAGCACCAACAATAATGATTATTCGTTGCTTTTCTTCCATTAGTTCGTTTGAGGTTGGACAATGTATCCCATTAGGTATTTTATCAATAGGAACAGTTAAACTATGCTGGATATTTTTATTATGTATTTGTGTAGTTAGAGAATTATTAAAAGTAATCTTTGATAAAAGAAAGCGATTGATAAATTTAGATTTACCATTCAAAAGTGTGTCGAAATCATCTTTCCCGTCTAATGTCGACTTTAATAGTATCTTCTTTTTCAATAAATATGCGGATATTAATGCATCCCTATGAAATCCATGTAAATGAACCAATTTGACTTTGTAACGAAGAAAAAAGTATATAAACTGTAACAGCCTTATTATTCCTCCCCCCCTAATATTTATTACTGAAAAATTTAAACGGTCATCCTTTACATGAATTTTACTAAACTTAAATTTAGAATTAGTGATTACGTTAAAAAATATGATGTTATGACGACCCAAAGATGATGCGAGTTTTTTTGCTTGGGAGGCTGCTCCACTATAAGAAAAATAATTATACACAATATAAGAAATCATAAAGTTCTCTTTTGATAAAAGGAAAATGGAAAATATAAAAACATCCAAAAGTATAATGAAAAAGGGAAGTTACGATGTAAATCATTCCCTAACGACATAAATAACATAGATAAAATAGAAAAAAAGATGAATTTATTTTCAGGAATAGATATTCGGTATACAGTTATATTCTTTTTCAACCTAACTAAAGAAAATAAAATAATCATTACCAATAAAAGCAAACCAATAACACCAAAATCAATCATAAAAGATATTAATGTATTCTCAACTAAAATCCCGCCCATACTTAGCGTAGGATTTGAGCTACCCACCCCTAAACCAAATAAAATCACACCTTGATTATTTAGGGTGTTAATTGCAACTTTCCAATGTTCAATTCTAGAGTTTTCAGTAAAAGCACTCAAGGAGGATAAGCCAGATACGCGATCAAGAAAAAAACCAAAAGAGTAAAGTATTTCATCGATATAAATTGTAAATATTACTGAGATCACGAGTATAAAAAAAATAAAATAATTTTTAAAATAATTAAATCGATTAATAAGCAAAAGTAAAAAAACCAAAATAAAGCATATTATTGACAAACGGCTCAAAGTAAGGGCACAACAAAAAAAATACAAACTAATTAACAAAAAAAATATTTGTTTATTCACTTTATGGGTTTCATTCATGTAATTGAGAGTAATTAAACCTAAGCAACATAGAACACCAAAATTAATGGGATTTAAAGCTAAGGAGATCAACCTACTACCAACAGCTAGTTGGTTATTACCTATTAATTGTTTCTCAATTCCATAAAATAATGTGATAACCCTTTCATCAAAAAACTCAACCACACCTACTATGGCAAACAAAAAGACTTGAATAGTAATTATTTTGATGAGAGTAGTGACATTTATAGTGTACATATGCCTTGCATTATATAAAAGTAATGCTATTAACATATAACCTAATTGATACCTAGCACCATCTAATATCAAAGAAGAGGATAGCAGGTTGTAAAAATGAAATGATATATAAATAAATGCAAGAGCTAATACTGCCCCCCACTTATAAATACGACCACTTTTAACAATTAGTAACAATAAAGAAACAATAATTGTAACTTGCGTTACTTCTTTTACTGCTGATATAAAAGGAAATCTAAATGCTAAAAAACTTATAAAAGGAGCTATTATAAATAAAATAAAAAAAAGAAAATCAATAATGTTAGCTAGCTTAATCTTTTCTAACATTTATGAATCCATTATATAAACTTACCAATTTTTTAAATTTGTTCTTTTTATTTTTAAACAAGAAATTTTTAACCCAAAATGCGAGTACAAAAACAAAACCAAAATGAAATACCTTATTAAAAGCTGCACCACGTGCTGCTAATTCCTTATCATTTACCATAAGCTTGCCTGATGAATCCTCAGGGTGAACAACTAGATACTCGGGGAAATACACTATTTTCTTTTTTAAATCTAAAAGGGCTGAAATAAATAATAACTCTTCGCAAGCAGGAAGGTTCGTGCCTAAACCAAAAGACTCATCAAATCTATAACTAAGATCTGAATCTTTTTCTCTTTTAAGTATTATCTCAACAGAGCTTACCGATATAGCAGCAATTTTTGATAGTAACTCTTGTTTGTTTGAGTACTTTTTATGCGGTTTTCCTCCAGGGCTTCTTACCCTAGAGATAATTACATCTGAATCAGGATTCCTTTCAATAAAAGAAAGTAGATTCAAAAAACAGTTTTTATCATAATAGATGTCATCATCTGCAATTATCAAATATTTTGACGTTGAGTGCTTTATAGCGATATTTCTACTTCTCGTCAACCCTATACCATCATCAACAATAACCTTTAATTTGGATTGGTTAATTTTTAATAAATTGTTTCGTTGCTCAACTAACTCAGGAGTATCTCCGAGATCTAAAAGCTGTTGAACAACAATAAAAGAGACACATTCAATTCCATTTAAACTGTCAATTATTTTTTGAACACCTTGAATCCTGTCTCGTACAGTAGACACTAGGATTTGAAATTCCATAACTTCCCCCAAGCTAACTTATTTAATTAACTTTACACACGATAACTCAAACTAATGATATTATAAAAAATCACATACTGATTTAGCATATATCCACTCCAACGGTCTACTTACCCAAGGTAAGGTCTTCCAGCCTCCTTCGCACTCCTTATAGACAACCTGTGCTGTTTGATATGTATATGGACCAAAATGTGCACACTGGAACTCAATTACAAATGCCTTTCCTTTAGATATAACTATATCTAAAGACGCATACGGAGTATTTAGCGATGTAAAAAAATTTTTTGATTTATCCAGTATTTCGAATGGACACTCTGAAACAGCCTCAAATAAGGAGGAACCACTTGCTCTAAAATCACCCTTTTTAACACCTCTTTTCAATACAAAAAAAAGTTCACCAAAAATCAATACCTTATAATCACATTCCAAATCAGGAACAAAATCTTGTAAAACTAATGGGGTACTGTTATACGCATACTTCGCCATCGAAGTATTAAAACGCCAACCATTTAATAAATTTTGTTTAATCCAAAGTTTTGACGATTTAATTAGACGATTTAATTGGGAGTTCATCAATTCAACTTTTTGTTTTTTTTTGTAGAATCCTTTACTATCCTTTGATATAAAAACTCCGTGACTTCCTGCCCCTGCTGACTCTTTATATACAGTGTTTTTGTCAAAAGAGGCTGCATCAGAAGATAAGTATTGTTCATTTAAGTCATCACACCCTAGCCGCTTTTTCATTAATGACTGAAACCCTTTATTTTCATGAGCCAGCAACAACTCATACCTTGGAATAATTGTAGCCCCCTGACTCTCAATAAAATAGGCTTTATCTTCTAGGATTTTTTTCAAACATGAATTTTGAAAACTACCTGTAAAAAAAACACTTTCAGTCGATATGTCAGTACACTCTAGCTCATCTAAACAAACAAAAACCGCATCAACATCAAAATCATAAAAGTATTTAATTATCAATCCCTTATCTAAGCTATCCCATGGATAAAGGCCTTGACCAACAAACCCCTCATGCTCAATAATATTTACTTTACGATTCATTTAATTTCCTTAAAACGTCTAATTTTTTTACCTTAAAAGATAACCACGTAGCGACAATCAACTTAAATAGCATTGCAAATACAGTTCCATACAACACTCCGAAAATGCCAAAGTAGTGTATAGAAATCAAACTTATAACAGCATTTAACATTAATGATCCCATTGATATCTTAGATAGAATCTTTGTTTTCTTTGAATAACCTAAATGGACTGAGAATATCATGTATAAACAGTGGAACAATTGGGAAAGTATTAGCAATTCAACATATACTGATGCATTTTTAAAGTTTTCTCCTACAAAATACTCAAAAAATAAATCTGTGAATAAATATAAAACAATTGCAACTGCTATAAGTAATAAAGAATATATAGTAGCCTTAGTCCTATTTCCTAAATCGAATGGGTCACTATAATATGCGCGTGACCATTCTTTAGATATGGCAATTCCCAAAATAGATAAAATGGAACTGTACTGAAGAGCTATTGCAAACTCCCCAACATCACTTAAAGTCATAAAAGTTGAAATGATTAGTCGGTCAGAAGCAGTTATTAATGTTGATATAATTACATGGGGGATCAACCCTAGACCGAAAGATAAAAAGTCACGCTCTCTATTTATTTTAACTTCCAAACTAGACTTTTCTTCAGAGCCATTATTAATCAAGAATTTTTTAAATATATATCGCCATGACCAGTATGAAAAAGCTAGATTTGCCGATAATAATCCTATAATCCTAGAAATCCAACCTAACTCAAGAAAAACCAAACATAATATTGTTGATGAGAATAAAATTACAGTAAAAGTGATTTCAACGACCGCATAATTAATACTGTTACTTTTACTAAGTAAACATTGCATATAAGTTTGATATAAAACCGCAAGAACCGCCGCTAAGTATAAACAAAACACAGCAATAATAAATTCACCACCAAGGTACCAGTATGAAACAATACAACTTCCAGCAATCAAAATTCCAACAAATAAACACCAACGAAAAACAATAGATAGAAGATTGTGTACATCATCAGTTAACATTTTCTCGTTTTCGAAAGTCCAACGAAAGAAATAGTTTGGGAAGCCGATAGATAAAATTGGTATTAATAGGTTATATGCAACAACATACAAGCTAACTATCCCGTAATCTTCTGGAGACAAATACAGTGTTAATATTGGTATAAATAAAAGTGGTAATGATTTATTAATCCCTGTTGAAAAAATATAAATAAATAGGTTCAATATGGCCAACTATCTGATTGAAATTAAGGAACAAGTTTTTTTAAGAAACGTGAAATACCACGAGTCAAATTAACAACTGACTCAGCTTTAGATGATATATTTTTACCTTCAAAAGCCTTATAATGAATAGAAGAAATTAATAAATTGTCCAGTAGACAATGGTATTTATAGACCTTATCATCATTTACCTCGTAACCTCCCAGAATCTTGGTAACAGCATCTAATAAGTTTTTCTTAGACTTTATTTTAAATATACCTGGCATATCTTCATACCAAGCACGACCAAAAATAAGAGTAGGAGTTCCCCTTAAAACACTTTCCCAACCTATTGTTCCACTTATAGTTATAGTTGCAGATGCAAAATCTATCAGCTCAAATGTATCAAGACTTGGTGAAACAAAAAAAACTCTATTAGATATTTTTTCTATATCTTTATAAAAACTTAGACTTCGTCCTGCTTCGCCTTCAAAATCAGGATGAAATTGAGTCGTATGCTCTTTAACTAAAATATTTACATTTTCTGGAAAAATTTCAGCTAAATTCTTAATTATCTGTCTCTGCTCTGCATACGCCCCCCCCGTTGGGCAACTTGTTTCCTCTGGTTGGTAGTGCAATGCTACTAAAATATAAGGGGATTTATCATTATATGGTTTAACCCTCTGTAAATAAGCTTTTTTTAGTTGTTTTTTATATTTCCCCCCCCGAATTTTTTCAAGCTTTAATTGAATTTGATTATAGGTACTATCTTCTGGTGACATATACCTTTTCACTCTATATGTATTGGCTACTGTGAAACTTTTATAGATCAAAAGTGTTTTTCGAAAGGTACTGTAAAATTTATGAGGTATTGAGTTCAATGATTTTATTCTTTCATTCTGCTTAACCATATAGTCAGGTATAGCGTCATCATAACTCCCTCTAACCAATTCTATTTTAGTTTTCATACTTTTAGGCAAAGTATCATCACATTTAACTTTATCCTCAATTTGAGAGTTAATAAATTGCTTCATATAATTGGAAGTAGATTTTACATCATCAATAATAAAACTTTTATCTCCAAAAGGGGTCATTTGAAACATTAAAAACTTACAATTACTGATGTGAGAAGCTATATATAGAGCATAATCAAATACCCTATGTGGCACTGATGGAGATATTATTAAATCCAAATTATAATGGTCGATAATTCCAACCCAAGTTTCAATTAAGGAAATAAACCAATAGTTTCGGTCGGTAAAAGGGAAATGAGATCCAAGAGGATCAAGGCGATCAATCATTCTAATACCATTATTGATTTCAAATGAATACTTTTTTATCGTTTCTTCATCGAGTGAATAAGGTTGTACATTACGAGGAAAACCGATCCCTTTCCAGGCATCTTCAACAGTTTGTATAAAAGTGTCAGGAGTAATATTAACTGAATTTAACTTCTTAATATCTTCTTCCCATGCTATAAAATATGATGGGTTTATATCACAATCTATTTGGAGATTTTTAGATACGTCGATCCAAACATCAGTGATACAACAGCAATACAATGCATTCATAATGAAAAACCTTAACTAACTCAATGATAAAACTGAGACTTTTTATGATTGGTGGAAAATTAAACATCTATATTTAATTTTTACTCTAACTCTTTCTCTTTCTTATTATCCCTTAAACAAATGAACAGAGAGCCTATCCATTAGAAAATGTATTGTTTGTTAGGGATTAATACAGTATTTAAAAATAACGATTTCCATTATTTATCCATTATAAGTTCTACTTTGAATACTTCGGCTAATGGTTGATCATATAGGCCAATATCAATGACAGAAAAATATTTAACTAGCAATAGTGCTAGAACATATTTATTCCCTATATTTAGCATTTATGCTATGAGTTGATCAGGCTTTCCGGTACCGGTTTATTCACTATTTTGATTTTCTTAGGCATTAGGTTATAAATATATTGCTTAGTGGAGTGCCTTTCGTTAAATGTTTAACTGCTAACTTCCCAATTACTGAAGAAAGGTGTTTAGGTGGTAATCCATACCCGGGGCGAATACTTTTAACATTATCGTGAGTAAATTCCTCACCCGCCTTAATATCCTTTACAACATACAAAGAGCGCCTGAAAACCAAGTTACCTTTTTCACTTTCCTTTCGCTCATAATTAATTTTACCTAAAGCTTGCCATGCGGTTCTACTGTCTTTACAAAGTTGCGTTAACTCAGGTTTTTCGAGAGAAAAGCTGTCATCAGGACCACCACCATTTCTATCAAGTGTGACATGTTTTTCGATTAAACATGCACCTAAAACAACAGACGTTATTGCTGTTGTATTATCGATAGTATGGTCAGACAATCCGGTCAATACATCAAAACGTCCAGCCATATCAGGGATAGTAGCCAAGTTGTAATCCTGCGCGGGAGCAGGATAGCCACTAACACAATGCAGAACTACCAATTCCGTACAACCTGCATTTTTTGCAGTAGTAACTGCTTCTTGAATTTCTTCTTTATTGGCCATACCGGTTGAAATAATCATCGGTTTACCTGTTTTAGCAACATACTCGATTAAAGGTAAATCTATCGCTTCAAACGAAGCTATTTTATATGCAGGGGCACCAAGCTCTTCTAGCAAATCAACGGCTGTAGTATCAAAGGGTGAGCTAAAAATAGTTATACCCAATTCTTTAGCTTTGGCAAATAACGGTTTATGCCATTCCCACGGCATATGTGCCTCGGTATATAAATCATAAAGCGTTCGACCGTTCCATAAACCACCTTCAATTTTGAAGTCAGGTTTATCACAATCTATGGTTAACGTATCTTGTGTGTACGTTTGCAGCTTAATAGCATCAGCACCACATTTTTTAGCCATTTCAAGTATTTCAAATGCCCTATTAATATCGCCGTTATGGTTAGCCGATAATTCTGCAATAATATAAGGAGGAAAATCTGGTCCTATCTTTTGGCCAGCTATTTCAATATATTTATTATTATTTTTCATTGCTTGGTTTTACCTTTTCTAATTTAATTGCATAACGCTGTCCATTTAATTCAAAAAATGCTGGAAAGCGTTCACTATCACATACTCTGAGCAAATTAAATTGACTAGCTATCGAGTCATTAGGGTTTATCCTGCTATCTTCTGGTAGACGTTTAGGAAAGTAATAAGACTCTACTTTCGTGTCTTGCTCATAAGGAGTAATTGAGTCGTGTCCATAAACTGCCTGTTGTATTAATTGAATTTCGGCAGTAAATAGCTTTTGGTTTATTTCATCAAACAGCTCGGTTCCATCTAAGTGTATTTGTGTCTTCAACCAAATACGACCAGAATCTACCTTATCTTCAGCTTCGAGTAAGCTTAGCGTCAATACGTTATTGCAGTAAACTATTTCCCAAATATGAGGACTCCATCCTCTGCCTTTCGGCAAGTCACTAGCATGTAATACTAAGCAGTGATCAAATCGACTACGAATTTCTTGATTAATAATATCGGTACAGGACACGAGAAACAAAAACTCTCCTGAGTTTCGTAACTCTTTAGTACTATTTACTATTTCAATATCAATGTCAGATTGGTTATCACACCATCCCTTCATAACTGAATAAACAGGATGATTTTTATTACTTACTATAATAGAGACTTTAAGCACTTTAATTTATCACTTCTTCTATAATTCTTTGACAGCCTAGACCATCACATAAAGTTTTGGATTTTTTGCTAATCGAGTTATACAATTCTACGTTATTAATTAATGAATTAAACAGTTCAAAAAAACGTGCCCTAGTTATATCCGCCACTAATCCTAAATCTAATATAGCTCCAACTTCTGCTAAATTTTTTGAAATTGTCTTTTGATTTTCTGCAAGTACGATCGATAAAGTAGGTAACGACATGACACAACGTTCCCAGGAAGTAGAGCCTGCTGCACCGATACATACATCATGATTGGCCATTAGCTCTGCCATATTATTTACATCGACAAGTAAAGAAGTGTTGTGCATATGTGAAATTGTTACTTTCAAATATTCTAAATTAGGGTTCGAGTTACTTGTAACGACCGTTATCACTATTTTTTTCTTGTATATGTTCCTGCTATTTTCAAGAAATGAGAGTAGTCTCGATGTAACGTTATTCTTATCAACACCACCTAGCGACAGCAATACCTTAATATCAGCTTTTGGCAAACTTCTTTGAAATGACGCTGGGGCTTCAGTAAATTCTTTACGTATTAAAGCATATTGTGGCCCGATCAATAATTGAGCCTCGTCGGGTACCAGTGATAGATAATCCACTTCTGTTTTACCAAAAGTTTGATCAACTAACCAAGTGCATGCATGCGGACGATCACTTAAATCATCTACCACTAAAGTTTTAGCATATTGTGATAATTGTTTTTCCCATGGCGCAGCAAGAGCATAATGGTCAACAAGTATGAATAAAGGTGATTTACCTATTTTTTGTATTTCTTGTTCAATAGCAGCTCGGCATAATTTAGCGTCATCATCTTCCGAACCATCAAGCCATTTTGAATGTAAATAGCTATTATCAGGTGGCGATGATGATTCAGGTAAATAAATCACCTTACCTTTCAACTGATTTATTTTCAGTTCAATCAGTTCATTAGGGAATTTAGTTAGCAACAATGAGCTAACATTATTAAAATATAGCCATTCAGCTAAAGCTAAACAGCGCATTACGTGTCCAATGCCTATTTCTTTACTAGCATCAGCCCTAATAACAAACCAATCAGTCATCACTTTCCTGCATGAGTACTTCAAATAGCAACTCTGCTCTCTTCCAGTCTTCTAATGTATCAATATCTTGTACACGGTATGTTGGTAGTAGAAAAGGCATTGATTTTGAGCTGTGAAAGAATGGTTTATTTTGTTTGAATGCACAAACATGCCCAAAATAGAATTGACCTGCGTCGTGATACGCTTTTTCCAAGTCTTGAGAGCGAGTATTTTCATGTTCACGTTTAAACATATTACATAAACCATTCTCATCTATTTTGATTGCTCTTTGAATGGGAAATGAAAATTCAGTTGCACTGAAAACGTAATCGATATTAATTGAAGAGAGTATATTAGAAGCCTGAATCAGATCGTGAACTTGCACGAAAGGCGCTGTCGCATATAAACAACAAAGCTGACAATCATCAGTCAAAGAAAGCTCATTAATTGAGTGCTTAATAACATCCATCGTAGTAGCAAAATCATCTGATACACTTTCTGGACGCAAAAATGGAACCTCAGCACCATATTTTTTGGCAACTTCAGCAATCTCACTATCGTCAGTTGAAACAATGACACGATCAAAACATTCTGATTTTAATGCCGCTTCAATTGAATAAGCAATTAATGGCTTACCGTGAAAATTTTTGATGTTTTTTCGTGGTATACGCTTACTTCCACCACGTGCAGGTATTATTGCAATTTTCATAATAATTTATTAAGTACTACGGTCAAAACTGCTACAACTTTATCTTGTTGCTCTTGAGTCATGGTATGAAACAAAGGAATACTTATTGCGTCAGTATAATAATTTTCAGACTCTATAAATTGACCTTCGACAAAACCAAGCTCTTTATAATACGGCTGTGTATGAACGGGTATATAATGCAAATTAACCCCAATACCTCTTAGACGTAATTGTTCAAAAACTTCTTTATGTGATAAAGCTATTTCATTTAATTTCAATCGAATAACATATAAATGACGACCTGAATATGAGTCATCACTTTGTTTAGGTGTAATTAAAGGAAGATCTTTAAGTAGTTGATCATAATTAGCGGCAAGCGTGTTACGCGTTGCAACAAAGTCGTGCAAACGTGACATTTGGCTTACACCTAATGCTGCTTGCATTTCTGTCATGCGGTAGTTAAAACCTAGTGCTATCTGTTCGTAGTACCAACCGCCATGACTTTGCTCTGTCATTAACGAAGCATCACGGGTGATACCATGGCTTCTTAATAACTCCATTTTCTGTGCTAAAGCTGGGTTATTGGTAGTGGCAACACCACCTTCAGCGGTAGTGACTATTTTAACCGGATGAAAACTAAAAATGGTAATGTCGCTATATTCACAATTACCGATTGGATTACTTTTATATTTGCCACCAATAGCATGTGATGCATCTTCGATGATCGAAAAACCATATTCTTTACCAAGTTTATGAATTTTATCCATTTCACAAGGTTGCCCACATAAGTGAACGGGAATTACAACTTTAGGTAATAGTAAATCATTAGCTTTAGCATGAATAAGTTTCTGCTCAAGCTTATCGGTGCACAAGTTATATGTATCACTATTGATATCAACAAAATCGATATTCGCACCACAATATAAGGCACAATTTGCCGAGGCAACAAAGGTAATAGGAGTAGTCCAAACAACATCCCCTAAACCAACGCCTAACGCTAAACAGGCAATATGTAATGCTGAAGTCGCAGAATTCACCGCTAAAGCATATTCAGCATTCACGGCTTTCTTTATTGATTCTTCAAATAAAGGCACTTGTGGGCCTTGTGTTAAAAAATCAGATTTTAACACATCAACAACAGCGTCAATGTCTTGCTGTGTAATTTCTTGCTTTCCGTAAGGGATCATACTCTTATCAACGCTCTAGTAACTTATACAGTAAAGTTTGGATCAACATGCTCAATAATTAAATTGCGTAATGATTCGACCGTTTCCCATTCTGTATTAGTACCAGAATTATACTTAAAACCAAACGGTACTTTCACTGCTTTATGATGCGTAATAAAATCATCGACCGAATGTGTAAATGAAACAGAAGGTAAAATGGCATAATACTTACCAAGATCGATGGTATTCAAAGAATCTGTATCAGTGATCATTTCTTCATGAAGTTTTTCACCTGGACGGATCCCAACATCGCGAGTTTCACAATCAGGGGCTATTGCCGTTGCGATATCTGTTATTTTATAAGAAGGTATTTTAGGAATGAAAATCTCACCACCCAAATGATGTTCAATTGCGTACATCACCATATTTACACCATCTTGCAATGAGATATTAAAGCGTGTCATTTCCATATGAGTGATAGGTAAAATCCCTTCTTTTTTCTTGTCTATAAAGAAAGGAATAACTGAACCACGTGAGCCCATAACGTTACCGTATCGAACTGCACTAAATTTTATATCTTTAGAGCCGCGTATATTATTAGCAGCGGCAAATAACTTATCTGATACTAACTTAGTTGCGCCATACAAATTAATAGGCGCACATGCTTTATCGGTTGATAACGCAACAACATCTTTAACTCCACACGCTAATGCCGCATGAATCACGTTTTCAGCACCATCAACATTTGTACGGATACATTCAGTTGGGTTATATTCAGCCGTATCAACTTGCTTAATAGCGGCAGCATGAATAATGACGTCTACACCCTCACAAGCTTGCGTGATCCGAGATCTGTCACGTACATCACCAATGAAAAAGCGAAGCTGGGGAAAGTCATATTCAGGGTATTTTTGCTTTATTATTGATTGCTTTAATTCATCTCGAGAAAAAATAATTATTTTTTTAACATCAGGATACCGGTCTAAAATGGTCTCAATAAATTTTTTACCAAAAGAGCCTGTGCCACCGGTAATTAATACTACTTTGTTATTTAACATAAAACATCCAATCTTTTTCGAGTAATTTAAATTAAGTTTTGTTGAATATTTTCAACAGATACACTCAGATAATTTCATCACCTGAGACAAATTTTGTCGTGATTGAGACACACTTTAGTTCGCCTAAAAACTATCTCAACCCTTTGTAACCAAAGAGACGCCAGCCTTCGCCAGTGCCTCGATATCTTTCTGCCAATAGGTTTATCTATTGCACTTTTTCAAATTTAGTTATTCTTCTTATAACCATTACATAACAAGCAAAGGTAACAATAAAACCTGTCAGCATAATAACATCCGGTATAGAAAAATATTCGCCAGCTAAACCTATTACCGACATAGCAGCGGCAGCTGATGATATAGCAACTAAAGCTTGCTTAGAGCTTAGTCCAGCACGCTGTACTATATGATGTAAGTGATCTCTGTCTGGTTTAAACGGTGATTTACCGTTTTTATATCTGCGAACAACAATTGCTAGCATGTCCATAAGGGGAATAGCACAAATCCATAATGCGGTTACTGGGCGAAATGAAGCTTGTTCACCTTGAGTAGCCATGGTTAATAACCAAATAACACTCAGGCCGACAAACATGCTGCCCGCGTCACCCATAAATATTTTTTTGCATTCTTTATTAAAGAACTTTTCAAAAAAACCTAAGTTATACATTAAATAAGGTACAGTGGCAGTCGCTAGTATTAAAGGGTAGCTTAGGTAATTTGTCTGACCACTCATGATAAATAAAATAGCAATTGAAGTGAAAGTATTAATACTTAAACTGCCAATCAGGCCATCAATACCGTCAATCATGTTGTAAGCATTTATAACTACGATAATACCTACATAAGTAAATACAATTCCTACTGGGCCTAACGTAACATCACCAAAGCCGAATAAGTTGCCTAAGTTTGAAATATAGCCACCAACACCGTATATCATTAAACTGGCAATTATAATTTGTCCAACAATACGTACTCGTACGCGCAGATCAAACTTGTCATCGAGAGCGCCAATAAACACCATCATTGCTGAAGCAATAAGGTACATACGAAGTTCTAGGGTATTAGGTAACCATAAAAGGCTGGCAGCAAGTACTGCTAAGAAGATTGAAATACCGCCAATAAGGGGAATGTGTCCGGCGTGCTGTTTACGCTCACAAGGTTTATCAACTAAGCCAATTTCTATTGCTACCGGATTGAAAAATTTAATGGCTAAGAATGCAAAGAAAAATGCAGTAACGGCTGTAGCAATGATGTACATATTAAATTCCGATGATTTTCGCTAAATTTGCTCTCGAAGAGCCTAAAGGTAATATTAGAATTAGATACAAGAAATGAAAATGTAAACATGTTCATTATAAATGTAATAATTTTAACGCCAAGATTATACTTGAATTTATGCCTTATTGCAGTAAAATATTGTTATCTATTTAATCGTTGGTAGAACTTCGAGAAATAACTATTGGATGTTTTTAGTCAGTACGGAGAAGTTTCCTCTGTACTGACTATTTGTACTTTGTATTTTCAGTGCCTTCACAACTACTTCTTTGCGAAGTAGCGAATTAATACAATCAATACTGATAATATACCACCAAGCATAGTACCTAAAACAGCTATTAATGCACGTTTTGGCTTATCTTTGAGATCAGGTACTTGAGCGGGATCTATGGTTTTCAGTATATATTCTTTTTTAACCATCGTCAGCATCATGTTTTTAGTTTGCTCTTCAATTAACTGGTAAAATACCGTTTCCATGGTGGAAACTTTAATATTAGCTAACTGTTTAGTTAAATAATCTATCGATGCTTTCGCTTCAATTTGATCTTGTTCACGCATAAATTCATTAATATCTTGAATTAACCACGTTAGCCATTGCTGTGCTATTTTTGGTGAATAAAATTCAATATCAATATTTACCATTGATGTAACTTTGTCTTGAGAAACTGTTAATAATTCAGACAACTTCTTATATGCTTCCCATGGAGAGGGCTCTGGCTTCTTCGGAACTTTTACTGCTCGTATCCACTTGTTATTAGCTTTATCATATAACTCTTCATTTAAGATTAAGGTATCACTTTCCATATCCCAGTTTTTTGATGCCATCAACGGTACTAATAAATTATGCTTGGTAATGAAGTTTTCGATAAACGAGCGAGATTTAATAATCTCCAGTGCAAGTGCAGTTTTATCACCACCGCCACCGCCAAGGTTAATACCAGCCATGCTAGCTAAACCGCCAAATTGTCCAGCAAGTGCGCCAAGGCCACCTGCACCACCTTTACTTGATGCAGGGGCTAATATTGCAGACGCTTTATAGATGTTGGGTTTAGATAGAGCAAAGAAAACAGAAGCTATGGCAAATGTCATGCTTATAATGATAATGGTAAATTTACCTGCCCAAATTGCGCGCCAAAGTTCGGCTAAGTCAATTTCATCATCTTGGTTTTGAGTGTTTTGTAGAAGTAATTGTTGTTGAAGTAATTGCTGTTGTAACAATTGTGCATTCACATCACTTGGTATCGCTTGAGTATTTTCTACTGATTTTGACACTTTTCACCATATCCGATTGGCATATGTTGACCGTATAGACTCAACGAACAACAAAAAATTTTCCGCATTATACGAATAATCGTAACAGAATTAAAGGGGGGAAGTAGCTCAGTTACCTTTTATTTTGGCTTCTTAGGCTGAGATGAAGGCTTGGTAGATTTAGTTCGTAAAACAAGCCTAAAATAATTAAAAAATGAGAATAATATAACTACCCCTGAGAATACCCTCGCTTCACTTCACTGAGAAGGTAAAAATATTTAAATTATGTGAATAAAGAATGGATTCCTGATCAAAAACTTCGGGAATGACGACTGTTTAATTTTTTACCCGTGATGTACATAAAAAATAGTTCAGAAAAAAAATCCGATCTGGCGAGAAACTCTTCCATAATCTTTATCTTAATTCAGGATTAGGTGATTATTGGATTGACAAGGTTATAAAGTTCATCAAATAACTAAATCTTTGACCTCTATTCTATTTGCCAGGAAAGAATATTCGCTGATTCACTACTCATAATGACCATATTTACTTTTAATCAATCTGTATTTTCTACTCAATGCCTTCTCTGATCCCACCTAAGTCACTTAATAATCCGGCCAAGCGTTCAATTTTGATATTACTCAGTTGGCGATAATCAAAATATGGACAGACGATAAGTCTGTTTTCTTTATCGATAGCAAATTCATCATCTAGCCAAATTAAATTAGCAACGAGGTTACTGCTATTGATTAATGCTTTAGCGTGGCCTTTACCACAAACAATATGCACTATTTTTTTATTTGGCATTTCTATATTCGACATTAATTGCGGCGGTGAGAATAACAAGGCTGTTTTACTTTGTGATTGTAATAAATATTTATCTCGATAATTTTGCCAAGTAGGTGTGTTTTCTGAATAGTCGAAATGTTTTTTATCTAAAGCGTAAAGTAACTTAGCATATACATTAAAAACTTTTCGCCAGCCATTACCACACGCTTGGTTAATCACGTTAATCTCACCTTCAACAAGTGAGGTAACTTCACACAAACTTTGATATTCAAGCATGTTAGGTTTATTTGCTATATAAACAGCAAAGCTGAAGTCTTTGTCACCAAAACCTATATTATTCATTATTTTCCCATTTTTTATCAATTTTGGTTATGTTCTATTGACTGATCTGTTTTGACCTATGTTCTCGTCTTTTTATTTAAAAGTCTCTATGGCGACTAAGTTTTGTTAGATTAGAGGGGTATTCACTCATCATCTTAATCAACTTCTAACAGTTGACCAATGCATGTACTTATTTCACAGAACAATATAGGCTATAATTATCCAATAGAAAGCTAGACTAATCATACAAATATATAAGTAATCTGAACATTATGGACATAAATACACAACCCACGATCCTTTGGCACGATTAATTGCAAAAACACATATCCAGCTGTTTTTATTCAATAAAAAAAAGACCCGTAATTATTTGATGCACTTTTTGATGCACGATATCAAAGCGGAAGGTTATATTGGAACAATATTGTTGAGTTTAATAATGGATGACAGCTCAATACACTTCATAATATTCTGAAAGTGTCATATCACCTGTACGAGATTGACTTTTTTCAAATTGTAAACTTTCATCTAAAATAGAATAAAAACCCTAAGACGCTAACGCCCCCAGAGTGAGATAGAAAAATTAAATAGCGCTTCAATCAATAAAAAGTAGGTGTTTTCCTATAGTAATTATGGATATTTAGATTAAACGTGAGCCGACACGTAAGTCAGCGTCACTAAATAATTAAGTAATAACGTTAAGTTTTTAGGTAAGAAGTAGTGATAGTTTTGAAAACTATCACTACTAAAAGTTTATTCAGTGGAAAGTTTGCTCGGTTTAGAAATTAAACTTGGCCTCAATACCATAAGTTCTAGGTTTTGCGTAGGCGCCAATGATACCACCAAAGAATTCTTTAAAACTATTTGTTAAGTGATCGCTATCCGTTAGGTTTCTGCCCCAAAGTGATACTTCCCAATCACCACTGTCGGTCAGTAAACTAATGCGCGCATTAACCATACTAAAACTTTCAGCTTTATCAAAGTCAACAGTTTCGCCTGTACTTGGAACAGTATAACCGTCATCATTGTTCACTAAGAAATATTGCTCGCCCGTGTAGTTGTAATCAACACGGTACATAATGCTTGACGATAATGCTGCAACTTCTTGATAATATTGAAGGCTAAGCGATGCTGCAACTTTTGGTGCATTCGGCAATTGATTACCTGATGCATCTGATCCATTTGCGCCACCACCAATAAAGCTGTCAAATGTCGCATCAAGCAAACCTAATGAACCGCTAATGTTGAAATTGTCAGTCATTTGGTAGTCAACTTCAAGCTCAAAACCTTGTGTAAGTACTTCTGCTGCATTGGTAATACTTAATGCAGTAGTACCGCCAACTAATTCAATATATTGGTTTACTTGGTAATCTTCATAGGCTGCATAAAATAATGACGCATTTAATCGTAAACTGTAATCCATTAATTCCGCTTTATAACCCAGCTCATAGCTCGTTACCGTTTCTTTATCAAAATCAATACCGTCTTCTATGACTTCATTTGACACGAAATCTAAGTTATAACCACCACTTTTAAAGCCCGTCGATACACGTGCATAAGTTTGGCTATTTTCTGACAATGAATAATTAATATTCAATGACGGAGATAAATGAGTATCAGTACGTTCATCAACTAAATGGGCTGTTCCCATTTTAAAACCGCCAGAATTATCACCATCAATTGACCAGTCAACTGCTTTCGTTTCTGATGAGTAACGCACACCAAAACCTAATACTAAGTCTTCGCTTAGATCATAACTGCCGTTAGAAAAAAGTGCGTAACTACTTGTGTCGACTTTACCATCAATAGAAACGACAGGAGAACTTGGGTCAATACCAGCCCAAGCGATTTCCGGACCGCCAATCGCAGCACGAACAGTAGTACTGTCTAAACTAAATAAATACGCACCCAAAATATATTTAAAGTCTCTACCGTCTGGTGAAATCAACTGAAATTCTTGGCTCGTTTGTTGATAAGCATCGGTATAAGGCGTATGCAACCAATCTACATATGAATGATCAGAGTCTATCGCTGTATCTATATTCGTATCACGGTAGGCGGTGATTGATTTAAATGCAAAGTCATTATCCATATCATAATCTAAGGTTAACGAGCTCCCCCAAATGGTGATGTCTTCAAAAACATCTCTATCTTGATAATTTTCATACTTACTATCTGCCGTACCACCTAACACATCGCCATAAATAGCTTCAAGCATGCCATCAAAAGGGTGACCTGTACCACCAAAGATAGGTGTCATGCCCATGTCTGAAAAAGCTGTAAGGTCTTGTTTTGAGTAATCGCCACTGAAACTTAACCGTAAGTTATCTGATAATTCAGAAATAAGGTTAACGCGACCAGCTAAGCTGTCTTGTCCGCCTGGCTTAGTATTAAGGTAAGTATTCTTCATATAGCCGTCTTCTTCTGACTTATTTAAGAATACTTTGGCTGCGGTTGTATCACTAAGCGGCAGATTCAATTTCAGGTTATATTCACGTAGATTATTGCTGCCTGCATTAATATTGACAGAGCCTTCAAATTCATCGGTAGGCTCTTGAGAAATCAAGTTAATGGCGCCAGCAATGGTATTTTTACCAAATAATGTTCCCTGAGGACCACGTAATACTTCAACGCGTTCTAAATCAACCAAGCCTTGGTTAACTGCTGGTGATTGACCTAAATAAACGCCATCAATATAAACACCAACACGGCTGTCGAAACCGATGTTTCTACTATTAGCACCAACACCACGAATTGTGATTTTTGCGTTAAAGTTTTTTCCGCCGGTCATGCTGATATTAGGCGCTATTTCACTAACGTCTTGAAGTTTTTTAACACCACGTTGTTTTAGCTCTTCATGACCAACATTGGTAACAGAAATAGGCACATCAATTAACCGCTCGATTCTTTTTTGCGATGTTATCGTGATTGTTTCTACTTTTTGCTTCTTTTTTACTTGCTCTACAACTTCTTCTTGTTCTACAACTTCTTCTTGTGCGAAGGCACTTTGAGATTGCAACGCCACTAATACCGCAGCGCTAAGCAATGAAAGCTTTATTGTATTGTTTTTCATAGTATTCCCCATTTTTTTAATTAAATCATTAATGATTTTTTATAATATTGTTTTCTAAATTGAATAAGTTGCAATGGTAATTTGTCTGTAACAATAACCGGAATGACTAGGAGCATCATGGCTATATATTCATATTCCCATTTCATATGAGCCAACAATGACTAACATTGTGTTGACAGAAATAAAAATTGAAAATAGTGAACTAAAATTAACTTAGCACGGCAATATAATTATGATTGTTAACTAGGTAACAATCACTCGCACTTTATTACACTTAATAAAGGTAATATTTATTAAAGGTGAACGAAAACACAAAACATTACCTTTAACTAAAGTTAAAAAATCACTTTAAGACCTGGAGTATAGGGTGGGATAAAAATTAAACTTATCGTTTTATTACATGTATTTTGTGGGATAAGTTAAGTTTGTGAATGTCACTGATATTCAATTGTTATTCAATTAACAATCTTATTTGAGCTTTTATGGGACAATCAAAATTAACTTAATAAAATAAAGGTAGGCCTGCTTTGCAAAATACTAAACATAAAAATTCAATAATTAAGTGTGCTTTGATGTCCGTTATAACAGTTTATATTTCACTTTCTGCTCCACTTCATGCAACAGAATTTGTCACTGAACTTAAGCATGGCTATTCAGCAGAAAAGGCCTATGCCCTACACAACGAATGGAGTTTACCAAAATTCCTAGTTCCTACGGAAACAGGAGCCTATTCTTACCTTCATCTGGGTGAATTTTTACCGCAAGCAATTATTTATAGAGAGGGTAAAGTTAGCTTACTAGAGCAAAAAACAGATAAAAAAGTTGGCCAAATCACCCTACCAAACAAAGAGGGTAAAAGCTTAACGTTAGAAAGTATGATTAATGATAAAGCATCACCCGTACAAGGTGTCATGGTTTTACACAAGGGAAAAGTAGTTTTTGAGCAATACTCTGGCATGCGAAAAAACGATAACCATGTATGGATGTCTAATGCTAAACCTGTCGCTAGTTTACTGATTGCTCAACTAGAAGAGGAAGGAAAAATAGACGTTAGTAAGCCGCTTTCAACTTATATGAAAAAAACAGTAGGAACCGCTTGGGAAAATATTAAGATTATTGACATTCTAAACATGCAAACTGGTTTAGATTTAGCAGAAAGCTATAAAAATCGTAAAAACCCCAACTCAAGTATCATGCAATTTTTTGCGGCTGAATTGGGTGCTCCTAATAGTAAAGGTATTAAACAAACACACAACCAAGCATTATTTTCTATAAAAGCGTTAAAAGAGCCCGGTCAGGCATTCGAATATTCATCTGCTAACACACAAATGTTAGGGTTGTTAATTGAGGCGGTTACAGGCAGAAAAATAGTTGATTTAATCTCTGAACGTATTTGGAGCCTTGCTGGGATGACAGGAGATGCAACAATAGCGCTATCCCCTCAAGGGAATGCAATCATTCATGGGCTCATTAGCTCAAGATTGGTCGACATGGCTCGATTTGGCTTACTGTATACGCCAAGCTGGAGTAAAACGGCTTCTGAGCAGGTGGTATCTAAAAGCGCTATAATCAAGATACAACAAGGTGGCAAAGCAGAAAATTATATAAAAGATCCTAGTGTAGCTAACATGCTAACTAAAAGGTTTGGAGAAAAACCTTTATTTAATAGTTATCAATGGGATGCTGTATTTTCCGATGGCGATTTCTATAAAGGTGGCATGAATGGACAAGGTATCTATGTTTCACCTGAAAAAGATGTGGTAGTCGCTTGGTTTGCTACCGGGTTTGCCGAAATTTCAATGGAATCTTTTGCCCGTAAAATCGCTTTATCTTATTAATATATATCAATAGGCTGTAAGCTGTTTCATTTGTGAATGTAGCTAAAGCCAATGAAAAAAGACATTATAAATAGTCCGAACTATTTCTTACCCCATAGAAATAGTTCGGATTACACACTAATATGATATTTTGCCCAAAATAACCTTATAATTCTACAAATGACATTTTCTTAATATATTCCAAAGGTATCAATCAATGCTTGTTATTCCTGATTTACATAATTGGCGTAAAAACCTACCTCCAATAGCCCTTGAGGAGATTCAGCAAACTTTAACATTGAAATCATATAAAACTAACGAATTTATCTATTCTGCGGGTGATGATTCGAATAAATGTTTTCAAGTAGTGTCGGGAGAGATTAAAGTTTGTAATTACTCTTTAGAAGGCAATGAATTGATTATTTCAAGTTTACATGCAAATGACTGTTTTGGTGAAATGGGGCTAATTACAGGTCAAAAAAGAATTAATTATGCAATAGCGATTAAAGATGTCACGGTAAATGTTATCAACAGTAGTGATTTTGATACCATTTGTTTGAAACACCCTCAAATTTTGATGTCGTTAAATAAATTCTTGTGCAACCGCCTACAAATGGCATTTGAAATGATGGAGGATGCATACTTATTACCTTTATATCAAAGGCTTGCAAAACTTTTAATCAAATTAGCGCTTAGTAATGGTGAGTCGAACCCTGATGGTCATATTATAATTAAAAATGTATCTCAAGAATCATTAGGGCTTATGATAGGTGCAACTAGGCAAAGTATTAGCCGAGAGCTAAAGAAGATGGAAGAGGAGGGAATGATCAGTTTCAAATACACTCAACTAATAATTCCTAATATAAAAGAAATGATTAATCAGTTCGAAAACATTTTAACTCACGAGCCGCTTGTTTCTTCATATTCAAAATGAATCATCAACTCTTAAATGTTTCCGTTATCTATTATCGGTTTTTGGGTGGGATATACCTATATCAAGCAAACCAAACTCTATCGCTTTGACTACTGCTTGAGTTTTACTACGTGCATTTAAACGCTTCATAACATTTTTAATATATTTTCTGATTGTTTCAGTTTTTAATCCTAAAATATCCGCAATCTCATTCGCAGTTTTACCTTGTGCCGACCAGTATAAGCAATCTTTTTCTCTTGCCGTTAGTTTTACAATAGAATATTTCATGCCATCTTCTCGCCACTGTAAATTATCAATACAGTGATAAACCAATTGATGAGCAAAAAGCATTAACCGAGCCTTATCGCTTGATTCAAGTTGATACCGAGTATTCTTCGAGAAAAAAGAAAGGCTCCAATATTCAGAAGGAGGTAATTGCACAGGAATAGAAATAAGATTTACAACATTATTTTTAATTAATGAATTTATCCACCTTTTTTCTACCAAGGTATATTCGTTTTTGTTTTCTTTTATAATATCCGTTAATAAAAACTGGTGCGGTATAGTTTGCTGTACCATAAATCGGCGAATGGGGTCAAACCGCCGATTAACATCGCTGTCTTTGCGGCTTGCCCTGTCAAAAGGCGCTAACCATGCTTTAAGTGATTTTTTATCTATGCCTTTCGATAGCCAACGTTGTATTTCTCCAGGCTCTCCTGAAGGTAACCAACCATTAATGGCATAAGCAAATAAAAAACCATCAAGTCCCAATGACTCCACAACATTGTCCATTAATAAGAGTAGATCGCCCTCATTTTGAATAGCGCTAAAATCATTAAATAACACACTATCCATCATCATTACTCTAGGTTATATTTTTCAGTTGTAGTCATTCATGCCCCCCATTTCAAACACTATATATCCGTTAGTTCTACTGGAGAAACAATACATTTTTTAGCTAAGTCGATCCCGGATCATGCTTGGATTTAACTGAGATAATTCAGTACAACCGAGTAAGGCCATGTCCCGTTCAACCTCAGATTTTAACAAGGTGATGGCATGCTCAACACCTGCTTGTCCACCTGCAGCTAAGCCGTAAACATAAGCACGTCCAATAGAACATACATTTGCGCCTAACGCTATCGCTTTGATAATATCGGAACCTCGACGAATACCACCATCAACAATAATTTCAATGTCATCACCAACGGCGGCTCTTATTTCTTGAATGATATCAATAGGTGCTGGCGCAGAGTCTAGTTGTCTGCCACCATGGTTTGATATAATAATACTGGTTGCGCCAATTTCAACGGCTCGTTTTGCATCATCAACTGAAATAATACCTTTAATAGCGAACTTCCCCCCCCAGTATTCAATCATATCTTTGGCATGTTGCCATGTTAGGTTTGGCTCAAGGAGCCCTTTCATGTACTGAAGAAATTGGGCAGTATCTTTCATCGGAGGGACACTTTCTAAATTGGCTAAATCACGCCCTTTATCTGTTACATAATTGAAAACCCAGCGTGGTTTACAAGCAAAATCTACTGCGCTCGACAAACTGAGTTTAGGAGGAATAGTTAAACCATTCACTAAATCTCGCTCTCTATTTCCTGCCACTATGGTATCTACTGTTAATACCAAAGCTTTATAACCTGCTTTTTTACAGCGATCGAGTAAACGCTTATTTTGTTCTTTATCTGTTAATACATAAACTTGAAATGCTTTATCTGACGTTGTAGCCTGCGCAACCTCTTCTAACGGCTTCCCTGAAAAAGTTGACAAGGTAAATAGCGTTTTCATTTTAGCCGCTGCCTTAACGCCAGCAATATCAGAATCAGGGTGAAAAAATCGAGACTGCCCTATCGGTGAAATATAAAAAGGCATCTCAATTTCACAACCAAAGACCTTACTTTTGATATTTATATCTCTAACATCTCTGAGCACATTAGGTATTAACTGATATCGGTCAAAAGCTGAGGTATTATTTGCGAGCGCTTTCTCATCATCAGACCCTCCAGCCATATAGTCAAAAATAGCTTTAGGAAGTCTTTTTTTAGCTAATTGGTGTAAGTTTTCAATATTAAAACATTTAGTAATCATTTGGTCATTCGCACAGTAGAATTATGGAACCAATAATATCTTAGCACCATAATCAGACAACCCCCCCATATAGGGGTGTAGTATTGTCGTTGTCATCCTTTAATATTAACCAGAATATCTAACGCACTTATTCAATATATGTACTTAACCTAATCAAGTGTTTAAAAAATAAATTAAAGAGGCTTTATAATGAAACCAATTTTAGTAATGACCCGGCCACTACCTTTTCCTGAATTAAAGGCAAATGGAGAAAGTATTGAAACTCGACTTTTTGAAGGCGATTTCAGCGTTTTTGCACAGGCGCAAGTAATTTGTTCAACGTCACTCGATGCTTTAGATCATAACTTTATCACCCAACTTCCTGAATCAATCAAACTTATCGCTAACATTGGCGTTGGTTATGACAATATTGATTTAGCTGCCGCTACCGCAAAGGGTATTGCCGTTACAAATACCCCTGTTGTTACCGAAGATACTGCCGATTTAGCTTTTTCATTAATTTTAGCCGCGAGCCGTCAGTTAACTGCCAATGAAAAATTTCTTCGTAATGGGCAATGGTCAGCCACCAACCCTATTGGTTGCTTAGGTAAGACAGTGCACGGTGCTAAACTTGGTATCATTGGTTTTGGTGAAATCGGTCAAGCGGTAGCCCGTCGTGCCAAGGCTTTCAATATGGAAATATTCTATCACGGACCACGTCGTAAAATAGATGCTGAAGTCTCGCTAGAAGCCGTCTACTTTGAGAACTTAACAGACATGTTAGCAGCGTCTGATATTATTTCTATCAATTGCCCGCTTAACGAAAATACGCATCACCTCATTAATGCAGATACTATAGCAACAATGAGACCAGACGCCATTTTGGTTAACACCGGGCGTGGACCTTTAATTGATGAATCAGCACTTGTGGGTGCCATGAAAAAGGGTCATTTATTTGCCGCGGGATTAGATGTTTTTGAACACGAACCAGAAATACATGACCAATTATTAACATTACCTAATGTAACACTGACTCCCCATATTGGTAGTGCCACAAGCCAGTGTCGTGGAGCTATGGCAGCCTGTGCTATTGGAAATATTTTAGCTCAAATGGAAGGTAGGATACTTTTAACCTCAGTCAATTAAGCTATAAGACATCATAAATATAATTAGAATAAAAAGGTTAATTCATGATAGAAAATTTAGGTTTGTTTGGTGCATTATTTTTACTCATTGTTCTTGCTTTACGTGGTGGAAATATTGTTTTTTCAGCATTACTTGCTTCACTAGTAGTTATTGTCACCAACCCGATTGCTTTAGCTGATAGCTTAAATCAATACTTTACTTTTGGTAAACTCGGCGCTTTTAGTTTTGCAGGCAAATTTTTTCTTTTATTTGCTTGTGGGGCCATGTTTGGTCGAGTCATGGGAGAAAGCAAAGCTGCCGCGAGCATTGCTTTCGCCTTAGCTGAAAAACTAGGCGCACAACGTACCCTTTGGATTGTTACTTTAGCTTGCGCCTTACTCACCTATAGTGGTGTAGTGGTATTTGTAGTTATTTTTGCTATTTACCCATTAGGTTTAAAATTAATAGAACAAGCAAATATTCCTAAAAGGTTACTTGTTGGCGCTATCGCATTAGGTAGTGGTACTTTTACCCTAACGGCTTTACCCGGTACTCCGTCAATACAAAATGTTATCGCCTCTTCGGCTTTAGGCACTGATTTATTTGCCGCACCATTGCTTGGTATCATTGCCACTATTATTATGTTCGGCGCTGGTATGTGGTATTTGGAAAAACAGCGTAAAATTGCGCAGGCTAATAATGAAGTATTCATTGATAACCAATCGCGTAATAACTCACCAGCCAATAAAGCTAAAGAGATAAATTCCGAAGACTTACCCCATTGGACATTAGCTCTCATACCTTTATTTTTTGTCATCGTTAGCATCCTTGCTCCGCGTATATTAATCGCTATATACGGTACAGAACTTACTCTAGGTCATGACACCTTTAATCAACTGATTAAATTTGCAACCACGCAACTTATTTTATGGCCAAGTATTTCACTGTTTATTGGTAGTCTTGTTGGTTTAATTATTTTCAAATCAGTACGAACTCAAGCTTTAAAAGTACTAGGCGATGGTACTCAAGATTCAATTTTACCCTTAATAAATACCGCAGCGGTTATTGGTTTTGGTGGCGTTGTTACTCAAACACAAGGCTTTGGTGATTTTGTCCAGTATTTACTGACAATTGATCTTCCTCCGTTGATGTCTATGTTTGTTTCAGTAAGTTTAAGCTCTGCCGTTGTTGGCTCATCTACAGGTGGGTTACAAATATTCTTACAAACCATGGCGCCTGCCTATTTAGAGATGGGTATCCCTGTCGACATATTGCATCGCATAGCCACGATTGCTAGCGGAGGAGTGGATTCGCTACCACATTGTGGTGCTGTAGTTGCGATGTTAACCATTACCGGTATGACACATAAGCAAGCTTATAAAGATATTTTTGTCCTTACGGTGATGATCCCTGTGGCTGCAACATTGGTCATTATTGGCTGTGCGGCTATCTATTTTTAGCCGCACAGCCTTGTTATTTTAACCATTACGGGTATGGCACATAATTACGCTTATAAAGATATTTTGTACTTACCCTTACGGTATTTTTTGTTGCCACAATGACCATTATTGGATGTGCTGCTTTCTCTTATCAGCATATCCTCCCTGCTTAGCTTATCACTCCCCTTATATAATGCGAGTTGTTACAAGATTCTTACTAATTGTTACGTAAGTTACGTTCTTCAACATAAAAAGATATTAAATTAAACTTAATCCAAATAATAATTTTAATAGGACCCTCATGACTAGCAAAAAGAATAGTGACGTTATTTATAAAAGTTCAAGTAATATCCTTAACGAAATGCGTGCAGGCCTTATTAAAGGCGCTGGGCAAGATATGGAACGCATTAAAAAGCGCCCTCTTATCGCTATCGCTAACTCACACAGTGAATTAACTACCGGTCATGCCCACTTAGCAGGACTAGGTGCAAAGGTAAAACAAGGAATTATTGCCGCTGGGGGTGAGTTTGCTGAATTTAATGTACCTGCACCTTGTGATGGTATCGCCATGGCGCATGATGGTATGCGCTACGTTTTAGCGCAACGCGATCTAATTGCTGATATTGTAGAAACCCATGTCCGCTCTCAGGCTTTTGATGCCGTAGTTTTTATCGCGGGTTGTGACAAAATCAACCCTGGCATGATGATGGCTATGGGTCGTTTAGATTTGCCGTCATTATTTTTAGCCGGTGGCCCTGGGCAAATGAATATTCGAAATACCCCTACATTCAATGGCAACATAGATCATGGTAACTATTTTAATAGCCCATTAGAGTTTAAAGAAACCTTTAATTGTGCGAGTTGTGGTGCTTGTGAGTTTATGGGAACCGCCAATACTTTCCAATGTTTAGCCGAAGCTTTAGGTATATGTTTACCGGGCAGCGCTAATATCCCTGCATGGCATTCAGATAAATTAGCGGCAGCACGTGCAACCGGTGAACATATTGTTCATTTGTTTAAGGAAGGTATCACGGCAAGACAGATCATGACAAAAGAGGCATTTAATAACGCTTTAGTCATGAATATGGCCATTGGCGGTTCAACTAATGCAGCACTTCATTTACCCGCAATTGCGCATTCCGCGGGTATAGAGATGGACATAAAAGCGTTTGAAACCGTTGATCATATACCAACACTTTTAGCGATTAGTCCAAATGGCCCTTACGGCGTACAAGACTTATGGGCTGCAGGCGGAATGCCAGCAGTAATGAAAGTGATGCAAAGCGATTTAGATACAAGCTGTCTCACGGTTACCGGTCTACCGCTTCAAGCAACCATTGATAATGCGACCATACTTAACCCAAAAGTTATTCCTGAGCGCTCGAAACCTAATCGTCAAGAGCCAGGCATTACCGTGTTACGCGGAAATTTAGCACCTGAAGGTTGTGTCATTAAACAGGCAGGTGTTAAACCTGAATTAATGTACACCTCTGGTCCAGCAATATGTTTTGACAGTGAAGATGATGCCATTAACATGATCCAAGACGGTAAGTTGAAAGAAGGTCAAGTCATCGTATTACGTTACATGGGACCAAAAGGTGCACCGGGCATGCCAGAAATGTTAGGAGCGACTTTAGCACTTAAAGTGGCCGGACTAAGTAGCGCGTCATTAATTACCGACGGCCGATTCTCAGGTGCAACGTCTGGGCCTTGTGTAGGTCACATAACTCCTGAAGCGTCTAACGGTGGATTTATCGCTTTTATTGAAGACGGTGACATAATTACAGTTGATATAAAAAATCGTTCTATTCACTGTGATGTTTCAGATGAAGAAATTGAAAAACGTAAACAAAACTGGGCTCCTACCATTAAACCTGTCGCTTTTGGTTTTATGGAGAGATACCGCAAACACGTTAAAACAGCTTCCGAAGGCGCAATCCTAGATTAAGACACAAGTAGCAAATTAACGCTGTACGCTAATAATAATATTATCATTAAACAATAATTTTAAAGGCAAAAAAATGAAAGATGTCAAGCTAACCGATAAGTTTATCATTAACAAAGGTCGTATTCTGATTTCGGGGACACAAGCATTAATCAAATTACCCACACTACAGAAAGAGCTCGATAAAAAAAGTGGCTTAAATACCGCGGGCTTTATCTCAGGTTATAGAGGTTCACCTCTAGGAAATTTTGATGCTCAGCTATATTCAAGCAAAAAATTATTGGATAAATATAATATTGTTTTCCAACCGGGCCTCAATGAAGATCTAGCTGCCACAGCAATTTGGGGGACTCAGCAACTCGATAACTTCGAAAACGATACTACTGTAGATGGCGTTTTCTCTCTTTGGTACGGCAAAGGTCCTGGTACTGACCGTTGTGGTGATGTTTTTAAACACGGTAATTTTTCTGGTACGCATAAAAATGGCGGTGTATTACTGGTTGCTGGAGATGATTCACCAGGCAAGTCATCTACTGTTGCTAACCAATCAGAATTAGCAATGATGGCAGGTTCTATTCCTGTTATTTATCCTTCAAATGTTGCCGAGTTTTTTGAATTTGGTTTATTTGGCTGGGCCTTATCTCGTTATACCGGCTTATGGTGTGGCTTTAAATCAGTCAATGAAACGGTAGAACAAACAGCTACCATTGATATTGATATTGACAGTTATAACTTTGTCACACCAGAAGGTGTCGATACACCTGATAGAGGTGTGCATTACAAACCTCGCGTTTATTCTCCTATGTTAGATGAAATGGACGTTGCTCGTTATAAATTACCGATGGCCAAAGCCTTTGCTTATGCCAATAGAATCGATAAAACCCCTTTCGCGGCGACGACTAAAAAGCTAGGACTTGTTACTGCGGGTAAATCTTACATGGACGTATTACGTGCCATTGAACTATTAGGTTTATCAAAAATTCAGGCGGAAGATTTAGGCTTAAGTATTTATAAAGTGGGCATGATTTACCCGTTAGAACCGCAGGGTTTCACTCAATTTGCTGAAAATCATCAACAGCTTTTCTTTATCGAAGAAAAAAAAGCGGTTATGGAAGCTCAGGCAACATCGATTCTTTATAACTTTGAAAACAGACCGAGTGTTGTCGGAAAACAAGATTTATCAGGTAACCAATTATTACCCGGTGATGTGCAATTAGAGCCAATTTCATTAGCATTATCTATTGCCGATCGCATGACTGAATTAGGCATGATCACGGATAAAGTTGAGGCCATTAGTAAAAATTTACAAATTTCACTTGGTCAAGCACCAAGTATGAACCCTGCAACAGCTCGTTCGCCTTATTTTTGTTCTGGCTGCCCGCATAGTCGTTCAACTAAACTGCCAGAAGGTAGTAAAGCCATGTCAGGGATCGGCTGTCATGCCATGGTACTTTGGACTGATCCAAACACACTTTCTAGCGCGCATATGGGTGGTGAAGGCGCTAGTTGGTATGGTTTGTCTCAATTTACTAAAACCAAACATATATTTCAAAATCTAGGTGATGGTACCTACTATCATTCGGGATTATTAGCCATACGTGGTGCAGTAGCCTCTAATGTTAACATCACCTATAAAATTCTTTACAACGATGCCGTTGCAATGACTGGTGGCCAACCTCACGATGGCCCTAACACCGTTGCTAGCATAGCAAAACAGACATTAGCTGAAGGTGCAAAAAAAGTTGTCATCGTTACCGATAAGCCAGAAGTACATAAAGCTGATTGTGAAATTCCTAAAAATGTAGAGATTAAGCATCGTAGTTTACTGAGTGAAGTACAGCTTGAATTTCGAGAGATTGAAGGAACATCGATTATTATCTACGAACAAACGTGTGCAACCGAAAAACGTCGTCGTCGAAAACGTGGTTTAATGGAAGATATTGCTAAACGTTCATTTATTAATAGTGCCGTCTGTGAAGGCTGTGGTGACTGTTCTGTAAAATCTAGTTGTATCAGTATATTACCTAACGAAACAGAGTTAGGACGCAAGCGTAAAATTGACCAATCTAATTGTAATAAGGATTTCACTTGTACTGAAGGATTTTGTCCATCATTTGTCACTGTATATGGCGGTGCACCAAGAAAACCTCAAGGTATCACCATCAGTGATGAATTATTTACTCACTTACCAACACCTAGCATTAACCCGCTAGAACAAGCCTATAACGTTATGGTAACAGGTATTGGCGGTACTGGTGTTATTACCATTGGCGCTATTTTATCAATGGCTGCACATATGGAAGGCCGTGCGGCATCCGTTTACGATATGACTGGTTTAGCGCAAAAAGGTGGCGCTGTTTACAGTCATTTAAAAATTGCTGACAACATAGAAGATCTCAATGCACAACGTATCGGTAAATGTGAATCAAATCTAGTCATTGGTTGTGATTTACTGGCCACTACAGGTCAAGATGCGATTCAAAGTATTGATAAAAGCCGCACGATAATACTTGCCAATAGCAACGTGAATCCTACGGTTCAGTTCCAATTCATGCCAGATATTGATTTTAATAGCCAGTTAGCAGAGAAAACCTTAAAAGACATTTCAGGTGTAGAGAACTATAACGGAATTAATGCCACAGATATTGCCTTCAATATATTAGGAGACACTATCGCGACCAACATGATGATGGTTGGTTACGCTTTCCAGAAAGGTTTAATTCCAGTATCAGCCCCTGCTATTGAAAAAGCGGTACATTTAAATGGTATTGCCATTCAACTTAATCTCAATGCATTTAATATCGGACGTTTATTAGCGAATAATCCGGAAAAAATTACCGAGTTATTAACCAAGGCAGGTAAAATTGCAAGTGAATTTATTCCGCTAGAAGATATCAACGAAATAAAAGCGCATCGTGTTAATTTGCTAACCGACTATCAAGACGCATCTTATTCACAACGCTATATTAGCTTAGTAGATAAAGTGATTGCAGCCGACAAAGCACAAAAGAATAGCGGTGAGTTATCTAAGGCCGTTGCCCGTGGTTTCTCTCGATTAATGGCTTATAAAGATGAATACGAAGTCGCCCGCTTATACACGAATGGGGGATTTGCTGAGCAACTTAAAAATCAATTTGAAGGAGACATTAACGTTAAGTTTAATTTAGCTCCACCTCTTTTCTCTAAACGTGACCCTATTACCGGTCATTTAAAGAAGAAAGAATTTGGTAGTTACATGATGAGCGCTTTTGGCTTACTGGCTAAATTTAAAGGTTTACGTGGTGGTACTTTCGATATATTTGGCTATACCGAAGAGCGAAAAATGGAGCGTCAATTAATCAGCGAATATGAGACTATGATTGAAGGTTTACTTAGTAAACTTAATGATAAGAACTATGATACCGCTGTTGAAATGGCACAAACTGCACAAAAAATGCGTGGTTATGGTCATGTGAAAGAAAATAACGTTGAGCAAACCAAACAAGCTTGGACTGCATTACAACAACAATTTAATAAACCTGAAGACGTTATTTTTAAACAGGCAGTGTGATAATAATTGATGTGCAGCTGAATAGGCTATTCAGCTGCGGAGTGACCAAACTCAATAGCGATTTTATTACTAGTCCATACTAAAATGATGAAGTAACACTAAAGGCAAGCGCACTCACTGAAGCACGTTTGTCTTTATTGAATACTGCAAGTTGTAGTATTACTAGTGTAAAGGCTTAGAGAGGGTTCCCCTAAATACCGTGGTGATGATGTCGATATCTTTGAGGGCTATGGGCTCTACTTTAAAAGGGTTTTCTGCAAGAATTGTGAAGTTTGCAGTTTTACCTTTCTTAATTGAACCTATCTTATGTTCTTGACTTAGCACCCGAGCGGCACCAATGGTAATAGCTTTCATGGCGGTATACATATCAAGTCGTTGTGCTTGAGAGAACTTACTTCCTTGAGAGGTAATGCGATTTACCGCTGTCCAAGCCAATGTTAAGGGCTCCATAGGAGCCATAGAAAAATCTGAATGAAAAGATAAATGAACACCTCTATCGGTTAATGATTTCATTCTCACTAAATTTTCACCACGTTCTTTGCCGAGTCCATGTTCAGCATATTTGTCTGCTAATGCCCATAAATAATAAGGGTTAACAGAGGCATCTATTTGTAAGTCTGCTACTTGTTGAGCTTGAGTGTCGTCAAAGTAGCCCATGTGATGCAAGGTGAATCGATGGTCTTTTCTTGGCGTTCTCTTTTGTGCTTTTGACACAAACCCCATTACCTCTTGTATGCCTAGGTCTCCATTAGCATGAGTATGGATTTTAAAATCACGATCCCAATAAAAATCGAGCTGTTGCTGAAATAAAGCTAATGGTGTGATCCATTCACCTTTATGACCATCGATGTAACCATCTTTCATTTGCATTAATTGAGAGTAAATGGCGCCATCCGCAAATAATTTCACTTGTTTAGGTAAAAATTGAATGTTGCTCGTATTGTATTTTTCGGGCAGTGAATTCATAAAAGTAAGCGCATTTTCATTGCTTCCTTTCATTCCATAAAGCTGAGTACCATTGGGAATTAAGAAGATATCAAAGGGAGGCTTGGTATCCATTTCTTGCTTTAAAAGGGTGTATTCTGTATCAAAACTTGAACTGGGAAAGCCAGGCTCTCCAATAGTTGTAATACCATTTTTTTCAACTAGCTCACTCATCATTGCTAGCCCCTGAAGGTATTTTTTTGGCGCTAATAGTTCAGATGCCATCATAGGGACAAGTGCAAACCATCCGCCTTCATAGAAATGTCCTTTCTCCCAATATACTTGGGGATTATTGGCAAAATCACTTTTTTTGATACCAAGTTTGCTAATGGCTGCATCGTTAAGAAAAATTTCGTGGAAGGAGCGATGAATTATCGCAATGGGTTTGTCTTTTGAAATATTATTCAGTATGTCGCGATTAAGCTCACCGTGCCAGAGTTGGTGATAACCCCAAATAAAATAAACCTCGTCTTTGTTGGCATTCTCATTTACTGACTTAGTTACTGCTTTTAAATATGAATCATGATCTTGAACCCCTTTCTTAACAGTATGTGGCAGTACCCAGTCATAGGGAGCAATAATCTCGTTAGGTAACATGATTGATGCAATAAGAGGGTGAACATGGGGTTCAACAAACCCTGGCATCATAGTTTTCCCTTTTAAATCGATAACCTTACTGGTGTCATTGGCATAAGTGAGTGCCTTTTCTTTATCACCAACATAGACTATTTTATCTTGATGGGTAACGACCGCCTCTGCGTAATTAAGCTGTTTACCCTCCATAGTGATAATGTCTCCACCATAGTAAATGTTGTTAGTAACAGGTTTATTATTTGTTTCAGCATATGTGTTGGCAGCAAATAAACATAATGACAAACTGACCCCATAAATATAGTGCTTAATCGACATTTGAGAATCCTTCTTATATTAAAGTAAGTCACCTTGTAGAGACGACAAGTTATAGCTACATTTCGGTAATCATTAATATTCCATAACAGTAGGCTATATAGTTTTTATTACTAATACCTTATTTCGGAAATAACATAGTGAAAATTAATCGAAAGCCAACACCTTCTGGACCATTGTCTGTGCTCTTTGCCCAATACCGGACACCACCACCAACACTGATTAATTGATCTCCTAATGAAATCACTTTGGTGATGGTCATGTTAATTGGTAGGGCTAGTTGCTTTGATTCCCAGTCATAAGTCGACTCAGTATTTAAAGCGAAGGTTGTTGCGGTAGGAGTTGTGTAACTCAAGAACGGTTGAAAGAAAGTAGCGTTCACATCAGCCTTATTATCAGAGCCTCCAACAGACCAGATATGGTTACCTAGGGCCCCATAAGTCCAAGGACCTTGTTGCTTTAATACAACAGCAGTAGGGCCTAAACCAAATTTATCCGCGGTTAACAAATCATCAGAGCCTGTGGGTAGTAGTAAAACAGGACCAGCCCCCCAAACCCAACCATTACTTGTCAAAGCTTTAGGTGAAAAGAAAACGCTTTGTACAATATCTCCAATGCCAGATTGACTACCTGCTCCAGAGTAAATATCACTTTGTTCAATCACAGGTAAAATAGTACGTGAAATAATATTCCAATCATCATGTATTGAAAATGGCACAACAGGCTGAATATTAAGAGTTGTGCGGCTGCCCTTGTCATCAATGCCTATGTTCTCATCATAATTTAATTGAAGTGGCATGCTAATTAAGGCGGCTACAGGATTACTTAATTCTTTTGCCAGAGATTCTTTATCTTGCTCTTCAACCACCGCAGAATAAGAAAAGGCACTATAAAGTACAGAAGTACAACTGATATAACTTAAGAGCATTAACTTGTATGTTTTATTTAGTACAGACTTAGTTGTGAAAGAGGAAAACATATTCATATCCTTGAAGGTTTATATAATTTAGACGATAAAAACTATTTAATTATAACCGTTACAGTCATCTTAACTTCTAGTGACTGCATGAAACAGTAGCGATAATAATAACGTTTGATTTACTGACTATTCTATCCATTTTTTGATTTTAATTTATCTTGCAATACATCAACAACGACTTTACACCTTGCTATTTGACACGTTTCTTATAGAGAAGGTACAACTAATCTCGATGCGTCTTACTTATTTTCACGCCTCACAATATGCATGCTCTGATCCTAAAATCACATTGTAGTTTGCTTTCGCCAGCGCTTGGTTTTCAATATTCCCTACACCTAGTATCAAAAGATAGTAACTAACCTCATTACCTAACTCAAGCCTAATGATGATCCAATAACTACGCTAACCTCCTAATTTTAGATAGAATTAATTTTAATTTAACATAAAAGCCTAATCAGTGTTTTTTAATTTATTGTAATCAAGGTTATACAATTCATTAACATTCGTATCGAAAGAATATATTATGAAAAGGTAGGTATATTTACTATTGATTTTATCTATGCAAAAAAAGTTTGGGAAGTTATAGGAGTAAGAAGATTAAGTCAGCAATATTTAGAAGGCTTACAAATAAAGTAAGGCATATTTTTAAAAATATCCTTATAGGAAAAACAATAAAGGAATTCACGAATGAAACTTTCACAAAAAATTAATAAGATATTTTATACCTTATTTCTAGCTGTTTTTATGTTCTCTTGCTCTGTAGATGAGAGTAAAGAGACACTTCCAAAGACACAAACTAGCCAATCAATTAGTTCGATTTATTATGGTGGCGATATTTTAACAATGGTAGGCGATAGTCCACACTATGTTGAAGCCGTTGTTGAAAGTGAAGGTCGTATTGTCTTTACAGGTGATAAATCTAAGGCTTTGAACTTTACAAAAAACACACTTAACCATGTAAATTTACAAGGTAAAACGATGTTACCTGGTTTTATTGATGGCCATGGGCATGTAGTAAATACCGGATTACAAAGTCTTTTAGCTAATTTATTACCTGCACCTGATGGCGGAGCGCAAAGCCATGCTGATATTGTTGATATAATGACAGCATGGTCGAATGATTCAAACAATCAAGAAGTCATAAATTCATTAGGTTGGATTATGGGATTAGGTTATGACGATGGGCAATTAGCAGAAAAAGCACATCCGAGCGCTGAAGTGTTAGATAAAATAAGTACAGAAATTCCTATTTTATTAATACATCAATCAGGCCATTTTGGGGCCATGAACTCAAAAGCTATCGAGTTATTAGGATTAACTGCGGCTTCTAAAGATCCCCAAGGCGGTGTTTATCGCAGAAACCCAGATGGAACGCCTAATGGCGTATTAGAAGAAAATGCTTTTTTCAATAGTTTTTATCCTATTCTGGGTAAAATGACACAAGAACTAAAAGATAAATCATTTATTGCTGGTCAGCTGTCATATGCTTCATTCGGTTATACAACAGCCCAAGATGGACGTAGCATGGCTGATGAAAGTGCAACCATGGCAAGAGCTTCACAAGCCAATAAGTTATTAATTGATGTTGTTTCTTATCCCGATATTATTGTTAACCGTAAATCATTAACAACTCAATATAATAGTGCGCAATATACCAATAAATATAGAATTGCTGGTGCAAAGTTAACATTAGATGGTTCGCCACAAGGTAAGACCGCATGGTTGTCAGAGCCTTACCATGCTCCTCCTTTTGGACAAAATGCACATTATGCCGGTTATGGAGTAATAACTAACGATGAAGCGGCAAAATATTTATCGGATGCTTTTGAAAATAATTGGCAAATTATTACCCATGCAAATGGTGATAAAGCAATTGATCAACTGGTGTATGCCATTAATATTGCCGCTAAGCAGCACGGTAACGAAGATCGTCGTCCAGTGCTTATACACGGTCAAACATTAAGAGCTGATCAAATTCAAAGTTTAGTAAAACTAAAAATCTTTCCATCACTGTTCCCTATGCATACCTTTTACTGGGGTGATTGGCATGTTGAATCTGTTTTAGGACATCCGAGGGCTGATTTTATATCACCTACTAAATCTGTACTTGAGGCAGGTTTAAAGTTTACATCTCATCATGATTCTCCTGTGACGAAACCAAGTTCATTACGAGTTTTAGATGCAACTGTGAATAGAACAACTCGCTCAGGTGTAATATTAGGGCCAAGTGAACGAGTATCACCTTATATTGCTTTAAAAGCTTTAACGGACTGGGCTGCTTACCAACATTTTGAAGAAAAAAATAAAGGTACGATAACGGTCGGTAAACAAGCTGATTTTGTTATTTTAGATAAAAACCCGCTCAAAATAGAGAAGGTAAACCTTGGTAAATTAAAGATATTACAAACGATTAGCTATGGTGAAACTGTGTATCAATCTGAATAAAATATTAGCAAGCTTCTGATTGCTAACCTGCTAATATCGGAATCATGGTTGCCGAATAATATGTATTATTCGGCAACTATTTAAATTGTAAAATAATGACCCGTTATGTTTGAATAATAGCTATATCAACAGGTTTTAAAATATCTCATAAATAACTTCATCAGAAAGGCATAAAAAATGAAAAGAAACATAATAATTACGATGAGTTTTTTATTGTTAATGGGAGTGATAACGCCCATTTCTGCAAGTGAAAAGCAATCTACTATATTACTCAAAAACGTTCATGTCTTTGATGGTATGAATGAAAAGCGCATGATGAATGCCAATGTACTAATCGAAAATAATATTATCAAGGAAATCACCCAGAAAAATATTAATGCTCCCGAGGCAACTCAAATTGATGGTAAAGGCCGAACGTTAATACCTGGATTGATTGATATGCATTGGCATTCCGCCTACTCCAGTATTCCTATGCAAAAAGGCCTTACCCTTGACCACGCATATCATTTGCTGATTGGTGCAAAAGCAAATGAAAAAGCACTTTTACGTGGCTTTACTACGGTGAGAGATGTTGGCGGTAATGTTTTTTCTTTAGCTAAACTGACTGATGAAGGGGTCTATAACGGCCCTCGTATCTTTCCGTCTGGGCCGGCAATAAGTCAAACTTCTGGGCATACAGACTTTAGACCAGGTACGGCAGTACCTGCTGAAACTAATGCCCCGCTGGTGTATATGGAGTCAATCGGCCATGTAATGGTGGCAGATGGCGTTCCTGAAGTATTAAAACGTACTCGAGAGGCACTTCGAATGGGTGCGACACAAATCAAAATTAATTCAGGTGGTGGAGTCTCATCTTCGTTCGATCCCCTTGATGTTACTCAATTTACGTTAGAGGAGACTAAAGCCGCAGTAGCTGCCGCTTCTGATTGGAATACGTATGTGGCCACACACACATTTACCGATGCTGCTACTCAACGAGCTTTAGAGGCTGGTGTAATAAGTATAGAGCACGGTCACTTATTGAGTGAAAAAACGCTACGTTTGATGAAGAAAAAAGGGGCTTACCTTAGCATTCAACCTATATTGGATGACGAAGATGCCATCGCATTTCCAGAAGGATCATTTAGTCGTCAGAAATATGTCGAAGTCACTAAAGGTACTGATCGTGTTTATCGTTTGGCTAAGAAAGTGGGCGTTAAAACAGTGTTCGGCACAGATACACTATTTGACCCTTTACTTGCAGAGAAGCAAGGAAAACAGTTAGCCAAATTATCAAAATGGCATTCACCTGTTGAAGCATTACGTCAGGCTACGTCAACGGCTGGGGAATTATTAGCTTTATCAGGCCAACGCAGCCCTTATCCTCAAGGTGCATTGGGAGTCATTAAAGTAGGTGCTTATGCAGACTTAATTTTAGTTGATGGTAATCCGTTGAAAAACCTTAATTTAGTTTCGAATCCAAAGGATAATTTTGATTTAATTATGAAAGATGGAAAAATATATAAGAATACTCTTAATTGATAACGATCAAAAATCGAATATCAACGACAGCAATGAGCTTAAACAAGCCCCACAAGTGAGCGAAAAACTTGGCTAATATCACCCTGAATATGCTCCTGAATATGCTCCTGAATATGCTCCTGAATTTGCAAAAGCTTAATGTCAGCTTTTGGCTAGTTGAAGAAGTCACTGGCTAAATGTTAACTAAGATACGAAAGCCGACAATTCAGATTTTTAATGTACTCATAGCTTTCTAGTCCAGATTAGAAGAATCACAAATTATAGTTTTTTGTTATCTATTTCAAATAAATTCGTCAATAAAAGTGTCATATTATTTTACATAAAAATAATCACTTACTCATAATAAAAACACAACCGATTAATTAATCGGCACTTTATGCTTTCGGTCTGATTGATGCATCCTGTATACCGTCAACTATGGAATGTAGTTATTAGACGTTACGTTCATAATTCAAAATAAGTGAGAAAAAAGGGACATTATATGAAATTCAAGATATTAAGAATTGCTATGGTAGGTGTCATTTTGTTTGCAAGTAGTTTGGTTAATTATGCAAGTGCAGGGGTAATGTACTGGAGCCTTTTCAACGTTGAGGAAGAAACCAGCATCTCATCTGCTTATGTGACATACAGTAATTTGGATGACATGTTAAACGATGCTAATAGAATTGACACCTTCTTACCTGACGATACCTTTGGTGGTTCTTTTGCAGCTAACGTTGTGGGGTCGGGTTCAGATGGTAATCTATTTTGGAGTCTTTTCAACGTAGAGGAAGAAACCAGCATCTCATCTGCTTATGTGACATACAGTAATTTGGATGACATGTTAAACGATGCTAATAGAGTTGACACCTTCTTACCTGACGATACCTTTGGTGGTTCTTTTGCAGCTAACGTTGTAGGGTCGGGTTCAGATGGTAATCTATTTTGGAGTCTTTTCAACGTTGAGGAAGAAACTAGCATCTCAGCTGCTTATGTGACATACAGTAATTTGCATGACATGTTAAACGATGCTAATAGAATTGACACCTTCTTACCTGACGATACCTTTGGTGGTTCTTTTGCAGCTAACGTTGTGGGGTCGGGTTCAGATGGTAATCTATTTTGGAGTCTTTTCAACGTAGAGGAAGAAACCAGCATCTCATCTGCTTATGTGACATACAGTAATTTGGATGACATGTTAAACGATGCTAATAGAATTGACACCTTCTTACCTGACGATACCTTTGGTGGCTCTTTTGCAGCTAACGTTGTGGGGTCGGGAGCATTCATGGTTCCAGATCCTAACCCTAATCCAATACCCGAGCCATCAGCGTTTGCACTTTTTCTTTCAGCTATTATTACGGTTAGCATTGTGAGAAGAAAACGATGAGTTATCTAAAATCAAAATGATGAGCATGGGAGCATCAGGAAATAATCTCAGAATGGTTCGGACGCCTAACAATCATTAAAAACGGACAGCTGAAGTGGCAGTGCAGGTTAATTAGAACGTTAGCGATTAGCTGCTTCTAGCACTTTGAAGTCATGCCAAAGCAATTATGTGAACGACCGCTGTGGCGGCTAACTCGCCAGTCCAGGGGGTCATAATCAGGATTGGTGGTTAGTGCCTCCTGTAAGCTCTTTATAGACGGTGGCGTTTAATTTATAAACGGCAACTTGGAGGAGCCGCCTGTTCTATAAATTCTGACATAATTCAAAAAATTTTAGTTTAGGTTATACCCTAACTTTAAATTTGTAAGATCTAATGCTGACTAATCCAACTAAGGTGTTTCTAATCTTTTAGTAACTGTAATTTTTTTAAAATTGCAGTATCGTATTGATTAGTATGCTTTTCAAATTCTCGGTTTAATTGTGTTACTACATGTTGAATATTATGTAGTGATAATTCTTTTTTCAATCGAGCTAAGTTTTCATCTAAAAGCGCAAGCTCACTTTGGTGCTGCTCTATATGTTGATCTACTATCTGGACAGGGAGATATTGACGTAATAACTGCTCCTCCTTAATCACATGTTCTAAGAATTGGCTAATAAATCTTTCTAGGATATTGATGACATGCAAATGACTTTCAGGATGTAGGGCTATATATCTTAACTTTTCAATATAAGTAAACAACAAATCATGATCTTCATGAATATGAGATATAGCGATATTTATTTTCCGATGGATTTTAGCGGGCACAACTCTTTTCATGATAAATTGCTCCGTTTAAAAAAGATATCTGATATCAATTTCACCTTAAAGCGTAGTATTAAATAAACTGTTTAGCTATTTTGAAATTATGAATTAATTTCGAATAACTTCGACTTTAACAAAGAATAGTTCATATTGTCTGGTAATGTTGCTGATTTCAAGAATGGAAAGCACTTAGCCGCCTGGATTGACTTAGTGCCTCGTCAGTTTTCAACGGGAGGAAAGCTAACATTACTCGGTATAAGCAAACGAGGGAATAAAGGCTTACGTGAGTTATTCGTTCACGGTGCAAGCCTGATTTGCAAATGATGATAAAGATGACACAACGGTTAGACCACTGGATTGAAAACCTGTGGGGCGGAACAGCAACTTTTTAAGTATGCTATGGTGCTTTTGAGGACAATCTAGCGCGGATCTCATCGTGGAGCTGGCGCTAATATATTGGTAACCCAAAAAGACACCGAATACATTAGCGCAAACCAACTACGTTATCGATATTATACTTGCAATATTGAGGCGGACCACACATTCGCCCCCAGAACGAGATATAGCTAGCTGGATATCAAATTATAGAGTGAATTTTGTGTCAAGTTATGTATTTGTTTATATAGCGTTACAAAGAAAACCACATTAAGAATGTAAATCACTCGTTTTCTCGATAAGTGAGTACTACGCTTATTTGTGTAAATTAAAAATCACGCTGTTTACAGGTAGAAAAAAGTAGTCTAAGCGAGTTCTTTGAGTGGAATAGGAGATATGACATGAGACGCGAGTACTTTCTAGCAGAGTCTTTGGAGGATGTAGATAAGGCGGCATCCATATTACATGATCAACTACATATCAATGAAAATAATATTCATGTGATCTGTAATGATAGAAAAGGTATTAAACAACATAACTTGCATGAGGGAAGCATTATAGAAAAATCAGATCTAGTGCGTGGTTTAGAGCACGGCGCATTGTTGGGGATAGCTATGGGGATAACCGGTTGCGCTATTCTGGTCGTTAATATGCCCTTTTGGGATGTAAGTGAACTGACCAAACAAGCGGCGGTAGCACTCACCTTATTTGGCTCATTGATGATAAGTAGTATTATTGGTGCACTCGTTGGTTTACTCCATGTTAATTATAAGATTTTCCGATTCAATGAAGATTTAGCAATCGGTAAGTATTTAATGTTGGTCGATTCAAATGAGCTTGGAGTAATCAAACAGGCATTAGAAAAACAGCCAGTCATCGACAAAGGGGAAGGCAGTAGCTTTATTTTTCCCTTTGATGAATACGAGGACCAACGGAGATTAACCGCTTAAGCATCTTTGTTGTTAAATTACCTCGATAATTATTCTTGATAAGAATTATACCCTTTACCAATCAAGCCATAGTGCCGAACACGGTGAAAACCATTGGGTGAAACATACAGTAAAAAGCGACGGATAAACTCACCCCGCAATAGCGTCATAATGCAGTGTCTATTTTGCTCCTTAACACAACGCTAAGTTTAACGGGTTGCCAAACTCGAAACGATCTATACAGAAAAGTAAAGAGTTTGGCAGTCTATGTTGAATCTCTGGTTAAGCATTAAGTAAACCTAATATTGTGTCACCAGTTTTGCATATGCTGTTCAATCTAGATCAATGATAAATAGACAGTCGAACACGATTGGATCACCGACAGTTCCAGTAAAGTTCGTCATGTCCACCATACCTGACAAGCGCGCAGTACCAGTCGCATTTTTGAACCGGCCTGTACTACCAATAATGGAATTTCCACCGATAGATGCTCCTGTAATGTGAGTAATGTTTTGCCCGTCAGGTGTCACTGTCGGATGTAATACAGGTTGTACTGTCGTACTGCCACGAGTAATTAGAGTTCCATTTGGCATATAGAAATAACTTGTGCCAACTAAAGCGAGGCCACTACCAATTGGTGTTATATTGGATAGACAGTCTGTGGCTGTTCCAATGACTTGTTGATTTTTCAGGTTAACCAATTCGACATCGAAACAGATTGCCGGATCATCTAGATTGTCACCATCAATGTCAGGAACTAAGCTCTCATACATGTCTCCAGAGCCAACTAAATTGAGAACCAAGTGCTTTCCCCCACCTTGATTTGCGCCAACATAAAATGATGAACTTAAACAGATAGATATGATAATAATCAACACGTTTTGATTCTTCATAATTTTTCTCCTACTGAGTTTAGAGGCATAGATTGATAAATGAAGCTGTCACTATGCCAAAAAACAGCCTAACGTCTTTGATAGTAGTAGCAGAAAGCTGGCCGTTCACTCTGTTTCCTTTGTGACCTGTATGTTATCTGCTATGAACTCGCTACATCCATCCAAGCTCTTTCATTGCCCAAGGAGCATTCCAAACTTTAGTCATTTCTAAGACTTTCGAATCGTCGCCCATTTTTATAATGTAGACATAATGTGTATGAGTTTCTTTGTTCGTTGGTGGCACAGGTCCACCTTCACCAGTATGCTTACCATGATACGTAGCGAAGAATATTGCTGTATTTGAACTTTCATTGTAGCTTGATGAATGTAGTTCATACGAACCTTCAGGAGATATAACCGTACCAAATCCGTGCATCCAATCACAGTACGCATGGACAGAGTTGATTTCGGCAAGTGGTTCGCTTTGAGCTGAGAATAAGGCACCTTCTTGTACATACTGCTTGCACCCTTCCCATCCGAGTGGAGCTTCACATGCTTCGAAGAATTTTATTGCTACGTCAAATGAGTTCATATTTCCTCCTAGCTCTTATTTACTATGGTAATTCTTGTATAAATATAGTTAATATTCCTTCAAAAATCACTTTTCAAAGAGCTAATCGAAATCATATCATATTAATATTGAGTGTTACTGTGCAGCCATGTTAATGACAGTGTCAATAACACTTTGACAAACAAAGGTAAAACTGGATGAGTGAGAAAGCAGTAAATATATGGACTTCTATCGCGGGTTACTTAGATTTTAGGGTAATACGCATTAGGATATGTATCGGCAAGTGGTTAATGTCTCTAAAGCATAAACTTGCCATAAAATCTATGGCGCTAAGTGCCCCTTTCCGAGATAAAGATGATCGCTACTAGTGCTTCAAGTAACGATTCCTGTTGCTCAATTCACTGATATTTCTTAGTATGTTGATGACAATAATAATTAAGGGTTAAAAATGAACAAAAGTGAATTGATAGCAAAAATTTCTGAAGGTGCAGACATTACTAAAGCTTCGGCTGGTCGTGCATTAGATAGTTTAATTGACTCTGTAACCACTGAATTAGCTAGTGGCGGTGATGTCGCATTAGTTGGTTTTGGTACTTACAAAGTTAATGACCGTGCTGCTCGTACTGGTCGCAACCCTCAAACAGGTGCAGAGATCCAAATTTCAGCTGCAAAAGTACCTGCTTTTAAAGCTGGCAAAGCATTAAAAGATGCTGTTAACGGTTAGCTATATCAGGTCACAATCTTCTTGTTAAAATGATAAAACGATTTGTGACCTACCTTTTTACGATATTCAATCATGAGCTGATTAAGGTGCTTTGTTTTCCTTATCGAGGTGAACTTACCCCAAGTTACCCTATAGTCAACAATAGAACTTTTAATTACCCTATATTTATAAACCCTCACCTTTAGTCTTTAATATTAGCTCAGCACTTTAAAGTTGGGAGTTAACCATGACAGCTTGGAATAAAGATAAACGTGTGGGCCAGAAAAAAGCATTTAAACTTGAAGAGATTTGGCGTATTCGAATAAGGTTAGAAATTGAAAATCAATTAGAGCAGCTAGCTCTATTTAATTTGGCTATTGATAGTAAACTTAGATCTTGTGATTTAATAAGCTTAAAAGTTCGCGATATTTCATCAGCCTCACTAATTCAATCTCGAGCAATGATTGAACAACAAAAAACTCACAAAGAAGTTCAATTTGAAATAACACCAAAGACTCAACAGTGTTTGAGCCAGTGGGTTTATTTAAAAAGACTATCATCCTCGGACTTTCTATTTCCTAGCCCAAGAAAACTAGGCCAACATATTTGCTATCACTACTATGCCAATATAGTCAAAAAATGGGTATCCACTCTAGGGTTAGATATCACCCAATATGGAACGCACTCGCTTAGACGTACCAAGGCATCCTTAATCTATGCAAAAACAAAGAATTTAAGGGCTATCCAGTTATTACTTGGTCATTCAAAACTACAAAGTACAATTGAATATTTAGGGGTTGAAATAGAAGATGCATTGTCTATTTCAGAAAGTACAGAAACTTGATTAAATGGTTAGCGCAACAGGAATCTGTGGCGCTTACGCCCCCTGAGCGAGTTATAAACTATAATTTAGTGGCCAAAAGAACTTAACCACTATAAATAGAAGATAGTCAACATAGAATTGAAACTGGATTTATGTTGAATCTAATATCTGGAATAGTGGCTGTTCGCCTAAAAATAAAAGCGACGCATTAAGTTATCGCTAAGAGAATTTTCTTTATAGCTGTTTAAACAAATACTCTTTTTAAGCAATTCTCAGGTCACTTAATTTTTTTTTCACTTTTAATGGCTTCGTCTCTTAGATGAGACACGGCATTGGCGTGTGCATCAAAACCTTCATACTTGGCGAATCTATATGTATGCGGTGCTAATTCTTCATAGCCTTCTCTTGTTAAGTATCCAATTGAACAGCTTTTCAAATAATCAAACACTGATAGTGGTGAGGCTGTTTTTGCTGCCATTGATGTTGGTAAAACAGCGTTAGGCCCTAAAGTATAATTGGCAATTGAAATAGGCGTGTTTTCGCCAAGCAAAATTTCACCTGCATTGATTATTTTTCCTAAGTGATCAAAAGGACTTTTACTCAATATCAACAAATGTTCAGCAGCATAATCATTACAAAAGTCTACCGCTTCTTCAAATGTTGAAGTAAGCACGATGCCGCCATTATCACCACTTAAAACAGTTGACGAAAAATCAACACGCAATCTATCCATATGTTGCCAATATTCATTTATCGCTACTTGAGCTTGCTCGGCTAGTTCTTTACTATTTGTTACCAAGAAGGCCGATGAATCAGGGCCATGCTCCGCTTCAACAAGTAAATCTAAAGCGGCTAATTTCGGATTGGCCGTATCGTCTGCTAATACAATAGCTTCACTAGGTCCTGCAGGAGTACCTGGGTGAATAATATCAGCGAGTAGTTTTTTGGCGGCAACGACAAATGGGCTACCTGGGCCAACAACTTTGTCACATTTAGGAACGGTATTTGTACCGTAAGCTACTGCGGCAATGCCTTGTGCACCACCACATTTAAATACTTTATCAATGCCTACTAGTTTAGCAACAACCAATGTAGCAGCATCTACTTTCCCATCAGTACCTGGAGGAGTAATTATAATTGCAGTCGGTACTCCGGCAACAATTGCAGGAACAGCAGTCATTATTGCAACACTTGGAAAAGATCCTTTACCTCTAGGGATATAGCATGCAACAGCATTAATAGGTGTAAAACGGTCGCCTGCGTAGCAGCCGGGTCTTATTTGTTTCATCCACATTTCTTCAGGCATTTGGGCTTCATGAAACTTTTTAATATTATCAATAGAATAGCTGAGAGTTTGAATAACTTCTTCATCAACTAGTGTGAATGCTTCGTCGAATTCAGCTTGTGTTACTTGAATTTGATCAGTGCTTACCTCTGCTTTATCGAACTTTTTAGCATACTCGGATAAAGCTTTGTCACCATTCAATTTTACATTTTCTATTATAGGCTTAACAATATCGATAAAGTTATCTAAGTTAGATTCTGTGCGTTGTAATAGTTTATTTCTTTGTTCCGCACTGAGATCTGATAGTCTGTGAATTTTTACTTTATGGGTCATGATAATACCTGTTTTATTAAAAGTATCCGTTTGAAACTTTTAAATAGTTATTTAATTACTTTACAAGGGTAATAATTTCTAAATATTTCACTTAAATGGTGTAAGTGTACTTTTTTACTTTATCAGTGAAGATAATTAAGCTGATTATGGCTATTAATAATTAATCCGAATAACTTGATTGAAGATTAGTTATTTGAGCTGCAGCTTTTTTAGATGTTTCGTTGAGTAACGTCCCATCATTTTGAAAATAGGTAATTAAGTCATCTTTCATCGACTTTGCCCAAAATAACTGAAGGTGATTAACTACCTTATAAACAGCTTGTTCTGAGGTTAAGTGTAAACCGATATTGTCAGAAATTTGGTTACACATTTTAATAACACTGGTTAATGTTGTTGTCATGATTTTATCTTCTTTATTATTTTATGTGTTAAGTTAATATTTAGTATAAGTAACTTGTCTTTGTGGGCTAGCAAAGCCAATTAAGTGCAAATTATGTTGCTGAGCCCATGTTATCGCTTTGCTTGTTGCGGCAGAAATACTGACTAAATGATTAAGACCTGAAGCAATAGTTTTATCAACCATTTCGTAGCTTGCTCGGCTTGATACTAGAATAAACCCTTGCTCATATTCACTATTTTCTAGATTTTTATTGGCCAAAGCTCCTAAAAGTTTATCTAGTGCATTATGACGCCCTACATCTTCTCTAATAGCGATAATATTTCCAGTATATTTTGAGCAATACGCAGCAGCATGTACTGAACCTGTTTTTTGATTTAATGTTTGCTGTTGACCAAATTGAGTTAGCGCACACTGAATTACCTTAAAACCTATTCTTTTACTTATAGTTAATTCTTTCCGATTTTTTATCGTTTGCTCAAGTGACTCTACCCCACATAATCCGCAGCCACTATTACCAAGTAAACTGCGACGTTTATGTTTAAGCGCCGAGAAAAGACGAGAACTAATGTTTAGTTCAACTTCTATTCCTTGTTCTGTGTACTTAATGTCATAATCTAATATATCTTTAGGTTTTTCGATAATACTTTCCGATAAGCTAAAACCAATAACAAAGTCGAATAAGTCACAAGGTGTGGCCATCATCACCGCATGTGAAATACCATTGTATATAATGGCAATGGCTTGCTCTTCAATGACCCAATCATTCTCTTTTACTATATTCAAACTGTCATCAGTTCTTATTTCTCGGGTAACCTCTTTTATACCAAGAAGCAGAGTTGTTTCTTGGGTTTTAATAAACCCTTGCATATCCACTAAACTCTTAGAGCTTAACACGAGCTTCATCCGATCTTTTTTTAGGTAGAAATTCGTTTTGTTTGATGGAAAATTCTTTATTTCGTAACTGCCAGTTTGAAGGAGAAGATACTTTTTCAACCTGCACCGCTGTTACCTTGTATTCAGGACAATTGGTCGCCCAATCTGAATTATCGGTAGTTACTACATTTGCACCACTTTCTGGATGGTGAAATGTTGTGTAAACAACACCCGGCTGCATACGCTCTGTAATTTTAGCTGTTAGTACTGTATTCCCAGCACGACTGCTAATACCTAAACTATCACCTCCTTGAATACCTCGTTCTTGGGCGTCGTGAGGATGAATTTCTAATTGATCTTTATCGTGCCACACCTGATTTTCAGTACGACGAGTTTGTGCACCAACATTATACTGAGATAAAATTCGACCGGTAGTTAGTAACAATGGAAACTTGCGGCTTGCCCGCTCATCAGTGGCAACATATTCAGTAAGCGCAAAGGTCGCTTTTCCAATAGGAAAATCATCAATATGCATTGTTGGTGTACCCAATGGATTACTATCATTGCAAGGCCACTGTATGCTACCCAACTCATCAAGCTTCTGGTAGCTGACACCTGAAAATGTCGGTGTTAGCTGAGCTATTTCATCCATTATTTCACTTGGATGCTGATAGTTCATTGGATAGCCTAATGCATTAGATAAAGCCATTGTTGCTTGCCAATCAGCTTTTTCTGCAAGTGGTGCCATCACCTTTCTGACACGATTAATGCGGCGTTCAGCATTAGTAAACGTACCGTCTTTCTCTAAAAATGATGAACCAGGTAGAAATACATGAGCAAATTTGGCTGTTTCATTTAAAAAGATATCTTGAACAATCAAACATTCTAATGATGTTAACGCAGCCTCAACATGATGGGTATTTGGATCTGATTGAGCAATATCTTCACCTTGACAATACATCCCTTTAAAGCTGCCATCAATGGCGGCATCAAACATATTTGGTATACGCAACCCTGGCTCATTATCAATATCTACTTGCCAGTGTTGTTCAAATTTAGATCTCAAAGCATCATTACTAACATGCTGGTAACCGGGTAATTCATGAGGGAAAGACCCCATATCACACGATCCTTGGACATTATTTTGGCCTCTGAGTGGATTAACGCCTACACCTTCTCGGCCAATATTTCCGGTCAATAGAGCTAAATTAGCAATCCCCATTACCATGCTTGAGCCTTGAGAGTGCTCAGTAACCCCTAAGCCATAATAAATGGCGCCGTTATCAACCTTGGCATACAAACGAGCCGCTTGACGTAATTGGTCAGCATCAACTCCAGTAATTGTTTCGGTGTTTTCAGGCGAGTGACGTACATCGCTAATAAAACTATACCATTGCTGATATGCTTGTGTTTCACATCGCTCTGCAATAAAGGCTTTATCTTCAAGTCCTTCATTGACAATAACATGGGCCATTGCATTAATGAACGCAACATTAGTACCTGGGCGTAAAGGTAAATGATGATCTAATTTGACGTGTGGGCTATTACCTAAATCAATTTTTCTTGGGTCGGCAATAATTAAATGAGCTCCTTGGCGTAAACGCTTTTTCAATAGTGAACCAAAAACAGGGTGAGCATCGGTTGGGTTAGCGCCAATAACAATGATAGTATCGGCTTCCATCACTGAGTCAAACGTTTGAGTGCCTGCAGACTCACCTAAAGTTGCCTTTAAGCCATAACCAGTAGGCGAATGACATACTCTGGCACATGTGTCAGTATTGTTATTACCAAAAGCCGCTCGAATAAGTTTCTGTACTAAGTAGGTTTCTTCATTGGTACAGCGTGAAGAAGTTATGCCGCCAATACTATCTTTACCGTGTTTTTTCTGTATCTCTTTGAGCCTTTTCGCGGCAAAACTAATGGCTTCATCCCAGCTGACTTCCTGCCAAGGTTGGTCTATAGAGTCTCGCACCATTGGACTAGTAATACGATCTTGATGGGTAGCATAACCAAAAGCAAAGCGTCCTTTAACACATGAATGACCATGGTTAGCTTGCCCATCTTTTGCTGGTACCATACGTATTACTTCTTCACCTTTCATATGCGCTTCGAATGAACAACCAACACCGCAGTATGCGCATGTGGTTGTAACACTATGTTCAGGCTGACCTTGGTCAATAACACTTTTTTCCATTAGTGTTGAAGTCGGGCATGCTTGAACACAAGCGCCACAAGAGACACAGTCAGAACTTAAAAAGTCATTATCAAGACCGGTAGAGACCTTAGAATCGAAACCGCGACCATCAATGGTTAGTGCAAAGGTACCTTGTACTTCTTCACAGGCACGGACACATCGTGAACAAACAATACATTTACTCGGTTCAAAGGTGAAATAGGGATTAGACGTGTCTTTAGCAACATCAAGGTGATTCTCGCCGTCAAAACCATAGCGCACTTCTCTTAAACCTACTGCACCGGCCATATCTTGCAGTTCACAATCGCCATTACTCGGGCAGGTTAAGCAATCAAGTGGATGATCGGAAATATATAGCTCCATAATATTTTTACGTAAACGGGCTATTTTTTTATTTTGGGTACTGACCTGCATATCGTGCTCTACTGGCGTAGTACAGGAGGCTGGCATACCTCGGCGACCTTCAATTTCTACAGCACATAAACGACAAGAACCAAATGACTCTAAGTTATCTGAGGCACATAATTTGGGAATGGTAATATTAAGCATTGCTGCAGCGCGTAGCACAGAAGTGCCTTTAGGTACTGAAATTTCCTGGCCATCAATAGTTAACGTGACTTGCACATCGGAGTATACCTCGGGTGTACCAAAATCGATTATATTTTGGCTGCGAGTTGACTGATTCTGTGCAGCCTTTGGATCATAAATATCAACCATTGTTATTGCTCCTTACCCATCGTTTTGTTAACTTCCGCAACTGTAGCGTCAGTGATGAAGTCATCGCTAAAATGCTGCATAACGCTACGAACAGGAATGGGTGTCATGCCTCCCATAGCACATAGGGAGCCATCAACCATGGTATCGCATAAATCTACTAATAATTCGTTGAGTGCTTCGATTGGTTCATCGTGTTCATGAGCTGTTATCATTTTATCAATAACTTCAACGCCTCTTGTTGACCCTATACGGCACGGAGTACACTTTCCGCAAGATTCCACACCACAAAATTCCATAGCAAAACGTGCTTGTTCAGTCATACTGACACTGTCATCAAAGACAACGATACCGCCATGGCCTAATACAGCACCAATTGATGAAAAGGCTTCATAATCGAGAGGAGTCTGCCATTGATATTTGGGCAAGTAAGCACCTAAGGGACCACCAACTTGAATGGCTTTCATTGTTTCACCAGTATAGGTTCCAGCACCAAAATCATTAACAAGATCGGCCAAGGTGGTACCAAAGGCAAGTTCGACTAAGCCGCCTTGTTTGATATTACCCGCTAACTGAAAAGGTAGGGTTCCGCGCGATCTGCCAACACCATAATCCTGATAGTATTGCGCTCCTTTGGCTAGAATCGTTGGTACTGTAGCTAAACTGATAACATTATTCACAGTAGTTGGTTGACCAAATAAACCTGTAATAGCAGGCAAAGGAGGTTTTGCTCTTACTAAACCACGTTTTCCTTCAAGGCTTTCCAGTAAAGAGGTTTCTTCACCACAAATATAAGCACCTGCTCCTATTCTAACTTCTAAGTCAAATTGATGTTGAGTACCTTGAATAGCGTCACCTAAGTAATTATCTTGATAAGCATTAGCGATGGCTTGTTCAAGTATTTTCTGTGCTTGCGGGTATTCTGAACGAAGATATATATATCCTTGCGTTGCACCTACTGCTATTCCGGCAATGATCATGCCTTCGATTAAACTAAAAGGATCGGCTTCCATTATTAGGCGGTCAGAATAAGTTCCTGAATCACCTTCATCGGCATTACAAACGATGTACTTTTTTTGGTCTGAAGAAGTTACTTTAGCATCAAGTACTGTTTGCCATTTTATGCCTGTTGGAAATGCGGCTCCGCCTCGACCACGTAATCCAGATATCTTCATTTCATCGACAATACCCTGAGCACTAAGTTTAAGAGCGTTAGATAAGCCAATAAATCCTTGATGTTTGATATAATCTTCTATGCTAAGCGGGTCAATAATACCCGCACGTTGAAAGGTTAACCGTTGTTGTTTAGCTAAATAGGGAATATTCTCTGTGAAGCCTAAATAAAGTGGATGTGTTGACTCACCATTTAGCATACCTTGAGCAAGTAATGATTCAATATCGTCTATTGATACGGGTCCATAAGCAACACGCCCTTGCTCTGTTTCTACTTCTAGCAAGGGTTCCAAATAAAACATGCCACGAGAGCCATTACGAATAAGGTTTATAGTTTGCTCATTTACTGAAGTTTGAAATTCAAGCGCCTTGGCTACATCGTCGGCTCCCATAGATAGTGCGGTCGTATCCATAGGTAAATATAGGGTAGTGGTCATGCTAAAGCTCCTCACCTAATGATATTTTATAAAGTGAGAGTTGCTCGCTTAACTTGGCAAATTTTTCACTATTCATACGGCCATAAACGTTATCAGCCACTTTAATCGAAGGAGAGCAAGCACAGTTGCCTAAACAGTACACAGGTTCTAGCGTAAAATTTTTATCGACGGTGGTTTGGCCAAAGTCTACTGCTAACTGGCTTTTTATAGCCTTTTCTAGTGCTTTTGAGCCCATTGCCTGACACGCTTCACCACGACAAATTTCAATAATATGCCGACCGGGCTTGTTTAACTGGAAATGAGCATAGAAAGTTATCACACCATAAATTTCAGCTTCAGTTTGCTGTAAACCTTGAGCAACTATAGCGATAGCTTTTTTAGGAATATAATCAAAGTGATGTTGAATATCATGCAAGATTGGTAATAAAGCACCAGGTAGCCCCACTTTTTTCTCAACTATTTCTGAAATAATTTGTTCAATAGATTTAACTTTTGAATTAGCGATCATTTTTCTATTCTCATTTTATAAAAACATAATAAATTGGTTGATATTCATAAGGTTGATACACCTTTCAAGTGTGCTGAAGTTGAGGGGTATTTAGCAAGTCGTTATTTTTAGCACCGTTCTTATTAGTTATTATCAACATTAAAATTTTTGATGCAAAACTCTAAAAAAGCCTCACACCTTTTTGGGAGTTTTATCCCTGAAACTTTAGAGATAACTACCGAAAGGGGCTTGGCATAATCAGCCAATGGAACACTAATTAATTCAGAGCCGTCGAAACAAGTGGTTGATTTTACTTTTGCGTTCATTAAAGCGTAACCTTCGCCATTAGCAACTAGACTACGAAGCATTTCTATACTCTTAGTGCGATGTTTAATAAAAGGATGTTTGTCATATTGCTCAAATAATGATTGAAAATATTTACTTGAATTGGGTAGATCTAATAAAATCAAAGGTTCATCTTGTAACGTCATTAAATTAATTTTTTTTCTTTTAGCCAACGGATGCTTAATTGATAACAAGACATGTGGGCTGATTTTAGCTAGCTCAGTTGATTCAATTTGACCATTATTATTTAAGTCATACATCAAGGCCATTTCAATTTTACCCGAAATAAGTGCCTCATTTATCTCTTCAATATTCCCTTCAAATAATTTGAAGTTAATATCAGGATAGAGTGTAGTAAATCCTTGAATTAACTTAGGGGCATAAATAGGGCCTAAACTTGCGTAGCAGCCAACATTTATCGTGCCTGAAATTAAGGTACTATGCTGAGTCATTTGAGCATTAATTTCTTCAGCATGGGATAACAAGTTACGACAATGAGATACCATCTCTTCACCTGCAGGCGTTAAAGAGACACCTTTAGCATGATGTCTAATTAAAAGTTGGGTATTTAACGTTTCTTCAAGTTGAGAAATTGCATTTGATATCGCAGGTTGCGATATAAATAGATTCTCACTTGCTTCTGTGACGTTGCCAGAATCGGCTACGGCAACAAAGTACCTGAGTTGCTTTAAGGTGTAATTAGTCATGTTTTAAAATCTACCAGTAAATAAAATTTATGTCCATCACTGATAGCATAGCTTATTGTTATGCAATAGAACAAATTAAGTTCTGAAGTGATAAAACACAACAGCATAACTTTTACTTATCTAATCCTGTAAAAAATACTATTTTACAAATGCAATTAAAAAAGACATAAATAAAGGGTAATTTCAATTCAACTACCATTAGGTATATAACAATTTTAACAGGTGAAGCCATGAAAGACTTTTCTAAATACAACACTAAAGAGTTATGGAATAACGATCTTAAGCATAATATGCACCCATTTACTGATTTTTCTTCTTTTAAAAAAGAAGGTTCGCTAATAATGGCGGAATCTGAAGGTGCTTATGTTTTTGATACTGATGGCCGTAAATATCTTGATGGTATTGCAGGTTTATGGTGCGTAAACATTGGTTATGGCAATGAAGAAATGGGCCAAGCGATGTTAGATCAAACTCGTCGTATTCCTTATTATTCTTCTTTTGGTCATTTAACAACACCGCCTGCTGTTGAATTATCAACAAAGCTGGCTAGTTTAGCACCAAAATCATTAAGCCATGTTTTTTATGGTACTGGCGGCTCAATGTCAAATGACACTGCAGTACGTATGGTCCACTTTTACTTTAATCGCATTGGTAAACCAAACAAGAAACAAATTATTACCAGAACAGATGGTTATCACGGTAGTACATATTTGTCGATGACCTTAACAGGTGTTGAATACGATCATATTGGCTTTGATTTAGCACCAGATCTTGTACATCGAGTTTCTGCACCGAATGTTTATCGTCGCCCAGCAGGCATGACAGTACCAGAGTACTGTGACTTCCTTGTTAACGAAGTAGAGCAAAAGATATTAAGCATTGGGCCTGAAAATGTCGCCATGTTTGTCGCTGAGCCAATTGCTGGAGCAGGTGGTGTTCTAGTTCCACCAGAAGGTTACCATCAACGAGTTGCCGCTGTATGCAAGAAATATGGTGTATTCATCTTATCAGATGAAGTCGTTACAGCGTTTGGTCGTTTAGGTGAAATGTTCTCTTCTGAAAAAATATTTGGTTTTACCCCTGATATTATAACGTGTGCTAAAGGACTGACTTCAGGCTATATCCCACTATCAGCAAATATGATCTCAGACGAAATTTATGACGTTATTAGTGTGCCTCAGGCTGAGGGCGCAAGCTTTACTCATGGTTTTACTTATTCAGGACATCCAGTAAGTTGTGCTGTAGGTCTTAAAAATATTGAAATTATGGAGCGCATGGACTTATGTGGCCATGTACGTGAAGTAGGTAAATACTTTGAGAACCAGCTAATTGAAAAACTTTCTAACTTACCATTGGTCGGTGATGTGCGTGGTAGTCACTTTATGATGTGTATTGAAAGTGTTGCCAATAAAGAGACTAAAGAGCTATTAGACCCGAACATTGCTATTGGTAATCGTATTGCAGATAAGTGTCAAGCAGTTGGCTTACTTGTTCGTCCATTAGCGCATAAAAATATTCTATCGCCACCATTAACGCTTTCTGTTGCTGAAGTTGACTTCATTGTTAGTACACTTCACAAAGCAATTATTGATGTACAAGATGATCTGGTTAAAGAAGGTTTATGGCACGGGTAGGTTTGTTTACTGTACTTAATGAACAGTAATTGGAGAATTATGGTGACAGAACTGGCATATGTAAAACCTGTTCTGCGCCTCAATGTTAGGATTAGCTCATGGAAAACTTAAATTCAGCCTATTGGCAAAAATTATCGCAAAATATTAAATTTCGTAACCAGGCCTTTATCAATGGTACTTTTACTGATAGCACGTCAAATGAAAGCTATCAAGTAATTAATCCAGCGACAGAGGAAGTACTTGCATCTGTCACAGCTTGCAATTCACAAGATGTAGATAGTGCGGTAGCTTGCGCAAGAGAAACTTTTGAATCAGGTGTTTGGGCTGATAAATCACCTTCAGAGCGTAAAGCGGTTATCTTAAAATTAGCGCAACTCATCCAAGATAATAAAGAAGAACTTGCTCTGCTTGAAACATTAGATATGGGCAAACCAGTGATGGATGCGCTTAATATCGATATCGGTGGCGCATCGGCTATTCTAGCTTGGTATGGTGAAGCAGCAGATAAAATTAATGATGAAATAGCACCAACAGGTCCAGGCTCACTTGCCACGATTACAAAAGAAGCAATAGGTGTTGTTGCTGCTATTGTTCCATGGAACTTTCCTCTTGATTTAGCTATTTGGAAGTTAGGACCTGCACTTGCTGCGGGTAATAGCGTCATCGTAAAACCAGCAGAACAGTCACCACACTCTGTACTGCGTTTAGCTGAACTTGCTATTGAAGCAGGTGTACCTGCAGGCGTGTTTAATGTAGTAACGGGTCACGGCGCAGTTGTAGGTAAAGCCTTAGGTTTACATGAAGATATTGATGTTCTTACTTTTACTGGCTCAACAGGAATAGGTAAACTATTTTTACAGTACAGCGCACAATCAAACATGAAAAGCGTTTGGTTAGAAACTGGCGGTAAAAGCCCTAACCTTGTTTTTGCTGATTGCGAAGATTTAGACAAAGCTGCTGATGGCGCAGCCATGGGGATTTTCTTTAACCAAGGTGAAGTTTGTTCTGCTAATTCTAGATTGTTAGTTGAAAGCTCAATTAAAGATGTCTTTGTAGAAAAAATGATAACCCGTGCCAAGCAAGTTATTATGGGTCATCCGCTTAATACTAATACCACTATGGGTCCTATTGTTAGTGATTTACAAGCGAGCCGAATCTTCTCAAAAATTGAAAAAGCTCAGCAAGAAGGTGCAACATTAGTTACTGGTGGTAAACGAGTAACAATTGATGGATCGTCTTTATATATTGAACCAACTATTTTTGATAACGTCGATAACAGCATGTCAATTGCACAAGATGAAGTTTTTGGTCCTGTACTGTCAGTGATCAGCTTCGATACCGAAGCTGAAGCTATAGCTATTGCCAATGATACACCATATGGTTTGGCAGCTTCCATTTGGACGGATAATTTGAGCCGAGCTCATCGAGTTGCCCGCAAGATTAAAGCCGGTACTATTTCAGTAAATACTGTAGATGCTTTAAGCCCAATGACACCTTTTGGTGGCTACAAACAATCGGGTATTGGACGAGATTTATCAATTCATGCCTTTGATAAATATACAGAAACTAAAACCACTTGGATAAAATTTTCTGAATAATAGTTATTTTACTAAAAGTAAATGAGTAATTTGAATAATAGCAATCGGTAACTTAAACGAACGATAGGTTTTCAAACTTTATCAGCGGTTGCTATTAGTTGAGAGAGCTCACAAGGTGTACTGATTATTATGCTGCCAAGAGCTGTATTTATATTCAGAATCACTATAGATGTTACCTATCTATTAGCAATTATTTTTAATGAAACCGAATTTTTTGAATAAATAAGCCCTTCGTCATGCATTAGACATTGGTTGCTAAGTTAGTTTCCATCACTTATACCTCGTGTTTGACGGCGGAGTATTCATTTTATTTGTAAACGTCATTTTGTAAGGAATTGATTGATGTCTAAGAAACAGGTTACTAAAGCTCAAACTATAACTGCGCCAAAAGAACGAATAGAAAAAGATTTACTAGGTGAAAGAAGTTTGCCTGTTGATGTCTATTATGGTGTACAAACATTACGGGCAACGGAAAACTTTAATATTACCTCTATTTGTGTAGGTGACTTTCCCGCCCTAGTTAAAGCCTTAGCTATGGTAAAAAAGGCCTGCGCTTTGGCTAATAAAAAATTAAACTTACTTGAAAATAACAAAGCAGAAGCTATAACACAGGCCTGTGACGAAGTTATCAGTGGTAAATTTGATAATCAATTTGTGGTCGATATGATCCAAGGAGGAGCTGGTACTTCAACCAACATGAACGCCAATGAAGTTATAGCAAATAGAGCATTAGAAATTCTTGGCCATGAAAAGGGCTGTTACGACATAATTAGTCCAAATAACCATGTTAATTTGTCACAATCTACCAATGATGTTTATCCAACAGCCTTACGTTTGGCATTAATTATGTCGACACCTGAGCTTTACGAGTCTATAGCTTTATTGGGTTATCAGTGCAAGCAAAAAGCCGTAGAATTTTCCAGTGTGATTAAAATGGGTCGAACGCAATTACAAGATGCCGTACCTATGACTTTGGGCCAAGAGTTTGAAGCATACTACGCCACACTGAAAGAAGATTTGGATATGTTAAAGGCGGTTACTGATAACTTTAGAGAAATCAATTTAGGCGCTACAGCGATAGGTACAGGAATTAATACTGACCCTGAATATTCAAGCTTAGTTATTGAAGAGTTATGCTGGATTGCCGACATACATTTCATTAGAGCAACCAACTTAATTGAAGCCACAAGTGATATGGGGGCATTTATTACCCTATCAAGTATGCTAAAAAGAACTGCCATAAAAGTTTCAAAAATGTGTAATGATCTACGTTTAATGAGCAGCGGTCCTAGAGCTGGCTTGAATGAGATTAACCTGCCAGCTATGCAACCAGGCTCATCAATCATGCCAGGCAAGGTAAACCCTGTTATCCCTGAAGTAGTAAATCAAGTCGCTTATGAAGTTATAGGCAATGACTTGGCTATAACTATGGCAGCAGAAGCCGGTCAACTGCAGTTAAACGTTATGGAGCCTGTAATTGCTTTTAATCTATTAAGATCCATCAAATTCTTAACCAACGCTTTTAATGCTCTTGCCACTCGCTGTATTTCAGGTATCACTGCTAACGAAGAGCATTGTAAATCAATGGTTTATAACAGTATTGGTATTGTTACCGCTATCAATCCTTATTTGGGTTATGAAGTATCGACCCGTATTGCAAAAGAGGCATTAGCAACAGGGGAGAATATTATCAATTTGATTAAACGAGATGGTTTATTAACTGAGAAGCAACTTGCTGATATTCTTAACCCTGAAAATATGACTCAGCCTAGACGACAATTTTCTTCCGATAAAAAATAGTAATATGATGATCTTGGTATACTTATAAATGGTTGTAATCTACTAGGGGAAGTAGGAGTAATTCTAATTAAAGCTATTCTAATATGAATAGAGCTCTAGTAATGGTGTATTAGAGTAACCAACCTGATACCTACCTAAGAACGACATTTTACTAAACCATCAGCATCTCAAACTCACTCAATGACAACTTAATATGTGGCTTTATTTTTTAGACAATAAGCCACTATTCATGAAATAACATTCAGCATAAAGCTTACTTCACTACGATGTCGACTATGCTCCACTTGTGAAACGTTTTTAGTTGATCATTTATCGAGAAAAGGTACCTAACTGATTGTTAAAAATACAAATAAACTTGTAAAACTGACCTGAGCCAAGTGCATAGTCATAGATAAATATAATAAAAATAACGATTGAATTTTTTCTGAATATTCATTTCAAACAATATACAAACACATTTGGGATCTACCATGACAAATTTTCGACAACGAGCGCTTGATTACCATGCTTTACCTACTCCGGGTAAAATTAGTGTTGCATTAACCACAGCTGCTGAAACGAGTGATGATCTGTCACTAGCTTATAGCCCAGGTGTTGCTGAACCAGTAAGAGAAATAGCCGCTAACCCTGATGATGTCTATAAGTACACTGCAAAAGGGAATACTGTTGCCGTTATCACTAACGGTACTGCTATTTTAGGTTTAGGTAATTTAGGCCCTATGGCATCTAAGCCCGTAATGGAAGGTAAGTCATTATTATTTAAACGCTTTGCAAATATCGACTCGTTTGATATTGAAGTAAAACACAAAACCGTTGAAGAGTTTGTAAATACAGTTTCGAATATTGCCGATAGTTTTGGAGGTATAAATCTTGAAGACATTAAAGCCCCAGAGTGTTTTGCTATTGAGAAAGCCCTAATTGAACGTTGTAAAATCCCTGTATTTCATGATGATCAACATGGTACTGCCATTGTTACCGCTGCGGCTATGATCAACGCATTAGATATTCAAGGCAAAGATATTAAATTGGCTAAAATTGTTTGTTTAGGGGCCGGTGCTGCTGCAATTGCCTGTATGGAACTATTGATCAAATGTGGTGCTCAGCGTGAAAAAATCTATATGCTTGATACTAAAGGCATAGTACATACTCGTCGTGATGACTTAAATGAATATAAAAAACTTTTTGCAAATAATACTGACAAGCGTACTTTAGATGACGCCATTGAAGGCGCTGATGTGTTTGTTGGTGTGTCTGGTCCTAATTTGTTGAGTCAAGAACAAGTTAAATTAATGGCGCCGAACCCAATTATTTTTGCTTGTTCAAATCCAGATCCTGAAATTAAACCTGAATTGGCGTTAGCCGCCCGTGCTGATGCAATTATCGCTACAGGTCGGTCTGATTATCCTAACCAAGTTAATAATGTGCTTTGTTTTCCTTTTATCTTCCGTGGTGCTTTAGATGTTCGTGCCCGTACTATCAACGATGAAATGAAAGTTGCAGCTGTACATGCTATTAGAGCAATAGCCAAAGAAGAAGTACCAAATGAAGTGTTAATTGCATCAGGTGAAACTGAGTTAACTTTTGGTCGAGACTATATTATTCCCAAGCCAATGGATTCGCGTTTATTGCCTGCTGTTGCTTTAGCCGTAGCAAAGGCGGCGGTAGATTCTGGTGTTGCAGCGCTCCCCTTCCCTGATAATTACATGCAGTAATAATAACCTTGGCAAAACATAAGTAGACTGGAGAGTAGTAGTTGTTAAATAAAACAATCTCTAATGAATTATTTGAAAGCGCTGTGCGACCTTTATATTTATTGGGTAAGATGGCTACTCACACATTCGTGAGAGCTTAATAACAGATTGCACAATAATACTCTCCCATCACTGTTACCTAATGTATTTCAAGTAAATTCGCCTGAGCGCAAATACATAAATTATCGATAAATTTTTTCATATAAAAAAAGGAATAGTCATCATGCTGTTAAGTAAAAGACATTCAATTCAAAAAAAAGTCACTGTATTATTTATTAGTATTGTTTTGCTATGTACTTTTGGCTTTGCAGTGCTGACCTCTCACACATTATCAGCTTTATCTGATGAGCAAATATCGTCAACTAAAAAATTAATACAAAGCTCTGTTCTTAAATCCATGAATGACGCAGGAAATTTATCCAGTGAACGTATCAGCAAACTGCTCAAACAAAGCTTTGCACCCGTGCTAGTTTTAGCTGAAACCTTATCTAAAACAGCTCAACCAAGTACACCTTTCAACAGAGATGTAGTAAGTAATTTAAATCGTTATACCTTAGAAGCAACGCCGACTATTAGTTCGATTTACACTCACTTTGAAATTGATGGTTATGATGGACTTGATAGCACTTTTGTTAATTTTGGACAACACTCAACACCAACAGGGAGCTTAGAAGTCTATTGGATAAAAGAGAATGGGCAAGCAAGCTTTTACTCGACAGATAATTCAGCAGATAAATATAACAGTGAAAAAGACGACAATGGTATTCGTAAATCAGAGTATTACTTATGCAGTAAAGATTCACTAAAACCTTGTGCGCTTGACCCTTATATGTATGAGATAGAGCCTGGACGGGAAGAGTTAATGACGACACTATCTGCACCAATCATTGTATCAAACCAATTTAGGGGGTTAGTCGGTGTTGATATTAATTTACCTGTCGTACAAAAATGGATTATAGAACAAGCAAAATCGTTATTTGAAGGCAATGTATCTATCAGTTTATTCAGTCAAAAAAATATGATTATTGCTTCAAGCCTTTACCCTGATAAATTGTCTAAAAAAGCTAGTGATGCTAATTCAGAACTTTCAGCGATATTAAGAGCTCCCAAGAACTCAATTATCTCTGGCTCTGACTGGCATGTTAAAGTGCCTGTTTTTATTAGTGAAGCAAATGTGACATGGACTCTTCTTATTTCTGTTCCTGAAAAAATAGCATTAGCCTCAGTGTTAGAAATGACAGAGAAAGCGAATGAGTCCTATAATAAAGCACTCACTGAGCTTCTATTCTTTTCACTCTTGTTCTTATTATGCGCATTATTTTTTGCTATCTGGCTTGCGAGATCAATAACCTCACCTATCAAATTACTTTCTTTTTCGATTCAAGAGTTGGCAGAGCGTGAAGGCGATCTGACCCAAAATGTAACGGTTGAAAGTCATGAAGAATTAATACTCTTGGCAGCTGGGTTCAATAATTTTATCAAAAAGTTAGCTGAAATGATTAGCTCATCTAAAAAGTTCTCCAATGAATTAGTCGATAAGTTTGGTGAGCTAGAAAACATTGCTCATGAAGTTGAAAGTGACACGCAAGAGCAACAACTTAATTTAGATAGTATTGCTACTGCGATGACTGAAATGGCCACCACGTCAGGTGAAGTTGCAAAGCTTGCTGTAGAAACAGCAAATGGTGGAAAGCATGCCAACTCACTTCTACAAGAAACTCAGAATATTTTAGAAGCTAGTGTTCAGAATGTTCAGGAGCTTGAACAAAACATCTCATTAACGAGTAAGCAAATGTCACAAGTTGCCGCTCACAGTTCAGATATAACAGGTATTGTTGAAACAATTAGATCTATTGCTGATCAAACCAATCTACTCGCATTAAATGCAGCGATAGAGGCAGCAAGAGCAGGAGAACAAGGCAGAGGCTTCGCTGTTGTTGCCGATGAGGTTAGAAATTTAGCCGCACGAACTCAAACATCGACTCAGGATATCAGTAATTTAATTGGAAACTTACAGTCGGATGTCGATAAAGCCGTTGAAACACTCGATGCAAACAAGGAATCGATTACCAGTACTGTTGATAAAACAAGTCTTAGCTTTGAACAACTTTCCCAAACATTGGAAAGTATAAAGCTCATGAGTGAAAGTACAGAACAAGTAGCAACAGCGGCCGAAGAGCAAAGCCAAGTTGCTGAGGATATAAACATTCGATTAGTTTCTGTATCTGATAGTAGTACAGGATTGGCTGAATTAGGACAACGATTACAAGAAAATAGTGCTTACTCTAAAGGAGTAGTTGAACGGATAGAATTAGAGCTAAATCGACTAAAATGCTAAAACCTCTTCCTCTATTATATTCACTTAAGAATAAATATTAAGGCTAACATGAGCTAGGTAAGTTTGCTTTCAAAGCTTGTACATTGAAGTATAGATATTTTGTATTTTTCAAAAGAATTTTTTAAAGTGTCTAATAATTTCACCACGCACATAGCCTGTGAAAAATCAGATATATCAAATAAAACAGAAATATAAATAGAATGGAGAGTCGTGCGTTGTTAACTAAATTAATATCTAATGAATTATCTGAAAGTGATGTACTACCTTCATCTTTATTGAGCAAAATAGCTACTCATCCATTACGTGAAAAGCTTTATAACGAATTGCACAATAGGCCTTTTCCGTCAATATCTTCCCCTGCTCAACTTACGCATATAGCAATTCAACACCAAGGGAAATTAAAGCAAGAAGAGCATGAATTTATTTCACTGTTATGTAATAAATTTCAAGTAAATTCTCCAGCGAAATCAATGCCGTGTTTTTATCAAGATTTTGGTTTATTTAGCCTTCGTTGGGAGCGTCATTTGGAGTATTCCACTTATACTTTTATTCACCAAGCTCCGTTAACGGATCAACCTTTCATTAAAAATGCTATCGATTATGTTCCCAGTAATTGGCTCGAAAAAATGCCAGGTCAAGTAATAGCTGCTGTGCATTTGATTATTGAACCTGAAAATATTGATCAAGAGATAACACACAAAGTTGAAAAATATTTTGACAATATGTCTTTGATAGCGAGCGCTCCCGTAAATTCACAGGCGAAAGTGTGGAGCTCATTTAAATTACATAACGACGGTTTTGGTCGTTTTCTGATATACCAACAAGACTTATCAGCTGCGCAGCTAGGTCGCTTAACACAACAATTATTACAGCTTGATACATACCGGTTGATGGCAACACTTGGTTTACCACTAGCTCGAGTTATTAATAGTGAACTTAATCAATTAGATTTACAACTGCAACAAGTTACCACCTATATAGCTTTGGGTACTGATAAAAGCGATAGGGAGCTACTTACACAAGTATCTAAAATAGCAGCGAAAGTGGAAGACTATCGTAGTCAAAGTACTTACCGCTTCTCTGCTACTAATGCTTATTACGATGTAGCATTACAACGGATGGAAGAGCTAAAAGAAGAAGAAATACCGGGATATATAACCTTGCAAGAATTTTTAATGCGTAGGATTACACCTGCAGTTAAAACCTGCCAAACGGCTTCGAACCACTTAGAAGATATTTCTAGAAGAGTCACCCGCGCTAGTGAGTTATTGCGCACACGCGTTGATATGGTATTACAAGAGCAAAATCAAACCTTATTAAAGTCAATGAACCACCGTGCACATGTGCAAATGCGACTGCAACAAACGGTTGAAGGCTTATCAGTTGCCGCGATAAGTTATTACGGCATGCAATTATTTGAAACCATGTTAACGTCTTTACCAACACTAGGTATTGACTATAACCATGAACTAGTGAGTGGCTTTGCGGTACCTATTGTTATTGGTATTGTTTTTGTTGTCACACGCTTAGTGCATAAGCGCTTAATGAAGGATTTAAAGTAATTCAGATATTAATGACGATACAGATTAGTAAAAATCACTGTAAGCCTTATGTTGAAATTCAAGGTGGCTTGGAACTTTGCCGTATTTTTTATCATTGTTAAAGTGAACTTTCAAAAGGAGTAGTTTTATTGCTATAAAAAAGGGTAAACCAGTTGGCCTACCCTTTTAGTTGTTACTTACTTATGTTCTTATTAACGTTGTGAAGCGTCTTGATAAGCAGAGTATGTACGTTGCGTGCTAATATGCCCAGCGATATGCTTAGCATCGTGCCAAACACCCCAGATGAAAGCAGAACCACGACGTGACAACCATGCTTGACCGACGAAATAAACACCCGGTTCAGTTGAAACACCACGTTGATGTGCTGGCTTACCATTTTCATCAAATGCATCAACATTTAACCAGCTGTAATCTAAGGCAAAGCCCGTTGCCCAAACAATTGAAGTAATTCCTTCTTTAGCTAAATCAAGCTCAAGAATTGGATTAGTCATACACTCAGGATCTGATAACACGTCTCTTGCGGTTGGTTCTTCTGGAAGATCTAAACCATTACGCTCGATGTAGGCATCAGCCGAATCAAGGAAATCCATGTAGTTTTTATTGCCGCGTTCAACATTAGTATTAAGATCTTTTTGGAATGTCACTTTGCCATTATTGAATTCTTTGGTCATACCAAGTAGCGTGATCCCTTGATGTGCAAGTGCACGAAAATCAACTGTACCGTTACCACCATGAGCCCCCGTTACCGCGATAGTAACATGCTCTGTTCCTGGTTCTAGAGACTCACGATCCCACTCACCTAAGACACCTAACCACCAACAGAAGTCGCGATTACGGTATGAACGTGGTGGACGATCATGTGGCCCAGTTGATAAGAATACTTTTCGACCTGAGCGCTGAAGTTCATCAGCAATCTGTACACCTGACGAGCCAGCACCTACAACTAATACTGCACCGTCTTCTAACTGCTCAGGGTTACGATAGTCTGCAGAATGGATCTGGGTAATTTTTTCGTTTTTAGCGATAGGTGGAATAACAGGTACTTGGAAAGGTCCTGTTGCAGAAACAACGCGCTTAGCTTCTATAGTGCCTTGAGAAGTTTCAATGATAAAGCCTTGACCGTTAGTATTACGCTCTACATTTTTAACCTCTATACCAGTACGGATAGGGGCATCAAACTTTTTGGCGTAATCAACAAGATAATCCGCAATTTTTTCTTTCGGTACAAAAGAGTCTGGATCATGTTCTTCAAACTCCAAACCTGGAAAACGATCGTGCCAAGCTGGACCATTAGCTACTAATGAATCCCAACGACCTGTGCGCCACTGCTCAGCAATACGGTTACGCTCTAGTACAAGATGTGGTACATCCTGCTTGCTTAAATGTTCACTCATCGCCACACCGGCCTGACCAGCACCTATAACAAGCGTATCTATTTTTTCAATTGTCATTTTTTTTCCTTATTATTTCTTTATCAGGGGCTGATGGTTAAGCCAAAATGTTTTCCACATTGAGTGGACTGTTGAGCCAGATGTCAATTGGGAGTAACACTAAATGACTTATTAGGTTACTTTAGTATTTTCACATCGTTACATTCACACCTTTATCCACCTAACAGTATTACGCTCGGTAAGAGGGCCAAAATGTCCTGTCTGGCTTGCAATCTTCCGCCTGACTTATCAAGTTTTTTAAAGGTTTTCTATCGCCCTTTTCAGATTGCCAATGAAGCATATTAATAAAAACTGTATTGGTAAAATATTATAAACTTAATGATTAAATAAAAAAAACTTATCCAATATCGACATTAATAAAATATTTAAAATCATCAACTTTTCAGATTGGTAGTCAAAAACGTCACAATAAAATAGCTATATATAAAGGTCTTTTAGCATGGATTTGTATAGATAAAATTTATCTTATCAATACATTTTAAAAATTTTATTTATTTTTAAATAGCTATAAAATATCGATATGACATAAAAATTCAATTTAATTATTAAAAAGCAGTCACAAGGTTAAACGGGAACACAAACATGATTAGAACTGGTGAAGAGTACCGTGAATCGATTAAAGATGGCCGTGAAGTTTATATCGAAGGTGATAAGGTTAAAGATGTTGCTACTCATCCTGCTTTTAAACCAATTATAGATGTTAGATCGAAAATTTATGACATGCAGCATAGCGCTTCAACAAAAGATGTGATGACCTATAAAGCAGATAATAGCGAAGAGTGTGCAATAGCTTTAAAGTTACCTCGCAGCCAACAAGACTGGTGGAATAAGAAAAATGCCACTGAAGTGATGATGAATGAAATTGGTGGTGTTGTTACCCGTGTGGGTGATGAAACTGCTGGCGAAATGTGGTCATTGTATGATGCGCAAACTGCTTTAAATGAAGTAAACCCTGAGTTTGCAGATAACATCAAAAATCATATCGATAATATTGTCATCAATGACCCTTTCCACGTAACTGCTAATACAGACCCAAAGGGTGATCGTTCTAAACCCCCACAAGCACAAGATCCAGACATGTTATTACATGTGGTGCGAGAAACTGACCGAGGTATTGTTGTTCGAGGGGCTAAATTTGAAACGGCTGCAGCTTATGCAAACCAAGCTTTTACCAAGCCCACAATAGCTAACTGGACAGCCGATACAAAATTTTCAGATTATGCCGTAGGCTTTATTTGCGATTTAGGCTCTGCAGGTATCAAAATTATTTGCCGAGATGGTTTTGCCGGTAAAAATCCTTTGGATTATCCAATTGCAACAAAATTTGATGAAGTTGAAGCGTTAGTTGTTTTTAATGATGTTGAAATCCCATGGGAAAACGTCCTGTTTTATCGTAATACTAAAGCAGCAATGTTTATCCGCTCAACTCTACACCGCTATTCAGCTTTTGCTTATATACAACGTAACTTGAAAGTCGCTGAATTATTAATAGGTGCATCAATACTTAATGTTCAACAAACGGGTACAGACAATCAACCTGCAGTACAAGAACGTTTAGCCAAATTGGCCTGTTATAGAGAGGGTATTGACGCCCATTTGATATCGTCAATAGCGATGGCTGAAGAAAGCCCAGGAGGCTTAACCATGCCAAACCAATCCTTGCTTTATGCTGGTCGAGTTTTTGCTTGTTCTCAACTTTATGAAATGGTCAATATTGCCCGTGAATTAGGTGGTGGACAGGTATGTTTAACTCCAAGTTTTGACACATTTAATCATAAAGAAATTAAGCCATGGCTAGATAAATTTTATAGTCTAAATGATCAATGGTCTGCTGAAGATCGACGTAAATTACTCGCCTATTCTCGTGATTTATGTAATTCCGATTACGCTGGTCATCGCTTAACGTTTCAAGAATTCGCTCAATCACCGCGTTTTGCCCATTTAGCATCGGTATATCATCATTTTGATTTTGACGGGCCTATAGATCTTGTGCGTCAAGCGGCTGGCTTAAGTGAATCACTTCAATCAAACAAACTAAAGAAAACAAATATAGCTGGCGGACATGGGGCTTTTTTAGGTACCACTGCCGATAACTTAAAGAGGAAAATATAATGGTTACACATGAAAGAATCCGTATGTTTAATACTAAAGAGACATACCCAAATCAAACTTTAGATAATGATCTTTGTCAGGCAGTTAAAGCCGGAAATACTATCTATGTTCGTGGTCAAATCGGAACAGATTTTAATGGTAATTTAGTTGGACTCGGTGACCCGGGAGAACAAGCTAAACAAGCAATGAAAAATGTTAAACAGTTACTTGAAGAAGCTGGTTCAGAGCTAAGTCATGTCGTTAAAACCACTACTTATATTACTGACCCACGTTATCGTGAGCCAGTTTACCAAGAAGTAGGAAAATGGTTTAAAGGTGTTTATCCTATTTCAACAGGCTTGGTTATTTCAGGCTTGGCTCAACCTGAGTGGTTGATGGAAATTGACGTTATTGCTGTTATTCCTGAATAATCAACATAACTAAATATTCACTTAATTTTATGGAGATAATGTCATGACATTTTCACTAATTGCCGTTTGTCCAACCACTAAACGTGTTGGTACAGTGGTCACGTCTTCGAGTATTTGCGTTGCCAGTAGATGTTCATTTGTAGCTGCAGGCGTAGGCGCAGCACAAAGTCAAAACATTACCGATCCTGATCTAGGCCCACAGATGTTAACAATGGCTCAGTCCGGCTTGAGTCCTAAAGAATTGATGGCTAAAATTGTTGCTGACACGCCAAATATTCAATGGCGTCAATTGGGTTTAGTTAACCTTGATGGTAAAACAGCGGTATTCACTGGTGATGAGTCACTGGGAATACATGCTACTGCTGAAGGTATTAACTGTGCCGCCATGGGTAATATGCTTCAAAGCACAGCAATACCACAAGCGATGGTATCTGCTTTTGAACAGACTCAAGGTGAATTTGCTGAGCGGTTACTTGCCGCACTTGAAGCGGGTTTAGCTGCTGGCGGTGAAGCCGGGCCTATACATTCAGCAGGCATGAAAGTAGCGGACAAAGCAAACTGGCCAGTAATTGACTTACGCGTTGATTGGGAAGATAAACCTGACCAAGCAATTAGCAAACTACGTGATACATGGAATGTGTATCATCCACAGATGCAAGCTTATATTACCCGTGCTGTGGATCCTGCTGAATCTGAATCTTATGGTGTTCCTGGAGATCCTTAATGAATATTACTCAACTTCAAACGCCAAAAAGTTTGGCGTTAATAGAAAAATTAATTAGTTTTGATACTACCAGTTATAAATCAAACTTAGACTTGATTGAGTATATACAAAATTATTTAAGTGAATACGGTATCAGCTCACAGTTAGCTTTTAATGAAGAAAAAACCAAAGCTAACCTATACGCAACTATCGGCCCACAAGATAAATCAGGGGTAATGCTGTCAGGTCATACTGATGTTGTACCTGTGACTGGCCAAGCATGGGATACCGACCCTTTTTGCGTAACGCACAAAGACGGTATGTTATTTGGCCGCGGTACATGTGATATGAAAGGCTTTATTGCAATTGTTTTAAGTTATTTGCCTGAAATGATTGCAGCAAAACTTGAAACCCCAGTACATTTAGCGTTTTCTTATGATGAAGAAATTGGCTGTGTAGGTGCTAGGCGTTTAGTAGAGATGATGTCAGGCATGCCAATTAAACCAGCGATGTGTATTGTTGGCGAGCCTACGAGCTTGCAAGTCGTTAATGCACATAAAGGTAAATTAGCACAACGTATAACAGTTAGTGGCTTAGAGGCACACTCTAGTTTGCCGCACTTAGGTGTTAATGCCATTGATTTTGCCGCAGATCTAATACTTTTCATTCGAGAGTTAGCACGTGAGTTAGCAGAAAATGGACCTTTTGAAGAAGGCTTTGATGTAACTTACACTACGTTGCATACCGGAAAAGTCGAAGGTGGCGTGGCGTTAAATATTGTTCCTAAACATTGCCAGTTTGATTTTGAAATACGTAATATTCCGGGACAAGACCCTCAACCTTTACTAGATAAAGTAATGGCTTATGCTAAAGACGTACTTGAGCCAAAAATGAAAGCAGTTGATGCTAACTGTAGCATTGAAATGTCACCGCTTTCTGGTTATCCCGGTATGTTTACTGAAGAAGAGAAAGAAGTCGTTGAGTTTGTGCAAACGCTAACGGAAGTTAAAGGCTTGAAAAAGATAACCTTTGGTACTGAAGGCGGATTATTTACCAATGCTCTACATATACCAACAGTGGTATGTGGCCCTGGCAGCATTGAGCAAGCACATAAACCTAATGAATTTATTGAGGTAGCACAGGTACTCGCTATGGAAAGTTTTATGGATAAACTGATCACAGCATTATCGCCATCATAATAATAATAAGTGTATTGAAATATAATGAAAGTTAATTTGCGCTCGGTATGGAGCTTACTCTTTGGTGTCGGGTTGATTGGCATAGCAGTAGGCTCACAAAACTCTTTATTAGGAATTAGAGCCTCGATTGAGGGGTTTTCTAATCAGCAAATTGGCTTTATTATGTCGGCATATTTCTTTGGTTTTATGGTGGGCTCAGCTAACACCATTAAAGCGATTAACCATGTAGGTCATGTTCGAGTTTTCGCGGCCTTGACCGCGTTACTCTCTATTACTATTTTATTGCACTCGTTAAATATTCACGTTATCTCGTGGACAATACTGAGGTTTTTAACCGGTCTTGCGGTCTCAGGTATTTGGGTAGTCTCTGAAAGTTGGTTAAATCAATCGGCTAATAACCAAAACCGAGGAAGTTTAATTTCCATTTATATGATGGTCATTAACTTAGGCATGACTAGCGGACAACTCATGCTGTCGGTGAGTGAACCTCAGTCATTTGTATTATACTCATTGATTTCTGTTATTGTCAGTATTGCTGCAATTCCTATATTAATGAGTAGTATCACGGCACCTAAAATAACGGAATGTCAGTCAATTAGTTTAATGCAGCTTTTTAAACTGACACCCGCGGGGACTGTTGGCATATTCATTACTGGTATGGTTAACGCCATTACGTTAGGGATGGGGGCGGTGTTTGCTAGCAAACTAGGAATGTCTATTGTTGAAATATCCTATTATATTGCTGCTATTTTGATGGGTGGTGTGTTGCTACAATGGCCTCTGGGCAAGTTATCAGATGTAACTGATCGACGTGTAGTGACTGCTATTGTGGCCTTATCTGCAGCAATAGTGGCTATAATTAGTATGCAGATGACTGTAAAATATTACTCCCTTTTAGTCATGCTAGCTTTCGTATTTGGGGGGCTAAGTCTGACACTTTATTCATTATTTAATGCTTTAGCAAACGACTTTCTCAATGAATCCCAAGTAATGTCTGCAAGTGGTGGTTTATTAATTATTAAAGGGTTAGGTGCAACACTTGGTCCCCTCTTTGTTTCCTTTATTATGGATATCTTTGGTTTAGCCGGTTTTTATTTAACGCTTGCAACTTTATGCTTGTTGATAAGTCTATTTTGCTTTTATCGCGTCATTTTCTATAAAATTAAACCTGGGCATAGTACTAATTTCAACATTCAACCAGTAACTCCAATCAATAGATTTGATAAATAGTAATCAAATAAATATGATGAGTGACGTATGCAAATAAAGCGCGATAACCAAACAAGTTATCACGCTTTAGTAAAGTTACACCTAAAGAGTGCTAATAGTGAAAAATTAAAATGTATTGAATTCAGAGAATATTTCCCTGTTAATTTTAGGCCATTCATCTTTTAAAAGACTAAACATAACATAGTCATACAAGTTACCATCCTCGTGACGAAAACACTTTCCCATAGTACCTTCCTCGGTTGCACCAAGCTTTAGAACGGCTTTTCTTGAGCGGGTATTGGTTGATTCAACACAAAAGGTAATGCGCTCAAATCCTAATTCACTAAAAAGATAATTTAAAAGCGCATGTTTACAGGCTTTATTTAGGCCAGTCCCTCTAAATTCTGAGCAGAACCAAGTCCACCCCATTTCAAGAGACATTACATCATAATCGAATAATGCAAGGCGTGTACTGCCTGCAATTTTTCCTGAAGCTTTATCAATAATAATAAATGGATAAGAAATATCCTTTTCACGTTCTGATACAGTTTCATTTATATAATTTTCAAAGTCTTTTCTATTCTTAATATTATTAGGCATGTGCAGCCACGTTTCTTCGTCGTATACAATATCGACAAGCCCTGCACTACTTTCATGAGTAAAAGGTACAAGCCTTACGCGCCTATTCTCAACTATAATATTTTGTCTAAATAAATCGCTCATTGTATTCTCTTTTAATTGTTGATTGTAAACTACACATCCTAATACTACGCATGTACGTTACTTATATTAAAAAATAATCACCCATTGATTTTATTGTTTTTTATTTCATGCCTATAAGATAAAAAATAATAACTAAGTTAATCTTCTCAGGCTAAAACTACCAATAACATTTTATTGCCTTATGCATGTGTTTTATTCATACAAAAGCCACATCCTTTTAAATAAGTTTTTATTGGCCGGGAAAAATATAAAGAAAAGCAAATACAGCTATTCTGCACTGATTTAAAATGCCCAGTATTACCACCGAAATAAAACGACAAGAACGTGGTTAATGAATTAACTATTATAAAAATGTAATTCAATGGGCACAAGTTTAGGGGTCTATCCGTAACTTGATAATAAGTTCCATCAACATTTTCTTTTAAGAATATACAACAGAGTCTGCAGCAAAAGAGTCTCGAACCTACGTATTAACTTTGTATAACTATTTTCTATCTAAAAAACACTTTAATACTATTTTATCTATCTGCCTTCAAAGCGTAGGTTGTAATAACTGCTAAGCAGGTTGTGCGTCTAGATTTTTTGTTAAACCAATAAGAATTAAGAACGCTTTACATTCATAATAAAAGAGTAATATAACATGATAAAAATAGCTCTGTTCACTTCCTTGATTAGTGCTTTTAGCATTAACACAATTGCTGCCGAAGTTTCTGGTTCGGTTTCATTCACTAACGATTATCGGTTTCGTGGCATCTCCCAAACGGCAGGTGATGCTGCTGTACAAGGGAGCCTCGACGTCTCGTTTGAAAATGGTGTATATGCCGGCGTTTGGGGGAGTAATGTCGACTTTGGGGATGAAGCCAACCTTGAAGTGGATTATTACGTTGGTTATGCTGGAAGTATTACCGAGGAGTTGGTTTATGACGCAACATTATTCTACTTTCAATACCCAGGATATGGCGCAGCTGATATAGATTTTTTTGAAGTCGACTTTGGTCTTCATTATAAAGATATCTCACTCTTATATAATGTATCAAATGATTATTTAAATTCTTCAGAGTCTGCACATAACGTAGCCTTAGATTATAGTTTGGCAATCACTGAAGATATTAATTTAGATCTTCATGCTGGATACTCTTTTGGCGATTATTGGGACGGGATACGAGATTTCAATGATTATCAGGATTATTCAATTGGTCTTTCTTCAAGTTTTGCAGGCATAGATGTGTCTATTGCCTACTTAATGAACACGATGGATACTAAGGCTGAAGAAATTTCTCATGGCGAATTCAGCAATGATGATACGGTTTTATTCACTGTTTCTCGAACCTTCTAAATAGCATTGTAGATCAAATATGATCGATAGAGGCAACTATCCCAGTTTTACTGGGTTTAGTTGACTTTAATTGAAAAGACATAATTAGTAATAATAAAAACTATATTACAAGGGACTGTTTTGACATTGCATAACCCTAATATAATAAGGAAAACATAATGAGCACCGCAACGAAAATACTAGCAGAAACAGCAGAGGACACTAATGCCCTCAACAAATCCTCCGGTGGGACCGGCCATCTTAAACGCGTTCTAGGTCTCCGTTCCCTGCTATCTGTAGCTATCGGTTTGGTAGTCACTCAAGGGGTAATGGTTTTAGCATTGCAAGGTCTCGGCATTGCAGGCATTGGTTTTTTTATCGCCATGGCAATCGCCTTCGTATTGGCGCTGTTCGCAGCCTTCAGTTTTGCTGAACTTTCCTTAATGATGCCACGTGCTGGTACCCTTAGTACCTATACCCAAGTAGCTATTGGACAATTCCCTGCGATTGTTGCTACATTTTCAGGATATGTCGTGGTCGCCATGTTTGCAGTAGCGGCAGAACTTCAATTGATAGGACTTATCCTGTCAGAAATATTCCCTAACTTCTTATCGCCGATGGCGCTGGGCTTGCTCATCCTCGGGATATTCGCCGTGCTCAATATCGTCGGTGTTGATATCTTCGCCAAGTTACAGACGGTGCTTGCTTTTACCATGGTTGTGTCTATCTCGGTACTTGGGGCTGCTGCTATCTTGGGCACCAATGAACCACAGCTGAGCAACCTAGACTTGTTCTCCGATTGGAATCCTATTGGCACTGAGGTATTCTCTCTGATTGCCTTAGCTATCTGGTTATTTGTCGGTGCAGAGTTCGTTTGCCCACTCGTTGAAGAAACTAAAAATCCTGAAAAAAACATCCCTAAAGCCATGTTTTATGGACTATTTACTATTCTTGGAGTCTACCTACTGTTTTGTATTGGTGCCTTCTTCTACATGCCACTTGAGCAGATGGCTAGCTCGTCACTCCCTCATCTAGATTATGCCGTCGCCGTGTTTGGTGATTCTGGTCTGGAAGTTCTAGCCATCGTTGCTATCACTGCTACCTGTAGTACAGTGAATACCACTCTGGCTTCAGTACCACGTATGTTGTACGGTATGGCGAAAAACAAGCAGGCATTCCCAATATTTAAGCGTCTAGATAGCCGTTTTAATACCCCAGCTATTGCAATATTATTCATGGCCGCCATCATAGGTGCTCCTTTGATCATCTTGGGTGACAAACCTGATACCGTTGTGATACTACTAATCGCCGCGTCAACCTGTTGGTTACTGGCCTATATTATTAGCCACATCGATGTTATCGTTCTAAGAAAACGGATGCCTGACGCAAATCGCCCTTTCAAAACTCCTTTTTACCCTATACCGCAAGTCCTTGGTATTATTGGTATGGGCTACGCCGCTTACTACAACTCACCGTCTCCGGAACTAACCCAACAGGTATTCCTTACGGCAGGAGCGGTATTGGCTGTGGTCTCTGTCATAGCAGCGCTCTGGGTCAAGTTATATATGAAAAAGGATCTATTTCAACCTGAAAGTATGGAAGATGTTCTTAAGGGTTAATACCTGATTGCACAGAGAATAGTCAGTAAAAATTTCGATTTAATATCATTAAAGTCGGTTAATCTTTCAAGTTCATAATTTTAGCACTCCATTGGCATCCATCATGCCAATGCGAGTGTAACTTCATAGTTTCTTTTTAATGATATCTTGTCGCTATATCTCGCTATGGCTTAAGTCGAATAAGAAACTTCTCAACTAAATGTCGGCATTTATATAAATACCAATCGATTCCATCATTACTTACCTTAGAGCTATTCTTTCTTCCAATAATTGGAACAGTGATTTTTATGATGTATTTACGTCCTAAACGTATCAATCTTATAACCTCAGACAGTAATGATATAGTCTAAATAGGGTAACTTATCTATAAGTTTTAGTGCTGTTTATTGACGTAAACCCTATCAGTTGTGATGTCTAATGCAATGGGTAAACCTATCCCTCTTCGACTCAATTTATATGTTCCAAAGCTCTCTTCTAGTACTTTTTGTAAACCAATATGATTTGAATCAGAAAATATAGGTAGCTATTCCATTCAGCGTACACCTAAATCTGAAAAATATTTCAACAGAACTTCCTTAAGTACCGGCTCGTTCCTGCATACATTTTTATTATACCAAAACACATAAATTAATATTTTACTAATACTACATGGAATCTTACTGTCTTAATGTATCAAAAGTGAACAGCTTAGGGTTTAAAACAAAGTTACCGTCGCTTTTTCAAGTAAAACACAGGAATCATAATCTATGAGTCACGCTATAAGTATAAAAAATGTCAGTAAATTTTACGGCGATTACCGCGCGATAAAAGATATCTCTTTTGACATACAAGACAATGAATTTTTCACCTTACTCGGCCCTAGTGGTTGTGGTAAAACAACCTTATTGAGAATGATTGCTGGTTTTGAGATACCAAGTGGCGGGGTAATTAAACTGCACGGCACAGATATTCAATCGCTGCCGGCCCATCAACGTCGTGTTAATACGGTGTTCCAAAATTACGCACTATTTCCACATATGACTTTAGCGCAAAATATTGGCTTCGGTTTGCAGATGCTTAAATGGAGTAAAGAAAAGATCGCAGCTCGGGTAGATGAAATGCTTGAGTTAGTTCACATGCGGTCATTTGCATCACGTATGCCTTCGGCACTTTCGGGAGGACAACAACAGCGAATCGCATTGGCTCGTGCGCTTGCACCTAAGCCAGAAGTACTACTTTTAGATGAACCCTTATCAGCTCTGGATTTAAAGTTACGCCAATCAATGCGCGATGAGTTACAGCAACTACAGCGCGATACAGGGATTACCTTTATTTTCGTCACCCACGATCAGGAAGAAGCGTTGGCGATGTCGGACAGAATCTGTGTGTTAGCTGAAGGCACTGTTCAGCAAATAAGCAGTCCTAATGAGATTTACGAAAATCCGAATAATAAGTTTGTTGCAGATTTTATTGGCGAAACCAATTTTATGCCTGTCACTATTAACAGTCATGACAAAGCAACGGTATCAGTTACAAACCCTCTCGGCATTGAGTTGAATGTGCCTAATAAGGGCTTTAGTCAAGGACAAGAAGCTACGATGTCCTTGCGTCCTGAAAAGATTTCAATCAACACCCCTGGATTAGAGGTGAATTTACAAGGCAAGATAGTACACCGAACCTATATGGGTGGTTATACCCACTATAAGGTACGCACTGAGAATGCCACAGAATTACGAATTTCTAAACGTAATACTATTAGTAACGATACTGAATATAACCTTGATCAACAAGTAGCCATTGGCTTTAGCAAAGCGTCTGTAAGGGTGTTAAGCCAATGAAAAAACTAAGTTGGAACTTTTGGGGCCTACTCCCTGCCTACCTAGTTATGTCACTATTGATGGTGTTACCGCTGTTAATAATTTTTTATGTTTCATTCATGACTTCTGACGCCTATGGCGGATATAAAGCAATCTTCTCACTGCAATCATACAGTCAAATTCTTTATACAGCAGATTGGGATGATAATTTAGTATTGAACTTTCAGTACCTTAAAATTATCGCTAGAACGTTATTTCTCTCTGGTGCAACAGCCGTGATCTGCCTGTTAGTTAGTTTCCCTGTTGCCTACTATATTTCGCGCCAGAGCAACAACATGAAAACTTTATTGCTCTATTTGGTCACCTTGCCATTTTGGGTCAGCATGGTAGTACGTGTATACGCTTGGGTACTCATTTTGAGCAATGATGGCGTACTGGAAAGCAGCTTGCGTTTCTTTGGCTTGGTTGGTGATATCGACAGTTTACTCTACAACAACGCTGCGATGATGGTGGGGATGGTATACACCTATATCCCGCTGATGATTTTGCCAATCTATGCCAGCATCGAAAAGTTAGATACCCGTTTGATTGAGGCTGCGAGTGACCTTTATAGCAGCAGGATGAACACCCTAAGAAGAATTATTCTGCCACTGTGCAAACCTGGCATAGTCGCTGGATTTATCTTAGTGCTAGTGCCTTGTCTAGGCACAGTACTTGAACCAATGCTACTAGGCGGTGGTAAGACAATGATGCTAGGTAATCTGATTCAAAACCAATTTGGCGTAGCGAGAAACTGGTCTTTCGGTGCCAGCTTAACGGTATTACTACTGTGTATTGTCTTATTTTTTTTAATGTTTCAAGCGCATCGAGCAAGTAAGTTGAGGGAGTTATCATGAATATTTTAGCTATGTTTAAGCCTAATCGAGACGCTAAACACTATCCAGGTTTTGGCGCTGTAGGTGTACTCTTTTTTACTTTTCTCTATTTTCCGATACTGGTGATTATTGCCTATTCATTCAATAGCAATCGTATTGTCTCAGTGTGGCAAGGATTCTCATGGCAGTGGTACGCCAGTGCGCTGCAAAATGAAGGGTTACTCAATTCGTTGCGAGTCTCATTGACCGTGGCGTTATTCGCCACTTTGATTGCGACTGTAATAGCGGTCTCCGCTGCACTCGTATTAGAACGAGGCCAGAACGTAAAACACGCTAAATTATCGCAAGGGGTCGTCAATCTGCCTTTGATGTTGCCTGAGATAGTTTTTGCTGTAGCAATTTTAATTTTGTTTTCTCAACTGGGTATTCAAAGCGGCATGTTAAAACTGATCTTAGCGCATAGCGCCTTTTGTATTCCTTTCGCTTTTTTACCTATACGCGCCAGGTTACAGGGAATGGACAACAATTTAGAGCAGGCAGCACAAGATTTATACGCGACACCTTTGGTCACATTTCGTCGTATTACTTTACCTTTAATTGCTCCCGGTATTTTTGCTGGGTCAATGCTCAGCTTTGTTATTTCGATGGATGATTTCATCACCAGTAATATCGTCTCAGGAGGTGGTGCGACAACATTACCTGTTTATATTTTTTCACTGGTAAAGCAGGGAGTATCGCCAGAACTCAATGCTATATCGACACTCATCATGGTGGCATCTTTGCTGATAGCCACTCCTTGTTGGTTAATTGCAAAACGGAGTAGATAAGTAAAGTAGTTACGTATAATTAGAATACCTACATAATTAATTAAAATAAAAGGAATAAATCTATGAAATATATTACAAAAGTCAGTTTATTAGCTTTGAGTATTTCTCTGACGACAGGAGCAAACGCAGAGAATAACCAACTTAATGTTTACACTTGGGCAGAGTCGATAGATCCAGTGTTGATCGAGAACTTTCAAAAAGAAACTGGCATCGAAATTACTTTGGACAGCTATACTTCGAATGAAGATTTACTGGCAAAGCTTAAATCTGGCAGCAGTGATTATGATGTTGTTTTCCCTAGCCAACATTTCGTTAAAATAATGATTCAAGAAGGTTTATTGAAAAACATTGATGCCAAAAATATGACGGCATTCAAACAAGTTGATGATAGGTGGAAGAATAAGTGGTGGGATAAAAGTTCAGAGTATTCTATTCCCTTTGTTTACGGTACCGCGGGCTATACAGTTAATCGTGATAAATATAAAGGCCCGGCAAATTCTTGGAAAGAATTTTTTGAGCCTACAGGCGCCGCAGCGGGAAATGTAGCTGTATTTAGTACTCCAGATGAAATAATTCCTGCAGCTCAACTGTACTTAGACATAGATTTTTGTACTGAAAAGAGAACGGATATGAAAAAAGTGTATCAGCTGTTAAAAAAACAGAAAGAATATGTGGCCGTTTACAGCTCAGATAACATCAGCTCACGCATCTCCAGCGGAGAGGTCGTAATGCACAATTGGTGGGATGGCGATTCAATGCGTGCACGTAAAAATAACAACGCACCAATTGAATACGCGCAACCTAAAGAAGGCTTAGTGGGTTGGTTGGACTCTATGGTAGTTCCTAGGAATTCACGTAATTCAGATAATGCTAAAACCTTCATTAACTGGATGAGTGAGAAAGACAATGCCACAATTGAGTACAATTATTATGCACATTCCTCTGCAGTAGCCATTGATGAGAGTAAAGCAATACATAAAAAGGAAAATTCACCTGAAATATTCCCAACAGCTTTCATTAAGTTTACCCGCGCTTGTTCGCCTGCAGCACAAAAGTTAGTGGATAAGGTATGGACCAAATTACTACAGTAAATTAAAAAACAGGTCATTTAAAATAGCCAAGATCATTAATTAAATTTTAAGCTTTCTTGGCTATTACGAATCCAACAAAAACGTGATCTCAGTAGTGAAAGTACCCCACGCCTTCAGCTGCAGCAGGTATTTCTGGCCTAATAAATACAACTTGCCGACAGATACTTACCCCTTATTCTTATCACTGAAGGAGTTTTCTCATGAATAAAATAACATCCATATATCAATACCCTGTAAAAGGATTCTCTGGAGAAAAGTTGAGTTCCGTCAGATTGCGTAAGAATAAAGGACTTCCAGAAGACCGAAAGTATGCTTTGAGTAGTGGTCAAATTAAAGTAAATGAAAACGGCTTTTGGTCTCCTTCCCAAGCTTTTCAAAGAATGAAAATTCGCCCAGATTTATCAATGTTTAAACTCGAACGAGATGAAGATAAATTGCAACTCATCACGCCTTTAGGAAAAGCATTACGGATTGAAGCTGGTGGAGAATCATCAGAACTTCTAAGTGAGACTTTTGGAAATAACACTACTATTCATCGCACAACATCAGGACAAGGTTACTGGGATCATAAAGATGCTTCAATCTCTATAATCAATATATCGACGGTAGAAGAAATATCAAGAAGATTAGGACAAGTCATTGATCCTCTGAGGTTTCGTGCCAATTTATATATTCGTTCTGAGCCGTGGTCAGAATTCAACTGGCTTGGTAAAAAGTTATTAATAGAGAACTGCGAACTTAACATAATTAGACCGATTGATAGATGTAGCAGCACTTCTGTTGATCTAAATACAGGAAAAAATGACCTGAATATGCCCGCTTTGTTGTCACGTTATTTTGGTCATTTATTCTGTGGCGTCTATGCCACTGTCTCTAATGGTGGCGAAATAAAGATAAACAACAAAATAAGAATCGGCTCCAATATGAATGATAGTGAACTAACAGCCTCTATTTTTCAAACAGCGTCTTCCAAATCATCCAACTGGCCTCGTCAAATCACAGTGAAAAAAATTATTCACGAAACTGAAGATATTTGTTCGATTTGGATGAACGACCCATTTATGAAGCTAGGTACTTTCAGTGCCTATAAACCCGGCCAATATATACACTTACATGGTCTTTCGAACAGCAATGTGTGGCGTTGTTATACAGTTTCTAAAATTAAAGAGGATAGCTTTAGAATCACTGTGAAACGTGATAACGGACTTGGCTCTCAGGCAATACACAACTTACTACCTGACGAAAAAGTGCAAATGTCTGGACCATTCGGTAATGTAACAATCAGACAGTCGAGTAATTCTATCTTTTTACTCAGTGCAGGTATTGGAATAACTGCTTCAGTATCAAAACTGCAAGGATTAATTGATATGAGCTACGACAAATCGATTCAGCTAATTCATGTTGCACGAACAAAACGAGATCTTGCCTTATGGGATGAAGTAATCAAACTAAGTGAACAGTTGCCACATATAAAAGTCAGCCTTTATCTAACTAAAGAAAAACATTCAACAAGTACATTTGTAGCCGGACGACCAAATCTACAGGCAATTTCGAGAGAAATTAAACTAGCAGGAAGTGACCTGCATATTTGTGGGTCCGAACAGTTTACAAAGGATATTTCAAATATGTTTAATGATAAATCTCGATTATTCGTAGATACTTTCTTTACACCAGTCACTGAAAATAAATTTCGTGAAATTAAAAAATGTGACCCAATCAAAGTAACGCTTGCTCGAAGTAATGTTACTAAATATTGGAAACCAGAAGATGGAACTCTACTTGAGTTTGCAGAGGCAAATGGAGCTATAATTTCTTCTCATTGCAGAGCAGGAATATGCAGTACATGCACTTGTAATATTATTAGTGGCTCAACTGCTAAAATTATTGGAACTAAATCGATTAATCGGAACAATACTCTATTATGTAGCAGTGTACCAAACGAAACTGTAGTTTTAGACATTTAATAGAACTTAGTGAAAATAATGTAATAATTTCACTTCTTAAAAACAAATGATCAAATGACCATATTGGTACTTAGTTGTTTGTCAGGATAAAGGTCGTTCTATATATTGCACACTTTCAACAGCCCAAGAAGCTATTGATGTTAATGCCCAAAACATCGGATAAACAGCCATTATTTAAGATATAAGAGACATCAAAAACGCTCATATCGTGAGCATTAATTCTATCTCGGTTTGTGCCCCATTATAACTTCAATTGTCTACATAACAGTCAATACTATAATGTGTAGACATGCACTCATTTTGTACGAATATCGCCCCCAAATACCTTCAAGGTATGAGCTTTCTGGTAGATAAATTCGAAGCATATAGTTCCAGTTCTTCATAATTGGTAAGAAATTAGATTGTGATTTATCACCGCCAAAATGAATCGTGACTGCGCCATCTTCGACAACTTTTGCCTTGCAACTATTAATGACATGTTTGTCAGATTCGTTTTGCTGAAAATAACCCTCTTCGTTATAAACGCTGATAACCAAAAAGCGCCATCACCAACGGGAACATCTTTTAGTGTAGTATCTACATTTAAATCAAGCCTTGTTCGATTGCATAACGAGTTAATTCAACCGAATTAGTTAGTCCTAATTTCTTCCTAATATTCGCTCTATGTGAGTCAATTGTTCGTTTGCTCAGATCTAAGCGCAAAGCAATGGCATCACTTCCAAGCCCATCTGCGATAAGAATAAGTACCTCTTCTTCTCTTTTTGTAAGTAGACTGTCCGTTTTTTGGCTGTCATCCTCCATCCATGCCATTTCTTGGGCCAAACTAGGGCTTACAAACTTCTGTCCATTACAAGCTCTATAAACGGCATTTTCCAAGTCCTCTGCTGCATCCAACTTAAGTACATACCCTTCAACTTTCGCAATAGCAGCTGCACGCTTAAAAATAGAAACTTCGGTGTGCATGGTAACCATGACAATTGCATTTTTGTATCCTCTTGCCCGTAATTTTTCTGCAAGTTGTAACCCACTTTCTCCTACTAAACCAATATCCAAAACAGCGACATCAGGTAGTTTTCCCATAATAAGGCGCTCACCTTCAATAGCATTACTTGCATCCCCAATAACCTCCACGTTCCCCGAGCTTTCAAGTAATAACCTTATACCTTGTCGGAACAAAGGGTGGTCATCTACGATAACTGCCTTAATCATTAATTGGTACCTCCAAAAATACCTGCACACCACTATCAATTGCGTTGTTAATACGCAACTGACCACCAATTAGTAAAGCTCTTTCTTGCATAGAGCTCAAACCATACCCTAAGTTTTCCACCTGTTTTTTTATGCCTTTACCATTATCCGAAATAGACATTATCAAGCGGTCTCTATCCCTTTGAATATCTATTGTAATTAAAGTACAGCAACTGTGCTTAATTGAGTTATTAAGTGCCTCCTGTCCGATACGATATAATTGATATGCATTTTCAGTGTTCATATCAGCCTTATCAGAATGAATTACTTTCATTTCTATTTGCGCAATTTCACAGAGATGACGTGCTAGTTCAATGATAGCTTCGCTAGGATTGCCATCATCCATCTCAATTGGTTTGAGGTTTCGAATAACCGATTTCAGTGTATTAGAGGTTTGATCCACCTCATTTTTTAGGGAAATACCAAGTTGAGGTTCAAAATTATTGATATTCATCGTAATGAAAAGTCTAATTGTAGCCAATCCTTGACCAACACCATCATGTATATCTCGCGTTAACCTTGCTCGCTCTATTTCTCGAATATTGACCAGACGACTAGACATAGCATGCATCGACAATGTCATTTTCTTAAAGTCTTGGGCTATTGAATATAATAAAAATATTGAAGATAGAATGGCACCTATATGATAAGGCGATATCGGCCATGAATTACCGCCCCACAAACCGTTAAAAGCCACTCCCAAAAACATTATCATTAATGCTGATACAATAGAGTAATTAGCCCCCCCTATGTTACGGCCTATAACGAGCTGATGAATAGTTGATATAACAACTAACAACATCACAATATAAATAATTAAATTAAACCATTTCTGAGCGAAAAAAATATCTGAGAAAATCAAAATGCATAATACGGAAACAGTTCCAAATATTTTTATGCTTTTTTCATTTCTTTTATAGTGAGAAATATTCAAATCGAACTTATCTGACACAATTTTTATAAAAACAACAAGTGATACTAAGTCTAAACAAGCACTCAGCGACAAGAGAAGTTCTCCGTCATACTCAGGTCCATTTAAAAATAAGGAAGTTGATGCTATAGATAGAGAGAGATAAAAAATAAAGAAGCCAAATAGTGTGTTTGATTTTTTATTATATTGATTAACATGAAGAAATATAATAAATAATATAAGCATAAACAGAAGAGCAATTGCCGACCCTTGGCTTGTTTTTATTGTAGAGTCAAAGTCTCTTGATTTGAGTGCTAAGGTTTCATAATCGCCAATTTCAACATAATCAGAGTCAAGAACTTGCCCTCTTTTACTTGAAGATAGTTTTATAAGTAATTCATTTTCCTTTGTGTAATTAAACCAACTAAACCACGTTTTATTTCTTGGTAATCGGTAAACCCGATATGAATTTTGAAAAAACAAGTCATAATCACCACTCCCTGAATCATCTACTCTAAACCCATTTATATAGACCTCATCGGTGCCCTTTAATGGTCCTACTGAAATGGCTAGGTTGCGTGTTCTATGGTGCCATCCAATGGTAAACTTTGCTCTATAAAATCGCTCCTCACCGAGTAATGACAGTCTCGTGCTTCCGTAAAATGACTCTGCACTATCCCAGTTAGCAGGTTTTTGTGAAACATTCTCTTTTTCATAAACTGACAATGTTTCCCACTCATAAATGTGAATTAATTGTGGATTTATAATTTCATTTAAAATGGTTGTATCACTCGCTAAGGAAGCCTGTGAGGTAAAAGTTAACAACAAGCTAATAAGTATTATTACTAACTGTTTTTGTTTATTATTAAACATAGCAACTCACATATCTAAGTTCAGAGTAAATCGGACATAAATAATTCCTCTTGCCACAGAGCAAGAAGAGTTCCGATACTCGGAGATAACTCATGAAAAACGCTTTTATTCCACACTCTTTTTACTTCATCTAATTGAAAGATTTCACGCTGCTTTTCAGAGTAAAGATCCTCAACTAGACGATTGGTTGACAAATTACATGCATAATCCGTCAAAGAAATGTCTAATGCAGCCTTAGTTGATACGAGGTGTTTTAATAGCTTTTTAGACAGTTCAATATTATTGTTTTTTGCCATCACCACTGTTTTTTCAACCCATATTATACTTTGCTTCAGACCATTAATCGGCTCAGGCACAACGGTTTTTATCTGCAAAAAACCTGCTTTTCTCAACGATAAAGATAAGTAGGTACCCGTTCCAATCATAGATTTAATAGAGCCATCTAATAGTGCTTTTTGTGCAAGGCTCAAGTCACGAATAAACACAGGATTATTTTTAAATAAAGCTCTAACAACCTTCCTTATTTCATCAAGTTCATGTGAATCAAGTTTTTTATAAGGATCAATGCCAGCATAGAGGGCAATAGGCATTATTGGCCAATCTCCCCAATCCATTATACCGATTTTTCCGTGGTACTTACGATCAAAAAAAGGAGCATATGATTCAAACTCCTTTTCATTAGTATATGCGGTATTTATAGTTGGGCCTATCCAACCCCATCTAGTGGGTATTCCTGATATTTTCCCATTTGAAATTGGTGACATAAAGCGGTCATAAAATTGGGTATATAAGTTTCCATATTCCTCCTTAAATTCGTCGAAATCTAATAAATGACATAGATCATTCTCCTCCATCAGTCTGGCCCATGGAGAATCAATCGATACGACATCGAAACTATTATATTTTTCCGATATTAATGAAGAAAATCCTGTAGGACTGTCGACAATAAGCTCAATGTCGAGTTGCACGTTATGCTGTTTTTCAAAAGGAGTTATAACTCGTGGGTTATTGTAACCTTCCCAACACATGTACCGCAGGACATGCTCAATATTTTTATTTGAGATAAGGAGCCCAAAACTCAATGGGGAAATGCCTAATGCTGATATCGCTGTAAATAATTTTAAATACTTCCTTCGAGTTAATGACAAAATTAATATCCTTAAATATTGTTCTACTCTTCTTAGGTAACTCTTTTTTAATACTAGTGGATGTAACATTACATTTCCACCTATAAAAAACCTCTTCAACAATAGGTATCAACACCTATTACGTAGGTATAAATACCTAGTCCATTGCATAACTGAACGATACAAACCTCTTCTTCCTCAAACTATATTTAATGGACAAGGCCAATAAAGATAAATTAAAAAGTATCTAATAAAACATACAGAGCTTTATATGCAAATAATAATTAATCAAATAAAAATCATCGATTATGATATATCGATAAACTCAAAAGCAATCATAGAATCGATAAATGACAATAAAATTTGTCAAGACTTTATGATATTCCCAGAGCTATCTCTCACTGGGTTTCCTACAAACCAAAACATTGACGCTCTATGGAAAGAGTCTGAAACGTACTTCCAGGAAATACTTTCAGCAAGTAGAAATACACAAGCAACAATAATCATTGGGCACATAGAAAAACACAACCAAAACTTCTATAACTCATGCTTTTTTATAAAAAATTCAAAAGTTATACATAACCACAGAAAATCTAAACTTTGGCTTGATGATGTAGGGATATTTTCAAGCGGTAGCCATCACTCAATTATTGATATTAATGGAACAAATTACGGTGCTCAAATTTGTTTTGAACTTGAGTTTCCTGAAGGATCACGGGCGCTATCAAAACAAGGAGCCGAGGTCATATTTATGCCTAATGGAAATATGCATCCATATGGAAATGTTCATTATGTACTTACTCAAGCCAGAGCCATAGAAAATCAATGCTTTGTTATTACATGTAACCGTGTTGGCTCGGGTCATGGGGGCGACTTTGTTGGCGAAAGCCTTGTCGTATCTCCTACAGGAGAAATAATTAAAAAACTAAGTTCAAACCAAGAAATAACAACAATAACAATAGATCTAAATGAAATAGAACAATCTAGAAATAACTATAACTATATTAATTTACTGTAGAGGCACATCCACTATGAAAGAAGATAAATTACAACTCACAAAATCTCTAAGCCTGTTTGGTTTAGTACTATTTGGTTTGGCATATATGACCCCCATGATTGTCTTTGGTACCTATGGCGTACTCTATGAAGAATCAGGAGGAAATGTTGCCAGCTCATATTTATTTGCATTAATCGCGATGTTATTTACGGCTGGAAGTTATGCCCTAATGGCACATAAATACCCCTCAGCAGGCTCGTCTTACACCTATGTTACCAAAGTCTTTGGTGACAGAATTGGTTTTCTTGTCGGTTGGACTATATTGCTCGACTATCTATTTCTACCAATGGTTATCTGGCTAATAGGTGGTATTTATCTAGAAGCGATGGCTCCAGGCATTCCTGAATGGTTTTGGATTCTTTCATTCATAGTCGTTACCTCTGTACTCAATCTAATTGGTGTCAATGTAGCCAAAAAGGTCAACCTTGTGCTAATGCTACTTCAGATCGTAGTTATCGTTGCTTTTTGTGCGTTAGCGGTGATGTACATAAATGCTTCAGGTGGTGTTATTGCAGCCCCAAGTACAGACAGTTTTACTGGTGGTAACTTCTCCCTTATATTTTCTGGTGCAGCTATTGCCTGTTATTCATTCCTAGGTTTTGATGCTGTATCAACCATGGCTGAAGAAACTGAAAACCCGAAAAAGAATGTGCCAAAAGCAATCATGTTAGTTACCTTAATTGGTGGAATTATCTTTGTAGCATCTTCTTATATACTTAATAGTGCCTTCCCTGATATAAGCGTTTTCGCAGCAGAGTCCGCAGCAGCAGATATTGCTAAGCAAGTTGGCGGCGTGATTTTTTCTTCTATTTTTGTTGCAACTCTTATTATCGCTCAATTTACGTCAGGTGTAAGTGCTCAAGCTAGTGCATCACGTTTAATGTATGTAATGGGTAGAGATGGCGTATTACCTAAAGGTATATTCGGCAAGTTACACGCTACATTTAAAACACCTTATATGACAATTTTAATGGTTGGTTTCATCGGGTTACTCGCGTTAAAAATGGATGTTGCAACTTCAACATCTTTCATTAACTTTGGTGCTTTCATCGCTTTTATCTTCGTTAACATGAGTGCATTCAGTGAGTTCTTTAAATTAGAAAAAAATGAGAGAACGCTAGGTGCAACCCTTATCCATATTGTATTCCCTTCAATAGGTACTATTGCAGTAATGAAGCTACTAATTAGCCTAGATAGTAATGCTGTAATGCTTGGTTGTATCTGGCTTGCGATTGGTTTGTGCTACTTAGCCTACTTAATTACAAAAGGTCAGAAACTTAAAATGGATATCAAAGAAAGTTAGAGCACTCATTATGACTAAAACATGATTTGTTAAAGCAACAAATCATGTTCCTCTTTTTCCCAAAAACACAAAAACTATAACAATATAAAACTAAAGGATAAATCATGAAATATATGAAAAAAATGATAAGCATCTCTGTATTGGCACTAACAACATTTGCTTCACAAGCCGAAGAGTTATCAAGCACTATTTCTTTCACTAACGATTACCGCTTTCGTGGTCTTTCTCAAACAGCAGGAGACGCAGCTGTTCAAGGAAGTATAGATCTTGCTTTTGAGAATGGCGTTTTTGTAGGCGTTTGGGGTAGTAATGTAGATTTTGGTCCAACTGAAAATGCAAGTTTAGAAGTTGATTACTATGTGGGATATGGCGGTAATATCAATGATCAAATAACTTATGACGCTACTTTGTTTTACTTCCAATATCCTGGTTATAATGGGGTGGACATTGATTATTTGGAACTTGACCTAGGGCTTCATTATAAAGGAATCTCATTACTCTATGCTGTATCTAATGATTGGGTAAACTCTGGTGAATCAGCTCAATATTTATCAGTTGATTATAGTTATCCTATTACTGAAGATATAAGTTTAGATTTACATGCAGGCTATACGTATGGGGAGTATTGGGATGGTATTCGCGATTTTAATGATTATAAAGACTACTCAATCGGCCTTTCAGGACAAGTTTACGGATTAGATCTAAGCGCAGCATACATTGCCACTTCAATGGAGTCAGGTGATGAAGTAGATACTGGTGCATTCCGAAATGATGATACTGTCCAACTAACTATCTCTAGAAGTTTTTAAGCACTATCTCTATTAAACGGTGACATTTTATTTTACATAATAAGGTTTACATCAACCTTATTATGTAAATAAATAATTTAAGGAAATTGTCACTTACTCTCCTAAAAATGACGCAAATGCATTGATGAGCTTAGTAATAAATTTATCAATGCATTACTCAAGTATAGCTACTAAACTCAATATGACGCTCCCATCGAATTTCAAACTCGCCAATTTTTTGGTAAAAACAAACTGAATCATTGGCAGGTAGACTTACACTATATCGTTGACAAACTTCTTGTAAGTGAATCAGTTCAGCTACATGGCTATCGCCATATTGGTGTAAAAACATAATTGTGATACACGCAAAGGTAATACTGAATTAGGAAATGGACGAGCATGTAAATCAGCATAATTTTGACTAAAATACGGATGTTTATTTAAATGCCTATATTGTTTGCTAAAAGAGGGGTCGGTGATCAATGAGCCTTAATTGTTTTTATCTTCATCTGTAAATTGATTCATAGCAATATTCATAAAATAATGCGCTAGAAAAATCTAACGCACAGAACTGAATAACTTATTTTATTAACGTACCAAGAGGCCTTCTCGAACAACAAAATCAAGTGTTTGATCTAAAGACTTAGCAGTTTTTTCAATCATTTCATCAATTTGAGATTTATTAACAATTAAAGGTGGACAAAAAGCCAGTGATGATCCCGCTACCGCTCTACATATCATGCCGTTATTCTGACAGGCCTGCATTGCGAAATTTCCTACCGTTCCATCAGGAAAAGCTTGTCCTGTTTTTTTATTTGCCACAAGCTCAATTGCACCAATCATGCCTTTGCCACGTACTTCACCCACTAATGGGTGATGGATAAATTCATGTAAGCGTTTTTGCATGTAAGCACCAATTTTTGCCGCATGGTCAAAAATATTTTCTCGCTGATAAATCTCGAGTGTTTTTAAGGCTACAGCGCAAGAGACAGGATGCCCTGAATAAGTATAGCCATGACCAAAAACCCCTACCTGAGCACTTTGTTCTACCATTGCATCATACATATCGCCACGGATCACCGAAGCGCTAATAGGCATATAAGCAGAAGATAACTGTTTAGCTAAGGTCATCATGGCTGGTTTTTCAATACCAACTGTTTTACAGCCAAAGTCATTACCTGTTCGGCCAAATGCCGTGATTACCTCATCAGCCCACAATAGAATGTCATACTTTTGTAAAACCGCTTGAACTTTCTGGTAATACCCTTCTGGTGGCACGATTACACCACTTGCACCAGTGATTGGTTCAACAATAAATGCAGCAATAGTGTCTGCACCTTCTAGTAGTATTAACTGCTCTAGGTTATTAACAATACGATCAATAAATTGAGCTTCGCTTTCATTAGGCAGTGCATTGCGATAATAATGTGGTGCATCGGTGCGCAATACACCAAGAGCATCAAAAGGGAGATTAAAATGGGTATGATTAGGTTTTAACCCCGTTAAAGAGGCTGATGCTACCGTGACGCCATGATAAGAGCGTTCGCGCGCAATAATTTTATATTTTTGTGGTTTACCAATAGCATTAAAATAATAACGTAACATCTTTATATGAGTATCATTGGCATCGCTGCCTGAATTACCAAAAAATATCTTAGCATTTTCTACTGGCACCATAGCTGACAGTTTTTCTGCCAAGTCAATGCCAACTTGATGCGTTTTTCCGCCAAACATATGAGAAAAGGACAACTTGCTCATTTGTTCACTGGCCGTTTCGATTAATTCATGATTGTTATAACCTAATGATGTGCACCATAAGCCCGCTAATGCTTCTAAGTATTGTTTACCATTACTGTCATACACATAAGCACCATCGCCACGTTCTATAATTAATGTTGCTGTGTGTTTAAAATTTGTTGTTGGATATATTATTGAATTCATCATTTTCCCCTACTTATTACAAGAATACTGCAAGCTATTAATGCAAGTAATCAATTTTGTGTAATAAGAAGCCAATCTTTCTATTGGTGAATGACTTCTTCATTATATGTATAAAAAACCTAACCTGCCTAGATAGGTTGTTCTTAATTAGGCGTAAAAAGGGCGGCAGGAAAGGCGAAAGTTAAATGTTATTTAGCAAGTTCATTAAAAAGTTCAGTGAACTTTGTTAAGCCTTCTTCAACTAATTCATTGCTTGTTGTTAGCGCAGGTAAAAAGCGAATAACATTACCATAAAAACCACAGGCTAATAGTACTAAACCATATTTTGCAGCATTAGCAATAATCGCTTGAGTTAATGTCGTGTTCGGTTGGCCTAAATCACCATTAGAGATTAACTCTATTGCGATCATCGCGCCCTTATTTCTCACATCAAAAATAAGATCAGGATATTGATTTTTTAACTCGGTTAACCTTTCATTAAAGATAGCACCAATCTCGTTTGAGCGCTGAACTAAGTCTTCCTCTTCAATGATTTCTAATACCGCTAGGCAGCAGCACAAGCAACAGGAGAGCCACCGTAAGTTCCACCTAGGCCACCCGGTAATGGAGCATCCATTATTTCACTTTTACCCACAACTGCAGCAATTGGGAAACCACCTGCAATCCCCTTTGCCATAGTCATTAAATCAGCTTCAACATTAGAATATTCCATATTGAACATTTTACCGGTACGGCCAAAACCAGATTGAATTTCATCGGCAATTAAAACAATGCCATGCTCGTCACAAATGTTACGCAAAGCAACTAAAAACTCTGTTGGTGCCGAATAAAAACCACCCTCACCTTGAACAGGTTCGATAATAATTGCCGCTACATCAGTCGGTGCAATATCAACTTTAAATAAATTTTCAACAGATTTTAGTGAGTCTTGAACAGAGATATCATGACATTCAATAGGAAACGGTGCGTGAAAAATATCACCAGGAAATGGTCCAAATAAATTTTTATAAGGTGTAATTTTACCGGTTAATGCCATCGTTAAATTAGTACGTCCATGGAAACCACCATTAAAGGCAATAACACCACGACGGCCTGTATGTGCACGAGCAATTTTTACGCAGTTCTCTACGGCTTCAGCGCCAGTAGAAACAAAAATAGCTTTCTTTTCTGAATCACCCGGAGCAATAGACGTAAGCTTTTCAGCTAATTCAACAGCAACTTCATAAGGGTTAACCATTACGCAAGTATGACTAAACTTATCAATTTGTGTTTTAACAGCGTCAATCACTTTAGGGTGGCTATGACCAGTATTACATACTGCAATTCCTGTACCAAAATCAACATAACGCTTACCTTCTACATCCCAAATTTCTGCATTTTTTGCATGATCAACATAAACGGGATAAACATTACCTTGTCCACGTGCGATTACTTTAGTTTTTCTCGTTTGTAATTTTGCATTTTTCATTTTAATAACCTAGTTATTTATATTTAAAATTTTATCAAAATACGTTGATATACAATGGCTATTTACCTAAGCCACCCATGCACAAGTATTTGATTTCTAAATAATCATCTAAGCCATATTTTGAGCCTTCACGGCCGTTACCTGATTGCTTAACGCCGCCAAAAGGTGCTGCCGCATTTGAAATCATGCCTTCGTTAATACCTACCATGCCATACTCTAACCCCTCTGCAACCCGCCAAATTCGGCCAATATCTCTCGCATAAAAATAAGAGGCTAAGCCATATTCAGTATCATTTGCCATAGCGATAACTTCATCTTCATCTTCAAAAGAAATAATCGGGGTAACAGGACCAAAAATTTCATTTTTGGCAATAGGCATATCATTTGTAACATTGGTTAAAATAGTCGGTTGATAAAAAGCATCACCTGCTTGGTCTCGCTCACCACCTAAAGCTAATATTGCACCTGCAGTAATTGAGTCTTTCACTAAAAGTTCAACATCGCAGACCGCATCACTTGAGATCATAGGACCAATACTAACGCCATCAGTTAAACCATCACCTATTGCTAATGCCGCAACTGCAGACGTGAATTTTTTAGTAAATTGTTCAATAACACCTTTTTGTACAAAAATACGATTAGTACAAACACATGTTTGACCTGCATTACGGTATTTTGAAACTAAGGCGCCCTGTACAGCCGCATCAATATCAGCGTCATCAAATACAATAAAAGGTGCATTACCACCAAGTTCCATTGAAACTTTTTTCACTGATGTAGCACATTGACTGATCAACGCTTTACCCACAGGGGTTGAGCCCGTAAAAGTGAACTTAGCAATATCAGGGTGTTGGGTTAATACTTTACCTATACCGTGAGCATCTTCACCAACTACCACATTAAAAACACCTGCTGGAATACCAGCACGCTCTGCAAGCTCAGCCATTGCTAAGGCAGAAAGTGGCGTTTGTGTTGCAGGACGAACAACAAAAGTACAACCCGCCGATAATGCAGCTGCAGCTTTACGTGCAATCATTGCATTTGGAAAGTTCCACGGGGTAACAGACGCAACAACACCTACTGGTTGTTTAATAACAATAATACGTTTGTCACCCGATGGAGCTGGAATAGTATCGCCATAAACGCGTTTACCTTCTTCAGCAAACCATTCAATAAACGCTGCACCGTAACCAATTTCGCCTTTAGCTTCAGCAAGAGGTTTACCTTGCTCTAAAGTTAAAATGCGTCCTAAATCATCTTGATTTTCCATAATCAAGTTAAACCAGTTTCTCATTAACGTAGCTCGTTCATTAGCAGATTTAGCTGACCACATTTTTAAAGCATCTTTTGCGGCTTTTACTGCAAGTTCGGTTTCAACAACACCTGCATTGCTCACTTGAGCAATCACCTTGCCATTGGCTGGGTTTGTCACTGAAATGTATGAATCACTACTATGCCAACGACCATTGATATACGAAAAACTTCTAACTAATTGGTTATCTTGTAAACCTAATTCCTGATGTTCTTGCATAATTAACCTCCGCTACTGAATATATTTATATTAAAAACTAAAATGAACAAAGGTTAAATACAAAACATTAAACACTATGTTTTAAGCAGACCAAACATTAAGGGAGAGGGATAAACCTACAACATCTTGAAGATAGCGCCTAAATGCCGCAATTAATTTGCTTTAAACATTGAAATATGACTCAGCTTTACTATATTAAGCTACTTCTCTAAACCAATGTGTTAATGCAGCCGCATTGGTCTTTTTATTCTTTGGATAAATTTCAAGATACGTACAATTTGGTAGGTGTACATCGAGAAGTTTTACTTTATCTTGAATCGTGACATCAGTACATGAACGAGCTTGCTGACATCGCCATTAGGCAAAATGTATAACAGCACCAAAATAATCATGAGCCGTTATGGTCAGACAACCATTATTCTCTAAATAGCGAATGTAAGTGTACATACTTGTTTCTAATATATTTTTTAGCTAATACAACTTGTGATGTTTGAATGTATGAATGTATGATTTCAGCATGGGATAACTCCTTTTAGCAAGAATATCCCGTATTATGTTGATACCATTTTTAGTGAATACCTTGGTTTATCATAGGATTAAAGATAGTTATGCAAAGCAACTTAACGGGGAACTGCACATAATTTCTGCCCGTAGTAAACGGCCGGACATCTCGTTCAGTGATGTTTTTATCAATGCCTAAGTGACCATCTTCAACGTACCTAATAAGTTTATGCCACTGGTTGAAGTTATATTTATCGCTTTGCCAATATAACTTCCCGCGGTCACTTTATCAGTGGCTTCATCAAGTCACTTTTTGAATTGTGTTAATATCGACAGTGCTTTTTCTTGCCATAGTTGATGCCGCGCTTGTGGGGATAACTTGTTGTTTTTCGCATGAGTTTCTATTTTATATAATTGACTGATAAAGCTAATGGCTATATGCGCACGGCCTTTATTTTCGACATTGCTTTTAATTCTTCATCATATTTACGCCTGGCGTGCGCCCAACAGCCCACAGGAATAACGCTTTCAATACCTTCATAAACACTGTAAATATCCTTGATAACCTGCGAGAAGGTCTTCTGTACGAGCACAACTACGACCCGCTTGATAGTCGTAAATAACCACTACTTGTTTGCTTACTTCATTACTACGATAGACCCTCATTTGTGAATTTCTTGGATTTTCACCTTCATCTAAGACTTGTACACGCCTTTCATCCGCGAATAAATTATGCACACTAAGCAAGTGGCGCTGCATTGCTTTCACTAATGTCTTAATGAGTATGCCGGCCTTAATGCACCAGTTGGCTAGCGTTCCTCTGGAGATGATTAAACAGCCGCGTTCAAAGATATCAACTAAGTGATAAAGTGGTAGTGCATCACAGTATTTGGCGGTAACAACAGCCGACAAGGTTTCGGAACTAGCCATGCTACCAGGAATAAGCTGGGCTAGTTTAGGTACAGTTATTATTTTACTAGTCAGCGCTTCATGCTCACAGTGTCGACAAGCGTATTTAAATTGCTTATGTTTTATCATTCTGATTTTAGCGGGAATGATTTTCAACGGAATCAAGGTAAATACTCTAAGTCGCTTTGTGCCCCATAGCGCCACAGAAAAATTAGCTAATCCTCATGTTTAATTAGTCAGTTATTTCGATGTTATTGTCCTATAAAGCAGGAAAATAACATCTCAATGGGCATTGTCCATTTCTAGTATTAGATAATGATACATTTACATCCGTATTATCTGTTAACAATAGAGGTGGATCCAACAATGAAAGCGTATTCGCTAAGCCAGACCACAACTTTGCAGCTTGTTCTACAAGTACCGCAACATCTCGTATTTCATTCAACCTATAAGGAGCTAATACACCATAGTCCCATCCATGAAATGCAATTGGTAAAACACAACGAGCGTTCCTTCTCCACTCACCCACAATAGGTACTCCTTTTTTAGATAGTACTTTTGTTACTATTTCATGTGTTTTAGTAGCAGCAGGTGAGTCGTACATTTTCACAAAACATAGGAGTTTAAAAGCTATCATAAACTCTTGTTCGAGGCCTTTTAAGCTCAATAAAGAGCAAACTGTTTCGTCAATAGGTCCTGAATTAAAGTTCATTTGCTTCTTATTGTTTTTTAAATCAAACCAAACACCTTTATCAAAAACTGTTTTAGCGTTATACGGTTCTAACTTTAGCTCTGGAACACAAACTCTATTCCAAGTACTCAATATACTGCCCCACTTATCCATATATACCTCATTATTATTTAGAGTTGATCAACGTGATCAAACATATAAAACTGATCACAAAAACCAACAAGACTTAACTGATTGAAAAAATTAGAATTAAAATGTTTTGATTGTTTGGTTAGCATTATAAATTTCAAGACTCTATTTCAATATACTTGATGCGTATGCCATCAGTACCTTGTGCCCTAAATTGTAATAAGCCTTACTTTTGTTTAAGTTTTCTTGGAAAAATATGGCACCTTTATATCTTTCTTTATGTTTCAAATATAATATTGAAGTAGAGCCCCAATATTCATCTTGTCTTTTAATTGCCTCCAACTGCTCCATACATAAAGCACGGTACTCAAATCTTCGTAACTCTTGATCAAGCGATACCCCATATAATACCTTTGCACGACCACCGTGCTTTAAAGCATTTTGATTACCTTTAGGAGCGCCAGCACCTTCACGTTTCCCACCTCTGGGCATAATAACTCCTAGTAAATTAGACATAATAAAAAAGCAAACCAGTGTTTACGGCGGTTTGAATATAATTATGGTTATATCAAAGTCTTCATTTATTATTTCATTTACTAAAGCTTTAATTTGATAACGTTGCACAAATTCATCAGATACGATTACAGGCGCTATATTACTTTTTGGTTGTCCTCGCCGTATTGCAGTTAAACTGTCATCAACTTCGCTCCCCTCATTAACTAAGCCGTTATTTCTATCTTGATTATTTTTTAAGGTAACCTCAGGTTCTACAAATAAGTAATCACACTCAGGTAAAAGCTTCGCATTTTTAATACGACTCATTAAATAGCTTTTAGCCGTGCCGTTTAGATTTTTAGAATGGTTTTTCACAAAGTAGCTAAGGCGATATATGCATGGATTAATGCTTCTTTTATCACCACGTTTAATCATGTAATAACACTTTTTTGGAAAGTGTACTGAACCTGAACTATGCCTTTTCCAAGCTGATGCACAATCTTTAGTTATTTTATCTGGGTAGCAAACTTTATGACCACTTAAGATAAATGCTAAATGATAATGCTGTTTTGCAGATATGTTTTGTTCTCTAACGCAAATATAACTAGCTTTGCACTGATATATCTTTTCTAAATGCTTTATATAGTTAGCCAGGAAGTTAGAAACTAACTGATTATTAGGTGAGTGTTCATTTACATGGAAATCTATTCTAAAGAGAAATACTTTTGAATAAGCAAAAAGCATAGATTCACATAGTTTAAATATATTATTTAAGGCTTTGCTGTTATAACCACTCTCTTTAAATGAGTAAATATTATAGCCATGACTTTTATATTTAAATTGATTTAATTTATGATTACTTGTCATTATCTGAATTAACTATCGTGATGATTTAATAAGTGCTTGTATTTGGAAATAAGTTGGCGTATATATTATTTAAATACCGCTTTAGATAAATACAACAACCTGCCTGTACATCATGTTTTTTAAGGGATAAAACCGATTAAACCATCTATAAAGAAAGCTAATTATTGGCTCAAAGTGGCTCATTTATGAATATAAAAAAACAGGCTGCGCCTGCTTTATTAATCACTTTTGTATTGTTATAGATTTGAGCCACTTTTGATAATCTGAAAAGTACCAATAAGATCTACCGCCTTGAATAAGGCTTGGTTTTGGGAACTTCCCTTCTCTGATCCAACGGTGGAGTGTTGGTTTAGATTTTTTGACTAAAGTTTGCAGCTCAGGTTTGCCTAAAATACATTTATCCTCAATATATTGCTCTATTGGAGCTTTATCATATTTCATTGCACAGATTCTCTTGATTGAATCCACTCTGAAATCTCGCTCATCAACCAAACATTTATATTTCCGCCAGCATAAAGTTTTCGACGTTTTGGAAATAGACCTTGCTGCTCTAATACCCAAGCTTGAGTTCTTCCCAAAGTTGTCAGTGCTTCGCGCTCTTTTTCTCTTATGAGATAGTCTGTAGGTATTGTTTGTGCTTCGAGAGTTTTCTCTCTAACCACATAATCTTGGGATGGTGTTTGTAATTGTTCAATCATGCTGTCTCTCGTTTAAGTGGGAATACGAGAGGAATTATTTACAATTGAAGTGGAGTTAATAACCCATGAGGGGGTCATGGGGTATTTATATATGGTTTAAGATATTTTGTATAATTAAGTGAGAAGTCACTAATACTTAAGCTTCGATAAGCTTTTTTAGCTGGCCCTTTGATGCTTTCACCTTTAAATATCCCTTTCAATACTACCTTAATCACTCTAGTAAACTTTTTACCTTCTCTACTCTCTGGATACATAATTCCATTTTCTAAACAAAGTATCTCTATTTTATCAATGACTAGGTTTGGCTTATAACCTCGATTTTCGAGCTTACTGTAAAATTCTCGTAAAATAATACTTGTAACTTTAAAAGCTGCCCAGTGATCTTTCATATATTGTTGATTTGATAGAACACCAGACTCAACTTGCTTTTTACCTGTTCTATAGTAGGTTTCCTGTAAAACTTCTTTGTTATATAAGCCAATTGCGTGACCTAAGTGATGAAAACTCATACAGAAAAGTTCATCTGTATTTTTAAGAACAACTAAGTTTTGAAGTACGCTATCTAAGTTATGAGCAGGGGAAGTTATACCAAGTGTCAGCTTTGTAAATAAAGAGTCTTTGATATTATTGTTATCTTTCACTATGTTCAAAACATTATTAACTAACCCTAATGATGTTGGAACTGACTGAGGAGGAACATCATTTAGTACATCCATATAATCAAAATCATTTACTAACTTAATACCAAGACTTGTTAATCTAATAACTTCTTTTCCAACCTCATTTAAATAATCTCTGACACTAGGGTCGCCCGAGCCATTACTTGAAAGAGGTGCATTTTCACAATTTATTAAGTGCTCTTTTTTGATATTTTTATACATACGTAATACCGTCTGAATTTAGTTTTTTAACAATAGTGTGACTTTCTGCCAATATAATTCATAAGCTTCGCGTTGCTCATCAATCCAATCATGTTTATTGTAACGAGTTAAAATCCCTCCTAATTCATGACCTAGCATTTTTTCAGTAACATGTAATTCAACTTTATGTTCACTTAATCTAGTGACTATCGTACGGCGAAAGTCATGAGGTACAAAATGTGGATATTTCAAATGATTATTCATGCGTTGCACAAAACGATTCACAGCGTGCGTAGTTAACGGCTTACCTTTTATATCGCCAGCGATTAAATATTCTCGGTCTTGGCCGTATATAAGATCGAGCTTATTAATTAGCTCAATTACTCCAGTACTCAATGGGCGACGAACTTGTTTTTTAGTCTTTGATCTTTCTGGAGGTAAAAGCCAAATGTTTTTATCTAAATCAAACTCATCCCTTCTCGCTTCACGGATTTCAGCATTTCTTGCACCCGTTAATAAAAGAAGTTGGATACAGGTTTTACATTGCGGTGTTGATTTGCTTGATTCTATTTGTCGCCATAAGCCAATGACCTCATCCCACTCTAAGCAACGTTCTCTTTTTTGTTGATGACTACCAATTGCTTTTATCGGGATATCAATTAAATGAGAATGTTTGATTTGACCTCTAGCTTTCGCCCAATTCGCTACAGCTTTAAATCGTTTTAAAACACTACCTGCATTAGCTGAGCTGGACTCCTTTTTAACCCAATCAAAGTAAGCGATCCAATCGGTATATTTATATCGTTCAATATCAATGTTTTTATAAGGTGTGACATATTTATTAAAAGTAGATTTATATAATGTTTGTGTTTTAGGCCGTAATTCTGTCATAACATACTTAGTCATGAATGCTTCACACATATCACCAAATAAATTGTGGCTCCGACTTTCATTCTGAACCACCCTTGGGTCTAGACCTTCATCTAAATTATGCCGATATTCATTAACTTTTTTTCTTGCATCAATTAGTTTCAAGCCTGGATATCGACCAAGTTTAATTCTTTGTTGCTTACCTTCCCATCTAAAGCGATAATTGAAAGTTATTAGTGCTTTAGGACTGACTCTTACAGATAAACCATCTCTATCGGCTAGTTCTGCCTCTCCATTATATGGTGCTTTTATTTTTCGTAGTTTGGTATCGGACAAAGCCATAATTATATTTGGTCACAAAGTAAAGTTATTTGATGCACAATTTAGTGCACTAAAAATTTTATCACAGTGAAACAAATATAAACACACTGAAACAGCAAACTCGGTGTAACCCTTGAGAATAAAGAGATAAACATGCAAGACAGAACATCTCAGAACAACACAGAACAACCATCAATCCTTTGGCACGATTATGAAACTTGGGGAATAAACCCAAAATTTGATAAACCGTCTCAATTCGCCGGCATTCGTACTGATCTCGATTTAAATATCATTGGCGAGCCTGAAATGTTTTATTGCACGCCGCCCGTTGATTACTTACCACATCCTGAAGCCTGTTTAGTTACAGGTATCACGCCACAAAAAGCGCAACGTGAAGGCTTGTCTGAGGCTGAATTTGCTGCACGTATTCATACTTTATTTACTCAGCCCAATACCTGTGTTGCTGGCTATAACAGTATTCGCTTTGATGATGAGGTGACTCGTTATCTGCTTTATCGTAACTTTTATGACCCTTATGCACGTGAATGGCAAAATGGAAATAGTCGCTGGGATATTATAGATATGGTTCGTGCTTGTTATGCACTTCGTCCTGAAGGCATTAATTGGCCAACCGTTAAGCGCGATGGTGAAGAAGTCATCAGTTTCCGTTTAGAGCTATTAACGGCAGCAAATGACATCAGTCATGAAGCGGCCCATGATGCGATGAGTGATGTTTACGCCACCATAGCAATGGCTAAATTGATCAAAGAAAAACAACCAAAACTTTATGATTTTATCTTTAACTTGAAGAATAAAAATCAAGTGAAAGATTTGATCAATACCGCAGAGATGACACCTATTGTGCATACTTCGAGCAAAGTATCATCAGCTCATGGCTGCACCAGTTGGTTTGCGCCAGTAAGTTACCACCCAGTTAATAAAAACGCGGTGATCTGTGTCGATTTAGCACGAGATATATCACCTTTATTAACGCTTAGCAGTGAAGAGATTAAAGCGCGTTTATATACCCGTTATGACGATTTAGCGCCAGATGAACTACCAATTCCAGTAAAACTTATTCATGTCAATAAATGCCCTGTTATAGCGCCAGCTAAAACGTTACTACCAGAAAACGCAGAGCGCTTAGCAATACCGCGCGATGTTTGCTTAGATAATTTAGCTCTATTGAGAAAGCATGCTGAACTAAGAGATAAATTAAGCGATGTTTTTGCCACATCAGACTTTGATAATGATGACGTAGATGCAGAGCAAGCGTTATATGGTGGCAGTTTCTTTAGTCATAGTGATAAAGCGCAAATGGATATTTTACGTGGTCTATCACCTGAGCAACTAGCTAATCATCCATTTCAATTTCAAGATGAGCGTTTAAGTGTATTACTGTTTCGCTATCGAGCAAGAAACTACCCGTACACGCTATCTACAGAAGAACAACAGAAATGGCAGCAGTATTGTCAGAACAAACTGCAATATGGCGGGAAAGGTATTTTATCACTTGATGAGTTCATGATGAAGATTGAAAATCTAGCCCATGAGCATGAAACTGATAAAGCAAAAATGTCGGTATTAAAAGCCTTGTATGAATTCTTGCAAGGGTAACTCTCTTTCAAAGTAACTATTACTATTGATTATTCTGCTATGACTCGAGCAGAATAATCAAAAGCTGCTCAGAACAGTTAACCTTAGCTATCAACTGAACTATTTACTAAAATGATTAACTGAATTATTAACCCAGTTTATTGGTAAGTTGTTCGCTCTAATTCATATTTTTTCATTTTATCGTAGAGTGTTTTTCTGGCTAAATTGAGCTCTTCCATGGTGTCTTTAATACAGCCTTCATTACTTGCCAACGCTTCCTCGATAAGAAACTTCTCAAAAAATTCAACCCGTTGAGTCAAGCCCATACTGCTGTTCATTGAATTAGCGCTGGTATTCTTTTTAAGATTAAACGCTGCCGCCTCACCCAATAAAATGTAACGCTCAGCCAAGTTACGTAATTCTCTTACATTGCCAGGCCAGCCATAACTTAACAGTTGTGCTTTATGCTCTTGTGATAATGGAATTAATTCTTTTTTATAACGCGCTGAAGCTATTCTAGCAAAGTGTAAAAAAAGCAAAGGCACATCTTCAATACGTTCTCTCAAGGGAGGAATATCTACTTTTACTAAATTCAAACGGTAATATAGATCTTCACGAAACAAACCTTGCTCGCATAACTCTAATAAATCTACCTTGGTCGCAGCAATCACTCTGACATCAAGCTCAACACCTTCGTTAGCACCTAAACGAACCACTTTTCTTTCTTCTAATACTCTTAAGAGTTTGACTTGTAAGGCCATTGGAGTACTTTCTATTTCATCAAGAAACAAGGTACCACCGTTAGCGTATTCAAACTTACCAATGCGTTTTTTATCAGCGCCCGTATAAGCGCCCTTCTCCGCACCAAATAGCTCACTTTCAATAATATTTTCTGGGATTGCACCACAGTTAAGTGCAACAAAATTACTATCTCTTCGAATACTATGGTCGTGTAAATAACGAGCGACTAACTCTTTTCCAGTACCGGTTTCACCATCGATCATTATATCTGCAGGTGCATCCATCACTTGATTGAGTATATTGCGCATTTGCACAATGTTAGGCGAATTCCCTAATATTCTGGGACCTGGTAAACAATGTGTTTCTATTTCTTTTTTGAGTTGCCTATTTTCAAGCACTAAAGAGCGTTTATCTAGCGCTCTTTTAACCGTATCAACTAGGTCATCATTATTAAATGGCTTTTCAATAAAGTCGTAAGCACCATTGCGCATTGCTTTTACTGCCATTGAAATATCACCAAAACCGGTGAGTAAAATCGTGGATAACTCTGAGTCAATATTTTTGACCTCAGCCATCAACTGATGTCCATCCATTTTAGGCATATTAATATCACTAATAACCACGCCAGGCCAAGTATCACTTAGCTGATTAAGTAATTGATGCGCTTGTGAAAAGGTTTGCACTTCAAAATTTCTTAATTCGAATGTTTGCTCAATAGCGCTTCGAATATGTTCTTCATCATCGATAACAAAGACAACACCCAATTTTTCCGTTTCCATATTAATTTCCTTACGTTATACCAATCCGCATAACTATCTGATCAATCTTTCTGGTTAAAACTGACGATAACTGCGTTGTTTTCAATCCCAATAGCCAGCTATTGCTCAATCAAACGCCTTGTTCTCACCAATTTTCCCTACACAATTTTTAATCATTTAATTAAGCGGAATGATATTACCTGTTTACAGGCAAGCTAATGGTAAAGATAGCGCCGCCATCTGGGTGGTTACTTACGTTAAGTTGACCTTGCATTGACTCAATAATTCGGTGCGAGATAGATAAACCTAAACCTAAGCCAAAGTTTTCTTTCGTGGTGAAAAAGGCTTCAAAAACTCTGTCGATATTATCAACTAAAATACCGGGTCCGTTGTCTCGTATTTCAATGATAACGTGTTCTTTAACGTCAGACACAGAAATAATTATTTGTTTGTGTTCTTGTTCACTAAGCGCTTGTATGGCATTACTTAATAAGTTAACCAGCACTTGTTCAAACCGAATAGCATCACCATAAACATGTACAGTTTCTAAGCAAGGTTTACTAGTAAATTCTACTCTAGCGGCTTTAGCTTGGTGTTTTACAATACTCATCGCCGCCATCAGACTCATTTGAACATCAACGGCAGTCGCAACACCGGTGCTTTTTTTAGAGAAGCTATTAAATTGACTGACAATATCACTGAGTCGATCCACTAAACCAATAATGAGTGACAGGTTGTTTTTTACTTTGTCTGTCATACTACGTTCTTGATACGCCAACGCATTTTCTGAATAGCTTCGTAAGGCTGTTAACGGTTGATTGATTTCATGGTTAATACTCGCTGACATACTACCTATGAGCGCCAGCTTTTCTGATTGAATTAGTTCATCCCGCATTTTATTCATTTGAGTTTGTGCTTGCTGACGTTGCGCTATTTCCTCATGTAATTTTACGTTACTCGCACTTAAGTCAGACGTACGTTCTTTAACTTTTTTTTCTAATAACTGTTGAGATTGCTTAAGTCTTCGCGCATTTTTAAGTCGTTCATTAGTAAATAACAGCAAAAACACCATCAATAAATAACCACTAGCACTGAGGATGATTAATAAGTTTTGCTGCTTTTTCATTGGTGCTACAGAGCTCCACAAATGAACTTGCCAATTAGCCGTTTTCATCAGTTTATTCAGCGCAAAAACTTCTTCAGACCCTGTATTTGAAGTAACTTCTAATAACTCGCTGCCAAGGTCATTTGGAAGATAGTGATTTGAGATATCTTCCACGTTAAGTGAGGATATCTCTTTATCGGTATAACGTTTTTCTGCAATTAAATTAAGCTGTTTTGCTTTAGATAAGTTACCAATAGTTTTTAACCGCCATTCTGGTCTATCTGAAATGAAGACCACATCATGGGGTGCAACGATTAAGAAGTTAAAGCTATCATTTAATACCGTTTTTTTATACTGTTCTTCAATATCTGCAATACTTATTTTTAAAGCAATAACACCGGCAATAACACCATCAACTACCACAGGGTAAGCATAATAAAAGCCCCGCTTACCACTACTTAACCCTACAGCATAGTAATGGGAAAGTTTACCTTTTAGCGCATCTTGAAAATAGGGTCTAAACATAAAGTTCATACCAACAAATGAATTAGGCAATTGCCAATTGCTGGCCCCAATAGTAATACCCTTTTTATCAATAAGGTAAATATCTGACGCCTGAGTCATCGTTCTAATATCTGCTAATAACTGATTGAGTTTGGTTATTTTTGATTGTTCGTTAGGTGAGATTAAGGCTTGCGACAGTAAGGGGTGTTTCGATAACACTTTGGGGATTCTGTCAAAGCGACCGAGAATATTGTCAATGTAACCCACTAAATTAGATAACTGCTGACTCGATTGTTGGTGCATTTGTTGATAGGCATTGCTCATACCTATCATTTGGGTCAGTTCAATAGTCAGGATTAGGCCAATCACTGCAACAGTGGCGACAATATAATTTTTACGCTCTGATTGTCCTTGATAGACCACAATTTTACCTTATGAATAAACTAATAGCAGTTTCATTAATTTTATCAGGTATTATACCCAAACTACCTGAAGATGCAGGTTTCAGCTGGAATTATAAATGCTTTTAGGCAAGGCATTGATTAAAGAGAATAGTTATTCTATTGTCGAAATCAATAACCCAGCATAAAGCGTTTCTAAACCAGCCCTTTGCTTAGGCTTCCTGAAACGAGCATCTTCAAATGGAACGGGTATATACATCAGCTATTTGATATGCAACAAACACTTGGTTCCATATCAAATATTGTATTTGGTTTCACTCAATTAGGTTGTTAAAAATCGAATCTTACACCTACTTGTGCTTCCGACATGTCTTCTCCTGTTGAAGGTAAACGTGTTGTATCATTATCTAACTGCTCAAATGATGCCCACATGCGAAACTTCTTAGAGAAGTAACGAATATATTCAACTTTAATAGAGCTAACATCGCCTTTTATGTCACAAGAGTTTACCGCATATCTAGCATGGACTTGATTGTTGTCTTGACGCCACTTGCCATATAAACCTACAGTTGAACGATCTTCATCAACACATGCGGTTACGCCGCCTACTTTACCAGATTCTTCTGCTGAGACTAACCTCACGTTACCAGAAGAGTTACCTTTATAAAGATCAAAATCTTCTTCAGCTAAATGATAAAAGGCTGATACGGTAAACGCTTTTGAAATATCATACCAAGCACGAAAGCCATATAAATTACCGGTATTTTCACCCTGTTGGTCTGCTGCTAATGCTGCTTGAAGTTTCAATTTTTGGTTTTTATATTGTGCTGCTACTTGGTATTGATCAATAGAATCACCATCTTGCTTCTCTGTTTGAATAGCTGCACCAAATTTCCAATTATTGTAAGTTTTTTGCCATTGCAGCATATCATCATCACGAATAGCGCCTTGACGTAATGAGTCTAATCCATCAGAAAAATAAGCACTGCGCACATACTGATGCCATATAATGGTTTGAGAGCCATAGGTAACAGTACCAAACTTTCCTTTAAGGCCAACATATATCTGTCGCATTCCGGCTTTTTGGTTTTGATTGAAATTAACGCCATCATCCCCGCGTAAACCATACTCAACTTTACCTACACCTGTTAAACCGTCAGCCAATTGAACTTCAGCCTTAACACCAATCCGACTTAAGTAATCTCTACCATTTGCAGCATCATCAGAAGTACCACTATCAACATAGTCGGCACCTAAACGGAGCGAGCCATAGAATGAACTCTCAACATCACTTGCATTTGCGCTTGCACAACTTAATAACAGTACGTTTAAAAAAAATAGTTTGCTTGTTTTATTCACTTGAACACGTTTCATGTATTTCCCCTTTATTTTAAGAAGTTATTATCTTTATAAATCGTCAACGATGATTACGTTAAGGCGACAGTTTGTTATCGCAATGTTCACGCCAATTTATTTGTAAAGCTCCAGATAAAAATAAATAATAAGATAACAATTACTTACATTAAAAATAAAAACTTCGCAGGGGCAATGTTTGGGGGGGATATCACCCCCAAGACTTACTAGCGTATATAGAAATCCCCCCATAATGAAAAAATAAGGTATTTAAAACCAAGAGATAAAGGAGGACGATCAGCCACTACTCCCCAAAATGAACAGGGCCATTAGCAATAAGTCTTTCAAGTTTCTTGCGGTATGCTAATTGGCGGCTTTCCACACATAGTCATTTTTTTATGGGTGGATATCGATACGTAACATAGGCTAATATAATGAGTTAAAAGTATAATTACCTTTATTAACAATAAGATGAAAACATGGCAGTGTCTTTGCAAAACATAAATTAGAACTATTATAAAAAACAACACTGTGAGGAAATTTATGACAGATATTCAAGACAAAGCAACGCCATTGCGTATGCTCGTATTAGGGCCAGCATTAATGCTGTTCACCTTATTAGTTCCTTCTCCCTTTGAAGGTATGTCTGCAGATGCATGGCACACCCTAGGTTTAGCATTGTGGATGGCCACTTGGTGGATATCTGAAGCAACCCCTGTTTCAGTTACCGCTTTTTTACCCTTAATCGTTGCGCCAATTGTTGGCATAGCACCCATTAAGGTAACAACATCGTCTTATGCACACCCTTTAATATTCCTTTTCCTTGGAGGATTTTTTATCTCCATAGCGATGGAACGATGGAACTTACATAAACGAATTGCCTTAAAAGCAATGTCGTTATGTAGCACTAAACCCAGCCACCAAATTGGCGGGTTAATGCTTGTCACTGCTTTCTTATCAATGTGGATGTCTAATACAGCAACCGCAGTCATGATGTTGCCTATCGCCTTATCTATTATCGAGATGGTTAAGCAGAAGCAAAATGGTAGTACCCCTGAAAACTTTTCAAAACCAATGTTATTAGCTATTGCTTTTTCTGCAAGTATTGGTGGCTTAGCGACCTTGATTGGTACTCCTCCTAATGCGCTGATGGCGGCTTATTTAGCTGATAGCTACAACATTGAAATCGGCTTTGCCCAATGGATGATTATCGGCGTACCGTTAAGTGCAGTATTGTTGGTATTGTGTTGGTTTATTCTTACCAAGGTTTGTTACCAAGTTAATGAAGGGGAACGAGTTGATACAAACAGTATGTTCCAAGAGAAACTTCAGGAATTAGGGAAAATGAACAAAGGCGAGAAACTCGTACTGTTTTTCTTTGCTTTTGCTGCTATCAGTTGGATATTTAGACCATTAATAGCCAAAATGACTGGGCTAGCTATATCGGATACCGGCATCGCTATGTTCGTGGCTTTGTTATTATTTGTTGTACCTGTTGACCGGAAAAAAGATATCCGTATTTTAGCTTGGGAAGACACTAAGAAGTTACCTTGGGGTGTATTGTTGCTTTTCGGTGGTGGATTAGCCTTAGCCAGTTTAATCAAAAAATCAGGACTAGCGGGTTACATAGCCACACAGCTTGAAGCAACGTCTAATATTCCTGTTATTGCTGCCGTTTTAGTCGTTACTATTACTATATTATTCTTGACTGAAGTAACAAGTAATACGGCAACAGCTGCTAGTTTCTTACCTTTATTAGGACCAATAGCTGTGACCTTAACTGATGGACCTTTAATGTTAGTTATCCCTGCCGCATTAGCTGCTAGTTGTGCCTTTATGATGCCAGTGGCAACACCGCCAAATGCTATCGTATTTAGCTCCGGAGAATTACGTATTGCCGACATGGCCAGAGCAGGTTTCTGGCTTAATATCGCAGCTATATTTATGATCGTTTTATTGATGTTAACTACAGTACCTATGGTCTTTAACTTATAAATAAAGTCTTTTAGATTCTCGATTTAAACACCAGATTAATAGTCTGGTGTTTAAACTACGCGCTACCTTATATAAGCAATCTCTACTAATATCAATCGGAAAAATATGCTAAACGATACTAGTTATCTCGTTACTAAAATTCAGAAAAAACTCTAAATCACCGCCCTCTACACTGCTCCTTTAGACTATCTACTTAAAGTACCTGCTAAAGTAATATCGCAATCAGCTACTCAATAAAAATATCAATCGCGGCGTAAATTTCATACTTCCCTCGTGATTAAAAAACACAGGTAACATGTTCTGCAACAGTCTGGGAAGCAATTTGTCCGAGTAAAGCCTGCTCAGACTCAGTTCCAGGTAACTCTGCAATATAAGGTAAAGCATCTGCTGTTTGACCACTAACGACTTGATACAACACCAAAGCGCTGAGTAAAGCCCCTAACTCCGTAGCATGATTTCCATCCGCTTGATAAAGATCCAAATCAGGCTCAATAGCTAACACTTTATTCCAACTTAATCCTACAGGGGCAATGCAACTAGACTCTTCATCGGCAATATCAACATGTATACTATGAACATAATCCGCTTCGAGAAGGTTTCCTCGTTGCGGATGTTCAGGATAGAGTATTGGCGTAGCTCCTTTCTTCTTAGCACGTTGAATCCATGTTCTTGTTGCTTCTGTTGAATAAAGGACTGATTGACTCTGCGAATATTTTTGTCCTTGCAAAATTATATGAGTCCAAGGCCTTGCCTCAACTAATTCGACCAAACTTTCTTTATCAACAATGACATCTAGAAAAGCACCTACGCGCTTATCAATGTTTATCTCTTTTTCTTTGAGACCATTTTGAAAGATTAAGGTCAAGAATTTTTGTATTGACTGTACGTGGCTATTGCCAATAACGAGTATTTGATACGTGTCGAGTGATCTATTATCTGGAATTGCCAAGTTTTCAGACACAATAACAGACTCTGGTGCTTTAGCATCTGGGACTACCTGTGCTTTGGCTTCTCCTTCACTACCACTGCCGCAAGCAGAAAGTAACCATAATAATGGTAAAGTAAATAAATTTAATTTCATCATTCCCTCGATAAAAAATTCAATAAGTTATACCCAAGTCACTTGAAGATATGTGTTTCAGGTAGCTTGGGCAATACAGTTAATTAGTCGGTTTAGTACTACTTCTTAAAACGAGAAATAAGGCTTGATGTATCCCATCGGCTCCCGCCATTGTCTTGTATCTCTTGGTAATAACCATCAAGTTGCTTAGTTACTGTTAAATCAGCACCTAATTTTTCAGCTTCTGCAAATGCGATAGCCAAATCTTTTCTTACCCAATCAACGGCAAAACCAAAATCAAATTCGCGCGCACACATCGTTTTACCTCGATTATCCATTTGCCAAGAGCCTGCAGCGCCCTTCCCAATAGTATCAAGTAATTTGTCAGTATCTAATCCTGCTTTTTGGGCAAAGTTCAATCCTTCAGCTAAGCCTTGCACTGTATTGACAAAACAAATCTGATTAACCATTTTAGCTAATTGTCCTGAGCCAACGGGACCCATGATTTGACTAAAGCGAGCAAATGCAGCCATAACAGGCTCAGCTTTAGCAAAAATACTCTCATCACCACCGACCATAACTGTCAGCACACCATTTTCGGCACCCGCTTGACCACCTGATACAGGTGCGTCTAAAAAGTATTGGCCATTTTTATCCGCAACAGCAGCAAGCTCAACAGCAAGCTCTGCAGATGCCGTGGTATGGTCGACAAAAATACTTCCTTTAGAAAGACCTGCGAAAATCCCTTCATCACCTAATGAGACTTGTCTAACGTCATCATCATTACCGACACAGGCAAATACAATGTCACACCCAGTAGCCGCTAGCGCAGGTGTTGTTGCAATATCACCACCAAACTCTTTTTGCCAAGCTAAGGCTTTATCCCTGTTTCGGTTATATACACAAACCTGATGACCTGCTTTAGTCAAATGTCCCGCCATTGGGTAACCCATAACGCCAAGACCAATAAATGCTACTTTCATGTTCCAACCTTTTAAGTCATTAATTTAATGCGATCAGTCTACTTCAGTTTTTTATTTTGCTCTAGCATCTTTTCAACACATCAATTTTACACTACAATGAACAAATAGATTGTGCACAATCAAATTGTAAGCCACTTAAGTGGTGGCAGTATAATTATCCCAGATAGCTTTACATTTACTTTAAAGGAAAAATTAAGATGAGTAATATTTATCAGTTTACAGTGAAGAATAATAAAGAAGAGACGATCGAATTAAATCAATTTACCGATAAAGTATTACTCATTGTTAATACCGCCAGTAACTGTGGTTTCACTCCACAATATCAAGGTTTACAATCACTACATGATTCGTTTCAAACAAATGGTTTTGAAGTATTAGCCTTTCCTTGTAATCAGTTTAAGCAACAAGAGAGTGGTAATAACGAAGAAATACAGCAATTTTGCGATTTACACTTCAATATAAAATTCCCTTTATTTGACAAAATCGACGTCAACGGAAGTAATGCCCACCCTCTTTTTAGTTTTCTAAAACAACAAGCTCCTGGCATTCTTGGTTCTAAATCCATTAAGTGGAATTTCACAAAGTTTTTAGTAAATCGTAAAGGTGAAGTCGTTAAACGTTATGCACCTACAACAAAACCAGAAGCCATTACCGCTGATATAGAAAAATTATTGGTATAATAGATGAGTGATAATTTACTGCTAGAAAAACAGTTATGTTTTCGACTTTATAGTTTAAATAAACTTATGTGTCGACTTTATGCGCCCGTTTTAAAAGAATTGGCATTAACCTACCCACAATATCTGGCTATGCTCGTTCTATGGCAAAACTCTGAAGGAATTTCAGTTAAAGACTTAGGTAATCGACTTGATTTAGATTCAGGCACACTCTCTCCTTTACTTAAAAGAATGGAAGCACAAGGGTTACTTGCTCGAGTTCGACAACCGTCAGATGAGCGGGTAGTTATCATCAAACTAACTAAAAAAGGGATGGGATTACAACAAAGTGCAGAACATATTCCTGGAAAAATGTTTGCTGTAACAGGTTTAACACCAGATAAATTACTCAACTTAAATCAAGAACTTGATCAGCTTATTGCTAATATCAGCGATTGAACGCTAAACAACCCAGAGAAAGAAAAGAAAGAATGAAGCGTTTATCATTCTTTCTTTATTTATTAATTTAACAATGACGTTAACAGTACATTACCGTCAGATAGAAAGTATCAAGCAAGGTGTCCTGAGCAATCTATTAAGAAAACTAGGCTTAAGCGAATAAGGTATTATGTAATTTCTCAACCACATAATTTGCCTCATCTTCATTCACTAAAAAGCATAAGTTATTGGCACTAGCGCCATGACAAATTAAACGGATATTCACATCATTAATCGTTTCAAAAATGCTTTGACCAATACCTTTAGCACACGTTAAACCATTCCCAATCACAGCAACTAGCGATAAACCATGCTCAACGCTAACTTCACATAACTGCTCTAATTCTGCCACCACGGCATTAGTAATTAACGATTGCGTTGAACCACTTGGGTTATCAAAAGTTAAAGCGACACTAATTTCACTGGTAGTGATCAAATCAATGCTTAACTCATGTTTCGCTAATACGCCAAACACTTTTGCTAAGAATCCGCTAGCATGTAACATAGCCGGGCTTTTTACCGTCACTAACGTTTGTTCACGTCTTAATGCAATGGAGCGATAAGTGGGATTCGAATCAACTTTTTGCTTAATTTGCGTACCACCTTTTTCTGGCTCTTTACTTGAACCAACAAAAACTGGAATATTGCGGCGCATTGCAGGGATCAGTGTCGCGGGGTGTAATATTTTCGCGCCAAAGGTGGCCATTTCGGCCGCTTCGCCAAAGCTAATTTCTTTAATCGCGCGCGCTTGGTCAGTAATACGCGGGTCGGTAGTAAAGATACCTACAACATCCGTCCAAATAGATAAATTAGTGCCATTTAAAGCTTCAGCAAGTAATGCTGCGGAATAATCGGATCCACCTCGCCCTAGCGTAGTCGTATGACCTTGGCTATCTTGACCAATAAATCCCTGAGTAACAATCACTTTGTCAATCAGTTTTGGGGCAAGCAGTTGTGTGCTTTGTTCACTCAATTGATTAAGATCTACTACCGCTTTGCCATATAAACTATTGGTTTTCATCACTTGTTGCACATTGAAATACTCACCTGGAATATCAACAGATTGTAAAACTTGAGCAAAAATTCGCGAGCTAAATTGCTCACCAAAGGCAAGAATGGCATCTGCTGTCTTAGTCGAGTATTGTAATAACTGCGTTAGTGCATGTTGAGTTAGTTCATCAAGTAAGCTGTTTATTTCTTGATTAAGCTGTGCTTCAACATCGCTTGATAAATGCTGAGTAATATTGACTTGAATAGCGCGGATATTTTCAACAATATCCTTTTGCTCAATGACAGATACATTTTTCTGACTTAAGCGAACTAGCAGGTTTGTCACGCCTGAACTCGCTGAAACAACCACTAGACGATTGCTGTTATCATTTTTAATAATATTGGCGCAACGAAGCATAGCTTGGTAATCGGCAACACTAGTACCGCCGAACTTGGCAACAGTTAAAGATGATGTAGATTGAACTGAATTCACAAAATTCTCCCATAAAAATACTAGTTACTTACTGAGCTCTTTGCTGAGTAAATTAACTATTGGAAGAGCATGACTGAGTAGGTAGCGAGTGGTGTATTTTGCACGTTTAAAGGGATATCTAATAAACTGCAAAAAAAACGAAACTTTTTCAGCCAGAAGCTCTCCACCTATTATTTAATGCTTAATGATACCTAATTAGTTAGGTATCATTTAACAAATACGTCAGGTGACAGCCATAAGGATTCAACCTTAGTGACCGAGTATCTAAATCCACTTTTAAATACTCTCGGCGATAACTTCCCTCAAAAACGGTATTTGGAATGTGGTTCCTCTCGTTTTCTACCTAAGTTTCGCACCTCTTCTGGTACATTATATTTTAGAGTATTGACCCTAAACCACAATGCGAAATCATTAGACCCGATTTAACCTTACATTGCAACAGGCTATTAGTCAGTTTTTATAAGTTTTTTGCCCTTATTATTCACTTTGATCGGCATCGTCCTAGGTAGTCTACTGCCTATTATCTATCTACCAAGCATAAGAAAACTTGCTAACTAATTACTTTACAAAAGCAAAATCGAGAGTCAAGGCTATACTTTACTCACTTAGGTCTTTGGTTTGTTTAATGATTAAACCCTGCAAAGGGGGAAATTATTCGCTAAACACTGTACAGTAACAATGTGTATACAAAGCCCGTTTTATTCAAAACTACTTACAGGAAGCCATAATGAGCAAAAACAAAGAAGATACAGATAAAGATAAGGAGCTTGTTGTTGAAAAGTCAGTTTACCGATCTGACCACGTGATTGGAGAGAATAACGTAGAAATAATGGGCATGGACTTACATAATCCTGTGTTCTTTTTCTCATCTACACTTATTGTTGTATTTGTTCTATTAACCCTACTATTCCCTGAATTAGCCAAACAATCTTTCGATGCATCAAAAAGTTGGTCTATCGACCATTTTGACTGGCTATTCATTGTCAGCGGTAACCTTTTTGTCCTTTTTTGTTTAGCCTTGGTTGTTTCACCTTTTGGAAAAATCCGACTCGGTGGTACTGAAGCAAAACCAGACTTTAGCAAATTGTCTTGGTTTTCTATGCTATTTTCTGCCGGAATGGGCATAGGTTTAATGTTTTGGAGTGTTGCAGAGCCTGTTGGTTACTTCACTAATTGGTATGGCACCCCCCTAAATACGGTTGCCGGTACTCCCGAGGCAGCTAAAATGGCGATGGCGGCAACAATGTATCACTGGGGATTACACCCATGGGCCATCTATGCCGTTGTAGGCTTGTCTTTAGCTTTCTTCACTTTTAACTGCAACATGCCATTAACCATCCGCTCTTCTTTTTACCCATTGTTAGGCGAGCGAGTTTGGGGCTGGCCGGGCAATGTCATTGATATTACCGCGGTATTAGCTACTATTTTTGGTCTCGCTACTTCTTTAGGTTTTGGGGCACAACAAGCGGCTGGAGGTTTAAGCTTCCTATTCGATATACCCAATACCATAAACACTCAGATTGCCATTATATTTGGCGTTACCATGGTCGCCATATTCTCAGTGACTCGAGGCTTAGATGGTGGGGTTAAACTATTAAGTAATATCAATATGTCACTTGCGGTTGTATTAATGTTATTTGTTATTATTACGGGCTCTACTTTAGTGATTATTAATGGTGTTGGCACAACCCTGCTTGCCTATGCCGAAAATATTATTCCGTTAAGTAACTGGATTGGTCGTGAAGACGAAACGTTTTACCATGGCTGGACTGTATTTTATTGGGCTTGGTGGGTTTCTTGGTCACCGTTTGTCGGTATGTTCATCGCAAGAATTTCGCGCGGCAGAACGGTTCGTGAATTTATATTAGCAGTATTATTTGTTCCTACTTTACTTACATCAGTATGGATGGCAACCTTTGGCGGCATGGGTCTTGAACAAGTACAAAATGGTGTAGGTCAATTAGCTCAAGGCATTGGTGATAGCTCGTTAGCACTATTTCAAATGTTAGAGAACTTGCCTTTAAGCAATGTTACTTCGTTCTTGGCGATTGTCTTGGTATTAATTTTCTTTGTCACTTCATCAGATTCAGGCTCTTTAGTCATAGACAGTATTACCGCTGGTGGTAAAGTAGATGTGCCGGTTCCACAAAGAATATTCTGGGCAGCTATCGAAGGTGTTATTGCTGCTGCATTATTATTTGGTGGTGGCAAAGATGCATTGGGTGCTTTGCAAGCTGCAGCCATCACAGTCGGTTTACCTTTTACCGTACTATTAATTGTTATGTGTTTCGGTTTATTCTTGGGATTAAAAAGAGAGTATAAAAAACTAAGTTAAGACAACTTAGCTTTCTCACAACAAAGTCTAATTTAGCTAAGCAGCCTAGTGCAATACTTGATATAGTAAATAGATATCAATGCTCTAGGTAACTTAGCTGAATCATATGGATTTATTTCTTCTTAAAAAGATCATCACTGTATTGAGCATGCCCATCAATATAGTGCTGTTATTACTTATTTTTGCCCTCGTTGTTCATCGTAAAAAGCCTAAACAAAGTATTAAGAGCCTATCAACTGCTATAGTCATTCTACTTATCAGCGCCTTCGCACCTTTTTCAGATACGGTTATGACCGCTATTGAAAATGATTACCCGCCTTATGTTAAAACAAACGTGTCTGTCGATTACATTGTGGTATTAGGTTGCGGCCATAATACCAACGCTGAGTTGCCGGTAACTAGCCAACTAAAAACTTGTTCGTTACAACGAATGGTTGAAGCAGTACGTATTTATCAACTACATCCAGAAGCCAGAATAATCACCTCAGGTTATGGCGGACATAATCCTGTATCTAATGCGGAAACGGTAAAGCAATCATTGATACTTTTAGGCGTTCCGGCGCAAAAAATTATTACTGAAAATTTTCCAAAGGATACTGAAGAAGAAGCACAACTCATTGCGCCGCGAGTACAAGGCACCCAAGTGATACTGGTGACAAATGCTGACCATATGCCGCGATCTATCAATTATTTCCAAGCAGAAGGAATATACCCTATTGCTGCACCGACTGGCTATTGGGTAAAAAATCCAGACAGTAGTAAAAGCTGGGTTCATTACATACCTACGAGTAAGAAGTTAGAACAAACCACTATTGCTTGGTATGAGAGTTTAGGGCTGATAGTGCAATGGTTTAAATCACTCTTTAGCTAAATAAAATTAAGAAGGTTACTTGAATCGATAAAATAGATTCAAGTAATAAACCGACGTAACCTGTCTCCGCTTAAACCTTAAGTTTTAAACGGGGTTATCGATATCAACAAATATTACTTCAAGTCCGTGCTTTTCAGCTAAATGCTCTCCTAAGGCTTTTATCCCATAACGCTCAGTGGCATGATGGCCAGCAGCAAAGAAATGTATATCCATTTCATGGGCTATATGAGTCGTTTGTTCTGATACTTCACCCGTTAAAAAGGCATCTATGCCCTGCTCTGCAGCGAGTTCAATATAACCTTGACCACCGCCAGAACACCAAGCAATAGTTTTTATTGGCTTATTACTCGGTGCCGCAATATGTAAACATTCTCGCTCAAGCGTACTATTAATTAACTGGCTAAATGCTTCACCGCTACATGGATGCTCGAAACACCCTTGCATAGCAACGCTTAATGGATTACCTACTTCTAGCGGCTCTACATCGACAATATTAAATAACTTAGCTAACTGTGCGTTGTTACCTAGCGTCGGATGAATATCTAAGGGTAAGTGATATGCAAATAAATTAATGTCATTTAGCAATAGTGCCTTGATTCGATCATGCTTCATGCCACGAATAACGTAAGATTCATTTTTCCAAAAGTAACCGTGATGTACCAGTATGGCATCAGCTTGCTCTGCGATTGCTTTATCAATTAAAGCCTTAGAAGCTGTGACCCCGGTGATCACTTTACTAATGTGAGCACTACCTTGAATTTGTAAGCCATTAGGAGTGAAGTCTTTTATTTGTTGCGGTTTTAACAATTCAGCTAAATAGCTTTCTAGTTCATTACTTTGCATAGTTGGGTTACTTTTAATAAGGATAAAATAAAGGTTAGGTTGTCAGTTCACAGAAACTATCTTTCTTGGGGGAATTATCTCTTCTGATGCCCTTTTTTGTGATCCACTAATTCTCGATGTGTGCTTAGACTAGGGACTTTTACAGGACGAAATCCAGATCGAATCTGCCATTTGGGTTTAATTGGTGTTAAGGGTAATACTCTTTTTTTCGCGACAATCACATAAACAGAGCCTAAGGCAGGTAAGTAACTTTTTGCCAACTTGTGCCATCTATGTTCTAAGCTGTCGGTGCTCACCTTCCCTGTTAAACTACTATGTAAACAACGTTGATCAGCTAAAATTTCAAACCCCATTAAATGTAGCCAATCTTTGATTCTCATTGGCGAAAAGAAATGTTCATTCCAAGGTGTTTTGCTACGTCTATACGGTAATAGACGGTTTAAGCCAACAAGGCTTAGTGGATTAAATCCCGTTAAAACTAAGTAACCATTGGGAATTAACACTCTATTAGCTTCACGGACCACATGGTGAGGGTCAAGCGAGAACTCCAATGCATGGCTTAACAAACAAACATCAACACTATGCTCCTGCAAAGGTAAATCATCAATATCTCCAACCACATTAGCCAAGCCATTCTTAATGCTAATACTTACTTGATGATTAATAGTGCAGTCAGGTATCTCGATTTCACTACTTAATGCACCAAGCTTAATTAAATGATAACCAAAAAACTTTTGCCACCAAGGGGCAAGTTCTTGCTCTATTGCCTTTTTAATGACTTCTCCATTAGGCAATGCCTTCCATGAGTTAGGGTAATGTGGCTGTCGAAAAGCTAACGCAGGTTTCATAGAGTCTTCTTTTAGGCGTATAATGGTATTAAGTATATACCCGTTACCTTTCAAAGTGCATGATTTAAGTGGGAGTTAAAAATGATTTAGGCAAGGCATTTATTTTAAACAATGGTTATTCCCTTGTTCAAATGAATAACGCTGCTTAAAGCACTCTTAAACAAGCATCTTGAGTGGCAACGGGTATAAATCAAACTACAGGTAAAATCTCATATGACTAACTCTCACCAAATTGTTACTGCAATTAACGCGTTTAATGATAATTATATTTGGGCTATTTCTAGTCAAAATAATGATAAAATTGCACTGGTCGACCCAGGTGATGCAGTAGTGTGTATAAAGTACCTGCAAGAAAATAACTTGGCGTTATCTGCCATTCTGATCACCCATCATCACAGCGATCATGTCGGTGGTATTGAAAAACTCCTTGAATACTCTAAAGATAAAGCGTGGCCTGTGACTGTTTATGGACCCGCTACTGAAAAGATTGCTCAACTAGATATCACACTTAAAGAGAACGATACTGTTGACTTAACGGAGCTTGATTGCCAATTTACTGTGCTCGATTTACCGGGTCACACTAAAGGTCACATTGCTTACTATAACGATAAAATGGTTTTCTGTGGTGACACCCTATTTTCAGGTGGTTGTGGTCGCTTGTTTGAAGGGACTCCTCAGCAAATGCATCACTCTCTGACTAAGCTAGCGAACTTAGCAACTGATACGTTAATCTATTGTGCCCATGAATATACCCAAGCGAACTTAGCCTTTGCTTTAGCAGTAGAGCCTAATAACACTGACCTGCATAACTATGCAGAGCAAGTAAAAGTGAAGCGTCAACAAAACCAAGCAACTATTCCAACTAATATAGCGCTTGAACTGCAGATAAACCCTTTTCTACGTTGCCATGAAGAGTCTATTAAACTTGCTGCACAAACTTATAGTAATCAAAATCAGCCTAATGATAGTGAGGTTTTTTCAGCGATTAGGGCTTGGAAGGATAATTTTTAATCCGTCAATTTATAAGGCTTAGATGGGCATTGTTGATTCTAATTGGAACCGCCAAACAGGTATAAGTTATTATAAAGTTAGTAGAAATTATCCTGAACATACTTCCTAGGCTGATTATTCTCTTTTACCTATATCTTGCTTCTAAGCCGCTACATTATTGCTAACTAGCCAATAAATTAGTCCGATTGGTGTTAAACATGCTAATCTGCTCAATTATTTTTAATTCCTGCTGATTTTAACTGGTTATTCATGAAGTATTTATTATTACCCGTTGTAGTTCTTTTAGCCGGCTGTCAAAGCCTATCCCAAAGTGATGGTAATGCCATTACTGACAATTCAGATTCGCAAGTTGAAACTGCTCATCCAGTTGAGATTAATCAAGCGTTATTAGCAGATGAAAGCATTGACGTTATCCATCCTGTTGCTGATGTTGACTTCTCTTTAAATAATACCTTAAAAGATCAAAAAGCTATTGATGAGAATAATATTTGGCCACGCATTCGTAGCCAATTAACGTTTGATATTCCGAATCAAAAACGTCTTGTCTCTCAGAGAAACTGGTATGTAAAGCACCCTAGTTACCTTAAACGTGTTGCTAAACGTGCCGAGCCTTTCCTCTACTATATTGTTCAAGAGTTAGAAAAGAATGATATGCCAATTGAGCTGGCTTTCTTACCTATTGTAGAAAGTGCTTTTGACCCCTTTGCTTATTCGCATGGTCGCGCTTCAGGCATGTGGCAGTTTGTGCCGGGTACAGGTGAACGTTTTGGTATGAAGCAGAACTGGTGGTATGACGGCAGACGTGATGTCGTTGCTTCAACCGAAGGTGCTATTAAATACCTAAAATATTTGCACAAGTTTTTCGATGGCGATTGGATGCTCGCATTAGCGGCATATAACTCTGGCGAAGGTCGTGTTAGAAATGCCGTAAGAAAGAACAAACGCCTAGGTAAACCGACCGATTTTTGGTCGCTTGATTTACCAAAAGAAACCCGTGCTTATGTACCAAAATTATTAGCCTTAGCTGATATTGTAAAGCGCCCTGAAGACTTTAATTTATCACTTTATTCAATCGATAATAAAAGTGTCTTGAGCCAAGTAGATATTAAATCACAGCTCGATTTAGCGAAGGCAGCAACGTTAGCAGGCTTATCGTTAGCTGAATTACAGCGTTTAAATCCTGGTTTTAATCGCTGGGCTACTGATCCTGACGGCCCACACCGTTTATTGTTACCTTCGCACACCGTAGAAAAGTTTGAACTAGGTCTGAGTAAGCTGAGTAAGAAAGATCGACTCGCTTGGCAACGTTATAAAATTAAAAGCGGTGATAACCTAGGACTTATTGCTAATAAATTTAATACCCGCGTTGATTTGATACAACAAGTGAATAACATTAAAGGCAATCAGATACGTGCTGGAAAGCATTTGCTTATTCCTGTTGCGGCTAAATCATTAGATAGTTATGTTTTCTCACAAGAACAACGTATTGCTAAAAAGCAAAATAGACCACAAAAGGGACGAAAACTCGTTCACACCGTTAAATCTGGTGATAATTTATGGGACATAGGACGTAAATATAAGGTAAATAGCAAAAGTATTGCTAAATGGAATGGTTTTGCCCCAAGAGACACGTTAAAACTCGGTCAAAAGTTAGTGATTTGGCAAAAAAGTGATACTAAATCAAATAAGTCGAACTTTGCTAACAGTAAAACCGGTAATAATGTCGAAAACGCCATTATGCGAAATATTACTTATAAAGTACGCCGTGGCGACTCTTTCGCTCGCATAGCCGATAAGTTTAATGTTCGAATTAGTGATATTGAACGTTGGAATAATCTTGATAGAAAGAAATATTTACAGCCAGGTCAGCGATTAAAGCTTTCTGTCGATGTAACTAATAATATTTAAGAACAACTGCTTACTTTCATTGAACTAAGTATAGCGAGTTGATAAATATATAAAAAGCGAGTCTCAGGCTCGCTTTTTTATTGTCTTTTTATCTGCCAAATAAGATGAACGTTAAAAACGTTGACTGGTAAAGTCGACAAAAAACGTCTGCTTTTTATCTATCAATTCCACCGTTATCCACAAACGCCACACCATTTGTTCTTCACTGCAATTGGCCAATAAACTTTCTGCTAAATAAACTTTCCCTTCATCAGTAGGTTCAAAAAATACCGGTACCTTACCCATAAACATATCTCTACCCTCCAGATAAGCAGATACTTTGGTAATACTTTGCAAAGGTCTTTGCTGAGAAAATGGTGTCAGCTCAATAAAAAAGGGTAGTTCAGTTATAACCTTGTCTGATAACTGATGCTGAGAAAATTTAACCTTAAAATGAGCAAACTCGGTATTGATTTCGCACTGGCTCTGACTTTCAATACATAGTGCAACTAGGGCACTAGCGTTATTTACAGAGCTTTTTTCACTTACTGGCTTACAGGCACTAATGAGGAATAAACAACCAACAAGGGAAAGCCATTTTAACACGTTATTAAACCTCTTATTAGACACTGAAAAACCTACCTTTTGCTGCAAAGTTGTTATTATCCACTAACGCCAGTAAACTAGCTACCCTAAGTCTTAGTTAACTAATATCAATAAAACGTCTTGTTATTGAAAATTTATTCACCTTAAAGTTTACGCCATTAGTTAATTTAATTGATAAAACATACTCGTTGTAAGTAATGACCCTATCTAGTAAAACGACCAAGAAAAATACTTCTCAGCATAAGCATCCGCGATACGTTGACTGTGATAATTGCTCGATGCGAGCCATCTGTCAGCCGATCGGCGCCGATAATCAGGCTATTGATTTAACCAGTAACTATCTAACTAGACGTGTTGAAGTTAGCACTGAACAAAGTTCATCACTGCCGCTAAATCAATCGGCTGGTGTTGCATTGTTTGAACAAGCTAGTCCACTTACCGCTATATTCGCAGTATGTTCAGGGACTTTTAAGTTGTGTCAGAAAAATGATGACGGCCTTGACAGAATTGTTGGTTTCAGGTTTCCTGGTGAACTGATAGGTGAAGATGCTTTATTTTTAGAAGTTTATAACTACAGTGCTGTTGCCTTAGGTGATAACTCAGTTTGTGAGGTTTATGTAGATTCGCTTTCTGCCTGTTCACAATTAGCACCAGAGTTACAGCAAAACTTAATTCAATTACTCACAAAACAAAGCTATGAGCAACAACGTAATGCTCACGCGATCACTGGTAAAAAATCGGCTGACTGTTTACTCGCTGCATTTTTACTTAATATTTGTCAGCGCAATGCTAAACATTCAGGCAATGAAACAGAAATAGAGTTAACCATTAGTCGTCAAGACATTGCCAGTTTCTTAGGTATGCGTCGTGAAACTTTGAGCCGATTATTGTCAAAATTTCAACATGAACAGCTAATTAGTCTCAATGGTAAACAATTATCCTTATTATCCCTAAATCATTTGAAGCAACTTTCAAATCAATAACGTTCATCGTGAAAAAAGCTAAATAACGCTGGTATTTAATTCTGTCAAAAAGTCTCTAAGTGGGGTGCCCTCTATCTCTGCTAAAATTTATCAACGAATAAAAAGTGAAAGTTAATAAATCTTTGCTAACTCATTGAGTTACTTTTATCTTTTATTGTTCAATTAATATCCACAAGCAATTTAAGGGCAATTCTCTTTTATTGATCTACATCAAATTTAAACGCGCATAGTTGTTGATTTATATCCTTGCCAAAGGGTAAAATTGCTGGGATTTAGACACATTTGCTTACACGGATGTGACATATATCACAGCTCATAGAGCAAACACACAGAGTTAGTATGAATTGTGTCCTATATCTAAGGCTTTTCATGTTTAGGTATTACAGCAAGAAATACTTTCTGATTAATAATAACACTGCGGAATCCTTAACATGACCACAAGTAATACGTCAGCAGTAGACTACAACTTCGATGTTGTACGTCAGTTTACTGTAATGACTGTAATCTGGGGAATCGTGGGTACACTAGTAGGTGTACTTATCGCGGCACAATTAATTTGGCCTGCGTTAAATTTTGATACACCTTGGTTAACCTACTCCCGTCTTCGTCCACTTCATACTAATGCTGTAATTTTTGCTTTTGGTACAAGTGCTTTATTTGCCACGTCTTATTACGTTGTGCAACGTACCTGTCAAACGCGTCTATTTGGCGGTAAATTAGCAGCCTTTACCTTTTGGGGTTGGCAAGCTGTTATCGTTGCAGCGGCTATCTCGTTACCTTTAGGTTATACCTCTACTAAAGAGTACGCAGAGCTAGAATGGCCAATCGACATTCTTATTGCTGTTGTTTGGGTTTCGTACGCCATCGTCTTCTTTGGTACCTTAGTTAAACGTAAAACCTCGCATATTTACGTAGCTAACTGGTTCTTTGGCGGCTTTATCGTTACCGTTGCTGTGTTGCATATCGGTAACTCAATGGTTATACCTGTTTCGGCAATGAAATCATACTCACTCTATTCTGGCGCTATTGATGCCATGATGCAGTGGTGGTATGGACATAATGCCGTTGGTTTCTTATTAACTGCTGGTTTCTTAGGTATGATGTATTACTTCGTACCAAAACAAGCTGAACGTCCTGTATATTCTTATCGTTTATCTATTGTTCATTTTTGGGCATTAATTTCTTTATATATTTGGGCTGGTCCTCATCACTTACATTACACTGCACTTCCTGATTGGGCTCAGTCAGTTGGTATGGTAATGTCTATCGTATTATTCCTTCCTTCATGGGGTGGTATGATCAACGGTATCATGACGCTTTCTGGCGCATGGCATAAACTTCGTAGTGATCCTATTTTACGCTTCTTAATTGTTTCATTATCTTTCTACGGTATGTCTACCTTTGAAGGCCCGATGATGGCAATAAAATCAGTTAATGCCTTATCTCATTATACTGACTGGACTGTTGGTCACGTACATTCTGGTGCTCTTGGTTGGGTTGCTATGGTTTCAATTGGTGCTATGTACCACTTAATCCCAATCTTGTTTAACCAAGGCCGTATGTACAGCATGCGCCTTATCAACATTCATTTCTGGTTGCACACTGCGGGTATCGTACTTTATATCGTAGCTATGTGGATTTCAGGTGTAATGCAAGGGTTAATGTGGAGAGCTGTGAATAGCGACGGTACATTAACATACAGCTTTGTTGAGAGTTTAACCGCTTCTTACCCATTCTATTTCATCCGCTTCTTAGGTGGTGTATTAGTGGTAACTGGTTTCTTATTAATGGCTTACAACATGTTTAAAACAATTGGTGCTAAAGACGGAAGTCTTAAGCCTCTTGAAGTAGCTTAAGGAGAGCCATATGAAAAATTCACATGAAAAAGTTGAAAAGAACGTTGGCTTGTTCTTCCTATTTACTGTCTTTGCTATCAGCATCGGTGGTTTAGTAGAAATTACGCCATTGTTTTTCCAAAAAGAATTAGCGACGCCAGTTGATAACTTAAAACCTTACACTGCCCTGCAAATGGAAGGTCGTGATATCTACATCCGTGAAGGTTGTAGTAACTGTCACAGTCAAATGATTCGTCCATTTCGCGCTGAAACAGAGCGTTACGGTCACTACAGTGTTGCGGGCGAAAGTGTTTGGGAACATCCATTTTTATGGGGTTCTAAGCGTACTGGTCCTGATCTAGCACGTGTTGGCGGTCGTTATAGTGATGATTGGCATATTGCCCATTTAACAGATCCTCGTTCAGTTGTGCCAGAATCAAACATGCCTGCATATAGCTGGTTGAATACTGACACACTTGATGGTGAGTTAACGGGTAAGAAGCTAGCAACATTTAACTTCTTAACACGTAACCGTAGTCATAAAGACGAAAACGGCAATGCAATTCCGCTTTATACTCAAGCAGAAATTGACGGCGCTAAAGATGCTGTAAAAGGTAAAACTGAAATGAGTGCCTTGATTGCGTATTTGCAATCACTTGGCCACGCATTAAAGTAAGCTGAGCATCATGGATTACGGAACACTTAGAGGGTTTTTTGCCCTCCTTATATTGGCGTTGTTTATTATCATCGTTGTATGGTCCTATTCAAAAAAGCGTAAAGACTCATTTGATGATGTCGCAAACTCTATTTTTGAAGAAGACAAATTAGATACAGCAGATAAAACGCGCCATCCCGATAAAGAAAGCAAACAGGAGACGAATAATAATGTCTAGCTTCTGGAATATATGGGTTTGGGTTCTTACCCTTGGCTCGTTAGTAGGGTGTTTTTTACTACTACGTATGTGCTTAAAGAACTTTGCAGGCGTTGAAGAAGGCGAATCAATGGGTCATACGTTTGACGGCATTGAAGAGTTAAACAACCCTTTACCAAAATGGTGGAGCACGTTTTTCTTATTAACTATCGTTTGGGCATTTGGTTATATCGCACTTTATGGCTTAGGTAACTGGACTGGCGTTTTAGGCTGGAAAAGCTCTAACCAAGGCATTTTAAACCTTGCGGAATCAAAAGCTAAAACAATAGAGAACTTGCATAAAGACTCTGGTGTATTAGTACAATATGACCGTGAAGTTGCCGCTGCTGATGCTAAATTTGGTCCGATTTTTGAAGCTTACGCTGCGCGTAGCATTGAAGATTTGGCTACTGACGGCGACGCATTAAAAGTGGGTCAGCGTTTGTTCATCCAAAACTGTTCACAGTGTCATGGTTCTGATGCTCACGGTACTACCGGCTTCCCTAACCTAACTGATAAAGACTGGTTATATGGCGGCACACCTGCAGTGATTAAAGAGACTATTATGAATGGTCGTATTGCTTCAGGCATGATGGCTTGGGAAGGCGCATTAGGCGGCGACCAAGGTGTTAAAGAAGTTGCAGCTTATGTCATTAGCTTAAGTGGTCGTTCAGTAGATCCTGAATTAGCGAAAGCCGGTAAAGCTAAATTTGCTTTATGTGCTGCTTGTCATGGTCCTGATGGTCAAGGTAGCTTAGCATTAGGTATGCCTATGGGCGCGCCAAACTTAACAGATAATGTTTGGTTATATGGCGGTTCAAAACGTGCAATTGAAGAGTCTATCCGCAATGGTCGTGCTGGTGTTATGCCGCCATGGAAAGATATTCTTGGTGAAGAAAAAGTTCATCTAATTAGTGCTTATGTTTATAGTCTTTCTCAAGATTAATAATCCATAATACTGATACTGAGCGGCTTAGTTCGGTCTTTGTCATTCATGACAGATTGAGCTATCCCTCAACATGAATATAAAACCCTTGTTACACTTTGTAACCAAGGGTTTTTTTATGTCTTTTAAAGAGCACAAAAGTAGATGCTTGTTGAGAAAAAAGGTATAATCCTGCCCCATATTCTACCGTTAACGTAAGTACTTTTTTATGAAAGATTCTTGGTACCGCGAGCCTTGGGCTTGGTTAGTTTTTATTCTTCCTTTTACTGCTGTTGTAGCTGGTATTGCTACGTATATCATAGCTAATACTAACCCTGATACGTTAGTCGTTGGTGATTATTATAAAAAAGGTAAATCCATCAATTTAGAAGTGGGCAAAGTAAAAATGGCCCAAAAATTGGGCATGCGATTTGCGCTTCAGTTAAAAGACAATGAGTTAATAATTAAACCAACGGGTATTGAAAAAGTTTTCCCACTACTTAATGTCAGTTTTTTTCATCCTACCCTTGAAGAAAGAGACTTTTATTTAGCGTTAACTCAAGATGGTAATGGCTATTTCAGACACCATTTTGATAAAGATATTAGCGGCAAATGGAAACTGACCCTGACTTCTTTTGAAAACAATTGGAAAATACAAGATACCCTTAGCTTACCGCAAGCTGATTTTATCGATTTAATTCCTAACCCGATAAAAGCCCAATAAGTTAAATAGCGTTGATGAGCTAAATAAGTTAGCACGATTCTAATCACTATGGTGACATCTAAAAAGTTACCATAGTGCCTCCAGCCCTAAGAAAGTAGCCATGACCAGTCAATGTTTTCACTGTAATGAAGCCGTTCCCCACGGAATTAACCTCTCGGTTGAAATCAGCCAAATTCAACAACCTATGTGCTGCATTGGTTGCCAGGCAGTAGCTCAAACTATCGTTGATAATGGCCTAACTAAATATTATGCAGTAAGAACAGAGCCGGCTCATAAAGGCCAATCTCTTGTCCCTGAACAATTACAAAAAAACAAATTACTTGATGAAGCTATCTTACAAACCGAGTTTATTTATCAAGACAATGATTGCAAAGAAGCCATATTAACGATTGATGGTATTAGTTGCGCTGCTTGTGCTTGGCTTATCGAAATGCAATTGGAAAAGCTCAAAGGTTTAGTCAAGATAAACGTCAATGCGACTAGCCAACGAGCGACAGTTAGATGGCAAGATGATGCATTAAAACTCAGTGAAATATTACAGGCTATTGAGCATATTGGTTATCAAGCACTGCCTTTTAAAGCCAACGAAGCAGAACTAAGAAATAAAAAACAAAGCAAAGCTTTTATCAAACGTCTAGGTATAAGTGGCATCTTAATGATGCAAATAATGATGATAGCCTTTGGCCTTTATTTTGGTGCCTTCTCTGAAATGGCTGAACACAATAAAGTTTATCTACGCTGGGTTAGTTTCATCTTAACAATTCCTATTATTTTTTATGGTGCCTTGCCCTTTTATACAGGGGCAATAAAAGCGATCAAAGCAAAGCGCTTATCCATGGATGTTCCCGTTTCTATTGCTATCCTTTTAGCTTTTAGTGCAAGTGCCTGGGCAACAATTACTCAGCAAGGAGAGGTGTATTTTGAATCGGTTTCCATGTTCACCTTTTTACTGCTCATCGGTAAATTTTTAGAATTTAGAGCCCGATCACATGCGGCGCAAGTCTCTGCCAATTTATTGAAATTAATGCCTATGACTGCAACTAAAGTGATTGTGTCGAGCGATAACATCGTCAAAGAAACACAGAACAACGAGTCACAAACTAGAGAAGTATTAGTTGCCGCGAAACAACTTATTCAAGGCGACCTCGTTATCATTAAACCAGGTGAAGTGGTACCTGCTGATGGCGTCATTCTTTCTGGGCTAAGCCAACTCAATGAAGCCATGCTCTCTGGCGAACAAGTACCTATTAGCAAAACAATCAATGATAATGTCTTTGCTGGGACACTCAATGGTGACGGTAATATTACCGTGCAAGTGAAACAAGCAACAAATCAATCATTTTTAAGCCAACTGATCCGCTTAAGTGAAGAAGCTCAAGCACATAAACCTAAAATAGCAAAATTGTCAGATAAGATTGCCCAATACTTTGTCGCTCTTATTTTATTAACTTCCATAGCAACCGCTATTTATTGGCAGCAACATATGCCAGAGGAAGCTTTTTGGATCACCCTTTCTGTCCTTGTAGCGACCTGCCCTTGTGCACTTTCATTAGCAACACCTACCGCCTTAACTTGTGCAACCACTCATTTAAATCGAGCTGGTATTATGATCAAAGGTGGTCATGTTATGGAAACCATGCCAAAAATTGACTGTTTTGCTTTTGACAAAACAGGCACCTTAACCACAGGTGAATTTACTATTGATAGGGTTGAGTTAATCAATAACGATTCAAGCTACAACCAAGGACAGATTCTTGCCATAGCTGCAGCATTAGAAGCTCATTCAGAGCATCCTATTGCTAAACCATTTGCCGAACATAGAGATTACAACTTAACTGCACAAGAAGTTAAAGTGCATTCTGGACAAGGTGTTACCGGTACGATAAATACTATTGATTATGCCATTGGTAAATACTCTTGGTTGGAAAATAGTCTTGCTGAAGAAGACGGTCAAGCAAAGTCACTTAAGATTAATGTAAACGGTGCTAGCTGTATTTTAATAGCCAATAAAGAAATTATTGCCGTATTTTATCTCATTGATAAGATTCGTGACGAGGCTTTTGAAGTGATCTCTGAGCTTAATAATCACAATAAAACGCTGTTATTATCTGGCGATAGTCAAATTGCTTGTGACACTATTGCGCAAACATTACCCGTAAATACTGTATTGGGTGGACTGAGTGCTCAAGATAAAATGGAACAGATTAAACAGGTCCAAGCTCAAGGTTATACAGTAGCCATGGCGGGTGATGGCGTGAACGATTCACCAGTATTTGGCGCTGCCCATATTTCTATCGCAATGGGCTGTGGCGCAGATATCACTAAGAGTGGTGCAGATGTTATTTTGCTCAATAATAAACTGAACAGCATCGATACTTTGATAAAAGTCGCTCACCGAACTCGTCGAATAATTTTACAAAATTATTTATGGGCTTTTGGTTATAATGCTATTGTATTACCGTTAGCTGTGGCTGGTTATATAACGCCTTACATGGCTGTTATTGGCATGTCAGCTAGCTCTATTTTAGTTATTACTAATTCATTACGTTTACTTAAAAAGTAAGCTAAGAAATAAGCTAAATAGTCAGCGGGGCAATGAGTTAAAAGCAAAGTGCTGCCCTAGAGATAAACTTAACACGCGAATCAACTTAGTCATGAGTAAAATATGAGTATTATTTATATCCTAATTCCTATAGCCATATTATTAACTGCTTTGGGCATTTACCTCTTTTTCTGGGCAGTTAAAACTGAGCAATTTGAAGACTTAGAAAAGCAAGGCATGAGTATTCTTTTTGATGATGAACAACAAAATGAAGTCACCGAAGAAAAGCCAAAGAAAGAAATAGAAGACACTAAGCAAAGCTCAGATAACCAATGAGTTTAGATGTTTTTTCTGCCTTTATCATTGGTTTGCTTGGCTCTGGTCATTGCTTAGCTATGTGTGGTGGTATAACTACCCTGCTGACTTCTGCTATTAATAAACCGTCAAATTTGCCAACCACTAAAGAAAGCCTGCAAGGCGACATTCCTGTCAACGTAACCTCAGCACCATCAGGTTGCTCGCCCCAAGCTTCCCGTTTAAATCTAGTCTTCTTATATCATGTTGGGCGCATTGCTAGTTATTGCCTAATTGGCGCAATTGTAGGTTTTACTGGCTCTATCGCCGCTAAAAATGTAGGTTTACCTATTGCAGGGTTACGCCTAGTTGCGGCACTTTTTCTTATTCTTTTGGGCCTTTATATAGGTCAGTGGCTTTTATGGTTAAATAAGATTGAATCTTTGGGCAAAGGTTTATGGCGCTATTTATCTCCTTTAGCTAAACATGTCATCCCAGTGGATACTCCTAAAAAAGCGTTAGGTTTAGGGGCTTTGTGGGGTTGGTTACCTTGTGGTTTGGTGTATTCGACACTCACTTGGGCACTTGCCAGTGGTAGTATTTTAACTGGTGCAGCTATTATGCTTTGTTTCGGACTAGGTACTTTACCCGCATTAATTGCTTTATCCCTAGGTATCGACAGCATAAAAAATCTACTAGTCAATAAAGTCTTTCGAAAAATGATGGCTATTTCTCTTATTACCTACGGTATCTACAGTTTTGTTGTTGCATATCAAGTAATGTTCTAATAACATATACTTGTCTTAAAGTAGCGTAAATAGCTACGTCACAGAGTAATATTATGCAAAATAAAAGTTGTCCAACGATACAACATATCAAGTGTCAAAATTGTAGCATTAGTGAGCTATGTTTACCTTTCTCTTTAAATGATAAAGAACTTGATTCTCTTGACAGTATTATTGACCGCAAACGGCCTATTCACAAGGGCGATAAAATTTTCCATGATGGTCAAGAAATGCATGCCTTGTATGCTATTCGTTCAGGTACATTCAAAACTTTTACCGTAAATGAACAAGGCGAAGAACAAATTACTGGTTTTCATTTAGCCGGTGATTTACTTGGCTTTGATGCGATTGCTGAAAGCCAACACCCTAGTTTTGCCCAAGCACTTGAAACATCAATGGTCTGTGAAATTCCTTATACAAATCTAGATGAATTATCTAATACTATGCCTAAGCTTAAAAAGCAGGTATTGCGATTAATGAGTCATGAAATTAAAACTGATCAAGAAATGTTAACCCTGCTAAATAGAAAAAATGCAGAGCAACGTGTTGCGACTTTCTTGGTGAGCTTAAGTGAACGATACCACGCACGTGGTTTATCATCGACAGAGTTTCGCTTAACAATGACTCGAAGTGATATCGGTAATTATATTGGCTTAACTGTTGAAACGATTAGCCGTTTATTAAATCGCTTCCATAAAAGTGGCTTAATTAAAGTCGATGGTAAATTAATTTCGATTATTGATATCGACAAGCTTTGTGATACTGCTGCCCTATAGTTCTATCTGCCTTCCTGTTATAGGTTTATTATCGCCCCAAAGATAATAACCCTATAACAAAATAAACTTGATTTAAAACAAGCATTAATTTGTCAACTTTGCTATAAATAAACTAACGTTATTATTTAGTTTGCCAGAGGTTGCCATGGACATGTACCAAAATATCCTTGTTGTGATAGATCCAACAACAGATGAACAAAAAGCCCTTAAAAGAGTCATTGATCTCGCATCAAGAATTAATACTGCCGCTCCAGATCAGCAAACAAATATTACTGCTTTTTTTAGTATTTTTGATTTTTCTTATGAGATGACCACCATCTTATCCAGTGGCGAGCGCGACACCATGCGCCAAATGGTTATTAAAGAAAAACAAAAATGGCTAGATGACATCATTGCTCTAAGTAATAGCCCAATAACTATTACCAGCAAAGTTGTTTGGCATAATCGCCCTTTTGAAGCCATTATCAACCAAGTCATTGAGCATAAGTATGATTTAGTGGTCAAAGGCACCCACCAACATGATAAATTTAAATCTGTAGTATTCACGCCAACCGATTGGCACATTTTGAGAAAGTGCCCATGTCCTGTACTACTTGTTAAAGAACATGAATGGCCTGAACAAGGTAATATTTTAGCCGCTGTAAATGTTGGTAGTGATGAAGCTGAGCATATCTCTTTAAACGAAGCCATTACTACACAAGCAAAAAATATTGCTCAATTAATCACTGCAGATGTGCACTTAGTTAATTCATTCCCAGGCACTCCGGTAAATATTGCCATTGAAATCCCTGAGTTTGACGCTAGCGAATATAATAGTGCTATGCAAGCACACCATAAAGAAGCTATGAGCAAGCATGCTAATAGCTTTGATATCCCATTAAGTAATACTTATGTCGAGGAAGGCTTACCTGAAGCGGTCATTGAACAAGCAGCCCTTAAGATTGATGCTGAATTAGTTATTTTAGGTACTATCGGTCGAACTGGTATTTCTGCAGCACTGATTGGTAATACTGCTGAACATGTTATTGACCAATTAGACTGTGATGTTTTAGCGTTAAAACCTGATGGCTATATATCACCACTTGATGTTGAGTAGTAATTAACTTTATTTACCTAACCTCAACTTTAATTATAAAGCTGAGGTTAGGAATAATTAATAAGCTTTGTTTGTGAAAATCGTCTCAAATTTAGATGAAACATATTATCTGCTTGTGACATAGAAATTGGCTCAAAGCGTACTTTATCACCTTGGCGTAACTGTGAAAGTTTAGCGCAATCTTGTGAGATAACGGCACCAATTTTAGGGTAGCCACCAATAGTCTGTCGATCATTAAGTAAAACTATTGGCTGACCATCTGCTGGTATTTGCACAGCACCATAACAAATCCCTTCCGATAAAATACCATCTACATCAGCCCTTATCGCACGACCTTGTAAACGATATCCCATGCGATCCCAATGTTGACTAATTTGATATTCACTTGAGAAAAATAATCTTTTTTCTATACTTGAAAAATGAGCTTGCTGGTAACCTAATACCGTATGTAATGGAACTTCATTAGTATATTGTGGTTGATCATTTTCGGCTAACATTAGCGGTTTTAACCTATCATCAGTTTTAGACACGGTTTGGCAAGGTAATACGTCATTTTTGACCAGTTTATCACCATTAATGCCACCTACCGACTCTCGACAAACCGTGGCTGTACTGCCAAAATTTGGCTTTATAGTAAAGCCTCCCGCTACTGCCAAATAACAACGCACACCAATTGGGGTGAACCCTAAACTAATAGTATCTCCTGCTTTAACCAGAAAACTTCGCCAACATGACTTTGGTTGACCGTTTATAGTCAGTGGCATCGGAGCGCCTGTAATCGCAATAACACAATCAACTTGCGCAATAAGCTCCAAGCCTCCCAGACTAATTTCAATAGCCGTTGAATTGATTGTATTACCACATAATTTATTGGCCCAATAAAAAGCTAAAGAGTCTGTAGGACCGCCATTAGTCAGTCCTAAATTAAAGGCACCATAACGCCCAGCATCTTGAATTAAACTTAAGACACCGCCATTGGTAACGATAAACCCTAAAGCATCCTTACTTACAGTCATTTGAACTCACTTGATTGGGTAAATTACCACCTAACTCAAGGTACTGCTGTTTATCTATCTCGACAAATTTCACCCTATCTCCGACTTCTACAGGCATCGTAGGCTCTGCTTGTGCGTTAAACATATCAATCGGGCATAAACCAATGAGATTCCAACCACCTGGAGATTGCGCTGGATAAACGGCAGTTTGTCTATCGGCTATAGCAATGGCGCCTTTGGGCACTTTTAGCCGTGGCGTAGTTAATCTGGCCATGGCTATTCGCTTATCAACTTCACCTAAATAAGCAAAACCAGGGGCAAACCCTATAGCGTACACTCGATATTCCTGCGCTTGATGTAAGTTAATAACCTGTTCAACAGTCAATTTGGCATACTTGGCAATGCGTTGTAAATCCATGCCTGATTCAAGCGAATAATAAGCGGGTAACTCAACTAATCGACCCTGCTTATTACTTGCATTACTGCATTGCTTCAATAACCTTTTTAGTTTATTGCGCAAATGGTGGTGATCTATTTCAAGTAAGTTAAACACCACTAAAATGGAGGCGTATGAAGAAATGAGGTCAATTATTTCAGTTGAAAAATTTTGACGAATAAGCTGTTCTGCCTGGTGAACATTACTGCTGATACTTGGAGTAATAATTGACGACTCTTGTCCTTTATCTGAAAAATATAGCATCAAGGAATTTTCACCGGCAATTTCAAGGCGAATACTGTCATTTATCAGCGTTGACATTAGCTCAGCAGCTCTTTAATTTCACGAATAGCCTGTACACCGGCAATATTATCACCATGAACACATAAACTATCTACGCTAAGCTTGAGCACTTTACCTGAGATGGTGGTCACGGTGCCTTGCTGTGATAATTGTTTAACTTGGGCAAGCATGGCTTCTTTATTTAACACTGCCCCCGATTGACTACGTGCTAATAATCGACCTTCATCGTCATAACAACGATCTGCAAATGCTTCACTATAAATAACGAGACCAAATTTATTTGCCTGCTCCCTATAAGACTCAATATCTGCCGTTGCTTGTAACATCAACGCAAGTGTTTTTGGATATTGAGCAAGCGCAGTTAAAATAGCTTCAAACACTTTAGGCTCTCTCATCATGTCGTTATAGAGTGCACCGTGGGGTTTTACATAATCTAGCGATAGCCCTTGAGCACTTGCCATACCGTCAAGTGCTGCCACTTGATAATGTATAAGCGCGATTATTTCTTCTGACGAACAAGCCATTGTACGACGGCCAAAGCCAACTAAATCAGGATAACTAGGATGCGCACCAATACTGACTTGGAATTGCTTGGCTAATGCCAACGTATTTTGCATCACTAAAGGATCACCAGCATGAAAGCCGCAGGCAATATTTGCCTGATCAATATGAGGCATAACTTCATTATCGAGTCCCATAGACCAAGCACCAAAACTCTCACCTAAATCGCAGTTTAATTTCATACTCATGACCTTGTCACATTTCTTTATAATAAACATTTAGAATATAGCGATTATATACCCGTTACCAATCAAAGTGCAGAATTTCAGTGGGAATTAAAACCACTTTAGGCAAGGTAAATAATTTAAACATAGTCACTCAAATATTGAATGACAGGTACAAAAAAGCCGACGAGTTACACAAGTCGGCTAGGGGGATTAACTTAACCACATATTTAGTTAAACTTTAACACCCAACTCACGTAAACGTTCGAGTAGATAACTCGCTTGAGTATGTTTATCAGATAACACCACTTCACTACGTGGATGCAAAAACAAAGGCAATGAAATTCTAGACTTATCACTGCCCTTACCTGTTGGGTTGATAACTCGATGACTTGTTGATGGAAAATACCCAGCTGATGTTTCTTGTAACATATCACCAATATTAATTATTAGATTACCAAAGTCAGAAGGAACATCAATCCATTCACCATTTTGACGTTGAACTTGTAGACCTGGTTCATTCGCTGCAGGCAATATAGTCAATAAATTAATATCTTCATGTGAAGCTGCTCTAACAGCGCCAGCTTCTTCATTACCCGTCAGTGGTGGGTAATGTAAGATGCGTAACAATGTATTTGGCGTCTCTTTAATCATATTAGATAAAGTTTCAGAATATTTATCTGCTATGTCCGCTGGACTGTACTCTTCTACCCAGTCAAGTAACTCCGCTGCAAGCTCTGATGCTAAACGATAATATTCAAAGATTTCATCATTTAGCTGTGCAGGAATACGTCCCCAAGGGTAAACATGGAAATACTCTTTTATATCTTTTTTACTATGACCTTTTGCCGTTTCAGATATCTCAGATGAGAAATAGCCATCTTGCTTTACAGGATCAAAAGCAAATGCATGTTTCTCTTCGCTTAAGAAAAATTCTTGCCAATTTTTGTAAATTGATTCAACTAAACTTTGTTTTATTGGATGATTAACAAGCACAGCAAACCCAGTTTCATGTAAACTTTGAACAAACTTTTCTGCCGCGTCTTTTGCGGTGTAATCTACAACTAGTACTTGCATAATTTTACTTCTCTTTGCCGATAATAATGAGATTTTACTCTTTTCTCGATTTTGTTCAACAGCAGCAAGATAAAAACCTGACCACTTGGTTCGTTTACTTTATGATAACTAATACCAAGTTGATTAAGTTATTTCCCACTCAGCGAGAATTAAAAGGCTTAAAGGTAAGGCATAGATTGAAGAGAATGGTTATTCCCTTGTCAAAATCAATAACGCAACATATAAGCCTTTTAAACTCGTCCTTTGGAAGCTAATTAGCAAACTGATAACAGCGTAAAATGAATAAAATATAGAATAACTATGTTTAACAAATTTTTCTTGCTCTAAGCTCGCTAATGTAGCTCTGAGTAAGGAATAAATTTAAACAAATTGGTATAACTTGCATCAATTCCCATTCTTCGCTAGGTTAGATTTATTTCCTTTATTCTTAATTTAATTTTAAAAGGCTACTGATGACTTTCAGCATTTACTTATGGAAAAAGCGTTGTTTACACATTACCTTTTTATTGCTTTCGACTACTAGCTCAACACTTTGGGCACAAACAGTGGTTGTACTGGCCGATACACCCTATAGCGATAAAGAGAAACAAATGATGCAAGGGCCCGGTGGTATTCTATATAGTCTTATTAATGAAACCAATCCTACTGTAGTTATGCATCTTGGGGACTTTAAAAGTGGTGGTAAGTCATGTACTGACGACTTATTAAAAGAGCATAAAGCACTGTTAGCTCAAATCTATCCAGGTAAAATTATCTACACCCCTGGAGATAATGACTGGACTGACTGTGATCGTTCGTCATTACTTTACAGCTTTAATGAATTAGAAAGACTCGATTTCCTAATAGAATTGATGTTTAAAACGCCGCCATTGTTAACCAAAAACTTACCTTCAATTATTAGTCAAGAAACACAAATAGAAAATAAGTTATGGATTAATGACCGCCTAGCAATAAGTACTTTACATATAGTTGGAACCAGTAATGGTAGGGCTAATATCGATAAATCAAAGCAAGAGAATGCTATCAAAAAAGTTGATGAGCGAGACAAAAACAATCTTACTTGGTTAAAAAACATTGAAGAAAAAGCAAAAGATTTTGATGCGATAATTATCGGTTTTCAAGCTGACATTTATCAACAGTCAGTATTAGAGAGTGGCTCATGCGATAATTCATCCTTAACAGCTTGTGACGCATTTGCTGTGTATCGCCAAGCGTTTAAAGATCTAGCAAAACGAATCAATAAACCAATACTCATTAGCCATGGTGATACCGGAGAGTTCTGCTTTGAGAAGTTAGACAGCAACCTATGGCATTTAAATGCTGCGGGTGATTTTCAATATCTTGATGCCACTCAAGTTATCTTTAATAAGGAATCACCTGATAGACCCTTTATTATAAACGGTCTGATTAATCCAGACTTACCCACTATTGGTTGTTCAAATTAATGAAAGCATACACAGCAATAATTTTTTATACCTACAGGTTGTGCCTTAACGTAAAAATAGTGTAATGTTGCAAAATATAAATCCTGACCTAATGGTTAAGTAAAGCAATAACTATAAGTTTGGCTGATAGTTCATATTCAAACTAAACGTTGAACTTAAAAGAGAATTATTGATGAAAAACGTAATATTAACAACAATCGGACTGCTATTAATTCTGTTCAGCAGTTTTAAAACTCAGGCCGAAGAGATAAAAGTTGCTTCATGGAACATCGCTTGGCTAGGCTCTCATGAGTACAACCATCGTACCGACGCTGATTACAAAAAATTAGCCAAGTATGCCAAACAATTGAATGCTGATGTTATCGCTTTGCAAGAGGTTGAGAGTGAGTATTGGGCACGCAAAGTTTTTGGCAATGATTATGATTATTACTTTTCTACCAAAGACTGGGTTCAACGTGTTGGCGTGGCTATTAAAAAATCACAACACTTTACTGTTGAAGCTAAAGAATATAAAGCCTTAGATGTCGGTAAAGTACGCCATGGCATGGATATTACGCTAACAAAAAATGGTAAGACATTGCATTTGTTAGCCGTACATTTAAAATCTGGCTGTTTTGCTGCGCCATTAGATAGCAGTAGTGTTAAGGCAATGCCGAGTACATCAATTAAAGAAGAAAAACGTAAAGAGGCCTGTACCAAACTTAGTAAGCAAATATCTCCGTTAGAGCAATGGATTGATTTACATGCAAGCCAAGACGCTGCGTATATTGTTTTAGGTGACTTTAATCGACGTTTTTCTCAAGATATCGCTTTAAAATACTCTGAAGATAAGGGTTTGTGGCAAGCATTAAATGATGATGGAAAAGAAACGCTATGGACACCAACCATGACAGCTAATTCTGGTTGTTGGGGCGGTTATTATAAAGAATACATAGACCATATTATTTTTAGCCCTAAGGCCAAAGAAAAGTATATTGAATCTTCATTTGAACAACTTATTTTCAAACCTAAATACACTAAAGAATTATCTCGAAACTTAAGCGACCATTGCCCTATATCAGTAAAGGTTAAGCTTTAACTTTTAGAACACACTAATGAAGTCTATAATTAATAAGAATGTAACGTGGGTAATGTTCAAAATTCAACGGCATAACTTTATCCACAACACTTTCACTGCTAGGACAAACTTTTATCATGTTTAATAATCAACTTCCCCTCGTCGATTTACATCGTCATTTAGATGGAAACATACGCCCAAAAACTATTTGGCAGTTAGCACAACAAAATAATATTAAATTACCTGAAGACAACTTTGAGGCATTTATCCCTCACGTGCAAATCACTGACAGTGAAGCTGACCTGCTTGCCTTTTTGAAAAAGCTTGATTGGGGTGTTGGTGTGCTAAAATCCCTAGATGATGTAGTACGTATCGGTTTTGAGAATGTGGAAGATGCTTATAACGCTAATATTGATTATGCTGAATTAAGGTTTTCTCCCTATTACATCGCCATGACGCACAACTTACCAATAGAGGGTGTGGTAGAAGCAATTATTGAGGGGGTAAATCAGGGTAGAAAAAAATTTACCACTAAAATTAATTTAATGGGCATTTTAAGTCGTACCTTTGGTGTTGAACACTGCCAAAGTGAACTCAATGCCCTGCTCGCTTATAAAGATGATTTAGTTGCAGTTGACCTCGCGGGCGATGAGTACAATTTTCCAGGCAGCCTTTTTGAAAGTCACTTTAAACAAGTAAACGATGCAGGCCTTAATGTTAGTGTCCATGCCGGTGAAGCCGCCGGGCCTGAAAGTGTTTGGCATGCTATAAAAACACTGGGTGCAACGCGCATTGGTCATGGTGTGGCTTGTGCTAAGGATCAAGAATTAATGGACTACATGCGAGAAAATAAAATAAGCATAGAGTCTTGCCTTACTTCAAACTACCAAACAGGAACGATTAAAGATTTGGCAGTACATCCAGTAAAAACATTTTTAGCAAACGATCTTACAGTTTGCTTAAATACTGACGACCCTGCCGTTGAAAATATCGAGCTCGCTGGCGAATTTCAAGTAGCACGCGAAGTACTTGGACTCAATACAGATCAAATCACCCAATTACAACGAAATGCGGTGCAAATGAGCTTTTTATCTGAGCAAGAAAAGACAGCACTGCTCAACATTAAACAATAAACACTAAAATAAGGCTAAAATAATGGGGTCTACTTGAACCGGACTTCACTTAGCATTATTATTAACTGCGCAATGTTTATAGATGAATAAACACTGCGCAGTACTGTAAAAATCAGTAAAATAAATACTTAATTAAGTAAAAATTAACATCAACTTTATCAGTAAAAAATCCTTGATAGCAGCATGAATGATTCTGTTCTGGCTAGAAACTTACTGAGTTACACTTAACCTTAAAAGGATAACTCTTATGCCAACACCACATATCGAAGCACAAGACGGCGAATTTGCAGAAACAGTACTAATGCCTGGCGATCCACTTAGAGCAAAATTTATTGCCGATAACTTTCTAGACGATGCTAAATGCATTACACAAGTACGCAATATGCTTGGTTACACAGGTACGTATAAAGGTAAGCGTGTCTCTGTAATGGGCTCAGGTATGGGCGTACCAAGCATATCTATTTACGCTACTGAACTTTATAAAGATTATGGCGTTGAAAAAATCATACGCATCGGCTCTTGTGGCGCAGTAAGAGATGATATAAAGATTCGTGATATTGTTATTGGTATGGCGGCGAGCACAGACTCAAACGTTAACAGACAACGTTTTCACAATGTAGATTTTGCTGCTTGTGCCGACTTCTCTTTATTAAAAAGTGTCGTTGATACCGCTGAAAAACTCGGTAAACCTGTACATGTAGGTAATATTTTTACTGCTGATTTATTTTATACGCCGCAACCTGAAAAGTTTGCAACCATGGAAAAGTATGGAATTTTAGCGGTAGAAATGGAAGCAGCCGGCCTTTATGGTGTTGCTGCTGAATATGGTAAAAAAGCACTTACCGTATTGACCGTTAGTGATCATATAAAAACAGGTGAGAAAACTACTTCTGAAGAAAGAGAAACTACGTTTAAAGATATGATGGAACTTACATTAGAAAGCGTACTATAGCTTTCAAATTCAGTTTTCGTTGTGTTAAAGAAAAGGGTTAGCAAAATGCTAACCCTTTTTTATTTCTCAAATGATGAGATTTAAACGCTAAAAGAAAGACACTTTAAATGCTGCGCCAACAAAACGCTCTTCGTTAACCATGCCTGAGTTATTATTGAAATCAACACCACCAATAATCACTTCCTCATCGGTAAGGTTACGCACAAATGCTGAAACTTCGTACTCATTATCACCAGAAATCCAGTTATAACCAGTACGTGCGCCAACTTCTATTAAGGCTTCACCTTCAAACTCCTCGGCTCTATATAAAAAGAAATCAACTTTGCCACGGTAAGTTAAATCAGTATGCGCAAAAAACTCTCCATCTCCAATCTCTTTTACGTAGCTTAAGGTTAAGTTTGAAATCCATTCAGGTGCATTAGGTAAGCTGTTACCGTCAATATACGCCATAGTAGTTGGGCCAAAATCGCCTGGAACTTGGAAGGTTGGATCAGTTACAGTACATGTACCAGAACCACAAGCCGCAACGGCTAGACCGTCATCATCAATTTCTGTTTTATTGTAGCTGATGTTGAAAGTAGCAATAATGTTATCAGTTAGAATCCATTCTGAATCTAGCTCAATACCATAACCGATAGTACCATTTGAATTTAACAATGTGTTTGAATTCGAGGTTCCACCTACTGCCGTTAATTGTTGATCATTCATATCAAAATAATAGACGGATGCATTAACTCTACCTCTCCCTTCTAAAACATCAGATTTTAATCCAGTTTCATACGATGTAATCGTTTCTGAATCAGCAACACTCACATTTTGGTCATAAAGCACACGACCTTGAATGCTTGGTGCTCTAAAGCTATTGGCGACACGAGCATACCAATTTATATTTTTGTTTATTTTATAAGTACCGCTAATATCCCAACTTACGTGGCTATCGCTTACATCAACAGACTCAGAGAAATTACCGCCATCTGCTCCTGGTATAAATGGATGATCTAATAACTCAGCCGTAAAGTCTTTCTGATCGTCAGAGTAACGAAGGCCTACTGTTATTGCTAAGTCTTCTGTGAAATCGTAATCAACAGAGCCAAATACTGCCCAAGCTGTTGTATCTTGATACTGTGTTGATTCACCGTTCTGTGCGCCGTGCGCTGGGTCAGATGGTGTTGATGTACCATCTCGAGTAAAATAATCATAAGTATTAATAATTAATTCTTCACTAAAGTAGAAAAGACCCACTTGATAATTAAGCTTACCTGCAAAATTGGAAGCTAAACGAAGCTCTTGCGTATATTGATCATGCTCAGGAATTTCATCCGCTGTTTGAGCCCCCCACCATACTGCATTGGCATCACCTGCAGGAGGAAAACCGTTATAGCCGCCATCAACATCAGCTCTAGAAAATATCTCAGCGCTTTCCCAAGCCGTGATAGACGTTACAGTGTAATCATCAATATCCCACTCAAGCTTTAAACTACTACCTTGAGTTGATACATCCTGAGTTGCAAATTGACCTGCATCTTGATAAACGACATCAGCTTCAAAGTCACCGCGAATATTATTAGTCCCAGGAGTAGCAATATTGGGATGAAAAACAATAGGCGAGCCATCAAGGTCTCTAAAATGATAATTAAACAATGCGCTAAAAGCACTACCTTCATATAAAAACTGAATACGGGCAGCATTATCATCATAACCACCTAATTGGTCTTTTTTCTCAAAGCCAACTGCTCTATTATCGATATAGTCACCCTTTGATTGATGCAGAGCAGACACCCGAACTGATAAATTATCAGTTAAACCACCACCAATTGCGCCTGATGAATCAATTGCGCCACGAGTACCATAAGAAATTGCAGCATAACCATCAAAAGACTGTGTTGGCTTCATTGAATCAAACTTAACTAAGCCAGCTGGCGTATTACGTCCAAACAACGTTCCTTGAGGCCCACGAAGCACTTCGACTCTTTCTACATCAAAGACAGGAAAACCTTTTAAAATTGGATTTTCTTGAACAACATCATCCACGACATAGGAAACAGGCTGTGAAGCATTTAAGTCAAAATCAGTATTACCTAAACCACGAATATAAAATCGGGGAAAGCTTCGTCCATATGAGGACTCTACCGCAAGACTTGGAATACGAGCACTCATAAAGCGAATATCCATCCCCCCAGAGCTGTAAGCATCAAGATTTTCACCTTGTAAAGAAGAGACAGAAACCGGAACTTCTTGAACATTTTCAACACGTTTACGTGCAGTAACCTCAATGACTTCTAGCTTATTCTTATCCACTTCTTCTGCTGCTAGGGCACTAGCAGAGAAACCAGTAACGCTCGCAATGATTGACGCCTGCACACAAAGTGACAATACGCTTTTTTTAAATATTTTCATTTGTTTACTCCCAGAACTGTTTTTGTTATTTATTATGTTTTATGCTTTTTATCTTTTGTTTTTATTATGTTTTATAGTGTAGTAGAACTTATACAGGTTATTGAATTAATTGCGGTAGAACTTCCCCCTACCATTCACTGTACTTATAACTTTATTGTTTTATTACTTACTGTATATCTCTGACAGAAAGCTTGTGCCGTAGTCCATTGCTTCTACGTTAAATAACTCGGCGACACTTTGTCCTAAATCAGCGAACGTCTTACGGTTACCAAGGTTTACAGAGTCAATCTGATGATGATAAGCAATAATAGGTACATACTCTCGAGTATGCTCAGTACCAGGCCATGTTGGATCACAACCATGATCAGCGGTTAAGAATAGTACATCCTCCGCAGACATCGCATGAAAGAGCTCAGGTATACGAACATCTAGTGCTTCAAGCTCTTTTGCATAACCGATAGCATCGCGTCTATGACCAAAATCTTGATCAAAATTAACCAAATTAGTGAAAATGAGTGAATTGTCTTGTGCGGTATTAATATGATCCAAAGTGGCATCAAAAAGTGCATTGAGCCCAGTCGCTTTTGTTTTTTCATCAATGCCTTGATGAGCGAAAATATCAGCAATTTTACCAACACTGATAACATGAGTTCCTTCCTGTGATATTTTATCAAGTACCGTAGGAGCTGGCGGTAACACTGAGTAATCTCTACGGTTACCTGTTCTAGCAAAGTTATCAGCACTATCTCCTACAAAGGGTCTAGCAATAACACGTCCTATATTTAAATCACCAAGTAACTCTCGAACCGTTTCACAGTATTTATAGAGGTTATCTAAACCAAAATGTTCTTCATGCGCAGCTATTTGAAAAACGCTATCGGCCGAGGTATAACAAATCGGTAAACCTGTTTCAATATGCTCTTGTCCTAAACGGGTAAGAATTTCGGTACCTGAAGCATGACAATTGCCTAATATGCCATCAAAACCCGTTTCACGATTAATATCGTCAATTAATGATGTGGGAAAGCTACTGTTTTTATCGGTAAAATATCCCCAATCAAAAAGTACAGGTACGCCTGCCATCTCCCAGTGACCACTGGGCGTATCTTTACCAGTACTTATTTCTTGTGCAAAACCATAAGCACCTTTACTTGGTTCTTGACCCTGATAAGGAAATGTTTGATTAGATGCTTGTTCACAAGCCTTTATCATTCCAAGTGCCGATAAGTTGGGTAAGAAAATCTCTTTACCTGTTTCTTCATAATAAGCACGAGCTAGGTTAGCAAACGTATTTGCGCCCACATCACCAAAATCAACAGCATCTGGAGAATAACCGATACCCAAGCTATCAATAACTATAATTATTGCACGAGCCATAATGTTTCCTTTTTACATTTAATCACAATGATTAAAATAATTTGTCAAAAACTATGACCAACTGGTCAAGTTGTGTTAATTTATCATCTTTACAATTAAGGGTAAATAGAGCTTTATCTTGTCGCTGATTATTTATCTAAACTATAGAGAATATCTTGCGCCAATTACTAACAAAGCTCAAGATAGTAAAAAATTCTTAATTATTGATATTTGCTTTAACTACAGGCTGAACATTGAAACCAATTAAACCAACAATTATTGCTATCGCTGGCCCTTCGGCCTCAGGCAAGACTCTTTTTGCCAAAACAATACATGATGAGCTTATTGATGAGCTTGGTGACAGTGGTATTTCTATTATTTATGAAGATGCTTATTATCGTGACCAATCTCATTTGTCCATGCAAGAGCGTGAGCAAACTAACTATGATCATCCCAGTGCATTTGAACACGAACTTTTATCAGAGCACTTAAAAAAACTCACTGAAAATCAGATGATTAATAGTCCTGTTTATTGTTACAAAACTCATACCCGGCTCGATGAGAGTAAAAAGTTTTTACCCACTAAAATAATTCTAGTTGAAGGTATATTACTTTTATCTAACAAGGAATTAAGAGAGTGTTTTGACATTAAGGTCTACATGGATACACCATTAGACATATGTCTCATTAGAAGAATTAAGCGAGATTTAGTTGAACGTAACCGCAGTATTGAATCGGTCACTAACCAATATTTAGCAACGGTTAGGCCAATGTATTATCAATTTATTGAACCCTCTAAAGCTTGGGCTGATATTGTTATTACCCGAGGAGGTAAAAATAGAATGGCAATTGAGGTGATCAAAGCAAAAATTCGACAACTTTCACAATTACCCCCACAACAATAAATATAATAATAAAATATAAGAGGTATTCATGGAATTAGGTGCTCTAAGAGGTGTGCTAGGAATTTTCGTTTTGTTAGCTATCGCCTACGCGTTATCAAGTGGAAAAAAATCAATAAATATTCGCACAGTCGGTTTAGCTTTTGCACTACAAGTGCTGCTTGGCGCTTTTGTGTTATATGTTCCCTTTGGTAAAGATGTTTTGCTGTCTATGACTAATGGCGTGCAAAGTGTTATTGATAGTGCAAAAGTAGGCATTAACTTTCTTTTTGGTGGTTTAGGTACCGATGCTATGTTTGACAATGGTGTAGGTTTTGTCTTTGCCATCAGAGTATTGCCTAATATTATTTTCTTTTCGTCTTTAATTGCTGTGCTTTATTACCTTGGCATAATGCAATGGGTAATTAAAATCATCGGCGGCGCATTACAAAAGCTTTTAAAGACAAGCAAACCTGAGTCACTTTCAGCTACGGCCAACATATTTGTCGGTCAAACCGAAGCCCCTCTTATTATTCGTCCCTATATTGCAAAAATGACCCAATCAGAGCTATTTGCCATCATGGTTGGTGGCCTAGCATCCGTTGCAGGTTCTATTTTAGCAGGATACGCTGGCCTAGGTATTGAACTAAAATATCTAATTGCCGCTTCATTTATGGCCGCCCCAGGTGGACTATTAATGGCTAAAATCATTTGCCCTGAAACTGAACACGATAAAATAGTTACCGAGTCTGTCGATTATGATGACGAAAATGAAAAACCAACAAATGTAATTGATGCCGCCGCTTCTGGTGCAGCGTCAGGTCTTAAATTGGCAGTAAATGTCGGTGCAATGTTACTTGCCTTCATTGCCTTAATAGCATTGTTAAATTCGCTAATTGGCGGTGTTTTTGGCTTATTCGGTTATGAAGATATCACCATAGAATTTTTCTTGGGTTACCTTTTTGCACCGTTTGCTTATGTTATTGGTGTTCCGGTCAATGAAATGCTGCAAGCAGGTAGTTTTATTGGGCAAAAAGTTGTCGTCAATGAATTCTTTGCCTATGTTAATTTTGTTGAAATCAAAGATACCTTAAGCCCTGCAACTCAAGCCATTGTGACTTTCGCATTATGTGGTTTTGCTAATTTATCATCAATAGCCATTTTACTTGGTGGCATTGGTTCGATGGCGCCGAGCCGTCGACATGACATTGCCAGATTAGGCATGCGAGCCATGATTGCAGCTACTTTAGCCAATCTAATGAGCGCAGCAATTGCTGGTATATTTATTTCCTTATAGGAAATATATACACAAAAACGATACACGAGAATTTAACACAGGAACAATACATTATGTCTGATATTAAAGCAGTAGCCCAACGTGCACTGTCACTAATGGATTTAACGAGTCTTACCAACACGGAGACTGACCAAGAAATTATTGACCTTTGTCGTCAAGCTAAATCACCTGCCGGCGAAACGGCCGCTATTTGTATTTTCCCACGCTTTATTCCTGTGGCTAAGAAGGCGTTAAAAGCGCAACAAACACCTCACATAAAAATAGCAACCGTCACTAATTTTCCACAGGGCAATGACGATCTTGATATTGCGTTGGCAGAAACAAGAGCTGCTGTCGCTTATGGCGCTGATGAAGTCGATTTAGTCTTTCCTTACCGTGCGTTAATACAGGGTAATGAGACAATTGGTTTTGATATGGTAAAGGTATGTAAACAAGCCTGTAGCGGCAATGCTAAGCTTAAAGTCATCATTGAAACAGGTGAGCTTAAATCTGAAGAATTGATACGAAAAGCGAGTGAAATTGCTATCAACGCTGGCGCCGACTTTATTAAAACATCGACAGGTAAAGTAGCCATTAATGCCACACCTGAAGCGGCTAAAGTTATGTTAACCGTGATAAAAAATAAAAATACTGCGGTGGGATTTAAACCTGCAGGAGGCGTTAGAAATGCCGATGATGCCGCTATTTATCTTGATTTAGCAGATAATATATTAGGTAATGAGTGGGCAGATGCTAATCACTTTAGATTTGGTGCTAGTAGCTTACTTATCAGCTTATTAGATACACTTGGACATAAAAGTAATACTAAGTCATCAAGTAACTACTAAGTCCCCCCTAAATCACAGCTAAGTTATTGCTGCTATTATCAGGCAACTAAATCCCATTACAACAATACCTGAACGTTGAAACATTAATTTTCAATGCTCAGGTATTTACTACATAAAAAGAAATAACTAAAAATGGCACAACTTTATTTTTATTACTCATCGATGAATGCGGGAAAATCAACTCACCTTTTACAATCATCTTATAACTATCAAGAACGTGGCTTAGTCACCGCTATTTATACTGCGAAAATTGATGATAGATTTGCAAAAGGCAAGGTTGCTTCACGATTAGGTATTGATGCAGACGCTTTTTTATTCGACGAAAAGATCAATCTATTTAAAGACGTTGACCAGAAACATCAAGCTGAAAAAATTGATTGTGTACTAATAGACGAAGCACAGTTTTTGTCAACTGAACAAGTTAAACAGCTTACTGATATTGTCGACCTATTGCATATTCCTGTATTGGCTTATGGCATACGCACTGACTTTTTAGGACAAACCTTCTCAGGTAGTGCCGCTTTGCTCGCTTGGGCTGACAAATTGGTTGAATTAAAAACGATATGTCACTGTGGGCGAAAAGCTAACTTTGTCATCAGACAAGATGCTAACGGTAAAGCGGTACAAAATGGTGAGCAAGTAGAGGTTGGTGGCAATGAACGTTATGAGCCCCTTTGTCGTGCTCATTTTAAGCAACTCGTCTGGCTATAAAGCAGCCGGTTACTAACCTTAGCAATCTATATTAGCTGCTAAGGTTATTTATTCGTTAGTAGATTACCGGTGGTAGCTCAGGGCTCTCTTCAGAGTAAGTAATCGCATTATTAAATTGCTCAATGGCTCTATTGGCTGAGTCTTCATCTTTAGCATGTAAACGTGCAATCACTTCGCCACGATTCACTTGTACACCCAGTGGTAATATCCGATCAAAACCAACACTGTGATCTACCTGTTGTGTAGGTGCCGTTCTCCCTCCACCTAAACCAACCACCGACATGCCAATAGCACGAGTGTCCGTCTGCGCAATGTAACCATGCTGTAATGCTCGCACCTCAGTAATAACATTTGCCTTTTTCATTGAGTCCCAAGGCTTTTCTATAAAGTTTTTCGGTCCACCTAACGCGGATACCATGCGATCAAATTTTTCAGCCGCTAAGCCTGAATTTAATACCTTATCAATTTTCTCACGGGCATCTTTTTCACTACTCGCTAGATTTGTATTAATAAGCATTGCACTAGCAAGTGCTTGCACAATTTTATGTAAGCGCGGCTCTCGTTGTTTACCGGTTAAGTATTTAACTGTTTCATACATTTCTATGGCGTTACCGGCACTAGTACCCAAGACTTGATTCATATCGGTAATAATAGCCTGTGTTTTAACGCCCGCTCCGTTAGCAACACTGGTAATGCTTTGTGCAAGTGCTTTAGCATCATCTAAATTATTCATCATGGCACCATTGCCAACCTTGACATCCATCACTAAGACATCAAGTCCTGCGGCAAGCTTCTTCGATAAGATAGAAGCGGTGATCAATGGAATAGATTCAACTGTAGCGGTCACATCACGAATAGAATACAAACGTTTATCGGCGGGTGCTAAATTATCGGTTTGTGAAATAATGGCAACACCAACGTCTTTAACAATACGTTTAAATTCACTAATACTGGGTTGTACATTAAAACCAGCAATACTTTCAAGTTTATCTGCGGTACCACCAGTATGGCCCAAACCACGCCCTGAAATCATAGGAACATAACCGCCGCAAGCAGCAACGATAGCAGCTAACATAAAGCTAACTTTATCACCGACACCACCCGTTGAATGCTTATCAACAATAGGACCATCAAAACCTTCCCAGCTAAGAACCTCTCCTGAGCGCATCATAGCCTTGGTAAAATTGACTCTTTCATCAATCGACATACCCTGTTGAAAAATAGCCATGGCCATAGCGCCAACTTGGCTATCTGAAAAGTTGCCATCAACAAGGCCTGAAACAAAGCCATTTATCGCTTGTTCATCTAATATTTTACCATCACGTTTCAGTCGAATAATCTCTTGAGGGATGATTTTAGCGGTTACAGACATGAATTAAATCCTTATAAGTCTAATAAATCTTTTGGGGTGAATGCATCTGGTAATAATTGTTGTACCGTCCAGATTTTTCGGTCATTTTTGTGGTTTACTGCAACCACTAGCGCTGATTGCTCGAAAAATTCAGCAATCACTTGCCGACATGCACCGCACGGAGGAGTCAGCTTGTCTTGTTCTGTGTAAATCATGATGAACTTAAACATCTGCTTACCCTGAACGACAGCATGACTAATACAGTTACGTTCGGCGCAAATGGTCAAACCATAAGAGGCATTTTCCACATTACAGCCGTTCACGATGTCTCCATCCGTAGTCAGTGCTGACGCCCCAACATGAAATTTACTGTAAGGAGCATAAGCGCGTTGGTAAGCTTCTTTTGCCGCTGATAGTAGCTCATCAAAACGCTCTATTTTATTTTTATCCATATTTACATGCCTTTAGATAATTTACTGTATTTATTATATTAATATACCATTGCTGACCATATGGTCAAGTTATATATGAGATAAAATACACTGGCATACTGTTAGCAAAAAAAAAGCCATACTTTTCAGTATGGCTTTACTTTTGATTGACCAAATAGCGTTAGCTCATGTCAGCTAACACACTTAATAATTAAGTCATTAAAAGTCGTAACTTACCCCTACGCGCATTTCCCAAACGGAAGCATCTTTGTAAAAGTTTTGATCTTCATTACCACTATTGAAGCCCTCATAAAGGTATTTACCATCATCTTGAACCGACATTTCAACCATGCGATTACCAACAAACTCACCTTGCTTCATCACACCCCAATCATCATTTATCATATTACCTACGTTTTTAATGATAAAGAATGCATTGCCTCGATGTCCTTCAATTAAACCAGGGATTTCTTGGTTAATTTTAATATCAAAGCTTACATACCAGTCAGCATTTTGTGCGTTTCGACCAGTAGTTTGACCACGTGCAAGCCCTTCAGCGCTAACAAAAGCGTCAAATGCTGCTTTATCAAAATCAGGTCCATAAACAACATTAGCATCATCAACGGTTGGAATATAAACTAACTGTCGGTCGCCACTCCAGTTATTGTCGCCAAAAGCACCATCTGAATCATCATAAGTAAATGAATAAGCTTGCCCTTCACTTGCTTGACCAAATAAGCTAAAGCGTGTTTCAAGCCCACCAATGAGCTCAACACCATAACTAATATTCATGGTGAAACGATGCGGTATCTCATAATTAGATGTGGTAATTGGCGGATTAAGTGCATCCGTTGTCGCTAAGTTTCCGTAGTTAGATCCTGCAACCGCACTAGTCATTGGGTTAGCATCTTCAGACTTGGTGTAAGAATAACCAAATGAAGCATCTAAACCAAAATCAAAACTTTTGCTTAACGCTAATGAAATAATTGTAGAACTACCATCACTCTTAGTATTCGTTAATACATATTCATTAGACACATTTTTAACACCATCAGGATGAGTTACTTCCTTATAGGTAGGACGGCCATCGAATGTTTTATCGCCGTATTCTAAATTATAGTCAAGAATAGTCGCTGAATCTTGCTTACGGTTATGTAGGATATCTGCCGAAACAATATAATCATTATCAGTAGTGTAAGTAGCACCTAATGCATATTTCCACTCTGATGGAATTTCAAAATTTGGGTCAGTCGCATTAACAGAAGCATTACCACTTAGTTCGTCTAGATCTTGAATTGAATCTACCATCACTTGTGGTACACCAAAACCTGGGCCTCGAGGGTCCGAAGATGGTGTATTAAACAAATCAAATTGCTCACCAACCATTGCAATACTATCTTTGTGATACTTGGCACGTTCACTAATATTCACTAAACCATCGTTTGAATATGAGTTAGACAACCAAACGTTAGGGTTACCGCCAGAATAAAGACCGAAACCACCTCTAACTTCTAAATTATCTTGAACCGCCCAGTTAAAACCTACGCGGGGTTGGATTAAGTCAATACCATCCATATTTTTGTCATTTCTGATACCATAACGTTCTTCAAATTGAGCGTTATAGCGCGGGTTATCGCTACTGGTATAACGGTCATAACGTAAACCTACCGTTAATGTCATATCAATATCAGGTAATGTGTATTCATCTTGAATATAGAAAGTATGCAAACCATAAGTGAATTCTTGGCTAGCATCACTTGGCACATTAGTACCAGCAGAGTTATTGTAGTAAACACGATCCGCTAAACCATTCTCATATTCATCTATAGAACCAAAACGATACTCACCTACGGTGTGTTGCATAAATAAATTAAATGCAGTTAAACTTTCATACTCATAACCAGCAGTAATGGTGTGTTCATCTAAATAGTAACTACCAGCAAGCTTAAATGTAGTTGTTTCCCAGTTCATTTCGTTCGATTGGCGTGAATCATCCGGACCTAAAAAGATAGTTGTGCCATTGTGACGAATTTGCACTTCACCAAAACCGCTATCCGCATCTAAGGATTCTTGTCTATTTTCGAGTTCTGTGTGGCCTACTCTTACTTCAGTAGAGAAATTATCTGTCCAATCAGAGTTCAGTGAGCCTACGAATGAATTTAATTCTGCGCCTGACTCATAAAAATGATTGTCTAACGTCATACCCCATTCATCAGATTGGTCTAATTTAAAACCATCATTGTAGTTGTACACAAAACTAGCACGATGATCTTCATTAATATTCCAATCTAATTTAACAAGAATTTTTTCATCATCAACCGCTTTACTTGCTGGAGTGCCACCCGCGTTATAACCATATTTATCTATCGATATTTGGTTTACACGATCAATATCCGCTTGTGTAACTTGAGGATCGCTTCCAGTCATTGGCGAATATTCAAATAATTGCACACCATCTAATTTTTCATAAGAGGTATATAAAAATAACGTATCTTCAATTAACGGTAAACCAACATTAAAACCATAGCGCTTATCATCGTAATCACCATTGTCTTGGTCTTCACCTTCAATGCTGTCACCTTTCAATGAATCATTGCTGTAATCGTAAAAGACACTGCCATGCACTTCATTTGTGCCTGATTTTGTTACCGCGTTAATGTTACAAGAGGTGAAACCACCATACTTTACGTCAAATGGGGCGAGTTCAACCGAGACTTGATCAATTGAATCATATGAAAAAGGAATACGTGTAGTCGGATAACCATTATCATTTAAACCAAAGCTATCATTCATACGAACGCCATCAACAGTTAAACTGTTAAATCTTGGGTTACCACCACCACACTGAATAGCATCGCTGCGACTTTCATCAATATAAATACGTGGGTCAATACGTACAATATCTTTCAGATCACGATTTATTGACGGGGCATATTTTAAGTCGTCAGAATTAAAATGAGCTGCTGGTCCTGTACCACCTGACTGCATACTGATAGAACGACCAGTAACAACAATGGTTTCTAATGCGCTTTCTGAGTTTAAAGCCACACTTAACGGGTATGTTTCACCTAATGTTAAATAAATATCTTTTACAGTTGTATCCTCAAATTTATTTGAATCAACAACAACTCGGTAAGGTCCACCTACACGTAAGCCTTTGGCAACGAAAAGGCCTGCTTCATTAACTGTTGCCGTTTTGGTAGTACCAGATGGTACGTGAACAATAGTTATGATTGATCCAGCCGCAGGATTACCACTTGGCCCTGCAACCCGTCCTTTTATTGCAGAGGTGGTAACATTAGCCATAGCCGCCGTAGAGAGTCCAAGCGCAAGTATTAACGCGCCAGTAATGCGTGAGATACGATGAGTTTTCATCTGTTATTCCTAAGTTATGTTATTAAATAATTATTTTTCTTATGGAAACAAATGATAAAAAGTTAACCATTTGCTCTGTTTTTATTTATATTGAAATTAGCAGACTTTTATGTCAGTTTCATTACAAATATTTACATATTGATAAGAATGTAAATGTATAGAGATGTAAGACCAGTAAGAATAAAACAACAAGTAAATTACAAACCCTTTAAAAACAAAGAGTAACGAGTTATTTCAGTTGTAGGTTTGTAGAAGATAAAATAAATAACTTTTTTATATAAAATATTGTTATGAAAAGAGACAAGTTTAATTACATTTGGTTATAAAAACTTTCCAAACGGTCAGATAAATAATCATAAGCAATCCAGTTACAGTAAAAACAATAACTTAAAGTAAACGAATAAAAGCAGTTCACTTGATAATATTTGAAGTAATAAAAAAATTTTATAAAAATATTTATAAAACATTAATTTTTAGCCATCTCATAATAAAATTGTAATCAAACAACGATATGATGTACTTTTTTAGTTTAATAAATTACATTCACTGTAGATATTGTTAATAAACATAATATGAGTAATTTTTCTAAAAAGACGAGAAAATTGACTAATAACAATTTAAGTAATGTGTAATTTCTACCAATACAAAACGTAAAAATTCACATAAAAACAATCATAAAAATACTAACGAACACCGAGCCTAAAGAATGACTAGTGCTAATCTAATAAAAAAAACAGGTAATATTCGAGTAAAGAGTCAAGTTAAGATTCTATCGGCAGCCAGAACAGAGTTTGTACTGCAAGGCTATAGGGGTGCAACAGTTCAGTCTATTGCTGATAGAGCTGAGCTACCCAAGGCAAATGTCCTCTATTATTTCAAAAACAAAGAGAATATTTATCATGCTGTACTAGAAAATACACTTCAAATGTGGGACGAAGGTATTGGAGATATTGAGCAAAACGAAGGACCTAAAGTTGCCATAGAAAAATTTATCGCCGCCAAGGTAAGAATGTCATTTAAACACCCTGAAGCATCAAAGATATATGCCATGGAAGTTATCCAAGGCGCGCAACACCTGAAAGATTATGCTCGAACATACCAACGCCAATGGGTAAGAGAAAAAGCTAAGTTATTTCAACAGTGGATAGACAACGGTGAGATGGTTAATGTTGATCCCGTTCATCTTATTTTCCTTATTTGGTCTTCTACCCAGCATTACGCTGATTTTGACACCCAAATATTAACCATAATGAATCAAGCTGATTTCGAAGATGATGATGTTGAAAAAGTTATCGCATTTTTGTCAGACATTATTTTACGTGGTTGCGGCTTAATTTAATTCATTGACGTAAAGAAAATCTATTATGAAAAAATATTCAATCATTGCCTTAATTGCCTGGGTGTTCCCCACTATGACTATTGCACAAGAAACGACATTAAAAATTGCGACCTTCAATGTTAGTATGGAGGCGTTAAATTACGTTGCCCATAAACGTGGTGAAGCACCCAATATCTCCGGAAAAACACTTACCAAAGCTTTAGCTAGTGATCATCAACAGATAAAAAATATTGCTGAGATCATTCAAACGGTTAACCCTGATATTATTTTATTAAATGAATTTGATAATCAAAATAATGATCACCAGGACTTAAAAGCCTTTATCAGTCACTATTTAAATAAAAATCAAAACGGTAAAACGGCTATTGATTTTCCATACTATTACCAAGGCTCTGTTAATACCGGAGTAAATTCTGGTATGGACATCGATGGTAACGGTGAAAAAGGAAAATTGCCCGGCGATGGTTATGGTTTTGGTTACTTCCCAGGTCATTTTGGTATGGCTCTTTTATCAAAATACCCAATAAACGTTGATCAAATCAGAACTTTCCAACACTTTAAATGGCATGACATGCCAAATGCATTAATGCCTATAGATCCTGAATCAAATAAAGCCTGGTACAGCCAACAGGTTTGGCAAAAGCTTAGACTTTCATCAAAGTCCCATTGGGACGTGCCCGTAGAGGTCAACGGTAAAACCATTCACATACTGGCAAGCCATCCAACACCACCGGTATTTGATGGTCCAGAAGATAGAAACGGTAAACGTAATCATGATGAAATACGTTTTTGGCAAGACTATATATCCCCTGGGAAATCGAGCTACATTTACGATGACAAAGGTAATAAGGGTGGCATTAAAGCCAAGCAATCCTTTGTTATTCTTGGCGACTTAAACGCAACGACTGTGGATGGTAATGCGATTAAAGCCGGTATTTCATCGTTATTAAACGATGATAAAATTCAAGATGCTATGCCGCAAAGTCAAGCAGGCGAAAAGCATAGTCCTGAAAATGCTCATGGTAAGTACCATACGGCTTTTTGGCGCATGAGAGTTGATTATGTCTTACCCTCAGTTAGCGGGTTAAATATTAACAATTCTGGTATCTTTTGGCCTGCAGAAACCGACGAAAGCTACCGGTTGATAAAAGATAGAAAAGCGTCATCCGATCACCGCTTGGTCTGGCTTGAACTAACCACAAAGAATTAATCCCATTATATTTAACCACAAAGAACCAACATAATGAAAAAACTACTTTCCGCCGTTTTTGTCACCCTCACATTGGGTGCTTGTACTACCACTGAACAGTCTAGTGATATTTCATCTGATAACTCAGTAGCCCCAAATTCACAAAGCAGCCCTAAAAATATCATCATGATCGTAGGCGATGGTATGGGACCAGCTTATACCACTGCTTATCGTTATTTCAATGATGACCCGACAACAGCTGAAATTGAACAAAGTGTATTTGATAAACATTATGTCGGCTCAAGTAGTACCTACCCAGCAAAAATGTCTGGGTACATCACTGATTCAGCTGCTGCTGCAACAGCGCTAGCGACAGGTGTAAAAACTTATAATGATGCGATATCTGTTGATACTAATAAAAAGTCGCTTTTGACTGTTTTAGAGTGGGCCAAACAGCAAGGTAAAAAAACAGGTGTCGTTGTTACTTCTCAGATAAATCATGCAACTCCTGCCTCTTATCTTTCTCATAATGAAAACAGAAATAACTATAACGCTATTGCTGATAGTTATATCGACAATGGCATAAAAGCCGATGTTTATTTTGGTGGCGGCTGGAAATACTTTATTCGAGAAGACCGTAATTTAGTCAACGAATTTAAAGCAGCTGGTTTTCAATATATAGATGATTATAAACAATTATCAACACTGAAATTAAATAAACCGGTACTCGGTCTTTTTGGCGATAGCGGTTTACCTTGGGCCCTAGACGATAAAGAAAAACATCGTTTGTCGTTAATGACAAAGGCAGCTACAAAACAGCTTAAAAATCCCAATGGTTACTTTATGTTAGTTGAAGCCAGTCAAATCGATTGGGGTGGACATGGACGAGATATTGGCGCGGCTATGGCTGAAATGGACGACCTTGCAAAAACAATCGCTTTTCTAGAAGAGTATGTCGCTAAAAATCCAGATACCTTAGTTGTACTTACAGCAGATCATAGTACAGGAGGCCTCAGTATTGGAAGAAAAACAGCTATGTCTAACAAAGACATACACAGTAAATATTTATGGCAACCTGAGATACTACGAACACTGCCCCTTTCTCCTGAAACGTTTGCCAAAACCTTTGCTAACAACAACCTGACTCTGCAACAGGTCAATGAGGTATTAAAGTTTGAGATATCTTCTGATGATATGGCGTTGTTATTACAGTCAAAAAAAGAGGGTATAAAAATATACCAACAGTTATCAGCAGAACAAAAACAAAAAAAATGGGCACCTAAAGCTGAAGGACCTATTTTGATAGCAATTAAAAAAATCATAGACATAAAGACAAACACTGGCTGGGGTTCAATTAGTCATTCGGGTACACATACCGCAGTGGATGTACCCGTCTATGCCTTTGGTAAAGGAAGTGAGCAATTTAAGGGGCAAATAGATAATACTGATATTGCCAAAAAGATATTTACTTTACTAGGTAAAAAGTAGGAGCAAAGTAGGTACAAAAAAGCCGACAAGTGGCCACACGAGTCGGCTGAGCTCATACATGAAAGTGTAAGCAAAACTAGTGAATACTTTTATATTTTATAACCATAGTTCCTCTGTTAATTTAGCTAGAATAATAACTATTTATGTACCCGTTATTCTGGCTGTTAATTAACTTTAGCAATGACCTCATGATTTTTATCTTTCATAAATCGTACTTTCTCACCGCTTTGTAAACGCTCTCCGCCACGAACGACCACACTATCATTTACCGATAAAGCGCCCGTTACTGAAACCCAACTCTTTACACCTTGTCCAACAAGCACAGCAACTTTCTGTGCTTGTTGATCAGCATCGATAGTTAATACATAAGTTTCATTTTCTCGCAGCATCAAAGCATCACGTGGCACTAAAATAGCTTCTCTTGGTGCTTGTTTAGGTAAAGAGACAGTAACAGCGGTACCTGCTAACATCGCTATGCCATCAGCAGCTAGCCTGACATCAAAAGTACGGGAAGCTTGATCGCCCGCTTGGCTCCATGTACGTACAGGTAGTTCAATCAAGGTTTGATTCCATTTGACCATCACCTTACTGCCTCGTTGTAAAAATGGTGCGATTGAAATTGGCGCAGCAATTTTAATATCAAGATTCTTAGTATCAATGAGTTGCACTAACGGACGGCCAACAGAGATTAGCTCACCAACATGGGCAAAACGTTGACTAATATTTCCAGTAAACGGCGCTCTAATAGTGGTTTTCTCTAAGGAAAGTAAGGTTTGCTCCACTGATATATTCAACGCAGCAACTTCATTAATAGCAATGGTTAAATCTTTATTAACCCGTTCAAGTTCACTTAACGCTGAATTGTTTTTTTCGCGCAACTTTAGAAAACGTGCCTTTTGCCCGGTGAGATAGTCAACATCAGCTTGATGTTGATTCACTTGAGCTTGTTGACCGGCCAATTGCAACTTCAAATGGCGATCGTCAATTTGTGCTAACAGCTGGCCTTTTTTAACTTGGCTACCAACATCTTCAATCCACAACAATTGTCCGGTTTGTTCCGCAGATATTGGTGCATTTTTACGGCTGATAACATTGGCAGGCAACCAAATACTTGGGTTCACCTGTTCTTTTTTAACGGACTCAACACTGACCAAGTGTGCTGGCTTTTCTGGCGTTTCTGCCGCATTGGCTTCTTGGCAAAAGTTAAGTAAACCAATGACTGAGATAAACGTAAAAGTTATGAATGCTGAACTGAAAAGGTTTCCTTTAATCGACTTATTGCTCGACTTATTTCTCAACAGTGCCATTTTTGGTGGTACAACATTGGTTAGCATTAAATTATTCATGATTTGTTCCTTAATCTCTTGAGTTGTCGTTACGGGTTAACGCTAGCGTTTGGTAATTGTTGTACTGCACTTTGTTTACTCTGATTTTTACTCCGACTTAAGAAAAAATCATGCTTAGAGAGTCTTAACAAACATGGCAGTAAAACGATGGTAAATATTGTACTAAAGGCTAAACCACCGACGATAACCGCGGCTAAACCGCGATATATAACACTGCCAGCGCCAGGCATAAGTAACAGTGGTAACATGCCAAAAAAGCTGGTTGCTGTGCTCATAAAAATAGGCCGTAAACGTAAGGTCAACGCTTCCTCAATAGCTTGTGTCCGTTCAAGACCATCTTGTTGGCCTAAACGTGTTTGATGTACTAATAAAATGGCGTTATTAACCACTAATCCCAGTAAAATGATAAAACCTATCATAGTCAGTAAATCGAGTGGTTGAAAAACAGTGAGGTTAAGTAGTTGTAGCGCTAAAATACCACCAACCGTGGCTAAAGGAATGGTAATAACAACCAGTAAACTATCCTTGATGGACTTGAATAAGGCAGCCATTAATAGAAACAGAATAACTAAAGCAAAAGCAAAGTTCTCTGCCATAACACTAATCGCTTTATCTAACTGGTCAGCACTGCCACCATATTGAATATTGCCATCATTTGGCATGATATTTCGTAACTTTGGCTCTACCTGTAACTTTAATGCTGATATCGTTTCTTCCAGCGACCAACCTTTAGGCGGGTTAACATTCAAACTAATGGTACGTTGTCCATCAATACGCGTTAATCGGCTTGGTCCAACTGTACGTTGTATATCGACTAAGTTTGATAACGGTGTAACGCTGCCATTTCCTGTAACAACAGGCACATCTCCCAAGTTATCGGGATCATCCCAGCCATCGGCACGTAAAATCATGTTCAACCGTTTACTGCCATTAAAATACTCACCAACATACAGACCATCACCCAAGGTTCTCACCACGCGACCTACATCTCGACGGTTCCAGCCTTGCTCTAAAATATTACGATCGTTCGGGCTTAAGTTAATCTCTGGCTCTGACATAGCAAGACCAGGGTTGGCGTTAACATTCGCCCCTTCAATCGCTTCTTTTATCCAATCCATACCTTGGCGAGCTACTTCTTGCAGTGCTTTGGTATCTTTAGATTGCAGATGTACCTGTACTTGTCTACCGCCACCAAAACCACCGAACAAGTTACCTTGTCTCGCAAACGCTCGTGTATCGGGTAGGTCAATAAGTATTTCATTCTGAACAATGTCAAGTAGCTCATCAACTCGGTCTTGATCTTTTACCCTAACGCCTAAACTGCCACCAAAGGGTCCACCAAAAATATAATAGTTTTTCAATGCTGGTTCTTTAGTGCCATCCATATATGGTTTTAATCGCTCGACAATTGGTTGGATAATTTCCTTCTCTATAGTTTTGACATTTGCACCGGGCGGAAATTGCAAGTTCGCATCAATAGCATCGCGCTTTACTGGTGGTAAATAATCAAGTTTTGGTATGGCAATAATAGATATGACAACCGGTAATATTAAAAGACTTGCAGCGAGTGACAAGCGCTTAGCTCGACTACTGGTGCTGTTCATCACAAAACGGGTAATTCTCTGCCACAGTTTTTTATTCGGATCGTTCACTTCTTGTTGTTTGAGAAAATATTTTGCTAAAACAGGTAGCAGCACTACGGCAACGATAAGTGACACCGACACCGCAATGGCAATAGTTAACGCTAAATCACCAAAGAGTTGCCCTTCAATATCTTTTAAGAAAAATACTGGTAGAAATATAGCAACGGTTGTCGCAGTAGAAGCAAGTAAAGCGCCCCACACCTGCCCTGCACCTTGCTCCGCACTATCATGTTCATCTAAGCCTTTATCACGCATTCGTAAAATATTTTCTAACACCACAATGGCGGCATCAAGCACCATGCCTACTGCAAAAGCTAAACCCGCTAATGAGATAACATTGAGCGACCGCCCCGTTATTTCCAAGACGATAAAAGTACTTAACAAGCTTACCGGGATAGCGGTAGCAATAATGAACGTAGCGCGGGCTCGACGAATAAAGAACCATAAAACCGATAACGATAAAACAATTCCGACAAATAGATTACTAGTCACTAAATTAATGGCGCGATAAATAAAGACCGAGGCATCAAAAGATTGCACCATCACTAATTTTTTATCCGCGAGTAATTCATTATTAAGTAATGCCACTTCTGTTTTAACGCGATTTAGCGTTTCTAATACATTAGCGCCATTGGCTCTGTCTATGCGCATTGAAAAAGCAGGATTACCATTTTGAACTGCCAGTCCTTGTCTATCGTTACGACGCACCTCAACAGTAGCAATATCACTTAAACGAATATTACGACCACCACGTGACTCAAGCATTAATTGTGATAATTCATCAACACTGTATTTACCGCTATATCGCAAGGTATATTGACGTCTGCCAACATCGACAAAACCACCTGAAATGTCATCACTTGCCGAAACTAAAGCGATTAATTCTGGAATTTCGATACCATATTCTGCCGCTTTAATAGGGTCATATCGGATCTGTAGCTCTTCCCTATTTTGCTCCATAAAGGTTTGCACGCCAGCAACCCCTTCAACCGCTTCAAGGCGCGGCCTAATAACATCATTAGTAAAGTCGATATATTGGTTAATATCTTGAGTATTGCCCGGTAAAGCTTGTAAAAAGAAATAGGTTAGCGCGGGAGTATTGCCCCCAAAACCGCCAAGCATTATTCGTGGCGGTCTGGCATCACGTGGCAAATTGGCCACACGAGTCATTCGACTTATCACTTCAATTAAGGTTTGCTCCATATTAGTGCCAACACCAAACGACAAGTTTATGTAAGCACTTCCTCTATTGGCAAAAGCATTCATTGACTCTATACCAGGGATACCTCGCAATACTTGCTCTTGGGGTTCAATGATTTCAGATTCAATTTCTTTAGGTGATGCCGATCGCCAAAAGGTTTGTACCGCTATTTGTGGACGTTCAATATCAGGAAAAAGCTGAACGGGTAACTTAAATAAACTGAGCATGCCGACTAGCAGAGTTAGGGCAACAACTACAGCAACGGCTGCTGGGCTAGTTAAGGCGCTCTTGGTGAGTTTCATTGTGATACCAACGTTGGGTTACATTATTTAACAATCAAGATACAAGTCCTCAGTAATAAAGAAAGGACGGTTGCGGTTAATCGAGATAAATACACGACCAATGACCAGAGCGAAATGCTTTGAAATTACCTGACATAATTAGACATATTTAGAGGGGGCTTTGAAATAAGTGAATAAAATGTTAATAGTTTGATGACTTACTGGGTCACTCTTGTGAACTTACGACGTTGAAGCGCTATTGATTTGTAACACAATAAGCTATAATCGAGACAAATTTTTAGTTCAAGTTATCGACTATTATGAGATCAGTATTTTTAATTGGGTTTTACCTACTTTTATTGTCACTTTCGATGAGCACACGAGCTTTTACACCTGAAAGTGATGACAACAGCGTCGACAGAACTCCTCACGAAACAGCCTTTGAAGAATGTTTATTTACTGCCATTAAAAGTGCCAATAAAAGTGCCAATAAAAAGGCTACGCTAGCGCAAATAGAAAAACAATGCGAAGAACAGATAGCACGTATCATTCTCCAAGATGGCGAAGGCCAGGACATTGAACTGGGTGCGCTTTCCCATAGAATAATTAAAGAAAAAAGAACCGCTGCGGATCCTTATGTGCTTACACCTCATAAAATGAATTACATCTTGCCTTTTTCTTATGTTGATGAAATTAATCGTCAAGCTTATCAAGACGTTCCATTATGGGCCGATAATTTAAAAGATGCTGAGGCCAAGTTTCAAATAAGCCTAAAGATTCCCCTGCTGACTGGGTATTGGTTGAATGAAGGTGACCAATTATTTTTTGGTTTTACCTTAAAGTCATGGTGGCAAATTTACGCAGATGAAATTTCTAAACCGTTTAGAGAAACCAATTATCAACCTGAATTCTTCTATATTACGCCGCTAAATTATCATCCTTGGGGAGGAAACTCAGCCTTAATTACCGGTTTCGAGCATCAATCAAATGGCCGTTCACAGTTGCTTTCCAGAAGTTGGAATCGTGTTTATATTAACTACCTGTATGAAAAACGTAACTTCGCCCTATCTTTTCGTCCTTGGTATCGCATACCTGAAGGAGAGAAGTCTTCTCCTTCGGCTGGCCAAGGGGATGACAATCCCGATATTTTAGATTACATGGGTCACTTTGAATTAGGCATGGTATACAAATACAGTAAAGATTTTGAATTATCTTTTAAAGGCCGTGAGAATTTCGCCACGCATAATGGCTTTGTTGAAGTCGGTGCTACCTTTCCACTGTGGGGAAAATTAAAAGGTTACGCTCAATTTAGTAGTGGCTATGGTGAGAGTTTGATTGACTACAATGTTAATCAAAAACGTTTCGGTATTGGCATAGCATTAACAAATATTCTTTAAATTAATCATCTATACCCCCACAACAAGATGACTGTATCTAGACTAAAACGTTTATTTCTTTACCTGTTTTCTATAACAGCTAATTCATATTCATCCTACGTAGAGAGGAGCAGTAAGCTGTTATCTAACAGCTTACTGCTCCTTTTACTAAGCCCGCTTGAAGTCACTTTGATGCGCAATCCGATAAAGTATTGGCAATACAAATAAAGTAAGCAAAGTAGACGAGATAATTCCACCAATCACTACGGTGGCTAATGGTCGCTGTACTTCTGCACCCGTACCTATATTAAGCGCCATAGGAACAAAACCTAGTCCAGCGACTAAAGCCGTCATCAAAACAGGTCTTAATCTGATCATAGCGCCATCAATAATTCTAGACATAAGTTCTCCGCGTTCTTTACATAAATCACGAATAAAGGAGAGCATGACTAAACCATTGAGCACGGCCACACCAGAAAGCGCAATGAAACCTACACCTGCTGAAATAGATAAGGGCATACCACGAAACCACAAAGCAAGAACACCCCCAGTAAGCGCTAATGGGACACCTGTAAATATAATCAAAGCATCTTTTAGATTGCCAAATGCCATGATTAACAGCCCTAAAATCAATGCTAAGGTGAGCGGAACAACAATGGTTAAGCGTTTACTTGCCGATTCTAACTGTTCAAAAGCGCCACCGTACTCAAGCCAATAACCAGCAGGTATCTCAACATTATCTTGGATTTGTTGCTTGGCATTTTTAACAAACGAGCCTAAATCAGTACCACGTACATTGGCGGTTACCACGATACGTCGTTTACCATTTTCTCGACTAATTTGATTAGGTGCAGGCGCTAGCTCCAATATAGCCACTTCAGACAATGGAACATAATTCCCATTAGGCAGAGCAATTGGCAACTCGCTTAACCGATTAACATTTTGTCTAACTTGCTCTGGCAGTCTTACCACGATATCAAAACGGCGGTCCCCCTCATAAATCACCCCTGCTTTCTCGCCACCAATAGCTGTAGATAAAGCATATTGCAGTTGTGAGACATTAAGACCATAGCGCGCAAGTTCAACCCTTTTTGGGTGTATCGATAACATTGGCAATCCCGTTACCTGCTCAACTTGAATATCGCTAGCGCCTTCAATTTTTTCTATCACTTCTCGAATGGCATTCGCTGATTTAAGTAGCTGGTTTAGATCATCACCAATAACTTTGATGCCAAGATCTGCCCTAACGCCAGAAATCAGTTCATTAAAACGCATTTCAATGGGCTGGGTTAGCTCAAAATTGTTTCCCGGTTGGCCAGAAACTGACACAACAATTTGTGCAGCCAATTCACCATGACTTAACTTCGGATCAGGCCATTGGCTCCGAGGTATTAGCATTACATAAGTATCAGCAATATTAGGTGGCATAGGATCATTAGCTACTTCTGGCGTACCAATTCTAGAGAATACATTTTTGACTTGAGGGTATTGCTGTATTTTTAATTCCAGTGCTTTTTGCATTTCAATCGATTGGCTCAAACTCGTACCTGGAATGCGGATTGCTTGCAACAGTAAGTCTTCCTCATTGAGCTGCGGAATGAATTCAGAGCCCAGTGTGGTCGCTAACCAAATTGAAAAAGCGACCAAAGCAGCACACGCCAGTAAAATTATCCAACGTAGCTTCATTGCACCAATAAGAAGTGGCTTGTACACACTTTTAGCGGCACTGATCACTGGGCTTTCTTTCTCACTAATTTTACCCTTCATAAATAAAGCAACGGCAGCAGGCACAAGGGTTAAAGATAAAACAAGTGCGGCTATCAATGCCATCACTACAGTTGCCGCCATAGGGTGGAACATCTTCCCTTCAACACCCGTTAAACTAAATAACGGAATATAAACAATGGTAATAATGAAGACGCCAAATAAGCTTGGTCTGATCACTTCATTCGTTGCCGAATAAACGACATGTAACCGATCTTTTCGAGAAAGAATACCGCCTTGGAGTTTTTGCGCATCGCTTAACCGTCTAATGGAGTTTTCAACAATGATCACTGCACCATCAACAATTAAACCAAAATCAAGTGCGCCAAGACTCATTAAGTTGGCTGAAACACCTGTTTTCACCATACCAGTGATCGTTGCTAACATAGCTAAGGGAATTACTGCTGCAGTAATTAATGCTGCTCGAACATTGCCTAGTAAAAGAAAGAGCACAATGATGACCAGTAAAGCCCCTTCAACTAAGTTTTTTTGTACTGTGTACATGGCTTTATCAACCAGTGTTGTTCGGTCATATACCGACTCAACGATAACGCCTTTTGGTAGTGACAATTTTATTTTCTCAAGCTTTTTAGCTACCGCTAAGGCAACTACCCGAGAGTTCTCACCCACCAACATCATGGCACTGCCGAGTACTATTTCTTTACCAGCAGATGTTGCAGCACCCGTGCGAAGTGATTTACCGATAGCAACTTGGGCAATATCTGATATTTGCACTGGTGTATCATCAATGACTTTAACAATCACTTGTTCTATATCGTTGATATTGGCGAGTTGACCCGGCGATCTAACCGTAAGTTGCTGACCATTTTGTTCTATGTAACCTGCCCCTCGATTGCTATTATTATTACTTAAGGCAACATTGATATCGTTAAAGGAGATTGAAAATTCGAGCATTTTTTTAGGCAATGGCGTGATATGGTATTGTTTGTCATACCCTCCTATCGTATTTATTTCTGTAACGCCGGGCACCAATGCAAGTTGAGGTTTAATAATCCAATCTTGAATTTCCCGCAAAGCCGTTGCGTCATAGGATAAACCGTCTGCTTTTACTGCCTGTGGTGATGCCACCACGCTATACATGAAAATTTCTCCCAATCCCGTTGATATCGGCCCCATTTCAGGCTCTAGACCTGCGGGAATTTTATTTTTAATGGCGCTTAACTTTTCGTTAATCAAATTACGGGCAAAATATAAATCGGTATCTTCACTAAAAACCACCGTGACCTGCGATAATCCATAACGTGAGATGGAGCGCGTGTATGACAAATTAGGAATACCAGTAAGCGCCGTTTCGACCGGAAAAGTAATGCGCTGCTCCGTTTCAAGTGGTGAATAACCTGGCGCACGGGTATTAATTTGCACTTGCACATTAGTAATGTCAGGCACTGCGTCTATGGGAAGTTTTTGATAACTCCAATAACCAAGACCGATGAGTACAAATATCATGGTCATCATCAGCCAACGACGCGCGATGGAGAAACGTAATATTGATTCAATCATGTTTATCTCCTTAGTGAGCGTGCGCTGCGCCAGCTTTACCTAAATCGGCTTTTAGCAAGTAGCTATTGATCAGCGCATATTGCTCACCCGCTTTTAAACCTGAGATAACTTGACTAAATTGTCCATCAGTTTGGCCAAGTGTTAGTTCACGCGTTTCATATCCCCCTTTATTTGTTACAAAAATAATGTTTTTTCCTTCAACGGATTGAAAGGCACGATTATCGATAACTAAGTTAACATCCACTTGATGAGTTACTACACTGCCCGTTAACAATTGTCCTGGAGCCCATGAACCTTTGCTATTATCTAATGGCACTCTTGCGATGATAAATGGCTGATTTTTATTGGCCATTAAATGCATGATGCTCGATTGAGTTGTGGCAGCTGTTGATGAAATAGTGACTTGTTGACCGGTGTGAATTGCTTGTCGTTGACTTGGGAATATCTTGTACTGAACCCATAACTGCTTATAGTTTTCGACAGTTAATAGCGGTTGTTGATTGGTCAAGTCGCCGGGGTTAGCGTGACGTTTGGTTATCACACCTGAAATAGGCGCGGTAATGTTATAACGCGTTAAACTATCGCTTGATTCTACTTGAGCAATGTTTTCACCCGTCGTAACATTATCGCCAACGTTAACGGTTAATTTAGTGATCAGCCCAGGAAAACGTGCGCGCACCTGACTTATTGCACTTGAGTCAATCACCGCTTTACCATAGACAGTGGTCGTTTGTTTTATTTGCCCTGTACCTGCTGTAGCGTTGATGATACCTGCTTTTTGCGCATTAACTTTTGTAATTTCAATATGCCCTTCTTCTTCACCATGTTCATCTTTGTGTTCGCTTTTATGCTCATCCGTGTGCTCATCTTTATGACCATGCGTATCTGCTGACATTGCATTGTTGCTGATGGCTATGCTGGCTAACGCCGTTACTAATAAGAATAAAACACTGGGATTGACTCTATTTTTAATCACTTTTTTGTGACCTTTTAGTTGGTGACTAGTTTCTCTTTGAAAAGTTGCCATGGAAAATACCTTAAAATGCTTTTTGATTGATGAAGTTATTTGGTTGCGCATGATTGCTCTGTGTCGCAGACAATGGCTCAGCGATAAGTTGTTCTATTTGTGTGCCATAACGTAAAGCGGCTGCTGCTGATTCAATCATGGCGCGACGAGCAAAGAGCAATTCCTGCCTTGCACTTAAATAATCCAAATAACTGTAACGGCCACGTTGGTATGCTACCTGGGTCTCATTTAACGCTTCTGTTAATGTAGGTATGATGCTCTCTTTTAAATTTTTCGCAGTAAAAATAGCCTGTTTCCTGTTCGCATAAGCTCGATATAGCTGATGATGTAAAGCCAGCATGGTCGCTTTCCTTTTAACAACTACTTCGTCACGTGCTGCTTGTGCTGAACTAATGGCACCGACATTTCGTTTTGAAGAAAATAACGGCATGCTAAAACCGGCGGTTAGTGCAGTATCATTTAGCGCTTGTATTTGTTTGATACCGACCGACCATTTTATATCTGCACTGGACTCTGTACGGGCTAATCTTAACTGAGCTTCTTTTAATCGTTCTTCAGTGGCATAAATTAAAATTTCAGGGTTTTGTTTAACTTTTTCCAGTAACTCTTTAAATTCAATATCCGTTGAAAACTGATATAAGCGTCCTTCAACACCCGTAAATGATGGTGTCGTTTCATTCCACATCATAGCGAGCGCAACTCTTGCGTAGTCCAGCTGTTGTTGCTCAGATGAGGTGGTAAGTCTGGCATTGCCTACTGCGGCTAGTGCTCGTTTTATCTCTGCTTTAGGTGCTACTCCCGCTTTTGAGCGTTTTTCAACTTCGGTTAACGTCTCCTCAGCGAGTAATGTCGCCTCTTTAGCTAATAACAAACGCTCTTGTGCCGCAATGATGTCAATGTACCGACGAGTCACTTCACCTAGCACATTTAGCGCTTCAATTTTACGCATCGCCGCAATTTGTGAGCTACGGCTATTAATCACATCGGCACGCGCTTTTCTTTTATCCCCTAATTCTAAAATTGAAGAAAGTGAAAGAGTGAATTCTGTACTTTTGAAGACACCTACATCATCCGTACCGGCGAAATTTTCCATTTCAAAACCGACTTCATAAGCCGGACTTAAACCCTGAATTTGTAATTGGCCCTCAAGAGCGTTCTGACGAAATTTAAATACCTTAAGTGAAGGGTTATCTTTAAGCGTTCGTTTGATCGCCGAAGACAATGTTAAGTGTTGCTGTTCAGGTGTTTTTACTTCATTTTTACTGTGCACCAAAGGACTAAATGCCCAACAAAGCAGAATAAATAATTGAAGGTAAAATACCTTCGCTGAAGATAACCACGACATGTTTACTGTCTTATGAGGCACATTACTAAAATAATGCATCTGTATTTCCTATTTTTTGATAATGATATTGAAGGTATTTTGTCAACTACCTACGGAGTTTTAAAAGGTTATAACGTACGTTTTTGGCGGACGAAGTCCTAAACTAAACCGGTTAGACCGACTTGATAACGATAAAAATATGGCTGAAAATTCTTGGGTAATGCACTCATTAAGTACGGTTTTTATCAGCTACTGCATCGCTTTGAATTGATACTTTCGCTTCATTAATAATAGCGAGACTAGAATGAATGACGATACCAGCAATGACACTGCCTATTACCCAATCAGGCCATGCTGCATCGAATTGACCGACTAAAACGGCTGAGATTATTATCCCTATATTGGCCAACATATCGTTACGTGAGCAAATCCAGCTTGCTTTAAGGTTCACATCACCTTGTCTGAACTGGTATAAGAGGACAAAACAAATCATGTTAACAATTAAGGCCATGAAACCAATCGAAAGCATCAACTCAGATTGAGGCTCACTGCCAAGCCAGATGCGTCTGGCGACATCGACTAATACGAGTAAACCAAGCGATAACTGCAAATAGCCATTTGCCAAAGCCGCACGACCTTTATACAACAAACTTTTACCAACCGCATAAAGGCTAAGTGAGTACACTGCAGCATCGGCAAGCATATCTAAAGAATCTGCAAGCAATCCACTAGAATTGGCTAACCAGCCGGCAATAAATTCGATAACAAACATACTAAAATTAAGGATGAGTACAATCCAGAGTAGTTTTCTTTCACTGGCATTCTTTGCTTCTGCAGCACAACAACTCGACATAATAAGCTTCTTTATTCTTGAATAAGGTATTTAATTACGTCATGATAAACCTTACTGTTGGAGTAAGGTCAAGCGTAATGAAAATAAATCAGCTATCTAAATTAACCAATGTGCTCAGCAAAACCATTCGATATTATGAAGACGTTGGTTTACTGCCTAAAGCATCGCGAAATAGCAATGGCTATCGAGAGTACCGTTCTAGCGATGTCGATAATTTGATTTTTATTCGCCGATGTCGAGAGCTACAAATTCCTCTTGAGAAAATAAAAATTTTAATACAAGTACAAACAGACACCTCATCCTCGTGCAGTGAAGTAGACCTACTTATTAAGCAGCAATTGGAGAATGTTCGTGAGACGATAAACGAATTATCATTATTAGAGAAAACGTTGCATACGTTAGCAAAATCTTGTTCAAATGATATTGTTGGGGAATGTGAAATTTTGAAGAATTTGAAACAGTAAATTAGCTAAACAGGCAACAATAAAATTATTACCTGTTTTTGATAACTAATACTTTATTCAGGTAAACCAAAGGTATCAACAACGTAATCGAGATCTTTATCTCCTCGACCACTTAGATTAACGAGTACAGATTTTTCAGGGAATTTCTGTGCAAGCTTCATGGCGTAAGCAACCGCATGGGCACTTTCTAAAGCGGGAATAATTCCTTCTAATCGACTCAATTCATAAAATGCATCAATACACTCTTTATCGGTAATACTGTCGTAGGTCACTTTATTCATATCCTTCAACATACTGTGCTCTGGACCAACGCCTGGGTAATCAAGTCCACTGGCAATTGAATGCACTGGTGCTGGCTCACCATTTTCATCCTGTAAGATATAACATTTAAACCCATGGATGAGACCAGGCTTACCGAGAGTCATAGTGGCGGCATGTTCTCCCGTTTTAAAAGATTTCCCTGCAGGTTCAATACCAAACAATTGAGTCTCATCATCTTCTAAAAAAGAAGAAAATATTCCCATTGCATTACTACCACCACCAATACAAGCAACAACGCTGTCAGGTAACTCACCTGTCATATCTAAAAATTGTTCCCGCGCTTCAATGCCAATAACACGTTGAAAATCACGTACTATCATTGGAAATGGATGTGGACCCACAACTGAACCGATGCAATAAATGGTTGAAATAGGATCTTTAAGGTACGCTTCAAAAGCACTATCTACCGCTTCTTTTAAAGTTTTCAAACCATGCGTTACGGGGATAACAGTTGCCCCTAATACTTTCATGCGCAGTACATTAGGGTACTCTTTTTTTATATCAACTTCGCCCATATGTATTTCGCACTCTAAGCCAAAATAAGCCGCTGCGGTAGCCAAGGCAACACCATGTTGTCCTGCGCCCGTTTCAGCAATTAGTTTCTTTTTACCTAAGTGTTTAGCGAGCAATGCTTCACCCATACAATGATTTAACTTATGAGCACCAGTATGGTTTAAATCTTCTCTTTTTAAATAAATTTGGCCACCATATTTTTCTGATAAGCGTTGGCAATGATAAACAGGAGTCGGACGACCTTGATAATATTTTCTAATATCACGAAGCTCTGAAATAAATTTATGGGACTTACTAATAGCAAAGTAAGCATCATTAATTTTTTTCATTTCTTCTTCTAAATTTGGGGGAATAAATGCACCGCCATATTCATTAAAAAATCCGTCTTTGTTTGGGTACTTTTTAAAATAATTCTCTTTCATTTTATTCCTTTATGATTATGGGAAGAGTAAAAATAATAACCAGCGATAAATAATACCGCAAGGATAAATCTGCCTATTATCCCAATCTAAATCAAATAAATGGGAAAAATTTCATTAGGTAAAAAACTGGATGAAGTTTTTTAATTTTTAAATAATATTTATCAGAGTATTTTGGATGACATATAGATTATCTCAACGATTACTCTTTCCCTCTCCTTAAAATTAGTCGTCATAAGATGGTGCAATTACAGTGTTTTAGCCCAATTGTAAGTGCATTAAATCAGTGACTGGCAGTAAAGCCCAAAAAACACCTACTTTTAATGTTAATTAAACAATTACCTTGTGTTGAATCAAAGTAATTGTTTTAATTAATTTTATAATATCAGGTAATCCCCATTAATTTATTATTTATGAATCATCAGTTTATCGTTTTTCTAAAAGCATTATTAGGTAGTTGTAAAGACTTGTTACCTATTATCCTCGTTATTGCATTTTTTCAATTTGCTGTGCTGCAACAACCCATGCCTAATATTGGCGATATTTTAGTTGGTCTCGCATTAGTCGTTCTCGGATTAACCTTCTTTATTTACGGTTTAGAAATGGGCTTATTCCCCATTGGTGAATCGATGGCGCAAGCATTCGCCAAAAAAGGCAGCATTAGCTGGTTACTGACTTTTGCCTTTTGTTTAGGATTTGGCACCACTGTGGCTGAGCCTTCCTTAATCGCCGTAGCTAAAGAAGCAGCAATTGTTGCAGCATCCGGTGGAATTATTGCTGATACGTTAGAGTCACAACTTTCTTATGCCAATGGTTTACGTTTTACCGTTGCCTTTGCTGTTGGTTTTGCCATTGTTATTGGTGTATTACGCATAATTCGTGGTTGGCCTATACAATATTTAATTTTGGGCGGTTATGTTGTTGTGGTATTGATGACGTTAATTGCTCCTAGCTGGATTATTGGTATTGCCTACGATTCTGGCGGTGTTACTACGTCAACGATTACCGTCCCCTTAGTAACAGCATTAGGTGTTGGTTTAGCCTCAGCAATAAAAGGTAGAAACCCGATGATTGATGGCTTTGGTTTAATTGCTTTTGCCTCATTAACACCAATGATTTTTGTGATGATTTACGGCATGGTGATCAGTTAATGGATTTATTATTTGAATTTTTGACCACCTTAAAAAATACTGTTATTGATGTATTACCTATTCTGTCGATAATTTTAGGCTTTCAGTTGCTGGTTATTCGCAAACCTATTCCGCACATTAAACAAGTAGGTTTCGGTTTTATCTATGTACTTATTGGTTTAGCGTTGTTTTTGCTTGGTTTAGAAAAAGCCTTATTTCCGCTCGGAAAAATGATGGCAGAACAGCTAACCGCACCAGAGTTTATTCATGCTGGCGAGCAAGTGTTAACCAGCATTCATTGGACAGATTATAAGTGGGTTTATATTTTTGCCGCAGCTATTGGTTTTAGTACTACCATTGCAGAGCCCTCACTTATCGCCGTAGCCCTTAAAGCAGAAGAAGTTTCCGGTGGAGCGATTAATGCGAATAGCCTGAGAATTTCAGTGGCTATTGGCGTTGCTTTTGGTATCGCTTTAGGGAGCTACCGCATCGTCGTTGGTCATCCTATTCATTATTATATTATTGCCGGCTATATTGTCGTGGTCATTCAAACTTTTTATTGTCCTAAACTTATAGTGCCATTGGCATATGATTCAGGTGGTGTAACAACCTCAACCGTAACCGTTCCTTTGGTAGCTGCTTTGGGGTTAGGTTTAGCCAGTACTATTCCGGGACGTAGTCCTTTGATTGACGGATTTGGTTTAATCGCTTTCGCTAGTTTATGTCCAATCATTGCCGTAATGGCTTATGCGCAGCTTACTGAAGCCAAAACACATCGGACGAATAAAAAATTAGAAAAAAGAAAAAGAATTAAAGAAGAGAAACGTAATTTAAACAGAAATAACGAGGCTCCTTAACAGAGTCTAAAAGATAAATAAAACAGGTGATCATATGCAATTCAAACTAATTGTTGCCTTTGTTGACGACGCTGTAACAGACGACGTTATGAAAGGTGCAAGAATGGCCGGCGCAACAGGCGCAACCATAATAAACAATGCCCGAGGCGAAGGTGTTAAACGCCAGCGCACTTTTTTTGGCATGCAACTTGAGACACAAAGAGATGTATTGCTTTTTGTTGTTGAACAGCACTTAGCGAGAAAAATTCTTGAGCGAATTAGTAATATTGCTGGTTTTGATGAAGATCCAGGTAAAGGTATTGCTATTCAATTAAATGTCGAAGATGCAGTAGGAGTAGCTCATCAGGTGGAGCGCTTAAAAGGTAAAATTGAGGAAGAGTTATGAGCCATAAGTTTGTACAAGTTAAAGATGTAATGACCACCAACAACTATCAATTTGCTGATGGGATGATGACCGTTGCTGAAGGCATTAAATTAGCCAAAGAGCACAATATTAGTGCGCTAATTATTAATAAACGTAATGAACAAGATGAATACGGTTTAGTTATGCTTGCTGATATTGCCAAAGAAGTACTGGCAAAAGATCGTTCTCCAGATCGCGTGAACTTATATGAAATAATGACAAAACCATTGGTCAGTGTATTACCTGACATGGATGTAAGATATTGCGCACGATTATTTGAGCGCTTAAGTATTCACCTTGCACCCGTTATTGAAAATAAAAACATTATTGGTATGGTTGATTATACCAATATGGTTTTTAGCCAAGTTGAATAACGTTAGCTAAGACGGATAGTTTCCACAGCATTGTTGCAGTAATGTAGAGGCTCAATAATGCTCAAAAACCAATCTTATAGATAACTTAAATACAGTTCTCTTAGCAATCAAAAACCTATATTTGATTGCTAATGTTTTCTATGTCTTTCAATTTTCATACCCCATCATAACCAGTTCCACTTAGTTTTCAATTCCAAAACACCCAGTGATATTTCCTCGTGCTGAAAACAGTCGTTCTTGTATCTGTACACTTCCTCAATCGCGATCGTTTTGATAGAAAATTGGCGATAATAATTTAGAAGACGTTGCTCTTTTGTTGGCTTTTTATAGTTATGCGGTTGATCAAGGTCAACATGACAATGTGAAACTTAATTCATAATAATAAAGCTCATTATTGTTGTATCTAAGGGGAGAAATACTTTGGAATTTTCTGATGAGGAACTATTTGAACAAGGACCTGTTATTTTGTTTACCTGGCAACTTACGCCCGGGTTGGCCTGGTGGTAAAAATAACGAATAATGTTCATCAATTTGGCTATGAACCAGCGGAGTTCTTATCAAAAAAGCTAACATTTACTGACATTGTCCACCCTGAAGATTTAGATCGTATTGTCAAAGAAATGGTCGCTTTTTTAAAGAACGATATCGTTTATTTTGAACAGGACTATCGAATATTTACCAAAGGTGGTGATATTCGTTGGGTCTATGAAAAAACGATATTGAAAACAGATGATACAGGATTGCCAACTCTCGCTAAAGGTTATCTGCTTGATATAACTGAACGTAAACTAGCAGAGCAGCAGTTACGTGAATCCTCAGAAAAATACTACCAGTTGTTCGATAAAAACAAGGCGATTGAGTTACTGATAGATCCCAATACTCAAAAAATCATCAAAGCAAATGGTGCTGCTGAAATATTCTACGGCTATAACGAACAAGAATTTAAGAACTTATCTATCAGCGATATCAATATACTGTCAGTTGACAAAATAGAAGCGGAAATAGAACTAGCACTAACCGAAAAGCGTGACTATTTTAATTTTAGACATCAGCTTAAAAACGGCGAAATAAAGGATGTTTGTGTCTATTCAGGCCCTATAATAATGGCTGGCCGTAAGGTACTTTATTCAATTATCCATGATATTACCGATCAGCGTCAGGCCGAAAAAGCCCTTTTAGAAAGCGAACAAAAATTCCGCTCATTTATAGAAACAACCTCTGAAGGATTTTTAATTCTTACACCACAATTAGATATCAACTTTTCTAATACCGCTATTTGCCAACTAGCCGGTTATTCATTAACTGAAATGCAGGGAAAATCAGTATTAGTCTTCGTCACCTCTGAATCCCGTAAGCAATTACGTCAACAGTTGATTATGGCGCGTTCTCACTCGCACCTAGCCGCCGAGTTAACCCTAATGCACAAAAATGGCCATCATGTATTTATTCGATACAAGGCGACAGTTATGGCCGATGGTAACGGTTTTTTTACTTATATTACTGATATTACCGAACGAAAGCTGAAAGAAGTAGAACTAAGAACATTAAACAGTGCAGTAAAACATAGCGCCAGCTCAATTATTATCACTGATAAAAACGGTATTATTGAATACGTTAATCCTCGGTTTTGCGTGGTAACTGGTTACAGTGAACAAGAAGTTATTGGTCAGACACCAAGCTTAATTAGTACCGCGAAGACACGAACAGAACTACATACCGAATTGTGGAAAACAATTCTTGCCGGTGATGATTGGCATGGAGAAACCTATAACTGTACCAAAAACGGTGAATTTTATTGGTCGATGATGTCAATTTCACCCATTAGGAATGAGAATGGAGAAATAAGTCAGTTTGTTAGTGTTAGTCAGGATATAACTGAACATAAATCCAAGCATTTAAAAATGGAAGAATTAGCCCTCAGAGATCCCTTAACGGGTTTAGCTAATCGCCGTTTGTTTGATGATCGCCTTAACCAAGCGATTCAAATAATCAGCTATCAAAATAGAAATGGTATTGGAATTATTATGCTTGATCTTGACCATTTCAAAGATATCAATGATACCTATGGTCATGACGTCGGTGATTTAATATTAAAAGAAGTCGCACGCAAATTACTATTGTCTACTCGTAAAGAAGATACCGTCTCTCGTTTTGGAGGCGATGAGTTTATTATACTGTTACAGGATGTTAGTAAAGTCTCTGATGCTCAACGAGTGGCAGCAAATATTCTTAAGACTTTATCAGAGCCAATAGATGTAGGCGAGCATACTTTTTCTATCACCTGTAGTTTGGGTGTTTGTCTCGCACCTCAAGATGGCTGTATTCCAACTCAACTGTTAAAAGCCGCAGACCTTGCGTTATATCAGGCAAAAATAGCGGGTCGTAATAACATACAATTTTATAACACAGGTATGCAGCAATTGAGCGAAAGCAATAAACACTCAGAACAACTAATCTCTTCATAGCGTTAGGTGTTCTGTTTTTTACTTTCTATGCCAAGGTATGAGTTTATCTGGGCTATTTCAATCGGTATCAAGGGAAAGCTTTAATCGAGGTATTTCTATGGCTGGGCAGCGATTTACAATCATGGTGATACCGCTTTTTATCGCCAATAGCTCAGCACTTGCCTCAGTCACCCCCAGTTGAGTCCATATAGTGGTTATATTGGCTTGTGTAGCCTCAACAACTATATCGTACAGATATTTCGATTGGCGGAATACATCAAGCATATCAATAGGTGATGGTACCTCGCCTAAACAACCATAAACCTTTTGCTCCATGATTGTTGTTCCCGAAAGAAGTGGGTTGATAGGGAAAACTTGATAACCTTCATTTATCAAAAAAGACATCACCTTATAACTGTCGCGTTCTGGTTTTGAACTGGCACCAATTAAGGCAATCGTTTTAACCTTTTTTAACGTTTCAACAATTTTATGGTCTTCAAGATCATACCTATCATGAATAAGTTCAGTACTCACATTAAAGTCCTTGCCATTGCGGTGCTCTTTTATCAAAAAATGCACTGACACCTTCTTCACATTCATCAGACAACATAGCCTGCAACATAGCTTGACTTGCTGAAGTGTAAGCATCTTCAATTGACTCTTCTATTTGCTGATAGAAGGCAAGTTTACCTGAATGAATTCCAACCGCTGACTTTTGAGCTATCTTATTCGCTAACTTTTCAGTTTCGTTTTTTAAGTCTTCTATTTTTACTACTTTATTGACCAAGCCGAAACGCATGGCATCCTCTGCACTAAACATATCACCTGTTAATGCTATTTCCATGGCATGCTTACGATGCATATTACGACCAATGCCTACCAGTGGAGTGGTACAGAATGTTCCTATATTTACCCCAGGTGCACAAAATTTAGCTTGGTCTTGAGTAACCGCTAAATCACACATAGACACTAACTGACACCCAGCAGCACTTGCCGTGCCTTGTACACAAGCAATAATTGCTTTAGGAGATTTAATGAGTGACATCATCAATTGTGTGCAGTCATCTAAAACGGCTTTAACGCGTTTTTCATTATCAGGTTCACAGTGCTCTTTTCTGCCTGACATTTCTTTTAAATCATGACCCGCTGAAAAAACCCCACCTTCGCCTGTAATCACAATGACCCGAATGTCATCATTCTCACTCGCTTCTCTTATACGCCCATATAACGCCCGTAACATAGCTGAAGATAATGGATTTCTTTCTTTCGGACGATTCATAGATAACCAAAGCACATGATTATTGGTGTTTACTAACACATAAGGCTGATTTTCATTAGTTAGAGTCATGACATTCCTATTTATGTAAATTATTCCGTTTGATTACTTAATACTAAATCTGAAGCTGAATTCGAAAGTTAAACATTAAAACAAGTGTGATCACTACGCCTCTTTAGGCAGCTAAAAACAATGAACTTAACTGAGCGTTAAACCAGAAAACATGAGAATTCAACATCGTTTTTATACACATTATCATACATAACTTTAGCTTACATTGAATAGCGCAATCAATTCAAGTGACTGGTTATATACCCATTACCATTCAAAGTGCAGGATTTCAGTGGGATTTAAAATCATTTTAGGCAAGGAAAATAATTTAAGCATAGTCAGTCTATGGTTAAGTTATTTAACACGGCATAAAGTGATTTTAAACCCATCGAAGAAGCGCTTGAGCCATATCACTTCATCGTTGCAGTGACTGATAATGGAACAACCATTATCAGTCACAGCGCCTTGAATTGAAATTGCTCAAGCACTCTGAAACCTGCATCTTGATTGGTAACGGGTATAGTAGCCTATAGGGTCTCATTCAACGTCTCTAACAAAACGAACAATACTTCAAATTATGTGCTATTCCGCGTAGCCAACCAATAATAAAAGCCATTAATCTAGCCCATAAAGTCTTCTAAAAACCATGCAGCAAACTCATGTCGCCCTTCTACATTTGCTTTACTATAGATAACAGAGGCTTGTTGTCTAACCGTCTTTTCTTTGGTATTCCTAACGCCACTTATTTCTTTAAAACTGAGTCCCTTCAGTAATAACATGGCAACGTCTTGCTCACTAGGCGTTAAGACCCATTGTTCAAACTGTGTATGAATAACATTGCTATATTCATGACGAGCGCTTCTCATCTCTTCAGAGATATCTCTCAATTTATTATCTGAAAATACTAACTCTTGTTTTAATCGAATAGTATTTAATGTTCGAGCACGCATATCCCTTATTAAAAACAGTGCACCAAAACCTGAAACAAGAACAATGAGGCTTTCAGAGACAATATGCCAATTGGGTACGCCTAACGATATATCGGTGATCACATCAGAAAAATTTAATAACATTATTATTATCAAAACCAACAGTATAACTTTGTCCTTCATAAAACCTCTTTTAAATCAGACCATTGAGAAATCAATGGACATATGTACCATACGTAAGAATAAGTATAAATTCATTAGATTACGACCTATGCCCAATGACCTGGCATTTCAATTTAGTAATAATTACTCTACAAAATTTAATTACCACTGAACTTATTATATGCCGTTTTTACAGTTAAAAAAAACACCAAATGTTTTTACTAACAACTTTGTATTATTAACTTTGTTTTTTATTGCACTATGTCAAATACCATCAGTATTCGCTTTTGAGAAAAAGGAAATTATTGAGCTATCTGTACTGGGTGATTTTGAAATTAAATTTTCAACAATAGAAAAAGAAACATTGAAAGTCGGTCAAAATTTAATTGGAGAAGTAACCTACAAACCTGGGGAGAACTATTCTGTTGTACTACCGTTTGATGTTCAAAAAGTTACTTACCATATAAAAAATGGCAGTTATGTAGAACTCGGTGCAACCATTGCTACTGTAGAAGGATATGATGTCCATCACTTTCTCGACGAGTTTGAGTCAGCTAAAATAATACTGGAAGCGTCAGAAAATCATTTTCAAACCAATAAAGCTTATTTTGAGAATAAAACCATAAAAAGCACCCAATGGATTGAAATTACCAAAAGCTATTTCAAAGCTAAATTAAATTTTGAACATTTCCAACATCAAATGTCTTTTTTACATATTGATAAAAATGAAAAAATCACCCTTATTAGCCCTAAAAATGGCATAGTGAAAATACCTAGCTTTCAGAATATAAAGTCAGCAGGAGATCTCGCTTTTGATGTTATAAGTACTAATTCGGTAAAAGTAAAGATCACCACACCTTTGTCCTACTCTGCCAACTTATCCCATTTTATTATGTCATCGACTTGTGAGCTTGAAATTAACAGCTTTGAAAGTATTGTCGATAAGTATCACCAAACAGTATGGGCTTCCCCGAAGTCTGAACAGTGTAAATTAACATTGGGTCAATCGGTAAAGCTGACCCCCATACTCAATTTTGTTGGTTATAAAGTCCCTAAAAAATCACTTTTTGAGCTCAATGACAAAGACTATATTGCCATAAAATCTAAAGATAAAATCTCACTTACTTCTATCGTTATTGTTGGATCAAACAATAACGAGTATTACGTTACCGCTAAAGAGGATATCAGTAATAAGAAAGCACTTGTTAGTTCCGTAAGTATCCTTCAGGGAAAATTACTTGAGTTAGGGGCTGAATAAATGCTGAACTTCCTTATTAAATTTTCTCTCACTCAACGCTTGTTTGTCTGTATCTTTGTGGTAATTACTCTATTGGTTGGTGCTAAGTCTTGGTTAAGTATACCTATAGATGCCTTTCCAGAGATATCACCTACACAAGTTAAAATTGTGCTTAAGTTACCAGGAATGAATGCCTTAGAAATTGAATCTCAAGTAACACGAGTGATTGAAACAGAATTACTCGGTATACCATCACAAGAAATGCTTCGTTCAACAACAAAATATGCAATCACGGACATCACGATTGATTTTGAAGAGGGAACTGACATTTATTGGGCAAGACAACAGGTAAATGAGCGTTTGGTAAATATTCTCCCTTCCCTACCTTCAAACATAAGTGGCGGTATGGCGCCAATGAGCACACCATTAAGTGAAGTGTTTATGTTTACTGTAGAGAACCCTACTTTGTCACTTACACAAAGAAGAGAACTATTAGATTGGCATATTCGCCCATTATTACGAACGGTTTCAGGTGTCGCAGATGTAAATAGTTTAGGCGGCTATGTTAAAGCTTATGAAATAACACCTGACATATTGCTAATGCAACAATACAACATTTCTTTTAACGAGTTAGAAACGGCTATAACAGCCACAAACCAAAATGGCGGCGTTGGTCGTCTGGTAAAAGGTAATGATACCTTAATACTTAGAACCGAAGGTAAATTTGAAAACATTGATTCATTAAAAAATGCAGTGATAAAAACAACTAATAATAAGGTCATTAAATTACACAATATAGCGACGGTATCGATAGGTAGTTTAACGCGTTATGGTGGCGTTTCTAAGAATGGTGAAGAAGCAGTCCAAGGTTTAATTATTGCGTTAAAAAACAGTAATACCGCTAAGGTAGTTGAGAATGTAAAAAGTAAGCTGCAAACGATTGAGGCATCTTTACCTACAGGAACAAAGATCAACGTTTTCTATGACAGATCTAATCTTATCAATACCGCAATTAATACCATTACCAATGCATTAAGCCAAGCCGTTATATTGGTCATCGTATTGCTTGCCATTTTTTTAGGTGATATTCGCTCATCATTAGTCGTTGCACTTTCTTTACCAATGTCAGCATTAATGACCTTTATACTGATGAAAGAATTTGATTTATCCGCTAATTTGATGAGTTTAGGCGGGCTAGTAATCGCTATAGGCATGTTAGTCGACTCTTCTGTAGTGATCGTTGAAAACATTGTAAATCGACTCTCAAGTAATCAACATTTACCTCGATTACATGTCATATATCGTGCATGCAAAGAAGTCGCAACCCCGGTATTTTCTGGCACCATTATTATCATTATAGTCTTTTCACCTTTACTGATGCTTTCTGGCTTAGAGGGAAAATTATTCACCCCTGTCGCCTTGACGATTGTATTTGCCATGTTAAGCGCCCTACTTCTATCCTTAACTATTATTCCAATACTGGCGTCTTTATTATTAAAAAATGAGCCGGTTAAACAACCCAAAATAGTCACTTTACTGCAGCATTTTTATTCAAAAACACTTCGTAAAACCATCAACAAGCCAGCAGCCATCCTTGTGTTATCGGTAAGTACTTTCATCATTAGCATTATTCTTTTTCAAGGCTTAGGTAAAAGCTTTATGCCGGTACTTGATGAGGGCGACATCATAGTTCAACTCGAAAAATCTCCTAGTATCTCTTTGTCTTCATCTGTTGATATAGATGAACAAATTGAGAAAACGCTTTTAAAAAGTACGCCTGAAATAATACAGATTGTCGCTCGCACAGGTTCAGACGAGCTAGGCCTAGATCCAATGGGGTTAAACGAGACCGATGTATTTATGGAGTTAGCACCAAAGTCAACATGGCGGTTTAACACTAAATCCGAGCTTATTGAGGATATTCGCAATACACTGACCAATTATCCCGGCATGAATATAGGTTTCACTCAGCCAATTCAAATGCGCGTATCAGAAATGCTAACCGGTGGTACTGGAGATATTTCTATCAAAGTCTTTGGCAATGACATTGCCATACTGACCTCCCTTGCTGAAGAAATATCAGGGTTGGCAAATAAAATCCAAGGCGCTTCAGATGTGCAAATGGCCTTAATTGAAGGGGGGAAATACGTAAATATTAAACTTATTCCTGAAGTAGCAAGTCAGTTCGGTTTATCCACCCAAGCCTTAAGTCATTACTTGAAATATCAATTAGAAGGATTGCAAATTTCATCCTTACTTGATGGAAATCATGCGATTCCTATCGTATTTAATCGCGCAAAAGAAACATCATCTACTGCTGATGAAATATCGTCCATTCATGCACTAAAACAAAAGCTAATTTTAATGCCTAGTAACGTTTTACTCCCCCTTGAACAAGTTGCCAATATCAGCATGAAAAATGGTCCACTATTAATTGAAAGAGAAAAAGGCAACCGATTTTCCTCGGTAAGTGCAAATGTTGTTAACAGAGACGTTGTTAGCTTTGTTGATGAGTTAAACATGAAAATCCAGAATGAAATAACACTGCCTAGTGGCTATACTTTAACCTTTGGCGGTGAGTTTGAAAGTCAGCAACGCGCGACAAAAAATTTATTATTATTAATTCCTATCGCGCTTATTTTGATCTTTATAATATTGTTCACCACCTTTAATTCTCTTTCTAAATCGAGCCTGATTATTGCCAATATCCCTTTTGCCTTAATGGGAGGCGTTATTGCGTTATATGTGAGTAACGAATATTTATCCGTACCTGCTTCCGTTGGTTTTATTGCATTGCTCGGTATTGCGGTACTAAACGGTATTGTGATGATAAGTTATTTTGAACAAACCAAACAGTTTGCCGAGAGTTTGCATAACCGGATTATTGACGGAGCAAAGCGCCGACTTAGACCTGTTTTAATGACCGCAACCACAGCAATGTTTGGTTTATTACCCTTAGTTTTTGCAACGGGTCCTGGCGCAGAAATTCAAAAACCATTAGCGATTGTTGTTATCGGCGGCTTAATAACATCAACCGTCACCACCCTATATCTATTACCACTATTTTACTGCTGGCTGGAGAAACGAAATGCCTGAACAAGTAATATTTACCTTAAATGTACCAACGGATTTAAAAGATGATGTCGTTGATAAATTAATCACCTTTTCAAGCATTACCGGATTTAATTTAAAAACAATAAGTGGCTACAGCAAAGAACATAGTCAATTTGATATCGCTGAACAAGTCGAAGGGTATAGAGCTTTTTATCAAATAGAGGTGCTGATACCTTTAACAGATATTAAACAACTTAAGGCAAGTCTCAATCCTATTTGCCAACCAGCCAAGTTAAAGTATTGGCTTACACCCGTTATAGAAAGTGCACACTTTTAATCCTGTATAAAATAAAAGAGAGGTCGATATGAATATCAAAAGAGAACAGGTTTTCGTATGGAGTGGTAAAATTAGACTTTTTCATTGGATAAATGTTATTGCCATTTTATTGCTGATTGTTATCGGTGTTGTCATATTAAATGGCAAACTTTTTGGTGTAAGCACTGACGGAAAAATATTATTAAAAACAATACACGTGATTGTTGGTTATGTTTTTGCTACAAATTTAATTTTCCGTTTAATCATTGCTTTTATAGGTAAAACATATGAAAAATGGGGCAAGATGTTACCTTTTAACAAAGGTTTTACTGAGGAGTTAATTGAGTTTACCCAACAAAAAAGATTAACGTACAAGGGGCATAACCCAGCAGGTAAACTGATGGTATTAGCGCTGTTATCATTCATGAGTGTTCAAATGATTTCAGGCCTTGTCATCGCCGGTACTGATATTTATTATCCCCCCTTTGGTAACTATTTCATCCAGAGCATAGCTATTGATAAAGACAATTTAGCGGTGATAAAACCTTATTCAAAAGAAAATATCGATGAAGCCTCTTATCAAGCAATGAGAGATTTTCGAAAACCCTTTATTACCGCGCATGTGTATTCTTTTTACTGTCTTTTATTTCTCATTCCATTGCATATTATCGGAGTCATTGTTGCTGAAAGACGAGAACGAAGCGCTATTGTTTCTGCGATGTTCAATGGTTATAAGTATCTCCCTAAAGATGAGCCAACTGATCACTAGACATGGCAGGTAAATATTGACGATGCTCACTACAAAAATCGAAGAATTAACGTAGTGGGCATATCAAACTAATTATTCGTTAAACTGCCATTTATCAAATTGATCCGCAGGCATAGGTCTGGCGATATAGTACCCTTGAGCTATGTCACACCCTTCGGCCGATAATAAATCCCATGTTTCTTTATCTTCAATACCTTCAGCAACCGCTTCCATATTAAGCTTATGCGCTAACATAATGCAGGTTTCGACAATTGCCATGCTTTCCTTTTCTTGCTTCATATTAGTAACGAACGATTGGTCAATTTTTAATTCGGTAAAAGGTATTTTGTGTAACTGCGATAATGATGAGTATCCCGTACCAAAATCATCAATGGATAGTTGAAAGCCCTTTAATCTAAAACGAGTAAAAATATCTAATGAAGTCACTTCACTATCCATTAATGCACTCTCTGTTAATTCTAAAACGATCATAGAAGGGTCAATTTCATACTTTTTAACCAGCATTCTTAGCTGCTCAGGCAGTTTCAAGCTGGTGATGTTTTGTGCAGATATATTAATAGATAATCGAGTCGCTCTATTTAGTTTTTGCCAATGGACACTTTGTTTGATCGCTAAATGGATTACTTCTTCAGAAAGCTGTTCAATTAAGCCTGTTTGCTCTGCGAGTGCAATGAATTTATCAGGGTAAATCAATCCAAACTCAGGGTGTAACCAACGCACAAGTACTTCTGCGCCATGGAGACATTCGGTTTTCATATTAATTTGTGGCTGGTAATATAATATTAGCTGTTTTTTATCAATCGCTTCACGTAAGTCTTGTTCCGTTGGAATGAAGTCAAACTTACCTTGATTTGCTTTATCATTATTGAAGCTAACAAGTTCTCTTTGTGCCTGCCTATTCGACAGAGAGGTCAAAAAGCACGTCAATACCTCGGTATTAATTGGTTTGGTAAAAGTGTTAATAACATTCAGGCCACAACTTAGCGCTAATGTTTCAGCCGAGTGCAATACACCACTATCGTAACCACTGATTAAAATCAAACTTGCCGGTGATTTATGCTCTGCTAAGTGACGAATCACTTCAATGCCATCCATATCAGGCATCATTAAGTCTAATATAATAATATCTTGCTTGTTCAAGCTTAACGTTAAAAATGCGCGTGGATGCTGAAATGCTTCAACATTTCCAAAAATAGGCTCAACGATAGTTTTAAGTAAATTGCACGTTAAGGTATCATCATCGACTATAAAAACTCTATTCATCATACATATAACCCTCGGTATTTCCTTTTAAACCGCTGCCTACTTGCTCTTTGTGTTTCAAAATATACTTATGCAAAGGTTTATCCATTTCCATGATATGTTCAACTAGCCAAGTGCTCATATCGGTAATTAGCCACCTTAGAATTTCTTTGTCTGAACAGACCAAAACCTTTTTGCTTAATTGTTTAGCAATCATGCGGTGAACATCACAATGATTTTTAGCATAGGGATAGTTGATGTTATTCATCAATAATTCTTCGTTAACAAAATGGTCTTGAGTGTATTGCACTATCTCAGTAATAATTGCTTGTGCAGATTGGTGATCATCTTGCTCTTCTAACAATTCTTGACAACGATTGAGTAAAGAAAACATAAACTTATGGTCTTCATCGAGTTCGCCGCCATCATCAATGCTCATTTCATTCGTCCATATTATTCTTTTTATTGGTGAGCTTTTGGGGACGATTAGGTTGTTATTTTGATTACTCCCTTGAATAGTCTTGGCATCTTGTTTATCTAGGCACTCCCTGATGATACGAAGTAAACATTTGTTCTCGTAAGGCTTAGCTATGATAGGTTCATCCAAAATGATGTTGTTATCAATTTGATTACCTTGAAAGCCACTCGCTAATAATATCTTCAATTCTGGATACAGTTTTTGCGCTTTTTCAACCAAAATATAACCGTTCATTTTAGGCATAATAATGTCTGAAAACATCAAGTCTATTGAATTTTCTTCTAATACAGCTAACGCCTCTATACCATTTGTTGCGGTTAACACTCGGTAACCTTTGGCGGCTAAAATTGTTTGAGCTAAAGCACGAAGTTGAGGTTCATCGTCGACAACAAGAATGGTTTCATTGCCAAAAACACTAGATTGCTCTTCTTTATCTTCTACTTTATTTTCTGCTTTATAATCTTGTTTAGGTATGGGTAAATAAAGTGAAAACCTTGTTCCTGATCCTAGCTCTGAATACACATTAATAGCGCCCATAGAGGATTTAATGAATCCATAGACTTGTGCAAGACCAAGCCCTGAGCCCTGATCTCCTTTGGTAGAAAAGAAAGGTTCAAAAATTTTATCTTGTATCGCTTTACTCATCCCTTCACCATTATCTTCAATCGATAACTGTACGTACTTCCCCTGTTCAATATTAAAGTTAGCTGCTTGTTCTTTTGATAACTCTACTTCACAAGTGGATAAGTTCAATACTCCACCATGGGGCATGGCATGCATTGCATTAATTGCCATATTTAATAGTGCATCTTCAAAAGAGTTCCGATCAATATTAATCTTGTGAATTGCATCATCAAGGTTGAGCCTTAAATCAACCGACAATAGAGTCTTGCGCAGTACGTCTTTATTATTTTTAATAAGCCGATTGATGTCTGACTCTTGACTCGCATCAGGTGTTTGACGAGAGAAAGAAAGTAATTTACGGGTGAGTTGGGCTCCTCTATCGCCCGCTTGATGGATTTGTTCAACAAAATTAAGCAATCCAGGTTGATCTTTTAGCTGGGTTTTTAAAATATCACTATAGCCAATAATAACGCCGAGCATATTGTTATAATCATGAGCAATACCACCGGTAAGTTGCCCAAGCGCTTCCATCTTTTGAGTTCTATTTAGCAGTTTTTCATGCTGTTTCGTCTTTGATAAATCATGACAAACCCCGACAAATCGTTTTCGCTCATCTTTATTTTTAGGGAGCTCAGCAATGGTTAAATGTAAAGGAAATGCCTTCTGATCTTTATTTTTACCTACAAGCTCTCGACCTCTTCCTATTATTTTATTTTCACCGGTTAACAAGTAATTATTAATGTATTCATCATGTTGGGCAGCTAACTTTTCAGGCATAAGTAAACTAACATTGTTGCCAACTAATTCCTCTGCTGCATAACCAAACATGAGTTCTGTCGCCCTATTACAACTTAGTATTAAACCTGATTCATCAATGGTAATAACCGCATCAAATATAGCGTCAAGTGTTTGCGATAACTCCTTTTGTTGTTTAGATATTTTAGCAAGATTAGCAATATGTTCAGTCACATCATGACCAATCCCTATCACTCCACCAATATCACCATTTTCATTTCTTAAGGGAAACTTTGAGGTCTCAAGTACTTTATTGCCATCAAGCGGTCGACGGCTTGGCGTAATAACACAGCTCCCATGCAAGACTTTCTCATCTTGCATTTTGAAGTTATTTATTTGCTCGTCGGTATAATTAAACTGTTGATCCGTTTTTCCAATTAATGACTGCGATGATTGCTTTAAAGAGTGGGCAAAAGCATTATTCGCTAATATATATTGATGTTCTGTATTCTTAGCAAAAATTAAATCTGGTGTTGAATTAATAACATTTTGTATGATTGCATTAGATTGCTTTAATTTAAGTTCTACTTGTTTTTTTTCTGTTATATCAATAACAATACCTTGATAAAAAGCAACGTTATTATCTTCACCTCGTTCAATGGTTGTTCTATCTTCAACCCAATACATTGCTCCTGAAGGAGAAACAATACGGTATTCATGAATAAATTGTTTTACACCTTTTTCAGTAAAAGACCTAACTTCTTGCATCACACGAGCTAAATCTTGCGGATGCACCATATCGGTATATTTAGTTTTCCCCGAGAGTAAATCACTTGCCTTAACCCCCAATAAATCAACATTGCTTGATACATGTTCTACTGAGCAGTCGGGCTTCCAGCGAAAAGCAATAACTCTACTATTTTCAATAACAAGCTTTGATTTCTCGAGGTTGTCTTGATAGTGCTTTAGTTCGGTAATATCACGCGCATTTACCATAACACCATAAATATTACCGTCATTTTGATAATAGGGCGACATTTCTATATCGATAAACCATGCCTGACCCGAAGAGGATCTCATCCACTTTTCTAACTTAATAATTTCTCCTGCTAAACAACGCTCACTGTAAATTTTAAGCTCTGACTCAAAATAACCTTTACTATAAATATCACGAGGATGCTTACCTATAACCTGATCAATGGTTAAATTAAGTTTTTCTGCATAAGCTTGGTTCACCGCTAAATAAACAAATTTATCATCAAGCAACGCTTGCATGCCTGAAGATAAAGTCACCATAGATTTATATTGATGTAGATTTTTATTACTTTCATCTTGAAAAGACATCAATTTTTTAGTGACCAGCATGGCTATAAAACCACAAATTACCGCAAATAATATAAGAATGGTCGTCGATAAAAAAATAGAATTATTTACTGAACTGACTGCAAACATAAAGTGCTGAACGAGTCCTGTTATAAAAACACTGAATACCGTAAAAGGAGTAATAAAACGAATCAAAGCGGTAGAGGGTGACAAGTGAGTAAATGTTTTCATAAAATAATTTTTATTATCATTTACTATGAGTACTCCAGACACAGATAAAAAACCTAAACTGGTGGATAAAGCCATAGGTATTATATCTTGTGTATTATAAAAAATAGGTGAACGATAAAGGTAAGTAACTATAAATAATAAGGAAATTAACGATAGTATTGTTGTGAAAGAATTTTTTATTAGACCAATAAAATGGCTGACGTCACTCTTTTTATTGTGATTTAATAGTATGAATAAAACACAACTGGTGAGAAAAAAGCACAGCCCTGTTACTGGAGACATTCTGGCGATGGGAACACCATTTAAATCGCCATAATTCGGCACTATATAACTCTCAAAATTAAGCTCAACGCCAGTGAAATATTCAACAATTTCTAACAGCCCAAAGAGCGAAACTATTAATAACATTAAGCCAATAGACTTTTTATAACGATAAAATTGACGAGTACAGTTAACCCAAATAAACAAAGCTAAAAAAGTCACTAAAAGTAAAGCAGAAGTTGACGGGGCCATTGGAATAAAGCCTTCATCAATACTTAAGAAGAATTCAAATAAAGGTAAATATGAAATCCCCCCGAGTACAGCGAGGCTAAATATACTTGCAAACATAATTAAGTTTAATTTTTGTTTCACTTGTACTCCTTTACTTTTTCTCAAAACATCTAAAAGTTATGACTTCTTTGATATATTTTCCATCACCACAAAGCACTTATGTTCATAAAACCGATTAATTTAAAGCCAATTGTTTTAGTAAAACAGGAATATCTATCGGTTTATTTAAACAAGTTTCTGCACCAATATTTTTAAGCTTTTCAGCATCACTTTCACTAGTATTTCCAGAAATGGTAATCACCCTAATATGATTTTGAAGAGGATTTTCCTTTACCGCTTGGCAAACTTGAAAACCATCGAGACCATGCATTTTAAGATCCAACAACAGTATATTCGGAGTAAAATCGTGAAGTTTGTTCGCTGCATCGAAACCATCTAAACTAATTTCGACTTCAACATTTTCAATCTCTATTTTGAGAAGCGCCTTTAGAAATTCAGCAAAATGAATATCATCATCGACAATCAACACTTTAGGGTTTTCACTCATTTTTACATTAAGTTCTATGTTTCTTTTAGCCGCAAATTCTTTTATATCATCAAGTTTGAAGCGACGATGCCCGCCAGCAGTGACTCTTGCTTTTAAGTTCCCTTTTTCTGCCCACAAACGTACCGCGGCAGTAGAAACCATAAGTAATTCAGCGACTTCTTTAGGTGTTAAGTAGCTTTTTACTGATTTTTTCGATGACATGTAGATAACTTAATTGATAGTTGATGCATAATAATTATTCGCTAACATATAAGAAGCCCTTAAGCTTTTATATAGTTTTTTACCCTTTATGTGATGAAATGTGATCCATATCAAACGTAGTAAAGGTTTGTTGCGTTTTTTGCGATTTTTATTGTTTTTATGATTCTATTCCGTAAACTTTACTTTCATAAATAACATGAAACATTCATAGCAGGCTCTAATGAGACTTATAGATATATCCTTTAATAAGAAAATTTTTATTTTATTATTTTTTCCTCTATTGGGGTTTTTAGGGATCGGATTAAATGCCATTGTGTCTTCCCTTTCGACCAATAATGAAATGGAACAGCTGAGCAAGTACACAAAACTGTCTTCTGTGTATAGTGAACTAGTTCATGAGCTACAAAAAGAAAGAGGAATGACAGCGGGTTTCCTTGGCTCAAAAGGAGTGAAGTTCGCCTATAAATTACCAAGCCAGAGACAAAATACCTCCAGTATTGCGGGGAAACGATTAGATTACTGGCAAAATAATCAATTTGATAATAAGCAGGTTCAACAATTAAATGACAATATTAATCAGCGTTTAAATATGCTCAATCAAATTAGAAGTAATGTTGACAGTTTATCAATCCCTATCTCAGATGCATTAGCCTTCTATACCAAAACCAATGAATTACTGTTGAGTGTTTCAACAATCATTTCTTCGATTTCTACTGATGCCAAAATCACAAAAGAAACGGTTGCCTATTATAACTTCCTTCAAGGTAAAGAAAGAGCCGGTATTGAGAGAGCCGTATTAACGGGTACTTTTGCTTCAGGTAAGTTTAATCCAGGTATGTACCAGAAATTCATTCGGTTTCTTTCTGAGCAAAATACGTATTTTTATAGCTTTAATGCCTTCGCGAGTAACGAAAATAAAAATTATTTTAGTCAAAAACAAAATGCCCCTTCAATTAAAGAAGTGATAAAGCTAAGAAAAATAGCGATAGATAATGCTACTTCAGAAAACCTTAATGTAGACGCTTCTTTTTGGTTTGAACAAGCAACTAAAAGAATTGGCGTGTTAAAAGAGATTGAAGATGAATTAACACGTTCATTATTATTACTCACCAAAGAAACCCAAGGTAACGCATTCAACTCGTTAATTTATTACCTAATATCTTCATTAATGATTCTTTTGTTAGTTGCTATTTTTAGCTTCTATATTTTGAAAGAACTACATAATCAAGTGACAGATCTTACTTGCGTTATGTCAAAAGTCAGTGATGGAAATGATTTAACCGTTAGAGCCAAATTTACCGGTAAGAGCGAGTTAGGGCTCATTTCTACGGCATTAAATTTAACGCTTGAGAAGTTTGCTGGTGCCATGAGTGAAATTTCTACTTCAAGTACAATGCTTGCAGCCGCTTCAGAAGAAACATCACAAACATGTGAACATAACTCACGTTCTTTAGTTGAGCAACAAGATGAGATTACGCTTATTGCTACTGCGATAGAAGAGTTATCAGCAACGGTTAAAGAAGTTGCAGGAAATACTCAACTAGCGGCTGATTCAGCAAAAGAAGCGGATGAGCAAGCACAAGGTGGCGCGGGTGTTGTGCAAGAGTCTTACCACTCAATTGAACTTCTTGCTGAAGAAATAAATAATTTAGCGTTGAGAATAACAAGCCTTCACGAAAGTAGTAACAATATAACTAGTGTGGTTGATGTGATTAAATCAGTCGCGGAACAAACTAATTTACTAGCCTTAAATGCAGCTATTGAAGCAGCAAGAGCCGGAGAACAAGGGCGTGGATTTGCAGTTGTTGCTGATGAAGTGAGAACTTTAGCACAAAGAACTCAACAATCGACCAGTGAAATAGAAGGTTTTATATCGGCGCTACAATCAGATGCTAACTCAGCCTATAGTGTGATAGAAAAAAGTCAGAAAATGGCAGTGAGTGCAGTGGAAAATTCTAAAAATGTTGAACAAACATTAGGCGCTATCACCCATTCAGTCAGTACCATTTTTGCGATGACCGAGCAAGTTGCTGTTGCGGTAGAAGAGCAAGCAATGGTTACTCAAGATGTCGCTAAAAATGTTGTGACAATTGAACATAAATCAATGGAATCGGCTACAGGTTCAACTCAAATTACCACTACAGCCAGAGAACAAGCGATATTAGCTGTAACATTACAAGATATATCGACGATATTTAAAATATCTTAATGTTTTGACGTTAATTGATAAAGGTTGAAAGTTATTAATATTTACTAGAAATTATTGATAACTTTCACATAACTTAAATCGATATCATAGCCATTGTCCCAAGCTTGAAAATTAGCAAGTCTTAAAGCTCTCACTGTAAATCCTGCCAATAAATAACTCAATTTTCTTTTATTTATTCAGTCAGTCCCCCTACAAAAAATTATTTTTTTTGAAGGTTTTAACATACCCATAAAATAAATCTAAAGGGGCTAAACATGATATTTAAGGTTAACCTCCAAGCCACTGTTAAAACTGTATTTTTTGAGTTTTTTTCATTAAATGCTAAGCTTACCCCATTGATGGTATTATCTGTAGAGAATGTTACCTATGCAAATAGGCAAGACTAGACAGTGTATGAACAAACCAAAATTTAAGGTCGGCGTACTCAATTCACCTACGTTACTCAACACTCATAAGTGTAATTATTTGTTAGCCATACAAAGTAGTTCTTAGTTTTTTTACCCATTTTGATCATTATTCTATAAGGAGTGTCTGATGACATATGAACAACTGGTAAGTTTTTTAAACATTTCTATCGCTTCAATTGCAGAGCAACCTATTACTATTGGTGACATTTTGCTGGTCCCCACTTTTTTGATTATTGGTTTTTTCTTGACAAAATGGTCGGTAAAAATAATTACTCACCGCTTAACAACCAAAAATACCGATCCTAATATTATTCATTTACTGCAACGAGTATTCTATGTTGTGGCAATAACGATCATAGTGATCACCACGCTAGACGTTATCAATGTGCCCATCACTGCTTTTGCATTCTTATCGGGGGCTATCGCCATTGGTTTCGGTTTTGGTGCACAAAACATTATAAATAACTTTATTAGCGGTTGGATACTAATGTGGGAGCGCCCTATTCGCATAGGTGACTTTCTCGAAGTTGAAGATGCAAAGGGTATCGTTGAGCAAATTAACACGCGGTCAACACGGATAAAGCGTGTTGATGGCGTACATTTATTAATACCAAATAGTAAGTTAATTGAAAATACGGTGATTAACTGGACGCTTGTCGATAGTTTAATGAGATCAACGGTAAGAGTTGGGGTCGCTTATGGCACGTCAGCAAAAAAAGTGTCTGAACTTATTTTGCAGGCAACAACAGAGCAGTCACGAATATTAACTGATCCAAAACCTCTGGTTGTCTTTGAAGATTTTGGTGATAACGCCTTAATATTTGAAGTGAATTTTTGGATGAAGTCAAATGTTGAAGGGGGGTTGAGAGTGATGAGAAGTAACATTCGTTTTAGATTAGATGAACTATTTGAAGAGCATAATATTATTGTTGCCTTCCCGCAAAGAGATGTACATCTTGACGGTTCAATTACTATCCTAAACAAGGATTAACCAAGATATTAAGGCATTAAGGCATTAAGGCATTAAGGCATTAAGGCATTATTTATAGTGGACTGAAAAATCAAGAAGCTGCTTCGCTGGTATCGGTTTACTAAAATAATACCCTTGCACTAAGTCACATCCCAATTCCTCTAATAACGTGAGTTGCTCCTTCGTTTCAACACCTTCAGCAACCACTGTCAGCCCTAAACTATGTGCCATTGCTATGATTGTATTAACTAACTCACAATCAGCCTTATTTAGCGGTATACCACGAATAAAGCTCTGATCTATTTTCAGTACATCAAAAGCATATTGTCTTAAATAGCTTAAGGATGAATACCCTGTACCAAAATCATCCATTGATAGTTTTATACCCAACTCACTAATTTCAACTAACGCATCATGAATATGAGATTGCCCACTCATTAATACTCCCTCTGTAATTTCAAGCTCCAGATGTTCAGCAATAACATTTGTTTCACTCAGTGAATCCTTGATAAAGCCAAGTAATGTTGAATCTCTGAATTGGCAAGGAGATAAATTAACTGCCATTGTGAATTTTTGCTGATGAATATTTTGCCATTTATTTAAAAAACCGAGGGCTTGCTTAATAACAAATCGCCCAATAGGAATAATAAGCCCAGTGTGTTCTGCAATGGGAATAAACTCATCCGGCGTTACATTACCTAGTACTGAATTGTGCCACCGCAACAACGCTTCCACCCCCGTGATCTTTTGTTTTTTAACGTCAAATTGAGGTTGGTAATATAATTCAAATTCATTACGCTCCAAGGCCCCATGCATTTGTTCTTCAACTTCAAAACGACGGAGCATCATGGTATTCATTTTCTTAGAAAAAAACGAATAAGTATTTCGTCCTAAATCTTTTGCTTTATACATAGCGGTATCTGCATTTCTCAACAAATCAGAAGCACAACGGCCATTTTCAGGTGAAATGGCAACACCAATACTCAAGGTCAGCATTAATTCTCTACCATCTATTACAAAGGGTTCCCTAAAACTTTTAAGTAAATTTTCAGTAATAACTAACGCATCATGATTTTCAGTTACACCGCGTAATAGCACAATAAACTCATCACCACCCAAGCGCCCTACAGTATCTCCTTCTCTTAATACTTGCTTTAATCTATGGGCTGATTGTATGAGTACTTTATCGCCTATCTCATGACCCAATGAATCATTAATTTTCTTAAAGTCATCTAAATCAAGAAAAAGCACTGCGATTTTTTCATTATTCCTTTCAGCTTCAGTAAGCATTTGAGATAAACGGTCGAGTGCTAAGAAACGATTGGGTAATGAGGTTAATGTATCAAAATAAGCCTGATGCCGTATTATTTCGGCAGATTTATATTGTTCACTAATATCACGAATGATGAGTACTATTTGATTATACTCAGGCAAATAACTCATTCTTGCCTCAAAATGCACCAATCCATGCGGCATAGTTAACTCATATTCAAAGGTTATCATCCCCTCTTGCTGTAATATTTTATCAACATGGGTTTGAAATTTACTGACGACCTCCTGAGGTAATAAATCTGTCATACGCTTACCAATAAACTGGTGTGGCGCAACGTAGAGATTCTTTTGGTCACCCGTATGATAATCAACAATCATCCCATCTACTTCCATCAAGAAAAATAAATCAGGTATTGCATTAAAGATTGTCTCAAGCATATGCTCTTTAAATAGTGCTTGGGATTGGGCATGTTTCACATCAGCTAAATTGACGTCAATACAATACATTTGCTTTTTATTATATTGATTAGTAAATAGCGCATGACTTGAAAAAACATTTACATCATTACCATTTTTATGACATAGGGTAATTTCTGAAGCAGGGATTTCAATGCCTTTTTTGATCCAATCACTGTGCGCACCAATAACTATCTCACGCATGGGCTTAGGGATAATTAAATCTTCTAATTTTTGCCCTAGTGCTTCTTTTTGGGTGTAACCATAAAGTAATTCACTTCCGACATTCCAATAAATTACCCGACGCTGTTCATCATATCCCTGTACGGAAACAATATTTACAGCATCAAATAATTGGTGAAGTGAATCATTAAGAACATATTGATGAGTTAGTTCCTTTTCAGCTTTGCTTGATTTCATATTAAGCTAAATCCAAGAATTCCTTTACTTTTATAATAGACTTACATAATCAATTTGACACAACTAATTGATTATTTTTTCATCTACGCCAAAATATTAAAGCGCTGCCCTGCTAATCCTTTGGCGTGTAAAACTGGAGATTTCAATTGAATATTTAGAAATGGAGATAGAAATTGCTTTGTCGATTTATCAAAGCACCGAAACTTATATTTATGACATAGAATAATTGAGGTACTTACGTCCTCAATTATTGGAAGGAAAATAAAACTAACGCTTTAAATATTGATTAAAATCGATATCGCTACAGCCGAGTACTACTTTCACTCGATTAGATGCACCTAGCTTTTTAAGAATGGATGAAACATGTGATTTAACGGTTGTTTCAGAAATATGTAAATTAAAGGCAATTTGTTTGTTAGCTTCACCTTTAGTTAAGTGTTGTAACACAATCAATTCACGCCGAGTCAATAAGGAAATACTTTCAGGTAAGGCTTGAAACTCATTTTTAGTCACTGTTGAGTTCGTTGGCGAGCGCATAATATCTGATGGTAAATATACGTTGCCTTGAAAGATACTGTCTAGTGCATCGCCAATAACATCTTTCGAAGATGATTTGGCTATAAAACCAACCGCACCATAAGAAAGGGTTTGTAGAATTTTTTGTTTCTCTTGCTCTGCTGAAACAATAACAACAGGCGTTGTCGGGCATTGATTACGTAGATCTAGCAAACCGCTGAGGTTTGACATACCAGGCATATTCAAGTCTAACAATATTAAGTCAATCTCATCATTATCTTTAACGAAAGCGAGTGTCGATTCTACATCCTCAGTTTCATAGGTGGTTGAACCGGGATACTTTATGCCGATAATATTTACAATGGCATCTCTAAACAACGGATGATCGTCTGCGACTAAAATTTTATACATAAGGCTAACTACCATGCGATTAAATTAACTATTTAAACTTAACATGTTACAAGTACTTAGTTAACCCTACGTTAGTTGTAGGTAACTCATCTTTTAGTGCAACACTTACCCAACAATAGATCAATAAACACCCAAGCCATTTAAAGGTGCCTGTTGCTAATTATAGCTAAAATCTGCTTAACCATAACGCTTGGGTGTAAATTAATATTCATCACCTTCCCCACACACTAACGAGGAAGCATGATGAACTGCGCGTTAGAAAGTTACCACTGCGCCAATTGAGAAGGTGTTATTATCTTCTGCTATCAGTGAGTTAGTTGCATCAACTTCGGTATTGTTATATTCAAATACCGCTGTTACACCAGGAACAATCGTTCTAAAATAAGCCACACCGGTATTACTATGTACCGCATCACCAACAATGCCAACAACCTCAACATTACCAGCATTTGTTGTTTCAGATTCACCGTAAGTTAATACAAAACGGTTATCATCCATTGTGTAGGCTGCTTGTACTAGATAACCATCAGATTCAATCGTATCAACCCCAACAATATGATCTAAACCTGCAACATGACCTAAACCTTTTGAACTATAACCAGAAGCAGTTAATGATAAGCCTGAAAACATAACGTTAACGCCGTAGCCAATACCTGATTGATTTTGTTCAACATCATTTATTTCACTAGTTTGCGCTACACCACTAACCCAGGCTTTCATTGAACTGTTTTCATTAAAGCTTGTGTTGTACATTAATTCAGCTTCAAAACGCGGTAATTCTTCAGATGAGTCTCCCGCTGTTTTATTAGGGTCCATAATACCTACCGCTAATTTAAAGCCGTTCATTTCAGGTGTTCTATAAGTCATTTGTGCTTTTGGCATTGGGTAAGTGTAACCCGTAGCAATGTTACCGAAAGACACATTACCGCCATCAACTAAACCAAAAAAGTCAGACGTTTGACCAAAACCAAGTAACAGTTCATCACCTAAAATATTAGCACGGTTATAGAGACCAAAATCTTTACCAAGTAAAACTTCACCCCAGCTACCACTTACCGTTGCATAGAATTGACGCACATCAATTAGTGAACCTGTGCCCAAATCAGCTGGCGATGCATCACGATTATTATCGCTATCACTTAGAGAAACCCAAAATGAAGAGCGCATACCAATTTTCACATCTGATAATTGCTTAGCAAAATTAAAACCAATATTACTTGGTAGGAAGCCTGTGCGAACACGCGATTGAGTACGATCTTCTTCCATGCCAGCAGCATTGGTTGAATCAATTGAGCTGTTAGAATAAAAGACATTGACTAAGCCATCAGCACTAAATGACATGCCATCTTTTTCGTAAATTTCAACTGCTGCATTTGCGTTGAATGCTGCCATAGTCATTGTTGCTGTAATTAAGCTTAATTTAAATAGTTTAGTCATTTTCATGCTTCCCGTTTTATCGTTATTATTTAGTACATCCATGATAAAACCATCCAATAGAAAGAGAATGAGTCAACTTACCCAAATAGCTTGTTATTTAGTCGCATACAAAAGGCTTACTACTTTAGGGGGAGCAAGGATGAGAAGTGAGTAATTGCTTTTGTTAGTTGGAATAAACGGACTAATTTGAGGGAGTAATAGAGCTCTAAGCGGGAACTAAAAGACAAATAAATGAGCAATATGACGACAAGGCTGACTTTATTTAATTAAGATATTAATATTTGTTACTATGAAAAACTAAGTAAAGGTAAGTAAAGGTAAGTAAAAGTAATAACAGAGTCGACAATATTTACAGCACTGATTGTTCATCCTTTTAAATTGATCTTATTATTGCCTCACGCAAATAAATATCGCGCGTTAGTCAATTTGCCCCGCAAGTAAGCCTGGGTACTTAGATAAAAGCTTTGCTTGCCATGCTAACTCAGACACCCCAGACTCTTTACGCGGCCTAGGCAAATCAACAATGCTCTGATGAACTATGGTACTAGGAGAGTCACTCATAAAAATAATGCGGTCAGCTAAATAAACAGCTTCTTGCAAATCATGGGTTACAAACACAACGGTAGTACCTCTTTGTTCGCACAAATCAATTAACAGTTGTCGTAATCGTGCTGCAGTAGGCGCATCAAGAGAATTAAAAGGCTCATCTAATAACAGCAACTGTGGATTTATTGCAAAAGCACGCGCGATGCTTACCCGTCGTTGCATGCCACCAGAAAGTTGACTTGGAAAATACTCCCCTTCATTTGCTAAACCAACTTGCGCTAATAAATCATCAATTTTGTGAAACTGGTTCGGTTGTAATATCAGCTCAATATTCTCTCGAACGGTAAGCCAAGGCATTAACCTGGGCTGTTGAAAAATATAGCCGAGTTGATGTAACGCTTTATTACTTTCACCCTCTTCTTGCAAAGCCCGTTCATTATAAGCGTTCTCATTATAAGCGTTCTCATTATAAGAGATGTGCTGGCCCGAACAATTTTCAAGACCACTAATCATATTGAGTAAGGTCGACTTTCCACAACCCGACGGGCCTATGAGGGCAACAAACTCTCCAGGCTTCACAGTAAAATCCAATTGCGCTAATACCGCTTGGTCACTGTTTGCATAATACTTATTTTTTATAGCGACATTGAGTTCAATCAAAACGGGTTCCTCTGGCAACAAGTTTATCAAAGGGTTTAAAAATCAGCGCTTCAATGAGTAAAATAATCACAACAAAGACAAGGGTATAGGCAAGAATTCCTGCAATATCAAAAAATTGAAACAAGGTATTCAGTGCAAAGCCGACGCCATCACTTCGCCCTAGCAACTCAACCACTAATACTATTTTCCAAATTAAAGATAACCCTGAGCGGGCAGAAGCAATGATAAAGGGATAAAGTTGCGGTAAAAATACATTAAAAAAGGTTTTACTGGCTGACAGTTGGTAAATTTTAGCAACCGCCAATAAGTCTTTATCGACCGCTCGCGCTCCTTCTCGTATCATCACAACTACCGTAGGGATCTTATTAATAACCACTGCAGCAATGGCCGCAGATTCAACTAAACCAAACCAGATATAACAAAGTAAAATAGTCACCAAGGCTGGAATATTAAGCATGATAATAAGCAGCGAATCGCTTAGTTTATTAATCCGAGCATTAACCCCCATCATTATTCCAATAATGCCGCCTAACAGCATCGCAATAATAAAGCTCAGTAATACACGTCTAAGCGTAATCAAAATATTAGTCACCATCTCACCTTCATTGAGGTGAAACTGTACACTGTTAATCACGGCAAATAGTGAAGGAAAATCTGGGCTAGCAATTACCCATGCCAAGCCCTGCCATAATGCAGAGATTACAATAATAACGCCGAGCCGCAATAATAAAAATGAAAACAACTCCCTTGAAAATCTCATGGTCAAAGCGCCTTTGTGTAAAGGGATATTTTTAAAAAAGCTTTTTGGTGTTGCAACATTTTTGTTGAAAAAGAGTTTCATTGAATACTCTTAGCACGACTCGTTTTATCCAGCGTATTGTTTCGCCAGAAAGTTCCCTCGCTTAATGCCGTCGCTTTACCAACCAAAGTACTGCCGCCCTGCTCTGCTAATATCTCAAAAACCTGCTGACTCGCCGCTATTTCTTTGTCACCAAATTCACGTAACAAACCTGCGCGATAATCTTTTTTCAATAGGGTAAATACGTCTTCATTTTCAGCTTTAATCAAGGGACGAATACGTTGCCACTCTTTATCAGATGATAATAATATTTGCTTGGCTTCTAGTGACGCTTGCAAAAATCGTGTTATCGCCTCGGGATGTTCATTTGCCCATGTTTGATCAAATACCCAACCTAACAAAGGTATTTTAGTTTCAATTCCAAGTTCCGCAAGCATTTGAGGCACAGTCACTAAGGTCTCATAACCTGCCGCTTTCAGTCTAGCGCCATAGTGCCAAAAGTTAATTGCGGCGTCTAAATCACCGCGTAGCATTAGTCTATTTAACAAAGGTGGCACGGCAAAAGTAGGTTCAGCTTGCTTCTTTAAATCAAGTCCATATTTTTTTTGACTGTAGGCTTGCAATAACAACCAACTTTTATCAACAGCTCCGCCAGCAATACCTACTTTTTTTCCTTTAAGGTCGGCCAAAGATTTAACTGCAGAATTAGCAGAAACATAAAGTCCTCCAGTCGCCATTGAGGTTGGGTACATGGTATACATTCTCTGTTCAAAACGCTGACGGTTCACCCAAAGCCAATCACTGAGGATAATATCAACCGCCTTACTTTGTAAGGCAACCGCAGAGGCATTTTTACTGGCTAATGCCATTACGGTTAAATCAAACTGAAACTTCTTATCGAGTTGATGATGTTTAATCACATCAATTTCCCAGTTAACCGTGCCGAACTTTAAAACACCAACACGTACCTCAGGTTGGGCAACGACATAAGAAGATAAGAAAAAACATACCATCAAGCCAATAAACCATTTACTCATCTTTTTTCCTTTTCTATCGATTCAATATTAATTCTAGTCTTAGTCTGGACTAAAAGTTGGCACTAACACCAAAATGAATAGCGCGCGGTTGACCACCAAAGAAGCGATAAGAGCCAAACGCATAATCAGCACGACTAGCGTATTTCTCATCGGTTAGGTTCTCAATACGGGCAAACAAATTAACATGACGATTTATTTGAACAGCACCACGAAGTTGCCACAAGTTATGCCCTTTATACTTATGCTCATTAGCTGGGTCTAAGAAGTAGTCCCCCATATGTAACCATTCTAGTTCAAGGGTTGTGTTCGTCGTTGGTAACCAGCGTAATCGTGTATTGGCAAGGTTTTTAGGTGCGGTATCAATCTCATTACCTTTTACCACGCCACTGCTTGGACGGTCGAATTCGTATTCATGCTCGCCATAGCTGTAATTAATAGCCAGATTGATGTTTTCGGTAAAGTCATAGTTAACGCCGAGTTCAAGACCTTGATGTGAAGTTTTACCATCGGTAACATTGAGGCCACTAGCATCGCGGAAGAAAACGTTATTTTTAGTCATGGTATAAATAACAGCTTCATAATGAAATTTGTCAGTTACGCCACGTACACCTATCTCAGTACTGCTAATTTCCTCTGAGTCTATTTCTCCTACCACTTGTTGATTTTGTAATCGATACAAGTCTGTCGTTTGTGGCGCCCTAAATCCTTGCGACCAAGCGCCAAACAACGCGGTATCATCAGCAAATTGATAATTAAAGCCAAGCTTGGTACTAGTATTATTAAAGTGATCATCGCTATCACTCGGTCTAAGATACAAACAAGGGGTCGCTTCGCCTGAGTTATTAACACAACTGCTACCATCAGCTTTAGTGGTGCCGTCAGCAATGAGATTATTGTAACGATACTCGGTGGCATCAAAACGGATACTACCGGTGAACTTTAAAATATCGTTCACTTGCCAGTCTGCTTGAATATAGGGCGCTATCGTTGAAGCCTCAACCTCATAATCATAATGTGTGCCTTGTTGTCGTGCTTTACCAAAACTAAAGGTATCTGGCTTTTGTTGCGTTTGGGTCAGCTCTCCCTCAGTCCACTCAGCATCAATACCCATGACTAACGCTAGGTTAGCTTCTAGTTGCCAATAATAATTACTGGTAACTCCGACACTGTAATGACTATTTTCTTCTATCGCTTTTGACGGCAAGTAGTGTTGGCGAAATTCCATTTGATTGACCCGAAAGTATGGGGTAATACTGAAGTGAGTTTTAGCACTTAATAGACGTTGCCAGTTAGTAGCAATACGTAATGATGACCACTTACGATATGCATCATCATCACAATTTTTTTCCATTGCATTACGGTCTTGATAAAGGTTTCCATCTGCATAGTCAGAACTATAACAATCACTTCCATTGTCACCTGAAGAGATAAAACCAGCGGTATCTTGATCTAGTACAAAACCTGAAATAAGCGTGCTAATTTTATCAACACCTTCTTCATAATCATGTCTGCCATTGACCTTAAATGAAGTAAAGCCACTATCATCTCGATAGCCCTCTTCGTCAATAACTTGAAAATTACCACTGACACCTTGCTGATCCATTTCCCGACCTAGCGTGCCTTGAAGTTGAACGCGTTCATTCGGACCAAATAGTAATGAAACGTCCCCTTCATCACTCGGGGCTTTTGTTAAGACATTAATCACACCATGCACGGCATTAGAGCCATAGACAGCACTAGCGGGTCCTCTGATAACTTCTATTTCACTGGCTTGCGCAAGGTTCAGCTCTGATAGACCATTATTATTGGCAAAACCAGCAGATCGCGTAGCAATACCATCTTCGAGGAACAAAAAGGCGCCAGCAGCTCCCGGTCCTGTTAGCACAGGAGAGCGCATTGAAGGCAATGATTCCATGCCATTATTAGTTTGAATATGAACGCCAGTTGCACGATTAAGAATGTCGCTAGGGTGAACAGCGCTAACAATGTCGATATCTTCAGTGGAAATGCGATCGACATTGCCGGCAAAACTCAACAAGTCAGAGGCTTGTCGACTGCCGGTAATGACAATAACCTCGGTATGAGATGAATTGTTTTGCTCGATTTTTATATCATCATCTGCCAGCGCTATCCCACTCAAGCTAGTTAGTGATAAGGCGCAATAAGAAAGGTAAGCAGGATAAGAGTTTTTGTACATCGATTTGATCTTATAAGAGATAAAATACATACCCTAATCCTATTCTCACTGCTGCAACAATGCTTTCCTCCTTTAGTATGACAAAGCTCGTCTTTTAGTGAGTACGCCAGTATTCTACCGATTCAAATAAATTTAGAACTGATAGTTAATACTGACGCTGATAGCACGTGGTCTTGATGGTCCGACAAAGTATTCATCAAATTCCGTATCTGGGTATAGTTCGCCTAGCACTTCATCGGCTTCGCCATAGGTTCCAAACGTATCAAAATGACGGTCAAATAAATTATCCACTTTCGCAGATAAACGTAGTCGCTCATTGATTTGATAATTCAGATAAATATTGGTTACTGCATAACCCGGTATTTTCTTATTATCGTTTGCTTCATCACCTCGATAATAGGATGAAGAGGCATATAAAAATTCTGTGCCGACATTTATCTGGTCGTTGAACAGCCAATTTATATGGAATTTAAACTGGTTTTGAGGTTGTCCTGGTATTTCATCACCTGGATTAACTTGTCTGTTCGGTCCTAAAGGATTAACAGGACTAAAAGAGACAAAGGGAGATTCAAACGTTGCTTTTAAATAGTTATAACTAGCACTAAAATCAACATCGCCAACTTGGGTGGAAAACGCAAGCTCTACTCCTTGGCGCTGAGTTTTATCAAGGTTGATAAAGTAACCTTCATTAGACTTTTCACCCGCCTGTTGGAAGATAATATCTTGATAACTCAAGGTTGAAAAAACCGTGGCTAGCGCTGAAAAATTGGTATTATCGTAATGTAAAGACGCTTCTGTTGTTTTGGCAACAACTTGCTCAAGAGGCGGATCGGCAACAAAAGCATTGGGTAATTTACACGGGTCTTCTTCATCCGCACAACTCAATTCAGCAGGGCTAGGTGTACGTGAAGATTCACTGTAACTTAATTTAACCGAGTACTCTTGATTAAGCTGATAGTTAACAGAAATTGCCGGATTAAAACGATGAAAAACATGCTCACCGTTTAGTGAGCCTTTGCCAGTCTCAATTTGATCCTTCATGCTCACATCGGCGTAATTGTAACGACCAGCGAGGTTAAGGGTAAAATTCCCCCCGAATGTCATCGCATTTAAAAAGTAAAGATATTGCTGTTGAGTTTTCACCTTTAAACTTACACGTGATTCACTATCATACAAACCAATACCGGTTACCGAACGGTCATCATCTACTGTTTCATTATTAAGTATGCCAAATTGGGTATCGCTGTTGAAACTAATTTGAGCTTGATCTACACCCAAGCCAAAAATAAATTCATTATCAACAGCGTAGAAAGATTCAGAAGCATCAAAATGACTTAATCCAACCCATTGCAGCGCAGCACCATAACTTTCATTATCCGTTAAACCTGTATTCAAAGTACCATCTATATCGTCTGCATCAATATCACTTAGTTCGCTTAACCAAGTATCTTCATCATAACCAACAAAATGAACTCGCTCTAAAGAGTCATCTTCCCCCTCTTCACACAAGCTATAAAGCGAGCCAGACTCACACTCTTCATAATCACTGTCATCACCATTTAAGCTGTTAATTTCGTTTTGGCGATAATAAACATTTGCCTGCCATGACATTTGATCGTTAATAACATTGTCGGCCTTAACAATGAACTGTTGAAAACTCGTGTCGGTTTTATCTGGCTGGGTATAAATAGCGCTTCTACCCGCTAATCCAGCAAGTTTTTCTGGCACTGCGCCATTACCAAGCATTTCGTTATTATTGGCAGAAACAATAAAATCGATGGTACGACGTTCACTCGCATAAGTAAGGGTTGCAAGCATCTGTTGTAATTCACTTGCAGAATGATCTCGCCAACCATCCTCTTGATACTTGTTGGCAACAAAATAATAACCCCAATTGCCCTTATTACCGCCAGATTGCACCGTATATTGTTGTTGTCCAAAGCTACCAAAACGAGCCTCAAGCTCATTTTGTGTATAGCTAAAGCCATTTTTTGTCTGTAACGCGAGCGCACCGCCTAAGGTGTTTTGGCCAAAAGCAGGGTTTGAACCAGAATATAAAGAAACAGTGTCAAGCGCCGCAAGAGGTATTAAATCCCAATTTACGGTATCACCAAAGGGTTCATTAAATCGTACGCCATTTAAATAAACAGAGATGCCCTGAGGTAAGCCTAATAGCGGTGAAGCGGTAAACCCTCTGTATTGAACATCAGGCTGAAATGGATTATTTTGCACGTCATTTATATGCAAACTCGTCAGCTGATTCTTCATATGTTCGGCTAAAGAGATAGCTTGCGATTGAACAAGCGCTTGCGCATCTATCGTTTGAACACTGCCAAAAGCACTGTGATCACTGACGACAGTACTCGACAGTGGCGTTTGACCATAAACATTAATTTTTTCCATATCATTTATATCTTGTCCTAATACGGGCAAGATAATAAAAAAGCTTAGACAGGCTGAGACGCTTTTCATAAACATTCCTGAGATCATAATTAACGCTGATGATGGTGCAGTCTTCGTCAAAAATCAATCAGAGTGAAGTCAATTACAAAGCAACCACTACACAATAAAGACTTACATTACAACAAGTTAAAAAACACCAACTTAATCATTGTCATGCTAAAGTATGAGTGATTTACTCCTCTATGTTTATACCTTTATTAATTGAATATCTATTTAAGCAATGTCAGCTCAAGCGTAATCAGCCGTTAATTTCGTCTATTGTTATCGATGACTCTGCACTATTCTCCTCCACAACCACCACAACATACGCCATCTTCGCCATGCACTTTTTTATTCTCTTCCTCTTCAGTTGAGTTATTTTTTACAGCATTATCGTGTTCGTTTGATTGTGCGGATACGTTATCGTTAGTTTGCGCTTTGTTAGTCTTGAAAATATTAAACATGATGTTTTCCTATTATTTGGTTGAACGGTTAAGTAAGTTATTTTTAGCTATTTATCTGGTTTTAGTTAATTTAGTTAATTTAGTTAAGTTTGATTTGATTTGATTTGAAAAGATGAGCACTGAGACCATCTGATCTGCATTTATGCTATCTGACGGTAATCAATGACTAACTCAACATCGCTTCCAGTGAGTGTTCTACTCCCAATCGTTGATGTACTACCGGACTCGTCGTTGTGTATAACGTGGGAATACGGTCTTTCTCTAAAACGGTTTCGGCAATAGAAAAGGCTGCTAACGCTGCCTCATGAAAGCCGCTTAGAATAAGTTTTCTTTTACCGGGGTAATAATTAATATCGCCCACGGCATAAATGCCAGTTACTGATGTTTGAAATGATTGCGTATCTACTTTTATTTGGTGTTGATGCATTTCAAGTTGCCAATTATCTATTGGTCCAAGTTTGGGTGACATCCCAAAAAGAACGACGAGTTCATCAAGTTCCACTCTGCGGTTAACGCCATCTTTTGAGGTAATAGTCAGTCCTGTTAGCTTATTTTCTTTTTCTTGAAAACTGCTCACTTGGCCACATAAAAACTGCATTTTTAGTTGCTCACATAACTCATACATTTTATTAACGCTGCTTTTTGCTGCTTTAAAATTACTACTTCGATGAATAAGAAGCACACTCTTAGCTGTTTTTTGCAGCGTTAAGCTCCAATCCAAAGCAGAATCACCACCGCCTAGCACAACCACATTCTTATCTCTGAAATGTTCAATATTACTAATACGGTAAAACAGTTGTGTATCTTCAAATTTATCGATTAACGGCAGTTTTAATTTAACAGGTGAAAAAGCGCCATTACCCGCCGCAATAACGACTGCGCGGCAATGAATTTGTGTCTGTTTATGAGTCGTGACGATGAAAGAATGCTCTGAGACTTTCTCGATATGCTCTACCCGTTCAGCCAATAAAAATGTAGGGTCAAAAATTGCAGCCTGTTGCCAAAGGTTATCTATCACTTCACTTGCTTTTGCGTTAGGCAAGGCAGGAATATCGTAGATAGGTTTATCTGGGTATAGCTCACTGCATTGACCCCCTATCTCCGGCAAACTATCAATTACAACAGTACTTAATCCTTGTAAGCCAAGCTCGAATATCTGAAATAAACCAACGGGACCTGCACCGATAATAGCAACATCTGTAGTTAGGGTTTTCATAAGTACCTCCTTGGTACAGTTAGCATATTCTCAGGGTTGCCTCAGCAACTTGAAGAATTGGTATTTTTTAAATAATGAAATATGTGGGTTAATTCATGGTGATTTTCACTTATACCCAAGCCACTTGAAGAGGCGTGTTTCAGGACGCTTGAGGAACTCATGGTCAAGGCGCCTCTTTTTATTAAGGGTTATTCCCTTAAAACAAGAGGCAACGAAGAACATGTTTTGCTCAAGCGTCCCCGCAGGGCTGGTTTATAAACGCTTTACGCTACGTTATTGATTTCGACAATAGAATAACTATTCTCTTCAATCAATGCCTTGCCCAAAGGCATTTATAATTCCAGCTGAAACCTGCATCTTCAGGTCGCTTGGGTATATCAACAATGTTGACTCCACTCATGTAACACATATTGCAGTAATGGTACTGCAGAAGGCATGCCATAATAATAAAAGCTTATAAATCATTAAGATAAATAAAACAGTAATAATAATATAGAACAAACGTGTCCATATAACTCAAGATACCGAGTCTTTATGACATCAAACTAAATTAAACAAATCAAAAAATTTAAAAAATCTTATAAAAACAAGTAGATATAATATGGCACAGTGGTTGCTATTATTTGACTAGGTCTAACATTAATCTAAGGAAAATTATGAAAAAATTACTATTGAGTTCAGTAACACTTGCACTAGTTACATTGTCTTTTAGCAGTTTCGCTGGAGATATTGCAGCTGGTAAAGCCAAATCAGGTATGTGTGCAGGCTGTCACGGTGCAAAGGGCAAAGCAATAATTCCCACTTACCCAAACCTGGCTGGACAGAACCAGCAGTATTTGGTTAGTTCTTTAAAAGCTTATCGTTCTAAGAAGAGAAATGGTGGTCAGGCGGCGGTGATGCAAGGCATGGCTGGTGCATTATCTGATAGTGATATAGAGAATCTTTCTGTCTATTTTGCCAGTTTAAAATAACTAACTTCTTTAAATAGGTGAGCTCTTGAAATAAGCAGCCTAAAAAAATGAAGCCAATAATAAACTATTGGCTTCATGCCGTTCATTATAAAACTTAGGTTAACCCTAGACGTTTCGCTTGACGATATAAATTGCCTCTATCAAGTTGCAGTTGACGTGCAGCTTTTGCCCACACATGATCATTATCTTCCATTGCTTGTGTGATCAACTGACGTTGAAAATCCGATAGTATTTCGTTAAATGATTTATTGTCAGTAGAAATTACTGGAGTAATACTGCCACTTTCAACAGCGCTATCCGCAACAAAATCTGAACCTAAATGTTTAAGTTCTATCACTGCTACTTTTCCTTCTGCGCTGGCTGCAGCTCTCAATGCTGCACGCATAAGCACGTGTTGCAGTTCTCTGACATTGCCTGGCCAATCGTATTGCATGAGTTGGTGCATAGCCGTTTTACTCACTCTGACATTGTTGGTGCCAATTTTTCCTTTAATATTATTTAAGATAAAGCCACTCAACTGTGGAATATCATCAATTCGTTCACGTAAAGACGGTACATTAAGCGGAAATACACTTAACCTGTGATAAAGATCTTCTCTGAATCGTCCTTGGGCAACTTCTTTGGATAAATCTCGATTAGTGGCAGCAATAATTCGCACATCAACATAGAAATTTTTATCCGCTCCAACCCGCTGGATCTCGCCCTCTTGAATAGCTCTTAATAGTTTTGCTTGAAGATTTAAAGACAGTTCACCTATTTCGTCTAAGAATAATGTACCGTGATTGGCGAGCTCAAACTTACCCATGCGATCTTTATTGGCGCCAGTAAACGAGCCTTTCACATGACCAAATAATTCACTTTCCGCGATATTTTCTGACAAAGCCGCACAATTTATTTGTACGATTGCTTCTTCACTTCGACGTGATTGCGCATGAACAGTACGTGCGACAACCTCTTTACCCACGCCAGTTTCTCCGGTAATTAATACCGAAAGCTCTGAATTGGCGACTACCTTGATCTCATTTTTTAATTCCAACATCTTCGGGCTTTCACCAACAAAATCGTCACCTTTGGCTTTATGAGCGTCTTTCACCAATTCATTAGTTAAACACAATGCTTTCTCATTTCTTTTCTCTAACACAGCGATACAGTTAGCATTACGTATCGTTGCTGCTGCAAGTGCAGCTAAAGTCGCAACGGTAATATCATCGACATTACTAAAGGCACCAACTTGTAACGCATCCAGCGTGAGCACGCCAACAAGGTTTTCCTCAACATATAAACAGCAGCCCATACAATCGTGTACATCAAGTACACGTTTGGGGTCTATCGATAGCAGACCATCATAAGGGTCAGGGTAACTTGAGTCAGCATCAAAACGAATGGGTTTACGCGAAGATAAGATAGCTTTTAATCTTGGGTGTTCTTCAGGAGAAAAGCGCATTCCCAGTACTTCGGGTGACAAACCGTCAACCGCGACAGGAACCAAATAATCATCTTGTAATACCAATAAGGCTACTGCATCACAAGGCATTACTTCATTAACGGCCAGCATTAAACGCTGATAATGGGCTTTTTTAGGTAAACTTAAACTCAGATCTAAAGCAATTTTTAGTAACGTTTTTTCAAGCACAAGCAATATTCCAACGTGGGGAAAAAGAATAAATCATTAGTAATTCAATGATTATAGCGTGATTAGATATATATAATGATAGCTAATATCGTAGGGACTAAAATAGCGTAACTTAACAAAAGCCAGCGCCATTTAGCTTGTGCCCTCTTTAGCTCCATAAAAACATCGACGATCTGCTGGCCTTTTATCACTACTGACAGGGTAACTAATATCGCAACTAGATTTGTCTGACTATTTGATTGTGCCAATAAAGTACTAACCAGTGTTAGTACTATCAGAATAATTGCTGAAAAATGCACATTATTAATTAAGCGATTCATAATTTATCCTAGTGAATGATGTAAATAAGAAAAAAAACAATAATCCAAACAAGATCAACCATATGCCAGTACGAAGCTCCTGCTTCAAAACCATTACTATCCGTCGGAATATAAGAATCTTTGCGTGCTTTAAGTCCCATATAAGCCAAAATAATCATTCCTAATAAGACATGCATAAAGTGAAAGCCAGTAATGAAAAAGTAAAGGGTATAAAAGGTGTTCGTTGATAGGTCATAACCAAGCCCAACCAAGGTTGTATATTCACTCAGCTTTAAGACCAAATATACGGTAGCACTAAGTAGAGCAAGTATCAGTCTTCGACTTGCCACAAAATTCTTACCTTTCTTCACTGCTTCAACAGCTAAGGCAACATAATAACTGCTAACAATTAAAGCTAAGGTGCAAGATAGTCCGATGGAAGCATTAAGTGTGGCTCTGCCCTCAATAAACATTTCACTTTGTATCCGCTGCGTAACGGCAAAAGTAATGAAAAATATAGCAAAAACAGTAAGTTCCATAACAATGAAAATCCACATTGCTAAATCACCAGGCAACTTCTTTTCTGAAGCATGATTCGTTACAGCTACCTTGTTAATTTCATCAAAAAGTAGAATATTAGTCATTTAACGTCCTTTGGTTTAGCTTGAGTTTAGTTTGAGACTTTCACTGAAAATTTATTACTCATCAAAAATAACGAAGCTGTACTATTCATTAGTTTCAATCGGTATAGCTCTAAGTCCTACTATTTTGACTTTATCGCCCACTTGAAAAGTATAATTTGGCGAGCGAATTAACACCTCTTCATCATTTTCTTGCTTCACTACGTAAGAGTTACCGCTAGTACCTGATAATTTTTGCACGCCACCACCTGCCCAAGCACCGACTAAGCCGCCTGCAATAGCACCTACAGGTCCGCCTAAAACCCCACCAATTAAAACAGAACTCCAACCCCCAATAACTTGACCGACACTATTATCAGGTACGCTTTGCACAACTTCATCAGCATTTGAGTAACTACTTACTAGCAACATTGGGATAAGAAGCATTGATTTTATTGTTTTCATATAAGTATCCTATAACTTAAGTTTTTGTTTAATGTTTCTTATATAGCAAAAACAGAGCCAATAAAATAAATACCTATATATCAATAAGATAAAAAAAACACTTGTATTCACAAACCAAATCGATGTCATATAAACATCAATAAAGCTGGAGGTAGGCATCAAATACACATCAAGAATAGCGAGTTGTTAATTGCACAACCTTACGTAAATAGAGAGCGGCTTGAAAACCAACGAGTCGCTGATCTGACAAAACCTTCACAATAATGATTTCCCCCCCTATTCGAGTACTGTGATTGCACGTCATACTGTCAATTTTCATTGAAAACATCTTTTCTCCCAAAACGGTTGACCTTACTACCGTGGTAAGCTTTATCCTCAGCTTAGTTCTACAATTCAATTAAGATGAGAAGCTTATGAATACAACTACACAATTCAAAATTGACGGTATGACCTGTGCTTCATGTGTAGGTCGTGTTGAAAAGGCGTTACACAAAGTGATTGGCGTGACAGATGTTACAGTCAACCTAGCTACAGATACGGCAACTATTCAAGGTACTGCCAGTCATAGTGAATTAATTACGGCTGTTATTGAGGCGGGTTATCAAGTGCCAGTAAAGGTAAAGCAATTTGGTATTGGAAAGATGAGTTGCTCCTCTTGTGTGAAGCGGGTCGAACAGGCATTGCTAAAAGTAACCGGTATGGTCAGTGCATCGGTAAATTTAGCCACAGAGCACGTACAAGTAAAAACTTTATCCTTTGTAACCGATGAACAACTAGCCCAAGCCGTGACACAAGCCGGTTACCTTTTTATCCCGTTGAACAATGACAGCGTGATAAAAATAACCAGTCAACATCAGCCTTTTTATACTAAAGCATGGTGGCCCGTGTTGGGAGCAGGCCTACTTACCTTGCCATTGGTGTTACCCATGTTAGGCATGTTGTTTGCGCAACAATGGATGTTACCGCCTGTTTGGCAATGGTTGTTAGCTACGCCAGTTCAGTTCTATTTTGGCGCTCGTTTTTATCGTGCAGGCTGGGGGGCATTAAAAGCGGGTATGGGCAACATGGATCTTCTTGTCTCCATCGGTACCAGTGCAGCCTACGGACTATCTTTGTATTTGTGGTGGAGCTTTGATAGCGCTCATGGCATGCCGCACTTGTATTTTGAAAGCAGTAGCGCAGTAATAACCTTGGTTCTGCTGGGTAAATATTTAGAACACAAAGCAAAACGCCGAACAACTGATGCACTTAGAGCATTGGAAAATTTGAAACCTGTTGAGGCGACAGTGCAACGCTTAGGTAAATGGCAAAAAGTGGCCGCTTCATCAGTGCAATCAGGTGAAAAAGTTAAAGTAATACCGGGCGAAAGCGTCCCTGTTGACGGTGAGATTTTACAGGGGCAAAGTCATCTGGATGAAGCGTTAATTAGTGGAGAATCGATTCCGTTAAGTAAAAAAGAAGGGGATATTGTCACGGGTGGCTCACTTAACTTGGACGGTATTTTAGAGATCCGTGCCACTAATGTTGGTACCGAATCTACCTTATCTAAAATCATTGAATTAGTTGAGCAAGCCCAAGGTGCTAAAGCCCCCGTACAGGCAATAGTAGATAAAGTCAGCAGTATCTTTATTCCTGTGGTGTTATTGGTCGCACTTACCACCTTATTGGTGACAGGTTTAGTATTTGATGACTGGACCAATGGCATTCTCAATGCAGTAGCCGTTTTAGTTATTGCCTGTCCATGTGCACTTGGTTTAGCAACTCCTGCAGCCATAATGGCAGGCACAGGAACCGCTGCCAGATTAGGCGTATTGGTTAAAGATGCAGTGGCATTAGAGCAGGCAAAAAAAATCGATTTAGTGGTATTTGATAAAACAGGTACCTTGACCCAAGGCAAACCTGTTGTAAATGAAATGACGGTCATCAGTGGCAGTGAAGAAACAGTATTGCAGTTGGCCTATTCCTTACAAATAAATAGTGAGCACCCATTAGGCAAGGCAGTGGTTGAAAAGGCATTAACCAAAGGGACACAAGCATTACCTGTCAATGAATTTCAGGTTGTCGCGGGTTATGGTGTCAAAGGCAACATTGCTGACAATTTAGTATTGATGGGCAGTAGTCATTGGATGCAAGAGGTAGGCGTAACACTGCCAACCGAACAAATAAAAATAGCGGGAGCTTCTGTTTCTTGGTTGGCTTGTCAGCAACAAGATCAAATAACATTACTTGGGCTATTTTGTTTTAGTGATAAATTAAAATCTGATGCGCTGCAAGCTGTGAAGCTATTGCAACAACAAGGTATAAAGGTTGCTATGCTTACCGGTGACAATCAAGCGAGTGCAACATCGGTGGCGACAGAATTACAGTTAGACGATTTTAAAGCTGAGGTACTGCCAGCAGATAAAGCAAAATATATTATTCAATATCAAGAGCAAGGTTATCAGGTTGCTATGGTTGGTGATGGCATTAATGATGCGCCAGCACTAGCACAAGCAGATTTGGGCATGGCAATGGCATCGGGTACTGATGTTGCGGTTAGCGCTGCGTCTTTCACTTTAATGCGCAGTAAGCCAAGCCTAGTACCCACGGCATTGATCATTGCAAGACTGACTTATCGTAAAATACAGCAAAACCTTTTTTGGGCCTTCATCTTTAATGCAGTGGGAATTCCACTAGCAGCCTTTGGTTATCTTGACCCCATTATTGCCGGAGCTGCAATGGCATTTAGTAGCTTATTTGTTGTCAGTAACGCATTGTTATTGCAACGCTGGACACTTAAGGAGAAATAACATGGATAAACTTGTCACCATAGGCAAAGCCTCCGGTTTAACGGGAGTGTCGGCCAAAATGATCCGATACTATGAAGAGATTGGCGTGTTGAAAAAAGCGAGTCGTACAGATGCAGGTTATCGACTATACAATCAAGCGCACATACAACAACTGGGATTTATCCGTCGTTCGAGAAACTTAGGCTTCTCCATGACTGAAATTCAGTCACTGCTCAAGTTCTGGCTCGATACTGATAGAGAAAGTCGACACGTGAAGCAACTAGCGCTGAGTCATTTACAGGAGATAAATGAAAAAATATTGGAGCTAGAGCAAATGAGAGAAATATTACAAAAACTAGCGGATAAATGTGATGGTGACGATAACCCTGACTGCCCTATTTTAGAAGGTTTAGCTCAATTTTCATCTGAATAAAGTAGGAAATGAAGATGAACCAGGCATTAAGTATCGTGTGCGGATAAAGACTTAGACACGATCATAATATCCAGTACATAATAGAGTGACTCCCAACCCCAAGGTTGGCGCCCCAAGTTATGAAATATCATGCCAGTAGCAATATCTTCGGCAGAGAATTGTTGCTCATGTTCAGCAAAGTATTGGGCAGCTTTTCCCATTTCAGTGTCCGTGAGTAATTTTGTCATAGCGCCAATCCCTGAGTGGTAAGATTGAACTAAAAGTATATCGAAAAGTGCTTGTTGTTTTGCCTTCTCAAGATGCCCAAATACCGAGGAAAATACTGGCTGAAGGTTTCTGCTAATCATCACGTATAACCGTACAGCGCAATCTACCTGTGCCATACGATGTTGATAGAAGCGCTTTTCAATACCACAATCATTCAAAACCTCAGGTTTTAACTGCAGCATCCCCAAAGCATTGTCGCTTGAACGAACATGTTTTTTTGCACCACTTTCAATAATCAACTGGGCGACAAACAACCTTAATGACAAGGTATCTATTGGCTTAACTAACTGTGAATTTCGGTGTTGAAACATTAATCCGACCAATGCCTCTAAGCTAATAGGATTGGACTCTGTACCGGCCTTAACACCGTCCCAAGTGCCCCATACTTTCGAGTCCGGCGTTATGCCTTTTACTCGGTCAATAGCCGCACGAATATCAACCCATGGCTGATCACAACTCAGCGCAAAGGGATAACCTATGGTAGACATGCTCCCTTCAATCCAGCGGTTAACCTTTTTATTTTGATGTAATTGCAGACGAATTTTATTTAACTTTTCCTGTGTCGCTATGCCCGTATCTTCATTATCCATCCAGGTTAAGAATTGACCCCGTTGATCAAAAAACACATGTCTGTCAGGGAATTCGCAATAACCATTCGACAGTAATACCCAGCGGCGTAATTCTGCTAAGTTTTTGGACGCCCCTTTACTAAAAGAATAAGGAGTATCGCGAACAATTTTTTTCCAATCGGAAGTCGGCGCTGCAATAGTCATTGCACACCATAATAGAAAGAATATTGCTAAGGGATACTTTATTCGCACGATAATTAACTCACTAAAAAATCGACTATTACTATAACTATTCCGAGATGATAATAATAAATTTAATCTCTGTTCAAGGTTTAAATATTTTTATGTGTTGTCTTTAAACCAAAATTCGATTTCATCAGTATCAACGTCAAAATGAGCTGAGTGCTCTACATGTGCAGGCACATGATACCAATCTCCTGTTGCCACATGCGTCGTTGTACCATTCATTGTTAATAGTAATTCACCGCGAGTAATAACCCCATGATTATCAGTACCATTAGTATGCGATGGAATTGATGTTCCTGCTGGGTACGAAGCAAATAAGACTTCACTCTCTTTTGCTTCCAGTTTATAAGCATCAAACCTACCATCATATAACGGTAGACTCTTTATTCTACTTGGATAATTACCAGACATGAACTGCATCCTTTTTGAAATACATAACGCCGCGATAAGCGGATAAAAAACGTTGGCTAAAATGTGAAGCGAACCATAGCCAACTGTTGAAGTTCCTGCTTGAACTGCTTATTAGACCTATATTACACCGTTCAAATTCTAACCCCATAAGTAAAACTACAATAAGGAAATACATGATGTTTATCTACTGGTTTTAATTCTATTATCTCTACTTTACTTACTAAATCTATGTCTGTTTTTTTTTGTATTTCAAAATAAAATGACCACATTTTATTTGCAGATACTAATTTAATATACGGATAACTTGGTATATGCCATTTCCCTGTTAAGTGCTCTGGTTGACTGAAAGGAACATCTGAATATGACAATTGGTATGTCTCATCTCTATTTAAACGAAGCTTAACTGATATTTCGCATTTTTCTGCTTCATAATCATTTACAAGATCTTGAGATAGTAATTTGTCACTTTGCTTTAGTCCATCAGGAAGAAGAAGCAAGCCAACACTATTTTTTGTATAGTAATGATTACCCGCAAAGAGAGGTTTTACTATTGGGAGTCTCCAACCTAAATTTTCTAGCGAATCGATTAGTATATTTAAATTATCTTCCCCTTTTACAAACGGAGAATAAAGTAATGTCGATTGTTGAACATCATCAGGAAAAGCTAATGTGTTAGCTATAACTTCAAAGTCATGTTCTTCAAGGGTTTTAGTTATTTTATCTGTTTGTTGTTCAGACAAATAACGAGAGTAAAGATGAACTTTTGTAGAAGAACAAGATAATAGAAAGAAACATATTAATGCAATACTTAAAATTTTCATTTAATTCCAATCCTTTGAAATATTCCTAACGCCGCCATAAGCGGTGAGTAATAGTTGGCTATAATCTGTGAGGAACGAAGCTAAGCCAACTATTAGCCGTTCGTTTTAACACCTATCTTTTTTTGTACCCTTCACATGGAATGCCATCATTATCACCATCCATTTTTGTATTAGGACAATGTTTTATAAAGTACTTAGCTTCTTCAAATGATCTCATTTGAGAACAATGTTGCCTACCATCACATTTAAGCTTCGGCTTCTTTTTCGATTTGTTAACCGCGTATTTTTTAGATTCACTGTTATACCCCTCTTTAGCTAAACTATCAGAGGAAAAAAACAAAAAAAACACGATTAAAATTGGAAAAAATATTTTCAATTTACACAATCCTTATGAAACCTATAACAGCTTATTATGAGGAAAAATCCCTTCTTTCTACAAGATGGGAAAAATCGTCCATAATTTTATAATGGACTGAGATTACTCGATTGTTATAGATAGATCAATGAGTTAAAAGTATTGGGCTAAGTGGTTAATGTATTAAGGAATCTATTCAGCCTAATAAGCGCTTTTTATTCAAATGCTGTTTCTTTAAAGCTTAAACGTTTACTGATGTTACTACGCCAGTCCTCTAACTTTGTATAGCTATTGGATATTCCAAGTTCTGGTAATCTAAACGCTAGGTAATCTAAGGCTACGGCAACAGCAATATCACCAATAGAAATGGTTTCAAATGATATATAACACTCTACATTGTTTTCTAAATGTTCAAGAGTTCGTTGAATTTCTCTTAAACCTCGTTGACTTAAAACAGAATCATTGGCCTCGTTATTTAAGTACTTAGCTGAAATTACCGTAGAAAAAGCAGCATCCATTAACCCAACACCTAAACCCGCAACATGAAGAGTCTCCTCTTTACGATCAGCTGTAATGAGCGGTCGAACTGAACATTGTTCATCTAAATAAAGCGCAATGAGAAGAGATTCAGATATTGCCATACCAACATCAGTCACTAATGTTGGTATTCGCCCAATAGGATTTTCCCTAAGGAGCGCTTCATCATCACTCCAAGGATCGCACCAACACAGTTCAACGTTACCTTCTAATTGTTTTTCTAACATAATAATGCGCACCATACGAGCGTATGGCGAGGTTGCATTTAGATATAATTTCATCATAGTTTCATCTCATTAAGTGTTGTGGATTTATTTTGTTTTGATTTGTTTGTTGCGATGACTATTTCTCCTATAAAGAGAAGAAAAAAACCACAAACTATCGCTGTGCTGCCTATGTAAAATAGATAAATATAACTTTCCCAAAGGTTATAAATTAAAGACATTCCATAGCCTGAAATCGCTTGCGCTATAGCGAAAGTAGCCGTAGCTAATCCCCAAAATTGTTTGTGTTTTCGCGCTCCAACTAATTCGGCTATTCGACCTGAGGCAAGTGCAACAACTCCTGGAACCAAAGCGCCAACAATAAAAGAGGATATTGTTAAGATAATTAAACTATCTGATAAAGTGGGAAGGAATACGGCAACTGCTTTAAACAAAAAAGCAATGAGAAGTGCATAGCTTAGTCCGACTTTATGCGCAGTAATGCCAACAAAAATGGGGCCTAACATTGCGCCTATGCCAAAAACTAACCATTGTGTAGACGCAATATTAATTCCTAATCCTAACTCTCGTGCTAGATAGTCAGCCCAAAATACTGTGTGTGGGATAAAGCCTACGGCATCAAGCGCGTAAGCAGCTACCAGCAAAAATACGATAGTTTTAGTTTTATGGTTATCGGTGGTTTGTTCAGAAGTTACCTCTTTTTGAAATGCTTTATTAGGCAGCTTTTTAAGGGCAAAATGACAGAGTATGCCAATAAAAATTATGATACCTCCAAGAGAAATCCATGTAATAAATAAATTAATCTGTAAGAGCAAAGGCACAGTTATCGCTGATATTACAGCGCCTAATCCAATGCCAATAAAAACTAAGGTACCTACACTTGTACGGCGAGAAAGAGGTGTACAAGCCAGAGCTTCTGCTGGGCCAACAACCATAAGAATAGCGCCAGCTATCCCAGCTATAAATCGCCAAATAAAAAACCATTCGAAACTATTTGGCTGAGCACAAAAAATGAAACTCAAACAGATGCTAACTAAACAAAGCCTTATCACTGATGAAGGATCAAACGATTCTGATAGTCGAAAAGCAGAGAGAGCACCAATCAAATAACCTAACAAATTTGCAGCCCCCAAATAAGCAGCTTGACCTCCACTGAACCAGCCTTGTTGTACTAACTCGGGCAATAAAGGGGTGTAAGCAAAGCGGGCTATGCCAATCCCTGCAAGCGTTGCCATAATGCCAACAACTATTGCAGGATGGTCTTCTTTTTTAATCATTTTTATAACTCACTATGATAGGTGCAATTTACTGTGCTAATTAAAAGTTACAGTAAAACAACTTACTGCACTTTATTTCGCTCAATTTGGCGACTCTTACCACGTTATTGTATTACGCCAATGCACACCATTAAAAGTGATTTGTAATGAACTCAAGTATCATATATTGTGATAGATAAAGTTAATAAAGAAAAATAAGATGCAAATAAAATCACTTCGCCTTTTCATGGATGTAGCAGAGACTGGAAGTTTTGTTGCCGCAGCAGAGCGTCAACACACTGTTCAATCGAACGTAACAGCCCATATCAAGAAGCTAGAGGAAGAGTTAGGTGCTCTACTATTTCACCGTAAAGGTGGTGCTCGTTTGACTACAGCAGGTAGAGATGTGGTCACTTATGCAAAACAAATACTCAAATCTCATGATGATGTTTTAGGGTTATTTAAAGGTGATGAGTCTATACCTAGTCGACTGCGAATTGGCGCAATGGAGACAACAACAGCATTACGTCTACCCCCTGTATTAGCTGCCTTTCATGCCCGTTATGCTCAAATAGATATTACCGTTGAAACAGCTCCAACAGCCCAACTGCTAACTCAGTTAATAGAAGGTGATGTAGATGGTGTTTTTATTGCTGGAAAACCAAAGCACAAGCGCTTGCAAGTTATAAAAGCATTCTCTGAAGAATTGGTACTTGTCGGCCCTAAAACATTACAAAAATTCCCCACCGCTGAACAATTCTTAGAAACAACTTTTCTCGCGTTTCGTCAGGGGTGTAGCTACCGCCAACGTATTGAGCAATTACTTTCAACTTGTGGAGTCAATGCAACGCGTATTTTTGAATTCGGTAGCATAGATGGCATATTAGGTTGTGTGGCATCAGGTATGGGTTATTCAATTATGCCCTTGTCCACAGTGGAGGCTCATCGCCATCGGTTCGACATTGGTTATCTCAATCTGCCCTCGTCTATCGCTAATATAGATACCTATTTTGTTACAGCTAAGCAGTCAACTTGGACACCTTCCCTTACCCGTTTTGTAGATATTTTGAAAACAATTAAGTCTGATGTTAAGCAATGAGTAAAGAGTGTTTAGATACTTATTAATGAAAAGGGGTCGCTATTGAAAAATCAGCGCCTCTTAATTATTTAAAATAACCAATGTCTGACGTTTCACAAATATAAATACAAACCATTTAAACATTCAATACTAAACAAATAACCGCTCAGATAAATAATCAATCAACATTCTAATTCTTCGAAAGAGGTTTCGATTTAGCGGATATAAGGCTTGAGTCTTCCAGTTGCCCCACTCTGAGTGCAATATTTATCCCCTCTTCCACCAAATCTTCAATACGCCCACTGGCTATTACTTCAAGGTCTATTTCTGGATATTGAAGTTGAAAATCTATCAACAATTGGCCAAAACCAGAAATGATAAGACTTTGAGGCATTGTTATACGAATGTTCCCCCTTGGCGCTCCTTGGCTGTCCATGACTTCGGCACGAGCATTTTCAGCTTCAGCCATGATTACCTTACAGTGCTTATAGAATTGGCTCCCTTCGTCAGAAAAACTCAATTTTCGCGTGGTGCGGTAAAGTAGCCGAGTTCCCAGATCTTCCTCTAAAAACCAATTTTTTTTGCTGATAAATGATTTGGAAAGTCCAAGTTTATCAGCCGCCGCAGTAAAGCTTCCAGTTTCCATCAGTGTTAAAATATTCACATTAATACCTGTGAGTGAACAATAAGTTGACTAATAGCACGTATATCAACCCATAAAAATACAATAAGCTATACATAAGTGATTATACATGGCATTAGTTGCCAACAATGAATCTGAAAGGTGACTTATGAATACTGAAAATATGAAAGAACAAAGCTATGGCAAGTTTGCTAAGTTTTTGCACTGGGTAATGGCCCTGATGATAATAGTACTCATTGCAGTGGGTACTTACATGGCAGGATTAGATAAAGCGGATCCCAACAAAATGCTACTCGTGGGTATGCATAAATCTTTTGGCGTTATCTTCATGCAGTTCGCGATTCTCCGTGTGATTTGGAGTCGACTTAATAACTCACCAAAATTGCCAGACGTATTGGCGAGTTGGGAGAAATTACTCTCAAAAACAATAACAGGCTCATTATACTTATTAATGTTGGCCATTCCGTTTAGCGGCTATGCCATGACAAATTTATTTGGTTACCCTGTTAGCTTATTCGGCTTAATCGACCTACCTGTTTTGTTTGGTAAAAATACAGAAATGGCCCTATTGGCTAAACAAGCGCATTTTCTACTGGTATATACCCTAATGGCTGCATTATTTGCCCATATTACAGGGGCACTAAAACATCGATTTCTAGATAAGCCTGAAGCTGATGTTCTGCCGCGCATGATGCCAATAAAACCGCGCATATAAGAAATAATTTAACGTTATCTGCTCAACTTTCGAATCAATAGGAATTAACATTATGACCTCATTCATGCTTTATCATCATCCTTTATCCGTGTGTTCAATGAAGGTTCGACTAGTACTTGAAGAAAAAGGACTTGCTTGGTCGGGACGGGTTATCGACATTGTACAAAAGCAAGACCAACTAGACCCATGGTATTTGAAACTAAACCCAAAGGGAGTCATTCCCACGTTGGAGTTTCGAAACGGCACAACAAAAGTATTGACTGACTCTGCTCATATCATTCGGTTTGTCGCTTCTGTTTCTGAAGGTAACGTCTTGTTGCCTCAAGATGAAAACGATCTTCAGTTAATGGAGAGATTAATTGACTTGGCAGATGATATTGATCTTCAAATTCTCAGTTACGCACGTCACCCTTCAATGGAAAAATCTGAAAAGATATTGAATGCTCGAGTTACAAAATCACTTTTAATGTCTAAACAACTCCCTGAACTTAGCGATAATTACCTTGTTTGTGCTGAGCGTTCACAAAAGAGCAAAACGTTTCGGGTTGATAATACACATATCGAAAATATTGAACAAAGTGCATTGGAAGCCATTACATTTGTTGAAAAACTCTTACAAGATAATGAATTTCTAATAGGCAATACCTACACCTTAGCTGATGTAATTTGGACGGTGATACTCTCAAGACTAGATTTGTTGGGCTACAGTAAATGGTTAAACAATAATAGTTTTCCACAGATAGCTAGCTACTATTTAAGAATGCAACAGCGAAAAAGTTACACCCTTGCTCAGATTCAAAACGAGTGGTGGGACAAATAATCATCTACATTTATTTTAAAAGGAGTAGCTTATGAAAACAACAATACAAACAATCACCTTAATATTGGGATTGTTCATTTCATCATTAGCAATAGCATCGCCAGAATTTCCAACTCAGGAGCCTATGGGTGGGAAAACTTTTGGCCACAGTGTTAAACATGTTGGTAACGGAATTTATGTATTTCGTTGGTGGGTTTATCGTAATTTTTTTGTCGTCACTGATGACGGTGTAATTGTTTCAGATCCCCTTAACCCAAAAGCAGCGAAGCTACTACAAAGTGAAATTAGAAAAATAACGGATAAACCCGTTAAATATGTTGTTTATAGTCATAACCATCATGACCATATTTCCGGCGGTAATATATTTAAAGCTGAAGGTGCGAAATTTATTGGCCATAAAAATCTATTAAAGCAGCTTAAAGACCATCCAAGTCCTGTATTGCCAATACCTGACATTGTTTTTGAAGATACCTACACCTTGACCCTAGGTAACCGAACATTAGAACTATCGTACTTTGGGCCAAACCACGGTGATAGCCTTGTTGTGATGCGATTCCCTAAAGAAAAAATTCTCTTTGTTGTTGATATAGTCACACCTCGTCGAGTTGCTTTTAGAGGCATGCCAGACTTTTGGCCTGATGAGTGGGTTCGTTCTTTAAAAGAAATTGAATTAATGGATGTTGATTACGTTATTTCTGCTCATGGTCCGGAGAATCAACCGGCCATTGACCCCGCCTCTGTTATAAAAGAGCAACGAGTCTACATCGAAGATTTAATGGCCGCAGTTAAACTAAAAATGGATGAAGGAGTTCACAGCCCCGATGCATTGAGGAAACAAGTAAAACTACCTAAGTATGAGCACTGGCAGTACTACGAACAATGGTTGCCAATGAATATTGAGCGCATCTGGGCTTATTACCATATGGGATGGTAATACAGAAAAGATGGATTGGAATTAAGTAGAACTATAGAACTATATAACAGGCAGTAAAAGGAAACTAAAATGACTAAACCTATAATTGCAGCGATAGCACCAAAGAAAGTGAGTCTAAATCAGGATGAGGAATATTATTTTTGTACCTGTGGCCGGTCAAATAACCAGCCATTCTGTGACGGTTCTCATGCAGGTACAGATTTTAAACCTAAGCCTTTTTCCGCCCAAGAAAGCGGTGATGCCTATTTATGCCAATGTAAGCATACCGCCAATAGCCCTTTTTGTGATGGTAGTCATAAACAATTTGATAAAGACCAAGTGGGCAAAGAAGGACCTGGCGTGCAAATTCAAGCAGTTGATGTAAGTAATATGCCTACCGCTAACGCAACTAAGGAAGAGCCAACCGTTGAATTTATTCATCAATTGGCTCGAGAGGGTTTATCTAAATTAGGACATCATGGTCCCATGACCTCTATGGGTGTGCCACGTTATCAACTACCTCACTGGGATGATCTGCAGGTAATGGTTGCACAGATGGCCACCAAACCGCTGATGGAAGATGTAGTGGTGAATACAGAGTTAGTGATTGGCCCTAAAGCGAAAAAACCACTTAAACTCCGTATTCCACTGTTTGTTTCGGATATGAGTTTTGGGGCTTTATCTGAAGAAGCCAAAATTGCCCTAGCAACAGGCGCCGAACTTGCAGGAACAGGTATTTGTTCTGGCGAAGGAGGCATGTTACCTGAAGAACAGGCGGCTAACTCAAAGTATTTTTATGAGCTGGCAAGTGCTCAGTTTGGCTATGACGAGTCTAAACTCAAGAATGTTCAAGCGTTCCATTTTAAGGGTGGTCAAGGGGCAAAAACGGGTACAGGTGGTCATTTACCCGGTATCAAAAATATAGGGAAGATTGCCAAAGTGCGAGGTATAGAAGCAGGTACTTCCGCTATATCACCTCCAACGTTTAAAGATTTAATCACAGTAGAAGATTTTAAAAAATTTGCTAACCGCGTACGTGAAGTCACAGGAGGTATTCCCATTGGATTTAAACTCAGTGCCAATCATATCGAAGAAGATATTCAATTCGCATTAGATGCTAGTGCCGATTACATTATTTTAGATGGTCGAGGCGGCGGCACAGGTGCTGCTCCTGAAATATTTAGAGATCACATTAGTGTACCCACTATTCCTGCACTTGCTCGTGCTAGAAAGTATCTAGATGAGCAAGGCGCTAATGGTCGAGTCACGCTAATTATTACAGGTGGATTACGAGTGCCAATAGACTTCGTTAAAGCGTTAGCTTTGGGTGCTGATGGTGTTGCCGTTTCGAACAGTGCTATGCAAGCAATAGGCTGTGTAGCCGCAAGAATATGTAATACGAATAACTGCCCAGCGGGTATTGCAACGCAGAATAAAGATTTACGTCAACGCTTAAATATAGAAAAATCTTCTGTTCAGCTCAAAAACTTTTTTGAAGCATCTACTGAATTAATGTCAGTAATGGCGAGGGCTTGTGGTCACGATTCTTTTGAACAATTTAATAGTAATGACCTAGCTACTTGGCATAGGGAAATAGCACTACTTTCAGGAGTAAAATATTCAGGGATGGGTAATTAAAAAGCCATAGTTGTTTAATGATTTTTTGTTTATACCTTCCTTGATATAGCTTTATTTCAGAATAAAGCTTCCAGTGAAAAAGTCGCCCTGTCGAGGCGACTTTTTTACACTAGAAAAGTGTATGTGCTGATAAAGCTTAGTGACTGAATTGAGTTTGAATTAACAGACAGATACTTTCAGCGTAACGAGATAAGCTTAGATGTTATCACTTATAGCTCCTACTTCTAGCTTCCACTTATAGATAAAAAGAGACATAGAGCGTGAGTTATATTGCTCACCCCTCCCCTTACCTACGATCACCTGATAAGAAAATAAACCTAACAAAATTAACATCAGCCCACTGATGGTTCAATCAATAACTAAACCGTAATAGTACGTCTACATCGGTTGCATTTTGAGGTTTAATATCGCAATTTTTAATTGTTACAGGTAACACCTTTTAATAAAAAAACAGCCATAAAGTTACATTAAATATATAAGACGTTTACACTTGTTGCTTTTTATAATGTGATAATATAACATTATTGAAATTGTTACATTATCACATTGGAATCTAGTCTCAACATGAATAAGTTTACATTACTGGCAAGTGCATTTGCCTTAGCTACTTCAAGTACTCAAGTACTTGCTGAGCAAATAACAGGTTTGATTACCAACGAAGAAGGCAAGATTATTAGCGGTGCCACGGTTAAAGTTATGGGCACCAACATTGTGACTAGCACTGATAATACCGGTAGGTTTAACCTAACGGTTGAGCTAGGAAAGTATGAATTACATGTCGTTGCCAGCGCTTACGTACATAAAAATATTCAAGTCGACTTAGCTAAAAATCAGAATCCCGAACTCACGGTACAATTAGATAAATCAGCACTAGAAATTATTGATGTTAGTGCTACTCCTTTTCATAGCTCAAATATCGAATCAGCATTACCTATCACTGTATTACACGGTGAAAGCTTACGTATGCGCCAAGCGAATACCTTGGGTGATACGTTAAACAAAGAAGTGGGAGTTCATAGTAGTTTTCATGGTGGTGTAGCCAGTACCCCCATTATTCGAGGTTTAGACGGACCACGAGTATTAATTACACAAAATGGTTTAGATGCTGGCGATGCTTCACGTGTTGGTCCCGATCATGCTGTTTCTACTGAAACATCAACCAGTGAGCGTATTGAAGTTCTACGCGGCCCAGCAACCTTGTTTTATGGTAGTGGTGCTATTGGTGGTGTAGTGAATATTGTTAATGAGAGTATTCCTAAAAGTACAGAGACTTCAGGTGAATGGTTAACAGAATACAATAGTAATAATGAGCAGACATTAGCGTCTGGCTCGTTTACCAGTGGTACCGGTAATATTGCGGTACATGCAGATGGCTTTTATCGCGACAGCGAGAACTATCAAATACCTGAAAAAGATGGTGTTGACGAAGTAGCTAATTCAGCAGCGGAATCAAGTGGCTTCACCTTAGGTACCAGTTATTTATTAGATAACGGCTTTGTTGGATTGTCTTATCAGAATTTAGAACAAGAATACGGTATACCAGGCCATAGTCATGGCGATGAAGACATAGAAGTTTCTGCCGACTTAACCCAAAATCGCTTTCAACTATTAAGTGAACTTAGTTTTGATAATAATGTGATAAAATCACTTAATACCAAGATTGGTTATACTGATTATCGTCATACAGAAGTAGAGTTGGGTTTGGTCGGCACTACCTTTGATAACGAGTCGATAGAAGCGAGAGTTGAACTATTGCATCAAGACTTCTTGGATTGGCGTGGTGGCTTAAGTCTTCACTATAAACAAAGTGATTTTACTGCAGTTGGCGAAGAGGCATTTACACCCCCATCAGAAACAAATTCACTCGGCTTAGCCTGGATAGAAGAACGTCATTTTGGTGACTTTTTAGTACAACTTGGTGCGCGTATTGAACGTACTGAAGTGACCGCGGCTAAAGTTCGTTTGCCAGAACTTGAACTCGTTAAGTCTGCTCATGATGATCACGGCGCAGACGATGATGCAGGACACGACTCGCATGATCATGGGGCTCATGAAACACAAGGTTATACCCGCAATTTTAATGTCGAACATGTTTTTACTCCGATTAGTCTTTCTGCTGGTCTAGTGTGGGATTTCATCGATGGTTATAATGTAGGTTTATCATTATCTCATTCAGAACGTGCTCCATCTGCTGCGGAACTATTATCTTTTGGTCCTCATATTGGTACCGGTTCATATGAAGTAGGTGCTTTGTTTGCATTACATGATGACCACGGCGAAGCTGCTCACTTTGGTTTGACTGATCATGATATTGTCATGGAAACCGCCAATAATATTGATCTAAGTTTACGTAAGTTTAAAGGTGACTTCGGTTTCATCTTTAATGTTTTTTATAACCAAATAGATGATTACTACTATGAGCAAGCGACTGGTTTCTCGGCTGGTGATGGTCATGATCACAGCGGACACGGACACGGCGGCGAAGTAGAAGAAGCCCATACGTTACCGCTTTATACCTTTACCGCTCAAGATGTATCCTTATATGGATTTGAAGCACAGCTTGTTTGGCAAGTGACTGATGAGTTTACTTGGCGAGTACAAGGTGATGTGCTTCGTGCACGTTTAGATGAGGGGGGAGAATTACCTAGAACACCACCTGCCCGTATTGCGACCGAATTAAGTTATCAAGGCGAAAGTATTTCTGCCGACTTATTTGTCAGCCACTATTTTGAACAAACGCATACTGCCGAACTAGAAACCTCAACAGACAGCTATGTCATGGTTGATGCCAACGTTAACTATCACTTTTCTTTAGGACAGCATGACTTAGCTGTGTATCTAAAAGCAATAAACTTAACAGATGAATACGCACAAGTGCACACATCATTCTTAAAGGATTTAACACCGCTAGCAGGACGTTCAGTGGCGCTGGGTTTACGCGGTTCATTTTAAATCAGCAAATCAATTCAATCCTACATTCAATTTAAATTTAGCGCCTTTCAATAGAGGGGCGCATCACTCTATATTTTAAAGGACATTCATGAAAATCATCTCGTTAAAAAGCTTATTATTGGCCTGTGCTGCGACAGCACTTGTTGGTTGTGGTGGCAGTGAAACTACTATTACCGAAATAGAAAAAACGCCAACACCTATCGATAATGACCATGACAATCACGAAGAGGAGTTAGGTAAAGGTCGCTTAGCTATTGCGGATAGTGAACAAGCTGTAGTACATATTTTTGATCTTGAAAATAATGCCTTAGTTGAATCTATTTCGATTACCAACCCAGCTGAATATTTATACGCAAGCCCTGAAAACCGTTATGCGGTAGCAGTGCAGCGCTCGTTTGATACGGTTGAATTTATTGATGGCGGCTTATGGCAAGAAGCACATGGTGATCACTTTGATCAACATGCCGATGCACCTGAGCTTACAAGCTTTACGTTAAATAGTGTAAAACCAACTCACTTTGTCCCACGTGGTGAACAAGTAGCAATATTTTTTGATGGCAACAAAGATACAGGTGCTAATGCATCATTAAGTTTGTTAAGTGACGAGAGTATTGCGGCAGAAAAAACGATTGCAGAGCATCACTTTGAAACTTATATGCATGGAACTGCTGAGATCCGCGGTGAATTTGTATTAGCTACTCATCGAGAAATTGATGCGGAAGGTAGTTTGCCTGATCAGGTAGCACTGCTTGAAGTACATGATGACCACTTTCACCAAGAACAACTATTTGATGTTAAATGCCCTGACTTACATGGTAGCTTTCAAACAGATACCCATATTGCTTTTGCCTGTAGTGATGGAATTTTAGCTATAGAGCAGCAAGGTAGTGTATTTACGGCACAAAAGATTGTTAACCCTGCAGACATGTCAGAAGGTCTTCGCATAGGTTCACTAAAGGGCAGTTCAGAAAATAATGTGATGATTGGTAATGCACGTGGTAGTTTCTTTTTAGTTGATTTAATAACGCAGCAAATCAGCCCGTTTAATTGGCAAAAAGAAGAAGCACTTACTTCCGTAACCTATGGCTTTGATGGTCATAACGAGCATATGCTTATTCTCGATAATACGGGACAATTAAACGTATTTTCAGCAGAAAATAATTGGCAATTAGATAGTCGTATTAAAGTATTTAGTGCCCTAGCGGAAGATTCAAAACCACTCATTATTTCTTCAAAAGCCCACGAGATTATTTATATCGTTCATGAGCAAGAAGTTACTGAAATTGATTTACATGAAGGTGTCGTAGTTGGGCACTTTGATTTAACATTCACACCTGGTAAAGCAGCGTGGTTAGGTGTTGCTGGTGAAGAGGAGCACGATCACTAAAGCTCAGATTTAACTTACTCACATTTTATTTGTTTTTATTTTAGCCACATTATATGTGGCTTTTTTTTAATTAATTCGACTTACATTATTAGACATATTCTAACTATGAAGGTGTCCACTAAAACGGAGGAACTTCATTGTCCTTGTTTAACAGCTTGTTATGTGTAAACTACTTTAACTCTAAAGCCCTGAAAGTTATCATTTTAATAACTCTTTCATTACTCCGAATTAAGCGTGATTCCAATTCTGGATTTTTATCCATAAATTTTAACAACCCTTTGGAATATGAATCTTTATCATCTGAAACCCATAATCCCTCAGCATGGTAATGATAAACGTGGCACGCCTCATTTAATAAGAAGCTTAGCTCTTTAGCTTCATCGCCTTTCAAGCCGAAATTATATTCTATGTCATCCAATCCATTATTCTTAGGATGTTGCCAACTACTCATCATAATCCTTTACACATAACGCCCAGTTAACAGGCAATAAAATTGTTGGCTAAAATTAGCGACGAAGGAGCAAAAGCCAACTGTTTTTTGTCCTTGTTTAACAGCTTGTTAGGCTATTTTGACTCTGTTCTTGATAGCCAACGACGAGCAAAGCAAGCGCATAGTAAAATCACTACCCACTCTACAAATATTGCTCCAAGTTTAACATTAAGTAAAAACGATATTTCTACAACCAATAAAATCATAAGAGTAAAACAAAGCAAGGTAATAGCTTGCACTCTTGTCGATACAATTTTTAAATTGAGGATTAGCATGCAAGTAATGATATGAGGCAGATAGAATACAAACCAGATAGGAAAATAGAACCCTAGAGATGTTCCAAGACCTTTATCGAATTTAGAATCTCCTAGTTCAAAGATATTGACATTAATGACCATCAAACCAGCAACACCGATTAGAAATAACAAAAAATTAAGAATGAGATATTTCAAATTACACCCTAGTTATATAAAGAGCCTAACGCCCTAATAATGGGCAAAAAATTGTTGGCTAAAATATTGAGGAACGAAAACAGCCAACTGTTTTTTGTCCTTATTTATTAGCTTGTTATATTTATTTTTAGCTATCTATTTTATTAGAAACGCTAATGCTAAATGTATTAAATTTTTTGCTATTAATCACCCTGCATTGAATACCAATAGTGACTGGAATCCAGAGCAAATTAATTAACAAAGTTGCATATGAATCTGTAATACCAAATCCTTTAACAAGTAACAGATTTATGAAAATTAATGGAAATACTCCAATTAAAATGCTTCTCCAAAACACAGACCACCATAGAAATGCGGACTGCTTATAACTCATTTTATTATTAGACTCATCATCCATTATTAAGCACTAACCTCGAGATAAATATAACGCCCAAATAATGGGCAAATTGCAGTTGGTTAAAATAAGCGACGTAGGAGCAAAAACCAACTGTAATTGTGATCTTCCCCCGATAAAGTGGACACCATCCACTTTAATTCACCGCCAATTCAAACTCAGCAGGTGTTTTATATCCTAAACTTGAATGCAATCGTTGTCTATTGTAAAAATAGTTCATGTAACCTTTTAATTTTGAATGTAATTTATCAGTAGTCGCGAAGACATTCCCTCTGATTAAATCAGCTTTTAATGAATGAAAAAATGATTCAACTTCAGCATTATCAGTACAACAACCTGGACGGTTCATACTCGCCGTAATGTTATGTTTAACTAAGAACTGCTGCACTACATGTGCTCGATATTCAGCGCCTCTGTCAGTATGAAATAACAAGGGTTGTGTCGGTTTACGCTTCTTTATTGCTAGCTGCAGCGCTTTCAGTGTCAGCGCTGTTGATTTGTTCTGACCAAAAGCCCAACCAATGATACGACGTGAAAATAAATCTAATACAACGGCTAAGTAATACCAGCGCGATCCTACTTTCAGGTACGTAATATCTCCCGACCATTGCTGATTGATAGCATCAGGCTTACTTATGTTTTTACGATTGTTTTTGATCGCTTTATAAAAGAACTTCACCTTAGCTGGCCTGCTATAAGTCTTGAGCGCTCTAGCGCGTAAGCCATTTTCTCGCATCAACCGTGCAACACGCTTCTCACTCGTTGTAATACCTTCACGCTTTAATGCATGAAATACGCGTGGGCTGCCGTAGGTTTGATGATTGTTATTAAAGACTTGTTTGATATTTAAAAGTAAATCCGCATCATTAATAGCACGCATTGAACGTGGACGTCGTCGCCATGCATAAAAGTGATCTTCCCCCGATAAAACGGACACATTTTATTTTACGCCAGTGCTTGTCTCATTTTACGACCACCAACAGGAATTAAACCATTTTTTTGATAGAAATTTAATGTTCTTTCAAATTCAGGTAGAGGTGGTGTGCATAATTCAATGCATGACCAATCGTGCTGCTTTCCGTATTTTTTAACTTGTTCGATTAATGTAGAACCAACACCTGAAGCTCTAAGTTCAGGTGAAACATAAAATTCTTGAATTACACCAATTTTACCACCAGCATATAAAGCATATGTTTCTGTAAAAGTAACAACCGCAACAGGCTTATTTTGATATTCACCAATAATGGCAGCGTAATGACCATCACTAATTAATTCACGGCAACGCTCAATTGTACTATTAAGATTAATATCAAAATGCTGAGCTTTTGTTAATTCACAAATTTCATTTGTAAGGTCAACAACCAAAGATCCTATGGTTTCTGAATCTTCGTATTTGGCCACTTTAAATTTAATTTGCATACAGACTCTTTAATATTGCTAACAGTTATTATGAGACAAAATTCCTTCTTTCTACAAGATGGGAAAAATCGTCCATAATTATATAATGTAGTGAGATTACTTGATTGTTATTGATAGATCAATGAGTTAAAAACAAAGCTTAAAGTGGTTGATGTGTGAAAGGAGGCAATTTGTACGCTTTGTTGTAGAAAGAAGAAATCACGAATAATTGTGTAAATAAACAGCTGTAATTAAGGTAAATATAAGACTATTTTGTTATTAAATAAACATTATTAGAACGAATTAAATTAATTCCTCACTTAAATAAAAAATGTGACTTAATCTACAGACAATAACATCACCAACTTAATAAAATGGCTGTGCCCTTAAGGTTAATAATTTTACCTTAAGGGGGGAAAGTAGTCGTTTAATGCTATTTACGACCATGTAACGGTTTGAAACTCATCAGAGCAAAAAACGACGCTATGCTTGTGGCGATTAACACTGTCGTCAGTGCAGCAAGATTCATTTGTCCATAAAGCGCAAATCGTAATAGCTCAACACATGAGGTAAAGGGATTAAACTGACAAAGCCAATATAACCACAGACTAGCTTCTTGCATTTTCCACAGCGGATATAAGGCACTTGAAAGAAAGAACATTGGGAAAATAACAAAGTTCATCACACCGGCAAAGTTTTCTAATTGTTTAATAAGATTAGATAACATTAACCCTAACGCACCAAGGAAAAAGGCAATTAAGAAAATTGCAGGTATTGAACTAACATAACCCATTAGCGGGATATCAACGTCAACTAGCCGAGCGAAAAGTAAAAATATGACTACCTGTAAAAGTGACAGCAACGCACTAGCAATTAATTTACAACATAATAAAAAAGGTCGCGGTAGCGGGCTCATCAATAGAACTTTCATACTGCCCATTTCACGGTCATAAACCATAGAGAGCGAGCTTTGCATGCCATTGAATAAAATGATCATGCAACAAAGCCCTGGGGTAATATATTGCTGATAGGTAATATAAGTACCGTAGGGCTCCATAATAGAAACACCTAATGCGGCTCTAAAACCGGCAGCAAACACAACCAACCAAAGTAGTGGCCTGACTAAGGCACTTAATAAACGCGAACGTTGTTGGAAAAAACGTAAAACTTCACGCTTAACGATGCCATTAAAACAATAAAGATAACGATTATTCATCAAGTGAGCTCCGCGTTAGCCGTTAACGAGCGATAAAGCTGGTATACATCGGTGACATTATGCTTTTTACATAATTCTCCACTAATACCCTGTGCTTTAATTTTTCCTTCATCAATAATAATTAATTGATCACCTGCTGATATTTCATCGATTAAATGCGTTGCCCACAACACACAAATACCTAATTTTTGACTAAGCGAACCAACGTACTCTGTGATCATTTTTCTGCTATCAATATCTAAACCAACCGTTGCCTCATCAAGCAATAATACTTTGGGTTGATGAATTAATGCTCGAGCAATTTCAACACGACGGCGATGTCCGCCATTCAATGATCTGACTTTATCATCGAGTCGCTTTGTTAATTGCAGTTGGGACAAAATCTCACTGATATTGTCGAGCGCTTGTGCTGATGAAATGCCATGTAGCGCAGCATAATAGGTTAAGTTCTGCTTAACCGATAAATCTAAATCTAACGTACTTTGCTGAAAAACCACGCCCATTGATTGCATAATGTTCAACTTATGATGTTTATAGTCATAACCATTGATTTTAATATCCCCTGATGCCGCCTGATAAAGGCCCGTTAACATGGAGAACAAAGTACTTTTACCTGCGCCATTGGGACCAAGTAATACATTAAAACCACTGGTAATACTGAGGTCTAAACCATCGACTGCAGGCTTTTTACCGTAATAAAAACTGAGACCCTTTGTGACGATACTCATGGCACATTTCGTATCACTACGCCCCATGGATAACGTCCTACTTTAATTGATTTTGTAACTTTCATGCGTTTTACATCAATCACTGATACATCACCACTAATACCATTGGTGGTTAATAACTTGCTTTCATCCTGATTAAAAGCAAGTTGCCACACCCTACGGCCAACTAATAAATATTCCTCAACTTCCATTTTTTTACGATCAATAACCGCGACATGATTTGCTGGTCCCAAGGCCACGAACGCATATCGTCCATCCTTTGTTAATTCGATGCCAACAGGTTGCACACGGTCATGATGAATACCTCGTATATCAAAGGTAAATTCCTTAATGATTTTTTGCGTGGCAACATCAAGTATCACCACAGTGCCGCCAATTTCAGAGCTCACCCATAAATATTTATTATCGTCGGTAAACTTTGCCGACCTTGGCCGTGCACTCACTAACGTATTAGCAAAATTTTCATGGGTTTTGGTGTCAATCCAATGCACCATGTTGGTCGTTTCCGAGGTTACCACGACAATTTTTCCATCGGGACTTACCGCTAAACCTTCAGGTTCAACCCCTACATCTATCTGTGCGATAACAGCCGCAGAGTCAATATCAATCACTGTAAGCAAGGCATCATCTTCATTAGAGGTATAAATAATTTTGCCATTTGGGTGTAATGCAATCGTTTCAGGATCTTCACCTGAAGGTAGCTCACCGATAATCTGGTCTGTTGCTACATCGAGTATTTGAATCCTATCTGACTCACTCGCACAAATATAAGCAAGTGATTGTTCCTTATTGAAAATGATGCCTCGAGGTCGTTCGCCTATCGCGATTGTTTTTATGACTTTATTAAGGCTTAAATCGATAACCGAAATATTGTCATCTTTTTCATTGGTGACATAAGCAAATTCAGTGGCATAACCAGCGGTAGCGTTAAACAAAACAGCTACTAACGATAATCTAAATAGTTTTCTAAAATTTTCTCTAAAATAAAGTGTCTTTTTCATAAGTTACCTTAAAAATTTACCGTGAATATTTACCGTGATAATTCGCATTGAGATTCTTGTGCATCAAAACCAAGGGTATCAAGTTCGGTTATGGGATGAAGCATGCCTGGCTGTGGTGACTGCGATACCAAAGCGTGAGGATGAACCAAGGCCAGCGGCATTCTTAATTGTCGACTCCAAGCACGAAAACTAAGCTTTCGCCCTTTGTACGCGGCCAATTCAAAATCCGTCGAGTTAATATATTCGATGAGCTTGTCACTGGTGTTTGAATGAAGTTTGTGCACTGATTGAGCAACACTGCGCACGGCAAGATAACCGGCAAAGTCTACTTCGTTCATTTTCCTATCAGCCATTTCTATAAAACGATTTTGCAATTGAGTAGCGCCCCACTGCTCAATCGCACTATGCCATGCCAAGGCTTCTAAACCAGCCGAGCCTATAACAGGTCGAGGTAAATAAGTATTAAAGGGTAAAAATTCAGCAAACGCTTTTGACTTGTCAGCAACATAAACAACATCATAATCTTGTACGGTTTGAGTGAACAAAGGAATTTCTTGTTGTGCACTACGTCTTAGATCGGTATTAAAATCCCACTGTTTCTCATCTATAATTTTCAAACCAAAACGTTTCGCCGCCCGTTTAAACGAAGTGGCCAGCTGAATATCTTCGGCTTTACTCCCTTGTATTAATAATACTTTATTCATCCTACGATAAAGTAACCACTGAGCAAGGGCATCAGACTTCATTGCATTACTGGGTATGGTATGAAACACGGAAGGTAAACACTGGCTATTGCGAAGTTCATCAGCAGATTCACTAACATTAAACAGCAACACTGGTTTTTTTTTGGCCCAGTGATCTACTTGAACCAGTTGTGCTGACGGCGCTTGAAGAATAAAAATGCGTCGGCCCTGTTGGTATTCTTTCTCTAGATAATCTAAAAATTGCGTTGTTTTAGTCGCTATAAAATAGTTTAGCGTAAAGTGCTGCTGTAAAAATTTTCCGGTCGTATTAGAGTCACTGATCGCAAGCTTAGCGCCCATATAACCACTATCTTCTGGCTTTTTAAAAAGAGTAGATACACCAGGAGCTTGTTGCTGCGCTAATTTCACATAACTGATATCAAGGGTAATTGGACTTGATATTGCCTCAGTACTTGAGATTGCATTAGTACAATAAAAACACAAGAGCCCTATGCAGCTAGCTATCCTTTTCACTAGATACTTTTTAAACCTTACTCTTGTCACAATAAACATGGCAACCCCAATTAATAAAATTCAATAACTATCATTCAACTGATGTGTAGCTAACCACTTCACACTGATTCATGCATTCATGCATTCTTAAAATACTTCTATCTTTATAAGCATATAGAAAAATCTCATAAAGTTAAAAAGCTAAGTATTCCAATAAAACACCATAATGAATTGATATATAACAAAATAAAATAAATTATGCAGTTTTCTATCCTTAAATTCATACTAAAGGATGAGGCTTAACCGCGCTAAAGTACAATTCTTGAAGCGCCCTAACCTCGTTAAGATGGTTCTATCAGAATTAAACACCACAATTTTCACGTGAAAGAAGGTACACAGCGATGATAAAACTTAACTTAGGCCGCAGCCATTTAATTGCATTCATATCAATATGTTCATTTGGCGTAGCGGCTCACGGCCCTGTGACCCCACAAGCAATAAACACCTCAACATTACCGACCTTAGGCGAAGAATGGGAAGACACTAACCCTTACCGCACAAAAGATGGCGAAGTAATGACAGAAATTTTACGCGTTGGAGCATCAGCCTATAACCAAAATTGCGCTCGCTGTCATGGTTTAGGCGGAATATCTGGCGGTATTGCTCCTGATTTACGTCAATTACCAGCAGATTTTGATGGCGATGAGTGGTTTATTTATCGTGTACAAAATGGCGCGGTGCGTAATGGTGCTGTTTACATGCCGAAAATGACAGAGCATTTAAATCAAGAAGCACTATGGTCTATTCGTACTTGGTTAGAGTCAGTAAGTGATGAAGAATAAATTTTATTATCTATTTTTGTGGTTAAGTTGTTGTAGTCTATTTTGCTCAACAACTTTTGCGCGATCTTATGATGATATTATTGAAAGCAATGAAATCACCGTTGCTGTTTATAGCGATTTCATCCCGTTTTCATACCAAGAAAACGGAGAAGCAAAGGGCATTGATATTGAAGTCGCCAAACATATTGCCAAACAGTTAGGCGTAACACTTCATTTTAGGTGGGTAACCGCTGATGAAAATGTTGAGGATGACTTACGCAATAATTTATGGAAAGGACATTTCCTTAAACGCAGTGTTGCAGATTTAATGCTTAGAGTTCCCTACGATAAAGCATATTCTGAGCTGCGTGACGATATTGGTGAACGAGTACATGAACAGGTACACATGTTCGCTCCCTACCATACCGAGTCATGGAAAATCGTTTTTAATGCTAAAAAAATCGACGATGTTAGCACCATGGCCGTCTTTCAATATCATGACATTGGTGTCGAAGTAGACTCCATTCCACAATTTTATCTTCTATCGGTCTTCAATGGTCGAATGCGCAATAAAACCAAACAGTTCCCTTCATTAGCCTTAGCTATTTCAGCAATGTCTGAACAGAAAATTGATGCTGTCATGGGACTTCGCAGTCAGGTGAGTCATTACCAACATCAGCTTGATTCTTCTACTTATCAGTTAGCAACGAATGCTTTTCCAATGTTAGGTAAACAACAATGGGATATAGGCATGGCGGTCAAGAGTGACTATCGCCAATTAGGTTACGCCATTGCTGATATTGTCGAGGCTATGGTAAGCCAAGGACAAATGAAGAAAATATTTGATCAACACCACGCTGTTTACCAAACTCCTAACCTGTACTCAGTGAGTGATAAATAGCGAGTAGTAATGAACAGCGTTCAAACTCATCCTTTTTCATCATACTAAATGATGAAAAAAACGCTACTGCCGTGTAATAGAGAAGTAAATAGAGACGTTTTAATATCGTTATAGCCTGCTTAATTGTTTTACTGATGTCGCGAGACGACATGTAAATTCATTGACGTTATGCAGGAAGGTATAGCCAAACTACATGAATATTAGTGTTTCAGGTAGCGTGGGTAAATAGAGAAGAATATCTTTAACCAAATTTACAACCCGAGAGGAAATAACAATGATAACAACATGTAAAACAAAGGTATTGTCATTATCCATGGCAGTTTCTTTAGCGTTAACCGGCATAGCAAGTGCTGAAGTAACCGATAAAGATATTGCCAATGACCAAATGACAACTGATGATGTTGTGTCCTATGGACTTGGTCTAAGAGGACAACGTTACAGCCCTCTTGATAAAATAAATATCGACACAGTTAAAGAAATGCGTCCAGTGTGGTCATTCTCATTAGGCGGCGAAAAACAGCGTGGTCAAGAATCTCAGCCTATGGTCAAAGATGGCGTCATGTATATTACTGGCTCCTACTCTCGTGTGTATGCTATAGACGTTCATACTGGTGACGAACTTTGGCAATATGATGCAAGATTACCTGATGGTATTATGCCTTGTTGTGATGTTATCAACCGTGGTGCCGCGTTATACGGCGACCTAGTTATTTTTGCTACGCTTGATGCAAAACTAGTCGCGCTTCATAAAGACACAGGTAAAGTCGTTTGGAAAAAGAAAGTAGAAGATTATAAAGCCGGTTATTCAATTACAGCTGCTCCTATTATTGTTAAAGGTAAAGTCATCACAGGTGTTGCCGGTGGTGAATTTGGTGTAGTAGGTAAAGTAAGAGCTTATGATGCTACCAATGGCAAACTAGTTTGGGAACGCCCAACAGTTGAAGGCCATATGGGCTACATCTGGAAAAATGGCAAAAAAGTTGATAATGGTATTTCTGGTGGCAAACCAGGACAAACATGGCCAGCAGAACTTTGGAAGTCAGGCGGAGCGGCGCCTTGGTTAGGCGGTACTTATGATGCCGATGTTGATTTATTATTCTTTGGTACTGGTAACCCTGCACCATGGAACTCTCATTTACGTCCAGGTGATAACCTTTTCTCATCATCACGTTTAGCTATTGATCCTGATACTGGTAAAATTGTTTGGCATTTCCAAACCACGCCACATGATGGTTGGGATTTTGATGGTGTTAACGAGCTGATTTCTTTCGACTATAAACAAAATGGTAAAACCGTTAAAGCTGCAGCAACGGCTGACAGAAACGGTTTCTTCTATGTACTTAATCGTGAAAATGGTGATTTCATTCGAGGTTTCCCATTTGTTGATAAACAAACATGGGCTTCAGGACTTGATAAAAACGGTCGCCCTATTTATATCGACAGTAATAGACCTACGGATCCAAGCAAGTCAAAAGATGGTAATAAAGGTAGCACAGTTGTTGCCGCCCCTGCTTTCTTAGGTGGTAAAAACTGGATGCCAATGGCTTACAGTCAAGACACTGAGTTATTCTATGTACCATCTAACGAATGGGAAATGGATATTTGGAATGAGCCGACCGCTTATAAAAAAGGCGCTGCCTATCTAGGTGCTGGCTTTACTATAAAAGCGATTAATAAAGACTATATTGGTGTATTAAAAGCAATCGACCCTAAAACAGGTGAAGTTGTATGGCGCTATAATAACTATGCTCCATTATGGGGTGGCGTATTGGCTACTGCTGGTAACTTAGTATTTACCGGTAACCCTGAAGGATACTTATTAGGTCTTGACGCTAAGACGGGTGAAGTTAAATATAAGTTTAATACCGGATCAGGCATTGTTGGTTCACCGATCACCTGGGAAATGGATGGCGAACAATACCTTTCAGTTTTATCTGGTTGGGGTGGCGCTGTACCTTTATGGGGCGGTGATGTTGCTAAGCGTATCAAGCACTTAAACCAAGGTGGTAGTGTGTGGACGTTTAAATTACCTAAATAATGTAAACAATCTTATCAAAAGGCTTTTGAATTTATTCAAAAGCCTTTTTTGTTTTAAAAACCTATACTTTCAATTGGTTAAAACAACACTTCAACAGAATTTAAATCAACTCATTCTAAAGTATGATGTTTTCTATGCAAAGGGAGAATAGTGTACTTGCCGTACTGCTACTAATATGGATACATGAAAGAACGCTTTGGTAGTTATCAATTTGATAAGTATCAAAGTAAATATAAACAGGGCCACGGAAAAGAGTTTTACTCTGGCTGGTCTAGATACGAGGTGATATATGATCTATGCAAACCCAGGCAGTGAAGGTTCTGTCGTTTCTTTTAAACCTAAATATGAAAATTTTATCGGCGGTAAATGGGTTGCTCCAGTAAAGGGAAATTATTTTACCAATACCACCCCTGTAACCGGCGAAGCAATTTGTGAAATACCACGTTCAAGCGCTGAAGATATTGAGTTAGCACTTGATGCTGCTCATGCTGCAAAAACGGCATGGGGAAAAACCTCAGTACAAGATCGTTCAAACATTTTATTAAAAATTGCTGACCGTATTGAAGCAAACCTTGAGTTAATAGCAGTAGCTGAAACTTGGGATAATGGTAAACCAGTACGTGAAACACTCAACGCTGATATTCCATTAACGGTTGATCATTTCCGCTATTATGCTGGTTGTATCCGTGCTCAAGAAGGCACTCTTTCACAAATAGATGACGATACTGTTGCGTATCACTTCCATGAGCCTATCGGTGTTGTTGGTCAAATAATTCCGTGGAACTTTCCTATGCTAATGGCTGCATGGAAATTAGCTCCAGCACTTGCTGCTGGTAACTGTATTATTCTTAAACCAGCTGAGCAAACACCTGCAAGTATTCTTGTATTTATGGAGTTGATCGCTGACTTATTACCTGATGGTGTTTTAAACATTGTTAATGGTTACGGTAAAGAAGCTGGTGAAGCACTAGCAACTAGTACGCGTATTGGTAAAATTGCCTTTACTGGTTCAACACCTGTTGGCCAACATATATTGAAATGTGCTGCTGAAAACTTAATCCCTTCTACAGTAGAGCTTGGTGGTAAATCACCAAACATTTTCTTTAGTGATATCACTCAATTTGAAGATGACTACCTTGATAAATGTGCTGAAGGTTTTGCTTTAGGTTTCTTTAACCAAGGTGAGGTATGTACATGTCCTTCTCGTGCACTAGTACAAGAAGATATTTTTGATGTGTTTATGGAAAAAGTGCTTGAGAAAACCAAAAATATCGTTCGTGGTAACCCACTTGATGTTAACACTATGGTTGGTGCACAAGCGTCTAAAGAACAGTATGATAAAATCCAAGGTTACCTACAAATAGGTAAAGACGAAGGTGCTGTTGTACTTTCTGGCGGTAGCGCTGAAAGCTTGGAAGGTTCACTTGAAACGGGTTACTACATCCAACCAACTATTTTGAAAGGTAATAACTCAATGCGAGTTTTCCAAGAAGAAATTTTTGGACCGGTTATCTCTGTTACTACCTTTAAAGATGCTGAAGAAGCCCTACAAATAGCTAACGATACTGCTTTTGGTTTAGGTGCTGGTGTTTGGACGCGTGATGCTAACCTTGCTCATCGCATGGGTCGTGGCATTGAATCAGGACGAGTGTGGACTAACTGTTACCATTTATATCCTGCTCATGCTGCCTTTGGTGGTTATAAGAAATCAGGTATTGGTCGCGAAACTCACAAGATGATGCTTGATCATTATCAGCAAACTAAGAACTTATTAGTAAGCTATAGCACAAGTCCTTTAGGTTTCTTTTAAGCGTCTATTTTAATTTTTAAGTCCCAGGTTAATGAGTGTCCCTTTATAAAGTAAGCGACACTCATTTTTTTTATACAGCTCACGACAATTTATTCAGGTGTTAACATGCCTTTTAAACAATTAAAAAACCTAAAAACATGGCTTCTCCTTAGCCTACTTTTAATGTTAACAACCTCCTTTTATTCTGTTGCTCTTAATACAACCACTCATGCCAATGTCACCGCAATCTCCGATGAAGTAGCTCAACTCTTTCCTAGTGCCACACGTGTAGGCCCTATAGATAAAAAAATTGCCGTAACTCCTGTTTATCAATTGAATGAACTACTGGGTTATGTTTTTGAATCAGATGATTTTGTCAATTTCATTGGATTTTCTGGTCAAACAATTAACCTGTTAATCGGTATTGATACCCAAGGCGTTTTTACTGGTTTAAAAATACTCGCCCACAATGAACCGATTTTTTTGCACGGTTTAGGCGAACAGCCTATGTTTAAATTCATCAAACAATATCAAGGGCATTCAATTAAGGAACGATTTATTGTTAACGCTCGCGCTAAAACGTCTCTTGATGCAACCTATATTGACGGCGTCACACGCGCAACAATATCAGTACTAGTAATCAACGACACCATTACCGCTTCAGCACTTAAAGTCGCACGTGAAAGATTATCCGGCTTTGTGGCGCCATCACAAACCAGCATCAACCCCGACTACTATCAAACACTTACGTTTGAAGAACTCGTTAACAAAAATCTCATTAAACATTGGCAGCTTACCCGTGAGCAAGCACTCACAATGACCAAAACATCACCGACAAATTTAGCCGATGAAATTAACCAAATTAGTGAAGAAGGAGATGAGTTTATCGACTTATACTTTGCCTTCGTCAATATTCCTATCATTGGTAAAAATTTATTAGGTGAACAAGAATACCAGCGTTTGCTCGAGAGTTTAAAACCCGGTGAACACGCCTTAATGATGTTTAGTGGCGGTGAATATCATTTTGTTAGTGAAGACTTTATCCCACAAACAGTGCCTAACCGTTTAAGTGCACAACAAGCGACTCTGCCAGTTGATATTCGAGATATCGACTTTTACAGTTTCTACGATCCGTCATTTTCGCTCGCCGTGCCTGACTTCAATGAAATTAAGGTGTTTAGAATAAAGTCTCAATCGGGTTTTGAGTTAAACAAAGAATTTTCTTTATCGTTAATGCTGAGTTACAACAAATCGTTTTTATCTAAGCAACAACACAGTTTTACTATCAATAACACCTTACCTGACAGTTTATTTATTCATAAAGAGCCCGAGATTAACTTGGAAGAAAATAGGCCTTTGTGGTTGAAAATTTGGATAAGTCGTAGCACTGATATCATTATACTTAGCATTTACCTTATCTTTTTGGTTTGGGTATTTATCAAACAAGAAACACTCGCCAAAAATGCTAAAACCACTCACAGAATTCGATTTGCCTCATTAATCTTTGTCATTGCTTTTATAGGATTTTATGCGCAAGGCCAATTATCAGTGGTCAATATTTACACCTTGTTCTTATCAATCTGGCAAGGTTTTAATATCAATGTATTCCTACTTGACCCGATAATTTTTATCTTATGGGTATTTGTCTTTATTAGCCTTTTCCTCTGGGGAAGAGGTTTGTTCTGTGGTTGGCTGTGTCCCTTTGGTGCATTACAAGAGTTTGCCGCGTTAGTGGCGAGTAAACTCAAAATAAAACAAATCAAAATAAAACCTCAACACCATAAAAATGCACAAAAAATAAAATATGTGGTGCTAGTTTTACTGGTTGGTAGTTCATTTTATTCACTCACACTTGCAGAGCAGCTCGCAGAAATTGAACCCTTCAAAACCAGTATCACGCTCAATTTCGTGCGTTATTGGCCGTTTGTCTTGTATGTCGTATTACTGCTTGCGCTTAGCCTAAAGATTCACAAAGTTTACTGTCGTTATTTGTGCCCGTTAGGTGCAGGACTTGCGGTTATTGGCCGATACCCACTTTTCAAATGGCTAACACGACGTCAAGAGTGTGGTACACCTTGTCAACTATGCCGTAATAAAAAGTGTGGTATTGATGCCATCAATAAAGACGGTTCTATTGACTATGGTGAGTGTATTCAATGCTTGGAATGCTTAGTTACCATCAAAGACCCAAATGAGTGTGTCGTAGATAAGTATTCGAAAAAAAGAAAAGCGGTCGTCGTAACACCCAATACTGATTTTATAAATCAGCTTTAATGAAAGTAATGCGATCAAGAGTATTCAATAATATTTTTTCAGACAATGTGTAGAAAATTACTTATAAGTTAGCGTGTTAATAGCAAAGTTAGCACATGCAAATTAGGGTAAATATGGTTATTCTATATTTCATTCATTTTAAAAATGTATCAGGTAGCATTAGGGGCTGCTGATCTTTTGAGATTACTTTTGCAGCTTTTTGTTTGGTGTTTATACAAGGCAGAGTCTTTGTAATGTAGTTTATCTACATAAAAAGACGATAACGCCGTAAAAATGACCAACAAACGCTGCCCGAAGGGTTCGGCTAAAAGCGTTTTATTCTTTGTTGAGTAATGTTTGCGTAGAATGACTAGGCTACACACTACTCGCCGTGATTAAAATGCTTTTACCTCGAACAAAACTTAACCGCGAAAGGTCAGCACCCCCTAGGCTGCCAATAGGAATTATATGAGTACAATTAAAACAATTACCGCGGTCAGTAATGCCACTGATCCCTTCCTTGCAAGCCAGGAATTGTACCAACAACTTAATCAAGACAATATCTGCTTTGTGCTGTTTTATTGCTCCTCAACTTATGCGCTCGATACACTTGCAAAAACGATGGAAGATACCTTCAAAGAAACTAAAATTGTGGGTTGTACTACGGCAGGAGAAGTAACACAGCAAGGGTACGAGCAACATTCTATTGTTGCCATAGGCTTTTCTAGTGACTACTTTGCTATTAGTGCCCAACTTATCGAGTCGATGGAAAAGTTCGATACGATCAATGCACAATCAACCATAAATGAGTTAGTAGAAGATTGTCAATCACGAGATTTAACCGCAATTAAAAACAACAGTTTTTTACTTACCTTACTCGATGGGCTTTCCTCAAACGAAGAACAATTCCTGGTTACCCTAAACTCTGCGACCCGAGGTATTCCACACTTTGGCGGCTCTGCTGGAGATGATATTAACTTAGCGAAAACCCATGTCTATTATCAAGGTAATTTTTATCAAAATGCCGCTATTGTCATTATGGTCAACACCACGTTATCTTTCGAGGTTTTTAATTGTCATCATATAGCACTACCGACGGAAAAATTAGTGGTGACAAGCGCAGATGCTGATAGTAGAACGGTCTATGAATTAAATGCTGAACCTGCTGCGCTTGAGTATGCAAAGTTATTAAATATGGATTTAAAGGATTTGAGTCCTGAAGTGTTTTCGCTCAATCCTTTAGCCGTAAAAGTCGGCGGTCAATACTATATTCGTTCCATTCAAAAAGTGAATGAAGCTGACTTAAGCCTCACATTCTACTGCGCTGTAGATGTTGGCATTGTACTCACTGCGGTAGAAATGGGTGACATATTTGATCCCGTGACTCAAAAGTTAGATGAGATTTCACACCGTTACGGAAAACCAGAATTAGTACTCGCTTGCGATTGTTTTTTAAGACGCTTAGAAATCGAACAAAAAGGCTTAGAAAATAAAGTAAAAAAATTAAATGCTAAGTACAACATTGCTGGATTTAATACCTATGGTGAACACATTAATGGCACCCATTTAAATCAAACCTTTACCGGTGTTTACATCGCGGGAGGTATTAATGAGTGATCAATCCCTAGAAGAAGAGTTAGCTGAATTAAAAAAGCAAAATACCAAGTTAAAGAAAATCAACGACGCTTTGATGCAACGGGTAGAAGACAGCGGAGAAAATCAGTATGCGCCTTATACTGCCTTTGAACATTCGGTGCACCTGGCTGAACAAGTAAGAGAAAAAACGCAAACCTTAAATGAAACACTGGCAAAACTTGAGCGAAGTAATCACGCATTAAAACAAGCAAATGCTCAAGCTAATCTGTTCAAACAACGTTTCATTGATGCAATAGAAAGTATTTCAGAAGCCTTTGTTTTACTCGACAGTAAAGGTCGAATTATTCTACAAAACAGTAACTTCGCCAATTTTTGGCTCGACTCAGGTTTACCCATTACAGAAGGCGTCAATCTCAAAGATTTAAAAGATTTAGCGAAAACCCGCGGTATTATTCAACGAGCTTCTCCAGGTGATGCGTTTGCCAGCCCGGTATATCAATTATCAGATGGTCGATGGTTTCAATTAAACGAACACCAAACCAGCGAAGGTGGTTGGGTAATGCTCTATACCGACATTACCGCAGTGAAAACGGCCGAAAGTGCCCGTTATGAAAGAGGCATGGCGCAAAAGTCGCTGTTACTACAAAACTTGATTGATAACATTTCTCAAGGTGTTGTGTTGATCAGCAGTCATAACAAAATCGAAGTATGGAATACGCGTTTTGCCCAGATCAGTCAATTATCCCCTCACCTGTTACGAGGAACGCCCACCACTGATAATATGCAACATTTAACGGAACTCGATTTAGCACAAAAATCAAGTACCAATAACTATTCTTACACCCAAACATTGATTAACGGAACCGTATTAGAAATAAAAAGTCACCGACTTAAAAACGGAAAAACCATTAAGACCTATAGCGATATTACCGAACGTCATCGTTACGCGGAATCCTTAAGAAAAAGTGAAAGTTGGTTACGATTAATCACGGATAACGTACCCGCTATGATTGCTTATGTCGGTAAGGATCTAAAGTATCAGTTTACCAATCAAGTGTACGTTGACTGGTATGGTTGGCCACAGGGTGGCCTTAATGGCTTAGAGTTAGAACAAAGTCGTGTCCATTCAAACTTTACTAAAATAAGACGTTACGTTGATCGCGCTTTGGAAGGTGAAAGTGTTAGTTTTACCATTGATGAAAAAAATAAATTTGGTGAATCGAGCTATTTATTAAAATCTTATGTGCCTAATCGTGATGTTAACGGCGATGTCCTTGGATTTTTCGTACTCATTCGTGATATCACCGAACGAAGAAAGAATGCCTTAGCCCTACAAAAAGCTCATGACCAACTGGAAGTTAGGGTACAAGAGCGAACCTCTCAATTACAAAATTTAAATGACAAGCTGCAAGTGGAAGTAGAAGATCGACGCCAGGCGCAATCCAATCTTGTCAAAGCCAAAAGCGAAGCAGAGTTTGCCAACGTTTCAAAAACAAAATTTCTTGCCGCTGTGAGTCATGATTTATTACAACCGTTAAATGCTGCGCAATTGTTTACCAGTTCATTAATGGAGCGTCCTTTAGAAGATAAGACTAAAAATCAGCTTAACTCAGTCGCTAATTCATTAGACGATCTAGAGAATTTAATCTCAACATTGGTTGATATTTCAAAACTTGATGCTGGTGTGGTTAAAGCTGATAAAAGCTCATTTAAATTGTCAGAGTTACTCAACAATCTTGTGAGTGAGTACCAACAAATCAGTGGTCAATTTCAGGTAGAATTGCACTATGTCAGCAGCGATGTTGTCGTAAACAGCGACAGTGTTTTACTTGCCCGTATACTGCGTAATTTCCTATCAAACGCCTTTAGATATACCAACAACGGTAAAGTATTATTGGGCTGTAGACGTCAAGGTAACCATGTATCTATCGAAGTATGGGACAATGGTACTGGCATTGCTCAAGACCAAATTAAAGAAATATTTAAAGAGTTCAAACGTCTTAAAGCTTCTCAAACGGCGTTTCGTAATGGCCTTGGTTTAGGGTTAGCCATAGTCGATAAAATTTCTAAAGTACTCGAACATCCCATTAATGTTAACTCTGCCTTAGGTAAAGGTTCGGTGTTTTCAGTAAAAGTACCGCTTGGAAAGATAAGTGATTTACCTCAATCAAGTGACCCGCTTAATTATATTATGGATACTCCAGTGTTAGCGAAAAGTAAAATCTGGCTTATTGATAATGATGCAAGTGTTTGTGCTGGTATGTCACAACTTTTAGAGGGTTGGGAGTGTGTGGTAATAACTGCCACTAGCCTTGAGGACTTGCAACAACAAGTGGATATCAGTCATGATCATGCTGATATATTAATCGTCGATTATCACCTGGATGACGGCGTAAATGGCTTCGATGTAGCAAAAGAAATTAACCAAAGTCGAGATAAACCATTACCCGTGATGATGATCACCGCTAATTACAGTAAACAGCTGAAAAAAGAAGTCAAAGATAGTGAAATTTTATTATTAAATAAACCCGTTAAACCGATGAAATTAAAAACTTCAATGCTGTATTTATTGAAATAATGGCTTATTTGTACGTTAGTTAAAAACTCTATATTTAGTGCTCAGCGAGTATTAGAAACGCCTTTAAGCTTCTAATACTCACTAAGGACTGCTGAGCATAATCTGATTTTAAACAAATGATTAATTCATTATTTTTTGTAAGGTGAAAGCCCCTCGAATATCACCAACCTTAAATCCTGTCGCCTGATCGTTAGGATATAAGGATTTCACCTTCGTAGTAATTTCTTCAGCCACATCGCTCCCATGACAAGTTACACATAAGCCAGCAGTAGGTATTGGCTTCATATAGCGGTAGACTAATTTGTCGCCTTCTTTTACCGTTTCAGCGTATTCCATAGTTTTTAAATTTTCGCCTGCAGCCTTACGTTGTTCAAATTGACGCAGCGTTTTCATCTCCCACTCATCAGGGGTATTTTTTTCGTTTCGAACTTTCAATGAAGTCCTGCCGATGTCCCAACCTGATGAAGAAGAATTCTTTTCGGCAATTGGACCCGCTTGAATATTACACTGCGCTAATGCTTTTATAGGGCCACCTGATTTCATAGACGTTTTTAATACGTGCTTTAAATCACTGCCGAACGATTTTACTAACGAACGTGCTTCTAAAGTATCTGAGCTAGCCGCTATCTCTCCGGCACTTGCCAGCAATGGTAATATTGATAATGTGCTGACTAAAAACACCTTAATGCTCATTGATTTCATTTACTTCTCCATAGTTATGTAAGTTGTGTTTAAAAATAATTTAGTAGTTTTTGATAATAATCGTTATTGTTAACCAGTTGACTGTGGCTGCCCTGAGCAACAATTTCTCCTTGCTGCATGACGATTATTTTATCCATTTTTTCTAACATCAAAGGTTTGTGAGTGATCACCAGTAAGCTTTGTTGCTGTTGCTTCACATGGGCTAATATATTACGCATAATCTGTTCTTCATTATGACGGTCTAACCCTTTTGTTGGTTCATCTAAAATCAGCACACTGGCAGAGCGCAGTAGTAATTGGGCAATTTGTAATCGCTGAGCTTGACCACCTGACAACCCTGCACCACTGGTTCCTAACCAAGTATCTAAACCTTTGGGTAAGCCCTCAATAAAATCAATTATGTTAACTAATTGACAGACTTTACGCATTTCTTCATGCGTAGCATCGTGTTTAGCTAAACGTAAATTATCCGCAATACTTGCCTCAAAGATATGCCCTTGCTGGCTCATCAAGGCAATATGTTGGCGCAGAGACTCATGTTCTATCAAGCTCAAATCACAATCGGCAATAGTAATCCTGCCTTTGTTATTTTTACTTTCGGTGGCATTTGATGAGGGGTTCGTTAAAGAATTAAAAGAAGCATTTATTGATGAAAGAGCCTGGCCCGTCGGCCAAAAGCCCATCAGTAAATTAACTAATGTTGACTTCCCTGCCCCACTTGCACCAATAATTGCAACTTTTTCGCCGGCTTTTATTGATAAGTTTATATCAATTAAACTAGGCGTTTTTTTCTCTGGATAACTAAAAGTGAAGTTCTCAAAATGAATATCACCATGTTTCACTCTCTCAACGCCAATATCTACAGGTATTTCTTTATCGATAATAGCGAATAATCTTGCCGCGCTGGCTAGGCTTTGCGGTAACAACTGCAATGCCAATGGCATGCTACTCACGGTTTCAAAGCTCACCAATACCAATAAAATAACCGCGACTAAAGACTTACTGTCAACTTCGCCCGTTGATAACTGTGGTAATAACAGTAATAAGCACGCTAACGCTGATAAATGAATAAGTAGAAAAATTATCGCTGTCAATCTGGCATTAATTTTAACTAAGCGATAACGCACACCATAATATTGTTTGGTAATGTTTGCTATTGAGCGCTGATAACTGATGCTTACTTGGTACACCAATAGCGTTTTAATCGCGCCAATACCATTAACTAACTCTTCAGTGAGATGACTTTCTAGGTGAGATTTTTCTTGCGAGAGTATTGTTGACGCTAAATAACTGATCACCGGGAAAACAAGTCCGACAATCAAAAATGCCGCTAGCATGACCCAAGCAATAGTGGGTGAGAAAATAGCAAGTGCATAACAAACAATAGGGACTGATATTAGGGCAACCACAATAGGTAGCAGTACCCGTAAATAGAAATTATCAAGATTATCTATATCTTGCTGCAACCTTGCTAACAAATCACCCGAGCGTAAATTAATCCGGTAATAAGGTAGTAGCGGCTCTAGCTGTTGATAGAAGTAATGGCGTAAATGTGCCAGTGCATTAAACGTTGCTCGATGCGTTAACATCCGTTCTGCGTAGCGACCCGCGGTGCGCACTATGGCTAAAAAACGAATAATTGCCGCAGGGGTAAAGTAATTGACCGTGATACCTGTTGTTCCGGCAATGGCCATCAAGGTAATAAACCAGCCTGACACTGCCAGTAAACTAATATTGGCTAACACGGTAATGACTGACAATAATGCGCCAAGTAACATTAACGGCAACTGCGGTTTAAGTAAGCAAATTAAGCGTATAAAGACCTTCATACATTCACCTGCTGCGCGTAATAGCCATCATGACTTAACAGCTCTTGATGTGTGCCCGTTTCGATGACTTTCCCTTGCTCAAGCACAATGATTTTTTTTGCGTCGATAACAGTATGTAAACGATGGGCAATAACGATGACAATATGATTTTCAGCATAGGCATTGATTGAAGAGGTGATGATTTGTTCCGTTTGTTGATCAAGGTGGCTTGTTGGTTCATCTAGTATCAAAACATCAGGTTGATGATAGAATACTCGCGCAAGCGCTAAACGTTGTGCTTGTCCACCTGAGAGCCCTGCTCCGTCTTCGCCAATTTCACTCTCAATACCTTGTTCAAGGGTTTGCACAAAGCTGGCTAATCCTGCCTTTTCTAGTGCTTCGATCACTAAGTCATCTTGATAATTATCAGATAAGGCAATATTAAAAGCTAATGAGCCATAAAATACTTGTGCTTGTTGGGAAATCCATCCGCAATGTTTCAACCAGTGATCACGATTAGCAGCAGTTAACGGCTGATTGTTGACGACTACCTGCCCAGAATCTGGTTGAACAAATCCTAACACCATATCTATCAAGGTTGACTTGCCAGAGCCACTTTCACCTATGACGGCATATAAACCCTGAGATGAGAATTCAATATTTACTTGAGTTAAAGCATTACTGCGGTCAGGGTAAGCAAACTCTGCCTGCACAAGGCTGATAGAGAATGGTGCTGTAAATTTTTCTTCCAGCGAATAATGTACTTGTGGCTGACTCAGTACTTCAACCAAGTCTTCTGCTGCTGTGACGCCAGCCATCTTTGCATGATACTGGGTCCCGAGTTGTCTAAAAGGCAGATAAAATTCAGGTGCGAGTAATAGAACCCATAGCGCAAAAACGTAATCAACATCGCCATAATACAAACGAAAGCCGAGTACCACCGCCACTAATGCGATTGAAATAGAGGCTAAAAACTCTAAAACAAATGATGACAGAAAAGCAATTTTTAAAATGCCCATAGTTTCATCACCATAGTCATCACTGATTTTTTTTACGGCAGCGATTTCTCTACGTGAAGCGTTGAATATTTTAAGTTGTGTTAATCCTTGAATAATATCGAGAAAGTGACTGCTCATCCTTTGTAACTTAGCCCAATGTTCTTGATTTAAACGCTGTGCCTTATGACCAATGAGTATCATGAAAAATGGCACCATGGGCGCAGTAATTAACAAAATTAATCCTGATTGCCAATCAATGGGAAATACAGCGATAAGTATTGCTAGAGGTATAACCGCGCAGTAAGCAATTACCGGAAGATAACCCGCAAAGTAATCCTCCAATGAATCAATACCTTGATGCAATAAGTGACTTAACTTGGCACTGCCTTTAGTTTGCGTATAAGCAGGACCGAACTGAAATAAGCGATTGAGCAATCGTGAACGAATATTGGCTTTAATATCCATAGCACCACGACGACTATAACATTCACTAAAATACCCTAATGCCGCACGACAAAAAATAACGGCGACTAATGCCATGCTTATTAGAGTGGTCTCTGAAAAAAGAATACTCTCTGTGGTTACACTGTTGCTTAAGCTATTCGTTAAACTCAGATCTTCACTCGGAAATATCACTAAATCAATAAGGTAAGCCAGCATTGCTGTTTGTATTATCATTAATAATCCATTTAATGATCCTAAGGCAATAGCGCGACTTAACTTACCGTGAGCGTATTTTTTCTGATATTTGAGCCAGTCGTTAACTTGCTTTTTTTGTTGTTCATTTTTCTCTGTCATTTCTACCAACTTATTACCGGCTCATTTTTAATGCTACGCACTCATTTTCTTTTACGCTTGATCGTCAGTGTCTTGGTCTTTAGCAACATTATCTACATGCTGCTCCATTTCATACCACATCACATTAATGATGCCCAATGACACCGCCAGTAATACGCCTAAAATCCAACTGAAATACCACATAATGTTTTCCTCTGCTTTTGTTTAGTTTCATGCCCACCAGATTAATAGGCGGTGTGATTATTCTGCTCAATTTCAGCGATGGTAACCGTACGCCACATTTTTTTGTAACACCAAAGGGTATAACCGATAATGATAGGGATAAAAAAGGCAACGACCATGAACATTAACCCTAACGTTCCTTCACTAGAGACAGTATCCCACATCAATAAACTGTGATTTGGAACACTGCTCGATGGCATAACAAATGGAAACATAGCAACGCCAGCGGTTAAAATAATACTGATAATAGTTAAAGAACTCCCGATAAAAGCAAATACTTTTACTGAGGTACTCTTACTTTTTATGCTCAACAAAAGTGCCACAAAAAGTGGTGCAACTACCCCAACAGCAGGTACTAGCCATAACAATGGAGTCTCTTTATAATTATTGAGCCAAGCCCCTGAACCTGTTGTCACTTCTTTTATTGTTGGCTGTGCTTGTCCCATGGTATCGATAGTACTAACAACCAAGTAACCATCAATATTTTGCCAAATCATCACCCCTCCCAATGCAAAAGAAAGCGATAATACGACGGCAACCACACGACCAATATTGGCTGAACGCTGAGCAACATCAGCATCTGTTCTCATGACTAACCACGTTGAACCATGCAGCAACATCATGGCTACGCTCACTACACCCGTTAATAACGTAAAAGGGGTAAATAAAGCAAAAAATGAACCGGTATACGTTACCCGCATGAGCGAATCAAAGCCAAAAGGTACACCTTGTAATAAATTACCAAAGGCAACACCGAACACTAAGGGTGGCACCATAGAGCCAACAAATAATGCTTTGTCCCAGTTAGTTCGCCACTTTAATGAGTCAATTTTACTACGGTAATCAAAGGCAAGAGGACGTAAAAACAAACTAAAGAGTGTTAACATCATGGCAAAATAAAAACCGCTAAATGCCGTTGCATACACTAAAGGCCACGCCGCAAACAAAGAAGCGCCTGCGGTAATAAACCAAACTTGGTTGCCATCCCAGTGCGCACCAACCGTATTGATAACCACTCGACTCTCGACATCTTTTTTAGCAACAAAGGGTAACAAACCACCTACGCCCATATCCATACCATCGGTGATTGCAAAACCGATGAAAAGAAAACCGATAAGACACCACCATATAAATTTTAATGTTTCGTAATCAAACACATCTTTCTCCTTAAGAATTCTGGCTGCGAAGACCAGACGTTAACTCTGGTGCTTGTTCAAAATGATAACGTCCAGTGTGTAAAGCACTGGGACCCAAACGCGCAAACTTAATCATCAAGTACATTTCGATAACAAATAAAATGCTGTAAACAACAATGAAGGCAATGAGAGAAAACAGCACATCGCTTGCCGCTAACGATGAAGTAGATAAGAAGGTCGGTAAAATTTCACTAATTGCCCAAGGCTGACGTCCAAATTCAGCAACAAACCAACCCGTTTCTATCGCTATCCAGGGTAGCGGTAATGCATAAAGTATTGATTTTAGTAACCAACGTTTTTGTTCGATTTGACGTCGCGCATTAAAATAAAATGCTAAACAAAATAGCAGTAACATAATAAAGCCGGAAGCAACCATCATGCGAAATGCCCAAAAAACAGGCGCTACCGGTGGCGTAGAATCTTTAACAGCCATTTGTATTTGTGCTTCGGTCGCATCGACTACCTTATCGGTATAACGCTTAAGTAGTAAACCGTAGCCAAGGTCATGTTTAGTTTCATTAAATTTAGCAAGGTTTTCAGGCGTGTCTTCACCATTACGTAGCTTAACTAAGTACTTGTAAGCGATCATGCCATTACGAATACGCGGTTCATGCGCTTTTTGTAAGTCTCGTAAACCAGTCACTTTTTCGTCTAAAGAGCGCGTGGCAATAAGGCCCAACGCATAGGGGATTTTTACTGCATAATGGGTTTCCATTGCTTCATCATCTGGTATGCCGATTAAGGTAAATGCAGCAGGTGCTGGCTCGGTATGATATTCCGCTTCAATAGCAGCAAGTTTAACTCTTTGTACTTCACCTACCTCATAGCCTGATTCATCACCCAATAAAATAACGGAAAATATCGCTGCTAGACCAAATCCTGCGGCAACTGAAAAAGAACGTTTTGCGAACGCAATATCTCTGCCTTTAAGTAAGTAATAACTGCTAATGCTCAACACAAACATTGAACCAGCAACGTAGCCGCCCGCTACAGTGTGAATAAATTTAACTTGAGCAACCGGATTGAAAATAATTTCGCTAAAGCTCACTAGCTCCATACGCATTGTCATGTAGTTAAATTCACTTCCCACGGGGTTTTGCATCCAACCATTGGCAATCAAAATCCATAACGCAGAAAAATTGGTACCTAACGCCATAAGAAATGTGCCCATTAAATGCTGACGTTTACTTAATCTATCCCAACCTAAAAAGAACATTCCGACAAAAGTAGATTCAAGAAAAAAGGCCATTAGCCCTTCAATTGCTAACGGTGCGCCGAACACATCGCCGACATAATGAGAGTAGTATGACCAATTAGTACCAAACTCAAACTCCATCGTTAGACCGGTAGCCACACCAATCGCAAAATTGATACCAAATAGCTTGCCCCAAAACTTTGTCATATCGCGATAAATTTCACGCCCTGTCATGACATAAACAGCTTCCATGATAAATAAAATCCATGTTAAACCGATGGTTAAGGGAACAAACAAAAAATGGAATAGTGCGGTAACAGCAAACTGCCATCGCGATAATTCAACTAAAGCTTCACTTATCATGTTAATTACTCTCACTTCTGTGCTTTTGTTATTAAAAAGTTGTGCTGATGTGCATTCAACTAGCGTTCAATTTTCTAGAATGACACCGGATTAAAGTAAATATAGCTGATCGTTATAACCACGGTAGTTTTAATCACAAGCAGATGGAGAACGATTAAACAGCTGGCGGTTTAACCTCGTTGTTTCACCGGCAGTTATACAATTAGCTCTACTTATTACTCAATGAGTATTTAGCAATAAGTACGCCATAAAAAACAAAAACCTAACTAACTGAAAAATAACGCAATATAGGTTAGATACAATAATAAATTCAAAATGACTTTCATTTGAGACATAAATGACATTAAATAATGACAGCCAGCGTCAATTATGACGTAAAAACCAAAGGGTTCACAGCAAGTGGTACACCAAACTATTCAAGCAATTATCGAAGCTGTAGAGAAACCAGCAATATTCATTACCCATGATTACTCAATTGAAGCAGTTAATCAGGCTTATCGTGATACCTATACGACAGAAGTAATGCTAGGGAAAAGTAAGTGTTACGGGGTATCACATAATTTCACTAAACCTTGTGACCAAAAAGGCGAAGCCTGTCCCCTTTCATCATGTAAAGAAACAGGGAAAAACAGCTCTGCTTTGCACATTCATAAAACAGGCTCTGGTGATATTTATTGTAATATTCTGATGAAACCTGTTAAAGACAACAACGGCATGACCATTGGCTTTTTAGAAATACTAGAAAAGGTCGATTTTGCAAGTAGTGTTAGTAGCGATCTAAAATTAATTGGTAAAAGTGAGCCGTTTCAAGAGCTCCTCAAAATGATCACGCGTAGTGCAAAAAGTAATATCAGCATATTATTACAAGGTGAGACCGGAACAGGTAAAGAACTCGCGGCTTTATCAATACATCAAGCAAGTAAGCGAGCTGATCAGCCTTTTATAGAAGTTGAATGTACCGGGCTCAACGAATCCTTATTTGAATCAGAGTTATTTGGCCATGAAAAAGGCGCGTTTACGGGCGCAAACACCAGTAAAAAAGGTTTAGTGTGTATGGCAAATGGTGGCACCTTATTTTTAGATGAAATAGGCGACGTGCCACTGAATTTGCAAGTAAAATTATTACGATTACTTGAAACAGGTCATTATCGACGTGTCGGTAGTGTTGAAAAGCAAATGGCCAACTTTCGGCTAATTTGTGCCAGTCATAAGAATTTAGAAAAGATGGTTGAAGACGGTGAATTTAGAGAAGATTTATATTACCGGATTGCCGCTTTTCCCATTAGTTTGCCAACACTAAGACAAAGAAAGTCTGATGTTTCGTTATTAGCAGAGCATTTATTATCAAAAAGTGAATTTTCCTCGAAAAAGTTTACCTCTGAAGCCCTAGTCGCATTATCTCATTATCATTACCCAGGTAATGTCAGAGAGCTTAAAAACATAGTGCAACGAAGTGCCTTATTAAGTGATGATGACTTAATAAGCATTGAACACTTACCCAAAAATCTTGTCGGTTTAAACGAGATAGAAACTCACTCAAGCAATCTGCTATCAAACGAAAAAGAGCACATAACCAAATTGCTTAACCAATATGGTAACCAACCCAAAACCATCGCTGATAACTTAGAAGTTAGCGTTAGAACCTTATACAGAAAACTGCAAAAGCATCAGTTAAACATCAAAGACTTTTCTTCGACTAAATAAAAATGCCTCTTATTCTTAGAGGCATCGGTAATCCATTTAACCAATGAGCGCTATTTGGCTTTTAGACTAAGGGGTAGCGTTATTTCTGATTTCTCAATATTGGCAAGCTTGTTTTCGATTTCAATACTACTGTCGAGTAAGAACACATTAACAGTTGGCACTTGAGCCGTTTCAATCAGGTGCTTTTGAATTTGTAATGCGCGTTGTTTTGCCAGCATTAAATATTCTGCGTCTGTTATCGGTGTTTCAGCAAGCATAAACTTAATCGCCTCATTAAAGAGTTTCTCTTTAGCTAGTTCCTGATCTTCTTTAGTTAACGTAGGAGCAACGTCTACTTGATTTGAAGGTTCTTCTTTCGGATTTTCTTGCGCTGTTTGTTTATTCAACGAATGGTAATAAGTAACTAACGATGTTTTCTCATCTTCGCTGAGCACGCCCGATAAGGTTTTAGGCGCAATTTGCAATTGTTTTAATATTTTTGCATACGCCATTTCGTCATGATCAATTAAGTTTGAACTTAATCCTCTTATTTCTATGTATAAAGAAGGTCGCTGTAATAATGCTTTGGCGAGTGAATTAAGTTTGCCCTGCTCCGCCTCATTAAGTTCAAAACTATTTGCGGTAAAAATTACATGATCTAAATTGTCATTATCTCCCTCAACCAAGCTTGCTAACGCTTTAAAAGGAGAGCTTATAATACCGGTAATCAAATTCCCCAATGCACCCCAAACCAAACTTGAATATTTAAAATCTGGGTTATCGATGTCACCTCGAATAGGCAAGTTAAATTCTATTACCCCATCGCTATCTTTTAGCAGAGATAATGCAAATTTTATCGGTAAGCTGGTGGCTTCTTCGCTGTTAACAACCTCACCTAAAGTGAGCTGATCTAACGTTACATTATTTTCAGCAACCAGCTTATTATTAGACAATTTATAATTTAACCCTAAACTCAGTTTGCCTTTATCTATTGCATAGCCAGCAAATTTCCCACTATAAGGTGTAAATGTCGTTAACTCGATTCCATTAAATAACATGTCAATATCAGTGAAGGCATCATGACTTAGCGGGTTCACGGAACCTTTGATAATAACAGGCGCATATTTATCGACTTTACCTTTTAAATCTATTTTTGCTCTGCTGTCTTCATTGGAAGATAATCCTGTGATATCGCCATTTAGACTATAAATTCCAGCACTGAATTTAGGAGTTAGTGAGCTATCTGAGAAATCCAATTTCCCATTAGTTATATTGATTTCATTAATATCTGCTGTAAAACTTTGCTCTGCTGAGCTGACTTCATTGTTAACCTCAGACTTACTGTTTTTCGTCTCTGAATCTGACGCATCTGCTTGTTCCACTTTCATCAATTGTTGAATATTGGTAGTACTACCTTCATTAATAACTAGACGTAGAAAAGGTTCATTAATATTAATCGCAGACAAGTTCAAACGTTGCGCTGGGTAACTAAATTGCATATCGTTTAAAGTTAAATTTTCCCAACTTAAAAACTCTTCATTTAATGTTGTCTCAATGACATTTAGCGAACTTACTTTAATATCACCCTTAATATTCAATAAAGGAGTAACCTTAGCAGCGTCAATATCTATCATTAAGTTTGTCGCTAACTCACCATTAAGTATTTTCATGTTAGCAACAGAGTTAATATAAGGCTGGAAATCTTTTAGCGATATTTGCTCGGTATCAAGGGCTAGGGACAACTGTTTAGATTCAGGTTTTATTGTGCCCTTCAGGTTAATAATACCTTGAGTGTTCAAGCCTATAGTTGAGGATAATAGTGCTAATTCGTCGGTAAAAGGTTTTAAATGTTCAATTGTTAATGACTTTATTGTGACGTCATGAATTGCTATGGGTGATACTGAACTATCGTTAATGACAATATTATTATTACTTGTACTGATGGCCTTTATTTCTAGATCCCAGTTCTCACGCTTATTATCCTTATGTTTTACGGCTTCATCTTTTTCAGTCGAACTTTCCGTTGAAACTTCAGTTTCATCAGTACTAACTGATTGATTTAGCTGCTGTAGTATAAATAATTTTTCTATATCAAACTGCGATAACTTGTTCCGGTTCACCGCAATAAAACTGCCTGTGTTAGAAATACTATTAATTACTATTTTTTTATCCGATGAACTCAATTGCTCAAGGTCTACACTTAGTTCATCCGAGGTAATTATTTTTTTGTTGTCATCTCTACTGCGGATTTCTAATGCTGAAATTGAAGCCATTAAATTATTGATAATAAATTGTGGCTGTTCACCTGCAAAGTTAAAATCATAATGACTATTAACCTTCAATGACCCTTCAGTAATATTGAATAATATTCTTTGCTGCAAATAGTCTGAGACAATCTTTAATGGACTGACAAAACTAATATCACCTGAAGACTTAAGCGGAGATAAACTAAATTTTCCGTGCCAGTTGAGCTCAGTACCTTGTGATGTTTTAGCTTTAACAAGGTGCATATTATTGTCACCCGCTTTAGTGGAGAAATTATCCAACGCAACATTAATTTCTTTAATTGTATGGTGGTAAGCTGTTTCTCTATTCTGATCACTGAAGTTGATAATCCCTTCATTATGACGAAACTTATCTATTGATAAAATCCAAGCAGCTTCATTCGTATTTTCACTGTCAACTTCACTATCGAGAGCGGTATTTTTAAGGATAATATCTTGAAAGTTGAATTCACCATTAGCAAGTATGATTACGCTAACTTCGGGTTTATTAATAATTATTTCGTCAAAAGAAATCGTTTTTTGTAAAAGCGGAAAGGCTTGTAAATTTACCGTTAACAAATCGAAATCAAGTAGTTTATCGGTATGCTTACCGCTAATACTGAAACCTTTTAAGGTAATTGATAAAGTGAACGGGTTAAATTCGATAACGTCTAATTGCGCTTGTCGTTCTAATTTTTCTGTCACTGTGTCAATGATGAGTGGTTTTACTATAAGAGGTAAGATAAAAAAGCCACTTATGGCATATAGGAACACCACAATGCCACTATAAATGATGGCTTTAATACGCTTATTTAATAAAGAAAACTTTTGCCCAAAGGTCATAATAAAACTCATTTAATATACTTATTCAAACACGGGTTTGGATATGGAAAATAGTCACTATCTAATCATTTTATCCCGTAAATTACCATTATTTTCAAAAGTTTAAATATCATAAAACGATAAAGTATTAATCGCTCTACTTTTGAGGTGCTGATAAATTGAAATCAGGCGACATAACATTTTATCTCGATGAAATGTTATGCCTAAAGACTTAGTATAGAAAAAGTTAACTATTTATCGAGAAAACAATGATTGTTCATGCACTCTGAGATAAGCATATTGCTTGAAAATTAGTATACATATTGCTTTAACTAACCGTAAAACAAATAAAATGTCGACATTTCGCACAAAATTTACGATTTCTATTGCTCAATTCACAGTTATTTTTTAGTATGTTAGTGACAACCATAATTAAGGAATAATAATAATGAACAAAAGTGAATTGGTAGAGAAAATCGCTGAAGGCGCAGACATTTCAAAAGCTTCAGCTGGCCGTGCTTTAGATAGTTTAATTGGTTCTGTAACAACTGAATTAGCTAATGGCGGTGATGTCGCATTAGTGGGTTTTGGTACTTACAAAGTAAATGACCGTGCTGCTCGTACAGGTCGCAATCCTCAAACAGGTGCAGAGATCCAAATTTCTGCGGCGAAAGTACCTGCTTTTAAAGCGGGTAAAGCATTGAAAGACGCAGTAAACGTTTAGTCATTTGATGTCAAATAAGCCCCCCTTAATATAGGGGGCTTATTTGTGACTGATACAGAGTTTCCCTATCTAAAAAAAGCTTTATCAAGCAAAAGCTCGATTATCTCTTCTCTCTCTGATAAAACCATCAGTAATGCTAAATCCTTTTCTCGTAACTGTTCTACAATATAGTTTGCGCCTTTAAAAGGACTATCTGCAATATAAATGTCACTTCTTTTCATGCCATAAGCAAGCGCCGTATCTACAATAAGCTGAGGTATTTCTCCCAATGTTCTCCCTCGTAAATAAGGAACTAACTCCGCAGCAACGATGAAATCAGGTTTCATTTTTAATGCCGTTTTAGTCATATTGATGATCTCATTGTCAGTTCGATCTCCCGCATGACTTAGCATTAAAAATTTACGCTGTGCTTTCATGTTCGCCGTGGTTACAGCCATCGCTTCCATGCTATGAACATTATGTGCAAAGTCCATAATCACTTCTGCACTTTTAACAGTAAAATGATTACCTCTGCCGGGATTATCCTCAACATTGCTGGCAAAATTTGATAGCGCTATTTTAATAGCCTCATTCTCAACATTGAGACATTTAGCTAACGCGATAGCGCCAAGGGCATTTTGAATATTGTGCAAAGCCGCACCGTTTAGCGTCATAGGAATGTCATTAACCGCAATGATTACCGACTCTTCATTACCGACTGAATAAACCAAGTGTTGTTCTCTAACAAAACAAACAGCGCCACCTTTTTGTTTATGTTGCTGTAATGTCGCATTATCTTCATGTAAGGAAAACCATGACTTAGTAACGGGTATTTCAGGCGCTAAAACAACTAAATTTTCATCATCTGCATTGAGCACCAACCTGCCCTTATCTTGCCTATTATGCTCCTGCCCTTTATCTTCTAAGTTAGGTAACAACCCTTTAGCAACAACAGCTTTAGCTTGAGCCAATGCTGAAACAGTATTAATACCATATTGCCCTAGGTGATCCTCGGCAATATTAGTGATCAATGCTGCATCTACATTATCTATCGGTAATCCTCTACGTAAAATTCCACCCCGAGCAACTTCTAAAATAGCGGTTTCTGTATCAGGGTGTCGTAATAACATTCTTGCACCTCCCGGACCAGAATAGTCGCCATGATCAATAATATTATCGCCTACCCGGATAAAATCGGTTGAGGTAACACCACAACATTTACCCGCTTGTTTGATAATTTGCGACATAATGCGAACACTGGTCGATTTGCCATTAGTGCCTGTTACATAAGCCAGTGGAATCGATTTGTATTGTGACCAGTTTATAGTTGATACCTCAGGCAATGCTGATATTGGCCAACTTTGTGCCGTAGTACCATAACCCAATGAAAATTCATCATCATCAACCAAATAGACAATATTTTTAGACGTTGACTGCTTAATTAACTCAAGTAACTCTGGATTGACTTCCTCAGCTATCACTTGGTTTAAACGACTTATTGCTGCTGAAATTGATTCTTCATTGGGTGTTTGAGTTAATTCATTACAGGTAAGCTGCCATGCTAACTCATTCAAATCACACGCAGCATAAAGTGCATCTAAGGGTGCGCTAATGGCAATAGATATTCCATCTTCGAAAATTCGAGAGAAAGTTTTATCCTCTAACCAGTTAACGGCGTTGAGTAACTGTTGAGCATACTTTGACCAAACATTTACCACGGTAATTTTATCAATACCTGATACAAAAGCATCAATGATTGCGCCAGGCTGATCGGATAATAAATTTCTACCCGTCAGCCGACGATTATCATCTAAGCTCAGTGTTATATTTTCTTTTAGCATATATTACTTCGCTTTTGGAACTGTGTTTATCAATGAGAAATCGAACGATTAATCACTATCTTCGTCGTGTTCAGATACCACACGAACACCTCGTTCATCGGTAACAATTTTCATACCGCTTTCCAAAACAAAAGTATCTGGCTCGCTGGTTTCTAGCATAGAAACAACGGTTTGAACGGCTGTTTTTTCTGCTTCTTGCTCAGGCTCGTGACCACTATTGAAATTAATAATTTGTTTCCAACAGCGTGTAATAGCATCACCAAAGATCATCAATAAGTCATCAGTATTTGCGAGTTCAAGCCCTTTGTTTATTGCCTCTACTTCATCTGAAATACAATATATTTGTGATTCATCAATTCCTTCAGCTCTTAATGACGACGCTAAGAGTTCTGGAACTTCATTGACTCCTCGACCACGTCGATTATCATCGGCCTTACAAATGTAGATATCGAAATGCCCAGCTGCCGCTTTAGCAATATTCACTATATCTTCATCACGACGATCACCTGGGCCTGCCAGCACAGTAATACGCTTACCTTTAACTTCTAACTTACTCGCCAGTTCACTCATGCAACGCACACCATCTGCATTATGAGCATAATCAAGTATTACTCTAAAGTGATGTTCATCAAAAACATTCATTCTTCCGGGTGCTTGATAAAAGGTCGTGGTAAAGGTTCTTAAACCTTGTTGAATTGCCTCGAGCGGTTTATCTAAACAATAAGCTAAGGCTGCAGCAAACATAGCGTTTTGCACATTGTGCAGTGCTTTACCTTCCAAGGTCGCAGGAATTAAATGGGTCCAAAGTAAGGGAATATGAGTGCCGTTATCAAAAATGGTGATCATGTCACCGTTGATACCTTTTTCTAATACTACCGCACGACCGCCTGCACGAATATGCTCGCGGACTAAACTATGGCCGGTGTTCATAGTGACATAGCATAAGTGTTTAGCTTTGGTATGTTCAGCCATTTTTAAACACTGAGGGTCATCAGCATTAAGAACAACACTATCTTTGGCTACTTCAACAACAATACGTTTAACTTCAGCAAGTTGATCAAGCGTATCTATGCCTCTAAGGCCTAAATGATCTTCTTGAACATTAATACAAGCTGCTACATCACATTCATTGTAACCAAGACCTGAACGAGCAATACCCCCACGTGCTGTTTCTAACACGGCAATATCTACCGAGGGATCGCGTAAAACAATCTGAGATGAAACAGGACCAGTCATGTCACCTTTAACAGATAATTGACCATCAACATAAACGCCATCGGTAGACGTCATACCGACCACATGCCCAGCACTTTTTAAGATATGAGCTAACATTCTAGAAGTTGTCGTTTTACCATTTGTACCGGTAATTCCGGCAATAGGAATGCGCTTAGGTATCGATGGCGGGAACAACATATCAATGACTTTTCCAGCCACATCTCTTGGTTTGCCTTCACTTGGCGCTACATGCATTCTAAAGCCAGGTGCAGCATTAACTTCAACAATACCGCCACCAATATCTTTGTAAGATTGAGTGATATCAGACGTTAAAAAGTCAACCCCGCCGATATCTAGACCAACAGCTTTTACTGCACGTTCAGCCATGGTCTTATTGTCAGGATGAACCACATCAGTCATATCAATAGCGGTACCGCCAGTCGACAAATTAGCGGTTGAACGTAAGTAAAATATTTCACCTTTGGGTAACACAGTGCCTTGTGTATAATCGGCTTCTTCTAATAACCGTTCGGCTTGGGTGTCTAATTCTAACTGGGTCAGTACTTTTTCATGACCAACGCCTCGGCGAGGGTCTTCATTGACAATATCAATCAACTGACTGATATTATTAACGCCATCACCAATTATATGACCAGGTACACGTTTCGCAACAGCAACTAATTCGCCGTTAATAACCAGCATGCGATGGTCTAATCCTGTTAAGAAAGATTCAACTAAAACGGCCCTACTGGTACCCTGTTCTTTGGCAAAGGCAAAAGCGGTAATGACTTGCTCTTCCGTGTTTAAATCAATAGAAACACCACGACCATGATTCGCATTTAACGGCTTTAATACCACTGGATAGCCAATGCGTTTTGCCATTCTTACCGCTTGCGTATCTGAATACACCATACGTTGCTGAGGAACCGGTAAGCCGAGATCATTTAGTAAATTATGGGTGTCTTCTTTATCACAAGAAATCTCAACAGCAATATGCTTAGTTTCACTGGTGATGGTTGCCTGAATTCGCTTTTGATATTTACCATGACCAAATTGAACTAGGCTGTACTCGTTTAAACGTAACCAAGGAATATCACGCTCTTCTGCAGCATCAACTAATGATTGGGTACTAGGGCCAAACTCTTTACGTTGAGCAAAACGAATAAAATCAGCTAACTCTTGCTGAAAATCAAAGTCGTCTTCAATTTTGGTTTGTAACTCAACTTGAATAGCAACGGGCATTAATGAAATTAATAGATTTCTCGCCAATATCGCTGCTTCAAGGCCGACATCACGTTGTTTGTACTGGAAAACCATGTTGTATTCAGCGACTTTACCTGTGCCACGTGTTTTACCAAACGTGACTTCTGTGCCTGCAATACATTGTAATTCGAGGGTAACATGCTCCCAAATATGAGCAATCCAGGTACCGTCATCTTCTTTTAAGCGTCTGATAAAACCACCAGGTTCTCCATAAGAGCAACCATGCTGGTCTAAACTTGGCAGGTGAGTGAGTAATCCTTGAATAAATTCATTACCCAGTCTAACTGAGGGATATTTTTCCAAAATGCCGATATCTACTATATGGCGAATCACAGGAAAATGAGCATAAACATTAGGGCCAACATACACGTTGGAAGATTGTATTTTCATAGTGATTTCCTTTATTACTCTGACGAGAACTTTATATTATCCAATAACAACTAGACTACGATTACAACTACATAAAACGTCGTTTAGAAAAGATAACACGGTTTTATTGAAGCGCAAACTACTTGCTAAATAATATTTTTAGAGGGAATATGAAAACGTTGGGGGTACGGTTAAATGGATGAAATATAAAAATAAAAGCCTGACAACTAAAAAGGTGGCAGGCTTTAAAAAGAAGGATAATTTACCTGCTGGTCTAAGTTGCAGGTTTCGCTATTCTTTCGTTGATACAATAAGTTGCGCCGGGGCTAAGCACGTGCAACTTTAGTCCAATTAACGTTATGGCTTCGCCTCTATTAGCATCAGCCATTGAACTATGGGTTAAATCTGAAGGGTCAACCACAGTAATGCTACCGTGACCAACGACTTCCAAAGTTCCTGACGGATCAATAAAGGCAGCTGTATTTTCACAAATACCAAGACCTGAAGCAAATGGGTTGTAAGAGATGGCCGATAACAAACGTCCTAATCGGTTTCGTTGGCTAAAATGCTGATCAATTATGACTTTATTAATCAATCCCATACCTGGTGCAAAAGTAACCCCTTCTTCATTGGGTAAAGCCCCAGTGCGTCCGCCGGCAATCATATGGCCAGGCATAATAGCTGCTCCTGCAGAGGTACCGGCAACATGAACACCTGCAGCATTAAGTTTACGAATGCTTTGAGCCACCGGAGTACCACCTAAAATAGTAGACAAGCGTAATTGGTTACCACCAGTGATAAAAATGCCAGTGGCATTGTTTAATTCTGCTAGATAGTCTTCACTATTTGCCTGCTCACGATCATTAATAGGCAAAGAAACAGCTTTCTTCACACCTAATTCATGAAAAACAGTTTCATAATTTGACCCTGTATCATCGAGTTGTGATGCGGTTGGAATAATAACTATATAAGCATTCTCTCCACCACAAAGCTCAACAAAACGCTTTAAAATAATAGGATCATTTACGCGTTCTTCTGCCCCCCCGATTGGGATTACGAATCCCCTTTGTTGACCGTCAGTCGTTTTTGCTGGACACATATTTACCTCTATTCGAATGTACCTTTAATCATTGTTTGATTATTTTGCTTATGCCATACACCTTGTGCCATGACATCAGTAATTTCATACTTTTCATTCATCACCAATAAATCCGCATCAAAACCAACGGCGATTTGCCCTTTGTTTTTAAAACGTAAAATATTAGCAACATTGCTTGTTAACATAGGCAGAACGGTTTCAAGTGACAAACCTTTATTTAACGTTGCTACCAATGTTTCTCCTAATGTACTCGCTCGACCAAAATCCATATGTTGTAATTCACCTTGTGGGTCAAAACAAGGTAAGCAACCTCCGCCATCCGAGCTAAGGGTTATTTGTTCTAAGGGTAATTGCCTTTCAACAGCCATTTCAATTGCGTCACAAGCTTCCCAGCCTGGCTGAGCGGTTCCTGCGGGAAATGCTGTTAAGTCAATATGACAACCTTTACTTAATAATTTACAACTATCTTCAAACAAAGGTTTGTTACGATTAACATGCGTTGGATTAAATACTCGTGCAGGAAGTTCAGTTTCTCTTATTGCGCGTTCTATTAATTCTAAACGTCTTTCACCATCACCTAAATGAAAATGAATAACACCCGCTTTTCCAGTGATTAAGCCTGCTACATGAGTTTCACTCGCTAAGCGAATCACTTCTTCAAACGTTGGTTGGCTAGAGCGATGATCACTAATGGCAAACTCTCCGATACCAATAACGGGTTCAAGAAAAGCAATATCTGACTTTGCACTACCCGTGATAGTCGTTAGAGGAAAGTGGTAGCCACCAGTCCAACAATAAGCCGATAATCCTTCTTCACGCAAGCCATAAACTCGGCTTAATAAATTTTCGGTACTGCGGGTAGTATCATCAGTGCCAAGTAAACCAACCACTGTGGTTACACCAGCATGAGTAAATTCAGTTAGACCAACAGGAGGTACTTGCGTCGCAAAACCTGCTTCTCCGCCGCCACCGGTAATGTGAGCATGACTATCAATAAAACCAGGCGTTAAAATAGCGCCATCAAAATTAATAACCTTAACGGGCCATTGTTTTGGGATGGTAATTTCGCCTTGGCCATGATCATAAATTGCGGCAATTTTATTACCTGCAATAAGAACATCTTTAATACCTAGGGGATTTGGTGCATAAATATTTACATTACACAATAATATGAGCATCGTTTGGCTATCGTTCATGGTAGATATAATGAAGTTGTATTTAGCTTAACTCATTAGTTTTTATGATAAAAAACATAATAAACAACAAACCAAATCAACACTGAAAAAAGTAAACGCCAATTGTAACACAATTTACTAGACTGAAATGAAATGTATGAATACGTTAGGTTTTATTATTATGCTTTCTTTGAATGGTATGAGTGACATGCAGATTGTTCATGAGGATTGACAGAAACATAATAGGCAAGCTTAAGCGTTATCTCTAGCTTTTATAACCTACTTTATACTAGTGATAAAAGGCTGTGAACAGCCTTTTACCACATCAATCAATTTAAGTAGTTACCGGAGTAACTCCGCTAAGTTTATTGGCACGTTTTTCATCTAACTTTAGATGAATACTACTGCCAACATAACCTGCGGCAATACCACAAATAGACGCAGCCAAAACAGCCATTAATACAGTACTCGCTTCATTAAAGGCAAAAGGAGCAAGTAAACCAGGTATTGGAGCAGCAGTTCCCGGAGCATCGTTGATGATATTAAAATAAACCGCAACTAAACCAGATAAGGCTCCGCCGAAAAAGTTACAAGAATAAATCTTGAAGGCATTTCTTGTGACAATATCCGCTTGGGTGAGTGGCTCCAACATAATAGCGATAACTTTGTTTCTATCGCCTAATTTGAGTCTCTTCATTAAGATACCATTAGTGAAAGATCCGCCAACACAGGCAATTGCAGCTATTCCCATAGGAAGACCCGTCAAACCTAGGATAGCAGTAAGTGCCATAGAGCTTAATGGTGAAGTACAGATCATTTTGATTAAGCCACCAAGTAAAAAGCCCATAACATAAGGCGATGCAGAAGTAGCCCCAGTGATAGCTGAGCCTATAATGGCCATAATACTACCGACGACAGGCCCTGATGCATGAGCAATGATATAAGCACACGGTGCGAGAATTAAAGCGCCAACGATAACATCGATCCCCTCAGGAAGGTGTTTTTCAATAACTTTGGAAATAAAGTAACAAATATAGCCTGCAATAAAACCAGCCAATATACCGGTTCCTTTAGTGGCAATAGCAGCAACGATGGCAAAAACAGGATTAGCACCTAAGGCTAATGCGACAAGAGCTGCCGCAGCAGGCCCTCCCATAGACCCCGCAGCGAGGCCAGTTTCTCTTAGGAAATCAATTCCAAGAAAATCACCTGAGATGTAGGCATGAATAGCTTCAACGAGAAAACTAGCAACCGCCGCGGAGGCAAGTCCGCCCATGGCTTTTGTGCCGTAGGGCGCAAAACGACTAAATAAAGAAAATGCGGTTAACGCAGCGAGAAGAAGGGTAATACCCTTAAGTAATTCCATAAAAAATTCCTAAGCAAAGGCGGCATATGTTTTGTTTTTTTGAAGGTATGAAAAACTCAAATAATGATGAGCGTTCCCTTGTTAACATTGCCATGTAATTGTTGAAGCATTAATAATTCACTGTAGATATTTACTACTATCTAGCACCTATTAATAATGCTGTATTGATTATCTATCTGATCGATTATTGAGCTGGTTTTTAAATATCTAAAAATTTGACCTTTTCATTATTCATGTTTACTAAGATACAAAGGTTGAGATAGCGCAACAAAATACACTTTAAATGAAATAAAATCCACAATAGTGAATAAAGTTTCCTATAGGAAACTCGTTTATTTTGTTTAAATGGTCATTAAGCAATCAATTACATTGAGTTCATCACGAGAAGATACGCTGGGTGCATGGATAAACGTTGAGGGTTATTTTGTCTATACCCCTTTTATTATTGAAAAATACAGCAAGGTTACTTGTATTAGAAAGCTATTATTATTCATTATCACGAGGTCTACCTTTGATATAATAATGATCACTGAATAAGCTTATTTATTTTTCAGAGTTCAGTGAGAGTAAACACCTATCAATCAATAATCATGATGTATTTTGAATACTTCACATTTAAAATATCAACAACATAGCACTACTTTATTAATTCAATAATAAAGAATCAGTTAATCAAAAACCGTTGCTAAATTAAATTGTTGCTTAGTAATACACTCACCAGAGGGCGCATAACTACGGTCATAGGTTTCAACATTACCTTCGACATCTTGCGTGATAATAGTGGTTGTTCGTGTCCCATAGGTAGGTGATTTAATAAAAATGGCACTGAGTAGTTGTTCCCATTCCTCATCAAGGCCTGTTTCAGGCAATAAATGCGGTAAAGCTTGTTTGTCATTGGTCATTAAATCAAACAAGGCTTCAATGGATAAGTTTTTTTGTGAACGTATAGTCTCACTTAGCAGCTTTTCTCCTCTTGCCATTTTAGGCCAAATATCATCTAACGCACCATTACAAATGCTATGCACTCCATCACTAAGCTGATGACTTTGATTATTTACACTGTCATAACAGTACAGTTGCTTCAAAGAACCATAGATGAGGTTAAAGCCGTGATATTGGCTTGCTTGCTGAGCCAACTCAGCTGTCATGTTTATTTTAGTGTCGGCTAAAGCCTGTAAAACAAGATCGCCCCTAGATTTTTTAGGTGCCTCACTTAAGGGGAGTTTTCTAAAGTTAGTTAATGCGGCAAATTTTCCCGTTGACGATAAACCTAACCAAGTCCCGCCTGCTTGCAGATCTTTTCCTGCCAAGATATTGGACTCTTGCCAGACATGCATAGCCTGCGTTGGACGTTGATGAAACTCATCTCTATTAGCACAAATAATCAAGGGATACTTTGGGTGTTGCTCGATAGCAATAAATAATATGCACATGAATGAATTCTTAAATCGGCTTAAGTTAAGGCTTAACCTGATTATTGCACCCTACCAAGGTAGTGACTATCTAATAATTGTTAATCTAGGTAATAGACTTAACAAATAATTGAGTAAAAAATAGATGCCACATTACTATTTCTTATCGTTGTTAGAAGTAGTTAGAGTTCACTTACAGCAGACTCTTGATTAAAAATAACCGAGGCTGTACAACCATCACCTTGGTTATTTTTGATATTGAATTGCCAGTGGTATTTTTCGCAAATATCCCGAACAATATTAAGACCTATGCCAAAACCTTCATAACCTCGAGGTTTTGCATCAAGCCCAACACCATTATCAATAACATCAATTCGTTGTGGTGAAATAAATAAACTAACGTTACCTTCAACACTACAATTAATGGCATTTTTTAATAAGTTTTTAATGACTGCAGCAAATAATAGCGGTTGAACATTTAGGCTAAAGTTACATTGTAATTCTTGATGGAAACTAACCTGATTTGCTTTTATTGTAGATTCAAAGTCTTGTACTATTTGTTGAATAAACTCATCAGAAATATCAACATTGATGGTATCGCTATCTTCATTTCTCGCCATTAACAAAAAAGTGTGGATTAACTGTTCCATTTCAATAACCGCATTATCAATTCGGCTAGACTGCTTTTTGACTTTTTCATCGTCTAATCGCCGTAAAATGCTTATGCCACCACGGATAACTGTCATAGGCGTACGTAACTCATGACTGACGTAGCGAGTAAAAGCTTGCTCTCTCATAAAAGCATCTCGGATCCTGCTGCGATAACTATTGATGCTAGTCAGCATCTGCACCAACTCTAATGATAATTCGCCCTGAATTGATAATGGTGTATATTTTTCGTTATCATGACTCTCTAATTTATTGGCCAAAGTCGAAAATGGCGTACTAATACGTTTAGCCATTTTTATAATAAAGAGTGCTGCGATAATATAGATGAGCAGGCCAAGTCCAAATATCACCGTTTGAAAAATAGCGAACTCTGTATCGTCCCACTCAATCGCATCAACATCTTCCAAAGCATAAACGATGGCCAAACCTTTGTTCGTCATAACTTGTTGCGCAAACACACTGTATTCACTGTCATCTTCAAAATGAAAACTGATACTTCCCTGCCAGTTTTTATTGAGTCGTCGTTTTATTGATGAGGGCAAAATATCATATTGATCATAAATTTTTAGCATGGGGTCAATTTGTATTTCACCATCAAAACCTTGGCCAAATAACTTAAAATGGTAAGGTGAAATTAATGCTAAACGTCGCTCACTACTTTGATTTTCAGTGTATAGGACAGTATGGTAAAAAATAGCCCCATAAAAAACCAGCAGCACCATCGCCCCTAATAAATAAACTCGTATAATTTTACTACTCATAGGTTTAGCGTTATTCATTAAGCTGGCACCAAGCGATAGCCCAATTTAGGTACCGTCTCTATAATATTGTCTGTAAAGGGCTTATCTACCTTATGACGAAGCTGATAGACATGTTTTCGTAATATATCTTGGTCGGGTAAATCATCAGACCACAATACTTCTTCTATTTCTTGACGAGAAACCACATTGGGTGAATTTTTAACTAACAGATTCAATATTTTAAAACAAATAGGGGTTAATTTTATTTCTTGCTTACCCCGCCATACTTGATGGGTATTTATATCGAGAGTAATAGGGCCACAAGTCATTTGTGTGATAAAACCTGACCCTGAATGACGACGAGTAACACTGTGAATGCGTGCTTCGAGTAATTCTAAATTGAAAGGTTTTACAATATAATCATCGGCTCCTTGGCGAAGTCCTAGTAACATATCATCATTAGTATCTCTTGCAGTTAACATGATAATTGGCGTGTTATTGCCCTCAGCTCTAAGTTGCTGACAAAGACTAATACCATCAAGACCTGGTAACATGATATCTAGAATAATACAGTCAAACTTTTGAGATTGTGCTAAGGATAATCCCAAATTGCCAGTAGCAGCATAATCGAGGTCAAAATCTGATTCTTCAAAGTAATCAAAAATAACTTCAGCAACACTTTGACAATCTTCTACCAGTAATATTTTCAAACGATAATCCTTAACTATATTTATTTTATTAATTGCACTTTAATAACAGACGTTTTTTTGTTTGATTAGTTCCAACACAGATAGGGTCTAAAATAGGTTTTAATACTTCAAAATCACTATGTATTATCCCAATAAAAAAAGATTCGTCCGACGTTAACAAATTAATTAACTCATCTTTATCTGTAAGTAATTGCGCTTGGCCTTTGGAGTAAAATTGAGCACTAAAAGGTCTTTTGTTCCAATAATACAGTGGTGTATATTGGGAAAAAGTTCGATTAACCCCAAGTAGTTCAGACTCACTCTTTTTGTTAATAACCCCAAGGTTTAATAACGTGATGACTAAACCTAATAAGGCAAAAGAAACTAAAGCTAAGTAGTTACTAGTTTTTGTCAATCGACAGTTTAATGCAACAAGCACTGCTAGCGCGCTGAACCCAGGTAATACATAAATAGGTAAAATATTACCAGCTAAGGTAAACAACAATAATGGCGATATCATCCAACAAATTAGATATTTATTTATGCCTAAGGCCTGGAACCTGTTAGAAGGTAACTCGACACCACGATACCTTTTAATGATTAACCCTATGACGATAAAAGACCATGGGCTAGCACAAACCAGCCAGTACAACCAAATAATGCCTCTTGGTTTAATATGCGCCGTACCGTATAGATCACCTTGCCAGCCTGACACAAGGAATCGCTGAACATGTTCGCCAATTATAAAATACTCTAAAAATCCTGGCGTGCGTATCTCAGCCCAAACGTACCAAGGTAAGGTCAACAGCAAAAATACCATCATACCGGTTAACCAAGGCAAGCTTTTGATTGCGAGCTTAAAACAACCTTGCCATAAGCTCCAACTGACCAAAGATATTCCAATCAGCACCACAACAACAGGACCTTTAATTAGCATACCTAATGCTAGAGCGACAAAAAATAAATGCCCAGAGACAATTTTATCTTTTTGGCTATAGCATTGCCAATAGCCAACCATAGCTAGGGTGTATGACATTAATAATGCGCTATCCGTCATCACCATGCCTATAGCGATAATAAAACCAAGGCTTGAAGTAAGTATCAGCAGAGAAAAAACAGCCGTGTTTTTGTTTGTCAGTGATTTAGTAAAACGATAAACCAAATAACCCGTGATTAACCCACAGGCAAAATGGGGTAAACGCGCACTAAACTCACTAATGCCAAACCAAGAAAAACTTAATGCACTGAGCCATGTTTGAAATGGGGGTTTTCCCCAAAAAGGAATGTTGTAGTCAAATTGAGGAGTCACCCAATTATTGGTTTCGAACATTATTCGTGCCATTTCACCGTATCGCGCTTCAGTCGTATCATAAAGTGGAAATAGCCCTAAAGAGACAAGTCTAATGACAATCAATGATAAAATTAATGTTGCAGCCCAAAATACCAACGACGTTGTTACATTACTATTATGATTCTCTGAATCAACCATGCTTTTCCACCATCGAACTGACGAGTGTATTTCGTTCTTTATCCATAATTAAATATATGGGTCTAGCCTTGGCTTCAGCATATATGCGTCCTACATATTCGCCTAAAACACCAATCGCTAATAGCTGTACGCCACCTAAAAATAATTGTATTAACATCATTGAAGGATAACCAGCAACGGCTTCACCAAAGACTAAGGTTTTCAACAAAATCCAAAGTCCGTAGCCAAAAGCAGAAGCTGAAATCAATACACCGGCCCAAGTTGATATTCTTAATGGTTTAACACTAAACGCGGTGATACCTGATAATCCTAATTTAACCAATTGAATAAAAGACCATTTAGTTTCCCCTGCTACGCGTTCTGGACGCTCAAAACTAATAGTGGTTTGTTTATACCCTGGCCAAGAAAGAATGCCTTTCATATACCGACTTCGTTCAGATAGTTTTTTGATATCTTCAATAACTCTGCGGCTCAATAACCTGAAGTCGCCAACATCTTTTTGTAAAGGTACTTCTGATAAATGATCAAGCAATCGGTAATAAACGTGCGCTGACCAACATTTAAATTTGGACTCGCCAAGTCGTGCACTACGTTTCATATTAACGACATCGAAACCTTTACGCCAAGCGGTGAGCATGTCAGGGATCAACTCAGGCGGATCTTGTAAATCAGCATCTAACAATATAACAGCTTGGCCTTTCGCATTATCTATACCAGCAGTCATGGCCGCTTCTTTGCCAAAATTTCGACTTAGGTTTATACATTCGATATTGGCGTAATGGCTATTTAAATCCAACATAACATCCCAGCTATCGTCACAACTCCCATCATTAACATAAATAACTTCAACGCTGTCTTCAGAGAGAGTACTAAGTACTTTTGCTAAGTGATGGTGAAATATTGGTAGCATTTCTCGCTCATTGTAAACGGGCACAATGATGCTTAGGGTTATTTCATTTTTAGTCGATGACTCATTATTTACAAGTTGCATTTTTCTCTCCAAAATTTATTCTGGAGCTACTTTAAAACAAGTGAAGTCTAAAAAAAGTCACTATCATCTCAACAAGGTTAGTGACACTTTTTAGACCTTACACAGGATAAGCTTGGCTCATAGTTATAGTCATTGATGTGGGAAGTTATGGAGCAGTTTAAAAAATTTTGTCTTATTGGTGGTATGGGATTTATTGTTGATAGCCTGTTTTTTATATCTTTAAGCGAACTCACTGACAATATAATGTTAGCAAGATTATTATCATTTTGGTTAGCCGCCTCTGCGACTTGGTTTGGCAATAGAATTTATACCTACGGTCACCAAAAATTTACCAATGTCATTGCTCAATGGTGCAAGCACTTATTAACGGCTCATTTCTCTGGTTGCTTGAACTTGCTGGTATTTTGGTACGCAAAAGAGGTGACATTTATTCCCATTGCATTTTGTCTTGGCATTTTGGCAGGTTTATTTAGCAATTATTTCATTACGAGTCGATACGTTTTTGTAAGCACAAAAACATCTCGCGTCAATACCGATTAATCAACTTACTAATATGCGTACATTTGATACTCATATACCTAATTTATACCCGTTATAGTTCAAAGTGCAGAATTTAAGTGGGAATTAAAATAACTTTAGGCAAGGTAAATAATTTAAGCATAGTCATTCTACGGGTTAATTATTTAACGCAAAATAAAGTCATTTTAAACCCAGCTAAGAAACGCTTGAACAACATCACTTCATCGTTGCTGTGATTAATAAGGGACAACCATTATTTCATCACAGCGTCTTGAATTGAAATGGCTCAAGCACTCTGAAACATTCATCTTGATTGGTAACGGGTATATAAGACATTTCATAGACCTACAGCCTGACAAACTTACAACCTTTGTTTACCGCTAACTTGACTCTGCCCTAGAGTCTACGCGTTTTAAACCAATCATGAGGTAGTTTCATATGAAACGATTACACTTTAATTTAATCACGTTGGCTTGTGTCACTTTATTTGGCTGCGAAAATCCTGACGGGATAGCAGATGATGCACAAACTAGAGATTATTCAACAATTTTTACTCCCTTACCGTCAAAAACCATCTACCCGTCAAATAACCCTTACAGTGAAACCAAAGAACGACTAGGTGAATTACTTTTTTGGGATCCAATACTCTCAGGTGATAAAGACACATCATGTGCCTCATGTCACCATCCTGATTTTGGTTGGGCTGATGGACGTATATTATCTATCGGTTCCGACGGTATTGGCTTAGGACCTCAAAGATACGGTTTTCAGGTAACGTCCATTCATGCTCCTACAATCATGAATGTTGCTTATACTGGTATCAAAAACAATGAAAGCGATAGTAGCTTTGTTTCTGGCGGATATTTTTGGGACTTGAGAGCTGATACTTTAGAAGAGCAATCCTTAGGGCCAATTAAAAATCCAGTCGAAATGCTTGGCTATAATAATAATGAAAAAGAAATTATGGCCGACATTGTTGAACGCTTACGACTTATTCCTGAATATGTGACTTTATTTGAGCAAGCCTTCGGCGTAACAGAGGCTGTATCCAGTGAAAACATAGTAAAAGCCATAGCAACTTTTGAAAGAAAAATAACGAGTCCAAACACACGATTTGATCGATTTCTTTCTGGAGAGCAATCAATTTTCACCCAACAAGAAATAATCGGTCTCAACAAGTTTATCGATGGAGGCTGTGCTCGTTGCCATTTAGGACCAATGCTGTCAGATAACATATTGCATCTTGGTGAGGCTATTATTGGAACAGATATTGTTCGTACACCAAGTTTGAGAAATATATCCTATACAGCGCCATACATGCATGATGGTTCACGTGCTAGATTGATTGATGCAATAGCTGATTATGAAAATAGAGGCGATCTAGACGTAACAATTGGCGAAGATGATTTTGCTGATATAGAAGCATTTTTGCAAACAGTTAATACCGATGACTTTTACAAGGGAATACCGACTATTGTGCCAAGTGGTTTGACCGTTGGTGGCAATATTAACTGAGAGTAACTGAATTATACTGGAGTTAGCTGAGTAAATTACAGCAACTCCAGCTTATTTGAGTTTGAGATCATTAGCCAATGTTAGTTAACTGATAAAGACGTTAAATAAGCTGAAATATCAATAATATCTTCATCTGTTAAGCCATTTACTACACTTTGCATCATCACTGCTTGCCCGCCATTTCTAGTTTTACCTTTAAATCCGTGTAATTGACGAACAGTATAACTACCAAAGTTACCTATTATCGAGGGAGCAATAGCGCTACCGCTCAAATCGACCCCATGACAACTAGCGCAAGGCGGGGTTTTAGCATTACCTGCGCTGACTAAGGCTTTACCTCTTGCTAAGCTGCCTTGAGGGACATAGCTAACAAAAATGCTGTCAGGGTTACGCTTATTCACTTCTATGGGGTGATCGGGAATTTCAACGATACGATCACCTATTACTTCCATAACATAGGGCTGAGCAACAAGTCTCATGCGAGTATCATCTATATAGGTTTTAAGCACCTGCGAAGTTTCAACAACTGTAGTGACTTTTTTGGGTGGAAGTGCTGAAAACCAATCACTAACCTGTTTAATTTCTGCATTATTTAACGTCTTGGCCATTCGATTCATGTTTCCAGAATAATCGAGTCTCGAGCCGTCGGCAAAAGCTTTCATTTGCCGTTGTAAATACATACTATCAAGACCAGCTAGACTTGCAGATTCAGGATGTCCTCCCCCTGAAGCTAGGTGACACAAAGCACATGCCCACACGTTAGGCGCTTTCCCCATTTTGACGATGCTCGGCATCTTTTCGTGCTTATTCGGAAACCAATCAGGTGCATTAAATTTATTATCAATTTGTTGCTGAGTATAATGCTGATCACTTCCTACAATACTAAATAGCGCTTTATCATTATCTTGATCGGTCTTTTTACTTTCATGTACAACTCCCCGTTTGGGAGTAGACCAATCAGGAGCTCCCGTTATTGGATTGTCTGCATACGAAGTAGAAATCATTAAACTTACAGCAATGAAGCCATAAAACTTTATATTTGAACCATTACTCATCAAAAATCAACCTGAACATTAAAAATAAAAGGACAGTAATAATAGACTTCGCCACGTCATATAAATGTCCACTTATTACAAGTTTTTGATTAAATGATTTCAATAGTTAAGTTGATGCAAAAAAACAATTGAAGGGATTTAATTTAAAGATGCTATGCACCATAGAGTTCACATTAATTACCGCTACTAATCATTATGTTGATAGCGGTATTGCTTAGTTTACCTCGACACTTAAAATGCGTAGCTCATTTTCACGTTGATACTACGACCTTCTTCATAAAACTCGATTGGATTTTTAGGGTCACCATTTCTCTCAAAATCCATTCGCTGTGCATAACCACGATCAAAAAGGTTGGTAATTGATAAATTAACTTTAAATCCTTTTATTTTCTTTGGTTCATAAGTTGAAAATATATCCATAGTAAACCAGCTTCCTACACCTTCTGATGGGATATCTTCAATTTCTCCACCAGCGACTAGTTGCTGGGTTGGTGTTTTATCATGAGTAAAAGCAAAGGTCGCACTCGTACCTAAAACAAGCTCATCATTAACGTTATAATTACTAATAAGGTTAATTTTATCGGATGGCATATCAGTTAAATACCACCCGGTGTTTTTATCTATTCCTCGAGTTTGTCCATAACTTGCTGATAAGTCCCAATCTCCCAAGTGATAATTTGTACTGAATTCAAAACCTTTTAATTGTGCTTGACCGATATTTACTCGCTCCCCGTCGGGCCATTCAGTACTATAGAGATCGGTAATAAAGTCTTTGATATCATTTTGAAAAATATTTACTCTGCTAACCCAAGAGTCGCCTTCAGAAAAAATGCTCTGGTAGTCAAAAACCACACCTAACTCTTTGTTATCCGCTCGTTCCGATTTCAGCTCTGGGTTTGGTTTAAAACCTCTGCCAGACGTAAATAACGAGCCATTACCTGGGGCATTCAACGCTTCAGCATATGAGGCAAAGAATTTTATTTCATCATTAAAGTGATAAAGCATATTCAAAGACTTAGAGACTCTACTTTCAGTACGACCATCTCTTAATAAAGCCTCGCCTTCTAAACCAATCGCATTGGAGGATTCAATGTAGAAAGAGTCATATCTTACGCCTGGAATAATTTCGAACGAATCACCGACGGGCAATTGCATGTTAATCCAGGTGGCGAGCTTGATTGAATTGCTTGAAGCCTCACTACCGGCACTTTCATCTTCAATGATCTCTCCTGTCTGCGTATCAGTTTTGAGAATAGCGCCTGTGTGGGTGGTAAAATGCCCTGAAGTCCCATAATGTAGTAATCCAAAATCCACTAGCGAATTATTGCCGATACTGTAGCCAAAACTCTTATCTTGTATATCCTGAGTCCCCTCAACATCACCTCTTTCTTCTTCCCATGAGAATGAATCTACATTATTGAAATACACAGATGCTTGTAAATCGAGTAATTCATTATCACTTGCCTGGTCGGTCCAAACTAGTGAACTACCGGCATATTTAGTATCACGATATCCAACATCATTTCTCACTTGAAAAGTGCGGCTGTCATCATAGTTTACAGTGAAGGTTAAACGTTGGTCGGCATTAAACTGATTACCAATTTTAATTAAACCTGATTGTTGATCCCCTCGTGTTTTGTCATAAGTCCCGCCAACACCACCGATTTCATATGCGTCTCGCTGGCTTGTTTGACCAGACACTAAATAGTCAAGCGTATCTGATTTACCAAAAAGTGATAAACCATAATCTTGTTGTGCATTATTACTGCGATAACCTAAATCAATCTTAGTGCCAAAAGTGTCACCTTCCGCCAATAGGTCAAGGGCTGATAATGTTTCAATAGTAATCTTACCCGCAGCAGCGCCAGAGGTTGGACCCGCTGTAACCTTAATATTTTTTATAAAATTAGGGTTCAAGTACCAACTACCTCGCTTAGTGGCGAAATTACTTTGATAAATACCATCAATAGCAACATAGGCATGGGATTGTGGTAAACCACGAATAGAAACATTCTCATTACTTGGCGTGGGCCCTCCCAATACATCAACATTAGGTAAAATTTGTATAGCGGCAGGTACGTTTTTACTGCTGATATTGCTAATCGTTTTAGCATCAACTGCAGTAATGGCTTGAGGAGATCGTACGGACTCTTGTATATCGGTATCACTGGCAATTACGGTGATACTATCAAGTAAATATTTATCTTCGTCTGTGACTTCTGCTATCGCTAATTGACTACTCAAGGCTAAGCAGACTGCCACTGAAACTTTTGATGTATTCATTTTGGTTTAATCCTTATATTACAAATAAGAATCATTATGATCTAAAGCCTGTAACTCAATTGTCACAACTGCGCTGGAATAACTGGAAGAGTCGACGACGAGTACAACAGTTGCACTCGTCGATTTTAAAATTCTAGTTCTTTTTACTGAGTAATTTCAAAAGTTAAAAATTTTTCAATAGATCTAAAGTCTGCTTTTACATTGTTTTTTAAGGGTAAACCATATTCAACACCTAATAAATAACGTCCTGGATGTTTAGGATTAAACGTTACCTGACCTTTGTCTTTTGATGTTATGTCCACTTCAATTTTATCACTGTCTTGGTAATAAAATTCATTCAGGCTTTTCAGCGCAACTTCAGCTTCAGGGATAGGTTGACCATTATAAGTTAAGGTAAAGCTTAATGGCTCACCCGCCCTTAATTTGTTAGGGTGCTGCATTAATACGATTTGCAAACCATCTTTACTGGTTTGTTTTACGTCACTAAAGCCGTTATAGCTTACGTATGTTTCGGTGATAATTTGCTTTTCTACTGTTTTTTCAGGTTTAGAGCCTTTAGGTAAGGTGTGATAGTCTGTTTTTGGCATACGAATTTTATGCTTTTTACCTGCTTCATCAAAATAAAAAGAAAGAAAAACTTGTGTCATTGGACTTTCAAAGTGATAAGTACCCGCTTCATTGAACTCTACTTCAAAAACTTCTTTAACCTTACCTGAATAATCAGCAATAATTTTTTTAGATTGCCCGTTCGGTGAACTCATTTGAAGAGATTTAATACCATGATTCGCTTCTGCAATGTAGGCTTGAGCAGAGCGAGATACGTCTAATGCAAAAACGCTCTGTTCATCATTGTTTATTTCATGAGTATCTGCTTTTATCCAAATATCATGAGCTTGTAGTGAAAAACAGGTAGATAATAAAGCGCTTGCTAGTAAAGTTTTATTCATTAGGAGTTTCCTTTAATTAATAACTCCTGTCATTATTACGCAATCAGGATCACTGAATTATCACCCTGCTCTGACAAATTTTACATTCATAGGATTTTACACCGCAGAACTTAACTCACTCACTACAATTTGGTGAATAATTCTTTGCTAGTCGTTAATGGCTAACTGAGCGCAAAGCACGACTATTTCTACTTTTCCCTGAATACATGCATCCTTTGAGGATAGAGGAAAATATATTAACTCTCTGCTGCCATTTTCACGCACAACTTCTAGCGATATATATTGCCAAATACCTTCTATTTCATAGCTATAATTAAATTTCTTATTTATATTTGTTGCACTGGTAACAGCATCACTCTCACTTCTATTTTCACGCGCAATATCACGCCAGAATTTTTTTAAATCCCTTAACCATTTGACCTTCTCTCTGATTACAACGAGTGCTTTATGCTGCTTTTTATCATTACTTAACCACAGCGCAAAATAAGGAGGCTGATGTTTTGTTAGAAAAGGAGTTAGCTCAATTTGAACAAACAACTTCTGTGCGAATAAGGCTTCCGTGTTGGCTGAAGAGTTATTCATAAAAATTATTCCACACAATAAAGTTATGCAGAACGTCAATGCTGATTTCAATTTTTTACTCCATTAATAATATAAAAGTCGCTAGGCTTAACGATAAAAATAAAAGATAATTTCGACGTTTTTTATGGTCTCTCAGACTCAACCAAACTCCCGTAATGGCAATAAAAATGAAGACAACGGCAGTAACATCTGAAATTATTTTCCAGCGAATACTAGTATAGCGACCTTGATGCAACTCGTTCAGTTGACTCACTAAACCAAAATCACTCCTTTCGATAAATAACTGTTTGTCTTCGATATATAACTCAAGTCTTTTACCTGGACTGGGTAAAGAAAGCTCTTTGTTCAATATCAACTGCTCAAGTTCTTTCGTATTTAAAGCTAAAGGCAATTCGCGTAAGAGAAGTTGAATGCTTTGCACATCCTCCTTCTCGATGACATATTGACTAGTACTTTGTTTGGGCTCTGCTTCAAACATCACCCGATGATTCAAGCTAATTCCCGTCAATGAAAAAACTAATAGCAAAGTACAGCAAATTAAAGAGCAATAGACATGCAATTTCCGAAGGTGTTTGTTCTTTATTTTCATAAAATATGACTAACAAAAAGACTCATAAAAAGTGAAATATAGCATGAACAACTTCACACAAAGATCAATCCTCAGACCCCATACATCTTGACATTTTGTAGACATTCAACCAAGTAAAGTACAGCCACTACTACGATTGATAACAATTTACATTTACGATTCAACCATGATCCTATTAATTGAAAACGACATGCAATACGCTGAATCTATTGGCAACTTCTTAGCTGAACACAACACTGAACTTGACTATGCCTTCAATGGGATCTCTGCTTTTGAATTAGCATCATTAAATAAATATGACGTTATTATCATTAGTTACGAGATTGTTAAACTACACTCTCTCACTCTATGTCACAGGATCAGAAACGAACTTTTTGTTAGCACACCCATTATATTCTTGGGTGAAAAACATGACACTCAGAACAAAATTGCTGCATTTAAAGCTGGTGCCGATGATTTTATAAACAAACCAATATCCTATGAAGAGCTGCATTGTCGTATTAAGGCGTTGTCACTTCGTGGGCCTCGCAGAGATATTGGTAAACAAACCGTAGCTAAACTTCAAATTGACTATAACTTAAGAACTGTCACCTGCGATGAAACCACAGTAAAACTTCATTTTCTACAGATGAATATCTTAAAGGTGTTAGTGCAGCATTATCCCAATACCGTATCACGACAAATGCTTGAACAAGAGATATGGGGTGAAGAGTCTCCCGCAAGCTCTCCTCTTAGGACACATATTTATCGTTTACGCATGGCAATGGAAAAACCTTTTCGCCAACCAATAATCGACACTGTTTATGGTCAAGGATATCACCTAGCTCACCCCTTTTAGTTTACTTTAGCAACAGAACGTAATTTTGCTCACAATAAATATTGTGTGAACGAAAAACTCAAAAAATAGCAAATATTTCAGGAGATAAAATGGTCCCTCAATGGTTAGAACAAGGAGGCTGGAGCTTATGGGTATTAATCGCACTGTCCATTATTTCAGTGTCAATCGCGAGTTATAAACTTGCACAGTTCATCTGGTTTGGTGTCGCTAATAATCGCTTTTATGCGCTATGGTTAGAAAAATTGACTAACAATGCACTGTCGGCCAGTTATCGAAAAAAGCACAGTGACACTTATTTACTTAACCAAATTACAAATCATGGGCTTGCTCAGTCAAAAGCTCATCAAAATAAAGATGACTTTGAAGTAGTGATGGAACAATACGCTACCAATAAAATTGAAGAAATGCGTGGCGGATTAAAAACCCTCGAAGTTATCAGCATGACAGCTCCGTTACTTGGCCTTTTAGGTACAGTTTTAGGGATGATAAATGCTTTTGACCAGATGAAAAACTCAGGTATGCAAATTGACCCAAGCATTCTATCTGCTGGTATATCTCAAGCCCTGTTAACAACTGCAGCAGGACTCATTGTGGCATTACCGGCGCTATCACTTTGGCATCTTTATGAGCGCATGCTAGCTAAGGCACAACGTCAAATTGAAACGGTATTAACAGAAATATCAATCAGAACACAATGGTAAGCATAAGCGTATGAAACTATCAGTAAAACCTAAAATATCGCCCATAGTCAGCTTAACACCATTGATTGATGTGGTATTTATTTTACTGATTTTCTTTATGTTAGTCAGTCAGTTTATGCAACTACAAAAACAGAGCATTCCCTTAGGCACGATGGGACAAGCATCTACCGCAGCACAGGATAGTGTAAGTATTGACATCATCAAGAATGAAGATGCAACGGCTATAAGCTATCGCGTTAATCGTAGTGCGATGACCTTTTTACAACTAGCGTCATATTTGCAGAAAAATAAGGTTTATAAAGTGTTACTGAAGCCAGCCGCGAATATAAAACTGCAAACGTTTATTAACGTCAAAGAAAGCTTATCTAATTTAGGTATAAGAAAAATTAACAGTGAATTTATTGGCTATGAAGTTAACTAAAACAGTAATAGGGAATCCGGTAATAGAACCGATGTTACCGCTGATCAACATTATATTCTTATTGCTGATATTTTTTATGGTATCTGCGCATATTGCGACGCCCATTACTGGGATTACGCTCCCCAACCAGTCAAAGGAAAATCCATTAGAGCACCAAAACAGTTCACAAGATAAGTGGCTTTTTGTCAGTAAAGACGGTGAATTAACTTATCAAAAAAACACCATGGACATCAAAACTTTAGCGACAAAGTTCAACGATATAGAAGAGCTTTCATTATTGGCAGACAGTGAGATAACGACAGGAATGTTAGAAAAAACAGCCAAAGAGCTCAGTAAAGCGGGAGTTAAAAACATCAAACTAGTCACACAGCTATCGCTGCCGAAAAAACAGGATGAGTCATGAACTGGCAAGCAAAGCCTATCGCGACAATAGTGACAGGATTAACTTGTGCGCTGTATTTTAACGTGATTTTTTGCGAAGAAATAGAAAGAGGCGGTAGAAAAAATCATCAAAGCTTGCAAGTAGTTGATATGAAATTGACCTTTGCAAGTCCGCTGGCAAATAAAAACACAAAAAACAATCAACAAAGCCCATCACCCGAAGTGTTGCACAAACCCCCAGAGCCAATTCATAAAACGCCTGTACTTAAAGCTGTGGCCACAATTAAAAAACAGGTGAAACACTTAGTTTCCGTATCGGTACAAAAACCTGTACCTGTAAAAAAGGTCGAGATAGAGCTGGCGAAGAATAATAACAATACAAAACCTAATGAAAATGATGTCGAAAAAAATAACGAAGCTACAACGATTGAAAATAGTAGCGAGTTATCGCATCCCCCCTCTCTCGTTAAAAGTACCAATAGTGTTGAAAGGAAGCCAAGTACTGGCGTGGAATCAGCTTTGCAGTTATACATGACGCAAGTGCGTGATTATATTGCTAAACACAAGCGATATCCTAAAGAAGCTAAAATTAGAAGACACCAAGGAAGAGTGAGCATCAGCTTTATTATTGATGCCGATGGGCGGGTATCGGAATCTAAAATAGTTAAGTCTTGCAAGAGTCGTTACATTAATAAAAGCGTTAAAGTATTACTTTCAAAACTCAGATTTAAAGTAGCACCGAAGACAATAAGACATCAATTTCCTAAGACTATTTTATTGGAAGTAAATTATCAATTTAGCTAACAAATTATCTAACCGTTTCAGCATCAGTACAGTAAACGATGATGCCTATATATCTCCTATCATTAGCGTTAACGCGCATAGTTGTTAGTGACATAAATTAGACCTGTGCAGCACTATAATATTTATCCTTTCAATCAAGCTATCCGCCACAATACATTGGACACAGCATGCAACATTTCATTTTTAAGCCATGGACGGCAATCATCGCCTTGGTCGCAGTTATTAGCTCTGCCGCTATTTTAGCAACATCACCAACCCAAGAGTTGTCCGCACAAACGGAAAAGGTATTATCGGTAAGTGTTATTGATGTTTTACCACAAGTATTTACGCCAAGTTATCAAGCTTTTGGAAAAATTGAGTCGCCTCACCTATTATCATTGACGGCTCAAGTTGAAGGAGAAATAACGTATATTAATAAAGCATTTATTGAGGGAGCCCACCTTTTAAAAGGCGAAATAATTTATCAAATAGATGGCAGTGACTATCGACATAAGTTAAAGCAACGGAACAGCGAATTAAAAATCGCTCAAGCGAACTTACAGTTAGAACTTGGTGAGCAAAAGGTTGCAGAAAGAGAGTATCAGCAAATTAGTGCTGATTTCAGTGGTGAAAACATCATTTTGCAAAAGTCACTGATGTTGCGTCAACCACAATTAGAAACAGCAAAAGCAAATGTTACTATCGCACAAAGCAATGTGAATCTTGCTAAAAAAAATCTGCAAAGGTGTGTTGTCGTCAGCAGTGAAAACTATACCGTATTAACGAAAACGATTTATCAAGGAAGTTTTGTTAACAAAGGCGATAATTTGGGAGAATTGGCGCAACTTTCAATATTACGGGTTTCACTCGCTGTTCCCAGAGATATCGCGACAGTGTTAAGCATAAACCAAGTCGTTAATATTTCAGCTGAGAGTAATAACAGTCATCAAGCATTGGTATCACAATTATCGCCTAACTTGCATGATAATAGCCAATTGCAACAAGTTTACCTGAGCATAATAAACCCAGAAAAACCCTTCATCTTGGGAGAGTTCATTACTGCCGACTTAACATTAACACCACAAAAAAACACGTTAAAAATACCGCTTAGCGCGATTGACGATAGTGTTTTCTGGGTTGTAAACGAAGACAATAAACTATCGGCAAAAGCTGCAAAAATTATTTGGCAAAACGAGAGCTATGCCATTATTAATAACAATATAGCCAAAGGTGAATCAATCGTTACCAGTGCAATTGCAGGTGCACAAGAAGGCATGCTAGCAAATATCGTGACGGGAGTTTTGTAATGACAGCAAAGAGCTTAATGAAAAGCAAGAGCATAACGTCAAATAAAAGCATACTGTCAGCTCCTTCACTTTGGATGATTGATAACCCTATAGCCTCAAGCTTATTAACCTTTTCGATTATTATTCTTGGCTTACTGTCGTTTAATAGTATTAACCAAGAGAGTAGCCCTTCGTTTCAGATTAATGAAATTTTAATCGAAACAAGTTACCCGGGTGCCACGCCAAAAGATATCGAACAAGGTATCATTTTAAGCATTGAACATCAGTTAAGAGACAATCCTAATATTGACCGAATAAGCGCCAATGCCTACGAAGGCTCAGCTGAAATCATAGTAGAGTTAATTGAAGGCGTTAACCCTGACACTATATTGTCGCAAGTTAAAAACAGTATCGAGGGCATAAATAGCTTCCCCGTTGAAATGGAAAATCCAACGATTACCTTTGTTGAGGAGCTTGACAGTATTGTTGAAATTGGACTGCATGGTAATGTATCAGAATTGCTGCTCTACCGTGAAGCCTCACAACTAAAACAAGCGATGTTAGACGCACTTGATTTAGCAAAAATTGACATCCAAGGTGCACGTTCCCCTGAAATAGTCATTGAACTTAATCAAGTAAAATTACGTCAATATCAGCTCACTTTAGCGCAAGTTTTATCTAAAGTGAAAACATCGGTGACCGATGTACCTGCTGGAAGTATTAATACGCAAGGTGGTGAAATTTTAATTCGAACCTTGGGTCGAAAAGAATTATCCGAGCAGTTTTCAGACATAACTATCATTACTGACGACAGTGGCAATAGCGTGACACTCGCTGACATTGCAACCATTAGCGATAGCTTTCAAGGGCAAATAAGACCGTTTAAAGTCAATAGTGACGCAGGATTAGAGCTAAAGGTTTATCAAAATAAAAACAGTAAACCAATAGAGATAAGTAAAGAAATTAACGCATTTATTACGGACTATCAATCAGAAATACCCGCAGGATTAACGTTAACCATACTGCAAGATCAGTCGGATCCTTTTAGTCAACGTATTAACTTGTTAATTAGTAACGGTCTTATTGGCATGTTGTTGGTTATCTTAGTGCTATCCATTTTTCTTGATTTAAGATTAGCTTTTTGGGTAAGCATGGGCATACCTATTTCGATTATCGGCACCTTAGGACTTATGCCATTACTGGATATTCCTATCAATATGATCACCCTCTTTGCTTTTATCATTACCTTAGGAATACTGGTTGATGATGCGGTAATTGTTGCTGAAAACATTTACCTGAAAATACAGCAAGGTATTACGATGAATATTGCTCTTAAAGATGGTGTGAAAGAGATGACTTTACCTGTGGTATTTTCAGTGACAACTAACATTATTGCGTTTATCCCTTTGCTGTATGTACCGGGTGAACTTGGTGTTATGTATAAACCCATGACCTTACTCATTTTCGCCATTTTTACTGTCTCGCTTATCGAAGCCTTATTGATTCTACCCCTTCATTTACGACATATTGACAAGCCAATGCGTTTTCGCGTTATATCTAACGTTCAAGCTCATTGCTTTAAGCGTTTCGATCACCTTAAAACAGCCATTTATGCTAAGTGGTTAAGAACCAGTTGTAATAACCCTGTTACGATAATTATCATCTTCTTATCACTGGCTACACTGGTTTTCTCGTGGGTTTATAGTGGCCGAGTTGATTCAAGCTTTGTGCCTAAAATTGAATCTACACGAATAGATGCCGAGGTTGAATTTCCAACGGGCGCGCCGTTAAAAAATAAAATCGACATTATTAATTATATTGAAGCGGCAGGTATAAAAGCTATTGAGAGCTTAAACGGGCAAGACGATTATAAGTTTCGCATGCAAGATATTGGCTCAAGCAGTGGTTCGTCAACTTTTATGATTGTTACAGATGATCAACGCAACTTTACCGCTAAAGAGTTTGTCGATGCTTGGCGGATAAATATTGGTGAAGTACCTGGCGTTAAATCAATTTTCTTTGATTATCAAGTTGGTCCAGGTGGCGGCAAAGAACTGGTAATAGAATTGGGCCATAAAGATGCTGATATATTAACCCTTGCTGCCAAGGAGTTAATGAACGGACTCAATAGAATATCAGGCGTAACTGACATTGATAGCGCTTTGATGGATGGCAAACTCCAATACAACCTTACGCCAACACCGTTAGGAAAAAGTCTTGGTTTTAACAGTGACAATTTAGGTGAATTGATTCGTTTACGCTTTTTTGGTGGCGAAGCCATTCGACAAATAGTGGCGGGCGACGAAGTAAAAGTAAGAGTGATGATGCAAAGAAGTCAGCAGTATTATGCCAATCAACTCAACCGATTAATCATTACGGCGCCTAATGGCGACAGTGTAGAATTAAGCCAAGTTGCCAGTATTACCACCACTAAAGCAGCCACAAGCATTAACCGTGTTGACGGCATTCAGTTAGTGGAAGTTACCGCCAGTATATTACGACAAGTAGCCAGTGCCTCGTTGATACTCAAAACGATTGAAGAAGACTTACTGAGCAATTTAAGCGCTAAATACCCAGAGCTTGAGGTAGAACTTGGCGGTGAGGCTCGAATTGAATCTAAAGTTAATGCGGAAATAATAAAAGGCATAGGCCTAGCATTCGCGCTTATTTTTGCCATGTTAGCGATAATATTTCGCAGCTATCTGGACGCTATTTTAGTACTACTTATTATTCCCTTTTGTTTGGCAGCCGCTATGTTAGGGCATATTGTGATGGGTTATTCGTTTAGCGTGATGAGCTTATTTGGCATGATTGCGCTTTCTGGTTTAGTTATTAATGGCTCATTCGTTATGTTGCTTAAAGTTAAAGCCTTGAGAAAGGAAGGTATGGGTCATAAAGAGGCGGTAATTGAAGCTGCTTTGAATCGCTTTCGCCCTGTGGTACTAACAGCAGTAACCACTGCAGCGGGTTTATTTCCTATGCTGTTTGAAACATCAACACAGGCATTATATTTAGTGCCGATGGTCATTAGTTTAAGTTTTGGTTCAGTATTCTCTATTGCCACAATTTTGTTGTTAAGCCCGGCAATGTTTACGTTATCAGAGCAATTTAAAGTCAATAATGAAAAAACTGAATCACTAACCAAGTCGACTATAAATACCTCGAAGGTAAGAGCATTCGGTTAGATATATCATCAAGGATTAAAGTTATTTCAATGCCGATAGGGTTTTGTTAATTTTATTACTCAAATTAACAAAACCTACATAAATATTAATTTTAGCGTTCTCTAAATTTTAGTGAAAATCACCTGACTCCAGCTTTATCGAGCAACTAAGGCATAAGAGCCAACTATCTATTGCTTATTTCTAATCGATTTTAGAGTCTATCGAGGTAATAAATTTGTTAAGGAGATTTAAGCCATATGACCACTCACCAATATTTGAATCTGCATTAACATGCTTCAAATCACCAACAATAGTTAAATCGCTCCCCCAAATATCAACAAAGTACTTAGATCTATCAAGTGTCGAGTATGGGTCATTTGTACTTGCCAAAAGCATACTAGGAAAGGGTAACTTCTCTAATGGAGGTAATTGATAGCCTGATATCTCCTTTGGAAAGTGCTCACACTGTACATCTGGTACCGCTACCATAAATGCACCAATTATATTGGCAGAGTACTTTTTACTCCATTCTACAATGGTGCTGCCACCCAAACTATGGCTCACTAAGAGAATAGGCCCATCTATAGATTGAACAAGCGCATTAAGACTTTCTATCCAATCAACACAATTTGGATTGTTCCAATCCTCTTGTTCAACCCAATAACTATTTTTTGTTATTTTGCACCATGAATTCTGCCAATGTCCCTCTGTCGAATTTCCATATCCTGCAACAAAAACGGTACTAAACATTATTTTTCTCATTTAATTAATATAAATTTGTGTAACTAAAACCCTAACAGGCTTACTAGTCGGATTATACCTGTATTGATGCCTTAAACATCCCAGACTAAATTATTATTTAGCCATTCAACGTCCCCTATCTACTAACTCGTTGCTAAAACAGTCAATACTTTATGATATGAAAAGGTGCTGTTATTAGATAGAAGCTAGCGATGTTCTCTAAGTAAAACATTCTACAAACACATTGTTACCATTTTAAAAGTTACTTTTAAAAAAATCGTTTTATAATTTATTAATAATAAATTTTTGAAACAACTGACGTTATCAACGGTCTATTGAAATACAGTGTATTAATGGAATTCAATATGAATAAAAGTTTTATAGCGTTATTTTTTATCACATCACTTATTACTACTAATAACGCAGTGGCTAACTCGGCGATAAACAAACTTGATAACCCAATAACCCAAGGCATAAACCATTTAGGTTTAACGGTCTCCAATTTAGAAAAATCTACACAGTTTTTTACAGAGACATTGGGTTGGAAAGTCGTTGGTGGTTATGATGATTATCCGTCAAAATTTGTCACTGATGGCAAACTATTTTTGACACTCTGGCAAGTAACACAGCCAGAAGAAAGTATCGCCTTTGACAGGAAAAATAACGTTGGTCTGCACCATTTAGCCTTAAGTGTTGCCAGTATAGAAGATTTAAATACGCTATATGAACGTTGTAAAAAGACAGATGGTGTCATTATTGAATTTTCACCTGAGCCTAACGGTGATGGTCCAACTATTCATATGATGATAAGAGAGCCAAGTGGTAACAGAATTGAATTTGCTGTTACGCCTAAATAAACATAATAATCACTGTGATGTTAGATTAGAACGATGTCGAAGTGTTAGCCATCCATCATAGTGATTTACTATTTTAAGCTATTGAAAATATCGCTGATAATGCAATTAGGTATACTAGTAATCAGACTGAAGTGCCCATTTACCGTTATAAGGCATTATCGTTAGTACTTTTAAACCGATAAATTGAAAGGGCTAGGCGCCTCGCTCATACTGCCAAAAAATAAGGAATAAACATGTTAACAAAACTTAAAAACTTCTTTAGCCAAGAGCTAAAAATTAATGACCAAGAAGATACACAAGATAAAATTCAGTTAGCCGCTGCTATATTACTCATCGAAGTTAATAGAGCAAGTTTAGAGAAATCATCTATTGAACAACAGGCAATTAAAGTCGCACTCGGAAAATCCTTTAATTTATCAGGACAAAAGCTTGATTCACTGGTTGAGCATGCAACCGCCCACGGTGAAGATGTTACCTCGCTTTACCCGTTTGTTAAGTTAATTAATGAAAATTATAGTGGCCAACAACGCGTTCAACTGGTGAAGACTCTTTGGGAGGTAGCATTAGCCGATCAAAAAATCAGTATTTATGAAGAACATTCCATTCGCCAAATTTCAGATTTACTACATGTACCGCACAGTGACTTTATTAAAACAAAATTGGAAGTATTAGAGTTAAACACTTAATTACTATTAGACTGCCAACACTATTAAAAATAACAAAGTAGTCATATGGCTGATTAATGCAGTTCTATTATTCAAGCGCGAGAATACATATCAAAAAAATGAGATAAAATGAATTTATTAATGGAACATGCATTAACCGTTTTCATGGCTTTTTTTGCCATAATGAACCCTATCGCCAACACCGCAGTTTTCGCAGGATTAACCGGAGATAAAAATAAGCTTGAACAGAGAAAAATTGCAGCTAAGGCCTTAATTATTACCTTTATAGTTATTGCTAGCTTTGCAATTTTAGGTAAATCAATCTTTCACTTATTTGGTATAACGCTCCCAGCGCTGCGAATAACCGGTGGTATATTAGTCTTTATTGTCGGTTACCATATGCTTCAAGGTTCCGGTTCTAAGCTTCATCATACCCAAGGTGATGATAGCTCTGATTCTGATGTAGCAGTGTCTCCATTGGCTGTGCCACTTCTTGCAGGACCAGGCACCATTGCCACAGCAATGAATTATTCATCATCTAACGGATGGATGGAAATAATAATCACCCTCTCAGTATTTGCAGCTTTATGCCTAATTACCTTTATTTGTTTTATCTTTAGTTCGCGTATTTTAGCCGCTATAGGTAAAAGTGGCTTGAGTATTGTTACTCGATTGATGGGGTTAATTTTAGCTGTCATAGGCGTTCAGATGTTATTAGTTGGAATCAAAGCAGTCATTAGCACGCTAGGCTAAAACATCGAGAAACAACATTAACGCTTCAAGTATGCGCTCAAAATTATGATTACTAAACCGAATGATTCTAACTGAAATTAACACAGTAACAGAAGATAGTTGACCATCCGTTAACGCGGGTAGTGCAAAGGTTGTACTGCTCAGTTAATGAAGATTAGCCTTTCTATCATCAACTCGATTTAATCATTCTATTGAGTTCACCTTGCTTTTTAGTCATCAATACACCAGCAATCATGGCATACAATAATGTTAATGACCAAAGCTGCATTTGAATTTGTACTAAATTATCAATGCTATCTCCCATCTGATTTAACCGCAAAAAACCATTAATTGCTGGCGTTGATGGAAAGAATTGAGTAATGATATTAATCACTGTAGGCATGTTGGATGTAGGCCATATAAAACCAGCTGAGAATACTAAAGGAAGCGAGCTTAATAATACAACAAGCGTTGCTAGCTCCTTTCTTGGTATTAATAAACCAACGACAGTACCTAAAAAAATCACAGAAAGTAAAAAAGGAAAAGCCAGTGTCATCAAATCAGGAATGGTGGCTAAGCGATTGATACCATAACTTTCAAAACTGTACCCAAAATAAAAGCTGAACAACACTAAATAAATAGTCAACATCAATAATGAGCGAACAAGCAAAACTCGCCAAACAGGATAAATAAGCCAGTAACTTGATTGTAATTTTGAAATTGGTTGTGATTTCACTTTATTTTCATACTGTCCAGCAGTGAGTAGGCCCAAAGCAATAAGCAAGGTTTGATGTAAAATTAAGACAAATACAGCTGGAACAATATAGTTTAAATACCCTAAACTAGCGTTAAAAGTGGGTTTAAGATTCAAACCAATTGCGGAATACTGTGAAGAAGCTAAAGCAATATTATCTCCTCGCATCACCATTCGACTTACTTTAACTTCAGCTGCTAACGTTGATGTTGAACGAACCAGCCCTTCAATGACAGTACCATAAACTAAAAAATACGAAGCGTTGCCTGCAAAAAGTAAATGTGGGCTTTTCTCAAGAAGTAAATCACGATAAAAATGTTGCGGGATCAGAAGAAACCCCGTTATATGTCCCTCAATGAGCAAGGCCTTCGCTTCTTCAATACTATAGACTTGCTGGGTAATATTAACTTGTGGTGTAGCATTAGCCATGCGCTCAATAGTGCGACTTAATTGGCTATCATCCAAATTAATCACAGCAATACTTTGTTCTTGTGGCGTTTGGTTAATATAAGGCAAAGGGTAGAGAAATGAATAAATGATCACGCCGCCAAATACGGTAACGAGTAAAGGAATATTAGTGAAGATAGCGTAAAATTCGCAACTTATTAATCGTTTCCAAGTCATAAATTACAACCTTTTTCGATAATTTCTTTCTTTGCTTCATGTAAACTATTTAAGCGTTGGCGTTTCTCAACCAGTAATTTTGCAATATACAAGCCACTCACAAAAGTGATTAAAGCAACAAAGCTTCCAATACTATGATTAAGGGTTGTTGCATAATTCACCTGCTGAATTTGTACGGTTATATAATGACTAATAGGTAATAAGGCCCGCCACAGTTGCGCTAATAAAGGCATATCGGTTGTTGGAAATGTGACGCCCATAAAAGCAAATGCAGGGGCTGCGAATCCCGCCACCAAACTCATGGCACGTGTGACATCAAGGGTAATAAAGAAAAATAACGTCGCAACACTTGCGCAGGCTAGGACCAAGAAAAATTGAGCTAATATCAATAAAAGCCAACTTCCATGCATGGGCCACTGAAGTGTGCCGTAAAACACACTGAGATATATAATACCCTGCATCCAAAAAATTAAAATATACGGGATTAACCTTTTCAGTTCTTCATTAAAATTAAGATGAGCAAGCCATTGTTCTAATGAAGAATTTTGCAGAGGTCTTGCCCAGACAAGTACGATAGTCGCAATAATAATAATTTGCCACATAGCAGGAATAACCGCAGTAACAAGAAATTGACCATAATGCGTATTAGCATTAAATAATGGCGATATTTGTGACGAAATAGGTAGTGCTTCCCCTATCGCTTGTTTTACGTTGCCACGCGTATTTGCTAAGTTTTTAAAGGTTTCTATTTGGGCGACATAAGTGCCATGAGCACTTAGCATGGCCGAATTAATTAACTTACCAATCAAAATGAACTGACTATTATAAAAGGCTGTCACTTGAGGCATTTTGCCCAACAAGGTGTTTTTTTCTAAGGAATTTGGAATAATGACTAACGCATAGATACTCCCTTCTCTAAGGGCTGCATTGGCATGCTCCATGGAGTTAAAATGCTTTACTACGGCTAAGGTAGGACTGGCATTATAATATCGTATGAGCGAACGTGATACTGAACTGTTGTCATGATCTACTACACCAATAGGTAAATCGCGCGCAATACCTGCAGAGAATACGCCCCATATCGCGATAGCAAGTATTACTGGCAACCAAAAAAGCAATGCTTTTAACCAAGCATCATGACAAATTAATTGCCATTCATTTTTAATGGTTTGTAATAGCTTCACGTTACTATTTAGTCACACTGGTTAGTAATACAGTCATACCGACTCTTAACAAAGGAATGTGCTCAAGTGGTCTCGCTTCAACTTCAAACGTTCTCATATCAAAGCCTTGAGCGCTATCTGTTGCTCGCCAAGTAGCAAAGTCACCCATAACAGAAATATGCGATATTTCAAAAGTAAAATTCCCCTCGCCTAGCGCTGGAATGGCCACTTCTATTTTTTGCCCTTTAGGGAAGTCTTTCAATTTATCTTCTCTAATATGAAAAATGGCCCATGCGTCATTTATATCTACAATAGTAACGACAGGAAAACCTTGAGGGGCTAATTCTCCTTCTTGAAGTAATACCTGACTGACTTCACCGTTATGCCAGCTTTCTATTTTAGTATCTGCAATGTAAGCCTCAACTTCGGCTACAGCACCAGCGGCCATATTCTCTTTTTCTTTTGCCGCTCTTTTTACTTCGTCGCGTGCGCCTTCTTTAGTTAGGGCATACATTTGATAAGCGGAGCCTTCATTATATTTTGCCGCTTGCCATTGCGTATAAACTTCATCACGCTTTTGCTCGGCGACAATACCATCGTTAAATAAGTTATTGACTCGGTTATAGGTTTTTTCCATTAACTCATTCGCTGCTTTTGCTTTTTCCCACTGAGTTTTAGCTGCGGCTATCTCCTGAATTCTTGCACCTTTTTCCGCTTGTTCAGCTAATGCCCCAGCTGCTTTTTCACCTGCTTTTGCTTGTTGAAGTTTTGCTTGTATCTCAGGACTTAACAGGGTGAATATCATCTGTCCCCTTGATACTTTATCCCCTTTTCTGACAAGTACTTGCTCTATTCGACCAGGTATTTTCGAAGATATACTAAAGTTTTGCGCCTCAATCTGACCTTGTATTCTTTCAGGGAGTGGCTGATAAGCTTGATAAAAAGTATAAATCAGCCAAATCACTAAAGCGATTATCATTAAAATTATTGGCCAAGTTCTGCTTGTTTTTTTCAAATTGTGCATCACTATTTAACCTCTATACCTTGATAAGATTGATAATGTTTAAAGTTATGAATGTCTACGCTTAATGCGAGTAGCTTAGAAAGAGATAACATGTATTGATACGCGGCAACAAAGCGTTGGGTTCTTATACTCGCAACAAATAATTCTGCATCCACGACATCTATTGATGTTGATACCCCCTGTTTAAAGGCTTTAGTGCGTAACCTTAAGTTTTCATTTGCTAAGGCTAAACTTGATGCAAGACCTTGATATTCTTCTAGAGATTGATTTGCTTCTCGGTAGGCTTTTTCCACCAAAACAGATAAATCTTGTACGGCTTGTGCTTTAAGATATTTTATTTGCATTACTGAACTATGCGCTGCTTTCATTTTTCCTGAACGACCAGAGGTATCGAGAATAGGGATCTTGACCCCAACCCCGATTTCCCAATCAGGTGCGATTTGAGAAGCTAAGTTATCTTCCTCATACAAGTTATAGTTTCCATAAAGATAAACTTCCGGATAATATTTACCTTTCTCTATCTCGATTAATCCGACTGCTTGTTTCTCTTTAGAATCAAGCATTTTTAGTGCTGGGAAATCAGCTAGTGATTTATCTAAATAGTTAGACATTTGAGGTAATGATTCATTAATGAATAGTGTCGTTGTAGGCGTGATTTTTGCTCGGGTTTTAAGTAATCGACCTAAGGCGATTTGTGCGATTTCAGCATCTCGAAGTGATTTTTTTCGCTCTACTTGTGATTTATCTAATGAAACCTGTGCTTGTAAACGTTCTAGTTTATTTATTTGCCCTTGTTCTTCTAGTTTTACAGCATTTTCATAGTGCGTCTTTAAACCTTGCTCTACATCTATTCTCGTTTGAAGTACTTGCTCAGAAAGTACTACTGCAAAATAATACTTCACTAAGTCTTCAAATTTTTCTAGCTGTTTCATCGTCAGTAAATGACTTGCTTCATCATTTTGGGCTTTAGCAATTCCTTGAACAGCACTGACACGTCCTCCTGTGTAAACAGGCCATAAAGCACGGATTGAACTAGTGAAAATATCACGTTCAGATAAAGTCGAAGTAAAAAAGCTATCTAAGTTATCTGTCGTGATACCAAAGGCTTCATTGATACTATCAATAGGCATGCTCGCTATCACTTCAGAAGGTCTAACTCTAACGGCATGGTCTAAACGCGTGTAGTTTGCCCCTATAGAAATACTGGGTAATAACAGGTCACTTGCGGCTTCCTGTAAATATTGAGATCGTTCAATATTTTGTTTTTCTGCCGCGAGTGCGTCACTTTCTTGCAGTACAGTTTTCCATGCTTGGGAAAAAGTGAATGTCTGAGCCAAAATCGGCTTACTTGATAAGCTTATAACTAATATTAAAACTGCCAGTAAAACTACATCATGTTTCATAATATAACCTATCATTTACCTTGTTTATCAAGCTGATAATAAACTCTACTCTCTATCATCTAGACCATAATTACAAGCATCTAAATATTTATTCAACCTAGCTTGTTAAAGTAAACTGCAATTAAGAAGTAAATAGAAGAAGTATTATTAGACCCAAATCAGTGATAAATTTATGGTCTCGTTGGATGAATTAATAACTAATAATTCATCCAACGAATCCTATTTATTGATATTTGATTTAAGAAATAAAATTAACAACAGCTATATTTCGATGTAATGAGTTTGAAAGGCACAAATTAATTGGAATGTGACAGGAGGAAAAACATTTGGCTGCACAGTCAACGATTAAGACGCTAAACTGACACTCAAAATTGAGCGCCATATTTAGCTTAAAAATCATTTAACTAATGAACGTTACTAACTAGTTTAGGCGTATTCGCCCACAAATAGCCGAGTGCACTACTATAAATTTAAAAACTGAAGGGATTTCAGCAATGCTCTAATTTGATGAAACTTTGTTACTATTTAATTGAGATTTAGTCATGATTTCTTCGTACATCAGTAGAGTCTCTTTAGCCAACGCCCCATATTCAGGGTGTCGAGTTACAATGGCGATAACTTGGTGGGTGTCCATTAAGACCTGCTCTAGGTAGGTTAGATCATGTTGTTCGAGTACAGCACCGTTACCAACTTTCTCTTCGAGCTGTTTAATTCTTGGGTAGCGTTCATGTTCAAAACGTTTGAGGAGTACTGCTATCACTCCTTTATCTTTTTGCTCTATATCCATATTACTTCCTATTGAATTGTCTGTTCCATAGAGTATGGGCTTAAAAATGATTATTTCCAATAACAACAAAAAAATACTACTAGCCGACGTTTTCTTGATTTTATTGATAACTTTACTAAGACACCTAGGTATCTAAAACAAAGTCCTAAACCTCATGGTCATCTGTGTTATCAATTAGTTTCTAAATTGGATAGGTTATCAAATCATCACAGCTATTGGTTCCCTAGTGACTTGCAGTCGTTAGCCAGTAAGGGAACTTCAACTATGTGAACTACATCTTTTTCTTTTTACTTACGGGTTTAACTGAAAAAGGATTGCTCGCTGTAAACTGGCTACCAGTAATATTGCTATCATTGATTGGCATTTCAATACTTACCAACCTAGGTAAACCTCGGCATAAATCGCGTTTTGTGCGGAAGAGACTGGCTTCTGCGGTATCATTATCTAGGCGCTTTAATCGTAAGTTAAAATTTTTCTCGCTAGTACAGCCATTAGACTTCACTAAAAACCATAAACCATCAGCTTTGATATCAAAACCATAAATAACTTCAAGAGAGTTAGCTTGTGTGGCCACGTTATCTTTCTTTTCTTCTGCTGATATAGCTGAGCAAGCTGATGTTGTCATAGCAAGCAATAATAGCAGCATGCTCTGAGTAGACTTTATTGATTTACTCATAAATTTCCTTAATAAAAAGATAAATGAGTGGGGAACGAACAGTGCCCACTCTAACAAAATATTATTACTTACGACTTCTTAGTGATAAAAATAACAACGAGAATAGCAGTATAAAAGCTCCTGCACCGCCGCTCTTTTTGGCCTCTACAGTATCTTTAGTCTCGGTAGTATCTTTAGTGATGGTTACACTTCCCACTTTACTTGAAGTAGCACCCTGCTGGTCCGTAACGATTACTTTAAAGGTAACGTTACCTGCTTTATCACCTGCAACAAACGTTGCTTGAGCTGAAGTAGCATTATTAAGCACAGAGCCGAGTTTATCGCCAACTAACTCCCATTTAAAATGAAGAGTATCACCCTCCTCATCTGCACTTTTAGACGCATCTAATGACACTTCCTTCTGAACTTTTACTGCATAAATGCTCTTAGATAAGTTAATAACAGGAGCAGTGTTCGTTGTACTATTTTGTACAAGATCAATATAGGCTTTATTAAAACCTACCTCAGCATCATCATCCGTCTCATCTTTTGAAAAGATAAAAGCAATTCGATCAGTACCAGGGGTTAAAACAACTTTTTCTTCTTTAAATATGGTTTGTGTTACACCCGTTGCGAAAAACTCTGTTTTACGACCATTAAGCGCTATTTTTAGACCATCATAGCCTTCTTCAGCTTGTACTATATAGTTAAACGAAAAATCGTTAACTTCAGGATTTTTAATAATCGCTAGTAAGACTGAATTCTGTGAATTGATAATATCGCCCGATTCGACGGCATTATCACCTCTGAGTACTTGAGTCGTTTGTGCTTGCCAAACTGCATCACCGCCAGAATACCATTCAATATCGTCATTATTAATATCGAGTAAAGTTTTCATGTCTAAACTTGTTTTTTCAAGGGCATTAATAGCAAAGAATTGCTCTGCTAAGCTATTCTCTGGATGAGTAGTACTAACGCTGATATTAAAACCCCCTTCGCCTAATTCAGTGCTTGTCACTTTAACGGTAAACTCACAGCTCTCATTTTGCTTTAGTGCTGCACTATTACAATTGTTCGTCTCAACTGTAGGCTGCGAAACCTTGTTTAAATCGGTGAACTTAATATCTGTAATCGTATATTCTGTTGCGCTTAAATTCTTAAATTTCAAGGTAGCAATGTCTTCATAACCATTTTCAACATAACCCGGATTAGGTTTTTGTTGGTATGATACGCCAGCTTTCTTTTCTTTTATCCAATCAAGGAACTTTGAAACACGCGCATACACCCCTGGAAAACCAGCTACAGCACATCCTTCACCAAAACTAACGACACCAGCTTGATACCACTCTCCGTTTTTATTTATCACTAACGGACCACCACTGTCACCTTGACATGAATCTTTACCGCCCAACTCAAAACCAGCACAAAGCATTTGTTCGGTAAGCCCCCCGCCATATGCAGCATTACACTTATCTCGGTCGAATAACGCAACGTCTACCTTATGCAAAACAGTAGGAAAAGACTGATCATCAACTGACAAGTTCCCCCAGCCCATCACCGTTAATAGATCGCCTGTTTTCAATAAGGATTCAAGTTCTACTGTTAAGGGTTTAATCGGCGTAACATTGGTAATAGCCGTTTCTAATTCAAGTATTGCGATATCATTGTTGGTAGCAACAGAGTCATAGTCTTCATGCATATAAATTTGCGCGACTTTATAACGAACTCCGGTAGTGCGATCTTTAAGATTGTGTTCACCAACAACCACATCGATGTCTGAAGCGGTAGATCCATCAACACAATGTGATGCGGTTAATATATAGTGACCACCTATAAAAGAAGCACCACAAAAAGGTGATATTTCTCCGCCTTCTTTAGTCGATGAAGCAATTAAGCCAGTAATAAACGGGTAATCGTCTTTTTTAGCTGCTACACCATTGATAATTCGTTGCGTTGCAGTTCTCTTTATGTGATCACCTGAATCCGAGGAAGGTGCTCCCGAACTGGTTTGGCTATAAAGAGTGATAGCTGAGCTAACAAACGCGATCACAAAGGTATTAAATTTCATTAAGTTTATTCCAAAATATATTACCGGTTAGGCAAAAAGGTACTGGTGACACCGAATAGTTATCAGGCTCTTACAGAGTAAGCCGATAAAGCAAGAATTCCACTCGTAAACCTAGCTAAATATCATATTAAAAACACATAAATGACTTAACGGTTTAGTTGTTGGTTGTTACATCTACACTCTATTTTTTCCTATTGAATAATATCAATATTTTTATTATTAACAATAGAATGCCATCAGTATATTTACATAATATTAACATTGTTTTACGTTATAATTAAGATAAAATTATTTAGTTGAATTTGAGACATTATTATCCTGTAAAAATTCAACTATTTTTTTGTAATCGCGGGAGGGGATTCTTTGTAAGCGTAGTATTTGATAATAAGGAGCGAGTATTGTTATAAACGCTATATTTTAAAGACGGTGCTAGACCACTGTTTAAATCGTACGAACAAAGGCAATAATGACCTTTCTACTAAAACTTGCACGCATGAATAGCATATAAAAATAAGGGAAAGCACACGCTATTCCCTTATAAAGTAAGATATTCTGCCAATTTGCTAAGCACTGTAAACGATTAATCTTCTAGTCGCTTAGCAAAAATTCTGTATCGACTTTTAGCCACTCAAACGTTAAATCAGCTACGAAACAATAAAACTGACCATGATCATGCTTATTCACTTGTTGAGTAAAGTCACTTAGCCAAGTCATTAAATAACTATTAATGAAATTAAGTTGTTGTTCAGACCCACTGGTAACACACAGATGAGCAATATAAGCCAAGATAACTGCAATATGATCGCCGGGTTCTGGAAAATCACTGTGTATTTGTAATTTGTTGTCCGTTAGAAATTCGGTCATTTGCTGATGAAGTTCACCAAACAGTTGAGCTTTATTTTTTTTACTTTTTGAACCTGACTCATTTATAGCGGCATTGCTTAGTTTTTCACTTGGTTCTCCACCTTGCTCGACGCTAAGGTATTGACCTGCATATGGCGACACGCTCGTTCTACCATCGACTAAGAACAAACCACAAAAGTCAGCAGCCAATTCAAGTAATGATTCCTTACTGTTCAGCTTGACTAATTTAGTATTAATCTCATTTACCGATGCAGACAAGCTTGGATCAAGCGCAAGTGATTTTAAAAAACTTTGCCCTTGAGCTGATGTTAATTGTGCCACTAAGTCACTAGTGACTTCTTTAGCAAAGAGTGAGGAGAGAAAGTTATACACTATCGCTCTTGCTTCTCTTTCTTCAGAAATTTCTTGTGCTGTTTCTTGGCTTACATGACTCATGCGCCGATCTCCAATGGTCCTTGAAATGAGGTTACTGGCGGCAATTTACCGCTAAACTTTTCATAATCTACTAAACAAGTATAGGCTGAACAAGCTTGAGCTAATTTAGATGAGCCAATATCTTGCGTTAAAGTATTAGGATCGCCATAACTACAAATCGCTCCCACTTTTGCGCCACCCGTAATACTACCATCATCGCCAACGGGTCCATACCAAGCGCCCTCATGAATCCGAATAACACCTTCAGGGAAGTTAGCACTTACCACTGCGCCAGCAAGTAATTGGCCTCGATCGTTAAATACTCTCACCACATCGCCATTTTTAATGCCACGGTGCTTAGCATCTGCTGGATTTAAATAAACCGGCTCTCTGTCTTGTACCGTGTAAGTATCTCGATATTCTTTTGATTCACACATTTGTGAATGCAAACGTTTGTCTGGGTGACAAGACTGCATCCAAATAGGGTGTTTATCTGAGCCAGGACCACCGTGACTGCGTTCTGATTTTTCCATCCATGTTGGGTGGCCTTTACAATCATCATATTGATAACGTTCTATTTTTCTACTGTGTATTTCAATCATGCCAGAAGGCGTGCCTAACGGATTTATTTCAGGATCTTCTCTAAAAGCAGCATGTCGAGTCCACGGCTTACCTTCACCAAAGTGTACATATCCATCTTGCCAAAATTGCTCAAATTCAGGCATAACAAACTTACCGTCATTGGCTTTTTTACAATCATTATATAATTTTGTTAGCCAATCAAACTCATTCATACCGCGGGTATATTCTTTTTCTTTGCCTAACACTTTGGCAAAGCGAGTGAATATTTCATAGTCAGATAAGCTATCAAATAATGGTTCAACCATTTTTTGCATAGCAAGCAAGCCACGATTGGCATAACTACCATAAATATCGATATCGTTTCTTTCCATGGTAGTACAGGCTGGCAGTACAATATCTGAGAAACGACAGGTTGCCGTCCAGTTGATATCGATACTGACCACACATTCCAGTTTATGAAATGCTTTTTTCATACGGTTTCTATCTTGATGATGGTTCCAAGGATTGTTCCCTGAGAAAATCATCATTTTAATATCAGGGTAAGTCACTTTAGCGCCATTGGCATCAATCACTTTGCCCGGCTCTAAAATCGCATCTATCCAACGGGCAACAGGAATAGTACTACTAGCGCCTTTAAAATCAGTGCTGTCAAATATCGGCTTTTGACCTTCATCTACATTGCGAGGAAAGGCACCCGGTGCTGCAGCGCCAGAAGAAGGTACACCAATACCAGAATAATGATGACCATAACTAATTCCACCACCAGGTAAACCAATTTGACCTATCATGGTCGCTAATACAGCAGCCATCCAATAAGGTTGTTCACCATGTTGCTGACGCTGAATACACCAACCCATTAATAATTGTGTACGACCAGCGACCATGGTTTTAGCGAGTTCTTTAATTACGTCGGCAGGTACAGCCGTAATTTTTTCTGCCCATTCGACTGTTTTAGCAATGCCATCTTCTTCGCCCGTTAAATACGGCACAAAGCGCTCAAAACCTAAGCTGTAACCTTTTATGAAATCTTTGTCATGTAAGTCGTTGGTGTAAAGCTCATACGCAATAGCGAGCATTAAGGCTACATCTGTTTGTGGATTTACATATATTTTTTCACAACCTAAGTAATCTTGAGTTTTTGATGCCACGGGATCTATGCTGATCACGCGGATCTCACCTTTTTTTACTTTTTCTTTTAGCTGAGCAAGATATTCAAAACTTTCATGGGTTTCAGCATTCCAGCCAACTTGTAAGTTTTTATAAGGGTCGTTTGCCCATAATACGATTGTCTTAGCATTATCTAAAATTAATGGCCATGATGTGCCTTGGGCATAAACTTCGGTTGAGCCTAAAACATAAGGTAAAATTGTTTGACCTGCACCCGTGGAGTAATCCCCAATTTTTTTAACAAAATTACCGTGCATACCAACAGCTCGTTGCATGTGGCTAGTACAAGAGTGTAACTGCCCGGTGGCACGCCAGCCTGTTTGTCCTGCGTGTAAACCAGAGGGGCCATAATTTGTTTGTATTTCATCAAGTGATTGTTTAAACAAGGTTAATGCTTGATCCCAAGTGACTCTAACAAAACGAAAATCACCGCGTTGACTGGTATCACTTTTATGACCTTTTAATAAAAAGTCTAAGCGAACCATAGGGTAGCGAATACGTGATGGATTATAAACTAAGCCTTTAATTCCGTTGATCATATCGGTTGGATATTTATCTAAATCAAATGGTTTTACTTGATCAATAACACCATTTTTACGTTTCATTTTAAAGGCACCAAAATGAGAACCTGTTGTTAGCCAATCGTCACGGTTTTTAGCTCCTATTTTTGCTAAAGCGGTCAATGGTGTCAAAACCGAAGCAGTGCTAATTACGGTAAATGATGTCGCTAAAATGCCTTTTAAAAAATTTCTTCTTTTCATGATACTTAGCTCCGATTAATGTTCTTTTTTAACAAAAGTTGATGAATGTTGTTGTAGATATTTTTGTACTAATGCTTGGGTATCTTGGTCCATGTTGACAAAAGCTATCATGCCTTGGAACATGCCTGGCCAAGTATTTGCGTCAAAGTGAGCTTCGTCTGGTTGCGTGTGGCAAACACTACAGCTGCTTCTAAAGGTTGTACGAGCATAATCCCAAAGTGGCTGTTGCTCGGTAATTAGGTATTCAGCATCAGTCCATAATGTTGTTTCAACACGTTGCCATTTCAAACCGGTCATCTCGTCTTCTTTTTCTTCAAAGCCATTGATGACACCTTCAGTTTTTGCCGCTTCTTTTGATAATTGTGCTGTTAACATATTGATACCAAAGTCATAATAAATAACTCGGCCAGCACCAATTTGTTTACGCCAACCACTAATTGAAACTTTAACTCTGTTCTCTTTGCTCTCTAATATTTTAACCTTGGTTGCGACATTTAACGTGCCTGCTTCTACATCACCTTTAGCGCTAAAAAATAGTGGCTTGGTCAATGCACTGAAGTAGTATTGTTCATTGGTGAATTTACTTGGTCCAGTGCCTACTTCAGCAATTAACTGCGGTGCTCTTGCGGTTCCCATATCGGGTAATATGTGTGCGATCCCTTTGTGGCAATCAACACAGCTTTGATCTTTTTCGGCGGCACGCTTCATTTGTTTTTGCGCCAACTTAGACATGGTGTCCCATTTCATCGAGTCATAGTTGTGACAATTCTTACAAGCCAACGAGTCATCTCTCTCGAAGCGAGCCCATTCACGTGACGCCATTTCTAAACGTTTATCTTCGAATTTTTCACTGGTGTTAACGGTGTTAAAAACCCAACCCCAAACATCACTGGATGCTTCCATTTTTCTAGCAATTTTACGACCCCAGCTATGTGGAACATGACAGTCTGGGCAAGTGGCACGTACGCCAGAGTGATTAGACCAATGCACTGTTTTTTGTAATTCTTGATAAGGTTTACTTTCCATACTATGACAACCAATACAGAATTCTTCAGTATTGGTTGCCTCTAAAGCGGTGTTGAATCCACCCCAAAAAACAACGCCCATAATGAAAGCTGTTAAACTGATGGAGCCTAAGGTTAAGTATTTGGCTGGCGTATTAAGTGTTTGCCAAAGGTTTTTGAGCCATTTCATGTTGATAATCCTCGTTATTCTTAATTTTTTACTTTGTTTGAGAGAATGCTAGTGGCTTTCCTAATGAGGAATTACGCCGCCAAATGCCTGAATTAACCAAATAATTAGGCCGTAACCACCAATAGCGAATACGCTGAGTACGGGAAATAGCACTACAATAATGAATCCTAATGCCTTAAGTTCTTTACGCTTTTTCTTTTCACCTGTTTCTTTGTTTATTTGTTCCGTGGTCATGTCGAAACTCCTCGCTTAATCAATATCTGGGATGTTTTTTGAATGACTTATCGTTTCATTCAAAGTTTTTTGATGAGCTAATTATAGTTGAAGAATGTGAATGACCATGAACTAGGAAATGACAGCTTGCGTGAAGTTGTGAAAAGATATGAACAGAAATGTTTATATTCGAGCGACTTGAAGAGACATAAGCTAAGCAACTGAAGAGCTTTAAGTACTGATAATTTTTATAACCGTAAAATGACAAAAACAGCAAAACTGTTAAGCTTCGCTGCTCTTCTGTCTTTTATTTATTACTTAAACACTAAACCGTCTAAACTAGGTAGCTTAGACCTGCTTTGTTAAAGTAGGTGACTAAAAGCTTTTGCTAACACTAAAAACAAAGCGTTCATCAAAGATTTTTTGGCCTTGTTCAGAGCCATAAACTTTATGTGAGCTATCAACATCTGAGTCGTGATAACGCACATCAACATTAAGGCCATAAACGTTTTTACTTATACCTAAGTTCCAATGAGCCCAACCTTCAGCACCTTCTCCTGATAGTTCTTGATAACCAATAGAGCCAGAAAGTTTAATACCATTATCAAACGTTTTGCTCGGGTGAACAGCGTAGTTAATACCGCTCCAGCCATCAACACCAAACCAATCATTTAGGGTTGGAGTTACTTCAAGTTCTATTTTTACAGGACCAAAGTCTTTAGCAACCTTCATCCAAAGTTCGGTATAGTCCATGTCTTCTACGCCCGGATAGGTATAATGAAAGACAAAAATATTGTAACTAATATCACTGTCGCCAAAAGTACCAAATTTGCCAATATACGGCGCTAGTACGGCTCTAATGTCAGGGGTAGATTCAAACTTATTGGTTGCGCCAAATACGCCCGCATAAACACCATTTTCATGAGTCCAGGTAAAGCTACCTTTAATGGCTGGAATATCGCCATCACCTGTTTCCGATTCACCACGAAATACGTAATCGGTTGCCATTTCTAGTGAACCACTGAAAGTGCCATTAAATAGTTCTTCTTTACTTTGTTCGCTACTTGCTAAAAAAGGGCAAGATAGTAACATTGTGCCAATTAGTACGCGGTTTGCTGTTTTTATTACTTTATTCATAACTTAGAACTCCAAAATTGATATAAATCAGATAAACTATTTTTGATGGCGTTATTGTATCGCTCAGTTATGAACAGCATTGTGTGGTTAAATGAACACAATATGTAAAAATGCATAAATACCAATTCAATTAAGTTATTCTCACTCAGCGAAAATTATTTGATTTGGTATGACTTATTGATAGTCTGTTACTTGGTGGTGTTGGTTTACTTCTGATAACAGTAGGATAGGAATAAAGCTTGAACGATAAACATATTTTAGTGGTAGAAGATGAAGCGATAACACGAGCCAAACTGGTGGGTTATTTCCAACATGCTGGTTATCGAGTTAGTGAAGCGGAAAATAAAAGCCAAATGATGGTGGTATTGGAAAATCATCACATTGATTTAGTCATGTTAGACATTAACTTGCCTGATGAAGATGGCTTGATGATCACTCGAAACCTGCGCAGCCATTCGAACATTGGCATTGTGCTTGTGACCGGGAGAACTGACTCTATCGATAAAATTATTGGTTTAGAAATGGGCGCTGATGATTATGTTACTAAGCCTTTCGAGCTAAGAGAGCTGTTAGTTCGCGTTAAAAACATTCTATGGCGCATATCATTAACCGAGCAAAAATCTGTTATAGCTACAGAAGATGAGGAAGATGACGATTTATTTCATTTTGGTCAATGCAGCTTTGATATTCCAAAACGAAAGTTGCTCAAAAATAATATTCCAATAAAACTAACTAAAGCTGAATACGATATTTTAGTGGCTTTTGTCGCTAACCCTAGCCGAGTACTCAGCCGTGATCGATTACTTAATTTAATTGAGCATAGAGTTGATGCACCCAATGATAGAACCATCGATGTGCTGGTTCGTCGTTTACGTCACAAAATAGAAGATAATCCGAAAGAGCCACAGATTTTCACGACGATTCATGGTGAAGGGTATTTATTCGCCGCTGATATTACCTAGCTTAACAAATAATTGATGTCATCAATGATCAAGCTTAAATACTACTAGCGCTTATTTTACTTCAGTAGCTTTAATACTATAAATAGGCTTAAAGTTACTTGGTGACAATGACAATTCAGTCTTTAGTTTTTTTATAGTCGCTTGATCTATCGTGATAATTGTAGGTGCCTGCAAAGTTTTCACCTTCCCTATTTTTAGGTAATCAACGGCTTGGTTAATGGCCATTTTACCTTGCAGTACCATTTGATCTGAATTGGCCATTAATATTTTATGACGCTTAATACCACGATAAACGCCATGGCTAAGGTAATGACTTAGGATCTCAGGTTGTTGTTCTTTAGGTAACCTTCCGACCTCATTTATTGCCATTTCAGCCATCACAGCATTGCCCGCTAAATAATCGATGTTATTATATTTTTTCAAGGTGTCTTTGAGCAAAGAAAACTGAGTTATCTTCTCATTTAAGCCGTGCTCGATAGCGATTATTTCAATAGGACTATTCACAAGTGCGGCTTGTAAACCTTTGGTAGATTGTAAACTGCCCCCTCCCCTTTTAGGGCCAGGAAACCAAGCAAGTGTTGCTGGTGTAGTATTGAAATTATTTTGATGGTGCTTAACCAGATATTCTCCCAACTGATAACCCATTTGATACCAAGAGACACCCGTTCTGCCACTAATATTGTTCGTGGCTATTTCATTTACTAAGGCAAAAACTGGCGTATGCTTGTTAACTTGTGCAAGTTTTTGATTTAATGCCTCAAAATTAACCGAGCCTACTAATATTGCGCTTGCTTGCCAATGAATACATTGTTCAATTTGTCTTAACTGTTCATCCTTATTCTGGTAGCCTCCGGCATCTAGGACTTTTAATTCAATTGATCTTTGTTTTGCCTGTTCAGTCATGCCAAAATTGATGCTAAGCCAATAAGAATCTTTTAGATGAGGGTAGACCGCACATAATTTAATTTTTCCTGTGGATACTTTACTTGTTGATAGCTCGCTTACTGCTATTGTACTCGTTGCACGATTGTTATTTAACTGGTCTTGATTAGCTGCGACTGCTGTTGATAAGAAAAACAAACAATAAACAATGTTGAGTAGTAGCACTAAAAGTATTTTCACAAAAAACTCTATTTAAAATTAATACACGGGCCGTGTAAAAGAGGATATTACATTGCACTTTCGTCGAAGTATAGGTAACAAACTATTATTTGCCTTTAGCTTTGTTGCGGGTTTACTGCTGTTTGTGAGTATTGTCGCTTGGAATGGTCTCAGCCTTATTGCCAGCACTGGTGATATTATTACTCAACAAACCTTACCTACCCTTTCAAGTGCAAGAGAATTAGCGAACCTTAGTTTGCAAATCACCCATAAGACGACGTTATTAAAAAATGTCACCGATGAAGAACAGCGTCAGGAAATCAGTCAGACATTAACATTGCTACATTTGGCGGTTGAAGATAAATTTATTGCTCTTGAGTTACTCAATCTCAACAAGAAAAATTTACCTTCGTTAATTAGTTTAAAGAAAGATATTAACCAAGGCATTGAGCAACTTGATCTCTATGCCAAAAATAAAATCACCAATCAACAACAACGTGATCAAGCCTTTACTGTGGTGAAAGCATCGGTTCATGAGATTTCTGTTTTATCTCAATCACAGGTAGCTAATGCGAGTACCTTTGCGTTAGTTCGTTTATCAGGGCTTTATGATTTAATTGAGCAGAAAAGTAATCTGCTACAAGCAAAACAAGATATTGATTTAATCATTGATGAAGACCTTAATTTACTTGATAAAATGGCCGCGTTAGAGCGAAATGCTTTGGAGTTAGAGCAAATTGCTAACTTGGTTATTACCACACAACAGTACCAGCCGCTTAATGAGCTAACCCACAATAAAAACAGACTAGTGTTGCTGATATCAAACTTAGTGGATTCAATTACTGATCCCTACAGAGCTAACTTGGCCAATATCGCACTTATTAAGCTTAATTTATTTGATAACTTGCTTGATAATCAACAAAGAGCCATTGAATTGGATCAAAAACAAAGCTTACTTCACCAACATATTTCTAATCAATTAACGCAATTAAACCAAGGAATATTGTCACTGGTTGAAAAGCAAGGTGAGTTAGCCAAAAAAACCAGTCAACAACATCAAAAATTGGTTTCTTGGTCCCAGAACGTATTTTTAATTACCACCTTATTATCCCTTATTGTCATTGTCTTTGTGATGTGGAAGGTGGTTTATCAAGGTATTGTTTTTAAGCTGCAAAAGCATACCGACGCAATAGAAAGATTAGCCGCTGGTGATTTAGAGATTACGGTCGAGTCATCAAATGATGAAGAGTTAAAACATTTAGCTGAAGCGCTCGATGTTTTTCGAGAGCATGCGATTAAAAAGCAACAGCTTGAGTATGAGCAGCTTCAAACAGAGCAAGAATTACGTTTGCATAAAGAAAACCTTGAGCAATTGATAAATATTAGAACGCAAGAGTTAAGGTTTACCAATGAGAAGCTAAACAGTGAATCTAAAGCGCACGCCTTAGCAAAGCAGCAAGCAGACGAAGCTAATAGAGCTAAATCGGTATTTTTAGCGAGCATGAGTCATGAAATACGTACGCCAATGAATGGCATGATCGGCACATTAGAGTTGTTAACCGATACCAAGCTCACGTCAGAGCAGCAAAAGTATGCTCAAACTATTTTATATTCAGGCGAAAGTTTATTAGATATTCTGAATGATATTCTTGATTATTCAAAAATTGAAGCAGGCCATATAGCGCTTTCTTACCGTGCCATTGATTTAGGCAAGCTAGGGGAAGATGTCGTGCATTTAATGCGAGCAAGAGCGCAGAATAAATCATTGCAGCTGCACTTTGAAAAAAAAGGAAATATTGAAAACTGGCGCGTTGCTGATTTAGGTAAGTTACGACAAATATTAATAAACTTGATTAACAATGCCATTAAGTTTACTCAACGGGGCAGTATTGTTTTATCAATAGGCGTTAATGATGAAAGTAGTTCTGGAGATTCAGAGGTAACATTTTCAGTGACTGATACCGGCTGCGGTATTGCTAAAGACAAGCAAGCTGACGTTTTTCAGGCGTTTACTCAGGTAGATAATCTTCAAAGTGCTGTCGGCACAGGCTTGGGTCTAGCAATATGCCAGCGACTTGTCAGTGCAATGCAAGGCACTTTATCTCTTGAAAGTGAAGAAAATCGTGGCAGTTGTTTTGCCTTTACGATTCCATTAGCTCGAGCTTCAGCAGAAGCGATTAGCGCACAGCAAGTACTATTTTTGCCACCACAAGCGTTATCTCAATATTATCAGGTGCTTATTGTCGAGGATAATGAAATAAACCTTGATGTCGCCTGTGCCTTGGTTGAAAAACTGGGTCATAAAGTAACAGCCGCCAAAGATGGTGCTAGCGCGCTGAAATGTATGCACAACAATCGATTTGATTTAGCCTTACTCGATATCAATCTACCTGATATTGATGGCGTGACTTTATCTCAACAACTCAAGGTTATTGCGAAAGAAAAGCAGACTCCTTTCAAAACTATTGCAGTGTCAGCTCATGTTTTTAATGAAGATATAGCTAAATTTATAAAGTCAGGCTTTGATGGTTTTGTTGCCAAACCCGTGCAAATGAAAAAATTAAAACCAAGTATTGCCAAAGTAATGTTTAATGTTAGAGGATTCGTTAATCAGGAAGTCGAAGGTGGGGCTGAGCAAGAAACGGAACCTTGTCTTGAACTAAAAGTTGAAATGCCTGAAGCCGTAGTCATTGCTTCAACGAATAAGGACTCTCTAGTTGAAAGTCAGGAGCTTAGTGAATTTTTATTATTTGATGCCGATATTCCCAACCAAGATATTGAGTACTTGGGCAGTGATAAAGTAATACAACTTACTCGGTTATTTTGTCAACAAATAGATAACGAATATAGTAATTTTTCAAGTTTATCGGCCATTGATCAACACGCAAAATTACATAAACTTAAAGGCGCTGCCATCGGTTTAGGTTTGGTTCGGTTATACCAACTTTGTCACACACTTGAAATCAACACTGAAGATAATAAACTGACCTCTTCACAGTTACTTATGATTAAAGATTTAGCTCAATTATCGAAGCAATCGCTTAATCAATATGCGCAAAGCCTTAAAAATATTTAGCATTGAAATTCTTTGGATAACAAAAACTGACATCTGACTAAACATCATCCTCTTCCGCTTTTAATCCCCAAACTCTTTTGCCGTATTGGTTTGGCTCAATGACTGAAAATTAAAACTAGTTATCTGCCAATAAAGCAGTAAATAACACCAATACATTCGCATCCGAAGGGGTTCCAGTAGGTAAATTTACTATTTATCCATCACCAAAAATAATTTTAGTAGACCTCTACTCTAATAGGTACAACTTAACCTTTGATAACCCCTTAAATTAATGACGATTCTAATTGATGATCTGATAATTCATATTTAGCTAAAAGATAATTTTTATTATCTTTTTTTAAATAAGTTTTGGTATTTTGAATCGACTCAATCAATATTTCTTTGCCAATAGCGTCTATCTTTAATGGATTATTCGTTAATAGATGTAGACTCGAAACATTCAGTGCTTTGAGCATATTTATTGCGTCATCATAGTTTCTATCATCGTCATTGAAGCCTAGTTTTCTATTCGCCTCATAAGTATCAATCCCCTGCTCTTGAAAAAGATATGCATCTAGTTTGTTATATAAACCTATGCCTCTCCCTTCTTGTCTCAGGTATAAAATTATCCCGCCATTATCTTTCATTATGTTGATTGATTCGTCTAACTGTTCACCGCAATCACATCGAGAAGAATGGAATAGATCGCCCGTCAAACATTCAGAATGAACTCTTACTAAAGGAGATTTCTGCTGTTTGTCTGCGCTTTTAAATACTATGGCAATATGTTCTTTATCATCAACAAGACCAGTAAAACTGATGATTTCTGCCGGAATATCTTCTTTTATACTTAACTTTACCCGTGCTCTTATTGCGGGTATGCTTTCATTTAACGTCATATTTATAACCTAGATTAAATCGATTAAGCTCGCTGCCATTTAAAGCAATAACGAAACTAAAATAAGTTTTATCCAATCTTTTACTTTTCATTGTCTAACTGAGTTCTAACAATAGAACTGAATATTGACCAAGTTGAACTAGCACAAAAACCGTACTACAAAATATTATTGCGGATAAAACTAAATACATTAGATACTTTGAAAATGAGGATAAAAATAGTGAATACAAGGTTTACTGGTAAATAATTGCTTTAGGGTTAATCAATTAAGGTATGAGTCCCATGTAAAATACTGCTAAATTTAACATCTTTTACGCCGTTGATATCGAACCATCACGTTGAAAATTATAACTAAATGATATAAAAGTAACCACCTCCGAATAGCTCAGAAGTTAATTATGCTCATTTTTATTTATTTGTGAATCAATCATTTTAATGGTGTTATCAATCACTGATAACGCATGCTCAAATTCACTTTTTTTCTCTTGCGCCAGGCGAATAGCAATAGAGAAATTATTTTTGAACATCGTGGTAAACACTACATCTGGGGCGATTATCTTTCCAGATTCAAAATCCATACTCTTATTAACTGCTGGTGCTGCATGAATCATCACAAGATTAGCCTGAGTATTTTCAAGTCGTTCTGTAATTTCATAAGTACGTTCAATTTCTTGCAGATTTTCAATGATTTCTTTGCTATTAACGTATTTGATTTCACCACTATAAACTAACGTTTGAAAGACACTGCTTTGTCGCCTAAAATCTCCATATTCGAGCAAGCGAATAACTTTACTTGCTAGGACCTCAAGATTTTCCTGATCATTTTCATTGATTAATTTCATCCCAACTAGATAATCATCTATTCGCTCATTCATACCATATATTTCTGCTGAAAGTTTTTCTTTATCTGCGGATAATTGGAGTTTAATAGTTAACAAATAGTGATGTTCGATTGCTTTTTTTTGCTGTGCTAAATCATAATTATTAACCTGAAGGGCAATGAGAATTCCAGTAACGACTAAAAAAATCTCACCAATGGCATAAAGACAATACTTACCAAACTTACCATCTCTAATAAGCGCATTTCTCACCTTTTTAAATTGTATTAGCATGACAATACCTTAAAGAGTTAATGATTAAATTTGGACTATCTGTGAGTTATATACCCGTTACCATTGATATTATAGTTGCCTAAGCACCTACTTGATTCAAAAGTGATACGCACATATTACTTAACTTGAGCAGCTCAATGACTAAGGTATTGAAAATATATTATCAATCCTGCAAGGGGCTTTTTATTTATACTGTCATCAAAGCATTGTATTTGGATGACAGGGTGAATAATCTCCAAGCGACCTTATAACGTTAGCATTATTCCCTATATGGCTCTCGACTTAGCTTATTTTGTCATTGTTTATAACAATCGATTTAGAGCAAAAATCATCAACTATTGATTCTTTATTCTGCCATGACATACCAAATAATAACCTTAAAATATTGACCCTTTTAATAAGTAGCTCATAGAGTAAGGCGCAAATAACAAAGGTACCCACCACTATGGTCAAAAACTCAAGAGTTCCAGACATGCCCCAATCGATCACGTAGAAACCAAAAATAATGATGACGGTTTGATGCAAAATAAAAAATGGATAAACAATGCTATTACAATACTTAAGGGAGCTATTGGTATAGTTCAGGTACTTTCTAGCAAAACCAATAATTAACGCTATCCAAGACCATTTAACTAATATTTCAACTATCCCCCAAACTAAACCAGTATCGAATGGAAACATCTCATTAGGTAAAAGGAAGAGTGTTAATAAAACAGAATAACTCGCTAGGCCTATTGCTAAAGATATAAAACGATTCTCTTGAAAAGATAGCCATATTTTCGGCATTCGGACAAAAATTAATCCCATGAGCACGGCAAAAAGAAAGATTGCGTGCCCATACCAATCATCGTAGAAAGTATGAGTGACTTCATGGTTATTGAAGGCGAAGAAAATAACAAAATAAATGGTTAGTGGTAACCAGATAATACGCGAACTTTTGGTAAGGAATTTTTCAATTTTTTGCAGTATTACTATACCTTTTTCACTATTAATAAAGGCACAAAGAGGTAACAACAAAACGGTATAGTGGAACAAGTACAACACATACCACATGTGATTATACGTTGGAAATGGAGCGTTCATACGCTTATCCCATGCGAAGGTAAAATAATGTGAACTCCAAAACTGCCAGAAGTTTCCCTCAAAAACACCTTTTTGAATCGCTTCATAATACGATTGTGGGGCTACAACAATAGCAATAGCAAAGAGAAGTGGTAGATATAACTTAACAATTCTTTGCCAGGTAAAAGACTTAAGTGGCATTTTAGTTATCATATAACTGATTGCCACACCTGAAACAAGAAACAGAATATCAAGTCGCCATTTAGAGCTAAGTATCATGATAGTTTTCAAAAAAGTGCTGTTATAGCCACTTTCAATATGAAAACCCCAATCAACAAACATTAATGCGCTGTGATAGAAAACCAAAAATGCGAAGGCTAGTATTCTGATCCAATCTAAAAAATACAGTCGGCTTCCGAGATTATTTTCCAGGTGTTTATTTAGTACTTGTGTTGTCATTTTGATTTTATCCTCTGCTCATTTATGCTGAGAATAGAAAAACAGAGCTAAAAAATAAATGACTAAGGGACAAGTGGGTCTTTGGACGTGTTAACAAGGAAACATGCCATTAATAAATGGTGTATTATTTTAATTAACTACTCAGCCGAGTCATTGTAAAATATGCAAACTCTGAAAGCTCTGCTACATTTTTATTCCACCATTACCGCTAAGCAGATTCTGATAGGGCTTGTTTCACTTTCTATCGTCGCTTTTTTTATCACACAAACCGCAATAGCCGATCGTAAAGAGTCGCTATCATGGGAACCTTGGCTTTTAGAGTACAGCGCTGTTTATTGTTATGGCCTAGTTTGTCCAATCATTATTTTTTGCTGTAAAAAGTGGTCACTAGATGAAACGCATAGATATAAATCAATGCTAAAAGTGGCGATTTTGTATATCCCATTTACCTTCCTTTTTATCTCACTAATGATCGGAACAAGGCATTTAGCCTATTTATTAATTGAGGGTAGGCTTTGGGATAACGGTGATTTACTTACAAGGTATATCTATGAATACCCTAAAACGATAGGCTTCTATTGTGCCATCGTATTCGGCGCTTACACTAAAGTTTATTTTGAAACATACCAAAAAGAACAAATTCACGCTGCAAAACTCAACGAGCAATTACTCACCGCACAAATAGCTGTTTTAAGGAATCAATTACAGCCTCATTTTTTGTTTAACACCTTGAATCTTATTTCTAGCACTATGTATCAAGATGTTGATAAAGCCGATTCAATTATTATGCGTTTAGGAAATCTACTGCGTTATTCATTAGCTGCAGAACAAAAGCCTTGGGTAACCTTTAATGAAGAGTTACAGGCTATGACTTCATTTTTAGAAATAGCTCAGTTACGCTTTGGTGATAGATTATCTACAAAAATAGAAATTGAACCACAAGTAGAATCCGTTTTGATCCCTGCAATGTTACTACAGCCATTACTCGAAAATGCCGTGAAATATGGTATTGAGCCTTCTGATGATATGGGCGGAGTTCACCTTAAAGCCTATAGTGAAGATGGGATGCTTTGTATTACTATTATGAATCCATTACTCGAATATGAAAACCAACAACCTTCTTTTGGTATTGGTTTACAAAATACCAAAGAAAGACTCGAACTGTTATATGGTGATTCGGCAAACGTTTCACTTGTTCAACAAGGTAACAACTCCATTATATTAACACTGACTTTACCTATGCAATAAACCCGACATAGCTTATCTAACAGGCATATTAAAAACACTGCTAAAAGTAATTGTCTTTGTTAGGATAGGATATAAATGCCCTACTCTTTTTATAGGTTAATAACATGTCAGAACTCGCTCAAGTCTCTAGCTCGTACAAGGTACTTGTTGTAGATGATGAACCTGCTGCACGTCAAAAGCTTATTCACTTTCTAAAAGAACACAGTGATTTTGACGTCGTTGCAGAAGCAAGAAATGGCGTGGAAGCACTAGAGTGCATTGATAAGTTTACCCCATCATTGGTCTTTTTAGATATTCAAATGCCCAAACTGGATGGCATTTCTGTCGCCAGTAATTTAGAGTTTAACAAAGAAGTTTCCATTGTATTTGTGACTGGTTTTAATGAATATGCGATAAGTGCATTTGAGTTAAATGCGGTTGACTATCTCCTTAAACCCTATGACAAAGCTAGGTTAGCTAAAACACTTAATCGCTTTCGTGAATTTTCTGGAACAACACAAAAATTTGATATTCCAAAGCTTGTGCAAGATTACCGAACAGACCAGCACTACCCAAAAACTTTACTATTTAAAGCTGAAGGCTCAATTGAAGTAGCGAAAGCAGATGAAGTTCAATGGATTGAATCTTCGGGTAACTATGTAAAAATTTGCCTTGAAAGAACGGCATTTATTGCCAGACAAACATTAACTGGCGTACAGAGTCAGTTAGACCCCACTATTTTTGTACGCATACACCGTTCGCACGTGATCAATATTAATGAAGTTATTCAAGTGACTCCCATTAGCAAAGGTGATCATACCTTACAGCTAAGATCAGGAACTGAACTAAGGTTATCTCGAGCTTACCAAGAGAACTTCTTTAAGGTATTCAACCTTACCTCAATATAAAATTCATTTCTTCAAGCTCGACTAGACCCTGCCTACTATGTATTGATTGTTATGTCCCCTGAACACTCAAACAACCCGACTCATCCCTATCATATTTATTCTCATTCACCGCTTATCTAGACTTGTGCTTTAAATTATGGGAATTGAAAGGGGTAAAATTAGCACTATGTTGCTCTAAATTCTGACCATCACGATGAAAAATTTAGTTTATATTATTTAATCTTCACAGCGGTGACAAAGGGTGTGTTGCTGACACAAGCGGTAATTCCAATAATGACCGCCTGCAATAACCGTCGATCCCACTAGGGTAAGTGCCTTTTCCCAAAATTCGTTACCTATCCATACTGCGAGAACTAATAAAATTAATCCCAAAAAGCCAATAAATAGTAATCTATAACGTTTATGCTGCTTACACCCCATAAATAGTGCGTAAACACTTGTCGGAAGAACAATTATTACCATCCAAGTATGAAACGCTTCATTGTTGAGTTGTAATACCATAAAACTTGGCAGTAATAGCAATAGTAAAGGCAAAGCTAAACAATGAATAGCGCAAGCAATTGATAGCGTAATTGCCATTTTATCAGTAACATTTTCTATTTTTATCATCTTTTAACTTCCTGACCACTATAGGTCTTTTTTATAATCTGTTTTTTAATAATCATAAACGCATTATTTTACGTTCAGCACTCAGTGTCACGACACCTTGTTTTGTATCTGTTATCCACATCGCACGAATTTTCTGAATTCCTGAAAACTGTTCAAAAGCAAGTACAGTAATAGCTGATAACGTTGATTTTTCTTCACAGTGATAGCGATAATTTGCAACTACTTGGCTGTGATTTTCATGACTTGTATCTTGATCGCTGTGAGCATCATGTGCTTTTTTGTTGTATTTCGGCTGATGTTCATGCTTATTTTCATCAAGTTTTATTAAACCTGATACATCAATCGCAGTATTAATGAGCGTACAACCACCACCTGAGAAAGAAAAAAGTGCTGCGGCATTACTCAATAGTGCTTTAGCATTATTAACAATCGTAATCTCTTCTTTGTTGCTTGCTTTATGCTCAAAACCAAAGAGATTGACCGTTGGAGAAATCAACTGAATATCCAGTATTCCTCCTTCAATCGCCATCGTCATTTCAGATAAACCATGTACATGGGCATTTAAGCTAGTGCCTTGTTCGTGCTTATTTTTTGCATGAACGTTTTGACCTAATAAAAAGACATTTAATAGTATTATATTTAACAAAAATGATACTAACTTTTGTACTTTCACTTTTAAATTTCCCTTCACTAACAATGTTTAATCGTTAATAAAATCAAGCGTTAATAATAAACGACGTTCATTTAGTAAACCTTCTGGCTGAACGGGTGAGCGATGTACTAAACCGGCACCTTCATTATCATGCCAAAACTCACCTTTGAGTAAGGCGACATCACCTTCGCTCAGTTGACGAATATCATCAGAGCTATCAAAAAGACCTGATTGTTCATCTGATTTACCTTGGTTTCCCGCACCTAATTTATTGCGGTCAACCAACTGATGAGGAAGCCACTCTGTGGCAATTCCATGATATGTTGTTACCAGTCGACACGGAATTCGATCAAAGTGAAATCTGGGGCACATAGCACGGTCGAGTGCCGTTAATCGTAATCCAACCTCTTTGAGATCAAACAAACAGCAAAACATATCAACCAATAGTGTTATGTCATCGCTCAACCTCCTCACAGCGATCGTCTCACCTAACGCATTACAAAGCGTAGCATGGACAGTTTTTACGCTAACTGCCTCTGCAATTTTTACTCTTACACCCGTTTTTAAAATCTCATCCACAGCCAGTACTAGTTTGTCAGACAATTTACGTTGCCAAATTGCAATATTGGTGTCATCTCGATAAATATCGGTAAATGACTCAGGCGAGTCACTTTCACTGGCACGTTTTGTCAGTGTTTCAGGTAAGAGTAGACTTGTTGATTGACTTTCATTAATAGTATTTATTGTATTCACGCGCTTTCACTCCACTCTGGAAACGGATCACTTAATGTTGCCCAGTAATTTTTCCCTTTTAGTAATTCATCATCTGTCAACAGGCATTCATTGAGTGCATTAGTCATAGCCCCTTGATCTAGTTGCTGACCAATGAACACTAATTCTTGACGCATATCACCAAATGGCTCAACCCACTGCTTCTCTATAGCGTTCAATGACTCCTCATCGATAGGCCAATCTTTTTTGGGCACCGATTTCCAGAACATAGCAGCAAAACCATAATGAGCAATGCCACCTGCCTGATTCCATTGACCTGAAAATTGGGGACGAGTGGCCAACCAAAAATACCCTTTGGAACGAATTAATTTACCAAATTTTTCAGTGTCATGAAGAAAGTGATAAAATTTCTCAGGATGAAACGGACGGCGAGCAAGAAAACTAAAGCTACTAATACCATATTCTTCGGTTTCAGGAATGTGTTCACCTCGCATCTCCTTCAACCACCCTGGCGCGCTCTGGGCGCGTTCAAAATCGAACAAACCAGTACTCAGCACTGCATCAATATCGACTTGACCTTGAGTAATAGGGCTGATTCGGGCATGGGTATTAAGCGTTTTCAGTATTGCTATTAGGCGATCAATATCAGAAATATCAACCAAGTCGGTTTTGCTAATCAAGATGACATCGGCAAATTCAACTTGGTCAACGAGTAGATCAGAGACACTACGTTCGTCTTCTTCCCCTAACGACTCTCCTACTTCTTGTAAAGAAGATGCCTCTTCGTAATCCTTTAAAAAATTTACCGCATCAACAACCGTAACCATAGTATCCAGTGTTGCCACATCTGATAATGAAATACCGTCCTCGTCGGAAAAAGTAAAGGTTTCGGCTATCGGCAATGGCTCAGAAATACCCGTAGATTCAATAACCAAGTAATCAAATCGTCCATCTTGTGCTAATTTCGTAACCTCTAAGAGAAGATCTTCACGCAATGTACAACAGATACAGCCATTACTCATTTCAACAAGCTTTTCATCGCTGCGGTTGAGAGATACTTCGTTAGCAACCGTAGCTGAATCGATATTGACTTCACTCATATCATTAACGATGACAGCCACTTTTTTACCTTGACGATTATTCAAAATATGGCTTAGTACTGTGGTTTTTCCGGCACCGAGAAAACCCGATAGAACAGTAACCGGTAACTTATTTTTGTGAAGCATGAGAGCACTCTCTGTTTTTATACCCAAACTACATGAAGATGCAGGTTTCAGCTGGAATTAGAAACGTCTTTAGGCAAGGCATTGATTGAAGAGAATAGTTATTCTATTGTCAAAATCAATAACGCAGCAAAAAGCGTTTAAAAACCAGCCCTGCGGGGACGTCTGAGCAAGCCATGCTCTTCGTTGTCTCCTTTTTTAAGAAAATAACCCTTAATAAAATGAGACGTCTTGATCATGAATCGCTCAGGTGTCCTGAAACACGCATATTCAAGTAGCTTGGGTAAATCATTAAAATTGACTAGAAGAACCATCCAGACATTAAGCTATTATGTTATAACATCACAATTATTTAATAAAGCATTATTGTGATATTATAACACTAAACCGATCTAGTTATTTTATTTTTGAGAGAACCTTGAAGGTTAATTGTATTGCATTGCTCTAATGAGAGATTGATCTAATGAATTAGTAATTAAGTGGCAAGCCGTTATCGCTAGTGATAATAGTGAATATCTAAAATTTACGTACCCTTAATCTTCGTAAATATAAGCCTTATTAAGCTGCAAACTATATGTTGATTTTCCTAGGAGGCTATCTGTTGTATCAATACTTAAAACCCCTTGAAACCAAAACGCGTCGTATAAAGAGGTTACTTCAATGCCCGCCGACGATTTTACGAAGATAATTTGATTTGGCGGCGGTGGTGGCATATGTAAGCATGCTCCAAAGTAGGGAACAATAAAGAATTGCGTTACCCGTTGTTTTTCATCTGTTTCTAGAGGCACGACAAAACCTGGAAGTCGAATGCTTTTACCATCAAATGTCTCTACAATCCTTGTTGATTCTAGCGCCTGTTGATACCTTTTTGCTGCTGCATCGGTTGAACTAACCCCTTTTAATGACTCCATATTATCGTTTTCTGATTGATCTTCTATATCAAACAAAAAGTCTGGCGGATTAAGTAATACCGCTAAATCATCAGCCGGGATTAATTCGGTCCATTCTATGTCGGTATACTCAACCTGTGCTCTTACCGTTAAACTAAATGTTAATACCACTAGCACAAGGATTATTGAGCATAAAACACATCGGCTATTCATTTTATCCAAATCACAAATTTTCTTTCCACCTTAGCCATCAATGTTATAACATAACATAAAACAGAAGCGGATAGGAATACCTATGCTGTGATTATCGAAGGTGAATAAGATTTGTCAACACTTGCTATCAACTTACAAAATATACACCACTATTATAAAGATACCCCTGCCAGTTATGCTGGGTTATCTATTGCTCAATGGCAAGTCGATATCACTGAACGTGTATTCTTACATGGAAGTTCTGGTTCCGGGAAAACCACGCTTTTAAATTTATTGTGTGGAATTTTACTACCAACGTCAGGCAGCGTTAGTCTATTCGATCATAATATCAGTGCGTTATCAAACAGCCAGCGGGACTTATTTAGAGCAAAAAATATTGGCGTGGTATCTCAAAAATTTAATCTTATCCCGTATCTATCGGTGCTTAAAAACATTCAGCTCGCAGCCTACTTCGCCAAAAATTCAAGGCCTGATGTGAATTCTGACGTGCAAACATTGCTTAACGCATTGCAGTTACCCAGTAATATTATGCACAGACAAGTTAACCAATTGAGTGTTGGACAGCAGCAACGCGTCGCAATTGCCCGCGCTCTGATTAATCATCCACGATTATTATTAGTTGATGAACCTACCTCGGCACTCGATGCATCGGCAAAAAATGCATTTATGGACTTACTTATGCAGATCTGTGACAACACTAAAATCACGCTTATTTTTGTCAGTCATGATGCCTCCTTGTTGCATCATTTTGATAGTAACCTCGACATTACTACATTGAGTAAAACTGAGGAAACCATGTCATTATGATATTACTTTCTGTTGCCTGGCACAGCTTATTAAGCCGAAAAAAAACGGCCATCTTGACCTTCATATCATTAACCATCAGCATTGTAGTATTGCTAAGTATCGAACATATTCGCCTGCAAGCAAAAGAAAGTTTTAATCGTACTATATCAGGCGTAGATTTGATTGTCGGCGCGCCTAGCGGTCAATTAAACTTATTGTTATATTCTATTTTTAGAATGGGCAGCCCTGCCAATAACATTAAGTACACGAGCTTTACCATGCTCGAAAAGCGACAACTAGTTGACTGGGCTATCCCTATTTCTCTTGGCGATTCTCATCGTGGTTTTCGTGTTATTGGCACGAATAACAGCTATTTTACTCACTATCGCTATGGTAAAAAACAGTCCTTAAAATTTGAACATGGCGGTAAATTCTCATCCTTATTTGACGTAGTTATCGGTGCCGATGTTGCAAAAGAACTTAATTATAATTTGGGCGATGAAATAATTATTGCTCATGGTATTGGCAATACAAGCTTTACCAAACACGAGCAAACAGCTTTTGTAGTAAGTGGTATTTTAGCAAGCACTGGCACGCCCGTTGATAAAAGTGTTCACGTAAGTTTAGGTGCCATTGAAGCGATCCACTTACCGCCATCAGCATTAAAAAAATGGCTAATAAATCCAGAAAAAACACCACCCGTACCTAAAAGTATTACGGCTGTTATGCTTAAGCTAAAAAGTAAATTATCAACATTTGGATTACAGCGAGAGATTAATAACTATCCAACAGATAGATTAATGGCAGTTTTGCCTGGTGTTGCCATGACAGAGCTGTGGAGTTTGATGGCAACCGTTGAAAATTTGCTGCGCGCCATAGCGGTGCTAGTGCTTATTTCATCCTTGTTTGGACTCACAACTATGTTGTTGGCCTCAATGAACGAGCGTCAAACAGAAATAGCAGTATTACGCATGTTAGGGGCTAGTCCTGTTACCCTATTACTGCTAATTTTGTTAGAAGCCGTTATTTTAGTAAGCCTAGCAATCATCATGTCAATAGTAGTACTAACACTCGCACTTTATAGTCTTGAGGCATGGTTGGCTGCTGAATTTGGTTTGTTTTTAAGTGATGATATTTTTACCATGGAATTGATGTGGTTAATCTCCATGATATTTATCGCAACATTGATTGTGCCTTTGTTGCCAGGAATAGCAGCATATAAGCATGCTTTACACGCTCAACTTTCAAGTCATTAAACATTGAACACTGTCTGATTTCTCAGACAGTGTTTTTGTAGCCTAAAATTTTATAAAATTAATCTTCTACGCGAACGACCCAAACATCATGTTCGTCTGCATGAATGATTTGTAGCCAAATACGGTCGCCTGATTTGGCATCATAATCATCTGACAAATAAACTTTACCGTCAACTTCTGGTGCATCCATATATGAACGGCCTACAATACCAAACCATTCACCTCATCAACAAGAATAAGGTATTCTTGACCAATGCGTGCTTGTAATTTATCGCTACTGATTTTCGCTTGCACTGCCATAAAACGTTGCAGACGGTCTTCCATTACTTCATCTGAAACATGATCAGGTAACGCATTAGCGGTAGCACCTTCAACGGGTGAATATTTAAAACAACCAACTTGGTCTGAGCTGCCAGGACGTTTCATTAATTTTAAGATACGTTTGTTAGCATGTTGAAAAGGAATATCTAAATACAGCAGTATTTTACCTTCAGCCATTAATGGAATGATTTTATCAACATGCGGATACGGATAAACATAATGAAGACTAATCCAAACGCCCTGCTTTGCTAATTCTTCACATAACTGCTGCATATGTGTTTTAACGGGCATGCCATCCCAGAAACCTGTTTTGTGTTTAACATCCACACCGTAAGCAGAGGTATCTTGTGAGATAACTAATAACTCTTTAACGCCAGCTTTTACTAAACGCTGTGCCTCATCTAACACATCACCCACTGGACGTGAGTCTAAATCACCACGCATTGATGGAATAATGCAGAAAGTACAACGATGATTACAGCCTTCAGATATTTTTAAATAAGCATAATGTTTAGGCGTTAATTTGACACCTTGTGGAGGTACTAAATCAATAAATGGATTAGGTTTAGGTTTAGGTTTAGCTACATGCTGATGTACTTGGCTTAATACTTCATCATAAGCATGAGGACCAGTAACCAACACTTTACCATCTGCAGCTAACGGCTCGCCGATGGTATCTAAAGATTCTTATACTGCCGAGTCAATAAAACCACAGGTATTTACGATGGCTTGTTCTCCATCATCGTAGCTATTAGTTACATCATAACTTTCAGTACGAAGTTGCGTAAGAATACGCTCCGAATCTACCAAGTTTTTCGGGCAGCTAAGCATACTTACACCAATCCCACCGGAGAGCTTTATTATTAAAGGCTTTGTTAATTTTTTGGCCGCTTTCAGCGAAGTTAAGCCAGTTGGTTTGATTAAGAATACTCGCTATTTTTCTGCAAAAAAAAATTATAAAGCGTATTTATTGATATTAATTTTTCTTGTATGGCTAGGTTAGAATAATTCTGTTGCTTTGCGTATTTACCTCTGAGTACTCCAAGAAGACTTAATACGGAGATAAAATGATTAAACTTATTCAACTTTCTGTTTAAAAAAAAACCATTCTTTAATCATACCAACAACCAGTTAATCTCACTGGTTGTTGGTATTTTATAACTTACTTTCTAAATAATCTTAAACCTGCAATTAGCAAAATAAAGTACCCAAAAGAGCCACCACTACTTTTTTCTATAGTGGGCGAAACTTCTGGCTCAGGTGCTGTATCAACATTATTAACCGTTACAGTTCGTGTATCACTACTAACTTCATCAATCCCGTCTGTAACAAATACTTCAACGGTTAGTGTTGTTGTGCTTGTAACGCTTGGAGCTGTAAATGTAACAGTATTAGTAGTTGAACCTATTAGTGTTACTGTTGCACCATTCACAACCCAACGATAAATAAGCGTATCGTTATCGGCATCTGTAGCGTTAATAGCTAGTGTCACAGTAGTGCGCTCATCGACTGCTTGGTCTACCGTAATATCCGTAATAACTGGTGCGGTATTAGGAGTAACTACTACTGCGATAGAACTGGTTACTGTATTTAAACCATCTGAAACTTCTAACTGTAAAGTGATTGTTTCTTCTCTATCTACATTTGGAGTAGTAAATATAATAGTTGCTGTATCGGTGTTTGTTAGCTCAACATCTGTACCATTAAGTTGAGTCCAAGTATAAGTAAGTTCATCACCTTCATGGTCTAAAACTCCAGCTATAATAGTCACATGGTCTGTTTCTTTTACGGTAATAATTTCTCCTAAAGTAATCACAGGAGCTTGATTAATGGCTATGGTTTCATCTGAAAATTGAATGAATTCAATATTAGTTAAGGTGTCTAAACCTTCGTTGCCACTTGGTAAAGTTAAAACAGTTACACTATTTCCAACATATTCGATTTCATATTGCACTTTCTCATTTGCGTAGACAGCAGTGTCAATGCCTGCTCCACCATCTATCAAGTCGTTACCACCATAACCTTGAATTTTATCATCCCCTGCATTTCCATTTAACTTGTTTGCCGTATAATTACCAATGAGTACATCATTATTGCTACCGCCTTCTGCGTTTTCAATACGAGTACCATAATCTATGGATAGGTTATTGTAACTGCGGTTTAAGTGTTCACTTTCAGTATCAGGGTCAAAGAAACCAGTTGGCCTAGACGCTATGGAACTAAAAGCGCCAGGGTGTAGATCTATAATATTACTACGTTGAGAGTTCACCACACTGATGGTATCTTCACCATCCTTATCAACAATCATTTGATGAAAATCATAACTATCATCATAGTTGTATGTCATATTCGGATCAGTTTCTACTTTGAAAGGTTTACCATAAAGGTGCTGTAGCATAACAATGTCATACTTTTTTAAAGTTGTTGGTGCAAAAGTTTCAGAAGATAAACCTGTTGCTTTTGGTGCCATCACTGAATAAAAGTCATTATTATTCTCTTGACCATCATTCCATCTCGTTAAACCGATAATTCTGCTTATATCGCGGAGTATAACCGCTTTAGATCGAGCAAAATCATGCTTATAGTCAATATCGTCATTTTTAACTCTTAAATAAAAATCATGATTAGGATTTAAATAGTGTAATGCATGAGACTGGCTAAACGTTACGGTTCGCCTATAACTATAACGTATGTAATCAGCTTCATCTATTGGCGGAACATTACTACCAGACCCAGTGTAAGCTCCAATTCGAAAAACAAAATCCGAATTTTCTCGAGTAAATTTTTCTTCAAAAGTAATTCCAGAAACTTCGCTGATGTGTGTAAGAACATCAACAATGACATCTTTTTCATACTGATAAAAATCACGCTGAATGTCATCTGGAAAAACATAGCCCATTTCGTCGCCTGTAAAACCATAAGTTATGGTAACGGGCGTTCCTAATTCTTGATTAAAATTCCAACGGTTGCCATCAGAATAAAGCATTTGTTCTAATAAATAAGGCTTTTCATGGAATCCACTTTGAAAATACACATGCTCCTTATTTAAATCTAGGTCTTCAGCAGCAGAGGCTATAGCTGGGATAGTTACAACAATGATGAATAGTGCTGAGCGCACAAAGTGTTTGAGCATATTAAATCCTTTAAGTATAAATTCCATATCTTTATTAGATAGATACAGTAACACTGTTAAAAACTTGAAAAATAAAAATTAGTTTAATAAATCTAAAAATATTGTTCACCGACAACTTTTAAATCACCATCAACCTCTTTAATTTCATAACTATTGTGTTTTTTAAAACTAACGACAAAACCTCCATCTTCTAATATTTCAGTTTTTTTAAATCACAATTAAGCATTTTTAAAATACGTTTCATTTGCGGGTCAGCACTTTCATGCATGACTTTGTTAATTTCGAACATTTCTTCATTCATCTAGTCACGTAAACCACCTAAATCACTATTTTTATCTGCGATACACGCTTGTTGTGCAATTTCACTGGCTTCATCTTTTGGGTCGCCACAAGCCGTTAAGGCTAAGCTAGCTAAAATCGAGATGATTATTGTTTTTTTCATAATAATTTATCCTTTTAAAATATGTTGTTTTCGTAATAAGCTGATGCGAGGGTTAAAAAATAAGTAGATAAAGCAACACAACCGATACCGAGAACACTGCTACTTTCACTTGTTCACGTTTGAGATTGGGTTGTTGCTGGCAAATAATATCTGCCGCTTTATCTAGCAGTGCATTTACCAAAGGTTTGATGATTTGATAGATATATTTGATTGCTCCAATAGCCTTGGTAATTACCGACACAACAAACGCTTTAACACTGTTTACAAGGGAAGGTTTTTTATTACTTTCTAGCTTGGCTTGAATGTTTGTTACTTCGTCTTGGCTTTCATCAATTGGCTGGCCGGTTATGGCAGCTTTTAACTGTTTATTCTCTTTATATCGAGGAGAAAAAACACAGCCGCTAATACCGACAAACGCGACTGTTAATAATATACTTGCCAGTGATATTAAATCGTCAGCACTGTTGATAGGCAAACCTTGAACCATACCTTTTATTGAACGTACAAAGTGTTTGAACTCAAAGTCACGCCCTCTTATTTCTCTTGCTGATTTTGCCAAGTCATAAATATCGTAAAGCTGAGTTAAAAACCAACCAACAACAAGAGCCACAAAAACTAAAGATACCCATCGTGAAGCTGTGCGGCTAAAGCCAGTTAAGTTAACAAGCACACCAATGGCTGCAATAATCAACAACACCATTGGGTTGGCAAGATTGTATAAACTTAATGTTTCATTAGACCAACCGCCTAAATCGGCCAAAGGTAAGAAAGATCCTACGATAAAAAGTATGAAAAAAGTGGTTCCTAGTTTGTTCATCCCTTGAAAATGGCTTAACGCATTAGTTTTTTTGTAGCTCACGATTTGTTGATTTTCCATATTTACAGATTACCTTCTCAAAAATTATGATGCCACCTTAGACTCTTATTTTTAAAACGAAAAGACACGTTGTAATGAACTAAAAACGAAAAAAATATAATGTTTATTTTTTGTTAAATAAACGTCCATTAAACTAGAAGCATTAAATGTCACGTGTTAGCATATTTATAACAACTCAAATAAAAACAGATATATGGACATAAAATATTTATCAGACGTGCCGGTAACTGAACTACTCACTCAATGGCAAAATGGCGATGAAACTGCATACGATGAATTGTTTATTCAATGCTACCAACAGTTTCGACATCAAATACGCAAGAGCAAAATTCAAAACCTAAATAACCAACAAACTAATGTCAATCAAGTCTCTGTTTGTATTGATTCAACCACTGATATTATCAATCACCTCTATCCTCGGTTAGGCAAAGTGACCAGTGCAAAACTTGATAACAGAGCAGATTTTTATCGACTTATTGGCAAGGTTGTTTATTCAATAATGAAGGATCAATCTCGCAGTAAAAATGCGCAGAAAAACACCCTACCTCAGGAAGAAAAACAGCCTGAATACGACTGTAATATTGCAGAAACAATGTGTGACTTGGAACGCGTTTATAATGCGCTGGTACAGGAGAAACCCCGGGCAGCAGAACTTCTTCAGCTCAATGTTTTTGCTGGATTAAATGCAAAGAAAATTGCTGATATGTACAATATATCTCTGCGTACAGTACAAAATGAACTCAAATTTGCGCATGCTTGGTATCATAGCCACTTCAACGGGTTTTAACCTATGTCTTTGCTTTATAAATTATTTACAGAATATTCTAGTTTGCCAAAAGAATTATTAGCGCAGAAAATGACACAACTGCACCAACAAAATCCAACAGTAGCAACCGAGTTATCCCGCTTATTAGATTACCGTGGTACTTCAGTTAACGAGATGCTCGAATACTTACATTTAGGAATCATTAATAACGAAGATACAAGTATTCGTATCGGACGCTTAATAAACAACAAATATAAAATTACAAAACTGCTCGGACAAGGTGGTATGAGTGATGTTTACCTAGCGGAAAGAACAGATGGCTTAATTAACCACACCATAGCCGTAAAATATTTTGCCTTGGCTGACTCAAACAACACAGCACTAAAGATGATAAAAAAAGAGGCACAAATACTCGCTGATTTAGACCACCATCACATTGCGAGTTTTATAGATATTAGCCATGATAATCATCAAGAGCCTAACATTATGATGGAATACATTGACGGTATTACTTTATATGAGTTCCTTAATACTTCGCCAAGTGAGGAAGCCAAAGAACAGGTTAACACTAGCTTAAAAGCGGCCATTGAACATGCAAAAAGCAAAGGTGTTGAACATGGTGATTTAAGTAAAAACAATGTACTGGTAGATATTAATGGTAACGCCAACATCGTCGATTTTGATATCGCTAATTTTAGCGATTCAACGACGAATGACACACAACCTTTATGCGTATAATGAATGTTAATTTGACGCCAAATAACGCTATAAATTTACTGGTACGTTTCTATCACAGTAACATGGGCTTTATTTGGTTTTTATTAGCGTTATTTTTTATTCGAAGTACGTTTATTAATTGGAATTACATTCCGTCTGCGTCAATGAACCCCAACCTAATTGAAGGTGATTATGTCTTAGTAAACAAACTCGCTTTTGATATTAAAATTCCTTATTGGGGTAAAAATATATTCCCGATAAATAATCCACAACGTGGTGATATTGTCGCTTTTGACAATAAAGGGTCATTATTTGTTAAACGAGTAATGGCAATACCCGGTGACACAGTACAAATTATTGACAATAATTTTTATATCAATGGCAGCATACTCCCCTTGAAAGCCACGACAATGGACGTTATCAAAAACAAAGAACTGCCCTATTCAAGTAAGTATTCATTTAGTGCATACCAAGAAACTAACAATATATCTGCTTCAAAAACGAAAAATTATAATATTATTTTTACTAGTGACTTACCTGATTATATTAAAAGTAGCTTAGTCACAAATAGTCCTCAATTCACTGTTCCAATTGGTAAGTACTTCATGATTGGAGACAACCGTAACCTGAGCCACGACTCACGTTATTTTGGCACTATAGAAAGAGAACAAATTGTTGGTAGTATTGACCGTGTTTTATTTAACTACCATCAACTGTGGAATAAAGTAACCCAACAACAAAAAATTGATAAGCTGAGGCTTTGGCAACAGCTTAACCCGTAGCTTATACGCATTAAAAGAACAAAATTAACCACATAGGGAAGTTGTATGCGAGTAGAGTTTATAGAAGCATTTTATATGGGAATACCTTTGGCTATTCTAATCAAGTTTCTCCATGGTTGGCTACACAACGACATTTTTCCAAATGAACCTTACCCAACAATGGATTTAATTTTAGTCATAGCGATCACATCACTTATCTTAAGTGCAATTGGCGCTGTGATATTTACTTGGTTCAAGTACTCAAGCATTGGTCTAGGGTTATTTGTTTCACATACCTTTCCCTTTTTTACTTATATATTTCCAAGTTTATGCCTTATAGGCATCATTTTTCACGTTTACGACAATAATGCTCATTACTCAAAGTAAGCAAACTTAATAATAAATACCATTAAAGGCTCAAGATGACACTGAATAAAAATTACAGTAATAAATTACCCTTCATTATTGGTATAACAGGGCACAGAGACCTGCTATGCCTTAAAAGCAATAAAACTTCACATGTCAACCTTGAGCCTATTAAAGAACAAATAAAGGCCGCGTTAACACATTGGCGAGATCAGTTTAATGATCCAAAGAATGATTCCAATAATACTCCTATTTGGATCATGTCAGGCATGGCTGATGGCGCGGATTTACTAGCCATTCAGGCAGCAGAAGAACTCTGGCATGATAAAGAATGGCCGAAAGAATCTTTTAGAATCATTCCATGTCTACCTATGGAACAAAGTGCTTTTACTAAAGATTTTTCAGAAGATAGCCTATTTACAGTTAAAGAGTTTGAAAAAACTTTAGATGACTATAAAAACAATCAAATATTACTCAGACACGGTTTAACGCAAGAACAATATAATTTTGCATTAACCGATATGAATTACGGCGAATGGAGAAACTCATTATATTTAAATTTAGGTGTATTTATTGCTAAATATAGTAATGTCTTATTAGCTCTGTGGGATGATGAAAAGTCTGATGGTTTGGGCGGCACAGGTGATGTCGTTAAAATAAAATGTGGAGTTAACGCTAAGTGGCCAGAGGGCGCTGAAAATAAGGCATTATCCCATTTTAGCGACTTTGATGGGCAACTAGGAGGCGTTGTTCACCACATACCTGTAATAAGAAAGGAAATTACGCAAAAAACTGCTGATAATATTGAATTAACGCGTGTTGACAAGTCAATGGGTAAAGCTGTTTTTCCTACTGAACACCAAGACTGTAAATTATATGTTTCTCATAATATAGCTCAAGGGAACATTTCGTCATCAACAAATCTCAATCAAACATTCTTGACCGAGGAGTTTGTTGAATTAATCCTACAACTAAACAAATATAATAACCAAGAACTCTCTAGTTTTGATATTTCATCTGTTAATCCTAAAGATGAAGAAGAACTCGAAGTACAACAAATTAGTCTTGGTGAATCATTTTCCACATTTAAAAGCGCAGATAAAACGGCTGAAAACCTCCAAACTAACTATAGAAGCATCACACTTTGGTTTGTATTTTTTGCATTATCAGGCTTTGTTAGTTACGAGCTAACATCTGCTTTTTTAGATAAGCCATTGGGCTTGATATTAAATTCAATGATTATTATTGCCATAATTACCGGTCTATTGATAAAGAGAGCTGCGAATAAAAAACAATCCAAATGGCACTTTCAAATCGCAAGAGGAATAGCTGAAAGCATGAGGCTGCGAGGCTTTTTGAATCTTGCGAACATCGCACCTACTAGTTCTCCACTCATACCAAGAAGATACCGAAAAAAGTTACCTATTTTAAATCATGCAATCGAAGTAACAGAATTACACTGGTGGAAAAATCCAATACAACAACAGCTAAACAGTGTAAGTAAACACTGGTTAAATGGACAAATTGGCTTTTTACAAGCGAGGCTAGACCTATCAAAAAATACTGAACAGCCTAATAGCAGCACCATAAGTAAGTTATTAAGCTCAGTTAATCCCAATAATATAAAGACAAAATTAAAAACATTTTTTTATAAGCGACCTGCCAGAGCTGAAGTAACGCTAACAAAGTGGACTACCATTTTGTTTTGGATTACTTGTTTATCTGTTATTAGCATGTGGGCAGCACAAATTATTTTATTGCAAAATGACACTATTAAAAATGGCGATTTATCAACATCAAACTGGGTAATGTTTGGCATTCAATTTTCATTACTACTAACAGCTGTCACTGCCTTATGGAATGAACTCGCAAACTACGGACATACAGCCAACGGTTATTTAAATTTACTTCAATTATACAAAAGAGCTGATCAACTTATAACGCAAGAGATTACAAACTCAAATATTCAGCCTTGCTCAAAGTATAATCAAGTACTTGAAGAGCTAAAATTTTTAAATAAGAAAATTAAAAACACTGACCCAAGTAATTGTTCTGACTTATATTCAGCATACAAAGATGCTTTATCTAAAATTGAAATAGGTTTAGAACAACCGTCAGAAGATATGGACAATGAAACGATTGAAAATCTGCTAATTGAATTAGCAAAAGAAGCAATGCAAGAGCATGCAGAGTGGAATCACTTTGAGTCATTAAGTGATTTAAAAAATAAAAAATAACTATTTAAAATTTTAATTATCAAAGAGATTCTATGCAAAGTTCAATAGTATTATTGGACTTACTTAGGAGAGGTGCTAATTAAAAAATAAGCTAGAAGCGGCCAAACAATATTAAGGGGCGCTTATTGAATTTAGACAAGTCTAATTTATTTGGGACTAATAATTTTAGTTAAATGACCTCCGGCAGAGCCGGAGGCTTATTAGATGACAGCCTAGAAGGCTTAAAGTAAGCGCCCGAGGCGCATTAACCCCCCAACTTCAGCTGATCCCGCTCTACGTCCTGTTTTTCTTGATTACGGATATATTCCCTCACCATATTTTCATCAAGCCCAACCGTGGATACAAAATATCCTCTAGCCCAAAATGCTTCACCAGTAAAGTTTCTTTGCTTTCCTTTAAATGTTCTCGCTATTGAGATCGCACTTTTTCCCTTTATAAAACCAACAACATTGGAAACTGCTAACTTCGGTGGAATACTCAAGCACATATGAACATGATCTGGCATTAAGTGTCCCTCCTCAATAATCACGCATTTTTGACGAGCCAACTCATGGAACACTTCCCCTAAATGTTTTCTGATTGAACCAAATATCATTTTGCGTCTTTTTGTAGGTATAAATACAATATGGTATTTACAATCCCATCCTGTATGGGACAAACTCCTATAATCTCGCATAGGTTTTCCTTCTTTCTCTTGGTCGAGATTAAAGGATACCTATACCGCGGTATAGGTAGAACCTATGTGAGTCTCCCCGGCAGAGCCGGGGGTTTACCTGCATTAATTAATTTATAGTGACCCTGTAACAGGTTTAGTTACAGACTCAAAACACCATCCTAGATTATTGCTACTGAGCATCTATAACTAGCGGCTCTATCCCTTCAAAATCTATACCTAATGCTTCACCTCTAATTGGAGGGAGTTTTTTATCGTTGCCATTGTAAACGTGTACTTTGGCTTCAAATACACCGCCAGATAGAGTCGACAATACGTCATTTTCAGAAAAGTAACCGCAACTAATCGACTCTTGTTGGCCATTTTCAGATTGAAAAGTTGCAGTCACTTTCACGACGGCAGTATTCCCCTCATTTAAAAAGTTAATAGATGGTATTATGTTAGGATCGTGGGAATAAGATAAAATGTTGTAATTTTTCTGTTCAAGATAACTTCGCACGACTTGAATTGCAAAGTCATAATTTTCCCAAGCAGTCATAACAGAAGAAGGCAAAGGCTCTTCGATACATCGATCAACTATCTCCATTGAAATTTCATTTCTTAATCCACTGCCACTATATATAGGTATGTAGTGTTCAGCTTCTTTTTTCATTTTCATCAAACAAGGGATTAAGCCGTTTTTTTCACAAAACCCACTAAAATGTTGATAGTTGCCATAGGGAGTCTCTGTATCAACAAGATCCAATAACACAAAATAAAGTTTTGTTCCCAATCTGAACCCTAAGTGGGCCGGCGATATACACTCTTTTCCAGTATAAAGCCAAGTAGAAAGCTTATTATCATTCGATGTACCTAAATCGTACATAAGCGTATCTTGAATATGTTTACCAGCATAATGAAGAGCTTTTAGAAATTCAAAGTCTTTAGGGAACTGCTCAATAATATACCGTTTATCTTTCGTCTCAGAGTTACTTAGTAGCGTCTTAACTTTGACAATAGTTGGATGGTCACTTCTAAGTTGCTGTTGCCAATCTTCCAATAATTTATGACATTGAGATTTAAATGCTGGATATAAATTAGAACTTGCAGCTACGGAGGTGAACAAGTCAATAAGCTCAATAAAGGTCTGATTGCCAGGAGGAAGCTGCGCTAGCATTATTTTCCAGCTTTTGTTCAGATACTCACCGGCTTTCTTATCATCATTTAATGCTATATGTAGACACGCTAGGTAAAATAGAGGCCGAATAAAGTACGCATGATTTTCACCATAAGATTTCAATAACTTCTCAATAGCTACATTAAATAAATGAATGGATAACTCACTGTCAGATAGTTCTGTGCCACATAATGTGGTGAGCTTAAGATCCTCAAGTCCCCAAATAGTTGTTCTAGGCCTTGATTGCTTAGATTGTATTATTTTGAATATGGCAATAGCCAATTGTAAAGTAGCATTTTCTTCTTCTATGTCCTGGCCATTAAGACTTCTTATAGAAGCAATAGCTTTAATGCACAAAAGGTACGATTGCTCGTACCTTTCCTGTTTTGTATTTATTGAAGCAGCAAGCGTATATAATTTATTTTCCATAAGGCGCTGAGAATCAGGTAACTGATTAACTCGCTCCAATAAAAAATTAGCTACTTGAACAGCATTTTGAATGTCGCCAAATAAAAGTTCATTTTCTACAAATATCAACTGATATTCAAACATTAAAGCAGCAGAAGTATCTGATACCTTTGATAGCTCAGCGAGTAGTCGCCGAGTGAGCATTGTAGCTATCCAAGTCATTCTATTGTAGGCAATATAATCTATCATAGATTTAAAAGCTGTTGGTAGAATGTCTGTCATTAACTCTTCAAAGCGAACGTTTTGAATAAAATATTTTGATGAATCAGCATGCCCGTTAGAGTCTTTATCAAAAGCCGTTAATAGCTCTTTAAAAACAGCAGTGCTATGTTGATAACATTTGATAAGGTTTGAGATCTCAGTCACATCATTGCCAAAGAGCTCAAAAATATCTAATTCATCATTTTTCTTCAGCTCTATTAACCGCAGCTTTTGAAAAATTCGCTCTGTAACATCTTCTGATCTATTTGATGAACAAAAATCAATCAGTGTCTGTCGAACTTTCATTTCATCAACCATTGATAAAGAAGCGCTAATAAGTGCGTTGTGCATTATTTTTTCCTTACCTAAAGAGCGGAATAAATAAGGTCTTACACTGCTTAAAACTCGACTTAAATAGTGACGCGAAATTTGGTGTAATTTACTATGGCTGTTTGCAACGTCACTTTTATCAGCCAGTAAAGCACCTATTACTGTTTCATCTAATCCGTTATGAGAGGCTGCTAATAAAGCCATTAAATTAGAAATAATATTGGGATGTTTATCGTCCGAAAACTCTCCATCAAGCGCCTGCAATATATGTTGAAATAGCGACTGGACTTCTTTATGAGCGAGGATATTTGCAATATCTAGCTCTAGTCGATGATGACTAGACCTTAACCTTAACTCTTCGAGAATTATATTTAAATACAAAGGTAAATCAGTAGCATCAGAGTTTACTATTTGCTCATAATTATCTGCAGAATGATACTTTCTATAGTTAGTCGAATAATTTTTTATGATGCCGACTTTTTCTTCTAGAGATAACTTTCCACATTGAAAAACCTCAAAACTTGTATCGTCGAACGCTAACTCTAGTGTAGCGCTTATGATCAAAATGATATTTTTTGAAAATTTTAACCCCTGTATTATTTTTATTGCCTCTTGGGGATCGTCTAATTGATTTACAGCATCAAGAATCAGAATAATAGGCGCTTCATCTCGACTGTATGAAACTTCGTTTAACTTTGTAGACAGGTAAAACCAAAGCTCTTCATTTGAATAGCCCTCTTTAGTATCATTCTCCACATTTAGGTGAGAGGATAATTCAACAAGAAGATTTTTTCTCCATTGTGTCAAGTTTATGCAATTGTCATTACCCAAATAATGCTCAAAAACTAATGCGTCTGATATTTGCTGTGGTAGGTATCTAACTAGATCGGCCATTAATGTACTTTTACCCGTTCCTGACTCTCCTTGAACCACACATAAACGAAGCTCTTCCTCATCTAGCCTGTTTTTGCAATGTGTTAACACCTTGGCTCTTTCTAGCTGTCGTGGAACGAAGTTATTAAGCTTTTGATATGCAAAAACCTGATTATTACGAGCTATTGATTCTTCAACGAGCTCAGTATTAGGGAACCTATCGTCTAGTGCTTTAAGTAGCTGCTGTTTTACCGAGTTTCCAAACTCTTCGACAGACTGGTAACCATCTATAACAACACTGTCTTTTTTGGTCTCAAATAACTCTTGTTTGAATTTCTGTAATAAGTCGCCACTGTCGTCATAAAATAGTGCTTTATTCAAATCAGGTGATCTTAGAAAAAGACTTTGAGTTAATTCTGGTGAACGAAAATATAAAAGAGTTTGTAGCTTGCTTTGTTCACTTAGTAATAACCCATAACGAAACTCCATTTCAGTAACGCTAATATTTTTATTACCTAATACATTAGAAATGTTCTGTTGTTCTTTATTTGAAAGTAAGGGTTCTAAATCTTCTTGCTCTGGAACCCAGCCGTAACGTTCACCTAACATCCCGATGAAAAAAGGTGGATACTTTTTACACCGTTCAATTTCTTCAAGGCAAATATTCACTGCCTGACCGACTTTCGACTCTTCTTCCGTTATTCCCCATCTTAAGTCAATTTCGGTGAAACCAACGTTTCGCTTTAAACATTCATCTTTTATTTGAGGAAATACATTTTTAATTAAATATTCCCTTTCTTCATTCATGTCATTGAACGTTGAAGATATAAATACTCTAATTTCACGATTGCTATTAACTTCTTTAACCATTTTCAATATCCTTATCACAAATTTCTAGTTATTTTTTATGTTGTTAGTCACTGAGCGATTCAAAGTAGCTCCAATTTGAATTTTCTAACATGGCTTATTTTGCTAACTCTATTAATAGCGTTTCTTTTTTTCTTAATTTCGGAACTTGTTTTTGGTTTACCCTTTTCATTAAATTTTTTAGATTCTTTATCATGTGAAAATCAGGGAAGTCGAATGCTCATTATCTATCAAATATGAGGTTAATCTCCTCACCTAATAATGACTCTTTATCAAGTAAGGTTTCAGCCACCAATGTTAGCTGTTGATAATGATCTTTTAGCAATTGCTCTACCTGCTGCTCAGATTGGTCTAGCCATTGTTTAACGGCCTGTTGAGCATTAGCTAATAAGTCACTTTCTTCAAACTTAGTGAGCATGGCAATATTAACTGGCCCAACGGTTGGTTCAATGCCCCCTTCATAAATAGCATGCATGGCAAGCTGAGTCGCTTTTTCTATATCGTTTGAAGCCCCGGTACTGACTTCTTCACAGTCTCCTGTACAAAGTTTTTCAGCCACCCTACCCGCTAACAATACTTGCAGTTTATGCATCACCCTACGTTTTGAATAACTTTCATATTCTTCTGAGGCACGGGTGGCAACAAAACCTAGCGCCTGGTTTCTTGGTTCGATGGTAATAAAATCTATCGGCTGCTTAGGAAAGAGTAATTTGTACGCTAATAAATGTGCTGCTTCATGATAGGCAGTACGACGTTTTTCTTCTGCCCCTAAGAAAATATGGTCAGAAGGAGCGCCGTAAACAATGCGGATCATGGTTTGTTTAATATGCTCAGTGGTTAATTGTTGGTTCTCGCCTACGGCTTGATAAATCGACTCACGCAGCACTTGATCTATTTCAGCTGATGACATGCCTTGTGCAGACGAAACTAATTGTTGTAGCTCTGTTTCTTGCCAATTCAGTTTATGTTTGCTGGCAAAACGCTTAAAAAAGATCAGTCGGGCATTTTTATTGGGTAAGTCACAATAAATTGTTTCATCAAATCGACCCGGACGAGTAATAGCGCTATCAAGCAACTGCGGATGATTAGTAGCTGCCATAACAAATACAGGAACTTCAGCGATTGAAAAACCATCCATTTCAGTAAGTAACGCATTAACCGTTAGATTTTTGTCTCTTGAACTGCCATCAGAATTATCGGTTCTTTGTGCGGCGATAGCATCTATTTCATCAATAAAAATAATTGAGGGTGCATATTTTCGCGCTGTGGCAAATAATTGTTTGATGTTTTCCGTTGTACCGCCGCTATGAGGCGTTGACAGCTCCGAAGCCGCAACACTAAAAAAAGGCAACTCACACTCCCCTGCAACAGCTTTTGCTAACAGGGTTTTTCCCGTTCCGGGAGGGCCAGAAAATAAAAAACCTGTCGGTATTTTTATACCAAAATTTAGCAGTTTTTCCGGAGCCTTTAACCAGCTAACTACCTCAATAAGGCGACGTTTAGCTCTTTCTAAGCCGATAACATCATCAAGTGAATTATCAGGCAGGCTATGATTAAATAAACTGGTTTCTTGCAAGTCTTTGGATTGTATAACCTGACGATAAGATAGGTTGGTAAATGAAACATCGAGTACCTTGTTATTGTGCTCTACTCGACATTGATACTCTAGCGTCTCATTACGCGTTGTCATACGTAATAGAGTTTTTTCCATAGTAAGGAAATAGTTAATTCGTTTAAGCATGGCTGGAAACGACAGAGAAAATGTGGCTAAATCCAATTCAAAATGCTCTCTTACATTATGATTTAGTGTTTGTTCTTTCAGGTTGTCTATTTGTATATCTACCACGCGGTAGCTGAATATTGGTATGCGACTGTTAATGCAATGAACGTGCTCTGTGATTTCATTTAAAGACAATTGACCATTGGCAATCGATTCTATATCAACTAAAAAGGCATCAGGTCGATGTTGCTCCAGCATGGCTCTTATATCTTCAAAACTATCAACAATGCTAGCTGAGAGTGAAAATTCAGACTGTGCTAGTTGGGCTTGAAGTCTAGTGTCATTGTCGAATAACACTAATTTTTTTACATCAATATTTGGCATATTTTCAGTTACACTGACAGCACAAGAAATTGGCGACATATCTTCAGTAATTAGGCTACTTGCTTTAACTAAAATGTCAGCCTTGAGCTTGGCCAAGCAACTTGTTAATTTTCTTGCCGTTATTTCAGGAGCCAAAGATTGCAACAAAAATGAGGCAAAGTTTTCTGGCCATTTAAAATCAAGCATCTCTTGGTAGTCATTGATTTTGTTGAGTTCTTTTTCTGCTAAATAAACAAAATGATTAATCTGTAAAGGAGAAAATGCTACTGAATAGCCTTTAGCTAGCCTATTAATTAATTCAACCGAGAGCTTGGTTTTAGTTGCCGGATTTTCTGCATGCCGTAATACATCAAAAATATTCAGTTGATGTTTTTGATGATTATTTGCTAGTACTTCCTGACCGAGGTTTGTTGTAAAAATAACAATACACTGGTCAAAGCTGATAAATTCTTGACTGGTTTGATCTTGGGCTATGCCTTTATCCAAAATACTAAGTAGTGATTGAGTAACATTTGAATGGGCTTTTTCTATTTCATCAAAAAGTAAAACCTGCCTTGGTTGTGCTCTTACGGCACTTGTTAAAACGCCAAGGTTAGCCTCATTGTATTGTAAACCGCTACCAAACAATTTCATCCCATCTTGCTTGTCTGCATACTGCTCCATATTGAAGGTAGTAAAAGCATATCCAGATTGTTCATATTGATTTAGCAAATCACAAAAAATAGAAGAGAGATAGGTTTTACCTACACCTGATGGCCCTGCGAAGGTAAATATCAGCCTTGGTCCTTCACTTAAAGCAATGTTGGAGGTGAGGTATCCTTTCGTTAAACTTTCAATAGCCTCTCGCTGGCCTATAACTTGTTTGTTTAAGTCAAGTTTGAGTTGTTGTTCAACTTTGATTGCTTTACTAATACGATTGCTGCATTGATTTAACACCGCAAGTTCCGCAATAATGTGATGTTTACATTTTAATAATGCTTCAATAAATAATGAGTCATTAAACTCGTTATCAATAAAAGAAAAATCACAGCAAGATTTTAAGTTTTCATTGAGTACAAGTTTAGAAGCAAAGCTTTTTGTTATTTGATACCAGTTTTTAGTCGTGTCATTGTTTACCGAAAAACTTCGGGTAACAGCCTTATGTTTTAGATTTTTCCGCGCATGGTAAACATCGTCAGGCATTAACACTTGACTTGGCTGGCACTGAAATTGGCTTGCCAAGGCTGCCAAAAAGCTTGGAGTACCAATAAGTGCAGAAAGCACCAGTTCACAGTCAATTTCAGGTAGATCTGTTACCTTAATATTTTGTACTTCAACTGATGGATGTACGGATAGGTAGGTTGAACAAGCTAAAACTGACAGTTCTTCAAAAAAATTCTGCGTAGATGATTTTAGCCTTACATACTGCTCTTTCAGCTTAAACGGTTGTCGTTTAAGCGCTTCACCACCTTCTATGTCGCCATTTACTGATAGATTATCCTTATACCAATAACTTTCTGCTACTTCTATTTGTGTTTCAATAAAGTCTTCATCTAACTCCAGCTTGAAAACTTGCAAATAATGCTGATAAAACTCTGCATTATCGTCTAAACTTTGTCTTTCTGGTATATTTTGCAAATACTTACGAAACATTGTTACTAAAGACTCTATCTCTACAAAACAGGGACGGTTATCTTCAATCTGCTCAATTGCATTATAACCTCCCAATTCTTCAATAATATTTAGCGCAATATATTCATCGATAAATTCAATATTTTCTGCGGCCAAATAACACAATGATTCTGTTTGCTTAACTAACTGACATTTCAATACTTTACCTTCAAGCTTGGTGTTTTTGATAGCCAACTTGATATAAAGTAAAACCAACGGCAGAACTACATCAGATTGCTCTAACATAGAATTATCCATTAGCATTTCCGAGCATTGTACTTCGCGATATTCAAAAAAAGTGTTAAGTAATTTTTTTAGATTCATTGTGATTATCTCTAATTTCGGGTGTACTTAGAGTGGGGGATAGTTCAGATACTTATTTTTTGGCGTGCCCAAGCCAAAGGCTAACTGATACTAGTAGAACTATGATGGCCATATATAAAATTTCAACAATATTTTGAGGCTTGATTTCAACAAGATATGAGAATAGCTTTATGACTAAAATCATCACAATAACCTTACCCAATTTTGCTTTTAGCTCATCAATACTACTAATTTGAAAGGCCTTTGACTGGTGTTTATTAGACTCTTCGATAGAACTGATAAATAGTTCATACAAACCAAAGGCAAAGATAAAGAGGATAGAAGAAAGTAAGAATGTATCAAGGATCTCGATCACCATGAGTACTAGATTATCTCGGGAAACATCTGAACTATGAGTAATTAGGTAGGAGAACATTCCTTGTAATAAGTGAAACACCTCGACACAACCTAATAAGATTAAAGTTGCCGCTGTGATCACACAACAAACAACACCAAAAAGTAGAAGTAATCTGCTACTCCAAAGCAAAGACTCAAAACGCTTTTCCATTTAACATCCTTATAAAAATAACTTTATTTTTCAATAGCATGATTGTGCCGCTTATGTTTTAAAATGTCAATTTCGTGTCAATTTAATGTCAAGCGTGGATCCTCTTGTAAATTTATATCGAATATATAAGTCAAACCTGCTGTCTAAACTTACATTTCACAGCTTTGGAGAATATTTACATATAGATTTTTAATTGAAACATACCTACTATGAAAGGAGAAACATTCTGAGCAGCATATTCTTTTATATGCGGGAAGACGTTACTTTGTAGTATCTCCCTTTCTCTTTTAAAGTCACTAAAAGTTGAGCTTATAAATAATCTAAACGTTTTTGAGTTAAACATATGAAAATTCCATTTATTGTTATTTAGCATCCCTTTTAAAATTATTATAGGGATGCCCGTTTAATCTAAAAGATAGGATATAACCTGATTCATTACTTCTGCTATATTCACTGTTTCTACTTGAATAAATCACATTACAAATCTAACCAATAGCTGTCATCCTCATAAATATTGTCTAAATCATTTAAGTAATCATTTAGTCGTGCCTGATTAATCGAATGAGCATAGTTACTTTGATACAATTCTAATTTATCTGAAAGAATACAGAGCTGCTGTCTGTAGAAATCAAATGCGACTTCATCAAAGTCAAATCTTTGGTTCTCATCATATTGAAACTGTTTTTTGTCATCTATTGTAATTGAATCATAATTTATCATCGCCTTTTGAACACCATCTGAAAAAAAGGCTTCGTAGGCATACGTAAAGTCCTCCTTGAAAGTGATTCCATGGGGTACATATAACTTCCTGGAGGGTCTACCAGTTGTGCTCGATGAATGATAAAAAGATGTTTTCTCTATAAAGAGTTTCAGCCGTAGCAAACACCATTGGAATAATTTCTGACTTAGTTCTAAATCTTTATGCCTTTTTATTGTAGAGGTGAGATGAATACATAAAGCAGACATCGCAGTCATATCATCCATATTTTTCACATCACGGAATAGTTTATTAATAAAAGCAGTTTTTAAATTATATAAATCTTTATACTCCTTGTTAAAAGGTAGAGGTCCGCTTGTAAAATTGGCGAACTTTCCAACGGTTAATTCTCTGTATAAATCTAATAATTCCCTACTGTTAGGATCTAATGTAAGAAGACTTTCTTCACATTTTATAGCAAAGGTATATAATTCAAGAATGCTTTTAATAAAACTTGAAGACAATGTGCAACTATCTGATTCTCCAGTTTCATTAGTAAATGTATACTGACCTTTTACCTCCCTGTTTTTATTTAGATTACTTTGTAGAAACTCACGCCAAAATACATCATTGAGGTTTTCATTTAAAAATTGGGGTCTGCACATTGGTTTCACATCGCCAACATTTAAAACTATCATCAATAACCAGTCATTACTTTTCTCACATCCATTCTTAGCACCATATTTTAAAATTTGGAAGGAAAGCTCTTCCCTAGCGTCAATATGCTTGTCATTTAAAATAATAGATACTACGTAAGCGTAATCCACCACCGCGTCAACTTTTATTATCCTTAATGCATCATCCAACTTATTATGAAACAATGAAAACATCATGAATGGCACGTCCATCAGTGACTTTTTAAAAGACTTTTCAGGTAAATCTTTATAATACATAAACAATAATGCGTAAAATTTTTGATAATCAGCTTCATCAAAATGAAAGCTATAAATGTTATTATCAATATATTCATCAATTATTGAAAGATCCCCTTTACCTATATCTTCTATCATCAAAGGAATCATATCGGGATTATTGCTCTTGCTGTATAAAGTGACCAATTTACGGCGGCACTTAGCGTTGCCAAAAGCAGCGCCACATTCAAGCATTGATATCTGTTCCTCTATTGATAAATGACCTTCATCAATAGAGAAATGTGAAGGATTAAATTTTAGGGTCCTATAATAGTCATATTTACTTAACAAACGTATCAAATCATAAGCACTATCAAAATAATTTAATGCTATGTTTTCTTGATGTTTCCTTATTCCAAATTCATGATTAGCAGTGAATCCTCCCTTTGTTCCCTCGAAGAATAAATGCCAATTGGCAAGGCGTTTTCTTGACCGACAACACCCTTGTTCTTCACCCGCCTGTAGGTAGTTCAAGCTTTCTCGTATATCTAGTGCAGGTATGCTATTGATTGTCTGATAATCTTCTATGTCATAGTCGAAATGCTTACAAGCTAACCAATAAATAGCAGGCAAATATCCTAAAACAGCCAATTTTTCTATTTGTTTAATAGCCTGTTCGGTATTTTTGTTTACTGAAATTTGTGTTAAACAAAATACATATTTTTCAGCCGTAGTTAACTCATTGTAATATTTTATTTTTTGTGAGATTTCGGTGACAAACTTATTTGAATGTTCTATGCCGTACTTTTCTTTTAAAAACTGGGTTGGGCAGTTTTTATTTTCAATATTATCGTCGAATAACAAGCCTAGGTGATATGTAGCCCGCATGTCACCTAGCTCATGTGCTTTAGTATAATATTCGGTGGCTTTATCTTCATCGCAACCATATTGATTATCATCGGCTTCATAAATTTGCCCTAATTCAAAAAAAGCTTCTCTACAATTGTTTCTAGCTTCATTTTCAAAATGATGATAAGCAATTTCAGTTGATATTTTTAATCCAAACCGGCCTTTTATATGAAATTTAGCCAACACAACATAGTCCATCGCGCTTTTTAACACCTTACGCTTTAATGTGTTTTTATATTCAATTGCATCACTATCGTTCCAAGGCATGTCTAATTTTAAATATGCATCTTCGCTCGACAATGCTGTACCAGACACGTTAACAGAGTGCGATACGGGTAAAATACTTTTTGCTTTTGAATCTTTTGAATAAATACGTTTATACAGTTTATTTAATATTATATGAAAGCATTGTTCTGATAAGTCTGTAGGAAACATTTGGAATTGTATGGGTTTCAAGGAAGGTACTAAGTCAAAACACGTTTTTATTTCTTCTACTGTTACACCTATACCAATAGGAATAAGTTTATTATCTTTAAGTGCCCAGTTCAGCTCTTCAATAATAAAATTATCGCCATTACAATTACCTTCAACCACTCTAGCAATGTAATCTTGAGTAAAAATTGCAAAAACATAATCGGATTGAGTAACCGAGTGTTGTAATTCATCGACCCAATTTTGTCCGGGCAGTAATGATTTTTTATCAACAAAAACTTTAAAATCATTGTCTTGCAAAAAACGAGATAACTGAAGGGCGACATTATCATCGGCCTTTACCTTATAACTTATAAAACATTCAAGCATCTTTATACTTCATTCCATTTATCGTATTTATTTCAAATAACATACTGTAATGCTACTGAATAAATAGTGTATTAATTTCGTCACTCAACAGAGATTCTTTCTCTAATAATGTATTAGCAACTAACTCAAGTTGGTGGCAATTATCATTTAATAATTTTTCTACACTTTGCTCTGCTGTAATTAACCATTGCTGAACAGCTTTTTGTGCCTTTGCTAGCAACTCGCTTTCTTCAAATTTGGTTAATATGCCCACATTTACGGGGCCTACACTTTCTTCTATACCGCCATCGTAAATAGCATGCATGGCAAGTTGTGTCGCTTTTTCAATATCGTTTGATGCGCCCGTGCTAATTTCATCAGCATTATTAGTGCAAAGCTTTTCTGCCACACGGCCAGCAAGTAAAACTTGTAATTTATTCATTACTCGGGTTTTCGAATAGCTTTCGTATTCTTCAGAAGCACGCGTAGCGACAAAACCGAGTGATTGGTTTCTTGGTTCTATGGTTGCAAAATCAATTATTTGATTCGGAAATAGCAGTTTATAAGTGAGCAAATGCGCGGCTTCGTGAAAAGCTGTTCGGCGTTTTTCTTCTTTACCTAATTTAATATTTTCAGACGGAGAGCCATATACAACTCTTACTATGGTTTGCTTAATATGCTCAATGGTTAACGGTTTCTCGGTACCTACGGCTTGATATATGGCTTCTCGCAATACTTGGTCTATTTCAGCCGACGACATACCTTGCGAAGATGATACAAGCGCGGTTAAGTCTGATTGTTGCCATTGCAGGTTCTGTTTTTGGGCGAATTTTTCAAAAAATATGGTGCGCGCTTCACTGTTGGGTAAATCACAAAAAATCGTTTCGTCAAAGCGCCCTGGTCGCAAAATGGCTTTGTCTAATAATTGTGGGTAATTGGTTGCCGCCATTACAAAGACAGGTGATTCAGAAGATGAAAAACCATCCATTTCAGTTAACAGTGTATTTACTATTGCATTACGTTCTCGTGAGTTACCTTGACTGTCTTCTGATCTTTGTGAAGCTATTGCGTCAATCTCATCAATAAAAACTATTGATGGTGCATATTTTCTAGCAACTGAAAATAACGCCATTATTTTTTCAGATGAACCTCCAATTATTGTTGATGAAAGTTCAGACGCAGAAACACTGAAAAAAGGTAAGCCACATTCGCCAGCAACAGCTTTTGCTAAAAAGGTTTTTCCCGTACCCGGCGGACCTGCAAATAAAAATCCTGTTGGTATTTTTACGTCGAAGTTTTGTAACTTATCAGGAAATTTCATCCATTCAATTACATCTAACAGTCGATTTTTAGCTCGCTGCAAACCAATAACATCATCAAGTTTTTCTGTAGGTAAACTCTGATTAAAGAAGCTAGTTTCTTGTATATCTTTAGATTCAATAACTTGATTAACTGACAATTGATGAAATGAAACATCAAAGTTTTCTATTTTACCAACTTGCTCTTGCTCATCGTTTTCTAACTGCTGATTTGTTATTTTACATTGGTAGTTTAGTTTTTCGTTTCTACTTAACATGCTAGACAATGATTTTTCAGTGGTTAAATAATAGTTAATTCTTTCTAACATTTCGTAAAAAGTAGTATCTAAATGATTTAGTGCTAGTTCAAAGTGCTCCCTTATGTTTTGATCTCGAGGTACTGAGTCAATATTACTCTCTCCGATAATTCGGTATGAAAACAAGGGAATAATAGAGTTAACAGCATGAACTTTATTAATGATGTCATTTAACGACTCAACAGCATGATCAACTGATTCAGTATCAATTAAAAAAGCGTCAGGTCGATGAAGCTTTAACATTTGCGCAATTTCGTCAGAATTATTCATTACATGAATATTCTTGTCTGAATGTGAGATTGACAATTCATTTTGCAGCCGATTGTCATTATCAAAAAGTAATATACTTTGGGCTACTAGCGACTCTTCATTGTCTTCAACATTGATAATATATTTTAGTGCTGTTGTATGCTCACCTACATTTGGAGCTGACTTGGTCAAAATTTCTGATTTAAGTTTAGCTACACACGTTGTTAATTGCCTTACGGTAACTTCTGGGGATAAACGCTTTAACAAAAATGAAGAAAAACTTGTCGGCCAACTAAATTGTACACCTGCGATATTCTCACTTTTATTATTCAACGCTTTTTCAGCAAGCGAAATCAAATGGTTTGTTTTTAAAGTGGAAAATGGAATTGAATAACCTTTTGATAAACGGTTAATGAATTCAATTGATAATTTAGTTTTGGTCGCTGGGTTTTCAGCATTTCTTAGTACATCAAATATATTTACCTGATGATTTTGTGCATTTTTAGCTAAGACATCTTGGCCAAGGTTAGTGGTAAAAATAACAATACATTGGGTAAAATCAACGGGTAAAGTAAGCGTTTGGTCAATAGCAACGCCACTATCTAATAGTGTAAGAAGCGATTGAATAACATTTGAATGCGCTTTTTCTATTTCATCGAATAATAAGATATGCCTTGGTTGTGCTTTTACCGTGCCGGTTAATACACCAACGCCTGAATCTATGTATTCAGAGCCAGAGCCAAATAATCTTGCGCTATTTTTTTCATTATTAAACTGTTCCATATTGAATGTACTAATAGCATAGCCAGAATGCTCACATTCATTTAAGTAATCACTGAAAACATTAGCTAAAAAGGTTTTACCTACACCTGATGGCCCTGCAAATGTATAAATTAAGCGTGGGCCATTTACCTTGCTTATACATGAGGTTAAATAGCCGTTAGCTAAATGTTCTATCGCTTGTTGTTGACCGGTAATTTTACTGTTTAGATACTCGGTTAAATTTTGTTGAACAAACATTGATTTTATTGTGTGATTAACTAACTTATTTGAGCGTGATAAGCTCTCTATACTCTCACTTTTTAGATCTAATAAAGCTTTAACAAATGTGAGTAGGTTCAATTTTTTTTCATTAAAAGCTATGCTTAAACAGTTTTTAATATCGGTTTTTATATCAAGTTTAGTTGTGTACTTTTCTGCAAGCTGATACCAACTTTTTGTATTATTTGCACTATCTTGCAGGGTACGCGTGCCTACTGAATCTTTAAGTAATTCACGGTTTTTATAAATGACAGATGGCATAACAATTTGAGAAGGCTGACAATCAAACTCGTCAGCAAGTACCTTAAGTAATTCTGGCGTGCCTATGATGGCTGATAACAATATTTCAGTGTCTATTGTAGGTAAATTATTGGTATTAATTTCTTGTATTTTAGCTTCTGGTGATGAAGACAAGTATTTCGCGCAAGCAATGAATGTCATTTCATTGAAGAAATTTTTAAGCTTACGATCTAAAGAGATATAATCTTTTTCAAGTATAAACGCTGTCTGCTGCTCGTTTATCGTGTTTTCTGTTACCGGGGATGGTGCATCAATATTGTGTTCAGATTCCTTTAGTTCAGCATCTCGATTAGCAATAAATTGTTCTAGATCTTTAACTAAGCGATTTTTATCAATGTTTTTTGATAAAACCACAGAAAACAATTCATCTAAATAAGCCCCGTCATTTAACTCTTCACCTTCAGGTACTATTTTTAAGTGTTCTCGAAAATATTCAACAACAAGTGTAATATCAATATCTCCATCCAATTGACTTTCAAACCATTGTAAAGATTGATAGCCACCCAATACCTTAAGTACATGATGAGCAAGTCTTTCATCTAACAAGTCGAATTTATCTACTTTTAAGTAGGTCAATGATTCTGTTGTTTTTGATAACGTACAGACTAAGCAAGAATTTTCAAACGAGGTGTCTTTTAATGCAAACTTTATATAAGCCAAAACCACAGGCAAAAACACGTCTTTTTGGCTGGCAATACCGTAATCTAAAGCGGAGGTTGAACATTTAAGAGAATTATTATCAAAAAATGTTCTAACTAACATTTCACTAATCATACAGGTACCTATCTATTAATTATTAGAATAAATTAATTTTATTACTGAGTTTTATACTGAGCTATATCAAAATCAATAATATTGGCATTGCCATTTTTATCGACTAATACGTTGTTTAAACTGATATCGCCATGAGTTACGCCTTGTTTTACTACGTACCCTTTCGCCTCGTCTAATGTGGCATAAACCTGAGATAAAACCGTCTCATCAGGTTTTGTTTTTAAAAATGCGAAAAGCGTTTGACCTTGCACATATTCCATCATGATATTAGGTTCGCCATTATCGTCATAACCAATATCTATGAAGCTAGCGATGTAATGATGGTCTAGTTGAGCCAATATTTGTGCTTCTTTTTTTATCATTTGTAAGGCTGTTTCAAAGGTGTCGGCAAGCGAAAAATATTTAACCGCTACGATATGTTCTATTAACCCATCACACCTTATGGCTTTATACACATCACTCATACCACCTTGACCAATTAGCTCAACGATTTTGTATTTATTATCAATTATCCTACCTAACCTCAGTTCTGGCTTGTCTAAAAAGGTTAAAGGAGAAAATATTTTTTCAATCAAAACGCCTGTTGACACATTCCGTTGCTTTAATAATTGTGCTAACTGTTGGGCTTTTTTAGGAGATTCATTCTCGAGTTGACTAAAGCAGTTTGACTGTAAAGGTTTCTCAATAAGGGCAAGCTTTTGAAATAATGCATATAAGTCGTTCATAATAGCCTAAGCGCTCAATTCATCTAAATACCAGGCTTTCGCAAAGTTCAAATCATTATGAACAGTACGAACAGATATATTTAATAAGGATGCTATTTCTTCTACCGGTAATGCAGCAAACAGACTAAGATTTAAGACGTTATTACAGCGCGATTTTTCTTTTGATAAGGACTTATCAGCTAATACTAATTTTGCTAATAATTCTGAAGATGCTCCTTCAAGATTTTCAGGTGGTAAATTGTTACTTGAATTTCTTTTTTGTGAAGCGGCTTTTCGATACTGATCGTAAAGAATAGATTTAACGACTTGAGAAATTAATACATATAAATCTTTACGATTGCAGACTGTTTGTTCTCTATGAGCGGATAATTTTAGATAAGCGTCATGAACAATTGAAGTAGTTGTTTGAATACAAAAATCTAATTGCTTAATATTACTTGTTTTTTTTAATTTTTGTTTTCTAACTTCATGTTTAAAATGCTGATAACAGATTTCGAATAATTCATTGAATGAAGTACTACTGCCTTTCTTCCATTCAACAATTAACTCTGTTACTGGTGCTTTTTCATTAATAGTAGACTTCATGTATTAATATAAAACTTGAGTTTTATTTCCCTATATATATGAACGTATAGTTACGTAAAAACCTATAATATTCAGACAATTATTTAAATTTTTATTATGTATTTATTCGTATTGCATTATTAATAATAAAATACGTATCTATCTCAATTTCATCCTTTCTATATTCTACAAACAGCTTTAAAAATCACCAACAAGTGCGTTAGGGCTGTAATAGAACACATCATGTATTAACCTAAAACTTAATTTTTATTTTCCTATACCTATGAACGTATAGTTACCTAAAAACCTATGGTATTCAAACTATTATTAAAATTTGTTTTTATTTATTAGGATTGCATTATTCATAAAAAATTACGTATCTACCTCCATTTCATCCTACCTATATTCTATACCCAGTTTTAAAATAACCAACAAGTACGCTAGGGCTGTATCAAATACAAACCATAGTGATGCTAAATGATTTAAGGAGTAAATATGAAAAACAAGATATTTTTAACCGTTCCATTACTCAGCATAGCTTTGTTTGCATGTAGCGATAACTCGCTTACAGCAAAAGAATTAAGTGGATTATCAAAAGAAAATTTTGCGACAAAAGCTTGTGAAGAGATTGTTGCAGCTAATTTTGAACAATTGAAAGTGATCCTTGACGATAAGCACTTTAATAAACTTCAAAAAAAGTATGAAAAAAATTCTGATTCATGGAGCCAACTATCAGAAAAAATGACGTGCACAATTAAGACAGTAAAAGAGCTAAAAGGTAAAACCAAGTTTTACTTTGAACAAGGTGCTTTCAGCCTAGTTATTAAAGAAATAAACGACCTTTATCTGGTCGTAGATATTGATTAACACATCACTTTCAAAGGATATTTTTATGAAAATTAAAACCATTTTACTATTAGCGGCAACCACATTTTTAACTGCGTGTAGTACTCCTGAAGAACAAGCAAAATCATTGATAGCAGATTATTGTGATGCATTTAAAAGTAACGATATTGACACGCTTAAAACACTCACCAATGATCCAAACCTTGCCGAATATAACTTGATGTCAGACTCAGAAAGGAAGAGTACTACTTGTGGTAAAAAAGTAAAAAAATTATCTGAAGATAAATATATTTTTCTTTTAGGTGACAAGGTGTTTTCACTGCCAATTGTAGTTGAAAAAGTAGATGGTGATTTCATCATCACTGGCGTAAATATTTAATTTTATTATTTAAAATAACAAGGACACTCCATGTTTAAGAAAACTTTAACTGCAATTGGATTTTTAATCCTGTCATTTACTGCTTCTGCTGGTTTAATTGACACTACTAATGATAGCTTCATTGATCAAACTACTGGCCTAGAATGGATGGATTTTGGTGTTAATAACAAAGATACCTATGACTATGTGGCATCGCAACTAGATACTCGTGATGAATATGAAGGATGGCGATTAGCTACCAAAGATGACGTATATTCTCTGTATTCAAACACATTTTTAACTTTAACTGCTGATTATATCTCACATCTTGATAGTTATGGTCGCTCAACCGTTGGAGATGGGAAAAATAAGTCAGTGTCAGTTTTAGATAACCTATTCGAAAAAATGGGTTACAACCAAGTAGATAATCAAGGGAATGCATTTGAAATAAAATACGCTACAGGACTTTTTCAAGGTGATGATGGCTTATCCTTGTTTAAAACTTATGATTTGGTGGGGAGTTTCCGAAAAAGTAGAAGCCATGATCAAGTGGACTTTTACGATCATATGAGTTTTGATTATCTCAGTAATAATACTAGTTTAGTGTATTCAACCATGCTGGTGAAAAATAAAAGTTTAGCTACTGTGCCTGAACCTTCAACCTTAACTATTTTCGCTTTAGGCATGTTCGGATTAGCCGCTCGTAAATTTAAGAAAAAAAACTAATAAATTATGTAAATCAGTTTTAATGTAACCACTTTCAATTCATAAGGAAACTTAAAATGAGTGACACTATTCAGCAAGCAAGATTACAAAACAAAATGAAAAACCCAATTGTCGCATTGGCTTTAGGTTTTTTTATCCCAGGGGCAGCTCAAATGTATGCAGGAAACGTACTATGGGGAGCTATTAACCTTATTCTTGTTATTGTACTTGCAATAACAGTTATTGCCTCGCCTTTAGCTTTTATTATATGGTTAGTATCAATGTTCCTTGGGTATAAGGGAGCTAAAACGTTTAATGACAAGGTTCTGGATAACGCTGAATCTGTAATGAAATAGTTCTCTGTATACACTATTTAATAGGAGCGTTAATTACGTACAATTTACGCTCCTGGACTATCATCATTTTATCGTAATCATCAAACAGGCGCATAGATCCAAATTCTTACTATAAAAGCGGTTAAGACATTAAAAGATGCTGTTAACGTTTAATTTTTGCTAAATTGTTTCAGACACAAAAAAGCCCAGCTTAATTAAAGTTGGGCTTTTTGATATGCGCTAATTCATAACTAAGGTTAACTAAGGTCAAGCCAACCAAAATAAAATAAAGTAAAAGCAATATTAATCTTCAACTCTCATACTCCAAACATCATGATCATCAGCATGAATAATTTGCACCCAAAGTTGCTCGCCAAGCTTGGCATGTAAGTTAACAGATTAGACTAAAAATATTTAAGCGTTTTATTCAAAACGAAGTCCTAAAAATATAAACGTAACACGGTTTCAGCCACACAGGCTAAACGCTTACTGTTTTCAACTTCAATACTTACTTCATTAACAACTTCGATACTACGCTTCATAGGAACTAAATTAACTAGTTTAATACTGGCCCTAACTCGAGTACCCGCTTTAACCGGATAAGGAAAGCGCACTTGATTCAAACCAAAATTAATAACCATCTTTGCTTCTGGATAAGGGTTACTATCTAAATCTACTGAATTAGTTAACTTGGGAATTAATGACAAGGTTAAAAACCCGTGCGCTATTGTCGCTTTAAAGGGAGACTCTTTCGCTGCACGTATCGGATCGGTATGAATCCATTGTTTATCACCTGTAACTTCGGCAAATTGATCAATACACTCTTGCTCTACCTCATGCCAATCACCTACAAATGTTACTGTATCGATTTTTTCAAGCAGGCTTTTGTAGGTTTTTTCTGCTTGTGGTACTTGTATCAATACCTCCTCGGGTTTACTTTCTTCCGCATCTACAGGACTAAATTGAGAGAACCAAGGGTTATTTAGCGTATTTCTAAAAGGCATGGTGATTTTGTTATTGAATAAATTTGATAAGTTCTTAAATTTAGGCTCTAACTTGGCGATAAACTGATCATTTTGGTGTTGTAAATTTTTTCTCTTTTCTCTAATAAACGCTATAACTTTCATATAGTAGCCTTATCAATATCTTGATGCCTAAATTTATTGTCTATCCGTATTTTAAATTAACTATACACTACGACATCAATAAATTATTAAAGTGAATCCATTCTGTCTAGATCAACTCGGCTTTGGAGTATTTCAATTAGTACAAGTGGCAATAATAGTTAGGCTTAAATTGAGTTAAGCCTAACTTAATACGATTAATCTTCTACGCGAACGCCCCAAACATCATGTTCATCGGCATGAATGATTTGTACCCAAATTTGGTCGCCTGGTTTGGCATCATAATCATCTGACAAATAAACTTTACCGTCAACTTCTGGTGCATCCATATATGAACGGCCTACAATACCTAAACCATTCACTTCATCAACAAGAATAAGGTATTCTTGACCAATGCGTACTTGTAATTTATCGCTACTGATTTTCGCTTGCACTGCCATAAAACGTTGCAGACGGTCTTCCATTACTTCATCTGAAACATGATCAGGTAACGCATTAGCGGTAGCACCTTCAACAGGTGAATATTTAAAACAACCAACTCGGTCTAATTGTGCTTCTTCTAAAAAGTTTAATAACTCTTCAAATTCTTCTTCTGTCTCACCCGGGAAACCAACAATAAAAGTTGATCTTATCACCAATTCAGGACAAATTTCTCGCCATTTAGCAATACGCTCTAATACTCGGTCTGAGCTACCAGGACGTTTCATTAATTTAAGAATGCGTTTGTTCGCATGCTGAAAAGGAATATCTAAATAAGGTAATATTTTACCTTCCGCCATCAATGGAATGATTTTATCAACATGCGGATACGGATAAACATAATGAAGACGAATCCAAACGCCCTGCTTTGCTAATTCTTCACATAGCTGCTGCATATGTGTTTTAACGGGCATGCCATCCCAGAAATCTGTTTTGTGTTTAACATCAACGCCATAAGCAGAAGTATCTTGTGAGATCACTAATAACTCTTTTACACCCGAATCAACTAAGCGTTTTGCTTCACCTAATACATCACCCACTGGACGAGAGTCTAAATCGCCGCGCATTGATGGAATAATGCAGAACGTACAGCGGTGATTACAGCCTTCTGATATTTTTAAATAAGCATAATGCTTAGGCGTAAGCTTAACCCCTTGCGGCGGTACTAAATCAATAAATGGGTTATGTTCAGGTTTAGCGACATGTTCATGTACTTGAGCCAATACTTCATCATAAGCATGAGGACCCGTAACACCTAATACATTGGGGTGTAACTCAATAATTTCATCTTTCTTAACGCCTAAACAACCAGTAACCAACACTTTACCATTTGCAGCTAACGCTTCGCCGATGGTATCTAAAGATTCTTGTACTGCGCTATCAATAAAACCACAAGTATTTACAATCACTAATTCCGCATCATCGTAGCTATTGGTTACGTCATAACCTTCAGTACGAAGTTGCGTAAGTATACGCTCACTATCAACTAAGTTTTTTGGGCAGCCAAGTGAAACGAAACCAACTTTAGCGCCTTTTTTTGATGCGCCTGAGTCAACAACGGCTTGATGTTGCTCTGCAATCATTTTAGAGGGAATATCTAAAGTCGTTGTTTGGCTTGCGGCTGAATTACTGCTTTTCTTTGGTGTTTGCGGGTCGAATTGTTCTACGGTCATATTGCTCTCAACTTACTCTAATTTTTTGTAACAGGTGCTTTTTCAAGTATCTAATCAAGAGAAGAGCAGCGTCATAAATGGTGGTTTTAACGCCTTTATTGCAAACTCAGGGTGTTTGCTTAGGCGATTGTTCAATGCGCGGGATTATACAGGAATGTTTTGTTGGATGGTAATAATCGTACAAGTAAAAACAATGTAAAGAAAGCAATTTTAAAACAACATCTTACAAACATCATAGTGTCCGATTACTTTACACTAAGGATGTTGTGCTCGATAAACACTCAGCTATCATAGTGAAAATTAACAATTAAATATAGCTGGCTCAATTAATGCTACACAAAGGTACAATAACTAGAATCCATTTCTATTCTCAGGAATGTATTACAAGGGAAAATACGATGAATATGAAAATGTTAAAAGCGGCTTTGGCTGGCTTGATTTTATCTATTAGTGGTTTTGCTAATGCTGGAGTTATTCCATTAGGTAACTTAGAAGATGGTACTGTATTTTCTGGTACTGTCATCGGTGACGATGATAGTTTTATAGCTTCACTCGGTGATTATTGGACTTTTAATGGAGCCGCAGGTGACATAATTGATATTGATATTAACAGAACTGAAGCATCACCAGATTTAATTGCTACTCTATTTTTTGGTGATGTTACAGGGTTGGATGTCGATTCACTTAGCCCTGACGGTTTAATCAATGGGCTCCTTGTATCAAATGGTGTTTTTGGCCCATTAACAGTAATAGATACTCAGGATGATACGGAAAATGATTCGTTTGGAGGTCCTTTTGGAGATCCACGGTTTAATTTATCCTTATCTTCTACAGGCACTTACACCTTACTTGTAGCTACTTTGAGTGCCCCTGGTTCGTATGAAATAAGCACTACTGGGATTACATCAGTCCCAGAGCCTTCTACCCTTGCGATCTTTGCATTAGGCATTATGGGTTTAGCTGCACGAAGATTTAAGAAACAATAAGCCAAACTACTCACTTTTAAACAAAGCACCATAGATAGTGGTGCTTTTTTATTGCCTGTAATTTAGTTAAATTCCCCCTAATCGTTTGCTCAAAACACTACTTCGACAGTAACTTACGCTTATTACTCATACCCAATAAGCCAGTTATGCTAGAAAACTATTCAAACAAAGCATCAGTCAATTACATTACTCGACACCGCTTAATTAGACCGTTGTTCAAGTAGGTTAATTATAAGAGCATTAAAATCAACTACTGATTTTGATAATTCCCACTGGTTTATCCCCTCCTTCGCTACCTTCCTAAGTAAAAAGTGCCACAACTACATACCCGGTTCGAATGATAAACAATCAGTCAGTAGTGGCATTAGTGCTTTTAAAGATAAGAATACAAAAGGCAGTGAAATTGGTCAGTTAATCAGAGTATTTTGAGCAGACTGGAGAATTTTTGAAGTATTATTGAAATGCGGTAGTGGCTTTTCCGCTGCAAAGTAACGGATGAATTAGTTTAGGAAGCCAAGAGATACAAAACCCATCTTCACAGCGCAATTTGAGTCTTTATTTGCATCCGCTGAAAAATGAAACGAACCAGTTTATAACGGAGAATAAATATAAACTGGTTTATTTATTAATGCCTCGTATTAAAGCGCTCTAAATATTTGCTCCACACTATCTTTAGCATCACCAAATAGCATTTGAGTATTGTCCTTAAAGAACAATGGGTTTTGCACTCCTGCATAACCCGTACTCATTGAGCGCTTGAACACAATAACTTCTTTAGCATTCCAAACTTCAAGCACCGGCATTCCTGCGATAGGGCTAGTTGGGTCTTCGGCAGCAGCTGGGTTAACGGTATCATTAGCGCCAATAACCAATACTACATCAGCCTCAACAAAATCATCATTGATTTCATCCATACCTAAAACGATATCATAAGGCACTTTTGCTTCAGCCAGTAATACATTCATATGTCCGGGTAGACGACCAGCCACCGGATGTATAGCGAAACGAACCTTTATTCCTTTATTCATAAGTTGTTGGGTCAGCTCATAAACAGGATATTGCGCTTGAGAAACAGCCATACCGTAACCTGGGGCGATAATGACAGATTTGGCATTACGTAATAAGTCAGCAACCGCTTCCGCATGCACTTCTGTGTGCTCACCGTAGTCTTTATCGTTATCAATAACAACGTCTGTACCAAAACCTCCGGCAATGACACTGATAAAAGAGCGATTCATTGCCTTACACATAATGTAAGATAAAATAGCCCCTGACGAGCCAACCAAAGCCCCCGTAATGATAAGCAAATCATTACTTAACATAAAACCAGCAGCAGCTGCTGCCCAACCTGAATAAGAATTTAACATAGAGACAACAACTGGCATATCTGCACCGCCAATTGAAGCAACCAAATGCCAACCAAAGACCAAAGCAGTAATAGTCATTAAGAATAAGGCTATATTTGAACCGTCATGATTGACAAAAGAAAGTAGCAATAAAAAGCTGAAAATCCCTGCGGCTAAATTCATTTTATGACGATGAGGTAACATTAAAGCACTAGAGCTTATCGTTCCACGTAGTTTCGCAAAAGCGACAATAGAGCCAGTAAAAGTCACAGCACCAATAAATATTCCGATGAAAATTTCACTTAAGTGTATTTTCATAGCGGTGTGCTGGGCTGCCGTAAGCACAACACTATGCCCCGAATCAAAATAGCTATTAAAACCAACTAACATGGCAGCTAAACCTACAAAACTATGCAAGATTGCAACAAGCTCAGGCATTTGTGTCATTTCAACTTTATTCGCTAATCTCAGTCCAATTCCTGAACCAACAACCATCGCAATAATAATGATAAAGACATTAGAAACCCTTGGATCAATAATGGTGGCAAGTAAAGCGATAGCCATACCAGCCATACCAAATAAGTTCCCCCTTTGAGCCGATTCTTGTTTGCTTAAACCTGCTAAACTGAAAATAAATAATAAAGCAGCAATCACGTATGCTGCACTAATGAAGCCATTAGACGCTATTTGTGTAGATTCCATACTACTCCCCTACTTACTAAACATTTTTAACATACGACTAGTGACTTTAAAGCCACCGACAATATTGATAGTTGCCACTAAAGTCGCTAATGTGGCGAGTATCTGTACTACAATATTGTCCGAGCCTATTTGTAATAATGCCCCAACAATAATAATGCCAGAAATCGCATTGGTGACACTCATCAAAGGTGTATGCAACGAATGACTGACGTTCCAAACCACGTAATAGCCAATAACACAAGCAAGTACAAAAACAGTAAAGTGAGTAAGGAAATCTGCAGGAGCAATACTAGCCACCCAGCCAAATAACGCTATTCCAGCCCCTATAAAAGCATATTTTTTAATTGGAGAAGCGGCTTCTTCAATCGGCTCAGCAGCTTCAACTGTTGCCTTTTTCACGGGCGCTGCACTTACTTGAATAGGCGGAGGTGGAAAAGTAATTTCATTCTCTTTAACTACTGTCATATTACGAATGACTACATCATCAAAATCAATATCAAGCGTTCCATCTTTGTTCTTACACAATAACTTAGTTAGATTCATTAAATTATTAGCATAAAGCTGTGAAGCCTGATTAGGTAAACGTGACACTAAGTCAGTATAACCAATCACTTTTACACCATACGTATCAACAACTTTACCCACGACGGTACATTCACAGTTACCACCACCTGCAGCAGCTAAATCTACAATCACACTGCCTGCCTTCATTGATTCAACCATTTTTTCAGTGATTAATTTCGGCGCTGGTCTACCCGGAATCATCGCGGTAGTAATAATTATATCAACATCCTTGGCTTGCTCTGCAAACAACACCATTTCGGCATCAATAAATGCTTTACTCATTTCTTTGGCGTAACCATCACCCGAGCCAGTATCTTCTGGCTCTTCATAGTCGAGTTCAAGAAATTCAGCTCCCATGCTTTCTATTTGCTCTTTAACTTCAGGACGCGTATCAAAAGCGCGTACAATTGCACCTAAACTACCTGCGGTACCAAGTGCGGCTAGACCGGCAACTCCTGCACCAATTATCATCACTTTAGCTGGCGGCATTTTACCCGCTGCGGTTATTTGTCCTGTAAAAAAACGACCGAAATGGTGAGACGCTTCAATAACAGCACGGTAGCCCGCAATATTTGCCATTGAGCTTAAAGCATCCATTGGTTGAGAACGGGTCATCCGAGGTACCATTTCCATGGCTAAGGTAGTAATTGACTTGCTTCGCAGGGCTTCTAATAATTCGGAACTTTGCGCTGGCGCAATAAAACTAAGGAGTGTTGAGCCATCATTCATTAACTCAACTTCTTCTAGTGTGGGTGCGTTTACTTTAAAGAGTATTTCGCTTTGCCAGCAGGCTTTCTTCGTGACAATTTCTGCATTAGCATCGCTAAACTCTTGATCTGTAAAACTCGCCTTAGTACCCGCGCCTTTTTGTACTTGCACAGTAAAACCTAATTTAATTAATGCACTAACCGAGCTTGGTGCTGCTGCAACCCGACGCTCACCTAAAAAAGATTCTTTGGGTATACCTATTATCATTTGAATTTCCTTAGTATATATATGAATATTTTTTGCTGATGTGACTTGTTCAAAATTAATACAATAAGTTACTAAATTGCAAGATATATTTAAAAGCATAGCTTACTAAAGTGTTGCGCTTCAAAAATTTTTAGAGGAATGTCTAACCTGATTGTTCGGTGCTGGGTCAAGTTGTTTGGGCTTTTTTCGAATCACTCTATTGCCAGATGATTCTAAAAAACCTTAAACTTTTGAAATGTTACTTTTAAAGTATCTAATCAAAAGAACGGCAGTATCATAAATCGTGGTTTAATTGTATTTATTACACACTCAAGCTGCTACCGAAGGCTCTTATTTAATGTGTGGGGTTATTCAGATTTTTTAATGGGTAATAATTATTGCACTTGTAAAAAATATGTAAAATATAAAGCACTATTTATTAGTGCTTTTTTGATTATATAAAATGTAAACTTATACCGTAATTATTCGAATTACTGCACAGTTAGTCAGTTTATTATTTTCTCGTTTCGTCCTCGTAGGTATCTTTTTAGTAAATAACAAAGCTTATCAGTTTCCTCCGTCAATTAAGAAGAACTCAATTTCCAAAATAGAGGATGACTAAATAGCCTGATTTAATTATTAAAATATTTATTTATTATCAGATCTTTCTAAATCTTTTATTAGTCTAGGTATGTAACTTTCTTCGTCAGCACTAAGCCTATGATTATCAGCAACATCTAAGACTTCAGTTGCATTACAAATAAATACTCTTAGAGCCTCTATTCGCTGAGAGAACCATGATTCATCAGAATGCTCTCTCACCTCTTCTTTCAGTATTACCCGAGCACCTGGGTGGCTATAAAATGGTTCAGGTGGTATATGAGGAACAACATCACCAAAATTTACGACTCTAAAATGAGGACCTATAATTTTATTATTTAAACCCACCTTAAAAGCTTCATTTCCAGGTCTAAGGCTAGCGAAAGTATATATCCCATATACTCTATATTTATTTTCTATCAACATACCAGCATAAAGAGAGCTTAATGCGCCACCAAGACTATGTCCTGTGATCCATGTTTTTTTATTTTTTGATAACACACTATCTAGCAAGTTGGTAATGCCTATAACCGCAGGAAATAGGGAATCTTGAAAACCTTCATGAGCTTTAGTACCCTTTAAAGGTCCAGGGTCATAAACAGCCTGAAAGTTTGCAAACCAGTCTTTTAAGGCGTCGCTACCTCGAAAAACCGCTACAATATTATCTGCATTCGACATAACATAACATTGAGTATCTACATCTGGTTTTTTTACAATTTCAATTGCACCATTAAATTGATACCCCCAACTTTCGACTACTGAAGCTATTTTATTTTCATCTTTTTCATAAGCTAAATCACATGCGATTGCTAAAGACAACGACGTTTTTTCATCGTAAGAATCGGTTTGCTTTATTCCTTGGAACTTATCGTAATAATTCATAACTATTTCCCTTAGTAACAATCTATTAATTTAGAAGATATCATTCTGAAAAAGTCCTCGTTAATGGGGTTTAGCTTGTATCTCCAAAGCTACGACTTATCAACAATGAATACTAACTAGTTATACTAAGCATAAAAGGTTCACTCAACCCCATATGTATAATTATAATATACTAAAAATAGCAGAAAATTCGAGTAGTACAAAACACACACGTAAATAGTAGTGTTTATAGCAAAGCAAGTTAGGTACAGGTTGGTATTGTATTTAAATAATTAGAGTAGAGATGTCTAAAATTATATTTTCCATTGAATTAAATCACTGATTTTTAGTAGATTTCCAATCTCGATTAGAGAAGATTAATCATTAGTTTAATAAATTAACTGTCTACCGAAGTAAAGTGCTGCTTCAAAGCTTCAATAAACGCGGTGGTTCTTAGTGAAATGAACTTTCTATTCGGGTATATAACATGGAGATCAGCCCCTCCGGTGGTTCCTGTTCGATTAAAGTCATATTGGTAATTATCCATAACCGTCACTAAGCGTTTTGCTTTTAGATCCTCAGCAATATCCCAATATGATTTTAATGCAATACCGGCCCCTTCAATGGCCCAGCGCCTAATCAAAGCACCGTCATTGGACGCTCTCGTCCCTTGAATTGAAATTGAACTGTTACCAGCGGTACCTTGAAAGTGCCAAGTAGTTAGTGGTTCAGCCATACGAACCATGGTCAAACAATCATGCTGTATTAACTCTTCAGGAAGCACAGGTATGCCTTTACGCTTCAGATAATCAGGTGAAGCACACAATACTCGACGATTACTCGCCAATCGACGTGCTATCAGCGTGCTGTCTTTCAAACTGCCGAAGCGGATCCCTAAATCAAAACCGTTCCCTACTAGGTCGACAACACTGTCAGAAAGAAAGAGATAAGGTGTGATGCTAGGATGCTCTTCTACAAACCTTGATAACACGGGTGCTATGTGTTGTTGTCCAAGATCAGATGGTGCAGTTATGCGTAGTGCGCCTGTAAAGCTTGTTTGACCCGTTTGTAATGAAGTTTCGGCCTGCTCTACTTCCGCTAAAATTCGCTCGCAGGAAACGTAAAACTTACGTCCTTCATCGGTTAGTGAAATCCGGCGAGTTGTTCGGTTTAACAATCTAACGCCGTACCTTTCTTCTAAGCCATTTATACGCGCAGTCATTCTTGCCGGTGAAAGCCCAACTTCTCTACCTGCTGCAGCTAAACCTTCATTTTTTATGACCCGCACAAACAATTCAATATCACCGAGTTTATCCATATTATTTTATACCGCTCATATTATTCCGAATTAAGGAAGAATGTTTTAATAATTATGGCAATTGTTTTGTTTATGAGCAAGACCTATTATTTCATTAACAAAACTCATCACGAGCATTTAAGAAGGTATTACATGAATATTAATCACGTATTAGTACTAACGACAGACCTTAGAGCAATGGAGTGTTTTTGGGTAGATCTGATTGGTTTACACGAAGGAAAGCGGCCACCTTTTCCATTTAATGGTCTATGGCTATATAGCGATGACAATCCGCTTATACATATTGCAGAGCAACCCTCTTCAGCCTTTGGTAATGGTTCAATTGCCCATGTTGCTCTTGAAGGGGCTAATTACAACGCATTACTCAAACGACTTGATAATAGCGCTTATTCCTATACCGAAAAAGCTTTGCCTATTTCAAACGAACGACAGCTATTTATTATTGGCCCTGATGGTTTAACGGTAGAAATGCTTTTCCCACTTGACGAACATCAGGAACTAACAGAGAAAAAACAAACTCTTGTTTATGAAACTAACGAAAATTTTGATTTTTTAGGAGGCAAAATATTATGAAAAACTCAATTCTATTTAACGCAAAAAAACTAGGTACATTTGAAGCGAGCAATCGCGTTGTATTGGCGCCAATGACACGTTCTCGTACTGCTCAACCTGACGATGTGCCAACGGATTTAATGGCAGAGTATTATGCGCAACGCGCCAGCGCAGGCTTTATTATAACTGAAGCAACACAAATATCTTCTCAGGGAAAAGGTTATTCATTTACGCCTGGTATGTTTACCCCTGAACAAGTCACTGGTTGGAAAAAAGTAACCCAAGCAGTTCACCAAGCTGATGGCCATATTGTTTCTCAATTATGGCATGTTGGCCGTATGTCTCATGCTTCCTTTCATGTTGATGGACTGCCTGTGGCTCCTTCTGCAATTGCGCCTGATGCACAAGTATGGGTTGTGGGTGAGGATGGAATAGGACGCATGGTAGATTGCCCCGTTCCACGTGAATTATCAAAGCAAGATATTAAGGATATTGTTCTAGATTACCGTCTCGCTGCAAGCAACGCCATAGAAGCAGGTTTTGATGGTATTGAAATTCATGGCGGGAATGGTTACTTGATTGATCAATTTTTACGTCGTAGTTCAAACAAACGTAACGATGAATACGGTGGTTCAATTACTAATAGATTACGCTTTGTTATGGAGGTTGTTGAAGCGGTGAGTGACGAAATTGGCGCAAATAAAGTCGGCATTCGTCTTGCCCCATTTATTACTCAACGTGGTATGCATGATATTGAAGCAATTGATGCCATTTTACTTGCTAGTAAGAAGTTTAATGATTTGGGCTTAGCTTACATCCACCTTTCTGAGGCAGATTGGGATGATGCACCGCTAGTGAGTGACCAATTTAGACAGGCTTTACGGTTAAACTTCAACGGTAGCATTGTTGTTGCAGGTAATTACACAGCAAAAACCGGCGCGGATTTAATCGATTCTGGCTTAGTCGATTTTATTGCTTATGGTCGAAAATTTTTAGCTAACCCAGATTTACCTTATCGTTTTAAGCATGATCTGCCATTAAACGACATTACTGACCCATCAACATTATTTGGCGGCGATGCGCGTGGTTATACCGATTATCCACGTTATTCAGATCAAGCTTCAGTTGCGCAAAGCAATGATAGTACAAAACCAACAGCGGAAATATTACCTTAACGACTCGATAGTTATTATGCTGTGATTCCAATAACATAAAGATATAAGGTAAAGGAGTGATTACTCCCTTACCTTTCTCGCTAACAGATACTCGTTCTGGATCTAACTAGTGAATGCAGAACTTACAATTTTATATGCTGCTCAAAAATTGATAAGTACTCATCTTTACGATGACTCACTAATAACATGGTACTGTGCTTTTGTTCGGATAAGTGTTCTAAAAAATTAAGTACTCTATGTCGATTAAGCTCATCTAAACCTTGTGTCGGCTCATCTAATATCAATAAATAGGGAGATTTAACCAAAGCTCTAGCAATTAAAGCTAACCGTTGTTCTCCATAACTTAAGCTGCGAAAAGAACTATGTTGGTGTGCTAATAAGCCAATTTTTTCTAACCACTGTCGAGCAATTTCAATTTTATGCTGATCAGCTTGTTGATAAAGACCAATAGAATCATAAAAACCTGAAAGAACTACCGTTAGCAGATCGCCGTTTACGCGATATTGTCGGTGTAATTCAGCACTGACAATACCCATGTCTTTCTTGAGTTCCCAAATACTTTCACCTGAGCCTCGTTTATAGCCTAAAACATGAATGTCATTACTATAACATTGGGTGCAATCCCCAGTAATTAACTGCATTAAGGTAGATTTACCACTGCCGTTTGGACCTGTGATCAAGGTATGCTGCAATGGTTTGATGTAAACATCTAAATTTTCAAAAACGCTTACCCCTTTGTACTGAACTTTACCCTTACATAGTTTTACTAGATAGTCGTGCTTGAAGTCACACAATTCTTGCATGTTAGTTGGCCAACTAACATTGTCAGATACTGGCATTAACAATGCGTCTAACTGTCGTTTGGTTTCGTCACTTTCTAGTTTGCCGACAACATCAAACTGTCCTCGTTCAATAAAGGCGATATTGTTACACCACGCAGGAATATCTTGTCGATTATTTAGCATCAGTAACACATTAATGCCTGTTTTCGATAAGCGTTCTAATGCATTTGACAAAGCGATACAGGAAGCTTCATCTAAGCTATCAAAAGGGTTATCGCATACAAGAAGCTCTACGCCATTAAATATCGCCTGTAAGATTAAGAGCTTTCTCCCCTCACCTGTACTTAACTGTCGATAACCACTTTCAAGTCGGTGGCTCAAACCAAATTCACTGATCAGCACATCATTAAGTTTATCTTTAGGTAAAAAGTCTTTAGCTTTAGTACCAATATCATTGGCATCGGTATAATCAGAAGCATCCATTTTTAATTCATGCTCATAAACCTCTTGTTGGCTTTCAAAAGAAACCATTCCGACCTTATCTGCATGGGGTATTTTAAATTCATCGACTGAATCTGGCTGTAAAGTACCCGTTAAAAGCTGATCAAGGTATTGTTTTCCTGAGCCATTTCGCCCCAAAATACACCAACTTTCATTTTCAAGTACTTGCCAGTTTTTAATCGCTAACTTGGTGTGTTCAAAATTTGTAATGTTTATCATAAGATCGTTAGGCTCAATTCGAAGTTTAATAAAGTTTGTTTGATTAATAGCATTAAATATAATGATTTAGATTATGGTAACCTTGCTTTATATACTCTATCAACAGCTTTATTTGATTCCGCTAATGTCTTATAAACGAATAAACAGCACCCCATGTAATGCCTGAGTTCAATAACAAATTAAAAGCAAACAAAATCAAACGTTTGAATAACACATAAGCATTACATCATCTTCTATAGCCAATACCCACTGCCAATCAAAATGAACCGCTAGACTCTTAACACGTTAAAGTAACGATACGCTTATAAATGTAACTTAAAATCAGCAAGGGCCAGATATGGATAAGCAAAAAAACTTACGTCACGGTTAACTGACGTAAGTTGGGTTGATTTATAAGCTTATTGTTACTGCACAAAAATTCTTTAAATAACAAACTAACTAAATTGCTTATCTCGGTTGTGCTGGGCGGTCCAATCTTGCTGGTGAGCAATAGGAACAATGCCATAAGGGTTAATCGCCACATGACTCGCATAATAATGACGTTTAATGTGCGCTTCATTTACCGTTTTAGCGACGTTAGGTACTTGAAACAGTTCCAACATATAATTGTAGATGTTGCTAAATTCTTTGATCAATTTTAAGTTACATTTAAAATGCGTATGATATACCGAATCAAATCGAACTAATGTTGCCCACAAGCGCCAATCAGCCTCGGTGATTTCATCACCTGTTAAATAACGTTGTTTTGATAACTTTTCATCAATCTGTTCTAATGCGGCAAATAATTCGTTTACATTTTTGTCATAGGCTTCTTGCGTTGTCGCAAAGCCAGTTTTATACACGCCATTATTAATTTTGTGATAGACCAACTCATTTTCATGATCAATTTTTTCACGTAAGTGTTCAGGATAAAAGTCTAGTGTATTACCCGTAATGTCATTAAAAGCACTATTAAACATACGAATGATCTCAGATGATTCATTATTTACAATCACTTTATCTTTCTTATCCCATAACACAGGAACACTATTAACACCGCTGTAATCAGGATCTTGGGCTAGGTATTTTTCAGAGATAAATTTTCCGTCATATAAATTATCTCCCGTTGTGCCATAGAGCTTGGCGGACTCTTCATCATGCTTAAAACTCCAGCCATTTTCATGCATATCTGGATGAACCACACTTACGGTAATTAAATCTTCTAGCCCTTTTAATTGGCGGAAAATCAATGTGCGATGTGCCCATGGGCAAGCAAGTGATACGTATAAATGATAACGGCCAGCCTCAGCTTGAAACCCACCGCGTCCTGTTATGCCAGCACTGCCATCAGTGGTGATCCAGTTTCTAAACTGTGATTCTTTACGTTGGTATTCACCATCTTTTATACTGCTGTTCCAACTGTTTTTTACTGATTTCATTGTAGTATCTCTCTGTTATATGTGAATAAATATTAAAAGGAATTATTTGCTTTATTAACCTAAGCGCTGTTTCAATACGTTATCTAGTGCTAACTTACCTGCACCACTAAACATCAACGAAATTGATATAGCGAACAAAGCAAGTGCGAACTCATAACCGTTATTCGTCATAAATAGTCCATTGGCAAAATGCACACTAAAGATGGCGACTACCATGGTGATGCTAAGCATCAATGCTGCTGGGCGAACCAGTAAACCAATTAATAAAGCGATACCGCCGAAAAACTCTGCACAACCGGCTAATAACGCCAATTGATATCCTGGCTCAAGCCCTATTGATGCCATCCACTGACCAGTTCCTTCTAAACCATAACCGCCAAATGAGCCAAACAATTTTTGTGCGCCATGAGCGATAAAAATAATAGCGGTTGGAATTCTAAGGGCTAACGCAGCAAAACCAGCATTAGTTGTCATAAGTGTTTTTATAAAAGAGGTGTTCATTTTATTCTCCAAAGTTTGTTATTAAAGTTCGTTGTTGTTGTTCAATGAAGCTATTATATTTAAAGACTCTAACGAATAATAACGGTTAAATCTGAACAATTAGTTCAAAAGTATTGATGTAAAGCCCGCTCCAATGACATTTAGTGCCTTACAGGTATAGGATACTGAACGTAAGCTAAGAAGAGCCTTGACCTCAAGTTATTTTAATACGGTAAACGCGAGCGCTGAACAAGTCCGCCAATAACGAGTTGATACTTATGGCAAAGCAAAGCAAAGCACTAACGATACAGGAGTAACTGAGGTTCAATACACGAGTAGCAGAAGCCGTGTTTGGTATCTTGCGGGCTGGCTTAGACGGCCTTGAAAAAGCCGCACAAGCTGAATTATTGATGGGAATTTGGGTAAGTTACCTACGAGATATAAGTAGTCAAACTCATATACCTTGTACGTAGATAACTTTATAAACATACCCAGTGTTTATAAAGTTTTTGATTTTGTGTCTGCGGTTTCTATCTCTATTGTCAGTGCTCAAAATTAAAAACCTAATCTGAGCGATTAAATCGCTAAATTTAACTGAAAACTCTTCTTTATTTCCGACTTAATTGAGCGTCTAGGTCTCTATTAATATATATTTCTAGGAATCCTGGCAGCCCGCCTGCTTTGACCATTTCCTCGAATGGCTGATGATATAGTGGATCATTATTCTCGGTCAAAATCACAATGCGCCAAGTATTTAAAGGAGCATCTTCAGTACCTGCGACGCCATGTTCAACATGGAATAAAGGCTGATATTCGTTGGTACGTATAGTTTTTCCAGTCTCATCTGTCAGTTTATCTCGACCAAGAAAAATCATTCGTCGTTCTTTGTGACTAATGAAAACTTCTTCAAATACTGGTCCGATCGCATCTTCAATTATCCAAGCCTTTGCTTCTATCTCTCTCACGAAATATTCACTGTCATCGTCGAAAGAATAACGACCCCACGCATGGTCTCGAGAGACAACATATGGAATGTAGTTAGCAGGGTTCCACGCCTTCTTAAGCTCCATATCCCAGACCATATTGCCCGTAAGGTGAACAGGTTTTCCAACCTCATAACATTCACTTAGTACCTTGTTAACATCAGGTGCCGGTAATTCAAAACGTGTATTTCTTGGGTTTTCCCATGCGTTTTCAAATTCCTGACTAGCCGCAAAGAACGAGTGCTCGATATTCGCTACATTACTCATTTAATAACTCCGGTTTATTTCATAAGACCGAATAATCGAATATTACCCTGGTAAGATTCGATTATTCTGACCTGACTGTATTTGTAAAATTACCTGTATAAAATTTTAATTCACATTACTGTTTAATACTCACAGTAAGATTAAGCAATGCTGCCAAACTTGCCCTGCTGATAATCTTCTACCGCTTGACGAATTTCTTGTTCTGTATTCATCACAAAAGGTCCCATGTGAACAATTTTTTCTTTGATTTTATTGCCAACTAAAATAAGTGCACCTGCACCGTCATCACTTGCTGTAATCGCTAATGCTTGCTGGGCATCCACAATCGCTAATTCTCCTGCGTTTAAACGAGGGCTAGAAAAACGCCCGCTGTGCACATAAACTAATACTTGCTCGGCATCAGATAAATCAAACTCAGCTTTAGCGTTACTCTCAAGCGTTAAATCTGCGAGTGCAGCATTTGCAGCCAACTCAGTTAGCGGCGATGAAGCGGTTTCTCCACCAAACGTCCATTGACCCGCCATTAATTTAAGACTTGCTCCTGTTGTATTGGTTAAATTCGGTAAACTTGTTGAATCTTGATAACGTGCAGGACGTAATTTGTCTTTCGCTGGCATATTCAACCATATTTGAAAACCGTGCATACCATCGTTTTCATCAGTTATTGGCATTTCAGAGTGAATTACCCCGTAACCGGTACTCATCCACTGAACATTACCCGCTGTAATTAAAGCGCTATTACCCAGTTGGTCTTTGTGTTCAAAGCCACCTTTGATCATATATGTAAAGGTTTCAATACCACGGTGAGGGTGTGCCGGAAAGCCACCAATAAAATCATTTTTATCATCAGACTTTAACTCATCAATCATCAAATAGGGGTCAAAGTATTTACCAGTAAAATCAGCAATACGTGAAATTTTGACGCCATCGCCATCTTGTGTTGGTTGTGAATTGACTTTATTTACTACAATCATTTTTTGCTCCTGAATAACTTTAATCGTGCACTAGGGTAGTATTCACCACCCTAGATACTAAATTTATACTTTACTGATGGTCTCTTAATTCACTACTTTTAGTGAATTAAGCTAACTTTTCCGCTAATAAATTATCTAGAGAAAGCTTACCTGCACCACTAAACATTAATGAAAATGATACCGCTAATAAGGCAAGCGCAAATTCATAACCGTTATTCGTCATAAATAAACCATTGGCAAAATGCACACTAAAAATGGCGACTACCATGGTAACGCTAAGCATTAACGCTGCTGGGCGAACCAGTAAACCGATTAATAAAGCAATACCGCCGAAAAACTCTGCACTACCGGCTAATAACGCCAATTGATACCCTGGCTCAAGCCCTATTGATGCCATCCACTGACCGGTTCCTTCTAAACCATAACCGCCAAATGAGCCAAACAATTTTTGTGCGCCATGAGCGATAAAAATAATAGCGGTTGGAATTCTAAGGGCTAACGCAGCAAAACCCGCATTAGTTGTCATAAGTGTTTTTATAAAAGAGGTGTTCATTGTATTCTCCAAAGTTTGTTATTAAAGTTCGTTGTTTTTGTTTAATGAAGCTATTATATTTAAAGGCTATAACGAATAATAACGGTTAAATTTGAACAATTAGTTCAAAAGGATTGATGTATGACTTCCCCGATAACACTTGATGCTTTAAAGGTGCTTGATGCCATTGAGCGTAAAAAAAGTTTTGCCGCTGCTGCCGATGAGTTATTTAGAGTGCCGTCAGCCATTTCCTATACAGTAAATAAACTTGAAGACGATCTTGGTATCGCATTATTTGATCGCAGTAAGCGCAAAGCAGAGCTGACATCTGTTGGCATTATGCTCGTAGAGCAAGGAAGACTGATATTAAAAGCCACCGACGAGCTGACTCATATGGCAAAACAATCAGCTGAGGGGTGGGAGCTGGAACTACGCATTTGTATTGATAGCATTTTACTGTTTCAACCCATTTACACCTTAATCGCACAATTTCAGCAGGAATACCCATGGATTAATATCCGTGTAACAGAAGAAGTGTTTGGTGGTACATGGGATGCATTGGTTGCTGGCAGATCTGATCTTATTATTGGTGCCACAGGTGAACCATACAATAGTGACTTTTCTCTTTATAAATTAGGCAATGTGGACTTTGTTTTTGTCGTAGCAAAAGATCATGCATTAATTAAAGAGCAACAGCCTCTTTCAAATGAAATAATAAAAAAATATCCTTCTGTAGTGGTGGCCGACAGCTCAAGAAATCTACCAGGTCGTTCTGCAGGTTTACTCGATGGACAATCGCGTATTACGGTATCAAGTATTGAAAAAAAGATAGAAGCACAGCTGCTAGGTTTAGGTGTAGGATTCCTGCCGATTCATCGCATTAAATCACAATTAGAATCGGGGCAGCTCGTTATCTTAGCTTTAGAAACTACCGAAAACAGAAATAGCGAATTATGTATGGCCTGGCGTAATGATAATCAAGGTAAAGCACTGGCTTGGTTTGTTAGCAATATCCAACAAATGGCTGTTAAGTTAATTTGATCGAACTATGGTAAAAGTAGCATTATTAAATATTACAAAACCAGCCTATATTTATAGACTGGTTTTTAGGTTACAACTAAATTATTTCGACGACTTTAAACAAACGCCGCTTTATTACTGGCAATAAAATCTTTTAATGTTGTTAATGGGCGACCTAATAGTTGCTCACCATCCGGGCTTACAACAGCCGCTTGATTCGTTGCAAATACTTCAAATAATTCTAACATACCTTCTGCTTGCCATTGTGGCCAACCTGTCGATAAAAGTGAATCTAAGGTTTGCTGTTTTGTAGGTGAAATATACGCTACGGTCTTCCCTGTAACATCGGTAAATACTTTCGCCATTTCTTCACCACTTAATAATTCTGAGCCAGTGATATTGTAAGCTTTATGCTCATGACCTGATGTGGTTAAAATATTCGCTGCCATTTCGCCAATATCAGCAACATTTAACGGAGCGAAGCTACCTTCACGGATCCCAAAATATAAGCCACCTTGTTTAACACCATCAGCCCAACCGAAAAAGTTATCTTGAAAGAAAATAGTGCGTAAGTGGGTCCAGTTAAGGCCTGATTGCTCTAAATATTTCTCACCCGCTCTAAATTGTTGAGCAAATAATATCGCTTCATATTCAGCGCCAACAACAGAATAGAATAAGAACTGCTTAACAGTGCCCGCTTGTACTGCGGCATCAATGGCGTTTTTAGCATGCTGTTCTCTTTCTTCAACATTACCCGGTATCATGAATACTTTTGTAACACCTTCATAAGCCGCGGTTAATGTTTCAGGTTTATCAAGGTCAATGATAACTGTTTTGATTGATGGGAATTTTTTCTTTAATAGCGTTGCTTTATCAGTACTACGAACTGCGGCAACAATAGTGTCTTTAGGTTGTTTACTTACTAAAGACTCGATAGTTGCCATACCATTGTTACCAGCAGCACCAATAATTAAGATAGTTTGATTGTTCATTATTTTTCTCCAAAGTTTATTTAACATTTTATTTAACCTAAGGGCATAACGCCTTTTTTTTAAGTGGTATCAATTTGATGGAGGCATATTAAAAGAAATCTAAGTCAAAAAATAACGCAATGATTTGTTCTTTGAGTTCAATATATTTGAACTTAATTAAGAGGGGATAATATTCGTATTCGTTACTGGTGTTAATTAGGTTTTTATTGAGAAGAAAGCGGCTTAGGAATAGATCCTAATGTTATGGAAGTTGACTCTATATAATTTCATACCATTGGCGGAAATAACGGAAAATAGTCAATAATACGAACAGAGTTAGCATTAAATAATAGGTTTTGTATTAATAACTGCGTTTTAAGTTGAGAGTAATAGAAACATAAGAAGTGAATATAATTGTATTGAGGCAACTGTAGTTTTTCTAATTATTCTAATTAAAACAGTGGACTTATCGAACGATGACAAGTCCACTGATAGCATTGTAATCTATTCAGTCGTTGCTGTTTTATCTGAATCCGATGCCTTGCTTTGTTTTAACAATTTAACTTGTTGGTCTTTCATGTACATTGGATGATATGGCCCAACTGGCATACTACCAATAAATCTACCATTCGCTTGTTTTGCATAAGTAGTATAATCCGCTGCTGCGGTATTGATTGCTGTTGCTATTGCACTAACAAGAAGGCCAGCTATTCCGCCGCCACCATTTACTGCTAAATCGACGACAACCGTACCATTGTATTGCCATAAAACCTCTGAGGTTTTAGTTGATTTTATCTCTGCATTGATAGAAACAGTCAGTGTTGAGGCTAAAACAGTATATGACGTATCCCAACTAACAATTTTTGTAAAAAGCACTGCGTCGGCACCAAAGTATTCATGAAACTTATTTAGCGGTACATCATAAACTAACTCACTATCATAAATCCCTTGTTGTCTTAATACATCAGCAGTAAGTTGATAAGGAAAAGTATAATAACCATGTAAAGCAATAGGCATTTCAACAGTCGTTGAATAATAATCCTTTGCTTCAGCATCAGTACTTAGATTTATTGGCGGCATAACAAGCAGTGAACGTGGCTTTTCTTCGTACATTTTAGGGAACTCTTCCCCTTTTGTTATGTAAGTTGGCGCTACGCAGCCACTAAGAAATAATATAGATAGGATTAGTAGTGAAGTTTTTATTTTTTCAATGTAATTCATTTTCTATTACCCTTTCACTTTTGCTTTTTTAATTAAGTTTTCCATAAATCGGCTTGATTCAGGGTAAATACTTTTTTCTTGTTCAAAAAATTCAATCGCTTTTGGGTAATTGTTTGATTTTAATTGAATATAACCTAAGTTCGCGTAAATTCCTGGTGGAACTCTTACCGCTTTCGCATTTGATTTTTGAACGATACTTTCTAATGAACTCTGCCATTGAGCATCACTTTCATGACCACTTTCTTTTTTTAAGGCATAAAAACTTTCAGAGTAATTTTCATACATATACATTGGTGGTGTTGATTTACAGCCACTAAGGAAAGCGGTAAATATCAAAAGTGTTAATACTAATTTCATGTTGATCCTATGATGATTTTTATTTTTGTTATTGGTATTTTTATTGAGGAATATTTATTTCTTTCTCATGACCATCACCAAGCAAGACGTTACGCTGAACAACTACCTTACCTTGTTTAGTGACTATAATTGTATGCTTACCTGGTGTTACTTTATATTGCTGTTTAGGACCGGCTTTTGTCACTATAAATGATGGGGCATCATCAATAGAAACTTCAGCGCCAGTAATATTTCCTGAGAAATAAAGATAGGATACTGGTTCAGCAGTCGTTTGACCTGAACTATAAGTATTGTAGCTACTGCAAGCTGATGTAATAGCCAGTAGTGAAAATATAAATAATGTCCGAATGATATTCATTTTAATGTCCTTATGTTGTTATTTAATAATTTCTTGAATAAACAAATTTGTATAATCATTTGCTTTGATATAGGAATCCAAGTTGCCTTCAATTATTTGGCTAAATGAAACTTCTGATTCCGGTGTCTCACCAAATGAGCTAGTCACTTTAACTTTGGCGATCGTTTTACCGGGTAAGGTGATAAACATACCTGTTTGTGGATTTTTAACTTTTTTACCTGACTTGACTACTTCAAAAGTTGACCCTGGTTTAATATTTTGAGACTTACCACCAGAGATTATTAAATTACCTTCATCATAAGAAAGAACATAAGAGCGCCATGCTTTACCTAACATATTTTCAACAATATTTGAGGCTAAATCTGTAATAGCAACATCTATTACTTTGTCATTTAATGAGCTATCGTAAGCCGCTTTGTCACCTACACCGAGCACAGTACCGGCTTCTGAATAAGCGATGCCTTTACCTTTTTCTGAATAGATAATTTGACCTGTAGATACATCAATAATGCGAATGTTCACAGTAGCATTGGCTTCTTGACGTTTAACACGAGAGAAAACCCCGACATCGCTAACTTCTTTGCGTCCAAACTCAGTAATTGAACCAACAATTATAAAATCAGCGGCATTTTTTAGTGCCGAACTACCAGACATAGAAAGTTCTTTTTCAATTTTACTTAAGTCAGCACGCTCAAGCATGATGAACTTACCTGTTTCAAATAATTTAGATGAAAGGATATCCATTGCTTGTTTACCAATACGATTATTATCGCTATCAATAAAAAAGCTCTGTCCGTAGGTTGTTTCGTTGGTGAAACGACCAATCGCTACTTTTCTTTTGAGATATTTAGTTTGATCGGCAGTTGCTGTGATTGTTTTACTTATAGCAGGAGCTTGTACAGGTGTTGTGTGGATTTCCTTTTTCTCAACGGTTGCACAGCCAGTAAATATTAGACTAACCGACATTGCTAGCATTAGTGTTTTATGATTCATCTTATCCCTTGATAACATTAATAATTAACAGGATAATAACATAGATAAATCAAATTATCGTATTGTTTTATGATGATATTTTTGACTACATCTCCAAACCATTTATTCGATTCTACATTGTCTATTACTATTATTCAGTCGATCACTAGATGGCCAATCCATTGAATTGAAAATTGACCTTTAATATCATCACAGAGCCCTTTAGAAGGTATTACTGAAATGATGACTGTCGACACTAAAAACATCAGATTCAATACAAATTTTTCAATATACCCCATGAAGAATTGATAAGACTCATAAAAGTTTAAGGGAAAATTAGTACTTAGAATTCAACAATACTTTGCTTAACCAAAAGTTCAGCAGTTTCTTGTTGAGCATGAACGAAAGATCTAATATTTATATCTGCCAAAGCAGCCTTTTCTTCAATCGTATTTACTTTAACCACTAAATTAGCATCAGGATAGTAATCAAGCACAGACTCACAAATTATTTGCTTATTTTTTAATGTGTTAACAGTAATAATAATACTACTGGTCTGATCTACATTGAGTGACTCCAATACGGGGAGTTTATCTAAATGTCCAAAATAGGCATCATAACCACGCTTTCTAGCGAGTAATACATGTTGTAAATTATCAGAAATAATTAAAAATTTAGCCTCACGTTTTGATAGTTCTTTAGCGACAATTCTCCCTAAAACTGCAAACCCACACACGATAGTATGATTAGTAGTTTTTACCGTGGCAATATTGTCTGCTTCAAAGTATTCGACCACAAAAACTGATGCTATTTTATAAATATTATTAACCATGAAAGGCGTTAAAATCATCGATAACACTGTAATCAATATCAGGAAACTGCCTAATTCATCGGCAATAATATCTTGATTCATTGCCAGAGCAAAAATAGCGAACGAAAACTCACCTACTTGGCATAAAGCAACCGCAGACTTAATTGAGTCACTTTTATTCAGCTGCTTTCTCATCAGCATATAAATGATGATCGCTTTGATCATCATAACCAATACTAAAATCCCCAGCACCCAATGTAAGTGGCTGATAAAATATTCAATATTAATTTTTGTTCCAATTGAAAAGAAAAAAGCCCCTAAGAGTAAATCTTTATAAGAAGAAATATCAGACTCTACTTTTATGTGAAACTTAGTTTCAGCAATGATCATACCTGCGATAAATGCGCCTAGTGAATAGGTAAAGCCCATTTCATGAGCAAATAATGATGCACCTAAAACGATTGTAAAAACAGAGCTTAAAAACAACTCCTCCATTCGAGCTTTAGAGGAGAAATGAAGTAACCAAGCAATAATTTTTTTACCTATCGTGAACATGAAGATAATAATGCCGCTGGCATATAACAATGTTTTTAATAAGACATCTGTCAGTGATAATTCATTATTCGAAAGGAAACTCATCAGCAATAAAATAGGAATAACAGCTAAATCTTGAAAGACTAAAATAGCAACAGACCTTTCACCGTAAGGGGTAACAATATCTTTTGATTTTTTAAGGTAAGGTAATACTATCGCCGTTGAAGACAAACTAAATGAAAGCGCAATAACGAGTGACGATACCGCATCAAGAGTGAAAGCATAAAACGCTATGATAAAAATAATTAAGGCACTGAATGCCATTTGCACAAAGCCATTATAAAATATCAATTTTTTCATTTTATCCAATTTAGAAAAAGACATTTCTAAACCAATAGTAAACATGAGAAAAACAATGCCAAATTCGCCAATGAGATCTAGGGAATGAAGATTTTTACTGCCATTAAAGTCAAAAAGAGTGCTAACCACAGTGCCCGTAATAATGTAGCCAATAATATGAGAAATAGAAAATTTGGTTAGTATAATATTTATAACGCTAGCAATTGTCAGTGATATGGCGATGATTACAAGAATAGAGTCCATTATGTCTCCTGAAGTTAACCTGAAAAGTTACATCAATAATTTATCAATGCTTATGTCGACGAAAAAAAATTGATGAATTCATTTTTTTATTAGTATCTTGCACATTACAGACCATAAAAAAAACAGGTAAAGAAAATTAAAATATCCTTATAATACAATAACATTTTTTATTTTTTGACTATTTAAAAAATGATTTATACAACGATGAGCTAGTTTGCGGTTTATTTTGAGGCAAAAGCACCTCTATGGTGCAAATTAATGGTCTGGGCCATTGATTTTATTCACATTATAAATGACGGTCGCTTAACTTACTTTCACCCAAATAAAAGCCTGCATTTAGCAGGCTTTTTATCTACAATAGTTTGCACTACTCGTTGGTAATTATATACTCGTTACCAATCAATATGCAGGTTTCAGAGTGTTTGAGCTATTTCAATTCAAGGCGCTGTGATGACGTAATGGTTTTTCCATTGTAAATCACTGCAACGATGAAGTGATATTTCTCAAGCGCTTCTTCGATGGGTTTATAATGACTTTATACGGCGTTAAATAATCAAACGATAGAATGACTATGCTTAAATTATTCTCCTTGGCTAAAGTCATTTTAATTCCCACTGAAATCTTGCACTTTGAATGGTAGCGGCTATATGACCTATTGCTCTGTGATTTGATAAACCGTAACCGTTCCTGATACTTCATTACCAATAATTAATAATGGTTTACTCGTTGGACTATCAATAGCCGATACAAACTTGATACTTTCAGGGCCTAAATCACCCGCACTGTTTACCTTAGTACAATCCATACCTTCGCTGCTATCACAAGGGTCAGCTAAATCATCATCCATTTCGTAATCAACAGTAAAGTCACGGTTGTTGTAATGTGTGACAAAAGCTGTTTTAAATGGGTTAGTGATATCATAAACAAATAAATCACCCGCTCGCTCTTGCGCAATAAAAGCGTAAGTTCTCCCCGCTATTTCACCAACATCAATGGCTTCAGGCTCGCCACCTTTGTCATCAGAGCGGTTATCACCTTTATTTTTTGTATGAGCAGCATTGAAATTATCTCCCATTATTGCTGCAGAAATTTTGCCGAAATCATCGCCCGAATCAAAAACTAAATTAGCATTTTTATCCCAGATAGAAAATGAACGAGCTCCATAAGCGAATAACTTTTCAAATTCGCCATTTTGATCTTCATCACCTAATGCGGTAGTAACTTTCAAGCGTCCTAGGTAATTTTTACCCCCTGAAACGTCATATTGACTTTGTAACTCACTTGAGAGTGTTTGGTTTAATTCGTCAGTATCAATAATATCTTTAACGCGAACTTCTTCAGAGAAACCGTCATAGTCTCTAGCATCGCCTTCGTTTGCTGAAACGATGAATGTTGTGTCATTCCAAGTATATGATGCAAGCGTATCAGGTTGATACATGCCATAAAGACCTTGAATACTTTTAAACTCAGGCACTTCATCTTTATTACTAAAATCTAGTTGGTATTTACCCCAATCTTTATAACCGAGGGCTTTCACTTCAATAGTTAACTCTTCAAGGTTGATAATGCCAATGGCATTATTTTCTTGCAGAGATACATAAGCCATTTTGCTGTTACTTGAGGTAGTAATATATTCTGGCTCTAAATCTTTAGCGACAGTATTGCCCGCTGGCCCTGCAAACTTAACACCTGCTTTAGACAAAATAGCCAAGCGCTTTGCATCGGTATCAAAATCTTCGGGCACTAAGTTATCATCACTAAAGACGATGTCTGTACTCAAATTAATTGTTTTGGCAACATTAGCAGGCATTAAATCAACAACAGAAATAACGGAGATAGAGCCCTCAGGGTCATTGGTATAATCAGTGTTTGGCTCGCCTTCATTAGCCACTAATGCTTTACTACCGTCAGGGGTAAAAGTCACCATATCAGGTAAAGCACCAACTTCTACCGCTTTAATAAAAGTCCCTTCTCCTAGTTCATTCAAGCTATAAAACAAAATAGCGCCATGCGCTTGTTTAATCTCACCTTCAACAGCTATGGCTAATAAGTCTTTTTTAATCGCAATGGAATTAACGGCGCCTAGTGACATGTCTTTTTCAACGCCAGCACTGTTTGTTACTGACACATTGAGTGGAAAAATAAAAGCGTTTGAAGTCAAACTTTCATCAGCAACTGGATTACCGACTGCAGTTGTTGAAAGGTTAGTTAAGCTAATAACTTCTATTTGATTGGAAGCGCCATTAATGGCAAAAGCAGCGTTTGAGCTTTTATGGAACTGTACTATTTCTGCGGCACTTTTACCGTAAATACCCGTAGCAAAACGGCCAACAACTTCAACATTCAGATCGCGGGGTAAACTTTTACCGTCATTGCCATCAACACCTACAACACCTGGTGCTCCTTGCTCGCCCTTCAATCCTTGTTCGCCATCATCACCGTCACTAACACAGCCGGTTAATGCCATTGATAACGCCAGCGCTAACACGCCTACTTTATAGCTATTATTTTTAAACATTTGTTGCCTCAGTCTTATCTCATTACTTAAATGAGATAAGACTAGGTAATCTACATGGCAGAATAATGACTTAACGATGAAAGAAAAATGACAAACCTTAAGACTTAATCCATAGTAATAGTGCTAAATTCTTTGTTTACCCATTGGTTTCGTCCCTGATTTTTTGCCTGATATAGCGCTTGATCAGCCACTTTTAACACTTGATTTATAGTTGTCCCTTCACTAAATTTCGTGATAAAACTTGAACCTATGCTGCATGTTAACGAAAGCGTTGGTTCATTGGGTATGTTCACCAATCTGATGTTATCGAGAATTCGTACTATTATTTTTTCTAATTCATCCTTAGATACATTTTTCAAGATAATAGCAAACTCGTCACCACCAATACGTGCGTGGAAGTCACTTTTTTGTCTTAGCGCCTTCGAAACAGCATTAACAACAGCGACTAAACACTCATCACCAATATCATGACCAAAACAATCGTTAACAGCCTTGAAATAGTCTAAATCATAAAAAATCAAAGCAATTGGCAGTATCGGATCTACATCATTAATCATTGCCTTACTAACCTCATCAAAATACCGTCGGTTAGCAATTTTTGTTAACGCATCTGTATAGGCTAATTCGTTGAGTAGCAGGGTTCTTTCTTCCACTTTCAGTTCAAGTTCTTTGGTGAGGTTATTTGATCGCTTTAAGGTAAAAAACATACAAAATAAACCAATCCCAGAAAAAGAGGTAAACATCACATAAGCGTAACCAACAGTCATAGCAACATCATCAGTATCAGCGGTTAATGGAATAGTTATATCAAGAGCACCGCGTACATCACCTACTTGCCAATCCTTTCTTGGGCTTGATAAATGACTATTATGGCAACCTATGCAGCTTTCCTTCATAAAGATAGCTTCAGCGCGACGCAAAACAGGAAGCCCATTAAGTGTTTCTACTCGTTCAAAAACATTGTTTTTCGTTGATAATTTTTCGAGTGCATATTGTTGAAAGTCATCTTGTGGACCCGCAGAATTTTTTCGCCCTTTAAATGGATATTTACTGTAAGTACTGAGAATGAAGCCTTCATCTGGCCTTGATATTGACTGACCTAACTCAATAGCAAAAGTAGCAGGGTTAGGAATGGCTAGATTATGGTCACGGTAATTAGCTTGAACGTGAATATCGGGGTGTAATCTTATTTTGGCAGCAGCATTAACACTGTAAGAAACTCTTGCTTGATTTATAGCTGAAGCCAGAACTTCAGCGGTTCTTGAGGCAAGCGCTCTTGAGGCTGAATATTCCAACTTTTGAATAGCGATTAATGAAATGATGGCCATTAAAATAAAGAACAATGCAAAGAAACTCAGCACTTTATTTTGAGAACTACTCATAAGAATGAAGTAAACCTTATAATAATCAATTGAGTTAGGCTTAAGATATTGACCTTTGAATAAAATGAAACATCACCGACATACTCCAATATTCAAAGCAATATAAAATGGTCAATGAAGTTAGATTTGGCAAGCTACTCTTAATAATAGTCGAGTTTTATTCATCTATGATGATAAAGCTCAATTTCAGATAGTTTCTACTCGATATACTTAGAAACGCTGTAACAGACTCGTTAATTAGCAACGAGCTTATATCCATAATGGCAAAGACACTTTATTGGAAACTAAAAGCTAATAACAATAGTTGAAATTAGCTTTTGATTAGCTCAACCTTTACTTTTGTGCAGCCAGTTTACGTGCTTGATGCAACTTCTTGTAGCTTTCAATCAATCTTAAATGTTTATCTAAACCTTCTAATTTCATGCTGGTTGGCGTTAGACCATAGAATCTAACCTCACCGTATACTGAGCCAACTACTTGCTCCATGTTTTCTGCACCAAACATTCTATTAAAGTTACCCAGATAGTCTTCGAGTTCCATCTCTTCATCAAGCGTAACTTCAAGAACAGCATGAACGGCTTGATAAAATAAACCACGTTCAACGGTATTATCATTATATTGTAAAAACTCACCCACTAGCTCAGTCGCATCTTCAAGTGCACCTAAAGCTAAACAAATAAGAATTTTCAATTCAAGAATAGTAAGCTGGCCCCAAACAGTATTTTCATCAAACTCAATACCAATTAACGTGCGAATGTCGATGTAGTTATCTTGTTGGCTTTCTTCTAAACGATCAAACAAACCTGTTAATGCTTCATCATCTAAACGATGAAGATTTAAGATATCTTCGCGGTAATCTAATGATTTGTTGGTATTATCCCAAATAAGATCTTCTACTGGATACACTTCTGAATAATCAGGAACTAGAATACGACATGCGGTAGCGCCCAATTGATTGAACTCAGCTATATACACTTCTTTGTCTAAATCTTTTAAAATGTCCATTAAACCGGCATTTTCTTCTTCATTCGTACCAGAAAAATCCCATTCAACAAATTCATAATCATGCTTAGCACTAAAGAAACGCCATGAAACTACACCCGTTGAGTCAATAAAGTGGTCAACAAAGTTTTCAGGCTCAGTCACTGCCATGCTATTAAAGGTAGGTTTAGGTACATCGTTTAAACCTTCAAAGCTTCGACCTTGTAATAACTCAGTTAAGCTGCGTTCAAGCGCTACTTCAAAACTTGGATGTGCTCCAAATGAGGCAAAAACACCGCCCGTTTTCGGATTCATCAAAGTAACGCACATTACTGGGAATTTTCCGCCTAACGAGGCATCTTTTACTACCACAGGAAAGCCCTGCGCTTCTAGACCTTCAATGCCTGCTAATATAGCTGGGTATTTAGCGATAACGTCTTTAGGTACATCAGGTAAAACAATTTCTTCAGCAATGATTTGTTTTTTAACTGCGCGTTCAAATATTTCTGACAAACATTGCACTTGTGCTTCAGGTAAGTTGTTACCTGCACTCATGCCATTACTTAAGAATAAATTCTCAATAAGATTTGAAGGGAAATAAACCGTTTCACTGTCTGATTGACGCACATAAGGAATTGAACAGATACCGCGTTCAGTCATACCTGAGTTAGTATCAATCAGGTTTGAAGCACGTAGTTCATCGTCTGGGTTGTAAATAGCTAAACAATAATCATCTAAAATATCGCTTGGTAGTGCATCATCTGCGCCCGCTTTAAACCATTTTTCATTGGGGTAATGCACAAAATCACTGGTGGCAATGTCAGTACCGAAAAATTGATCGTTATAAAAGAAATTACAATTAAGGCGCTCAATGAATTCACCTAAAGCTGAAGCAAGTGCACTCTCTTTCGTTGCGCCTTTACCGTTAGTAAAACACATAGGGGATGCGGCATCACGAATATGTAGAGACCAAACATTAGGTACAATATTACGCCACGAAGAAATTTCAATTTTCATACCAAGGTCAGCCAATAACTTTGACATATTGGCGATGGTTTCTTCTAGTGGTAAATCTTTACCTAAAATAAAGGTGCTAACACCGTCATCAGGTTGTTGCATCAACATTGCTTGGGCATCGTCTTCAAGGCTAGTAACAGCCTCAACTTTAAACTCTGGCCCTTGCTGAACTACTTTTTTCACGGTGCAGCGGTCAATTGATCTTAAAATACCTTTTTTGTCTTTTTCAGAAATACTTTCCGGCAACTCAACTTGAATTTGAAAGATTTGGTTATGTCTGTCTTCTGGGTCAACAATATTGTTTTGTGATAAACGAATATTCTCTGTCGGAATATCACGAGAATTACAATAAACCTTAACAAAGTATGCGGCACACATAGCTGATGACGCTAAGAAATAATCAAAAGGACCTGGTGCTGAGCCATCACCTTTATAGCGAATAGGCTGATCAGCGATGACACTAAAATCGTCAAACTTGGCTTCAAGTCTAAGGTTGTCGAGAAAGTTAACTTTGATTTCCATTGAATAATTTCCACAGTTATTTACGGCCAATCGGCGTATTGAGCTTTATGGCGCTAATTATCGGATTTTTTACCGCAATAGTCTTGGAAAACTTGTATTAATTTTCTAAATAACAGTCAAAGAAGTGATATTTATTTTACATTTGGTCGATAAGCAGCAACACCTTCAACAAAAAAGCACCTTGTAATCATATTCCAAGGTGCTTTTTATGTCTCAAAATTACGATTTAATCAATCGTAAGCAATTAACTTAGGTTTTTAACTTTTTGCTTGCTCTGATAAATAAGTCAGTGCCTCTAACCGAGTAGAAAAGACATGTTCTGCTGATATTTTATCGAGTAACTTCAATTTATCGAAATCAGCTTTCACTCGCTCGCAAACGCTTGACAGTAAAATGTCCCGCCCTTGATTTCGATAGCTGACAATAATTTCTTCAATGGCAATGGTACTGGTAATGCCAACAAAACGAGCATCCGTTAAATCGATCAACAAGGTTTTATTTTGATCCGACTCTGAAACGCTTTGTTTCAATCCGCGAGCTACGCCAAAACCGATAGGTCCAGAGATATTGAGCAATAAAACGCTATCGTCCATTGAAGCAAGTAATTCTCTTTCCGGGGCTGATAAATGCTCCGCTTCTTTAGCCGTGCACAACTTAATATTATCAAGCTGTATTTCTGATAAGCGACGAATAGTTACTAAGTTTGCTAAAAACACGCCAACTAATACTGCTGTAACTAAGTCAAAAGCGACTGACATAACTAAAGTCGAAAGCATCAAACCAGCACTAAACAACGGAACTTGATGAAGTCGCTTAAGAAAATTCCAATCAATAATGCTGATACCCACATGAGTCAAAATAGCGGCTAAAACAGCCACAGGAATATACGCAGTGTACTCCCCTGCCCACAAAACAATGGCTAAAATAAAAATAGCATGAAGAATGCCTGACAACGGCGTAGTACCACCAGCCCTTAAATTGGTTACCGTACGCATGGTTGCTCCACCACCTGGTAAGGCACCGAATAAGCCCGCAACAATATTACCGATGCCTTGACCAACCAGCTCTTGGTCAGAGTCATGTAATTCATTGGTAATACTGTCAACTGTTAACGAAGTCATTAATGAATCTAAGGTACTTAAGGTCGCAATTAATAACGCTGATTTAATCATTTCACTGGCTAAGACATTGTCCCAAATAGGCATATTAAACGAAGGTAGTTCGCTGGAAATAGCACCAACTACAGGCATTTCAGCACCCGAAAAAACAAAAAATATCGTTGCCCCTGTAACTGCAATAATACTGGCAGGTACTATACGGCTAAATCGTTGTGGCCATAAAAACAAAATGACCAAACAAGCCAGCCCCAATAAAGTATTGGTACTTGTTAATGTGCTTAATGACAACTGCAATTCTGGTAATGAATGACCAAATAATGGCTCTAGCTGGGAAAGGATAATTAATACGCCAATACCCGAGGTAAAACCTGAAATAACCGGGTAGGAAACAAGAATAAAGTACTTTCCTAGCTTAAAAATACCGAAGAGCATTTGAAATAGCCCCGCCAAACTCACCACGGTAAATGCCGCCGCTATGCCGTTATCAGGAGACTGCGCTACAAAGCTAGTTAAAATGGCAACCATGGCAACCGTTAAGCCGGTGTTAGGGCCAGAAATTTGTTGATTTGTTCCGCCAAATAATGAGGCGAATAACCCTGTTAAAATTGCACAATAAATCCCTGCACTTGCACCAGCGCCCGAAGTAACCCCGAAAGCCAAAGCAAAAGGTAAAGCAACAATGGTTGATGTTAATGCACCAAAAATGTCGCCTTTAATTGTTTGTCGATTAAAATGTGATAAAGAGAGCATGCTTACCTAATTTAAATGTTTTAGTTAATGGCACTATTAATCCTGTTTCAGGTATTACGTGCTAGATATTTTAGTCGAAATTACAAGTGCTATAAAAATATTCAGTTAAAAAGCGCTCAACAATTGTTACGACCTCTCAAGAGAGAACCAGACACTAACTGTACACTAAAAACCATTTCTTGACACTATTGACAAGTTTTCTAGTTTAGGTATAGGATTAATGGGTTGTTCATTAGTTAGGCACATTAAATACCAATAAAGATATTAGTAAAGTAAAACGATTAAGGAAGCTGTACGGATACCTTTAGATTACTTATAATTAAAGCTAACAAGGTCTTACGAGGTAAAATTTGACTATTTTACCTTTCACCATTTTCTCTAGTTACCTCTAATTTTATAAGATATAGCAAACATCTTAAAATCTAACCAGGTTTCACTATATGGAATTGACAAAGTGTTTTACTTGTTAACTTTGCTTAGTATTTATGTATTAATAAATCAGCTTCACTGAGGTTGGATACAACACAGTCTCTTTCAATGAATTAGCAACCGCTGGCATTATCGGCTTTAATTGATAGAACAGCGATAGGAAAGATAAGTTTTAAAATTATTACAAGCAGGTCAAACTTAAAAAAACACAAATAAACGACCTTAAATATAAATCAACTAGAGAACTGTAGTTATGGAACAGGTTAGCAAATCTCACGAAAATAAAGCTGAAGAGCAAACTGAAGGCGTCGGTCTGTTAGAGCGTCTTTTTAAACTATCACAGCATAAAACCACTGTAAAAACTGAACTCATGGCCGGTCTTACCACCTTCGTGACCATGTCTTACATTATGTTTTTAAACCCAATCATTATGTCTAAAACTGGCATGCCATTTGATGGATTATTTCTAGCAACGTGTTTAGGTGCTGCAATTGCAACCATCTTAATGGGGATGTACGCTAACTGGCCGGTAGGTCTTGCGCCAGGCATGGGATTAAATGCCTTTTTCACCTTCTCAGTCGTTGGTTCCATGGGTTACAGTTGGCAAATAGCCTTAGGTGCAGTATTCCTTTCTGGTGTTATTTTCGTCTTAATGAGTGTCACTCGACTTAGGGAATGGATGCTTGATAGCATCCCCATGAGTTTGCGCCTTGCCATGACTGCAGGTGTTGGTCTCTTCTTAGGTTTCATAGGTTTACGTTTCACCGGCATTGTTGTAGCGAACCCTGACAATGTTGTTGCATTAGCTGATATGACACATTTTGGTTTTGGTCAATTTGGACCTGAAGCCCCTGCATTAGGCTTCCTAAGTTTCCTATTAATCGCTATCTTAAGCTACCGTAAAGTATTTGGTGCGGTACTCATCGGTATAGCAGTAACAACGTTCATTGCCTTTGCGATGACTTGGGTACTCCCTACTGATTTCTTCGTTGTTGCTGAAGCGGCGAAATCATTTGCCCCCGCTTCTGGTTTTGTTGCCTATAAAGGGCTACTAGCCATTCCTGAGTTTTCTGCGCTTGAACCTATTTTGTGGAAAGCTGATATTGTTGGCGCTTTTGAAGTTGCTTTAATTCCTGTCATCGTTACCTTCTTATTTGTTAACATCTTCGATACTGCGGGTACCTTAATGGGTGTTGCTGAGCGTGCTAACTTGCAAGACGAAAATGGTAAAATTGAAGGTTTAAGCAAATCTTTAAAAGCTGATTCTATTTCATCTGTTATCGGTACCGCTTTTGGTTGTCCTCCTGTTACCTCGTATGTTGAGTCTGCTGCTGGTGTTGCTGCGGGTGGCCGAACTGGCCTTACTGCCGTTACTATCGGTTTGTTATTTGCTGCTGGTGTGTTCTTCTTACCGCTAGCACAAATGCTACCTGGTTTTGCCGTTGATGGTGCGCTTATTTATGTAGCCATGTTAATGATGAGCTCTCTTAGAGGCCTAGATTGGGACGACTTAACTGAATATGCTCCTGCAGTATGTACTACGGTTATGATGGCATTCACCTTCTCTATCGCTAATGGTATTGCCTTTGGTTTCATCACTTACACTGTTTTAAAAGTAGGTGCTGGTAAGTCTAGCCAAGTATCTAACGGTGTTTGGGCATTAACCGTATTATTTGTTGCAAAGTTCATCTTTTTAAATTAAAGATACAATAAGCACAAGTTATGTTTACTATGAATAAAAGCCTTTGCTAGCAAAGGCTTTTTTCGTCTAAGTACTATTTTAGTTACTCATTATCTTTATTTACGATCGACAAGAAAGAGACAACGATGAAACATACAATTGAAGTAATGATCTCAGAAGAAAAAATCAAAACACGTGTCGCTCAATTAGGGCTTCAAATTAGTGAACATTATCAAGACAGCGATAACTTAGTTATGGTCGGCCTGCTTCGCGGATCATTTGTTTTTATGGCTGATTTGGCAAGAGTCATTACTGTTAATCATAGCGTGGATTTTATGACAGCATCGAGCTATGGCAATGGCATGGAGAGCTCTCGCGATGTTCATATACTTAAAGACCTTGATGATAACATCGAAGGCAAAGACGTTTTGTTGGTAGAGGACATTATTGATACTGGTAATACCTTAAGTAAAGTATTACAGATTTTAAATTTACGTGGACCAAATTCTATTCAAATTTGTACGTTATTAGATAAACCTACTCGCCGAGAAGAAGATGTTGCGGTTAAATGGATAGGCTTTGAAATCCCCGATGAATTTGTCGTTGGTGTTGGTATTGATTACGCACAAAAATATCGTCACCTACCCTATATTGGTAAAGTAATACCTACCGAATAAATAAAGTTGATGGTAAATTTAGCATATAAAAAATCCGATACTGAATCGGATTTTTTGTTCTTATCTCAAAATTTGATAATAATAGTGACTTTTTAATTAACGACGTGAACGTTTATGTTTCATTGAACGAAATTTTGCTAATTGTTCCTCAGTTAATACACTTTTCATAGCAAATTTACTTTTTGCTTTAGTCAACGCCATCGCAGCAAAAACATCTTGGTTGCCTGCCTGTAATTGCACAAAAGCTTCCTCGTCAAAGTTATCAGCAGACATTAACGTTTTAACTTGCTCTCTAAAAGCTTTCATCGCCGGCTTTAAGACTTCCATCTGCGCTTTCTCTTCGCTTCTCAGTGCTTTAATATCGGCTTGTTGGCTTTCTGACAGATCTAATTTACGACTGAGCTTCGCGAATTTTTTTTCACTCATTTGATGATAACTATTATCACGCTCACCTTGATAGTTAACACCGTTATGACCTGCGAAGCTGGCAGGAGCTAAAACCAATGCTGAACAAAGTGAAGTGACTACTGCAATATTTTTGAATGTGATTTTCATTTGATAGTTCCTTTTGGGTATATTATTTTTTAACTAATAATTAAGTTCAGCGTTAGTATATCGAGCCTTTATGCAAAGCAGTGCAAGACTATGTAAAGCTATGTAAAGTTATTCTCTGCTTCACTATAATCACGTAAACTAGCTGGTAGTTACTACTAAGCAATTGCAAAACTAATTTATTATTTCTAAAAAGCAGCCACTCATATGACACAATCCACAGTGCAAACTAAACACATTTTATTAATTGATGATGATGCCGAACTTTCCGAATTATTAACCGAGTACCTTGAGAGTGAAAATTTCAAGGTAACTTCATGTTTAGATGGTGCCAGTGGTTTAGCAAAAGCGTTTGACGATAGTTTCGATTTGATTTTACTCGATGTCATGATGCCAATATTAAATGGCTTTGAGGTATTAAAGGCCCTAGGCGGTAATCATAAAACGCCTATTTTGATGTTAACGGCTAAAGGTGATGATAATGACCGAATTTTGGGGCTTGAATTAGGCGCTGATGACTACTTAGCAAAACCGTTTAAACATCGTGAATTATTAGCACGTATTAAAGCGATATTAAGACGTATCTCCATTGTTAAAAGTCAAAGCACATTAGCAGTAAATGCCCCAACCAAACAACTTACCATTAATCAGGTCAAAGTTAACCAAGCAACCCGTGAAATAACTTGTCGAGAGCGTTTACTTGAATTAACAGGTACCGAATATTTAGTGCTGGTTTATATGATTGAAAATCACAGTAAAATCATCAGTAAAGCTGAAATATCTGAAAAAGTACTACAACGTAAACTCAGCCCATACGATAGAACTGTTGATGTACACGTGGGCAATGTTCGTAGAAAACTACTTGCTATTGATCCCATAGATAAGATGAAAACTGTGCGTGGGGCTGGTTACGTCTTTTTACAAGGAGAAGAATAGGTATGTTCAAGTTACCACCGGCATGGTCTAAAAAATTTTCCTTAGGCATTAGCTTAAAGCTATTTTTGGCTTTCTGGCTAGTTATACTTACCTCTGTGCTTATTAGTTACCTCGTTACTATGCAGTTTCGTCATAGTCCTATCCAAGAACAAGCTAACCCACAACAATTAAAACTATTAAAGCAATACACGCAAAAACTAGCAGATAAGGATCAGGTAAGACTTAAAAAGGTACAAGAGAACTTCCGCCGTAAATATCACCAGTATTTACTCATAAAAAAAATAAGTAACAACAAAGTTTATACACCAAGAAAACGAGGCTGGTCAGAAGTAAGAGATTATTTAACAAAGCATCCGCTCGAAAATCCCGTCACTGTTGATTTTGCTTTTACCAAGGTGACGTCTTCTGAGCCCATAATAATTAATGGCGAGCAGTTCCAACTGTTCATTGCCAATGAAGTTCACCGTAAACGTTTAGTGAGTTTGGTCAATCAACTACCTGTTGCTTTGCGTTTATTGATGTTATTAACGATTAGTTTCCTATCATGCTGGTTACTAGCGAAAAGCTTTACTAATCCATTAATAGCCATACAAAAAGCAAGTGAGAGTATAGGCGAAGGCAAATTAGCGACTCGTATAACAAAGTTTGACCAGCGCTCTGACGAGTTTGGTACCCTTGCACGTAGCTTTAATAAAATGGCTGAGCAACTAGAAAATAATATTACTGCGCATCAGCGTTTATTGGGTGATGTGTCTCATGAACTTAGATCGCCATTAACTCGTTTACAACTTGCCGTTGCCTTAGCTGAAAAAAATATGGGCAATGACGTTGAACAACAAAAACATTTGAACCGCTGTGAAACTGAAGTTGAGCGATTAGATGAAATGATAGCCGATGTGCTTACCCTTTCAAGACTAGAACATAACCAAAATGTTTTTGCTGCTGATGATATTGATCTCAGTACTTTAGTCGCTCAAGTTGTTAATGATTGTCAATACTTTGCGACCAGCAGAAATGTCACTATCGTTCTCAAAACTCAAGCTAACTGTGCTCTTTTAGCTGACAGTAAACTGCTGAGCAGTGCGATCAGTAATGTGGTAAATAACGCAGTAAAATATTCGCCAAACGACCAAGTAGTGACAGTTGAATTACGTCAGATAAATGAGCAGATAATGTTAATCGTTTCTGATCAAGGACCTGGTGTACCGAATGAAATGATAGAGAAACTTTTCACTCCTTTTTTTCGTGTGGCCGATGGTAGAGAAAGAAGTAGCGGAGGCACAGGTTTAGGCCTAGCAATAGCCCAACAAGCCATACTATTCCACCAGGGTGACATAGTTGCACAAAATCAAGAATCAAGCGGTCTTAAAGTCATCATTACCCTACCGACTTTATCGAAGCAGAATAAAAGTAATACCTAATTAACAATGACTAATACCAAGTGCATTAATTTATTGACCACTTAGCGAGAATCAAAAGGCTTAGAAGCAAGGCATTGGTTGAAGAGAATGGTTATTCCCTTGTCAAAATCAATAACGCCGCATATAAGCCTTTTAAACTCGCCCTTCGGGAGTTTATTAGCACGCTGATAACATCACAGAATGAATGAAATATAGAATAACTATGTTTAAGTAATTTTACTTGTTCTAAGCTCGCAAATATAACTCTAAGTTGACCAATTAATTAGTGCAATTGGTATAAACGGGTGTGTAGCGCATTAAGTAGGCAACTGGTCGTATTAAGCTGTCATTACCGAAAGATTAAAGATAGCTTTATGCTCTTATACCAAACGGATTAATACCAATAACTACAATAGGAATTGTCATGTTACGTCTAATCACTACTTTATCGTTCGCAAGCCTGCTTATTACTGCAAATAGCTTTGCTGCTGAAATCACGCTAACCACTCCAGATAACTTCGCTTTAAAAGCTGATTATTACCCAAGTAAAAATAGCGTGAAACCCGCTAATAATCGTGCCGTGTTAATGCTCCATCAATGTAATTACAACCGTACTATGTATAACAATATTGGTGCTCAGCTAGCTCAGCAATCTATCCATGCCTTGAGTCTAGATTTTAGAGGTTTTGGTGAGAGTATAAGTAGCGAATTTAATGTTGCAGACGTTCGGAAATTACCACAAGCAGAACGAGGAAAAGCTTGGTCTAACATGTCATCACACTGGCCTGAAGACGTACAATTAGCTTTTGATTATTTAAAAGAGAAAGTGGGTAACAATGGTAAAGTAGGCATCATTGGTGCTAGTTGCGGAGGGAGCCAAGCTATCAACTTAGCAGAAAAAGAAAACATCAGTGCGATCAGCTTTTTCTCTTCCTCTCAACGAGATGAAAACATTGCTCGCTACGGTAAAACACTTGTTGATACGCCTACCTTAATCATCGCCTCAGAAGACGATGGTAGAACGTTCACCAGTGCTCAACAGTTGTTTTCAACCGCCAAAAATCCTAGTAGTAAAATGATTTCCTACAAGGGCAGCATGCATGGCTATCCATTACTAGCTAGTGATAAGGCATTAGAAACAACCATTGTCACTTGGTTTTCCAACGAATTGAGCAAATGATATAAAAACATTGGTTATGGCGGTAAACACCAGTAATTAACTACGCTTGTGTTTACCAGTACTGACTGTCTATAAAGCGGTCACCTGAGTAGTGGCAGAGTTCCTAAAGTTGTCTTTATTGACTTGATAGCAGGCAAATATCTTTCCACATTTAATTTTGCTGGCTTCAATGACAATGTCATCCTCAGTGGTGACATTTTTCATACCAAACGAAGCGTAATTAAACACGTTTTCAAGTGAATCATTTTTCATTCTATTGGCTGTGCTATTTGGCAAGTTTAACCATTGAATTTCGGTCGATGGTTTAGATAACCTTTCTGTAAACTCTTCATCTTTAATAGTTTGAACTGACAATTTACTAATAACTTTATTGACTTTAATATAATGTTCTTTATCAACCTGACCCGTTTTATACAAATAAGCAGCATATTTTTGTGCGAGCAGGTGTTTATCTTCAAGCGCTTTTACCAGCCACTTGTCCGATTCACCTACGTCTTTAATGCCCAGTTCGCCTGTGCCAAAAATAGCCCCTAATAAAAAGGCTGATTCAACATTGCCATTTTTAGCGGCTTTTCTTAAATACTTAATACCTTTATCCGTATCAATAAAGTCCTCTTCCATTAAATAAAAAATTCCTACTCGATACTGTGCATAAGCAGATTGGTATATTGACGCTTTACGAAAGTATTGAATGGATTTCTCGAGGCTTTTTTTAGTACCATGACCTTGATAATAAAGCTCAGCTAGCATCGACATTGCATCAGCGCTCTTCCCTTTAGCCATAACTTGCCATTTATTGAAATAATCGACACATTGTTTTTCCATGCATTCTTCGACAGGCAGGGCCAAACTTGGTATAGGTGCGGCAGTGAGGGTGAAAATGGTGACGAATAAATATAGCTTGAAGTAAGTAATTGTTATTATTCCGTTAATACAATAAGTGACTTAAAATCATACTATATAAAAAGCGATAGGACTACAATTGGAATTTAATAAATAATAACGTTCAAATCTTTGTTCACTGTTAACAAAAATGGACATCAAACGCTTTTAATTCAACATCGGTGACAACTGCCGTTATGTATCATCTAACATTAGTTACTCGTTATTGAACACACTACTAAAACGTTATTAACAACAGTAAAAGGCCATTGACTAACTTTATAACTCAAATAATTAATAAGGTTTTGTAACCTTAGCTACAAGTTTTATTAAAATTACTATATTCTCAATTAAGGTAATACCTCGTTTAAGTGGCTAACCCTTCAATAAATCAAGGACATCATCAGGCTCACATTATGATAAAACTCACCCATTCAGAAAGTTTTAAAAAGCTATTTTTTACTTTATTTAGCGTGGTTATCCTTTTATTAAGTGTCAATGTGCCAGGTACTTTGGCCGCTAATAATGATGAAGATTACCTCGCGGTTACCACTGAAAACCCCAATATTGACCTTGGCGAATTAGAGTTTTCCCTTACGCCTTTAACTAAAGGTGAATTAACGATAGAGGTAGATGCTTGGTTAGCCATTTTAAAAGCAAGAGCCACTATTGTTAGTGAAGCAGAAATTCTAGTTAGTCAAAAACAAAAAAAGATTTTGGCTGCCCAAGAGATTTCTGATATCAGCACTGAAAGTGCAATCCTACTTGATAAAAGTAAAAACGATAAAGCGGCAGCGAAAGAATTAAAAGAAGATTTGGATGAAATTAAATCGCTTGCCAGAGATATAAAGCACAAAAAAGCAGATAAAGCGGTAGATGAACTATCAAAAACACCTGAATCTCTCAACCAGCTCGCCAAAAAAGCAGACTTGTACAGTCATAAAATGCAAAAAAGGCGCGAGTTGTTAATTAAAAATCTTACTCAATTAAGAGAAAAGAAAAATGATGCGTTAGAGCGTTTTCAATTGGTGCTTAGTAGCTGGGAAAGCAAAGGTGGAGATGGCACTGAGTTGCACCTATATGCCAACGCACTATCAGGTACAAACGTTGATTTAACTGATAGTGATGCAGCTTGGCTAACGATTAAAGGCTGGCTCTTATCCCAAGATGGTGGCTTACGTTGGTTAGCAAATATCATCAAATTCACTTTAGCATTGTTCTTTATATACATACTTTCTAGAACCGCCGGAAAAATAACTGATGCAGCACTTAATCGTAATAGTAATTTATCAACGTTACTAAAATTATTTATCAAAGTATCTGTTCGTCGAGTAATTTTAATTATAGGTTTTATTGTTTCACTGACTTTAATTGAAATAAATGTCGCCCCGGTATTAGCTCTAATTGGTGCCGCAGGTTTAGTGGTTGGTTTAGCGCTACAAGGTACGCTAAGTAACTTTGCCAGCGGCATGCTCATTCTAATTTATCGCCCTTTTGATGTCGGTGATATCATTGAAATTGATGGTGTGACTGGAACCGTTCATTCTATGACCTTATTATCTACGTCTATCAAAACATTTGATAACCAACACTTGGTGGTGCCTAACAACAATATCTGGGGTACAACTATTGTTAACGTGACAGGAAGTAGAACACGCCGTGTTGATCTTGTATTTGGCATAGGTTATGGCGATGACATGGTTAAAGCTGAAAAGATTATGCTTGATGTAGTAAGTAGGCATGAACTCATACTCGAGAACCCGGCTCCTGTCGTTAAAGTTAATGAATTAGCTGATTCGTCAGTTAACTTTGTTTGTCGTCCTTGGGTGAAAACAGAAAATTACTTAGATGTTTATTGGGATGTTACTCGCCAAGTTAAAGAAGAGTTTGATAAACAAGGTGTCTCAATACCGTTCCCACAACGCGATGTACATGTCCATCAGGTTGCTGAAATCACTGAGAAGTAACAACCTATCAGCTAAGGTGAGTTTACATTAGTTACACTAAACCAGTAAGGTGGGTTTAAACCAACGCCTTATTGGCCAGTAACATTAACCACTGTAAGCTTTACTTGATAGCAAATATCTAAGAAGTAGATTCTAATAAATTGCGATGATTTCCTACCAAAGAGTTAGTTCAGCCAATTATCATTTTAGATGGCAGCACTGCAAAAAAATTAGGAATTTCGAATTGAGCTTTTAACTTATATTGTCATGGTCAAGGTATTTGGGATCTTCAACTTGAATATGATTTACTAACCAATCATTTAAAAAGTAAAGCAACTCCAAAGAAATAGTACCTATTCTTAATGATTGCTGCTTTATTTTATCAAGCTCATCGATAAAAAATTGATGCTCACTTTTATGCTGTTCAATCCCCCCTTGAGATAACGTAGTAAAGTATTGCTCTTCTTCATCGAAGTGGTATTTTGTGTAGTCTTGAAGCTCATCAAATAGAGGCATAATAACGTCTATGTCACTGTCTTCTTCAGAAGCGACATAAATCTTATTCATTATGTCAAAGAGCTGTTTGTGTTGGGTATCTATCGTATCAATACCAATAGAATAACTATCCTGCCATATTACCTGTGTCATGCTGCTTCCAATAATGTCTTTGAGCACATTATATACAACTAAATAAATACTTAAATTAACGTTCACTACGTTTTTGATTTAAGTCAATGTTTTAGGAGGAATTTGAAAGTGTTGATTTAAATCAGCGTTAACTTTTAGTTTGTATGTATACTAAAATACTTAATTAATTATGAAATATTTACAGTCTTTATGAAAACATTTATTTGGAATAGTAATTACGAAACAGGTGTTGCTAAAGTTGATGATCAACACCAATGTCTCGTCGAAATAATTAATGAATATAGTCACTTATTAGCAAACAATACAACAACCGAAACGGATATCGAACTAACACTGAATAAGCTCATTGATTACACCAAATTTCATTTTAAGGATGAGGAACAGTTGATGTACAGTGTGGGTTTAGATACTCGTCACATCACGCATCACGAAAAATTACACCGTGATATCCTTGATGAAATATCTACCTTGTTATCTGATCAAGTGACGGATAAGTTATCTATCGCACGCTACATTTTAGACCTTATTATACACTGGCTTGTTTATCACATTCTGGGCACAGATATGAATATGGCAAAACAAATGAAAGCAATACAAGGAGGACTCTCAGCACGCGATGCCTATGACTTTGAAGAGAAAATTAAAGACAAGTCCACAGAGCCATTACTTGAAGCACTTAATGCACTATTTATTCAAATCTCCGAAAGAAACAAAGATTTAATGGAGCTTAATAAAACCCTTGAAGCCAAAGTTATTTCACGCACCCAACAATTAAGTGAGCGTAATAAAGAGTTAGCGATCTTATCATTAACTGACCCATTAACTAACATGGCAAACCGTCGTCATGCTATGCAACAGTTAACCTTGTTATGGGAAGAGTCAGTCAATAATAATTTACCACTTAGCTGCTTGATGATAGATGTTGATTACTTTAAGCAAATTAACGACACACATGGTCATGATATAGGCGATGTAGTGTTAATTGAATTAGCCAGAGTTTTTCAACATGCGATAAGAACGGACGATATTGCTTGTCGTTTAGGTGGCGATGAATTTTTTATAATTTGTCCCGCTACGGAGCTGGAAGGTGGTTTACTTATTGCTGAGTTAATAAATGAACAAGTAGAGTCGCTAAGTATTGATATATCTGACAGCCAACTTTCACTAAGCACCAGTATCGGCGTTGCAACAAAAACCGCACAGATGACAAGTATTGAAGATCTGATGAAAGCTGCTGATGACGGGGTTTATTCTGCTAAATCAAATGGCCGTGGTTGTACTAAAAGTATTCAATAATTAGCATTTTCAAACGTCCTAACTTAAAGCCTATTAACTTAAAACCTACTGATTACCATATTCAAAGTCAGTTAAGTACTGAGAAAGTAACTCAGGTGCTAATGGTTTTGAAAAGTAATAACCTTGGATATAATCACAACCTAATGAGACAAGAATATCAACTTCTTGTTTTAATTCGACACCTTCTGCAACAACAGAGATACCAAGTGCTTTAGCCATTGAAATAATAGCTGACACAAGCACTTTATCACCTTCTACTTTTGTCATTTCAGAAATAAAACCTCTATCTATTTTTAAAGTATCTATTGGAAACCTACGTAAATAGTTTAATGACGAATAGCCAGTACCAAAGTCATCTAATGCGATGGTACAACCCGCGCTTTGCAGTTTATTGAGTAAAGTTATGCATCTATCATTTTCAGGCGCAAGAACACTTTCAGTTAACTCAAAACATATGCTTTCAGGGTTAAGGTCATATTTTTTTATCGTATCAAGCCATGAAATATCATTAACTCCAGAAGAGAATTCATAGATAGAACGGTTTACATTAAAAACGATATCACTAAAGCCCATTTTTCTCAGCTTGCATAATTCGGTACAGGCTAGATTTAAAACCAAGTCTCCTATTTTCGATATCAAACCAAACTTTTCGGCTGTCGGAATAAAATCTACAGGAGAAACCCATTTGCCATGCATATTCCATCGAATTAGGACTTCAAATTTAGTAACCGATTTATTTTTCAGTGATACGATAGGTTGGTAAACCACACAAAAGTCATTATTTTCAATAGCGGACTCTAGCGATAGCTTTAATTGTTCTTCTTTATTTGCTTTATCAGATAGCAGTTGACTATAAAATTCATAAGAATTTCGGCCATTGTCTTTAGCAGCAAACATAGCTTGTTCTGCTTTTTCAAATAACCGATGTACATCCTGTGTATCTTGTCTAAAGCAAGCAACACCGATACTCAATGTTATTTTTATATTAATACCTTCTATGACAAAGGGTTTTAAGAATGCATGCGTCACTTTGTCGATAAAATAAACTATCGAATCCTGATTAGTTATGTGGTTAATAAATAATGCAAAATTATCGCCACTAGTACGCGCTACAATATCGCTTGATCTAATCAATGACTGGAGCCTACTAGAGACTTGCATAAGTACTTCATCACCGAATGCATGACTATAAAGACTATTAAACTTATTAAAAAAATCAATATCTATAACGAGTAAGGCCGCAGGAGTAGTACATTCAAGCTGATTTGAGTATTGTATTATTGACCGTTCGATAAAGGTGAATAATGTTTTTTTATTGGCTGTTTTGGTTAAATCGTCATATGAATCTTGAAATTTTATTTTTTCTTTCGCTATATATTGCTCTGTGATATCAGAAAAAAAAGCGGTGTAATGTGTCAATTCATTAGACTCATCTACAATAGCAGTAATAGAAAGCCATTCTAAATATTCACTACCATTTTTACATTTATTCCAAATCTCACCTTGCCAGTGACCATTTTTATTGATGTCTGCCCACATGGTCTGATAAAAGGCTTTAGTTTGCTTTCCAGAATTTAAAATTTTGGGTGTTTTGCCATGCAAATCAGCTTGTGTGTACCCAGTCATACGCGTAAATGACGGGTTGATATAAGTGATAAATTTGTCTTTATCGCACACCATGATAGCTTCGTGAGTATTAGCAATGATATTATTAGAAAATTCTATTTTTTTTAAGTAGCTACTTTTATGTATTTCTTTCTCTATCAAACCAGAAAAAAGCATAAAGAGTGTTTCCACTTCCAGAACATTACTAATATTATCTTCAAACAAAGCGACCAAAATTGCACTAACTTGCCCTTTACTCGTTTTTAAAGGAATGCCTACATAACCATCAATTTTCATATCTTTGAGTAAGAGGTCATCTGGATACAGATGTTGAATATTACAACGATGGGTACAAATAGATTCATTAGAAACTTCAGCACAGGGAGAAGATTTAAGTGCATAAGTAAAGTTGTCAACTATGCAACCTCTATTAGCGACAGCAATAGAGGTTGCATTGGTTTTGGAGTCATCAATACTCGCTATAAAAACAAAATCTGCATCAATGGCACGACTTAGTGACAAACAAATTTCATCAAAAAAATTATCACTATTGATGTCTGAAATGCTTTTTACGATACTTGTTATTCGATGAACATTCATAAATATCTTTCACTCAGATAAGTTTTTTATAAGAGAACTATATTAAGGATATTTTATTTAGAAAGCCCTTTTCCACCGATGGCTAAATCCTTTTTTATACAATATAACAAGTTAGTTCAGTTATTAATATGATGGGTGTCAACAAACAATCGTTTAAATGAACGTTGAAATGCCCATCTAGGTTTAGATGTATGCTTTACTGATGAGTGGGGATTGAGCTAAGTAATTTGGAAGTAGCAATATAACTTGTCTTTTTTGTGGCAGAATTTTTACCGTAGTTAAGAACGAAAAAGCCCCTGTAAAACAGAGGCTTATCTATAGAATATGGCGGTGAGCGAGAGATTCGAACTCTCGAAAGGGATAAACCTTTACACGCTTTCCAGGCGTGCGCCTTCAGCCACTCGGCCAGCTCACCAAATTTTGTATGATATTTAAAATGTTATCTTCATCATTGCTTCCAATTCAGTACTCAGTTGATATACACGTTATACATGTAAAATCACCATACTAACCATTAAGCTAGGTACCTTATCGTCAACAGGCGCTATGGTAGAAAAAAAGCCTTGCTGGTGCAAGGCTATTTTAATTTTATCGTTAAAAAATGGTTTAAGTGCTGTTTATTTATTCATAAATATTAAAAATGAATGAATTACACGACAAAGCTAGGCATTACCTTTTACTTTTAATTTATTTTCTGCGGCAAAGTTAAGCATTCTATTTAAAGGAATTAAGGCCTGTGCAGCTAGATTTTCATCAACGTTGATTTCTTTACCAACAGGGCTGACTAACGCATCATGAATAGATTTAAGACCATTCATTGCCATCCAAGGGCAACTAGCGCAACTTCTACAGGTTGCACCGTTACCGCCTGTAGGAGCGGCTACAAAGGTCTTTCCAGGGTTAGCTTGTTCCATCTTATAAAAGATACCTTTATCCGTTGCGACGATAAAGTGGGTATTAGGCATGTCTTGGCTTGCTTTAATTAGCTGGCTGGTTGAGCCTACAGCATCGGCCATTTCAACAACGTTAGCAGGTGACTCTGGGTGAACAAGTACTGCTGCCTCGGGGTATTGTAGCTTGAGATCACGAAGTGCATTTGCTTTGAATTCATCATGAACGATACAAGCGCCCTGCCACATCAGCATTTTGGCACCTGTTTCTTTTTCGATGTATGAACCCAAGTGACGATCTGGCCCCCATAGAATAGGCTTACCTTCACTCTCAAGCATATCAACTATTTCTAGTGCAATACTCGATGTTACCACCCAATCAGCCCTAGCTTTAACTGCTGCTGAGGTATTTGCATAAACAACAACCGTATGGTCTGGATGCTCATCACAAAAAGCAGAAAACTCTTCAATAGGACAACCTAAGTCTAACGAACAGGTCGCTTCAAGCTCAGGCATTAAAACAGTTTTTTCTGGTGTTAAAATTTTAGCCGTTTCGCCCATAAACTTCACACCAGCAACAATTAAGGTCTCTGCCGAGTGCTGTTTACCAAAACGAGCCATCTCTAGAGAATCAGCGACACAACCACCGGTTTCTTCCGCAAGAGCTTGAATCTCAGGGTCAGTATAATAATGCGCAACCAATACGGCATTCTTTTCAATTAAGAGCAGTTTAATTTTCTCTATGTATTGTGCCTTTTCATCATTGGCTAAAGGTTTTGGTTTGGCTGGAAATTGAAAATCAAAATCTACCGCAGTATTACTTATACTCATGGATTCTCTCTAATTCAGGACACGTAAAAACGCGGTAATTATAAGGGAAAGTAATACTAATGTGTAGTGGAGAATGGTCAGCTTAAACGGTTAAACGCTTTGGTTATGAGTTATGTGAATCTTAAAGGGTATTTAGAATAGTTATTGAATTACTGATTGAATTACTGATTGAATTACTGATTGAATTAAAAGTGGATAGCTGTGCAGGGTTTGAGGCTTGGCTTTAATTCTAAGAAGTTATATCACTGTAGAAATTTATGATGAGGCTTATCGTTATTCTTTAAATTAGGAGTGGTCGGCCGTGGAGGATTTTAAGCTTTGAATCAATTGGACTTAAACGGTTAAAAGCCTTGGCTTTAATTCTAAGAAGTTATATCACTGTAGAAATTTATGATGAGGCTTATCGTTATTCTTTAAATTAGGAGTGGTCGGCCGTGAAGGATTTGAACCTTCGACAAATTGGTTAAAAGCCAACTGCTCTACCAACTGAGCTAACGGCCGTTCCTAACTATAAATAAATGATAAATGTTCTTGAATTGGTCAACCGTGAAGAATTTTAAGCTTTGAATAAATTTAGCTTAAACGGTTAAAAGCCTTGGCTTTAATTCTAAGAAGTTTTATCACTGTAGAAATATGATGAAGCTTATTGCTGTTCTTTAGATTAGGAGTGGTCGGCCGTGAAGGATTTGAACCTTCGACAAATTGGTTAAAAGCCAACTGCTCTACCAACTGAGCTAACGGCCGTTCCTAATAATATACACTTTTACTTTCTTGAAATGGTCGGCCGTGAAGGATTTGAACCTTCGACAAATTGGTTAAAAGCCAACTGCTCTACCAACTGAGCTAACGGCCGATTCAAGATTTGTTTCGATTTACATGCTCAATTATCTATTATAATAACGAGACTTTTAATTCAAACTCAAAGTTATTACTTTGAATTAGAAAGTGGTCGGCCGTGAAGGATTTGAACCTTCGACAAATTGGTTAAAAGCCAACTGCTCTACCAACTGAGCTAACGGCCGTTTTATCTTATAAGTAAATATTAATCGTTCTTGAATTGGTCGGCCGTGAAGGATTTGAACCTTCGACAAATTGGTTAAAAGCCAACTGCTCTACCAACTGAGCTAACGGCCGATTCAAGAGTTACATTATAAATTTACTTGCTCCATTATCTTTACGATAAAGAGACTTTTTATTCAAAATAAAACATCACTTCAACAAGCGAATATTTTACCTTAGAAATTGGTCGGCCGTGAAGGATTTGAACCTTCGACAAATTGGTTAAAAGCCAACTGCTCTACCAACTGAGCTAACGGCCGACATGCATTGAGTCACTGCCTCAATGCGGGGCATATAATACTCATAATTTATTTAAGTGCAACAATAAACTTCGTTTTTCTTAATATAATTTACTGTTCGAGCAATTTGTCAGCAATGCGCTAGTTTTATCATCAACAAAAAGCAATTTAGTGCCAATAGCCTATAAATACTTTACTTAGTTAAACTGGCTAAACGTGGCTTGCCAAGTTTTGCCGCTGTTGATTCTGGGTACTCTTTTATCAACTGTTGATAGGTTGAAATCGCTTTTTTAGCATTATTTTGCTTTTGAGCAACCATAGCAAGCTTTAATAGTGCATCAGGACGCTTAGTTGAGTCTTTATGTTTGTTAACAACAATTAAGAACTCTTGTTCAGCTTGTGCAAGTTCGCCTTGATTAAAGAGTAATTGGCCTAACCAATAATGGGCGTTAGGTGCATAGCTTGAATTTGGAAAGCTTTTATTAAAGGCTCTAAATTCAACAATAGCTTGCTGGTAACGTTTATCTTTTAAAACGAGATTAAGTGCATGGTCATAAGTTTCATTTTCAGTTAAGTTATTACTGTAACTAGTGGCATTGCCTGCGGTGCTAATCGTCGCAACTGGGCTCATAGTAACTGAAGCAGTTTTACTTGTTGATTTAAGTACTTCATTAACTCGTCTATCAATTTCTTTATACAGCTCTCGTTGACGCTCTAATACTTGACTTAATTTGTGGGTATGCAATTCAGTCACGCCACGAAGTTCATTCACTTCATTTTGTAAAAGATCCAACTGACGTTGTATATTCACTTGTGCCTTATTACGTGAGTCTAACTTACGTGACAAGGTTGTTAATTGCTCTGTTAACGCGGAAGAGTCGATAGAATTGGCGTTAACATCAATGACTGGCGCTTGAGCTACAGCTAACGCACTAACGGCGCTAGCTGTAAACATCATGCCAAATAAAACTTTATTCAGTTTCATTCAGTTACCTGCTTAGTTGAGACTTATTAAGTCTTAGTAAGTATTAGTAAGTATTAGTAAACTAGTACGGCACGACGGTTTTTAGAGAAAGCATTTTCGCTACGATCTTTAACCATTGGTTTTTCTTCACCGTAGCTAACTACAGTAAGTTGGCCTGCAGCAACACCCATGTTTTCTAAATAAGTAACTACTGACTTAGCACGACGTTCGCCTAGTGCAATATTATATTCAGGTGTACCACGTTCATCGGCATGACCTTCAATTAATACTTTTACATCTGAGTTAGCATTTAAGAATTTAGCATGTGCATCTAAAATAGCTGAGAACTGGTCGTTTACGTTAGAAACATCAAAATCAAAGTAAATGATGTGTTCTGAACGTAATTGCGCTAATTCTTGACGTTTTTGTTCTTCAATTTCTGCAGCACGTTTTGCCGCTGTAACTTGAACTGCTTCTTGAGCTTTTTGAGCATCTTCCGCATTTTTAGTAATTTGGGCATTAGTATCGACTTGGCTTTGCTCATCGGTGTCAGAGTTTGAGCTACAAGCAGATAGAATGGTAAGAGGTAAAGCAATTGCTAAGCATTTTACTATGTTATTAAAGCGCATTTTATTTTCCTTTGTTCTAAAATTATAAGTTAAAATTCAATTAGTTATTTGTATATCTTATTATTATAAAAATGGTGACCAAGCAGGTGCTTTCACTTGACCATCAAGTGCAGGCAATCTAGCTTTAAAGCGACCATCTACCGACACTAAACCCAATACTTGTCGATTATTATGTAAGGTACTGTATATGATCATACCACCGTTTGGTGACACACTTGGCGATTCATCTAAACGAGTTTCGGTTAACACCTGAAATAAACCAGATGATAATTCTTGCTTCGCTAAACGATATTTACCACGCGTTCTGTTGACCATAATCAGTTGTTTACCATCAGGTGTTACTGAACCTCCTAGGTTCACCTCGCCATCAAAAGTTAAACGTCTTACTTTCCCCCCGGCTAAATCTACGCGATATAGCTGCGGTTTTCCACCCCGTTCTGAACTAAATATCAATGAATTACCATCTGGAGTCCAACTCGGCTCAGTATCTATCGCTCGATTACGTGTTATGCGACGTAATTTCATGGTAGCTAACTCCATAACATATAAATCTGGATTACCATCTTTTGATAAGACCATTGCCATGCTCTTTCCATCAGGAGAAAATCGTGGGGCACTGTTTATACCATTAAATGAGCTAATTGATTTTCTCACGCCGGTATAAATATCAATACTGTGGATTTGTGCTTGACGGTTTTCAAATGAAACATACGCTAATTGGTCACCATTAGGATGCCAAGATGGTGACATTAATGGTTCTTTAGAACTTAACAATACATGTTCATTAAAACCATCATAATCAGCAAAAGCGAGTTGGTATGGATACTTTCCTTGATCGCGAACAATAACATAGGCAATTTTGCTTAAAAATGCGCCTTTACTTCCCGTAAGTTTTTCATAAATAACATTACTGATACTGTGTGCATAACGACGTGCTTGATTCAGTTGTATGTTAGCGCTACTTTGCGCCAATATATGATCCTTAGGATTAACTAATTCACCATTACTGAGCATTGAGGTTTCACCGCCGGTGATCTGTCCGCGTATCACGTCAACTAACTGGTAACTGACTTGATAACGACCTGGTGCAACTTCGTTGATATTACCTAATAATACGGCTTCAGCACCCAAGTTAGCCCAAGCACTGTAATCAATTGCTTTAGCATCCGAGATAGTTTGCGGAAATCTATCTATTGCAATAGGGCTAAACTTGCCACTACGTAATAAATCATCACTAATAACTTTTGATAATAATTCTGGTCGCTCGCCGGTACCAGTCCAATTGAAAGGGATTATAGCTATTGGTCTTGCGCTATCTACGCCCCCGGTAATGACAATTTCTAATGCCGCCATTGCCTTAACAGAAGTGAATGCAATCAAGGCACCAAATACAATGTTTGATAATAATTTCATATTTTTAATACTTTTCCTTTAAATAGCTTGAGGTATTGCTATTAAATTAACTGGTTTAATATTTTAATAAAACCATGTAGCCAAACACGGTCCTATAATCTCTATTAAAATATACTGATAAATAATATCAGTTAAAATTTGGGTTCTACCGTAACCGCAATTTCTCGCATTTCTTTAAATACTTCAGGATCTTTAGAAACTGGTAACGTACCTGCTTTACCAATGGCTATATTGGCGGCATCACACACCACTTTATCGCCTTGCCCTACTTTTACATCAATAACGAAGCCAGAAGGTGCCAGCGTGAGCGTTAATCGACAAGATTTATCTGCCATAGTGCTGCGATCTGTAATCATACGTTGATTAATACTTTGTTGAATCAACGCTGAATAACGTTGTACTTCCGTCATCACTTGTTGGTGTCTTGCTTTATTACGGGTCGCCATTTCATCAGCCATTTGCTCTGCTAACATAGCATCTTGAATAGCTTGTTCTTTTGCTGCTATTTCTTGACGTTTTCGATCTGCAATTTTTTTAAGGCGTAAATCCTCTGCTTTTTTGGCATCCGCTTCTTCTTTTATACGTTTACTTCTGGCAGCAGCAGCGGCCTTTTCAGCAACTTGTTTCTCCTGCTCTTTTTGTTTACGTACTTTTTCAGCTTTAGCTGCTTTAGCTTTTGATGATTTAGCCGCTTTATCTGCCTTAATCTTTTCTTGTTCTTTTTGCTTACGTTGTTTCTCTAATTTTTTAATGCGTGCTTGTTCTTGTACACGACGCTTTTTAGCATCTGACGCACGTTTTTCAACGGCTTTCAGTCGCTTTTTCTCAGCATCACGCTCATTAATTTTCTGTCTCTTAATTTTGTTTACTGCTTGCTCAAACTTTGCCTTATCAATAACTACTGCCTTAATTGGCTCAGCTGATTGGCTTGTTGGCGTAGGTAACGGTTTAGGCTCTGAAGAAAAGTCTCCTGACAATAAACCAACGAGTAAAACAACATGCAATGCGATACTTAGCCACACAGCTTTAAAATAAGGTGACTTCATATTAAAAGGAGAAGTTGATTGCTGGACCACGCTATTCCCCCACCGAATCTGTCATTAAACCAACCGAAGGAACACCTGCAACGTTCTGTAACATCACCATCAGTTGTATAACTGCATCATATGATACCGCGCCATCGCCATTAACAACTACCGGAGTACCCGGTTCAATAGCTAGGTGTGCTTTAACTAATATCGCAACTTCTTCAGCAGACATTGGCTCTTTATCATTGGCTCCAACGGTCAAATAGTAACGCCCTTGCGCATCTACGCTGGCAACCAGAGGTGTTTTACTGTCTTCATCAAGCGGCTCTGCATCTGCTTGCGGTAGATCAACCTTAACCCCTTGGGTTATTAAAGGTGCGGTAACCATAAAAATAATGAGTAATACCAACATTACATCGATATACGGAACCACATTTATTTCAGCCACTTTGCGGCGTCTAACTCTTTGGTACATAGTAATACCCTATTTAGTAGATTGCTCGGCGGCTGATTGTCGTTGTAAAATACTCGAAAATTCATCCATAAAATTACCGTAGCTATTTTCTAACTTCTCAACTTTATGACTAAAACGGTTAAAGGCAATTACCGCAGGAATGGCAGCAAATAACCCCATTGCGGTGGCAATCAATGCTTCCGCAATACCTGGAGCAACCATAGCAAGCGTGGCTTGCTTTACCGCACCTAGAGCAATAAATGAATTCATGATGCCCCAAACTGTACCGAACAAGCCAATGTAAGGACTAATAGAGCCTACTGTTGCCATAAAAGGTAAATGCGTTTCTAGACTATCTACTTCACGTGATAGAGCAACACGCATAGCTCTGTGCGTACCATCAACAATAATTTGAGGGTTATCAATATGGCTTTTTCGCAAACGGGCAAACTCTTTAAAGCCTGCTATAAATAAACTTTCAATGCCTTGTATTTGTGACTTTGCAGAAGTTTCGCTATAAAGCTTACTTAAATCAGCCCCACTCCAGAATTTATCTTCGAATGCTTTCAATTCAGCCGCGGCGGTACGTAAAATTTTTCTACGTTGAAATATCATCGCCCAACAGACAATAGAAAAAGTAAGCAAAACAAGCATTACAAATTGCACTAATATGCTTGCTTCTAAAAACAAATGGAAAATAGATATTTCAGCTGACACGTTTAAACGCTCCTAGTATTAATTCGGGAATAGCACAGGGTTTATTTTGACTAAAATCAACGCACGCTATACGTATTTTAGCAGTACACAATACTTGTTTTTCTTGGTTGGTAATTTGTTGTTGAAACACTAAACTTGCACGCTTCAGCGTTATGATGGTTGAACTCACTTCAAGTAAATCATCAAGTTTTGCCGAGGCAACATTGTCCATTTCAACCTTTCTGACCACAAAACCCAACTTTTGTTGCAAAAATACTTCTTGGTTTATGCCTATTTTTCTAAGCCACTCTGTTCGCGCGCGTTCAAAAAATTTCAAATAGTTCGCATAATAGACAATTCCACCGGCATCGGTATCTTCGTAATAGACACGAATTGCGAAATGATGGGCTGATTCAACGTTTGGTTGGGATGTTATTTCAGACATTACTATTAGAATTATTTTTATTGTACTTTGGGCTCTATAGTAATAGATAAAGCAATAGGCAAACAAGGCGACGGAGATAAAAACTTACACTTTTTAGCATAAAAAGCCCTAAACCAGCTTTTATCATTGCGAAAAACAAAAAAAGCGCCATAAGGCGCTTTTTAAAGTGACACCATCTCGCATAAAAAAGTATTCACTCTCTTATGCGTAATGGTATAAAGCTATCGCATCAATTAAGTATGACGTGGTGCTTTTTCAGTACGACGAGCTGGACGCTGTTGTTGGCTAACAACTGCTTCATCTGAAGTAGTGATTGAAAGAGGTTGACGACGAACGCGTACTCCTTTCAACTGGTTAAACAAGTCAGTTGGGATACCTTTAGGTAACTGAACAAAACTATGTTTGTCATGTAAATTAATAGCACCGATGTAGCTACTATCAAGCGATATTTCATTAGCGATAGCGCCAACAATATCACCTGGACGAGCGCCATGTTCTTTACCGACTTCTAGGCGGTAAGTTTGCCAATCAACATCACTGCGATTAACTTTAGCTTTACGTGGTTTTTCATCACGGTTACTACGGTTCTCACCACCACGTGAATCACGACCAGCACTACGGCTATCATTACCACGGCTATTGCGATCATTACCACGGCTATTACGGTCGTTACCACGGTCATTGCGATCAGTACGTTCACGTGCATCACGACGAGGCTTAGGATCTTCTTTTGGTTGAAGTGGTTGCTTCATTTGCTTTTGGAAAAGCAATGCAGCAGCAAGATCAATCATAGAAACTTCAGATTCAGCAGCCATGCCTTCAACAATTTCACGCATGCTTGAGATATCTTTATCAGCAACAATTTTTGCTACTTCAACACGAGTACGCTCAATACGTATTTTACCAATATCTTGGATATTTGGTAAATCGTAATTAAGAACAGTACCATTCGTTAAACGCTCATAATGACGAATTGAGTACATTTCACGTGGACGTACAAAAGCAATTGACATACCTTCACGACCAGCGCGACCAGTACGACCAATACGGTGAACATATGCTTCGTTATCGCCCGGTAAGTCATAGTTAATTACCAAAGAGATACGAGGAATATCCAAACCACGAGCAACAACGTCTGTAGCAACTAGGATAGATGATTTACCAGATTTCATTTGGTCAATACAACGTTCACGTTGTGCTTGGTTCAAATCACCATTTAGTGCTAATGCAGGGTAACCGGCACGTTCTAATTTTTCAGCAATATCAACAGTATCGTTACGAGTACGAACAAAGATAATCATTGCATCGTATTCAACTACTTCAGCAATACGCTCTAACGCAGTCATTTTAGTGATGCCACTAACTTTCCATGCGTACTGAGTAATGTTAGCTTTTGCTTTTTTAACAGCAGCAACTTTAATGTGCTCAGGATCTTTTAAGAAACGGTTAGCAATTTTACGAATCGCTGGTGGCATGGTCGCAGAGAACAAACACATTTGTGCAGTTTTTGGTATATGATCCAAAATCCACTGGATGTCTTCTAAAAAGCCCATGTTTAACATTTCATCTGCTTCATCAAGCACACAAACACGTAATTCATCTAATTTAAGGCTTTTGCGACGTAAGTGGTCCATTAAACGACCAGGAGTACCAACAACAACTTGTGCGCCACGCTCTAGTTGTTGAAATTGTGGTCCATAAGATTGGCCACCGTATAATGTAGCAACACGTAAACCTTTCATGTCTTTACCGAAAGATTCGATTGCTTCAGCAACTTGCATTGCTAATTCACGAGTCGGTGCTAAAACCATTAATTGTGGTTTTTTAATTGAAGTATCAATTTTTGCTAATGCAGGTAAACCAAAGGCAGCAGTTTTACCTGTACCTGTTTGAGCTTCACCTAACACATCTTTACCAGCAAGTAATGGTGGTATAGTTAGTGCTTGAATATCGGTAGCAGAAGTAAAGCCAATAGAAAGAACGGCAGATAATAAGTTTTCAGGTAAGCCTAAAGAGGCAAAAGCTACAGCTTCAGGTTCTGTTACAGTTTCAGTTTTTTGATCAGTCATAAATAATTTTCATCTTCGCAAGGCAGGCGCATTACTTGAGCATAATTACTTGGGCGTAATTATAAAAATCAATCACAAAGCTGCCGCCAAATTAACGGGTGTTAATTAGCTGCACTTAATAGCATTTGATTTAAATTGCTAAGTCTTAACCTGCGTAAAATATATACGAGGAAACCACCAGGAAGACTTAAGGCGCATAGCGTTCTATTGACGCTATATTTCTTGCTAATTCTAGGGGCGAATTAGCTGGGAAGTCTATTGGGCGGTAAAACCCCACTCATCTCAATATACTTATACATCCATTAAACTATTGCTAGTTAGTATAAGTAAGTCGCTTATTGGACTAACTTTGGCTGAAATTCATTCAACCTGTTATCGAGGCGCGCATTATACAGAGATATTGCTATTTGACAAGAACTTTATTAAATAACGTCTTGATAAAGGTTGGAGTACTTCAGTTGATGTGAGTTGAATAGGAATTTTCTTAATGCTTCCTTCCCCTCTTGTAAATCTTTAAATTTAGCTGCAACAATATTTTTATCACGTCTGACTAAGTCTAGCTCAAGCTTCAGCGGTTCTTCACCTGCTAAACTCATTTCAAACGAATACTGCTGTAGATCAATATAATTGTTACCTGAGTTAGGTACTTTTAACGTTAACCCTGTGGCCGAAAGTGACAAAATTTCAATTTTTTGATCATGAAAAATATCAATAACGGCTACATTTTTAGGCGTTTTTATTCGCCAGCTACGCTCGTGCCCTCTTATATCAATAACTTCAGGAGTGCCTAATTTAGGTGAGAAATCACCTTGCTCATTTATTGATAGAGAGATAGGGAACCATAATTGGTAATGACCAATTTCTGCTAATAGCGTTAATTGACTACCCACTAAAACTTGTCTTAAATTCTGAGGCACACCTGATTTCACACCAAGCTTGTGATGTGAGTCACTAGTCATACAATCTGTTGATTTTTCAGCAAAGATATTGTTGAAAAATTCCAATTCTTCCGTCGAAAATTCCACTTGAATTCCATGCGACTTGTTGTTTTGTTTTACTATTATAAACAAAAGCACTAACAAGAGCAATTTTCGAACTATTTGCGCCTACTTATCAACCATAACTAAAGATTATAATATTACTCTTCAGAGCCATTAAGTATATCGGAAAAATTCTCTAACTTATCAAGCGCCAGGCCATGAATAGATTTACGCGGATAACGACCGGTCTTACTGATAATGCCAGCATCCACATTCATCAATAACTCCAGTGCTTGATCAATACTTTCAACGGCATGTATTGAAAACTCTCCGCGAGCTACAGCATTAATCACTTCATCATTAAGCATTAAGTTAATGACGTTAGTTTTCGGAATAATAACTCCTTGTGTTCCTGTTAAACCTTTATCTTGGCATAACTGAAAGAAGCCTTCTATTTTCTCATTTACACCGCCAATTGATTGCACTTCACCGTGTTGGTTAATGGAACCAGTTATCGCAAGACTTTGATCTATTGGTAATAAAGTAATAGCAGAAATAAGAGCACAGAGTTCAGCCATAGAAGCACTGTCACCGTCTATATGTCCGTAAGATTGTTCTATGGCAATGTTGGCAGAAATACTTACAGGGAATGTTTGTCCATACTTGTGGCCCAAATAACCCGTTAACAGTAAAACACCTTTGGAGTGAATAGACTTACCTAAGTCAACCTCTCGTTCAATATCTGTAACGCCTTCACTACCGGCATAAACGGTTGCCGTTATACGTGCAGGAGTACCAAAAACACTATCTCCTATCTCAAGTACCGTTAAGCCATTCACTTTACCGATAAAGCCACCTTCGGTATTAATCAGTACTTGTTGCTCTTTAATTTCACTGAGCCATGTTTCGCTCAACCGACCGATACGACGTTTTTTAGCGGCTTGTGCTAAAGCAATATGTTGAGCCTTTAATGGGCCTTCGCTACCCTGCTTTTGCCAACAGTAATTTGCTTCGTCGAGTAAATCATTCACCTGTACAATATTTGCTGACACTTTATATTTATGTTCGCCTCGTCTAAGGGCATAACGAACTAGTTCTAAAACTGCATCATCACTCACTTCAGGATAATTATGTTTATCAGCACGTTGTCTGATTAATTGTCCAAACGCAATTAAATTACTATCCGTTTTATCAAGATGGCGGTCAAAGTCGGCTAAGACTCTAAATAACTCAGTAAACTCTTGGTCGTAATCTTGTAAGGTGTAATAAATTTCTGCATCACCAAGTAGTACTACTTTAACTTGCAGCGGGATTTTTTCTGGCTGTAAGCTATATCCGCTAGGTGGGCTATATTCTGAATAAGGATTTTCAATGGTGATCTGTTGAGTTTTTAACGCTAACTTCAAGCGTGACCACACCATAGGTTGGCTTAACACTTTATCAGCATCTAATAGTAAGTAACCACCATTAGCTTTGTGCAATGCGCCTGGTCTGATCAAGCGGTAACTGGTATAGCTACTCCCTTGAAAACTAGCAAAGTCGACATGACCAAATAAGTTTTGATAAGTCGGGTTTTGTTCATAAACTACCGGTGCCCCTTGTGTGTTATCTCTTGGTACCAGTAGGTTTGGTAAAAATCGTTCAACCATTAATTTACGTAATTCTTTATCTGTAGGGGTATCATCAGACTCGGTTACTAAAATCTCTAAAACGGCATCGACTACGTGGCTTTTCACTTTGCCTAAATAGCTTAGTACGCCTTCGTTATTACTAAACTCTTTTTCTAATTCAGTTATATAAGGTTTGATAGCACTCTCGGCGGTATCACTTTTAAGTTTTCGTAACTGGTCAAAAGAAAGCCGCTTCCATAAGGGTAACTCTAATAGTTGCTCAGACAGCACGTTTTCTAATTCATTTAATGATTTATAAAAATTAGCTCTATCTGTTTCATTTAGATTAGAAAATTCTTTATCACTTAATGGCTTGCCTTCAACTAAAGGTGAAAAACCTACTTCGCCATTTTCTTCATACAGAACCACATTCTCTTTTAGAGCAAGCTCTTCAACCACTGAAATAGCTTGATCGTATTTTTGATTAAACTCTCGATCAATGGCTGATTTTTGTCTTTGGTAGCCCGGATTATCAAAAACCTCTGGAAATAAACTCAGTAAGCCATCAATAAATTTATTCATGCTTACTAATAATTTTTTACCATCAGCAGGCTTAACCGACAACGTTAACGGAATATGACTTTCGTCAAAGTTATTGGTATAACACCATTCATCTGGTGCCGTTTTCGCACTAGCGAGCGAAGTTAACATTTGTTTAATTAATGTTTGCCTCCCTGTGCCATGTTCCCCCATAGCAAAAACATTAAAGCCAATAGCAGACATAGATAAGCCAAATTCTAAAGCCTCTTTTGCTCTTTCATGACCGACAAATCCCTGTGCGTCAAATTCATTGCCTTTATTGACTGGTTTTATCCCATCGGAAAATAATGAAGCTGACAAAGAAGAAGTGAGGTCATCAATACCCAGACGGGTTTGATCTGCAAGGCAAGTAGGCATTTTAGTCATATAAATCCTTTAAAGAGCGTTATGAGTCACGCTCCTAATAATGAAAGAATCGAACTTAGCATATCGAAATTAACATTTCTAAATATGCGCATCGAAATTTTGGCGCTAGTGTACTTGCTAACATTTATGCTAACAAGTAATTGTAAAGTTAAGGTTTGAGAGGGAGGCGAACAAACTCTTTTGAACCACAATGAACACAGTCACTAATTTCACTAAAATGCATAATTGTTGTTTTTTCATCACATTGTTCACATTGCAGCTCACCAAAACCAATGAAATCACCACTTTTGTATAAACCGTCATGATTAAAGTCATCAACAAGCTCGGCCCATTCTACTTGGGATTTATCGGTTAATTGAGCGAGGTTATCCCATAATGTTTCATTTAATAAACCTAAATAGACCGAATTTTTGGCTTGTGCTCGATTTAATTGATAAAAGTCATGTAAATCATACTTTAAGTTATCGGTAAATTGTTGCAGTTTTTCTTCTGACATTGTTTCAGCAGCACCCGCATATAACTTAGCCTGCTTGATAAACTCGTCAATATGTGGCTTTTGCTCAACTTTTATCTCGACCAACCAGTCGTTCAGCTTTTGATAAATATCGGCAAAGTAATCATTTTGTTGTGACATTAGTATTCTCCCTTAAGAGTATTACTTTAACTATAGGTTCAAGTATAGGAAAAGTTATAGTTTACGCTTAATTATGCTTGTTGTTACCCAGTTATATAAGGTATTCTACAGCGATAATCTAACATCGATTTGACCGCAGTTTATGCAATTTTATGTCGCATAGCAGGCAATTCGGTAACATCTTAAAAGCATTAGAGAAAGTCTTAATGGAAGCCATTTATAATCCCCAAGCGATTGAAGCAACAGTACAAAAATTTTGGACTGATAACAACACTTTTCAAGCTATTGAAAACCCAGACAAAGAAAAATTTTACTGCTTAGCTATGTTCCCTTACCCAAGTGGTCGATTGCACATGGGTCATGTACGTAATTACAGCTTAGGTGATGTTATTTCTCGCTACCAACGTATGCAAGGCAAAAATGTCATGCAACCAATGGGTTGGGATGCTTTTGGTTTACCCGCTGAAAATGCTGCGATTAAAAACAAAACAGCGCCAGGGAAATGGACCTATGAAAATATTGACTACATGCGTAATCAATTACAATCACTAGGTTTTGGTTATGACTGGGGCCGTGAGTTAGCTACCTGTAAACCTGATTACTATCGCTGGGAACAGTGGTTCTTTACCCAGCTTTTCGAAAAAGGTTTAGTGTATAAGAAAAATGCCACGGTAAACTGGGATCCAGTCGATCAAACTGTACTTGCAAACGAACAAGTGATTGACGGTAGAGGCTGGCGTTCAGGTGCTCTAGTTGAGCGTAAACAAATTCCACAATGGTTTATTAAAATCACTGATTACGCCGAAGAATTACTTGATGATTTAGATCAATTAACCGAATGGCCTGAGCAAGTAAAAACCATGCAACGTAATTGGATTGGTCGCTCTCAAGGTGTTGAGATGACTTTTGCCGTTGCTGACTCGACTGAAAGCTTTGATATTTACACCACTCGACCTGATACGTTAATGGGTGTTACTTATGTTGCGCTTGCCGCTCAGCATCCTTTAGCAGTAGCTGCCGCCGTGGATAATGCAGATTTAGCTGCTTTTATTGATGAATGTAAAAACAGTAAAACCACTGAAGCTGATATGGCTGCAATGGAAAAGAAAGGTGTTGATACCGGTCTTAAAGCCATTCACCCGCTTACCGGTAAATTAGTGCCCGTTTGGGCCGCTAACTTTGTGCTAATGGATTATGGCTCAGGTGCTGTAATGTCTGTACCAGGACATGATCAACGCGATTATGAATTTGCGCTTAAATATGGTTTGGCTATTGAGCAAGTTATTGCTGGGCAAGAGGCTGATGATATTAACAAGGCTGCTATCACTGAAAAATCTACCTTAATCAATTCTGGTGAATTTGATGGCTTAGATTTTGAAGAAGCGTTTAAAGCCATCAGCGACAAGTTAATCAGCGAAAACAAAGGTAAAACGACGACTAACTACCGCTTACGTGATTGGGGTGTTTCTCGTCAACGTTATTGGGGTACGCCAATTCCAATGATTAACCTTGCCAATGGTGAGTCAGTACCCGTACCGACAAATGAATTACCGGTAGTATTGCCAGAAGATGTGGTAATGAATGGCACCACTTCACCGATTAAAGCAGATCCAGAATGGGCAAAAACCCTTTATAACGGTGAAGAAGCCCTTCGTGAAACCGATACCTTTGATACCTTCATGGAGTCTTCTTGGTATTACGCACGTTATTGTTCACCAAATGACGACACCCAAATGATTGATCCTGCCAAAGCAAACTACTGGTTGCCAGTAGATCAATATATTGGTGGTATCGAACATGCAATCCTACATTTATTATACTCTCGCTTCTTCCATAAGTTATTGCGAGATGTCGGTTTAGTTAAATGTGACGAACCGTTTAAAAAGCTTTTATGTCAAGGCATGGTGTTAGCTGAAACCTACTATCGTGAAGCTGACAACGGCGCACAAGAGTGGATTGCACCAACGGATGTTGAAGTTGAGCGTGACGAAAAAGGTCAAATAACTTCATCCATTAGTAAAATTGACGGCCAACCTGTGTTATCTGCAGGTATGAGCAAAATGTCTAAATCGAAAAACAACGGTATTGACCCACAAGAAGTTATCGAGAAATACGGTGCTGATACGGTACGTTTATTTATCATGTTCACTTCACCACCAGAGCAAACCTTAGAATGGTCTGATGCCGGTGTTGAAGGCGCACATCGTTTTGTGAAACGTGTTTATAAATTAGCGCATGAATTTGTTGAAAGTACCAATAACTCTGCCGTGGTCGATATTGCTGAGTTAACATTAAACGCTGATCATAAAAAGCTGCGTCGTGAGTTACATAAGACCATTGCGAAAGTGACCGACGATATAGGTCGTCGCAATACTTTCAATACCGCCATTGCTGCCATTATGGAGTTAATGAATCATTTGGGCAAAGCTAAAGTAAACAGTGATGAAGATAAAGCGGTAATGCAAGAAGCTGTTCGCGCAGTGGTATTAATGTTAACGCCAATTACCCCACATCTATGTCACCATTTATGGCAATTAGTTGGCGGTAGTGATGAGAATGTTGAAGATGCTAGCTGGCCTGTCGTCGACAATAGTGCTTTAGTTGAAGATGAAAAACTTATCATTGTACAAGTTAACGGCAAGGTACGTGCAAAAATAACTGTTGCCGCCGATGCGAGTAAAGAAGATGTTGAGGCACTTGGCTTAAATGATGAAAGCGTTTTGAAATTTACTGATGGTAACACCATACGCAAAGTTATTTATATTCCAGGTAAATTACTTAATATTGTCGCCAACTAACGTATGCAGCAACTAACAGGTTATAGATAAATGTATAAATTAAGCCTTGTCATTAAAAGCTTAATTATCGCATTGTTGACCACAAGCTTATTGTCCGCTTGTGGTTTTCAACTACGTGGTGATTACTTGCTCGATGATGACTTACAAACGCTTTATGTTAGCTCAAGTGATATTCATGGAGAGTTAACGCGCCTAGTTAAACTCAATTTAACACGCAACCAAGTTAACGTATTAAAGCATTCAAAAGCTGACGTTCCTGAATTGCGTATTCTTTCTGATAAATTAGATAGACGAACGTTATCGTTATTTTCTAATGGTCAAGTAGCAGAGTATGAACTGATCTATTCAGTGCATTATCAGGTCCGTTTTACTGGTGAAGATGCGAGAGATTTTCGCTTTGAACTTTATCGCGATTATCAAGATGATCCTAATATCGCTCTAGCAAAAAGCCGAGAGTTATCTTTATTGTTAAGTGAAATGAGAACATCGGCTGCCGATAAAATATTACGTGATTTGGCAAGAATTCAACGCTAGTTAAAGTCATTAAATTTTGATTAGTTTTACAACTCACTGTAAAAAATTTATAGCAAGTTATTATAGATAACAAAGGCCTTCATGAAAATTTACCATAACCAACTAGACAATACGCTACGACAGGGTTTTAAACCTGTGTGGTTGGTTTTTGGTGATGAGCCATGGCAAAAAGATAACAGCTTAGCTGCTATTAAAAATAATGCTAAAAGCCAAGGATTTAGTGAGATCATTCGTTTTAGTAGTGATACTGCTTTTGATTGGCAGCAGTTGCTTGATGAATATCAATCACTAAGCCTTTTTGCCAGCCAACGTATCATTGAAGTAGAGTTAACAACGGTAAAAGTTGGCGATGCAGGAAACAAGGCTTTACTCGCTTTGGCTGAGCGCTTAACGCAAGACATTAATAGCGGTCATGTTCCACAGGATGTTATTTTTATATTCCATGGCGCAAAACTTGATGCAGCTAGTGCAAATAGAAAATGGTTTAAAAGTCTAACCCAATTAGGCTGTTATTTACCCTTGTATGATATCGAGCTAAAGCTCATGCCTCAATGGTTGAATAATCAAGCCAGACAGTTGAAACTTAACATCTCTCCCGAATTAAACGCGCTACTTATTGAACTGTTTGAAGGTAATTTACTTGCCCTTGCCCAAGAGCTAGATAAACTGGTGTTACTCTTTGGTTCACAAACAATTAGTGTTGAACAAGCAGAGCAGTTAATCATTAAACAAGCGAAGTTTAATCCTTTTCAGGTCATCGAAGTTTTATTGCGTGGTGATTGTGCTAAATGTATCACTATGCTCGATCAACTGCAGCAAGAAGGCATGGCGCCCGCGCAACTGATTTGGGTGTTCCATAAAGAGATAAACCAGTTATACGCCATGTTAAATCAGTTAGCCCAAGGTGAAAGTATTGCTAATATTTATAAACAATACCGTATATGGGATAAACGTAAACCTTTGTACCAACATGCCTTAACTCACATCAAACTTGATAACGTAAAGCGAGCCATGATGCGTATTGCTGATATAGACTTATTAAGTAAAACCAGCAGCGAGTTTAATATTTTTATTCTATTAGCTGATTTGTGCATCACCTTGTATCACGGTGAAAAAACAGCAGCCTTTAGTCTTAATTATGGCTAATGCCACAATATAAAATGCAGATATAGCTAAAGAGATGATGACGAATCGAAAAATGGCTAATAAAAGTAAAGAAAACAATTCAGACAAACTTGGCCTAGATAAAGGTATTGGCATTTTAGGTGGAACCTTTGATCCTATTCACTTAGCCCATACTCGATCAGCTCAAGCCGTTGCCAATGAGCTCGATTTACAAAAAGTACTATTAATACCGGCACACATTCCACCCCATAAAATCTCACCTGACTTAGTCCCCCACGCAAGTGCCGAGCAACGTGCAGCTATGGTTGAGATTGTTTGTGAAGATAGTACATTATTTACCTGTGACCAACGAGAATTAAAGCGTTCGGGACACTCTTACACGGTAGATACGCTCAATGAACTGAAACAGCAATATCCTAATCAGCCTTTATATTTTATTATTGGCATGGATTCTCTGATGTCATTTACTCATTGGCATCGATATCAAGAAATTTTGTCCTTATGTCATCTGGTCGTTAATACTCGACCAAATTATCCTGTTGAACGATTAAATGATGAAACAAAGGCATTACTGAATAATCATCAAACAACTGACATGACTGAATTAATGCAACATGAATCAGGTAAGATATATTTTGTCCATAAATGTTTTTTTGATATTTCATCAACACATATTCGTCAAGAATTGGTGCAAAAACAAAGTTGTAATCATCAATTACTCCCTTCAATTTCAGAATTTATTAACAAAAATAATCTTTACCGTTAACCCTGCGCGCAAAAAGTGTTAATATCGCACTATTATTTATAGTCGCTCGATAAAGAGCACATCAAAAGTTACGATTAACGATAGGAATAACACCTTGCAAACTGAACAACTTAAAGCATTTGTCATAGAAAAACTTGAAGACATGAAAGGCAGAGATATCATCGCTCTTAATATTAGCGACAAAGCAAGCTTTGCTGATTACATGATTATTTGTTCAGGTAATTCAAACCGTCATGTAAAATCTATTGCCCAATCAGTTGCTATGGAGTGTCGTGCTCAAGGTACTGAACCACGTGGCATGGAAGGTAACGATGTTGGTGAATGGGCATTAGTCGACTTAGCCGATATCATCGTTCATGTAATGACTGACGAACAACGTGATAAGTATAACCTTGAGCAGCTTTGGGCTGAATAAGTTACTTGTTAACATTGTTTAATAATAAAACGAGTGTAGTGCGGTGTAAATCTAAATAGACGATTACTCTTCTATAGCCCCTGCTCTCGTTATTTTATCAAAATTTCGATCTAGTCAACTTCAACCTAGTTACTTAAATCGACTTATTTCAATCGGCTAAGTAGCTCAAAAACCTTTCATGATAATAAACCTAATAGTCCACATAGATTTATGAAACTCACTTTATATGCCGTTGGTAGTAAAATGCCTGCATGGGTTAGCCAAGGGTTTGCAGAATACAGCCGTCGTTTCCCTCGCGATTTAAGTTTTAACTTAGTTGAAATTCCTGCAGGAAAACGTGGTAAAAATGCTGACATCAGCCGTATACTCGCTAAAGAAGGTGAGTTATTACTTGCTGCAATTCCTAAGGGAAATCGTATAGTTACCCTTGAAGTTGAAGGGCAATCCTGGACAACACCAAAACTTGCCAAACAGCTTGAACAGTGGCAACTTGATGGCAGAGATGTCGCATTACTTGTAGGTGGACCCGAAGGTTTAGCGCCCGCTTGTATTAAAGCTTCAGAGCAAAAGTGGTCATTATCAGCACTTACGCTACCTCATCCAATGGTTCGAATACTCATAGCTGAGAGCTTGTATCGTGCTTGGAGCGTAAACACTAACCACCCTTATCATAGAGAATAGCTTTTGTTAATGACTACCTTAGCCATACTTTTAGTAAATATTTTTAATAGAGTGCGCTAATGTCTCCACGTCGCATTGTTATTCGAAATCAATCCGCTGAAGCAAATTTATTTGCTCGACGTACCTTCATCGCTTTTGCTGGCGTTGTGCTGGTCATATTAGTGCTTTTTGGCAATGTATTTAACTTACAAGTTGAATCTTTCGAAAAATATCAAACACGCTCCAACTCTAATCGAATTAAGTTACTGCCTGTTGCGCCAAATCGCGGTTTAATTTATGACAGAAATGGTGTCTTACTCGCCGACAATAAACCGGTATATAGTTTAGAAGTCATCGCTGAAGATGTTGATGATATTAAAGCCAGCATTGAGCAAGTCAGTCTGTTACTCAGTATTAGTCCGGAAAGACAAGCTAAATTTTTCAAATCCATGAAAAGTAAACGTCGTTTTAAACCGGTAGAATTACACTCGCGTTTAAGTGATCAACAAGTTGCATTATTTTCAGTTAATCAGCATAAGTTCCCTGGTGTTTTTGTAAGCGCTCGCTTAAAGCGCTATTACCCTTTTTCCGACTTAACCACGCATAACCTAGGTTATGTTGCTCGCATAAACAGAAAAGATGCTAATAAATTAGAACGAGAAGGTAAATCTGAAAATTATGCTGCGACTTATGGCATTGGTAGACTAGGCATCGAAAGATACTATGAAGATATGCTTCATGGCACCATTGGCCATCAAGAGGTTGAGATAAATAACCAAGGCAGAATAATTCGTACCCTCAATTATACTCCGCCAGTGCCAGGTAAAGACCTCACACTAACCTTAGATATTGAATTACAAATGATTGCTAAACGTGCTTTATCAGGTAAGCGCGGCGCAATTGTAGCAATGGATCCTCGTACAGGTGGAATTTTAGCCATGTATTCCAACCCAAGCTACGACGGTAACTTATTTGTGCACGGTATCAGTAGTAAAAATTATAAAAAATTACTTGAATCAAAAGATTTACCTCTAATAAATAGAAGTGTGCAAGGCTATCCTCCAGCCTCTACCGTTAAACCTTTTCTCGCGTTAACAGGTTTAGAAGAAAATGTTGTTACGCCAACTACCGAAATTTACGATCCTGGTTGGTATCAACTAGATGGCTTGCCTAATAAATACCGAGATTGGAAGCCTTGGGGACATGGCATGGTTAACTTAACCAAGGCTATAGAGCAGTCCTGTAATATCTATTTTTATGATTTGGCCTTTAAATTAGGCATCACTAAAATCAGTAATATGATGGAAAGGTTTGGCTTTGGTGACTATACCGGCATCGATATCCACGAAGAAAGTAAAGCTATAATGCCGAGCGTTGCTTGGAAGCGTGAACGATACAATAAGTCTTGGTACACAGGCGAAACGCTTTCTGTTGGTATTGGCCAGAGTTACTGGACGGTTACACCACTACAATTAACCCAAGCGCTAACCACCTTGGTAAATCATGGTGAGCGCAAGGTGCCACATTTATTAAAAGCCAATAGTGAATTGATCATTGAGAGTAGTGGTAACGCTTATCACCAAATTACGCCAACAATCTATGAACCACGTGCGCCATTAAAGCTTAAAGATGATAAAAATTGGGATGTTGTGTTACATGCTATGCATAATACCGTACAAAAATTTGGTGCTACCGCATATAAGCCATTTAAAGGGTCTACCTATGATGCATCAGGTAAAACCGGTTCAGCGCAGGTTGCACGCATAAAACAAAATGAAAAATATGATGCAAAAACCACTTCGGAAAATAAACGCGATAACGCTATGTTTATAGCTTTTGCACCTTTTGATAAACCTGAAATTGTTATTGCCGTTGCCATTGAAAATGTAGCTAAAGGTGGTGGTGGAACCAATGCAGGGCCTGTAGCAAGGCAAGTGATGGATCAGTATTTCGGTGATAGAGTCATTACCAGCCAAACACATAAAGCTAAAGCAAAAGTAAATTCAGCCACAGCAACCAAACATCAAGAGGCTGACTGATGCGCAGTAGCGGACAAGACCAACAAAAAATCCACACCCTTTGGCAACGACTTCATATCGATGTTCCTCTATTAATAGGTCTATTAACATTATTGGCTTTAGGGCTGTTTCTTGTGTACAGCGCAGGTGGTCAAGATATAGCCGTTGTTTATCGAAAGGCTAGAAGCATTGGTGTTGCCCTGCTAGGAATGTTTATTGTGGCGCAAATACCACCATTAGTGTATCGAAAATGGGCAGTACCGGTATTTGTATTAGGTTTATTAATGCTGGTAAGTGTATTGCTGTTTGGTCATGTTGGTAAAGGTGCTCAACGCTGGCTTGATTTAGGTTTTATAAAATTTCAGCCTTCTGAGATCATGAAACTCATAGTGCCTATTATGATTGCTTGGTTTGTTAGCCAAGATAACTTACCTGTAAAAATATCCACGGTAGTACTTGCTTTTATCCTAGTGCTACTACCCACTTTACTTATTGCCAAACAGCCTGATTTAGGGACCTCTCTGCTTATTGCCAGTTCAGGTATTTTTGTTATTTTTCTTGCTGGAGCAAGTTGGAAACTGATTTCTGCTTGTGTTGGTTTGGCCTCTGCATTCGTTCCTATTTTATGGATGTTTTTGATGAAGCCTTATCAAAAACAACGCGTACTTACTTTTTTAAACCCTGAGCAAGACCCCCTTGGTTCGGGTTACCATATAATTCAGTCTAAAATAGCTATTGGCTCTGGAGGTATTGAAGGTAAGGGTTGGTTGCAAGGTACACAATCACAATTAGAATTTTTACCTGAACGCCATACCGATTTTATCTTCTCAGTATTTAGTGAAGAATTTGGTTTGATTGGTGTTGCTGCCTTACTTGCCGTGTATTTATTTGTGGTAATGCGCGGCTTGTGGATCGCGGTCAATGCTCAGCATGCCTTCACAAAATTACTCGCTGGTAGCCTTACCCTAACCTTTTTTGTTTATGTTTTTGTTAACATTGGTATGGTGTCTGGATTATTACCTGTGGTTGGCGTACCGCTCCCCTTAGTTAGTTATGGTGGAACTTCAATGGTGACATTAATGTTAGGTTTTGGCATATTAATGGCTATTAGTACGCATCGACGCTTCCATGTTTAGATTAAAATAAACGGGTCTATTCAACTGAAGCCTTACTCTTTATTGTGAAACTTATAAAAGTTATGAACGTTATGAACCAAGCTATTAAACACCTGTATTTTATTGTGCTGATTTCTTTATTAAGTGCTTGTAGCTCTGATCGTTATCAACAAAAACATGACAGCACACCGACACGTATACCAAGCCAAGCGGAGCTAAAAGATGCCCTTGCCCGCGCAGAGCCACATAGCCGCGGTGGTAATAAAGACTATCGTGTTTTTGGCAAACCTTATAAGGTATTAGCAAGTGCACAAGGTTTTGAACAAACAGGTACGGCCTCTTGGTACGGCAAAAAATTTCATGGTCATCTCACTTCTAATGGTGAAATTTATGATATGTATACCATGAGCGCCGCTCATAAGAACTTGCCTTTACCGACCTATTTAAAAGTCACCAATACCGCGAATAATAAATCAGTTATTGTACGCGTCAATGATCGCGGTCCTTTTCATCAATCACGAATTATTGATTTATCCTATAGTGCTGCTTACAAACTTGATATGTTAAAAACGGGTACTGCACAAGTAAAAATCACCGCAATAACTGATTTTGATAAAAAAACAGGCAAGGTTATAGTTCCAGCAATAAAACCAGCGTCCTCTGTAGTTAGTTCGGTAACCCCTGCCCTTGTTAAATCAGCGATTCCAAAACAAAGTGCTCTCCAAAAAGAGACTACTATGGGTATTACTACCCCCTATATTCAAGTATTGGCAACTAGCAAAAAAGAGCTTGCTATGAACACAGCTAAAAAACTAGAAATTCAGTATAAACAACAGACCAGTTACCCTGAACATCAAGGGCTTTACCGCATTCAAATCGGTCCTATTGGAGATATTGCAACATTGAATGCCTTATTGCTGTCATTAAAAGAAAATGGCTACCCTAATGCTTACCCGCGAACCTCTCCAAAATAAACATCAAGCACAAATATCCAATAGAGAAGGCAATAGCGTCGATTAACACCAAATATTATAAACGTTGTTACATTTTTAACGTGTTTTCTGCGAAATTATGCACAATATCTATTTTTTGCCCATAGCCAAGTTTTTTAGAAGTGGTATACTTTCGTCCAGTTGATTTTCCTTAATTTCCCCACATACGACTAACACTATGACTAAAAAAATAAAATTCTCTGGCAAATATTCTACCAATAAAGTATTTGCCTTTTTTACTGGCGCTCTATTTAGCACAGCAATTGTACTTATACCGGCCGCACACGCTATTACTATTATCCCCGATGCGCCACAAATCAATGCCAAGGGTTTTATCTTAATTGACTACACCACGGGTAAAATCATTGCTGAAGAAAATGCTGACACCCAGTTAGCTCCTGCAAGTTTAACCAAAATAATGACCAGTTATATTATTGGTAAAGAGCTTGAAAATGGCAATATTAAAAATACTGATAAAGTAATGATCAGTGAAAAGGCTTGGGCTAAAAAATTCCCTGACTCTTCCAAAATGTTCATTGAAGTAGGTACTGAAGTACCTGTTAGCCTATTAAATCAAGGGATTATTGTTGCCTCTGGTAATGATGCTTGTGTTGCAATGGCTGAGCATATAGCCGGTAGTGAAAGTGCTTTCGCTGATTTAATGAATGCACATGCTGAGCAATTAGGTATGTCTAGCAGCTTTTTTGAAAATAGCCATGGTTTAGACAGTACTTCACATATGACTACACCAAGAGATATGGCAACACTGGCTATCGCGCTTATTCGCGAAGTACCTGAAGAATATGCAATTTATAAACAGAAATCGTTCACATATAACAACATTAAGCAGTATAACCGTAATGGCTTGTTATGGGATAAAAGCTTAAATGTTGATGGCATGAAAACTGGTCACACTTCTAATGCGGGTTATAGCTTAGTTACCTCAGCAACAAAAGGTGACATGCGTTTGGTTACCGTAGTAATGGGCACTGCAAGTGAGCGAGCTCGAAAAGTAGAAAGTAAAAAATTGTTGAACTATGGCTTCCGATTTTTTGAAACTATTACACCTTATAAAGCAGGTGAAAAATTTATTGCTAATCGAGTTTGGATGGGTGACAAAGAGAATGTAGATTTAGGCATTATCTCTGATACGCCAATTACCATTCCTCGTGGCCAACGTAAAAACTTAAAAGCTAACTTTGAGTTAAACCAGCAGCTGACGGCACCACTAGCTAAAGGAACTGTTGTCGGAACATTATTTCTACAGCTAGATGATGAAGATATAGCTCAGTACCCATTAGTAACATTAGAAGAAGTTAACGAAGGTAGCTTATTTAGCCGTTTAGTAGATTATGTTAAGTTGCAGTTTGCTAACTAAAAAAAGCTAAAAACACATCAAAAAAAGCCTCTTTATTGAGGCTTTTTTATATTTTGTAATAAAGAGTTATAAACAAAATAATATCAGCCCTGAATTTTTAATGATAAAATGCCGCTATTACGTTTCAACCTAGCGCTAAAAGAAGTAAATAAAATGAATACCAAGTTTGACGAATTATTAGAATTTCCTACAGTATTGAACTTTAAAATCATGGGGGTTGCCTGTGACGAGTTGCCTGATTTGATCATAGCTGAACTACAAAAGCATACACCTGGTGATTACGTACCTAAAATAAAACCAAGTTCAAAAGGCACCTATCATTCTGTTTCTATTGCCGTAACAGTTACCAGCAAAGAGCATATTGAAACTATTTATAAAACATTAACCGCTATTGATCAGGTTCGATACGTTTTATAACCCCGTTTAATACCATTAATTTTTGAAAATCTAGATTGACGAGGTTTGCTGAATGCACTCAAATTCAACAATCGAAAAAAGTGTTAACAGCCTTGCTGATTCATTGGTCATCCGTCAGCTAAATACCATGGATTACAGCCAAGTTTGGCACGCCATGAAAGATTTTACCGATAATCGTGATGACACTACTGCCGATGAACTATGGTTAGTAGAGCATCCTGCCGTTTTTACCCAAGGGCAAGCAGGTAAAGCTGAACACTTATTAGTACCAGGTGATATTGAAGTGGTAAAAGTTGATCGAGGTGGTCAAGTAACTTATCACGGACCAGGTCAACTAGTGGTTTACGTTATGATTAACTTACGCCGTAAAAAAATTGGTGTAAGACAATTAGTAACTTTGATCGAAAACAGTATAGTGTCCGCTTTAACCGATTATGATATCGCCGCTTACGCTAAAGCTGACGCGCCAGGTGTTTATGTTGATGAGAAAAAAATTGCCTCATTAGGATTACGAGTTCGCAAAGGATGCTCTTTTCATGGTTTAGCTATGAATGTGAATATGGATTTATCACCATTTCTTCGTATTAACCCTTGTGGTTATGCTGGTCTAGAAATGGTACAAACTGCCGATTTACAAGGCCCGAAAGATACCGCTAGTGCAAGTACTGCGTTAGTGAAACATTTAATAAACTTGCTTAAAGCTAATAATGTTAGCCATCAAGTAGGCTTACCAAACGAGAATAATAAGTATCATGAGTAACGACTTAACATCAGAATCAAAAACAGCCAACCGTGCTGCTGGCGAAAAATTTCGCGATGCAGATAAATTAGCTCACATCCCTATTAAAGTTGTTAGTTCAACAAAAGCGACCATGTTACGTAAACCAAGTTGGTTACGTATCAAGTTACCAAAATCTAGTGAACGTATTGATAACATCAAAGCTAATTTACGAAAAAATGACCTTCATTCTGTTTGTGAAGAAGCATCATGCCCTAATTTATCTGAGTGTTTTAACCATGGTACTGCCACCTTTATGATTTTAGGTGATATTTGTACGCGTCGTTGCCCTTTCTGTGATGTTGGCCATGGTCGTCCACTGGCTCCAAAAAGTGATGAACCAAAAAAGTTAGCCAATAGCCTTAAAGATATGGGCTTAAAGTACGTCGTTATTACTTCAGTTGATAGAGATGATTTACGTGATGGTGGCGCACAGCAATTTGCAGATTGTGTGAAAGAAATTGGTGAACAAGCGCCAAATACTAAAGTCGAAATATTAGTACCTGACTTCCGTGGTCGTATGGACCGTGCGCTTGAAATACTGAATCAAAACCCTCCACACGTTTTCAACCATAATATGGAAACAGCACCACGTCTTTATACTAAAGTTCGTCCAGGCGCTAACTATCAATGGTCATTAGACTTACTTAAACGTTTTGGTGAAGCAAACCCAGACGTAACCACTAAATCTGGTTTGATGGTTGGTTTAGGTGAAACTAACGAAGAAATTTTAGAAGTAATGCAAGACTTACGCGATCATGGTGTAACTATGCTTACCGTTGGTCAGTACCTTCAACCAAGTAAAGATCACCTTGCCGTTGAGCGCTACGTTCACCCTGATGACTTTGCTATGTTTGAACGTGAAGCAAAGAAAATGGGCTATGAACACGCTGCTTGTGGTCCACTTGTTCGTTCGAGCTACCATGCTGACAAACAAGCTGCTGGTGAAGAAGTTAAGTAAGCTTTAACTTTTATAACCTAGCTAGAAAAGTACAAAAATCTGATCTATATAATTGAAAAGCCAGTAGCACTACTGGCTTTTTTAGTTCACAACTAAAAATCGTAAGCATTTTTACCTGAAAAATTCATTGATGTAAAACAATACAAACACAAATAACTTACCTTTGTAAACTTTACTCCCCACACAATTGTAAACATTAACATACAACAGTTTGATTACCTCCTATCAGCAAGATTAACACTTAGCGTTAGTTGTGCTTATTTGTTTGAGTAAATAATAACCTGTAAGTGTTTCCCTCCTTAATTTGAATAATATCGTTATACAATAATCACAACACCCACCATTGCTTTCATAGGTCTATATCCACACAGCCATCCTTATACGGACAGATGAAAGCTATCAAGCTTCAACTTAATTTGCACAAACAAGTATATCCAGCCCACTTTGTTTAGTTATTCACTATGCATTCATTTCTAAATTTAACATTTAACGTCACTGACACACAAAATACCGATCAGATCAGACCAGATGCTGTAATGAAAATTTCACACTCTATGCACTAACGTATCGCTGACTAAATAACCATTCAGTATGACTTAATAATAATTCACTACTATGAGTATTGCGCCGATGAAAGTTTTCATTTATGTTACACATTACTTGCGATAATAAATTCAAATAGAACAACTCATAAAAGATTAATGAGTAACAAAAAATGAATATTTATCACTTATAAAGCAAGCCTAATAAAAATACTTAAGGGTCTATAACATGAAAAAACGTTTTAACTACAGTACGCTAGCACTGTCTGTCTGCCTATCTTTAGGTAGCACAGTAACTTTTGCAGCGGAAAAGGACACTTCTGCTGGCGCAGAACATGCTGACATTGAACGTATAGTCAGTGTTGGTACACGTATATCTAACCGTACTGTTGCCGACAGCCCTTCTCCAATAGATATTATTTCATCAGAAGCAATTAAAAATTCAGGCGCAACCAGTACGCCTGATATGTTACGAAAGTTGGCACCTTCATTTAATATGAATAATACCACCACGTCTGATGGACAAGATTTAATGCGTCCCGCTACATTACGTAGCTTAGGGCCAGATCAAGTATTAGTATTAATCAACGGCAAGCGTCGTCATCAACAAGCAGTAGTTGCAGTACAAGAGAATGTTGGTCGCGGTAGTGCAGGTACAGATTTAAGCTCTATCCCTATGACAGCTATTTCACACATTGAAATTTTACGTGATGGTGCTGCAGCACAGTATGGCTCTGATGCTATTGCTGGTGTTATTAACATCGTACTAAAAGACGATTTAGGCGGTAGTGTTTGGGCACAATATGGCCAAACAAGTGAAGGCGATGGTGAATCAACTGAATTTGGTGGCAACTATGGCTTTGGCGTTGGTGATAAAGGCACATTAAACTTAACGTTTGAATATGCTGATAATGGAGAGATGAACCGAGCAACGCCAACCACATGGTTTGACGCAATTGACGAACCTCGCCAATTATTACTTGTTGGTGAAGCAGCTACAGAGATGACTAGCCTCTGGGCAAACTTTTCTTATGAATTAGGCGAAAGCAGTGAATTATACGCTTTTGGTGGTTTCACCACTAAAGAAGGTGAATCTTTAGGCTTTTATCGTCCTGCCGATGATAACCGCGTATGGAGTTCATTATACCCTGAAGGTGTAACACCTAAGCTTGGCTCAAAATCAGAAGATTATTCAGTCGCTGTTGGTTTTAAAACACAAGTTGCAGACTGGGATATAGATGCCAGTGTAGTAACGGGTGAAAATAGATTTGAATTTAGTAACTTAGAATCTTTAAACGCAAGTTATGGTCCAGATAGCCCAACATCAGCTTATGATGGCGCGCTAATTTATAGTCAAACCACTTTTAATCTTGATGCAGTAACCGCTGTAGACTTAGGATTTTTTGATGAAACCTCTTTAGCTTTTGGTGCTGAGTTTCGTATAGATGGTTTTGCTCAAGAAGCTGGTGACATGGTTACGTATGCACGTGGTGATACCCTTTGTGCAGAATCAGTAAATCCAACGGGCGACCCATTAATGACTGGTTGTATGGGTGGTGATATCACTACACCTGGTATGCAAGGTTTCCAAGGATATAGCCCTGCAATGGCAATAGATACCGACAGAAATAGTTTTGCGTTATATTTTGATACTGAAACAGCAGTTACTGAAGACTGGTTAGTTGCTGCAGCCGTTCGTTATGAAGACTATGATGACTTTGGTAGCACGGTTATTGGTAAGTTATCGACCCATTTAAGCTTAACAGAGAATCTTGCTATTCGAGCTTCAGCATCGACAGGTTACCGTGCACCAGGTATGCAACAAGCTAACTTCACTCAACGTTCAATTTCGTTAGATAATGGTGAACTTGCCGATTTAGTAACTTTACGTCCAAATGAAGAATTGGCTGAAGAATTAGGTTTTACTGACCTTAAAGAAGAAAATTCTACTAACTTCTCGGTTGGTGTTATTTACACTAATGGTAACTATTCATCGACTCTAGATGTTTATCAAATAGACATCGATGATCGTATTGTTTATTCAGGTAATATTTCTCGCGGAATTAACGATGAGATTGATGCTTTCTTCGATCGTCACTCTGGTCCTGGTGACTCGTTAGATGGCGTAAAAAATGCTTCAATATTTACCAACGCAATAGATAGTGAAACCTTTGGTCTTGATTGGGTAAACCAATATACGCAAGAACTGAGCAGTATGGATGTTGTCTATGAGCTTTCTTATCACCATAACAATACTGAAGTAAGTGCGATCAATACTTCTTCTTCTATTGTACCAAATGAAGTTGTTTTTGATAACGCACAAAGACTATTAGTAGAAAAAGCACAACCTCAAGACAGAGCCTCTTTATCAGCCATGTTTGATATGGACACCTGGTCGGTAACAGGTCGCATGACTTATTACGGTGAAGTAACTTCAGCTTCTTACGGTACGCCTGAAAATACTTGGGGTGCTAAAAGTTTATTTGACGTAACGGCTCAATGGGAAGTTACCGATAATATTAATATTAGCGGTGGTGTTCTTAACTTAACTGATGAATATCCTGATGAATGGGGCACAAATGGTTCTCCATTTACTGACCTTGGCTTCAAATATGGTTGGACTAGTTTCCCGTTCTCTCTTGCAGGACGTGAATATTACGTAAGAGCTTCATATAACTTCTAACGTTAATTAGTAAATCAAACAATAAGCCAGCTTTGCATAACTTGCCTCGCTGGCTTTTTTATCCCCTCTATTTCACTTAACCAACTAATGCTAAAGTTTAGGGTTTTTTGGATAAAACTTGTCTGGCATACTGCTGATGTGTTCAAAAAAACGGGTATCTTTGTAGGGAAGTTTCATAAAACCTGAAATGCCAACACCGTCAATAGTCGGTAACAATGTCAGTACCTTCGCTAAACAGTCTGTAAACTCGGCTTCTTTCTCATGATTCAACAACATTAAATAGCTATGAATCTTTAAATGCTTGGGTAGCACTTCAAAAATAATACAACCAGTATGATGAATTAAATTGAGCTCGGCCAAAACAGACATTAACTCATCTGGTAGGTGTAAGTATTCATCAGGATCTTTACCATCCTCAAAATAAGAATGTAAGCGGGTTATATCATCAACATCAGGTACATCACTCACTTCAAACTGTATCACTTGAGTTTCATCGGCAACAAAGGGCTGATTTTCTTTAATACGTTCTACGTGAAGCGTGTTTCGGGCGTTAAATAAACAACTTTTGAACATACCGACACGAAATATGCCCTGAGCCAAATAAATAATATTGTTCACTGCACTAGTAAACGCGGTTTTGAGTGCTTCATCAAATAACGTTAAGTTAGAATCAATGTAAACCCCCTCTTTCGCCCAACGAATCGCAATGCCGCCTACCACAGGAAAATTACCAAGCCGACTTAATGCAGCAATGAACGCTTTTTCATTATCCCCCATACCCATAAGATAGTTTTTATAGTATTTGTCCAACTGAGCATCATCAATGTTCGATAAACTATCATGCCCTGTTTGCTCGCGTAAAAATGATTTTCGTGAACCATATACTACGGTATCAATTTGCTCACCTTGAGGTTTTACCCAAACTGGAATTTGTGCAATGGCGTTAATCTTGGTTGGTTTATCTGCCAGAACAACTTGTTTAAGGTAAGTGAGATTATTAAAAAAGTAATCACCTGCTTGCGCTCTAAGTTTCTCATCATCGCTTAACATCCCCGTTAAGACTTGAGCCAGTAATTTTGGTAAACCCAAGGCATTCGGTGGTATCACTTTTACGCCATATCGGCATGACTGACCTGAAGCGAGTGCATATAACGTCGCTGCTAAGCCCTGTTCATCAAAACGAGGACTAGATAGACCACCATTGAGCTGTTCAGGCCCAATAAAATAAACATCTCCTAAACGTGCATTGCTATGTTGTAAGTCACTGCTCATTAGGTCCATCACATTAGTACTAGTGCTTTGCTTGTCACAATCAAGTTGTGCACTAACGGATGAGCCCCAATCAATAAGTTGTACCTTGCCTGTGCTTTTATCGTAAACCAAGTTTGAAGGCTTTATATCGCCATGCACAATAGGTTTTAACTGTCGGTGATTATTAGCTTGGCGTAAGTACAGTAATATATCGGCTAATTGCAATGCGATACTGACCACCAACTCTGGTGCTAATGGCCCTACTTGCAACGACAATTGCTCTAAATCTATGCCAGGGGCTCGCGTCATTTGCAGAATTGATTGTCGCTTTATTTTCTGATAATCAATTACTTCTGGAATTTGTGGGTGGCTAAGTTGCCCTTGAATCTCGGCCTCTTCTGCCAACCTATCTTGCACATGTTGAGGTAAATTAATGCGAGAAAACTTAAAGACAACGGGCAATTGATCTGCTGAACTACCTTTGCGCTTGATACCTGAGAAAACAAAGCCATAGGCTCCTTTACCTAACAGTGCAACATCCTCAAAGCCGAGTTGCTTTAATTGCTGCTGACAAAGATCAACCCATTGTTTTAACTTAGTCGCATCTTTATGACTGAGTAAGTAAATGGATTGCTCTTGGGCAATGTAGAAATGCTGTAATTTTTTATTAGTCACAAGTTGTTTCTATTGTTATGAGGTAAGAAAAATATTCAGTAAAAGAAAATAACGCTTGCTGAATACGCTACCGATTATTGTTTTAAACTACAAGATTAGAATGAAATTTCAGCTTTTTCTTTTACTGATTTAGTAAATTTAAATCTACACTCAAACATTATTTTATGCCATGTTCTCTTAGTTTCATCGCTATTTTATTGTGTGAGACATTTAAACGCTCAGCCAATTTTCGTGTTGTCGGAAATAACGGATGGAGATGTTCAAGTAATTTAGCTTCAAAATCAGCTTGAGCACTAGACCAATCTTTAATTGTTTGAATATCTATATCATTACTAAGCTGTTGTTTACCAGCATGCTTATTGAGGACTTGTAACAAGTCATCAGCACAAATATCACCGCCATTATTCAAAGCAACAACACTGAATAAAACATTTTGTAGTTGCCTAATATTTCCTGGCCAAGCGAATCCCTGTAATAAACTAAGTGCTTGTGCAGTAAGTTTTGGCTTTGCAATATCTGTTTGTTGACTGTTACTGACTTGTTTAGCCGCATTTTCAATAAACAAGTTAGCCAAGAGACTCATGTCTGCCATACGCTCTCTTAGTGGTGGTAAATCGATACTCAGCACATTTAAGCGATAATAAAGATCTTCTCGAAAGGTTTTCTGACTAATGAGTTTGGCTAAGTCTTGGTGACTGGCACTGACAATACGTATATTAGCAACCAGTTCTTTAGTACCACCAACACGACGATAAGTGAGATCTTGTAAAAATCGTAACAATTTTGCTTGTAAATACGGTGACATTTCTGCAATTTCATCTAAAAATAAACAGCCACCTTCAGCTAGTTCAATTAATCCAGGTTTACCGCCTTTTTGGGCCCCCGTAAATGCGCCACTAGCATAACCAAATAGCTCACTTTCTAATAAATGTTCAGGTAGTGCTGAGCAGTTTATCGCTAAAAAAGGCGCTTTAGATCTTGAGCTCGCTTGATGTAATGCTCGAGCGATTAACTCTTTACCTGTACCGGTTTCACCACTGATTAATACCGGTAAATCTAATTCCGCAAAACGTTTACTTTGCGCCTTAATTAAACTGATACTTTTTGATTGACCAATAATGCTATCAAAACTGTGATCTTGATGACTTTGCATTAATGAAATTTGACGCCCTAGGGTATTCATTGAGCGAAAAAGTAGCACTGAGCCACTTACTTGCCCAGTATTGTCTTGTTCTAAGGTTGAACTGTTACTTGATATTACGGGACTTACATCAAGAATGTAGGCCCTCCCTTCAATAGTCACGGCTTGGCTGGTAGCGGCATTGGTGAGCATAGTTTTATTAATTTGCCCAAGAAACGCTTCGATTGGCTTGCCCAAGTAATCCGTTGTAACCAACTCAGGCTCAGTTGCATCCTTTGACGGCTTAAGCTTATGACTTGCCTTGTTCATAGCCAAAATTAGTCCATTACTATCAACATCGATAATAGGCTCAGGCATTTTATCTAATAAGGCTTGTAAATGACTCTCTCGTTGTTCACTAGGTAATAAATTAATCACCTCTACACTGTTAACGCCAATAACTGAGGCTAAGCATTCTCTAATTGACGAAAGCGTTAACGCAGCATATTCAACATGCACATAGGTAAAACAGCTGGTAATTTCTACGGTTTTTAAATTCCAAGCTTGCTTGGCAAATATAGCTAATATTTCTTGGGAAATACCTATTCTATCGCTTGATTCAATAACAACACGCATAAGATGACACATCTACAGATATAGTGTACTACAAATATTACACAGTAATAAAATTAGTACAAGCTGTATTTATCCCATTAAAACAGTGAATAACTAGTGCTTCGAGGATGCAATAGGAAAACACACTATCATTTTGTAATTATTTTAGTACAAGTATTATTAAGTTTATTTTAAAAAGCCTGTATCTACTTGTTAAATAAACGTTTTATTTAGTTGGCAACATAGTTGCAGGCTAGTAAATAAAGAATAAATGAAAGAATGAAGAAATCAATAGATTAAGAAGAAACATGAGTTCTACATGGCTGCTTAGTGATATAGCTGCAACAAATCATTCTGTCTATATCACTGAAACCCATGTTTCCTCCATCAAATAAAGCATAATAATAATTACAACTTATAGAAGAGAAACTATGACCCAATTTAAGAGCAAAAATATTGAAACTAACGCTATTCATGCCGGCAGAATTAATGATACACAGTTTGGCTCGCTTGCTACGCCTTTATATCAAACATCTACGTTCATCTTTGATAATGCTCAGCAAGGTGGCGACCGTTTTGCCGGTGAAAGCGAAGGTTATATTTACACGCGCTTAGGTAACCCAACAACTCGCCAATTAGAACAGCGCGTTGCGGCTATGGAATGCATGGATGATGCAGCTGCAACCGCAACAGGTATGGCTGCTGTCTCAGCAGCGTTACTGACTAACTTGCAAGCTGGCGATCATATGATTTCATCTAAAGCTGTTTATGGTTGCTCATTCGCGCTAATGAATCACATGCTGAAGAAGTTTAATATCGAGGTGACGTTTGTCGATATGACTGAGCCTGACAATATCAAAGCAGCCATCAAAGAAAATACTAAGTTAGTCTTTTTAGAAACCCCCATCAATCCAAACTTAGTGGTATTAGATTTGGAAAAAATTTGCGCCATTGCCAAAGCGCACAACTTATTATCAATAGTAGACAATACTTTCCTTACCCCTGTATTACAACAGCCTGCAAAATTTGGTGCTGATATTGTGGTGCATAGTGCAACTAAATACCTTAATGGTCATGGTGATGTTGTCGCCGGTGTCGTCTGTGCTAATTTTGAAATGATCAACGAAATAAAAATGACGACCCTTAAAGATATCGGTGCCACCATAAGTCCTCATGATGCTTGGTTGATTATGCGCGGCCTTAAAACTTTGCCGATTCGAATGGATAGACATTGTAGCAATGCACAAACAGTCGCAGAGTTTTTAGAACAACACCCTATGGTTGATGAAGTTTACTATCCTGGTCTTAAAAGTCACTCTGGGAACAAGTTTGTGGGTAATCAAATGAAAGCCGCAGGTGGTGTAATTGCTTTTGAATTAAATACCGACTTGACGGGTGGAAAAACCTTTATTGATGCAATGGAGCTTTTTTCAATTGCCGTCAGCTTAGGTGATGCAGAGTCATTAATTCAACACCCTGCGTCAATGACACACTCGCCTTATACCCCCGAAGAAAGAGCAGATGCGGGCATCAGTGATAGTTTAATTAGAATCTCTGTAGGTTTAGAGAATGTCGATGATATTATCAGTGATTTAACCCAAGCTTTGGAAAAAGTGAAACTGCCAAGCAGCGATAAAGTTACCAATATTAATCAAGCAAATAATGCAGCATAACGAGTTGTAGCGATATTCATTCAAGATAAATGTTATAAGTTAATTATAAAAAAGCCTCCATAAGCAATTAGCTTGTTGAGGCTTTTTATTACAATCATCGGTGATATATAGAATAACAAACTAGCTTTTAGTCATTGCATACCAACTGACCATTATCTATTTACCAATTACTGACCAATTATTTATCAGAGAAAATAACCGCTAATTGCGGTAATAACTTTTCTTTGAGTGTCGCTATTTCTTCATCAGAATAAGGTGTTAATGGTTGTTGGCCCCAAATTGGCTTCGGCCATTGTGCATCATCTTTAAAACGTACAACATGATGAACATGCAGTTGCTCAACAACATTACCTAACGCAGCAACATTCATTTTGTCACCAGCAAAGACTTGCATTAATAACTCACTCAATAAGCTCGACTCATTAAGCAATTGTTGCTGTTGGTCCCACTCAAGTTGGAACACTTCACTAATATCGGCAACTTTAGGTACTAAAATAAACCAAGGGTAAGCACTATCATTACATAGTAGTAATTTACACAAAGGAAAATCAGCCAACTCAATACCATCTGTTGCTAGTTGAGGGTGTAAATTAAATGTTGTTACTTCACTCATTATAAATACCTTGTTATGAATACATATTATGTAAATTGACTATGATAATTTACCGTTAAATAGCTTGCCGTTAAAAACTGACTATACAACTAATTAACGTTTATTTTTACGACCACGACCACGGGCTGCCTTTTTAGCTTCTCTAGCGGCAATGCGTTTCTCTTCAAGTTCAGTGAAGTGCGCGTTCTCAGCATCGATGATATCCGGTAATTCAAAGGAAATAGCACCCAAGGTTTTATCACGGATTTCATTTATCAAAATGACAGACGCTTTATGCAAATCAACACGACCGCCACTTTTAATACAGCTGCGTTTACGGCCAATCGCTTCAATTAAGTCTTCTTCGTGTGCAGGTAACTCGCTAAGTTTATAACGCTCCATTATACGTTTAGGATAATTCTTAAGTAGGTAATCCGCAGCAAAATAAGCAATATCATCATGATCAAATGCTGTATCTTTTACCGCACCTGATACCGCTAAACGATAGCCAGAATTTTCATTCGCTATTTTAGGCCATAACATACCTGGGGTATCGAAAAGGTATAACCCCTCTTCAAGACGAATACGTTGCTGCCCCTTAGTTACCGCGGGTTCATTACCCACTTTTGCTTTTGCTTTGCCTACTAAGGTATTGAGTAATGTCGATTTACCAACGTTAGGTATCCCCATTATCATCGCGTTAATTTGCTTACCTTCTTCATCTTTATTCGGCACAAGTTTACGTATTAAGTTGACAAGGTTCTTTGCTACACTCGGCTGCTCTGTGGTTAGAGCAATCGCTTTTACATTATGCTGCGACTCTAAATAATCTAACCAAACTTTGGTGCTTTCAGGATCAGCTAAATCACTTTTATTAAGGATCTTTATCAGTGGTTTATCACCTCTGATCTCAGTGATCATAGGATTTTCACTACTAAAGGGTAAACGCGCATCACACACTTCAATCACCACATCAATTTGCGGTAATATTTCTTTTATTTCTTTTTGTGCTTTGTGCATGTGGCCTGGAAACCAGTTAATCGCCATGAAAATCCTAATGTAACTATTATAATGGCGCAATTTTAACAAGCTTTTAGCTAACGTGGCTAGCCATACTCGTTAATAATACTAAACGAATTCATTAATGGGTTAAGTAATGCTCTTTGTACTGACGGTTTTGATACGTTAAAGCTGATTAAAGCTGTGACTGATATAGTTAATATTGGTTTCATCTAGTGAAAAATATCCTTGGATTGATTGCTAATTTCACGTTTGGTAGATGTAAGAATCAGCTGCTGATTATGAAATCCATAAAATGGTATTAGATCAATACTCAACTAAGAGTAAATTTACAGATTAATCCGTCAGCTTGTGTATTCACTCGCTTTAAAGGAATGTTCCTCGTTATTTCCTTAGATAACTATCCCCCTTCTTTCAAGCTTTCTGGAGAGTATATACCGTTTATTCAGCGCCAAAATACCCCCGTTATTGAAAAATGACTTACTATGTCCGTTGGCAGTAATTTTAAAATCCTCCCTAAGGGGGATATAACTAAACGGGTATAACGGCTAACATATACTCAATACAAAAACACAAATAGCGTCGAGAGTTGTACTTTGTTAAATAAATTAATATCTAATGAATTATCTGAAAATACAGTACTACCTTTATCTTCGTTGCATAAAATAGCGATTCATCCGTTACGTGAAAAACTTTATAACGAATTGCATAATAGACCTTTTCAATCAATATCATCGCCCGCTCAGCTCACGCATATTGCTATTCAGCATCAAGGGGAATTAAAGCAGCAAGAGCATGATTTCATCTCACTTTTATGTAATAGATTTCAAGTAAACTCTCCCGCTAAGTCAATGCCATGTTTCTATCAAGACTTTGGTTTATTCAGTCTTCGCTGGGAGCGCCATTTAGAATATTCCACCTATACCTTTATCCACCAAGCGCCATTAACTGACCAACCTTTTGTTAAAAATGCGATTGATTATGTTCCCAGCAATTGGTTTGAGCAAATGCCCGGTCAAGTTATCGCGGCAGTTCATTTGATTATTGAATCTGAGAATATAGATAAAGCGAAAACACACAAGGTTGAACAATTTTTTGACAATATGTCATTGATCGCCAGTGCTCCCGTACATTCACAGGCGAAAGTCTGGAGTTCATTTAAATTACATGAAGATGGTTTTGGTCGTTTTCTGATATACCAAGAAGACTTGTCACCTGCACAGCTTGGGCGCCTAGCACAGCAATTATTACAGCTTGATACCTACCGTTTAATGGCAACACTGGGTTTACCGCTAGCACAAGCAATTAATAGTGAGCTGAATCAACTCGACATCCAACTGCAACAAGTGACAACTTACATCGCGTTAGGTACTGAAAAAAGTGATAGAGAGCTACTAACACAAGTCTCTAAAATAGCAGCAAAAGTGGAAGATTATCGTAGCCAAAGCACTTACCGATTTTCTGCTACAAATGCCTATTACGACGTGGCATTGCAACGAATGGAAGAATTAAAAGAAGAAGAAATCCCTGGTTATATGACCTTGCAAGAATTCTTAATGCGTCGAATTACCCCGGCAGTTAAAACCTGTCAAACAGCGTCAAATCATTTAGAAGATATCTCTAAAAGAGTGACCCGTGCCAGTGATTTATTACGCACCCGTGTTGAAATGGTACTACAGGAGCAAAACCAAACCTTATTAAAATCAATGAATCATCGTGCTCACGTGCAAATGCGCTTGCAACAAACCGTTGAAGGTTTATCTGTTGCTGCAATAAGTTATTATGGCATGCAATTATTCGAAACTATGCTCACCTCATTACCAACCTTAGGTGTTGAATATAATCATGAACTAGTGAGTGGTTTTGCTGTACCTATTGTCATTGGCATTGTATTTGTTGGCACACGCTTAATACATAAGCGCTTGATGAAAGGGTTAAAATAGTTCTTATAGCCGTAAACATTCAAACCAAGGTAAAAGCAAAAAGTTCCCCTATGTCCCCTCTCTTTTTGAGGGAGCACCCTTAATAAAAAAATGTGCTTCGGTCATGAATTGCTCGGGCATCCTGAAAATCCTATCTTGAAGTTTCATGGGTATAAGCACTTGAGCAACATCACTTCATCGTTGCTGTGACTTATAATGGAACAACCATTATTTCATCACAGCGCCTTGAATTGAAATTACTCAAGTACTCTGAAACATGCATCTTGAATGATAACGGGTATATAATCCCTTTCTTCCTATTTTTTAGTAGCTAAGCATTAACTTATTGCTGATAATGCAAATCATTAAGTATCTTTATCATTAAATATCTTCAAATAAGAGCTAGCTATTAAGTTATGAGTAAAAAATTCTATGTGATCTGGAAAGGCGCGAAAACAGGTATATTTACCACGTGGCCAGAAGTTCAGCAACATACTGCGGGTCGCTCAGATGCTCAGTATATGGGCTTTGAATCAAAAAGTGCTGCCGAGCAAGCTTTCGCAACAACTTACACAAAAGCATTGATGCAACGCTCTTTAAGTAAGAAAGGTACAGCAAGTTCTGCACCTACCTCGAGTCGCACAGCAACCAGCAAAAAAACCAGTAAAAGTGCTAGCGCTAAAACTACCGCTGTTAGTCCAAATGGTCCAAGCGATATTGAAATATACTGTGATGGTGCTTGCTCTCCTAATCCAGGTAAATCAGGCACGGGCCTTGCGGTTTATGAATTAGGCAAAGTTACCTCGCTGTATTACGGTTTGTATTTGCCTAATGGTACCAATAATACTGCCGAGTTAAGCGGTATGCTTTCTGCTTTTCAAATTGCACAACACTTTATCGATAAAAACAGCGAGCAAAGTATTTGTATCTTATCCGACTCTAAATACTCTATCGATTCAATTACAAAATGGGCGAAAGGTTGGAAAGCAAAAGGCTGGACCCGTGGTAAAGGTGAGGAGATTAAAAACTTAGCATTAATACAACAATGTTATGCGCTTTATAAAACCATGCATACCAAAATAACCATTCGCCATGTTAAAGGTCACGCAAATATAGAAGGCAATGAACTGGCAGATAGAATGGCAGTACTTGCTAGAAAGCAGCAACAAGTTAATATGATCCGCTATAGCGAAACAATCAACATAAAAGCTATTCTTGCTATGGACTCTGGTTAGACTGATGTTGATGCCTACGTTAATTGACCATAACTTAAGCTGAGTTGAACTAAACTAAATGAACAATAATAGAGCTGAGCTAACCAGATCTTAATTAAACTGATGAGAATATGCTAACGAATATCCTAATTACTATTACGTTATTATTAATAACAGCCTTTGTTCTCTCTCGCGTATTTACCTTACCGAGAAACATTTGGATATTATTTATCTCTCAGCCTTTAGTGATGTCTGCATCGCCTATTATTGTTTTTATTGGCGGTATTTTATCCAGTAAAATGGCCAACGATCCTTCGCTAGCAACCCTGCCAATTACCTTAATGATTTTAGGTGTCGCTGCAGGCTCTATTCCTGCTGCTATGTTAGCTAAAAATAAAGGCCGAAAGTTTGCCGTTTACACCGGATTAAGTTGCTCTTTAATTGCCGTAATTGTTGCGTTATTTTCAGCAAAACTAGCGCTGTTTGAACTCTTTTGTTTTGCTAGCATGTTAATTGGCATCGGTGGAGCCTTCACACAACAGTTACGCTTTGCAGCAATTGAGAGTAGCTTGAATAAGGAAGATGTCCCTAAAATATTATCTATTTTAATGCTAAGTGGCGTCTTTGCTGCATTTCTAGGTCCTGAAGTAGCTGTAGCGGGAAAAGATTGGCTAAACTCTCCTTATGGTTATGCGGGCTCTTTTCTATTTTTAGCCGCGCTGATCCTTTGCGCCATGATAATGATGTTAGCCTTTAAAAATCCTCCCGTTAGTGCAAATGAGACCATTGGAGAGCCAAGAGAATTAAAGGTTATAGCTAAACAGCCTATCTTTTTAATTGCTGTTTGTACCGCGACCATTGGATATGCATTAATGAGTTATTTAATGACCGCGACACCTATTAGCATGCACCATATACAAGGACACAGCTTACAAGAAACTAAATGGGTCATACAAAGCCATATTGCCGCCATGTATATTCCGTCGTTATTCACCCCTTGGTTAGTAAAATATCTAAAACTAAAAGGGCTGATGGTCATTGGCATATCAATTTATGCTGTAGTTGCTCTGATAGCCTTATCAGGCCATGAAGTGATGCATTATTGGTGGGCACTTATTTTATTAGGTATTGGTTGGAACTTCTTATTCTTAACTGGCACCTCTTTATTACCCGAGAGTTATCACGCCAGCGAGCGTCATAAAGTTCAAGCAACCAATGACTTTGTCTTATTTGGTTTTCAAGCAGTAGCTTCTCTATTAGCTGGTTGGGTATTGTTTAATGCGGGTTGGCACTGGGTTGTGATAACGAGTCTCCCCTTTATTCTTGTACTGTTTACTGTGGTTGGTTTTTATCATAAACATCAGAAAAAGTTAACATTGAATATGCTGAAAACTAATTAAGACTATAATTTATACCAATCGAATTAAAGTATTATGGTCGAGAACCTTAAATCAATAAAAAAAGAAGGATGTAATTATGAGTGGAACAACTATGGTCGTTGTTATTGTCTGTGTCGTCTTCGGTATTTTATATAAAATGTATAACAAACATTTAGAGTTTAAAGCGAAAACGATTAGCCATAACAATAGTACTGACTCACTAAATGATGAACTAAAAAAAGAAATTATAGCACTCACCGAGCGCGTACAAGTATTAGAAAAAATTGTCACCGACGAAGGCTACCAAGTGCAAAAAGATATTAATAAACTTTAAAGTAATCTAAAAGGTAAACTATAAGACTAGCTATAAATTATAGGCATAACTTATAGGTACAAACTTCACCTATTATTGACGGAGTGCTGATGCAATGAAACTCATAATGAAAACTGAATTTGATAACCTCAGAGTCAATCCTCTACATGATTATGAAACCGATAGTAATGGAGAAAAGCAGGTCGTCAAAATTTATTGTGGTGAATTACTGATTGCCAAAAAATTAAAAATTAAAAAATCCATTCGCTTTTTTGGCATAGCGACTTATCAGCAGTATCTAACGCAAGAAGATGTATTGAAGTAAGAGTTATTTCTTCAACATTGATTTTAAATCCGCAAAGGGATTATACGTGGCAGTATCTTGGTTGGTATCGCCCGCTTTTACTTCGGTTGTATAATTAGCATGGTCAGTATATTTAGCATGCTCATTATCGTGACAGTAAATACACAATAGTTCCCAATTGCTACCATCATTTGGATTATTGGTATGATCATGATCCATATGATGCACGGTTAATTCTCTTAAGTTAGAAAACTCAAAAGCACGGGCACAGCGACCACATACCCAAGGGAATAATTTTAATGCTCGGTCACGATAACCTTTTTCTTGTTGTTTGTAGTTGGCACTTGTGCCAAAGCGATCTGAGGACATAGGAATATAAGAAGGTAAATAAATTATATTACTAGTGTATTGCTAAGCGCGAAGCTTAGCAATAGCTGGATATAAAGGAATACTACTGATTAAGGGTATTTTTTTTACGCTATACCCGAACAACTTCAAACGGCATGATTCAGTTTAAAATAGCTTTAGTCTAATTTACTGATCTAGTGATTCCAGTGTTTTACCGTGTGGAATAGGTAAACGTGTTTTCGCATCAACTTGTACAAAAACAATGTCATCCGCCAAACAAATGGTTTTTTTAGTCACTTTATTACGGACTAAACACGTCACAGTAATAGAGGTACGACCTACTTTTTTAGTTTCTAAACCAAACTCTACTACATCACCTTGCATAGCGGCCGACTCAAAACTAATTGCACCTATATGTTTTGTTACTAAGCAGTTGGTTTCTAATTGACAGATAGCGTAAATAGCAGCCTCTTCATCAATCCATTCGAGTGCGCGACCACCAAATAGAGAGTTTGCGTAATTTAAATCGTTGGGCATAACAAGACGACGGGAAAGAAAGCGCATAAAAAGCCTTTAAGTAAAATGTATATCTAAAATAGTAAGGCTTATTATAGCAAGCTTTCTTGCTAATTACTGAGCATTAACTCTAATTGATGCCCGGTTATACTTATTTGCTTTAGCTATTATTTTTGGATCTCCACAAACAGTATGAATCGATACAAATAGTTTTTTACCTATAAAAAAGCTCCCTAACAAGTAGAGAGCTTTTAACGTATTCTAGGTCGAGACAGTTTAAATGTAACGCTTTATTCCACTGCTATTAACTGACAGTAGTCATTACAGTTTTTTGCTAATATTGATAGTCGGTGTTGTCGGATCAGGCCCTGTAACCGTAACAATATAAACACCATCATCTACAATAGTGACACTCAAATTATCTTGTGAGTTTTGTAATAATGTTAACGGAGAATCCAGGGCAACAACGCTAGTGTCCGCCGGCGCACCTAAATTGAATGTTGACCAATCACCCGAGGCAATTTTAAAGCCATAGTCACCTGCGGTTAGGTTTAATTCCACTGAATAACTACTTGCACCAGCATAACTAAGCTGATCAACTTCACCCCAACCATTCATGTCACCACGAATAAATACCGGTGTGGCACCAAATATTTCAGCTGAATATATACTCAACGTTGCTTCAGCTAAATCAGAGGCGTCAAAAACAAAAGTGTAATCTCCATCGACAGTAAAGTTCATACTGAAGTTATCACCACTACCTGATAACAATAATTGATTTTCACCTTCAGTTATTTCCATATCATCAGCTGGTGCGCCCATATTTACTGTAGACCAATCAGCGGAAGCTATTTTAAAGCTAGGCGTTGAAACACTAATGGTTATAGTGGCTTGATATTTACCATTACCTATATAAATTAATTCGTTATCTTCACCCCAACCATTCATGTCGCCACGAATAAATATCGGTGTTCCAACAAACGGCTCTTCATTTTCTACTAACAAAGTAGGAGCGTCGGTATTAGAGGCATCAAGGGTAAAGAAGTAAGTCCCATCAATCGCAACAGTAATACTTAAATTGTCATTACTGCCCGGTAATAAATTAAAAGTTTGATCTTCTAATACTTCACCACCTGATCCTGGAGCACCTAAGTTAATGTTTGATGACCAATCAAAATCTGCCACCTTGAAACCATAAGATCCTGCTGCAAGGGTAATTTTAGCTTGGTAGACTCCATCTCCAATATAAGTAAATGCATCATCAGGATTCCAACCATTCATCTCTCCACGAACGTAAGCAACGGTATCGCCATAAGGAACCACATCAGGTGCGCCTGCTGTTACATAAGCGGATAAACCGCTTGCTTGGCTTTCACCTTGTACTTTCACAAAAACAGCGGTAGTTAGCGGAGGAACCGTAAAGCTGCCTTCATCTGTACCCTGCTCAAAGGTAGCGCTAGCAACGGTACCATCAACAGAACCAGCTAATAATGGATGCAAGGTAAAATTACTTGCGGAGGCAATAGTATGTGTTTGTTCGCTATTAGTACCATTTACCACAACCACTAATGCATCATAATTTGGGTCGATATCAGTAAGAGTTGATCCGTCATCTATACTCATCACAATCAAACCTTGCGTTTGATTTTTACCAATATTATGAAAACCAACGCGATTGATAATATCTGTCGCAGTGGTCAATCTAAATAATGGACTGCTTGTACGAATCGACAAAAACTCATTGAACACATTTGATGCGAATAATATATCCGTCATTGAAACAGTACTTGATGAACTTGACGCTAGAGAAACTATGTCATCGTAGTCTCGACCACCATTATCTAGAGGCAAACCTTTATTCCAGTTATTTAACTCAAATGTAAAATCAACTAGGTTATACCAATCACCGGCATCATAAGTATTACGGTCTAACGACTTAGAGCGAAGGAAATCACCACCCATTTGTAAAAATGGAATACCTTGTGACAATAATACGATTGATTGAGAAATGTTTTGCGCACGAACACGTTCGCTATTATTCATTTCAGGGCTTAACTTAAATTGTAAGATATCCCACAAGGTTTCATTATCGTGTTTTGAAACATAGTTAATAATATCAGCAGGGTCCTTGGCATACATACCTGCAGAGCTACCGACTACGTCAGTGCCCTTAAAGGTTTTCAATACATAGTCAGTTTGCGTGCCTGCCATGCCAAATTTAACAATATCTTGTTGCTCAAACGGGTAGTCTGAATCACTTTCGTTGTTAAACAAAGTCGCATTTCTAATACCGTCACGAATACGATCGTTATAGGTGGCAATTTCAGTACCGGCCATATTTTCTTGGTCAGCGCGTTCAAAACCTCGAGAATCTTTGTACCAACCTTCACCATAAAAATGATTATCAGGGTCTATCGCTTGAATAGCATCACGTGCTGCTAACATCTGTTCTTTAGAGCCTTGGCTCATAATATCGAAACGAAACCCGTCAAACTGGTATTGTTCAGTCCACTGTTTAAGTGAGTCGACCATCAACTTGTCCATCATGCGATGTTCAAGGGCTGTATCACTACAACAAGTACTATTTTGAACAGCGCCAGTAGTAACATCACGGCTGTGATAGTAGCCAGGTACAAATTTATCAAGTACCGAGTTATCCCATAAACCAGCAGAGTTAGTATGGTTATAAACAACATCTAATACCACACGTAAGCCAATGTCATGCAAGGATTTGATCATCGCACGCATTTCTTTAATCCGGCTTACTCCGTCTGGATTTGAAGCATAAATACCGTCAGGCACATTAAAATGTTTAGGATCATAACCCCAATTAAAACTATCCGTATCACGCATCGCTTCTGTTAGTTTTACTGCCTCGTTTGAATAAGGAGAATAACTTTCAAAAACAGCACGCAATGTTTGGTCATCTAGATTCTGATAACAAGGTGGTGCTTTGAAATTGACTTTACATAACGCTAAGACCGTACTATCCAAATCGATAATCTTGTCTGCATCTTCATCAATAGTTGCTATATCATTCGCAGGTAACATATGAAAATGCGTTAAACCGTTAGCGACTAGCTTTTGTAAATGCTGCATAGGTGCAGAGTTAATTTCAGTAAACGCTAAGAATTTACCTCTATTTTCAACTGAAGTACTTTCATCTTGTGCACTAAAATCACGTATATGCCCTTCGTAAATTACCGCATCTTCGTAGTTTTCAATGGTAGATACTGCATGGCCATCCCAGCCTTCAGGTTGTAGATCTTCATCAGATAAATTTACAAACTGAGAATATTCACCATTGGTTGATAAACTTAACGAATATGGGTCTGTGCTCTCTATTTCTTCAATCGCTTTATTTTCTGGATGATAAAGCGTTAACGCGAAACGATAAAATTGACGGTCAAGACTTGCATCACCCGTATAACTCCAAACACCAGTCATTGAGTCTTCAGTCATATCATGACTTGAAACCATTTCTTTATCCGCGTTATAGACATTCAATTTAAGCTGTTGAGCGGTTGGAGACCACACAGAAACTTTAACGGTTCCATTGTCATAAACAACACCTAACGTTGCTTCATTAGCATCCATTTCGCCTTTGGTATAAAGATCATCTAATACTAAATCAGCTTGCACATTAGTGGCAGCAACCGCTAGCCCTTCTGCGTTATAACCAACTAAAACCAATTGATTTTTAGCAATCGCTTTTGCTTCTTCAATTGACCAATTACCCGAAAAAGCAGGCCAGTCTGCAACTAAAGGCGCCGCAGCTTTTTGTTCGTCAGTTAAATCAACTTCCGACAACTCAACAACCGTCCCTGTGATAACGTCTTCGTTAGCTTCATCGGCACCAATACCTGCAGTCGCTGAATGGTGTAATTTTACCGATGTAACCAGATCAAAATTAACATTCCATGTAAAGGTATTGCTATCAATCCAATGTGCTGAAAAACCACTAATTGCTAATGCTTGTTTACCCAAAGTTACAACAGGATATTCAAAAATAGAAGCGACACCTGAAAAGGTGAAATTCATACGTTGGTATGTTTCATCATCCTGAAACAGTGGCATTTTAAAATCACCACCACCAAACTCTTTTCCTGCGTCATCAGTGCCTTTGTGAATAATAAAGTGACCACATTCGTTATGATCGTCTTTAAGATTTAATAACCAATACGCACCGTACACAGGATCAACCCCGGTATGCGCTAAGCCATTATCCCAAGAAGGCGCCAAAGAATCTGCCGCATACGCATCACATTCAGCACTGTTCCAATTATGCATTTTGTAGTCACTGTATTCACCGTCTGCACGGTTATAAAATAGCAACGCCTGATTTTCGCCTGCAAAAATAATAGGCTCAGGTGCCTTGGGATCTATACCAACAACACAACTTTCATTTAATGCATCAGGCACCGTTGGAACGGGACATTCAATAGGCTCTGGCGCAACACAACTTGTGCCAGCAGCATCAGAAACCATTGGCACATCACAACTAAGTAGTACTTCACCTGGCTCGGTAGACTCTGAGCCACCACACGCGACAAGTACCATTGATACTGATGCTAAGACAATAACTCTTAACACCGATTTTTGACTAAACATAACTTTTACTCCAAATGAATAATTGGCGAGTTAATACCGGAATTAAGACGGAAATTATTAGATTTTTTTTATTTGAATAGTTAATTTCATTCATTTTGAATAACTCCTGACTAATAAATACTGGTTAATAACTCAAAACTAACTGCCGCTATAACGCGTAGGTCATGCCTAAAAAGAATTGACGACCAAAGTACTGAATGGTGCCCGTTTGGCTTTGTACGCCAAAGTAACTTTTAGTCGGTTCGTCGGTTACGTTGTTCACCTGAAAAACCACACCTAAATTGTCATTAAACTGATAAGAAGCCTGATAATCGATGACTAGTTCGTCATCGTAATTAACCGTTTGTGCTTCAACCGCTACTTGCTCTGATACAAACTCATCTCGATAACGCGCACTAATGCGGGTTTCAAAACCCTCATAACCCCAGAAAAGTGTCGTTTGTAAAACATTTTCAGATAAGCCGGGCAGTGTAATAGGTAAGTCTTGCTGTCCTAATTGTGAAATTTGTTGAATTTCACTTTTGGTATGTGAGTAACTTGTACTAAGTCCTAAGCCAGACCAAAAATCAGGTAAGAATGAAAAGATTTGGGTGTAACTCACTTCAAGCCCTTTTATATAACCGCCTTTATCATCATTAAACGCGGTTTCAAAATTACCGTTACGAATTTCTAATGGCACACCACTTAACGGATCGATAAATTCGTCTGGCACTATTAAGCCATTACCAGCAAAGTCATATTCACTGATTGTTTGCGTAACAATACCAGCCGATTCTATGTCTTTATAAAAAATCGCAAAAACGAAACTACCATCAGATTCTGAAAAATATCGTTCATAGGAAATATCATACTGATTGGCATAAAACGGTTTTAAATGTGGGCTGTTTTTCGCGTTACCACTGATTTCAGCATAAGTGCCACTGTCAGTTGTTACTTTGTTGATGCTCACACTGCTGTTAGAAGCAAGTCGGTCAATATTAGGACGACTCATTACTTTAGCCGCAGCAAAACGTATTTGGTCGTTCGGCGTTATATGAAAATTTAAATTCATTTGAGGCAGGTAATCGGTGTAAGTATTTTCGATAATACCCGGTGCATATTTTTGATTGATTAGGCCAGCATCATCTGTAATAAACTGCGCACCTAAATCTGCATTCGCTTGAACAATAACATCGCCATTTTCGTCAATAGCGTCTTGTCCGTACGCATCTTTTACCCTTGTTTCACCAACATCTTGCAATGAAGTAGACGCTTGTTTAGTTCTAACAACACGAACACCAAAGTTACCAGTTACCGGAATATCACCAATTTCTACATCAATATTTGCCATGATATAGGCCGCAAAGATATCTTCAAAAACTTGACCACTTTCTTTCACGGTCCAAGCTGTATCTTTACCTAATGGATCGCCATTAATTACACCGCTTGCAGAGCCGCCCCATGTTTGCACCGGTTGAGGAATGCCCTGAGGAAACCAAGCATTTAATACTTTGTTTTGATCAAGTGCTAAGTAACTTGGAAAAGAAGAAAAATCGCCCTTCCAGTCAACCACGGTCGCCATATCTTCAGTGATATTTAAGGGTTTTTCTTTCGAATTAAAGCCACTATCACTACCAAATTCATATACTGAACGATCGCTGCTGTACTCTCTTTCAGAATAACGTGCGCCAAATTCTACAGACGAAATATAATCTGAATCAAGGGAGTACTGAAAATCAACACGAGCTGCAATAACTTCATCAGAATTCACATAAGGATAAATACCGTATTTAGTTACCATAACGCGACTTAAATCAGTTAAAGCATCAGCTTGATTTAAACTGACATCAGGTAAATCTAAGCCGTTTAATAAGTAATTAATTGAAACATTATTATCAAATTCAGGTTGCGCAGCATTAGCATCATCAGCAACTAATGACCAAATCAAGCCATTTCTAAAATCACTGGTGGCTGATGAATACGATAAATCTACCGCCATATTAAAATTATCAGTGATTTGCCAGTCGGCATTTATCCCAAAACTTTGTACTTCATCAGAATCACTGTTGTCATCATTAACAATTTCAACACGCGTTGAACTGTTAGACGTTCGATTGAACGTCCCGCCTATGACTGAATTGTCTATAATGGTGGCATTACCTATTGCCGCTTGGCTGCCATCAAATTTCACTCGATAACCACGGGCAAACTCTTCCGAATCAAATTTCGAATAGAAACTATCAAATTTTAGACTAAAGTTATCAGCGGGCTGCCACTCAAGGGTCGCTACAAAACCATCTCGGGTTTCTTCCCCTCCTTTGTGTTGCAACTCAAAACCTTCACCAACATATTCTTTAGCTAGGTGAATCCCCTCTTCCTTGGTTGGTCCATTGGTATCATCAGCTAAGCCGTCTACATCTCTTAATTTACTGTAGTTAAGGCCAACAAATTGTGTGGTGGCACTTGGTTGAAATAAACGCGCGTAACCTAGAGCGACACCAAAGGTGTCATCAGCAAATTTACCTTGGTAGGAAACACTAAAACGATGACCAGTTGATGTGGCATCAGGTACGTCACTTGCCAAATCGTTATACATCCCACGAGCATTTACATTAAAAGAATGCTTGTCTTCATTTTTTAAAGGGCTGGCAGTTTTTAATTCAACCGTACCTGCCACACCACCTTCAATAAGCGATACTTTGGGTGATTTGAATACTGAGGCTTGTGATATAAGTTCTGATGGATATTGGTCAAATTCAACGCTACGCTGACCGCTGGTTGATACTTGCTCGCGACCATTTAATGTTGTCGATACAAAACCGCCTGACATACCACGAATATTAATCTCAGCGGCCTGCCCACCTGTTCTTACGGCAGAAATACCCGGTAAACGTGTTAACGCATCAGCCATTGAAACATCAGGCAATGCGCCTAAATCATCAGCAGTTATTTGCTCTGATACCGTATCCGCAAAACGTTTCTGATTAATAGATTTAATAAGTGAACGTCTAAAGCCAGTCACTTCAATCACTTCGATTGCGTCAACCTCTTGTTCATCACTCTTTTTTGCGGCAACGTTTTCTGGTTCGGGTGTGGCTTTCACCGCTTCTTGAGCATAAAGCCCGCCAGAAGACACCATAAAACCACAGGAAAGTAAGGCTATAGAGAGCTTACTCGGTTTAAATGTACGCATAATTTTTCCCTCATATTCATCCTTGAAATATTATTATCATCAGTTTTCTAACTGACTTCGTTTTTATAATTTCAACTTAATATAAGGGGCGAGTTTTTCTTTAGATATGTTTTGCATACGTATTCAAAAATACGTGAGTAATAACAAAAAGACTAAAACAGACATAAAAACCGTAACCGTTACATGGTTAATAATAAGCCAATAGCCCATTAACATTGATGTTGAGGATGTATACATAACAGTGAGAAATCAGAATAAAAATCAGACAAAATGTAACAATTGATTACATGTGAATACGTATGCAAAACAGCTCTATACAAGTTGTATTTAGCTTTAACGAGGGTAAGTTGAAATAAAATTAAAGCAATTATGAATAAAGAATAACAAACGTTAAATGGAAGATTTATGACGTGAAGGGATACGATCTATATGATGTATTGTGCCCAAGAGTAAGATTGGGGCTAACCGTAACTATTGCCACAGAAGACTAGGAACAGCTTATTTTTAATTCAATTTCTTTCTCCATGTAACAACAATGGACTTCAAAGTTTTGTACCCCCGCTGTGATAATTTAAAGGATAAGCTTGGTGAACTTGTAATGACTAATACCTCATAGCGTTTCACATCAACTAGTTATGCTCTTGAGGATTGAATCGACTAAATCCAGTGTCATCATTCAGCTCTAATATTCCCTTTCGCAATAACGATTCAACGGCTTTATTAATACCATTGCATAACTTAATGCCATCGGCATCATTTTTACAAACATAAAAACTTTCTAGAACAGCTACGGGTTTATCTAGATTGTAATGGATTTTATTGGCCGCATCATTCTTTTTTACTGCTATCACAGTTCCTGGATAACCCCCCAAAACACCACCTATACGCTTATTTAACAACAATTTAATATTTACAATATCATCCTCTTGGGAGGTGAAATGTAAGCGTGGATTTGATTTGATTTCTCTTCCGTAAGAAAACCCCTGAACAACACCTAAAAGTTCATTTTCAAAATCGGAGAGTTCAAGCAAACCAGAACCTTCTAATGTGAACAATATTATGCGTTTATAAAAAATGGGTCTTGAAACAACATATTGATGCTTTTCTCCAGGTAGGTTCTCCCACAATTCAGGAAAATAAACATCAAACGTTCCATCTTTGATACCTTTTCTCGTCCTATTTAAAGATGTTAGCGTTAATTCGGCATCTTTACTCATTTCCATGAATATAGCATTATTCAATTTATTAAATATGCCTGTGCCATCTGCTTTAAGTAAGCCTGGCATCAAATAGCTTCCTATTTTTATAGGTTCTTTGGTATCGTCGATAGATGCCCAAACTATAGGCATAAAGGCTAATTGCCAGCTGATTAAAAAGAGAAAAATCAGCTTAAAATTCATTACATTGATTATATATTTAGTCAAAATTTACGTTCCGCAACATGAAAAGCTACTCAATAGTTTTTCATACTCTCGTTGATAGTCAGGTAATAAAGTAGCAGCGTATATTAGTCGCCACAACCTAAATAAAGACTTATTAATTATTTTTAATATCAGAAATATGTTTATAACATCCAGATAAATATCTGCTCTGTATAAAGTGAATTCGGATTATTTTTGTCTCGATAACGCCTCATTTAAAGGCTAAAAATAGTTGGTTAAATATTAGACGACGGAGCAAAAACAACTGTTTTGTCCTTTTGACTGACCTGCTAAGTGCCTTTATACATATTCTCTCTGTGAGATTTCATCTCATCTAGTAAACAGTAATGATCGTGGAAATCGTTACTATTTATAAAAACCACAAGTAATTATTCTAATAAGTTATCCGTGTTTTTCTGCAATATCAAAGGCTCTTCACTGTTTACGATTAACGAGGTTTAGCAAATACTTGTGTCCAGTAATAGGTATAAGTTACATTGCTGTTTTCACTACACGCTAAGCCCATTTCCGTTGGGTTTTCGCTCATAATATTCTTACAATGTCCGACACTACCCATCCACGCATCAACTACAGACTGCGCATTAGGTTGACCCCCAGCAATATTTTCTGCCACATAAGACCACGTGTAACCTTGAGCTGTAACCCGGGTCGAGACTGTACTTCCGTCAAGGCCTGTATGGCTGAAAAAATCATAGTTAGCCATATTATCCGAGTGCTCTTGTGCAGCCAAAGTTAATACAGCATTCCAGTTTAGTTCAGCTACAGGGCCATAACTTTCACTGCCACAAGTTTGTTCCTGTGCACGCTTTTCATTAATCAAAGTCAAAACGGCAATCAAGTCATCGTTACAGCTGATTTTGCTATAATTGGTATCACTTTCTGTGTCACTGCTCGAGTCGGTACTCTCATCAGGGCTTTCATCATTAGAGACAGTTTCATCAGATCCCTGGTTGTCACTAGATGATCCATCATCACCACCACAGCCAGAGATCAGGCCCACACAAAAAAATCCCACTAACCAATAACGCATATTGCTCTCTGACTATTATTAAATATAACAAGCCTCATCATAGCAAAAGTTTTAACGCTTTAAAGTAATTGATTTAAGATTTTATAGTTCTGGTGAACCAAGTGTTGATAGGCACTAACGCCCTACTAAGAGGCAAATAAATACTTGGAAAAATCTGGCATGCATTGACAAAAGCCAAGCTTTATTTGTCCTGCTTTAGTAACTTATTATGTGGCAGATACACTCTGACTTGGAAATGAAACTTCCAAAACTAAACAGTCTTGCTCACAAATGAATGGCCCATGAATTTCACCTGGGGGACGACTAGCAAAATGACCAGCCTCTAACCATTGATCAAATGCCACATCATAAAGTCGGCCAGAAATTATATATATTTCCTCAGGATAAGCATGTGATTTACCACCAAATAATTTTGTATCGGCTCCAGCTTTGAATCGTGTCAACCTAGTGTAATCGCCTGTAATTGAATCCATAGCAACGGTTAGCTGTTCTAGCATTCCATCACTACCTTCTATAGATTCCCATTTATGGGCATTACCTGCGGATAAAGTATTCCAATATGTTGCAGTATTTTTAGACATCGCAGTCTCCATGACACATAACTGTTCTCCAAAGTGGCACAAGATCTAAGCGGAACCTAACCAACTGCTTTTGTTCCGTTCGAAGTTCTTATTATGTGATTTTTTATCAAGAATGATCAATTTGTATATCATTTGGAAAGGGGGTTCCCTTACCAATTTCAAGCGCATCCTTGAGGCTAAGTAAGAATACTGCCCATTTAGTATTACAATGAGCCATAAAATCAGTTGTTTCATGCCAGTTAGAATGAGTAAACCTTACAAATGTTTGATTCTCTACAGTTTCTAACTGAAATGAAATCTCTGTACCCATCCATGATTCGGGCATATTCCCAGCATGTTGCCAACATACAGTTTTATTTGGAATGAGTTTTGTAACCTTAAAATCGGGACCTCCACCGTTAAAACGAAACTTAATCGTTGAGCCCACAACTCCTGCTCCAGATATATCGTTAGTCCACCATTTTTTTAGTCCATCATCTGTAGTCAATGCTTGATATATTTTTTCAGGTGAAGCCTTAATACCAATTCGGTGATTTATATTAACCATAACAATCTCCTAAAGTTGAATAAGCACATAACGCCCTGTTAACAGACAATAATATAGTTAGTTTAAATGAGTGACTAAGGAGAAAAGCCAACTGTATTTTGTCCCTGTTTAACAGCTAGTGATAATTCATTTTACTCTAACTCCCCGACTTTAAAAAGAACCAGGCAGCAACAATAATAATAAAGAATGCAGGAATCCTTGCTATAAACCATGAAGTCATTTTTGGTAGGTTTATTTTATTCACAATAAAATTAGGGTGAACGGATAATAATAATAATGCTAACCAAACAATTGGATAAAACCAAATTAAATAATCCCACGTGCCAAAGAGGATTTTTTGAAATAGATAAGGAAAAGCTCTCAATAATATTAATGCTGCCAATCCTCTAGTAGTAACATCAATAGTAGAAAGAATGACCTTGCTATGACTCATACACTATCCATGGTTTATAACGCCCAAATAAGGTTTTGTTATTAATTTTCTCAAATTGTTGATCGAAGCGAAACTGAGCAAACTGTTAGCAGTGATCTTCCCCCGATAAAGTGGACACCATCCACTTTAATTCACCGCCAATTCAAACTCAGCAGGTGTTTTATATCCTAAACTTGAATGCAATCGTTGTCTATTGTAAAAATAGTTCATGTAACCTTTTAATTTTGAATGTAATTTATCAGTAGTCGCGAAGACATTCCCTCTGATTAAATCAGCTTTTAATGAATGAAAAAATGATTCAACTTCAGCATTATCAGTACAACAACCTGGACGGTTCATACTCGCCGTAATGTTATGTTTAACTAAGAACTGCTGCACTACATGTGCTCGATATTCAGCGCCTCTGTCAGTATGAAATAACAAGGGTTGTGTCGGTTTACGCTTCTTTATTGCTAGCTGCAGCGCTTTCAGTGTCAGCGCTGTTGATTTGTTCTGACCAAAAGCCCAACCAATGATACGACGTGAAAATAAATCTAATACAACGGCTAAGTAATACCAGCGCGATCCTACTTTCAGGTACGTAATATCTCCCGACCATTGCTGATTGATAGCATCAGGCTTACTTATGTTTTTACGATTGTTTTTGATCGCTTTATAAAAGAACTTCACCTTAGCTGGCCTGCTATAAGTCTTGAGCGCTCTAGCGCGTAAGCCATTTTCTCGCATCAACCGTGCAACACGCTTCTCACTCGTTGTAATACCTTCACGCTTTAATGCATGAAATACGCGTGGGCTGCCGTAGGTTTGATGATTGTTATTAAAGACTTGTTTGATATTTAAAAGTAAATCCGCATCATTAATAGCACGCATTGAACGTGGACGTCGTCGCCATGCATAAAAGCCACTACGAGAGACATCAAGCCATGAGCAAAGGTATTTAACACCTAAGGCTTCTTTGTGTTTTTCGATGAATCCAAATCGCTCTGATGGACTTCCGCCAGATACCGTTGCCACTTTTTTAGTAAATCATTTTCCATTTTTAAACGGTCGTTTTCTTTTTGCAGCTGTTTAATTTTATTTAGTTCTTTCTTTGTGGGGATTTTACTCATGAGTTCACTATTGCTCTGATAGTGTTGGTTTTTTTTAAACTTCCCTTCTCGGTATTCTTTACGCCAACGGCTTAGCATTAACGGGTGAATATCCAACGCTTGAGCAACATCCTTAGATAACATGTCGTTTCGTAAGCTTAGCTCGACAGCTTTAATTTTGAAATTAACAGGGTAAAACCACGTCTTTTTAGGTTGGGTATATCTAGGCATTTTAGCCTCCTCAATGTTATGAGGAGGTGTCCACTAAAACGGGGGAACTTCACAGTCCCGCTTTAAATTCTTGTTAGCTGAAAAACTCCATTAGTTCATGAACAATGCCAGATGGATCTTTAAAAGCCGAATAACGTCCCCATCTATTTTGGTTTGGTGATTCATGCACAAAAACAACACCTTTTGACTTCAAATCTCTAATTTTTTCATCCAAATTTTGAACAGTAAAAACCAAGGTGGAATTAGCATTATAACCATGCTCATATTCGATTGATTCCATCCCGCTCTGGAACATAAACACTATATGATGACCAATATTTAATTTTAAACAGTCGTTATGCTCTTCCATCAATTCAAGTCCTAAAACATTCACATAAAACTCTTTTGAAATATTAAGGTTATGAACGACTAATAACGTTGATGGATTCTCCATAGTTTACTTTGCTCCTAACGCCCCAATAAGGGGCTAAAAAGTTGTTGGCTAAAATCAGCGAGGCACGAGCATGGCCAACTGTTTTTAGTCCTGCTTTATTGACTCGTTATAAATCGCTTGCACTAGAGTTCTTGTGTCGCTTTACAAAACGCCTAACTTTCAATGTTGGCACCCAAATTCCAGCAAGAATAACCATTGCAGGTAAATACAAACTCATTATTGAGTCTCCACTAATATCATAGTTCACACTAACTAAACCAACCTGAAGTAAGAGCATTAGCATAGCTGTTGAAACAAGAGGATATGATAAATCTCCTAGCTTATTAATTTCTACACTTTCTTGAGATTTATTCATTTAATGATTTCCTTTGTGATAGCTGCACCACCGTTTTGAACTAGACTCATAACAGCTTATTATGTATATGTCTCAGTAATAACGCCCACTTCAAAGTTTAATAACATAACAGAAGACATCATAAATTCAATCTGTTAAACACACGGTTACATAGAGTTGTTTATAGTACTAGATATCCAACCTTTACAGATGAACTAATCTATTTACTCCCTATGAACCAGAAAAGAAACTAACTAGAATAAATAATAAAGTTGCAAGAGCAATTAGTCGAATTCCTTACAAATCTTATGACTCTATGACTCTATGACTATCACACGCAACATTCACTTTTTATTATTAGTCTGTGTATTTAACTATTAATTAAAAAGACTGAGAGACACATTTATAGTCTCTTTCAGATCTTCTAAGTTACTCCCATTTCTCGCAGAAATAGCTAAACCGAATTGCAGTGTTAAAAGATAATTTGCTATTGCTTTTGGCGAGTTTTCATCTATCCCCCTCCCTGCCTGTTGTTCTTCAAAAAACTCAGTCAACGTCAATAGGGTTTGCTGATTAATGCCATTAATATTCATTGCCGAATTTTCAGGTAAACAACAGCCCGCTATTTCTGAAGTAGATTGACTAATCAGGCAACCTTTAGGTAAGTCTGGGTTTGTTAACATGTTCGCTATCGAGAATAAGTAGTTTTTGACTCGTTCCTTTAAGCTTAGTTCTGTTTTAAAAAGCTCAGCTAAGTGCACTACACCATGTTTATTTAAATAATACTCAATAGCTTGATTGAATAAATTTTCTTTATTGCCAAAAGCAGCATACAGGCTCGACTTGTTAATACCCATTGCATTTGTTAGATCTGTTAACGAGGTGCCTGGATAGCCATTTTTCCAAAAAACCAACATGGCTTTTTCAAGTGTTTTGTCTTTATCAAAGCTGCGATGTCGGCCTGCTGTCATCATCATTTTCTCATTTTATAAAATTCATGCTTGCAATTCTGAACCGTTCGGTTTAAATTGTCAACATCTGAACTGAACGGTACAGAATTATTTTAAACTTATAAAGGGAATACACGAATGAATGATCTAACAGGAAAAGTCGCGGTAGTAACGGGTGGTAACAGTGGTATTGGTTATGAAACTGCAAAATATTTTAAAGAAGCTGGCGCGAATGTAATTATTACAGGTCGTTCAGCAGATAAAATCTCTACTGCGGCGGCTACATTAGGTGTTAGAGGTATTGTTGCTGATGTTATAGATTTATCTGCAATTGATGCCCTTGTAGAGCAAGTAAAAAATGAGTTTGGCACTGTTGACGTGTTATTTGTTAATGCCGGTATTTTCAGTCCAGCTTCTATAGGGGAAAATACTGAAGAAATGTTTGATACTCAAATGGGAATTAACTTCAAAGGTGCAGTATTTACCACTGAAAAGTTTTTACCGATAATTAATGATGGCGGATCTATTATTAACCTTTCTTCTATTAATGCTTATACCGGTATGCCAAATACGGCTATTTATGCTGCCTCTAAAGCGGCACTAAATTCATATACTAGAACAGCAGCAACTGAACTTGCGCCAAGAAAAATACGTGTAAATTCAGTAAACCCAGGCCCAACATATACCCCTATTTTTGGTAAAACAGGTATGCAAGAAGAACAGTTAAATGAGTTTGCAGCTGCTATGCAGAATAGGATTCCATTAAAACGTTTTGGACAACCGGAAGATATTGCAAAACTCGTTACCTTCTTAGCTTCTGACGATGCTTCATTCATTACAGGTGGAGAATATAATATAGATGGCGGCATTAATATAAACCCCATTTTGTCTTAATGAAATCAATGTAAATATTTTTCACCTACTTAAACTGAACGGTAGGTGTTTATATTATTCAATATTACAACGAGAGGAAGTATGATTATGAACATTTTAAGGCTTGATGCAAGCATGAGAAAAACAGGCTCATATAGCCGAATTTTAACTGATAAGTTAATTGAACAACTTACAAGTGGAAAAAATAACGAAGTAACAATTAGGGACTTGGCTGATGGTATTCCGTTGATTGATGAAAATTGGATTAAGGCTAATTTTACTGATGTTGATGAGCGAACTTGTGAGCAAAAAGTGTGTTTGGTCGCGTCTGATATATTAGTTGATGAACTATATAAAGCAGAACATATTGTAATCGGTCTTCCTATTTATAATTTTGGTGTACCGGCAGCCTTTAAGGCATGGATTGACCAAGTTGTTAGATCTAAATTAACCTTTCGTTACGGTGATAATGGGCCAGTTGGTTTAGTAGAGAATAAAAAGGCATATATCATTATTGCTTCTGGTGGCACAAAATTAGGCACTGAAATTGATTTTATTTCTGACTATTTACGGCATATATTAGGCTTTATTGGCATTACCGATGTCACCTTTATTGACAGTAGTGGTCTTGGGCGAGATGAATCTCAAACTTTAGCTCATGCACATAAAGCCATTGAACGTGTTTAAACAGTAAATACATTGATAACGCTAATTTCAGTTCGTTCGCCTGCGGTTAGGTATTAATTCAAATTGCTTGCTGTACTGATATTAATAAGGAATTAAATAAATGAACAATCAGAAAACTCCAGTTAATATTCATGACTATTACCATGCTCATGTTTATTTTGACCAAGAAACTTTAGAATTTGCTAAAGATTTATGTATCAAGGCCGGTGATTTGTTTTCCTTGAAAGTTGGTAGGGTGCATCAAAAGCCTATAGGCCCTCACCCTAAGTGGAGTTGCCAAATAACTTTTTCATCAAATAATTTTGATCAACTTATTCCATGGCTTGAAGATAACCGTCAAGGGTTAAGTGTATTAGTGCATGGGTTAACCGGTGACAACCTCCAAGATCATACTGAGTATGCATATTGGCTTGGGAGTGATGTTGAGTTAAGTTTAGCTATGTTTCAACCTTAGCTAACTCGTAGATTATTCAATAAAGGCATGTGTCTAAATTTGTATAGTTCGTAGTAATGATTTTTATTGCTCTATTAATCAGTGTTAGTTATTGGACAATCACATTGTTGTAGGCGGTATTTATTGAACATTTTATTAACCAAGACAGTGCCAACGTGCATGAATAATAGGAAATTTGATGAGCGTTATAAAACTAAAAAGTAAATTGAAATACTGCCACTATGCTTATGATGATGAAGGGTATGTTATTCATATGCTGACATCAAACGAGCGTACATTTTTTACTAATGCATATATTATAGAAACGAAGAATTCCATCGTTGTTGTTGATACTCTAATGGTTAATTCTGATGCTATATTATTGCGACAATATATGGATAACATTAATAAACCATTAATTGCGGTTATTATTACTCACGGGCATCCTGATCATTATAATGGCACCGAGATTATTACTGGTTTTAAAGAAGTTCCAATCATTAGTACCAAGGGAATAAGGGACTGCATCCAAGACACCGTTGATTCAAAAGAAGTAAAGTGGAAGCCATATTTTGGTCAAGATTGGCCGGAGCATAAAATACTACCGAACCAATTAGTTATAGATAGTGAAGTAGTCAATTTAGATGGCCTAGATTATAGTTTCAGAGATCTGGGAGCTGCGGAATCTAGCAGTGACTTATTTTTTACATTGGGTGAAAAACGGTCGGTTATTTTTGTAGGAGACGTAGTTTTCAACAACATGCACGGATTTATGAATGATGGTAATAGTGCACAATGGTTGAAGGTATTGCAGAAGTTACTAACCGAAATAGCTGATGTTAAGCTGCTGTTTACTGGTCATGGTGATCCAGGAGACACACATCAATTAGTTCAAAGACAAATTGACTACATTAGTCATTATAGATCTAATCTTCTTGCAATAATTAGGGGTAACCAATTATTAAATGACACACAAAAGCAATCATTCGAGCAATTGATGATGGCGAATTACCCTGAATTTCAATTAAGCTCTTTTATCAAAGCAGGTATTGATGCGGTTTCTCAAGAATTGATAGTTGAACAAAATGATAAACCCTAACAATCTAGACTTAATATTACCCCAAAATATACTCACTTTATCAAAGTATTTTCACCTACAATTTATGGCCTTGCGCGCAGTGCTTGCTTTATTTTTTTAACAAAATAATTCAGGAGTTCAACTGTAGTGGTGCAGTAATTTTGGTCACTAATGTAGAGTGCTTGAGTCATGTTTTTAAGGTGCTCTCTTTTGCCACAGAGCAGAATTGAGCACCTTAAAGTTAATCTTGATTCGAAATAGAGCTTATATCGCTAACGCTAATAAATCACTTTGACCAAGCGAACTCTTTAAAAGCTTCATCTATAGGCGTTTCGGATAAATGATTTATATAGTTACTCATTATTTTTTGAGAAATGCCTAGCACTATTTCTAACAATTGACGGTTTTCATAGCCTACTTGATAAAATGAAGAGATTATCGTGGGATCTGGACGCCCCCTATCGCGCACTAAAGCTAGCGTGGTTTCATGTAGTACCTGTAATTTTTGAGTCGGCAATGTAGTGCTATTTCTTAATGCCTCAGTAATTTCATCATCAATACCCATCATTTTTGCAATGCCTGTGTGTGCAGGCACACAATAATGACAATCATTTTCTACGTTAATCGTTTGCCAAATAACGGTTAGTTCTTCATTATCAAAACTCGTCTTTTGAAACAAATCATGCAGTAATTTGTATGCTTTCAAAACGTTCGGTGCTTCTGCCATTACCGCATGTAAATTAGGTATCATGCCAAAGGATTTTAATGAAGAGTCTAACTGTGCTTTACTTTCTTCTGGGGATGATTCTTGCGTATGTAATTTAAAATTCATGCTAATAATTCCTGTAGAGGGTTAATTTATGGAAAATAATAATGCTTAAATAAACTTAGCCAATTAATTGAAATTGCGAGTCCATCCCTAGATCTCGTGTTGAAATAAGTGCCTGATACTCCTCTGAGTGATACCAGTTATAAGCATCCTCTCTTGAAGGAAACTCTAAAATCACCTGTGCTTTATGCTCAAATTTCCCGTGTAATTGCTCAACGCTTCCTTTAACTAAAACTTCACCAGAATACTTGGCAAGTGTAGAGGCTACCCTTGCACCATATTGCTGTAATTTTTCCGCATCTTTTGGTGTTAATCCAACAATAATATAAGCAGTCATGATTTTGTCCTTTGGTTAATTTTTAACTAAACCGGTGTGATTCAGTTGATAAGTTCATTGTATGGAGGCAAACCAATCTATACAATACCGAAACAATGAACTCACTGTGTAGTATTTATGGACAATATAAAACAGCTATCTCGATTAATAATATTTGCTGAAGTAGTGCAACAAGGTTCATTTACTGGCGCTGCAAAACAATTAGGCATTACGAAATCAGCCGTAAGCCAACAAATAAAATCACTCGAAGCTGATATGGATATTCGTGTGTTAAACCGTACTACCAGAGGAGTATCAACTACGGCTTTAGGACAAAAATTGTTATCTAGATGTCAGGTATTAAAAGATCAGGTAGATTTGATTTTCAAAGATATAGTGAATGCTGAAGAGAACCCAAGAGGTCGATTTGCTATTACCTTGCCACATTCTTTAGAAAGTAACGTGGTGATGCCGGCCATTGAACAATTATGTATTGAATACCCAGGAATTGAGCCTGAGATTATTGTGAGTGATAGTAGCTTAGATTTAGTTGAAAATAATTTAGATGTTGCTATTCATGCCGGCGATTTACCTGATAGTAGTTATCGCGCCCTACCTATAGGTACTATCACTGAAATATTTTGCGCTACTCCACTGTATTTAAATAAAAACTTTACGCCTCAAAAATTATCAGATTTAGCACAATTAAAATGGATTTCTACCAGCTGGCAAAAACAAAAAATGTCAGTTTACAATAGTACGAATAAAGAGAAAGTAACGATTGAGCTTACACAATTTTCAAAGGTAAACACTTTTTCTACTGCACTAGCTATGGCACTTCGGCATTTGGGTCTCGTGCTCTTACCTGACAACGTAGCAAAACCTCTTATAAAGTCAGGAGAACTGGTTCACATAATGGAGCAATTTACCGGCCCTGTGTGGCCTGTACATACATTACACGCATATCAAAGAGAAAAGCCGGTTCATTTAACTAGGTTTCATCAATTACTTTGCAATCATTTCCATAATTTATGAATTTAATATCATAAATCACGATGAAATTACTGCACTGAATTATTAAGTAAAACATCAGGATAGTAGATTTTTAACTTAATCAAAAACACATAAAATATGCTCAAGGAATGTTATTAATACTTATGAGCATCATGGCTAACCATTACATTAGAAAATAGAACAATTGAGGATAACCTCTTTCGTTCGCACAAAGTGAGCATATTTTTTAATGTGCTTTGTGACTCATAATTCCACAAGAATTTGAAATTTATTCCAGCTCTATTGCTGAGAGTTAGCCAAACCCTAAGGAGAGTCAAACTGTTTGCAAAGAGCACTATCGAAACATGATCACTTTTGCCACAAAAACGACCTAATTTAGACCTGAATTCATCTTAATATATACTCCGCACTGCCACCAAGTTTTTATCAATAGTTATAAAAAAGAGTATTACCTCTAAAGCGCTTTCCCACCTATTGCGAGGTAGGATATATAAACCAATGACCCGAACCACTTAGCCACTAGATCTAGGAAATGATTTAGTTCCCCCCGACACTCCATGCCGCAGTAGTAGATTCCCAATCCCGACAACGTCGATAAAGTTTTCCATAAGAGTTAAAAAATACTCACATTCCCCCCTGTGAGTGAACAATGAGTTGACGATTAGCGTATATATCAGCTACTTAAAATACAATAAAATTAGTAAGGAGAGCAATCACCATTAATTTTTATCTAAGGACATTTTTTATGAAAAAACTACTACTTACTTATTCACTTGTTTTATTGAGTCTTTTTTCAATGACATCAATACACGCAAGCGAAGCTGATATGCGTAATACCTATGCTGTCACATGGACGATTGAAACGAATGATACTAGACTTTTTCAGCATACGATTAACGAACAAATGACTAAAATGTTAAAGTTATGGGGCGAAGGCATATTAGAAAACGTCTACCTAGATAACAAAAAAGACGAAGTTAGTGTTCATAAAGGCGATGTAGGCAAAGTGATGTTCTTTATCAAAGCTAAAACTGAGGAAGAAGCTAAAAGCGTGCTAGATACAATGCCTTTAGTTAAAAATAACGTAGCAAGCTACCAATTAAGACTAGCTGGCGTACTTTGGTTAAAGCAGTATTAATCTAAGGTTAGGATAGCCTCAAGGCTTATTTCGTGTTTTGCCGCCATTAATAAATTGCGTTAATGGTGGCTTATATCCCTCTCTTTTATTCTCCGACTGTCATTGATACTTTAGGTAAAAAATGTTTTTAGGATTAGCCGCCAACGTTCGGCACTAAAAAGTGCGATAAAAATGAAGTTGGGCACTATAAATAATAGGTATCCTTAGAGAACTTCATACATAAAATTATACAGATAATCGCTCAGATAAATAATCGATTAATAGTCTAATCCTTCGTGATAGGTTTCGATTTAGCGGGTATAGGGCAGAAATAGCAGTGGGGGGTTGATAGTAATCGCTAAGTAATAATTTTAATCGACCTTTTTCTACGTGCTCATTGAACAAAAAGCTTGGCCCAAAACCAATACCTAACCCATTGAGCATGCCCTCAACAACCAAACCACCATCATTACTTATAAAATTTCCTTTGGCTTTAACAGTAATTGATTCACCGCTAGGAGAACGAAATGGCCAACCTTTATTTATTTTAGAATCGCCATAAATTAAACAGTTGTGCTGCATCAAATCTGCCGGTTGAAAAGGTTCTCCCCACTTTTTGATATAGTCAGATGAAGCAACAACCTGAAAGGTGCAGTCCATTAATCGACGAGATATAAGACTTGAGTCTTCAAGTTGCCCTACTCTTAGCGCAATATCTATCCCTTCTTTTACTAAATCTTCAATACGGCCACTAGCAATGACCTCTAGTTTTATTTCAGGGTATTGAAGTTGAAAGTCGATTAGTAGCTGACCAAAACCTGAAATGATAAGACTCTGTGGGATTGTCATTCTAATTTTCCCCCGAGGTGCTCCTTGTCTATCCATAACTTCAGCACGAGCATTCTCTGCTTCAGCCATAATTATCTTACAGTGGTTATAGAATTGGCTACCTTCATCAGACAAGCTCAATGTTCGCGTGGTGCGATAAAGCAAACGGCACCCTAGCTCTACTTCTAATGTTGAGACTTGTTTGCTGACAAATGATTTAGAGAGTCCAAGCTTTTCAGCTGCCCCAGTAAAACTTCCTGCCTCTACAACCGCAGAGAAAGTTTCCATCAATGTTAAAATATTCACATTAGAACCTGTGAGTAAACAATAAGTTGACCACCAGCATATATATCACTATCAAAAATTACAATAAGCTGTGGTTAAGAAATTAGGTACAACTCGTTAGAGACGACATTAATTGTCAGTAATATGATTAAAAAGGTAGTGATGAACACTAGAAATGGGACTATTAGCCAAAAAAGCGCATTTTTTACTGGTTTATAAACTTATTGCAGCATTATTTGCGCATGTTACCGGCGCACTAAAACATCGTTTTCTAGATAAGCCTGAAGCCGATGTATTGCCACGTATGTTGCCGACACGCGTATAAAAGCAGTTTATCGTTGTTTAATTAGACTATTAACGGTTATTCAAATTTAACTCTACGGGAGCTAACACAATGACATCATTCATGCTTTACCATCATCCTTTATCGGTATGCTCAATGAAAGTGAGACTGGCACTCGAAGAAAAGGGACTTGCTTGGTCGGGACGTGTTATCGATATTGTACAAAAGCAAGAGCAGCTTGAACCTTGGTATTTGAAACTTAATCCAAAAGGAGTAATTCCCACAGTAGAGTTTAGAAACGGAACCACAAAAGTATTGACTGACTCTGCTCATATTATTCGGGCAATTGCTTCGTTATCCGAAGGAAACGCTTTGCTCCCCAAAGATGAAAGTGATAGGCCATTAATGGATCAATTAATTGATTTAGCTGATGATATTGATCTGCATATTCTCAGTTATGCCCGACATCCATCGATGGAAAAATCTGAAGAAATATTGAATGAAAGAATACAAAAAACATTATTGATGTCTGAAAAACATCCTAAACTTAGCGCTAACTATGTTGTATGTGCTAATCGCTCAGAAAAGACTAAGAAATTTCGAGTTGATAAACAATATATCGAAACAGTTGAAAACAACGCATTAGAAGCAATTATCTTTGTTGAAAAACAATTGCAAGATAATGATTTTCTGCTGGGTAATACCTACACCGTAGCTGATGTTATTTGGACGGTAGCACTCTCAAGGTTTGATTTATTGGGTTATAGCAGCTGGTTAGATAAAAATATATTTCCACGCCTCGCATCCTACTACTTAAGAATGCAACAACGAAAAAGTTACACACTTGCTCAAGTTCAGAGTCACTGGTGGAGCAAATAAAGATCTACATTAATTTTTAAAGGAATAGTTTATGAGAACAATATTGCAAAAGGTCACGTTAATCGTTGGCTTGCTCATCTCTTCACTTGTCATGGCATCGTCAACATTTCCAACACAAGAGCCTATGGGGGGTAAAACATTTGGCCACAGTGTTAAGCATGTCGGTAACGGCATATACGTATTTCGTTGGTGGGTTTATCGTAATTTTTTTGTGGTAACTGATGATGGCGTGATTATTTCAGATCCCCTAAACCCGAAGGCTGCGAAGTTAATGCAGAGTGAAATTCGAAAGATAACAGATAAGCCAGTTAAGTTTGTTATTTATAGCCATAATCATCATGACCATGTCTCTGGTGGTAATGTATTTAAAGCAGAAGGCGCAAAATATATTGGCCACAAAAATATGTTAAAGCAGCTTGAAGACCACCCTAGTCCTGTATTGCCAACTCCTGATATTGTTTTTGACGATAACTACACAGTGAAGTTAGGTAAACGTACCATTGAGCTATCTTACTTTGGACCTAATCATGGTGATAGCCTTATTGTGATGCGATTCCCTGAAGAAAAAATTCTTTTTGTCACAGATATTGTAACGCCACGCAGAGTTGCCTTTAGAGGCATGCCAGATTTTTGGCCTGACGAGTGGGTTCGTTCTTTAAAAGAAATTGAAAGAATGGATGTTGATTATGTTATCTCTGCTCATGGCCCAGAAAGTGAACCCGCCATTGACCCTGCCTCCGTAATAAAAGAGCAACGCGTTTACATAGAAGACTTAATGACTGCAGTTAAAAAAGCAATGGATGCTGGAGTCCACAGTCCTGATGCCTTAAGAAAACAGGTTAAATTACCTAAGTACGAAAACTGGCAATATTACCAACAATGGCTACCAATGAATATTGAACGCATATGGGCTTTTTATCATATGGGCTGGTAATGCTAAGCATTTTTGTCTTATTAAATAGTGTGTCTTTATTATTTTAAATCAAAGAAGACTTTGAAATCTATTGATTGGACAGTAATTATCATCTATATAAATTCACCAGTGTTAGAGTATTACTATGTAAATAACACATTAAAAATGATCGCTACAAACTGATATATAAGGATTTTAAAAGAATTATTTGTTCACGACACCAAAATTTTAGCAAACAGTTTTTACCTGTCTTTAAGTATTAACTGAATTTAGTCATCAATATGGAGATAAATACATGATTAGAAAATTAGTTTGTATAACAATGACTTCCGTCTTTATTAGTGGAACGTTTTCCACCGCCTTTGCCGCAAGCAGTAGCGGAGAAATAAAAACAAGCGATCCAAGTAAGCATTTTGATGTAAAAGGTAAAATGCCATCAAAATTCACCATTGAATTACAAGAGGGACAGCGTAAAAGTCTACCCTTTGAAGACAAACGTGATTTTGAAGAAGCAAAAAGAGGCTTTATTGCTGCGCCAAAATATAAACAGATTATGGCAGAAGCTGGTCACGTAGCATGGGACATGGGAAGTTATGAGTTTCTACTTAAAGAGGGCCAGAACTTCGACAGCATGCACCCTTCACTACAGCGTCAAGCTACGCTTAATATGGCCTATGGCTTGTATGAAGTATTGCCTGGGAAAATATACCAAGTACGTGGTTATGATCTAGCCAATATTAGTTTTATTAAAGGTGATACCGGCTGGATTATTTTTGATCCACTAACGACTAAAGAAACGGCTTCAGCCGCGCTTAAATTCATTAATGAACAACTTGGCGAAAGACCTGTTGTTGCCGTTGTTTATTCTCACTCTCATGGAGACCATTTTGGTGGCGCTCGTGGTGTTGTTGATGAAGCCGATGTTAAAAGCGGTAAGGTAAAAGTTATTGCATCAACAGGTTTTATGCATCATGCAGTTTCCGAGAACGTAATGGCCGGTAATGCCATGACTCGACGATTATTCTTTCAATATGGTGCTCTTCTGCCCCGCAGTCCATTTGGTCATGTTGATCAATCCATTGGTAAAAACATTGCAAGCGGCAATGCTGGCTTGCTTGCGCCGAATGTCATTATTGAAAAAGACTTTGAGACCATGACCGTTGATGGTATCAAAATGGTCTTCCAAAATACCCCTGGCACCGAAGCACCAGCCGAAATGAATACCTGGTTCCCAGAGATGAAAGCGTTCTGGGCAGCCGAAAACATCACAGGCACCATTCATAATATTTATACTCTACGTGGGGCATTAGTGCGTGATGCACTGGAATGGTCAAAACAAATCAATGTAGCACTATACAAGTTTGGCCAAGATGCTGATGTTATGTTTGCATCACACAGTTGGCCACGCTGGGGAAATGAGCGTATTCAGGAAGTTATGCGTACCCAACGTGATACTTATGCCCACCTAAATAACCAAGTTTTGCATTTGGCTAACGAAGGTGTAACGGTTAACCAAGTTCACAATGTTTATAAATTGCCTGATAGCTTACGTAACCAATGGTCAGCACATAGCTACCATGGCTCTGAAGAACATAATAGCCGTGCGGTTATTAACCGTTACTTAGGCTATTGGGATGCTAATCCTGCGACATTGATGCCTTTGTCTCCTGAAGACTCATCTCCCTTGTATGTTGAAATGATGGGTGGTGCTAAGAAAATAATGAAGAAAGGTAAAGAGCTGCATGATCAGGGGAAATATTTTCACGCCATCGAAATTCTAAATAAGTTAGTTTATGCCGAACCTAACAACCAGCCTGCAAAAGATTTACTGGCCGACGTATATGAACAAATAGGTTATCAAAAAGAGAGCCCGAGCGTTCGCAACAGCTTCCTAGCTGCAGCTTACGAATTACGCCATGGTATGCCAAGCGGTGCATCCCCCTCAGCGGCTGGACCTGATGTAATTCGTGGTATGTCTACCGCGTTATGGTTGGACTTTTTAGCCGTACGTTTAGACGTTAGTAAAACGGAAGGTAAGCATTTCACCATTAACTTTGTTACTCCAGATAATGATGAGAAATACTTGGTTGAACTCAGCAATTCTGCTCTAACCAATATTGAAGGTATTCAGTCGCCAAAAGCTGACCTAACCATAACCATGAATCGCACTGAACTTAATGATGTGATGATGGGCATGGCAACCCTTGATGATAAAATTAAGGCAGGTAAAGCAAAGTTAAAAGGCAATAAAAAGCCTTATGACGAACTGAAAAACATGTTGACTACTTTCAGTATAGATTTTGAATTGATACCTGGCACCTTGCCTAGTGCTAAATAGCTTTTCATCGTACATTTCTAGTGTGAGTACTGCCCATTACTGGTAGTTAATAAATAGTTTCAGCGGATGGTTCATAGCCACCGCTGAATCTATAACCTACCAAAACACACTATTTCTAGCTTATAAAACTCCAACAACCTTTTCTCTATATTGAGTTAACTTAGAAGTCGAAAAACAAGCAACTGAATACGCCTAATTACATGGGAGCGAATTATTGGATGGCAAAACTAACGAGTAGACCGAAATGTGTTAGATTCCAACTAACGTTATATTTGCTAAATAATGACATTTTCGAGATATCCACCTCCTTGTATTTTTTTATTTACTCAAAAAAAAGAACAATTAATTGTGAGTATAATTTCGATTAAATTGGAATAAATCAATGCTGTTAAAAACTACGGTAGGCTTAATTTTATTTGTATTTTGTACTTTTTGCTGTGCAAAAGATCTTGAGGATAAAGTACGACCTAGAGCCGACCTCTTTCAAAGTAAACTTAATAATATGATGCAAGATACCGCTTCTTGGTTAGATGATATTGATGGCTCTACTGAGGGCGGCGCGTCTGCAAAAGGGTATTTACAGTTAGGTTGGTTACCACGTACAGCAGATTTAGATGAGTTTGATGCCAAATTTAAAGTTGCCTTTAATTTACCTAACTTGGATGAAAGACTTGCCTTAATTATTGATAACGACAATGAAGATGAGCTTTTACTTGATTATGAGTCAGACCCTTTTCAAGACAGCCAAGAAAGTGTGAACTTAGCAGTTCAGTATGCAAAAGAATTTAACAAAAATAACAATATAAAAACCAGAGTCGGCGTTAGTCGTAAGCAATTATATGTAAGAACCGAAGCGAGCTTAAATTGGGAAAGTGAAACGTTTAAGTTTGAGCTACTCCCACGAGTTGACTATTTTTATAAAGATGGTTGGGGTCCAGGTTTAAAAGGAGCGATTGCCTATTACCTCGAAGGTAGTACTGTCTCTTTTTCAGCAAGTTGGCAAAAGCTCGAACATGAGGCTAGATCTAGAAGAAAGGTAGGGTTATTTCATGTTTTTAAGTTAGAAAAAAATCAATTACTAGTAAGTGGTATTCAATATAATAAAAGTAATAACAAAGAAGATATATCAAATGAAACCTATTATTTATCATTACGATATAGAAACTTGTTCTATAAATCATGGCTATATTTTGAAGTTGAACCTTTTATTGAGTTTAACCAAATTAGAAATTTTAGAAGGGAACACGGTATTGCATTGAGTTTGATCAGTTATTACGGTACTTAATTTTTAGCGCTAATACTCCGACTTATAAGGGTATAGGTTTAATCACCTCTTCTGCCAAATTCAATGGTAAATTAGGGAGATTTTTCAGCCACTTTGTGCCAAAAGCAGTAAGAGATAAATGATTATCCAATTGACACTAAAAGAAACGCATATTAATGGGGACTTTCACTTATCTTGTGGTTTTATCTTCGTTTGTATAACAAATAATATTATGAAATACAGCCTGATGTTCTGACACATTGCGATAACCGTGCTTTTGATTGGCATTGAACTTTACCACGTCACCTTTGCTTAAATGGTGCCACTGCCCATTGAGAAGATATTCCATATCTCCTTCTATCACCAAAATATGCTCTATCACTCCATCATTATGGGGAGCAGAAATTTGCTGGTGTAACGACGCTAAGGTTAGGGAAAAAACCTCACTCTTTGTTTCAACATCGAAGGGAAATAAAGTAGAGATAGATATACCTGCCTCACTATTTAACATATTTTTAGATACGTCATCGTCCTCTATCGCTAGAAAAAAATAGCTTAACGGTAAATGAAAACCAGTGGCTATATCCCACAAACGCGCAACAGTTGGGCTTGATTCGCCTCGCTCAATTTGCCCTAACATTGCCTTTGAAACGTTAGTGTTCTTACTTGCAATATCAAGACTCCAACCTTTATTGGTTCTCGCCAATTTTAGTTGACTACCTATGGCATTGTTGAAATTTATACTCATTACTTCCCTTGTGCGTTATAACGCATAGTGGTACATTGTGCGCTATAACGCACATTAAAATCATTGTGAGGGAAATAGGTATGTTAGTCAATCGCATAATAAGCGCGACTGTTGCTGGATTGGTTGCCGTTGTTATTGGTTTTGCCAGCTCCGTAGCTTTGATCTATCAAACAGTTATTAACTTAGGCGGTGATGCAAGTCTCGCATCAAGTTGGATATTAACGTTAGGATTATCAATGGGCATAACGTCGATTGCCCTCTCATTTTATTACCGTGTTCCAATACTGATTGCTTGGTCAACACCAGGCGCAGCATTACTTATTGCAAATACTCAAAATTTTAACCTCAACGAAGCGATAGCTGGCTTCATGTTCTCAGCATTGCTAATTTTCTTGTGCGGTATTACCGGTTGGTTTGAAAAATTAATAAACAAACTGCCCTTTCAACTTGCTTCTGCAATGCTGGGTGGAATTTTGGTTAATTTTGGCATTGATGTTTTTAATCAAATGAATAAGGCGCCACTGCTGGTGATCGTCATGTTTTTTACCTATTTAGTTTGTAGACAATTGATGCCAAAATTCACCATGTTATTCGTGTTGATCATTAGTGTAGTGCTTGCGTGGCAACTTAAGTTAATGACGTTTACTGCATTTTCTTGGCAGCTAAGTGAATTTACCTATATTTCACCTGAATTTAATATGTCCGCGGTACTTGGTATTGGCATTCCCTTATTTCTTGTCACGATGGCAGCACAAAATCTGCCAGGCATTGCGGTATTAAAAGCTCATAATTATAAAGCCCCGGTATCGTCGATATTAAGTGTTACCGGCTTTGTGAATATGCTTGCCGCTCCCTTTGGTGGTTATGCCATAAACCTAGCGGCAATAACAGCAGCGATATGTATGACTAAAGACGTGGATAAAGATCCTAAAAAGCGTTATTGGGCTGGAATCTCTGGTGGTGGCTTTTATATATTAATGGCCATTTCTGCTGGATACCTGATGCAAGCTTTCGCATCATTACCTAATGCACTAATTTATTCATTAGCGGGTATGGCTTTATTTACCACTATCAATAGTAGTATTCAGCAAGCGCTCTCTGACGATAAAATGTCTGAAGCGGCAATCATTACCTTTCTCGTGACAGCGTCTAACTTGTCACTATGGGATATTAGCTCTGTATTATGGGGATTAATCGCCGGCTCAATAACCTTAATGACTCAAAGCTTGCTGAATAGATCCAACGACAAATTATGCTAACTATAAGTACGATTTGAAAATTAAATACTTTAAGATATGTTAAGAGATAATAATACTGTAGATTTCATACATATGAATGCTCATACCTATGAGCATTCATAAACACTTAAGGTACTGACATGGAAAAATATGTAATACTTTTTAGAGGAATTAATGTTGGGGGTAAAAATTTATTACCTATGAAAGCGCTTGTTCCTCTGTTAGAAGAAGCTGAATTTGAAGAGATATCTTCTTATATTCAAAGTGGTAATGTGGTTTTAAAAAGCTCAACTAATCCAGCCGATGTCATTCATAAACTTGTAATGGACAATTTTGGCTTTTCTCCTGAACTCTTCATTTTGAATGAAGCAGAATTTAGTAGCGCTATGACAAATAACCCCTATCAAACATTCGAAGGTAAGTTCGTGCACTTTTATTTTTGCCATAATGCCATCGAGTTAAACCAAGAAAAAATGACTAAATACCTCGCTGAATCAGAAGTCTACCTTGTAAAAGACAAGGTATTTTATTTACATGCCCCACATGGTATCGGCCGCTCTAAACTAGTCACTAATATAGAAGCTTGTCTAGGCCAGCCAGCTTCAGGTCGCAATTTAAATACCACCAATAAAGTCAGTGCTATGTTAAAAAAAATGTAAAAGGCCCTACTAAAAGTAGCACCTTTTAACTATATAGAAGTCTTACGTTTGATGTGAGATAAACTGAACTCTTATTACGAAAATATATTTTTCAAACTATCTGCCAGCTCAACAAAGCGCTCTTTCATACTTCGTCTTACTTTAATACTAACACCGCTGAAAATAGAGAGTCCTTCAATTATAATAGTCGGTTTATTCAAACTACTCTGATTAGCGCCTGAAGACCTTGATTGGCTTGGCGCTATATTATCAATGCCACCAAAGATACAAAATGCTTTTGATATTACATTGACATTCTCTGGGACATAAATTGTATCGCCGCTAAATAAGCTAAACATTTTAATACGCACAACTTCTTGGCTAAATTGAGCATCAGTAAAATCAATATCCGTACCACTAAATATGCTTAGATAGCGAGTTTCTTTTGCTACTCGCCATACACCTCCACGTGTGCTGCCGCTAAAAATATTTACCATGTAGTCCAGTTCTTCTGTTTCACCTCCTACATAATTAGGGGCTAAATCTTGTTTTTTACTTTCGACAAAAGCTTTGTCAACAGCTAAGGGTAAGTCGCTGGTTAGATCAACTAAGTCTTGATGGTTAGCCAATTCCATAGCTTGGTCTAAACGACGTTCAAAAGCCTCATAAGATAATTCAGCATGACTATAATTCATGATCAATTGGTCAATCACTTCACTACGTACTGTTTCAATAGGTCTATCTTTTAGGGTAACGGTCATTTTACTTTCCTTGTTTTTTTAAGTTTCGTGATTACTTATTTACAAATGAGTAACACTCTAACAAATAAAGAAGCAACGACAATGCCAAAAATATTTATCTTTAAATACAAAAAGTTATGAACACAAAGAAATATTCGAGTGATACATATACAATTATATGGTGATTTTGACCAAAATAAGGGGAATACGGTAGAGTAATATTTGAGATGTTTAATAAGTAATTCAGAAAGAAAGAGAGGTTTTCAGTTTAAAGATGTGCTGCGAAAATATAAAATGAAAGCACTCATTGTTCAAACATTCGATGTTAGTCAATGAGCACTTTAGACGTATTAATGATGCAATACACTACTATGATGAATAACTACTAGTGAAGTACTGCGCGGATAGGGAGACCTGCACATATTTCTGCTTCAGCGATTAATATTTCTTCTAAACGCTGATCAACTTCTGCTTTATCGCAATACTCGTATGCAAGCTCAACAAATAAGTTTTTATGCTTCTCTTCTGATTTAGCAATCGCTTCATAAAGGTCTTTGTCTTTACCTTCAGGCAGTGCTTGTGAAACCAACCAGAACTTCTCATAACCACGGGCTTCAATAACTGCTGCAACAAGCAATCTATCCATTAAAAAGAAGCTAGTACCGTTACGAAATAAGGCACGAATTTGAGTAATGTATGGGTCTTTTTTATCTTGACCTAAGGTAACATCGCGAGCCACAAGTAACTTTAGTACTTGTTTGAAATGAATAAGCTCTTCAATAGCTAAATCAGTCATAGCACGGACAAGTTTAGCTTTGTCTGGATAATGAGATAACATTGCCATTGCCATACCTGAGGCTTTCTTTTCCGCTGCCGCATGGTCTTGTAAAAAACGGTTAAAATCAGCCATTACAGCATCAACCCAATCTTGACCAGTGTGGTGTTTTAATTCAAACATAGTTACTACTCTCTAAGACTATACCCGTTCCACTTGAAGATGCTCGTTTCAGGAAGTCTGAGCGATTCATAATCAAGGCGCATTTTTTTATTAAGGGTCATTCCCTTAAAAATAAATGTAACGCTGAGTATGATTTGCTCAGCCTTCCCCCAAGGGGCTGGTTTAGAAACGCTTTACGCTACGTTATTGATTTCGACAATAGAATAACTATTCTCTTCAATCAATGCCATGCCTAAAGGCGTTTCTAATTCCAGCTGAATCATGCATCTTCAAGTGGAACGGGTATATATTTATTTAATGAAATTTAATTGACGAAATTGGCATGATTTTACCTGTGAACTTTTCACTCTACAATAGCTAACCACTGAGGGGTTTAATAATTACTTTTATCGCAGCTAATAAAGCACCTTATCAATGCGGCCCTTATTAGTCGACTCTACTTTTAGCGGATTATTAAGGTGCTGCCAGGCTCTCACTTTACCGCCAATATTTATTTGTTTAAAACCGCCCTCTCTTGCTTTTTCTTTTTCAATATTAAGGAAAGACAACATGGCTAAGTAACTCCCTTCGTCACCTACATCTATGGTAAGCAGATCTTGAGGTCTGTCTTGAAAGTGTTCAGTAATCCCTTGCTGATGACGGGTGTAACAATCTAGCAAGAACTCATCACTGTTAATATTCTCTTCGGTTAATGGAGAGAAGGTTTCACTGTAACAACGCTTTATATGGGGATTAAACCCTCCATCAGTACGTTGTAAGTTAACTAACATGCGTTGTAAAAGTTGCTTAATTGAAGGAAGCCAAAGCTCTGGAGCACGCGTTAAGTGAATGAACCGACTATTAGGGAAGTCTTTATCAAGTGTTTGATAGTCACAAAATATTGGCGTATCAGCTAACACTTGTGCTTGAGAAAATGAATCCTGTGTATACGCATTATGAGCCGTTTTATAACCTTGCTCTAACATTGCTAAACACACGCTGGTGGTTGCCGTTCTCGGTAAACCAATAATAAAAATTTTCTCTGTCGACACTTAAGCTAAACCCTTTAAAAGTAAAAGTTGATTGCAGTAAAACACTCTGAAATCACGTTAAAAACATGCGATTATAACTTATTTGTTTGGCGCTGTTGAATTTTGATGTGCAAAGTTGGTTCAATTAAGTGCCTTTAGAACGTACCTTAAGAAATACGAACGTCAGTTTGTATTAAAAATAGATAATTGACAGCATAAATATCGACAAATATCTATATAACAAACGTCCAATTGACAGTGATCAATAAATGCCTTATTTATGAGAGCATACTGAATTTACCCGTTATCATTCAAGATGCAGTTTTCAGAGTGCTTGAGCAATTTCAATTCAAGGCGCTGTGATGAAATAATGGTTGTTCCATTATAATTCACAGCAACGATGAAGTGGTATTGCTCAAGTACTTCTTTGATGGGTTTAAAATCACTTTATTCGGCGTTAAATAATCAAACCATAGAATGACTATGCTTAAATTATTTACCTAGCCTAAAGTGGTTTTAATTCCCACTGAAATTCAGCACTTTGATTGGTAACGGGTATATACCTAGTACATATCTAGCACATAACGAGTAAATATTAGTCAAGGAAATTTCATGACAGCACAAGACGAGCAACGTGATAGTGTCAAATGGGGTGATTACTTAAAATCAGGTAATCGTATTTTTATCGGCTCTAATGCCGCCGTACCTAATGCCTTAATAGATGATTTGATAGCCAATAGCAAAGGGCTACATGATATTGAAACCGTTCATATTTTAACTTTGTCTGAGAATGTTTGGGCGAAATCTGAACATAAAGACTTATTTAAAGTAAATAGTTTGTTCATTGGCGGTAAGAATATTCGTGAAGCTATCGCCGAAGGGCGTGGTGATTATACACCTTGCTTTATTTCTGATGTTCCACGTTTATTTAATGAAAATAGTTTACCGCTTGATGCAGCACTGATCATGGTGAGTCCACCTGATGAATACGGTTACTGTTCATTAGGCGTGAGTGTAGATATTGTTTCTGCAGCAGTAAAAGCTGCCAAATATGTCATCGCCCAAATAAACCCTAAAATGCCACGTACCAATGGTCATAGCTTTGTTCATGTAAATCAAATTCATAGTTGGATAAATGCAGAGCAAGATTTACCACAAATTTTTGCCCCTGAAATGGATAGACGTACTGAACAAATTGGTCAATACGTTTCTATGCTAATAGACAATGGTGCTACTTTACAAATTGGTATCGGTAAGATCCCAGAAGCGGTATTAACCTATTTAGGTAATCATAAAGATTTAGGCATTCACAGTGAAATGATCTCAGATGGTGTGATTGATCTCATGCTAAAAGGGGTTATCAATAACCGTAGAAAAACCTACCACAAAGGCAAAGCCGTAGTAACCTTCTGTATTGGCAGCCAAAAATTATATGACTTTGTTGATGGTAATCCTCATATTGAGTTTTATCCTTCAGAACATGTTAACTCACCCGTAAAAATTGCCAAAAATGACAACATGGTGTCAATCAATAGCGCCATTGAAGTTGATTTAACCGGACAAGTAGTTTCTGACTCTATTGGTTATCAATTCTATAGTGGCATTGGTGGACAAGTAGATTTTGTTCGTGGCGCTTCTTTAAGTAAAGGCGGTAAGGCAATTATAGCTCTACCTTCCACAACCAAAGATGGTACAACTTCTCGTATCGTTGCCCATATAACTGAAGGCGGTGGCGTAGTGACTTCTCGCGGTCATGTTGCTTTCGTCGTTACCGAGTTTGGTATCGCCTCGTTGCAAGGTAAAAGTATTCGCGAACGCGCACTAGAGCTGATTCGTATCGCTCATCCTAAATTTAGAGATAAATTGCTTAACGATGTTCGTAAACATTATTGGGTGCCTGAGTATCAAGAAAGCTCTCCTAGCTCGGTGCCTGAATTAGGCACCATAGAAATGAAACGCTTTAATTTTGCCGATATTAATTACACATTAAGGGCATTAGCGCCGGCTGATGAACGTAAATTACAAGAGTTCTTTTATTCTCATAATAAAGAAACGTTAATCATGCGTTATAACCATCATATTACCCAGATGACGCGTGAAAAGTCCTGTAATTTGGTCAGCGTAAATCAACACACAGACCTTGCTCTTTGTTTTACCAAGAAAAACTCTTTAGGTGAATCGATACAAGCCGTTGCTCGATATTATTATATTGAAAGTATGAATAGCGGTGAGGTGGCTTTTGTTATTAAAGAAAGTCTACGTGGTCGAGGCATGGCAAGTACCCTATTGGGTGAGATGATCGCCATAGCTAAAATTCGTAAGCTTGATAGTTTAGTTGCCTGTGTGCGACGAGATAATGGCTCTATGTTAAAAGTCTTCGAACGTGCAGGTTTTGTGCGCCAGCCAAGTGAAGATTTTGATGAAGTTAGCTTAGAGCTAACGTTAACGACACCGGAAACGGGTGATACTGAAAAACACTAAAATTATAAGGGATAATTATGCCAGTAGGAATAATAGGCCACTATCGATGTGGCGAACATAATATGGGTGAGCATCACCCGGAAAATGGTAAGCGCTTAACGGCTATTTCAGACCAATTAATTCGAAGCGGTTTAGATTATGTGGTGCGTCAATTTGATTCTAAACCTATCGATAAAAGCTTGCTAGCCTTAGCGCATACGCAAGAACATATCGATTTTGTTTTTGATAATGCCCCAAATGAAGGTGAAGAAAATTTTACCGTGGGTGAAGATTCTGTGATGAATGAAAAAACCCTCACTTCTATTATGTATTCAGCAGGCGCTGCTGTTGATGCTGTAGATTTAGTGATGGAAGGCACCTTAGGTGCTGCATTTTGTGCCACAAGGCCCCCTGGTCATCACGCAGAACACGATAAAGGCATGGGTTTCTGCTTTTTTAATAACGTCGCTGTAGCTGCCGCGTATGCCAAACAAAAGTATGGTTTAAAACGCGTCGCAATCGTGGATTTTGATGTTCACCACGGTAACGGCACTGAAGATATTATAACCAATCATTTTAATGCCACCCCTGAAGATGACAAAGGTTATCTATTTTGCTCAAGCTATCAATATCCGCTCTACCCGTTTGAAATTCAGGAGAGTGATACTCCGCCGATTATCAATACACCATTAGCCGCAACCACTAAGGGAGAGCAGTTCCGTGAAAAATTAACTGCACACTGGTTACCTGCCTTGCATAAATTCAAACCTGAACTGATCCTTATCTCGGCTGGTTTTGACGCCCATATTGAAGATGAGATGTCACACGTTAGCTTAACAGAGGCAGATTATCGTTGGATCACCGATGAACTTAAAATCATCGCTGAAGAATATGGTAAAGGCAGAATTGTTTCTGTGCTTGAAGGCGGTTATGCACCCAGTGCGTTAGGAAGAAGTGTCGTTGCTCATGTTAATGGTTTGATTGGTAATTAATTTCCTTTCAACTGTCATTCTTTAAGGTTTCTTGCAATAAAAAAGCCAATCAGTTATGTCACTTATTGGCTTTTATTTTGAAGTATTGTTCATTAACAGATTAAGTAAAAATTCTAATTTACTAGAAATACCAAGCGAGAGACAACTGTGCATGATCATCACTGCTTAAGGTGTACAATAAGTCATTCGATTCGTTACTTTGTAATAACCGCACATCAAAACTCGCAATAAAGTTATCACCAAAACGACGACTAGCTTCAATAAGGAAACTAAAAGCGTCGTGATCTAAATCACTGCCAAAGCCCATCAATACCTCGCTACTCTGCATGTCGTTAAAGGCTAATCGAGCCCCAAAAAACAAATCATTTTGCATTAACGAGCCTTGCGCGCCAAGAGCAACTTCACCACGAGAATCCCAGCTATGTTCCATCAATAAACCTAAGTCGAGGTTCGAATCAAACACACCAATAAAGCTGTATTCAAATCCTGCTTGCGTTGCCCAAAAATCTTCAAGGCTAGTGCTACGATAGATACTTTCAAACTTCCATAACCAATCACCTAAGGTTGCTTGAACATCAACGCCTAACTGGTCCATTTGAGAATAGTATTGCACTAAACTCGACGATGGCGCTTGGGGTGATGGACTTAAATAAGCCTCTCTATTGGTACCATGAAACCAGTAAGCGCCTAAATCAAAATCACCGACACTGTGCGCCCAACGAAGGGCAAAATCTAAATGCTGTTGACCCGCAGACGATTCATAACTGACATTATCCTCATCGACGACTAAAGGTCCACGTAAACGCCCTTCTTCGCCAGCATAAGTTCTTTCTCGAAAACCTGGTAGTAAAAATACATCAACAATTCCCCAGTCATTCACTAGTGATAAGTTAACCATTTGCTGACCGAGTTTATCTTCGCCATCAAAATCTTCCACACCATCCGTTTGGTTAATCACGTCAACCAAGTGTTGAAATTCGGTAACGCCCCAGAATTCTTTACGAATACCAACCCGCAATTCCCAATCATCACTGGCATGAATATAAGCGAGTTCACGAATGTCACCATGAGTTCGCTGGTCATCATGGCTATCAACGCGATAAAAAGGCGTAAAGACAAGGCTGTCACTGCCATCATTCCACTGCCAATAAAGCTCAGGTTCGACCGAGAAAGAGGTTTGGCTATGACTCAATTGCTCAGAATAAAGTGCATCTTTAAAAAAGTAACGCTGTTCAATAGCTAGATTACCCGATGCCTCAAATTCAACATCACTAGCGACTTCACTGGCAGATAGAGGGCTACTAAGCACTAAACTTGCGCATACTGCCAGGGCAGTAACAGACAATTTTAGTGTATTACCTAACATATTACTTAGGGCTTTAGTTAAAGGCTTATCTAAAGCCTGACTTAAGGACTCATTTAAAGAAAGGTACATCAGCTTAGCGCGCTCGTTTTAATGAGTTACGGTTAAAATCACTGTCTGATAAACCTGTTTTAAAAGCGTAGTTAGTCCATTTAAGCTCAGTGCTTTTACCATTTTGGTGATTAATCATTTCTTGGATATCAGCACGCCAATGCTTTGCTAAATACTGCTTATAACCTTTAAACGATAGAGTCTTTAGTAATGAATCTTTACGGTCATAAAAATCAATTTTATGAACGCGGTACTCTTCGGTATCAATCCATACTATTCGACGGGTATAACCTGAGTTCTCATCTGCTGGGTATTGCTCAACTTTAAAGGTTTTTAAGCCATTTAATTCTTCTTCACCTAAAAACTTATAAGTGTACTTTTCCACTTCAAAAGAACTTAAGTCTTCAAAGGCAAATTCAGAGCCCATAAAAGGTCCCGATTTGTTACGTGATGATATACGTTTAACACGCTTTAATGCCGGTAAAAATAACCATTGTTCATCGGATGCAATTGGATGAGAAAAACTCAAAAATGCGGTACCTTTTACATCACGTGGTTTATTAAATATTGTTAAGCTTTTATCCCCATCATCAAGAACTTCTAGTGACTTCATCTTAATTTCGCGAATACTTTCTTGGCCCTGCTTATTACGCAATAACATCAACATATCAGCAGTACTATCTTGCCAGCCTAAATCACGTTTTTTAGCTTCTAAAGAAATATCTAAGCCCTTTTGCTCTTCGGTACTCAAGGCAAAAGAAACATTTGAAACAAGCAGCAAACTGAGTGCAGACAAAGTACTGATCAGTATTTTTTTAGTTAACATGTAAAATCCTTATAAAAATTTATCATCAAAAATTGGTAAAATTGTTTGGTAAACAGCGGCTCTATTAAACCGCTTTAATTGTTGGTGCTTCAGTGGTCACTGCAGCACTCTCTTTTGTTTCACTTTTGTTCTTGTCTAATAACATCAATAACGGAGGCAGGAATAAAAAGTCAACCACAAGCGCTACAAAGATAGTTAATGCAGTTAAGAATCCCATATCGGCATTCATTTTAAATGATGACTGTGCCAGTACAGTAAAGCCTGCAACGAGCACAAAAGTAGTCACCCAAAGCGCTCTACCAACATTATCAAAAGCATAATGTACGGCTTCTTTGGTATTGGCATTTTTGTCACGTCTTGCATGAAGGTATTTACTCAAAAAGTGAACGGTATCATCAACAACAATCCCTAACGTCATACCAATAACAACCGATAAACCTAGACCGACTTGCCCACTGTATAATCCCCAAATACCGAATCCTATAGCTGCTGGTGCCAAGTTTGGCAATAAACTGATAAGACCAAAGCGCCAACTTTTTAACGCCACACCTAATAAAATAGAAATGAGTATTAACGCCAGTGTTGTGCCAATTAGCATACTGGTAATGTTACGTTGACCAATATGGGCAAACATTAAACTAGGGCTAGCGAAATCAACTTCATACTGCGGCGCATGTTTTCTAAACCACTGGATCATGTCACGTTCAACATTAATCAATTCATTACTGGTCATATTTTTAAAGGTAGCAACAATTCTTGATGATGATTTATCGACATCTAATTGATTATTTAAATCTAAGCCGTAAGGTAAAGACATTTCATACAATAAAAGATACTGGGCTGACATTTCCTGACTGTCCGGTAATTTATACCAACTAGGATCGTCACCATGCATATTTTTATTTAAACGTTTTAATGTATCTGTAATTGTATTTACGTGATCAGTTTCAGGGCGAGCACGCAACCAATCACTAAAATCTGACACACTGTTCAAATATTTAGGATTGTTTATACCGCTTGGTTCACCGGTTTTAACCGAAATCTCAACCATCATCATGCCTGATAAGTTCTCTTGCATAAAATCAGTCGCCACGCGATACGGCACTGTTTTATCAAAGTACTTCACAAAATCATCATTGAGCTGATTGTTAGGAATAAACATAACAGAGGCGATGATAAACACACTGGTTAAAGGCAATAAGACTTTACGCTTGGCAATAACAAAATCGGCCAGTTTTGCCATAATATCTTTTTTATTTTCTGGCTGCACTTTAACGCGTACAGGTAATACGGTTAGCAATGCCGGGAATATTGTAATTGAAAAAACAAACGCCAACATTACGCCAATGGCAACTAAGTTACCTAAGTCTCTAAACGGTGGTGAATCAGAGAAGTTCATACTTAAGAAACCAATAGCAGTGGTAATACTGGTTAAGAATATTGGCTGTAAATTAATTTTTATACTGCGTGCAATCGCAGTACGCTTATCAGCGCCTTGACGCATCTCATAAAACATAGAGGTTAAAATGTGAATACAATCTGCTACAGCGAGCGTCATAATCATGGTAGGTGCAGATGAAGAAGGTCCCGTTAAATAAAATCCTAACCAACCAGCAAGCCCCATGGTTGTCACAATACTCATAATAATAATAAGTACGGTAGAAATGGTACCTGTAATGGTTCTTAGTAATAAACCGATAGTAACGATAACAACAAGAAACATCAGAGGAATGAGGGTTGAACTATCACTGATTGAAGATTCACCAAATGAAGTGTTCATCATCGCCATGCCTGAAAGGTAAACATCAAGCTCAGGGTGTTCCGCTAGAAATTGAGTTTTAATAGCGCGAACGCTGGCTGCAACCTCTGGCGTTTCGGCCATTGGGTTAATACCAGGGAATTGCACTGTCACATTAACAATTGAAACATGGCCCGTTTGAGAGATAATTTTATTCACTAACAGCGGTTCACTGATAGCTATTTGTTTTATCTTTTCGAGCTTATCGCTGGTTAAGTTTTTAGTCGACATAACAAGATCTTCAACGATCATGTCATCTTCTTCAGCATAGGTATATTGGAAGTTAGTAACTGAATCAACTCGGGTTGAATATGGTACTTGCCAACTCTCTTTAGTTAACACTTTTAACGCAGCTAGATGCTCAGCAGTAAAAACATTGCCATCTTTAGGTACAACAACAAAAGAAACATTATCGCTTTTGTTATAGACCTTTTGCATGGATTCAAAAGCCGTTAATTGTGGGTTTTCTTCACTAAAGAACACACGATAGTCATTTTTAAACTCTAACTTTTGTGCCCCCGTTCCTGCCAGCACCATAAACGTAATACAAACAAGTATTACCCAATATGGATTTTTTCCGACAAAATTGTAAAGTTTGTCTCTCATTGTTAAGTCCTTATTTATCTTTATAAAAGAAGTGTTTTATCGATGACGAATCGTCACCTTATAGGTCAAAAAAATGCGGCTATACACCGCACTTCCTTTGTATTTATTTAGCTAAAACTATCAAAGTTTAGCTCTCGTCCTTTTGCACTAATAAGCGCTAATTCTTCTGGAAATAATTCAGCCAATGCAATTTTTAGTTCTGCACAATGACTTCTGTCTTTTGTAAAAGGTTTCCATCCCATACCGTCAAATAACATGTTACTCAGGTTAAAAAGCTCACGTTCAACAATTAAACTGGTTCTGCCACTGCACTGCTCAACTTCACCTGAAAGCAAAGTGATAGCACCATACGCCATAGACCAGTTACTAAAACATAGTTGCTGTATATCCATATTCATAAGAAGTGAGAGACTATTATCGTTTAAACCGTCTTCTACTATGCCGTGAATAGAGGTCATTAATTTAATTTCTAATTGCTCTCCATCATTAATGTGCTTTTCACTTGATTTTCCCACTACGTTAGGCGATTTTGAGCAAAGCACCGTTTGAAATAATGCAGGATATAACATTGCATAAATAAGGTAAGAGAAATTTAATAAAAGCATTCGCGAACGTGAACAACCTTTAAATTGATATGCGCGATGAAAAAGATCGCCAAGTACTTTGATTGAGTAATTACTGATAGCTAACAATAAATCTTCTTTACCAATAAAGTGTTTATAGACGGTACCTTTTGAAAATGGCACTTGGGCAACCACTTTATCCATGGTGAGGTTTTCAATACCATTTTGTTGGATAAGAAGCACAGCTGAGTTAATTATCAATAACTCTCTTTCTTTAAGCGCTGTTTTATCGAGTAACTTAGGTGGTGTCATAATGTCTACTTTTATAAATGTGACGAATCGTCACTGACGTTTCGTCATCATATAACAAGTGTAATTATTGTCAATACATTTGTAACTAAAATGTACATGTGCATTTTCTTTCATCCACATAATATGTGTCACGAGTGATTTTTGTAAAAGCTATTTCTGAACTACAAACTATGAAGTGGGGTCTGGGAGTCAATTTTTACCACTAAGTAAACATTGGCACTAGCTTAGGATTAGTGCCAAAAATCAAACTGCTTTGGGTAGTCGGTTTATGATCACTATTACCACAAAGAAGACGTTAGCAATAACGGTAATTTGGGCAGGTTGGATTAGATTTTGTATCGATAACGCCTGCGTAATAGGCGCGAGCTTGCGAGCGTCCCAATTGACGCAATTGTTATGTATTTGTCAGTTTGCATGCTTTGATTCTAATTAAAAAACATAACTTGGCACTCACAATTACTGCAACGCACAGGACGCATGATGCAATGATAAATGCTATTACTTGAAATGCATTCTTATCAATATACACGAAACCAGAAGTAAGGTAGAACAGCATCAAGATTACAACCACAACCCAAGATATTATAGCTATTATTAAATCATTATGAATAAGAGATAAACTAAAGAAGCTGTTTTCATTGGTGAGATTGTTATTGCAGAATTTCAAATTGGACAACATCTGTAAGAAGATCAACGAAACAACTAGGATGGATCCAGGAACAATGAAATTACTTGAAAAATCAAAACTACTAAACTGTAATTTTTGAGCGTCGCTCTTATATCTATGTATTTTTTCTCGAAAATCATCAATGGTTTTTACATCTCCAAGAATCTCAGAAACCTGCTGGTAGCTAGGAGGGCTTGAAATAGGCAGTGGTAGTTTTTCTTTTTTTTCTGATAGAAATGCAGATATTGATGAATTTGGAACACTAATCACCTTGCACGCTACTGCTAGACTACCTGTATTTATAGCTTCGCTATCGATACACAGCCCTTGCGTCGTATCAAGTTTAAAATATTGAGCCCCCGATGGGTAATTCGAAGGATCCATACTTTCCTTCTCGTCACAGAATGTCCAAAACCTTTTATTTGAACTGCAATTAAAGCTACCATTTTCTAGTGCATTACTTAATGAATTAACCTCGAAGAGGCTTATTTCAGCGTTTTGTTTAATCTTGAAAGGTAACTCATTTAACCAATATGTAATTTCTCTAGGAAGAATGGGCATAGTTGCATATCTTAGCCCCTCAACCGTAGAAATTTCTTTTCTGGCTATTGTTACAGGGAGGTTTGACTTTCCTGAAGTAGGAAGCTCTACCAGCTTAAACTTTGTAGACTTCTCCACATTTGAAAAGATTTTCTCGTACTCACTCGCTGAGTATGTTGAGAGCTTTTCTTTTACCCAAGATTTATATTCATTAAGAACTTCAGGTTGCCTATCTAATGACTCTGCAGCAATTGAATATTCCACAAGGGTATCTTTAGAGTTTTCTATTGCGGTTAAAAACAGAGCAGATAGCGTCAGCATTACAATTACTGCGTTCCTTATATTTGAACGCGCTTTATCAAAGCCATCAAATACCGCATCATTCTTTTTTGACATATCCATTCACCCTGAAATATCCATAACTACATAACGCCCACTTAAGCGGACAAAAATAGTTGGTTAAAATGTGTAGCGAAGCGGAACTTAACCAACTGTTTTTGTTCCGTTTAAAGCGCTTGTTATGTTTTTACCTATACTGCCCCGCAGAAGTGCTAACAAGAATATCTTTGTTCCCAGTAGCTAAAAGCATAAACTCCAAATCTTTTTTTGAAATATTACACTTAGGACCAAGCTTAACGGTTTGGATTGAAGAAGCATCTGCGTTGCTTAGATTTACTTTACAGTAAGGCACTAATCCGAATTGTGACAAACGAAATTTCACATCAAATAATTTATGCTTTTTAAGCGATTCATCTAAATAAATATCTGAACGCTTTGAATGCTCTAGAATTGCCCTAATTTCCTGCTCAGTTTTATAGAAGTCAGATTTGAAAGAACAAGCTAACCTTGATAATCCAATGGATAACTTAAAGCTCTCAACTGTGTCATTAATAAAATCACCAATATTATCTAATAGTTCTTTAACCGAATTTTCAAATTCTTGTTTATCATAAATCACTTTATGGAAATGTACGAAACTAGCTGTTCTTTCGTCTTTTTTATAAAATGCGGGTATCGTTAATGTGTTACTTGCACTTAAAATTCTTCTGTTAATCCCAATAACTACGCCTTTCCCATCGTCACCATAAGCTCTCCATTGGCTTAAGTCGTCAGGATTTTCAGAAAAAGAACATCCTAAAAGGAGTTGCTCATTATCTAAGCCAACGAATCGATCGTTTTCAAACCAATGTAATAAATCTGGAAATTTTTTCTGATAGAATTTTTTAATTAGCTCAATACCAATTGTAAACTCTTGGGGATCATTCATTTTTGAAAGATCAGAAGCCCAGATTGCTTTGCTATCTAGAATCTTTAAAAAGGTATCTACAGTTGTGTAATGGTAAATTAACATATGCACACTCATCGAAAACATAACGCCCTGTTAACAGGCAAAAAATAGTTGGTTAAAATTAGCGACGAAGAAGCAAAACCAACTGTTTTTTGTCCTTGTTTAACAGCTTGTTATATACCTTTTACTCTAATCACAGTCACCGCCTCCTGTACCACCATCACAACCTCCGCTGGATGGGGGAATATCAACGGAAGTAGTGCCGCTATTTGAGCTATCACCTTTAATTGAACCTAACGTCCCAATACGATGATGTGAAAATATTGCACCAATAAGTGGAATTAACCAAGTTAGCAAAAACAAACCTAACTTCTCATTACCAAACCTGAATGGACAACTCAAAATTGATATTGAAACTACAAAAGCGACTAAACCATGGGCAGCAAAGAATAAGATTAATATGGTCGAAAATTCCATGCAGCCTCCAAGGTATATAACGCTAAGCTAAGTGGAAGAATACAGTTTGGCTAAACTGCGCGAAGCGCGAGCCAACTGTAATTTTTCCGTTTAAGCGCCTTGTTAGAAAACTAGGCCGCGACAGGCGCTTGTTTTATTTTTGGTTCTTTAATGCCCATAAACTTACTAATTTCACGTTTGATTCTGTGCAACTCTTGAAGCTCTACATAGATAAAACCTTCTGTAGCTCTACCTAACACAGTATCGGCATCTGATGAAAAAGTTATTAACATTATACTTTCATTAGTTTCTGGGTGAGCACTAGTAATAATTTTAAGCTGCTCATCAGCTACAACTTCAAAAGTCACAATTTGCTTAAGGTTAAGATAGAGGTTATCAAAAATTTTTGTACACTTGCTCATCGATATATTCCTTGTGAGTTTTCTAACAGCTTATTATGGAGACTTCTCAGTAATTTCCATCCCATAACCTTTAATTAATTCGTATTAATATCCCATAATTTCAAAGCTTTAGAAACGATAAATGTTTTATTTTTATCGTAACTTGGATATTACTGAGAAGTCTCAGTAATATCCAACATAGAATAATGGGTTATTACCCATAAAATCAATACATTAGGGTTTTATACGGATGTTTTTAGGTTATTACTAAGTCTTCTCAGTAATACGACATGAATTATTCATTAGAAAATATATGGCAAAATATTTTAGGCTAATGTCTTCAATGCACTAAGGGAACATTGCCACTAGGTTAGTCCCCAAAACTTAACCGCTTGGGATAGCTACTTTAAGGCTACTTAAACGCTTAATCTGACTCTCGATTCATCATCAATACTAACTAATATTTCTATATTATTTAACGTCAAAGACTCTTCGTTGTCGATAATCCTAATTCGGTCACGTATAGGAACCCCTTTTTTAGAACTAATCATTCTATATCCTACGGATTCCATTTGTTCGGTTAATTGAGTGAGAGTAAATTTAGGTTCAAGCCCTTTTTTTCGCCAAAATATCATTTTTTGGTCAGCATTCCTTTTCAGCTTTAGATAATATTCCGTTCTTGTCACGGGGGATAAAATAAGGTTTTCGATGGTTACTGGTGAGTTTTCGTTTTTTAGTATGAAATACTTTTTCTTGATATCAACCTTATCTCGAATAATTTGATAAATATCATCAATGCTAACGAAGACTGGCTGGTTAAAACGGCTTAACGTTGTATGAAGCAATGTAGCTTGATTACGAGCTTTGATGTCTAGCTTATAAATATTATATTCATCAGCAGATAAGCTTAGGAGGTTTTTTAAGGTGATTGCCTGCTTCTTATCAATAATCACAAGCTTTCCTCTTGGACTCTCAGCATATACTGAAAATAGAGGCTCTAATTCATCGAGTGACAACTCACATTGAAAGCCCGTTCTTAGCCATCTAGATCTAATTTGAGCAGCTCTGGTTCTGATATTCATATGCTTAAAAAATCCCTTTTAATGCGCTTAGCTACTCACACTTCCACTTCAAGCTTCTAATGCACTAGCCAAATTATCCGTGTTACGACACTATTTGCCACAAAACGGACTTTAGCTTTTAAAAATAATCAATACATCGGATTAGGTTTTGTATCGATAACGCCTTGCTTATCTGTTAGTAAGTTGATGTGATTTTCCCTGTTTGTGTTTTAGCAAAGACTGCGTTAATTCTACCGAGTCAGAGTGCGGCAACATGTCCATGCCATTAGTCAATTGATGCTTGAAGTTCAATTGTTTGCCAATCTACCGGACCAACATCTAAAAGTTTCAATATGCTATTACGGGCAATCTTAGCAGCTTGGGGTAGCAAATCTACATTTTTGGTAGGCATTTTCCCTTCATGAACAGCAGTAGAAGTCACATCGTAAGATTTTTTCATTATATTCATGATTTCCTTTTTTTCTTCTAGTGAATCCCCTACAAACAATGCTGAACGAAGCGCCAAAGTGTACCGAAGTTGCTCCTTATTCCCATCGCTTAGAAAAATGGATTCAAGGCAAATGCGCAAATCAATGGATTTTTCAACCATAGAGGCACCAGAACAATAACCATTAAATCTCTCAATGGAAGTGGCAAGCTTAATTTTAAAACTTTCTGGCAATTTACGTAACTTCAAAAGTAACTCGTCAGCAATTTTCATCTCGATTTCTAATATAGATGGCGCCATACCAGGGAGTTTGAATGAATGCATTGACCAGCCAGTACATGATCGGATGAAAGGCAAGTGATCTGGAGCAATAGTACCACTAGCTATAACTTGGATACTTCTACTACGCGCTAAGACTAAACACAATTTAGTTTCTTCCAAGGCATTACTCGGGTACTCTGTCATTGGCATCTTTGTTTCACTTTCTGTATTTGGCCAATGAAATCTTTTCTGTGAATATGGGGAAACTAATAAGCTGTAAACACGAGGCAGTGGGAGCCTGCTCGAAAATGAGTCATTCAGAATTGTATCAGCAAAAGACTTATTTGGAAGACTGGTAGAATTAATAATTTCAACATTGTTACAAAATTTATATTCAGCATTGAGATAAACATCTGCGAGTAGCATTATTGCATAAACTTCAATTTCATCAGAATCTAAATATTGCAAAAGGTCACGTTCAGCTCCCTTACCCCCTACCACCTTAGCTCGTTCAACCAGCCAATCAGCTAATTGGGATAAATCAGTGACCGATGCTCCATTTCCAAGCAATTGAAGGTGTTTGTCAAACTCTACAAATTTTGGATCAGAACTTATACGATCGACTAAAGACTTACCCGCATCAGTTAGCGCCCAACATGGTCCTTGTCTTGCTCTTTCAATAGGGCTCTGCATCACAGGAACAGTTGTTTCTATGACTGCATCGATTAGATCACTTAATGATTCTCTCATATTCAAAAGATTCTCTCATGTTTGAAAAGCCAAGGGGATGTAACAGATTATTGTGGTTAACATCCCATAATTTCAACCACTTAGATACTATAAGTTTTTATTTTTTGTCATATAGGATAATAGTGAAAAGTATCAGTAATAGGTCACGAATAATGCATTAGAAAATATATGGCTAAAAGTTTTAGGCTAATGTCAGGAATGCGCACCAAGAAGAAGTTAACACCCAATCATTTTATGATATGTTTGAATCATTTTTTAAGGCTAACTAATACCACAAAAGCCGACATTATGCGTGAACTTGAATTGATGCGCTTAGATTAGATTTTGTATCGATAACGCCCCAATAAGAGGCTAAAAATGGTTGACTAAAATAGTGAGGCACCGAACGACAGCCAACTTTTTTTAGTCCTGCTTTATTGCCTTGTTAGGCAGATTTTATAACTACTAGAGCTAGTTCTTTATTTTGTTTACACCACATAGAGTTGTTGCTAACCCACGATTCAACTCCCAGCTACCGCTGTTGCCGTAACATGCTAGAGTATTCTTTGCGTTTACGGAGCCTGCACATAATTCAACAGCAGTCCCTCGAGGAATTTCGTCATCTATTTTAGATGCTCCAGCATAACACTTTGCAGGTTCAGGTGACCAAGCGGCAGAGCAAAGTTCAGTTGCTAACCCATTTGTTATTTTCGGATCTATTCGAGCAACATCATTAAGACAATCGTAGGGATCATATGTATCCTTAGCGATAACTAAATTAGTAAAAGTAATCATTACAAAAATTAAGATGTATTTCATATGATGCAACCTCCGTTATTCATATCTACCTAACGCCCAAATAACAGGCTAAGTAATGGTTGGCTAAAATTGTGTAGCGAAGCGAAACGTAGCCAACTGTTACGTGTCCTTGTTTATTTTCTTTTTATGTAGCTACTAGTTACCAATGCTTTTTACGATCAATATAATATTTCATTGTTGCAAATATATAAGCCAAGAGAAAGAATGCTGGAGTAGCAAATATATCTGGCTTTACAATCCAAGTTAAAATGCCCAATGCCAAACAAAGAAACTCCATAGTTAAAACCTGCTTTCTCGCTTTAACACCCCAGAAAAAAAATTTCACTAAAAATGATTCTGATTTCCATGATTCCGAACTTTTATCTATCACAATGATTTCCTCTTTTAGTTTAGAAATATCTATTTCAAAAACAGAGGCGAGTGATTTTAGAGATTCAATACTAGCTTTATTACCACTTTCAATTCGCTGGATTGTTCTCGTACTTAATCCAGCCATTATTGCAAGTTGCTCTTGAGACCAATTCCGTTTCTCTCTTAATTTTTTAACTATCATAAAATACCCTCGTCCATCTGTGAGGAAAATCTAACTTGAAAATATCATTGGCGGTTACGAAATCAACCTGACAGTGGCACGACACGTCTCGATTTAGCTACATAACGCCCAAATAACAGGCTAAGTAATGGTTGGCTAAAATTGTGTAGCGAAACGTAGCCAACTGTTACGTGTCCTTGTTGATTTGCTTGTTAAGCCTACGATGCAACATCCCATCGGAAAAGACCTTTAATATCGAGGTTGGCACCTAAACGCTCATAAAACTTGATTGCACCGTGATTGTCTTGTTCAACTTCCCACTTGATTCGACTAGCACCTTTAGCTAAACATACTTCTTTAGCTTTAAGCATTAATAATTCGCCTATCTGCTTACCTCTGAACTTTTCCCATACGAATACATCATCAATATTCATATAAGTTGAACCAAGCCAAATTGAATAATTCCACGTGTAAGAGCAATATCCTGCAACCTCACCATCAATTTCCGCTAACAGCACGCCAAATGATGGGCTATCTCCAAATCCAGAATTGATTAATTCATCTTTAGTAGTTACTACGTATTGCTCTTGGTCATGATGCTTTGCGATAGCAATAATCAAATCATGCACAATACCAATATCCGATAGTGTCGCTTCTCTAACAATTACCACTGAAATCTCCGAGTAGGTTTAACGCCCTGTTAACAGGCAATAAAATAGTTGGTTAAAATAAGCGACGAAGGAGCAAAAACCAACTGTTTTTTGTCCTTGTTTAACAGCTTGTTAGGCATTTATTCTACCGGAGTTACAATCTGTATTTTTTTATCTGTCTCAGGGATATGCACAATTACGTTATGTAATGACCATGCTTCCATTTCCTTATATGCCAGGACATAAACATCAGCTTCTCCTTTAGGCCCCGAAATAGAATATTGTAAAGATGCCTCTCCTTTAGCTCCTGAAGTCTGAATACTCCCCATAACAAAGTAACCAGCTTCAATTGGTTCGCCGACAACCTCAATGACCTCAGTGTTTTGAGATATAGAAACCATTGATTGATCAAAGGCTTCACCTTTAAGCATGCTTCCGATAAGAGTAAAAAATAAGGGGAAAACAACAAATAATAAGATTAAACCAGCATTACGCCATTTTCTTTGTGTTTGTTTAAAGTGCTCAATATCTCTCCATGTTCTATTTCTCCATGCCCATTCATTTCCTTTGGCACCAAGCATAAAAAGCATTACGATATTAACCAAAGGAACAAACATTAAAAAAGCTATATAAGTGCTATTGCCTATTCCCCATATCCAATTAAGTAGAAATGATCCCCAATTCCATCCCTTTAGTTCTGGAGGTACGACAGAATCTTTTCCTAAACCTGAAATATACTCTTGTTCTTGATTCATACTTTAAATTTACTCCAATCCTTGGCTAAATGCCTAACAGCTTATTATGTATACGTCTTAGTAACACACGCACCATAAATAACATTTAATTTACATTAATATCCCATATTTTCAAAGCATTAGAAACTAGTAATGTTAAATCACATGTGTATTAAGGCGTGTTACTAAGACGTCTCAGTAACACGCCTTAAGCACAAAACAAACAAAACATCATAAATTCAGGTGGTTAAGTGACTGTATTGAGTATTTATCATAATAAATGGTGTGTTACTAAGACGTCTCAGTAACACACCATGAAAAATCATACAGACTTCCATAGAAAGGGAATTACATCGTTTACACTAGTAGTTAATTCATTAGAAAATATATGGCAATATTTTTAGCTGTAATGTCAGCAATGCGCACTTTTTTGACGTTAGATTTTGGTGAGGGCAAAACTACCAGTGTTCATTGTCCTAAGGTCACTAGCTGCCACAAAGCGGTCATTAGGTTACTAGCGTCGAACAGCACTTTGGATTAGATTTTGTATCGATAACGCCGCATTAAGCGGACTAAAATTGTTGGTTATAATGTGGAGCGAAGCGGAACCTAACCAACTGTTTTAGTTCCGTTTAAATGCCTTGTTATAAGGTTTTGGATAGCCACTCTTCTTTTGTTATTTTATAAAGAACGTGCTCTTTCAATTTAATATTATTAACTAATGGGTGTTGGAAGTTTTGCTCTGTATTGGTCATTTTTATACGCTCCATAACTTTCACCGAAGGTTTATTCACAACTGCTGTAAATGAAACAACACTAGCAATATTTAAGTCACTAAATGCAAACTCTAAAACTTTCTCAGCAGCTTCTGTAGCATAACCTTTACCCCAAAATTTTTTTGATAAACGCCAGCCAATTTCTGTTGCTGGACTTATTTCAAGTTCTGCGGGTGAATTATGTAAACCAACAAAACCCATAAATTTATTCGATTGCTTTTCTTCTACAGCCCAAAGTCCCCAACCACGTTCAGATATTAATTGCGAAAGTTTTAAAGCTAAATTGGTACTTTCAATCTCAGTTAAAGTGTTTGGAAAGTATTCCATTACATCTTTACATGCGTTTAACTCTGCAAACGGAATATTATCTTCGCTCTTCCACTGTCTTAAGATCAAACGTTCTGTCGCTAAACTTTTAATTGGATTCATATGCAAACTCGATTGACCTTATAACAGCTTATTATGGAGACTTCTCAGTAATGTCCATCCCATAACTTTAATTTAATTCGTATTAATATCCCATATTTTCAGTGCCTTATAAACTAAAAATATTTTATTTTTGTTAGGTCTTGGATATTACTGATACTTCTCAGTAATATCCAACATAGAATTAAAGCCTATTTCAAATAATATCAATTAGTTAGGGTTTAGAAATGTTGATTTTTATTTATTACTGAGACTTCTCAGTAATATGACACAGTCAATTCATTAGAAAATATATCGCAAATATTTTGAAGCTAACTTCCGCTTAGCGCACTTTTGAGAAGTTTATAAAATGAGATTGTAGGACGTTTTCTAAAGAGAAATACCTGATAACTGGATCATACTATCGTGCCTGCATATACATTCGTTATAAATATAATCCAACCATAAATCGACCACACATATTAAGCTCAACAGTTTATCTTAGGTATTTCTGACCAGTTACTCGTAGAGCGAGGTGATAAGAAGTTTCGCCTCATGGCCCACTTTTCATTTTTTTCAGCGATAGCCACTTCAACAGCCCCACGACCATAACGATGATTTATTTGGTCATAGCATTTCATTAAAGGCGGGTTATTCACACTAAGACTAAACATATCTTGTTGCTGAAATTGACTATTCTCTAATTCAACGCCACCTACTCCACAGCGATAAAAGCTAACACCTTGTCTATAAATATTATCAAATACGTAAGAAATAGCACCGACTAGCTTTAAGATATTGTCAGTCGCAATGGGAAACTCATAAATGACCGATTTTTTATAGTAACTGTCATCATGTGGCGAACTTGATGCAAAAATAACTAAGCGTTTAATCAAAGAGCCTTGTCGTCTAACTTTTGCCCCTACAATACTGGCGTGACTTGATAGTGCAGCTTTGAGTGCATGACCGTCGGTTACTCGTTGCCCAAAACTACGTGTAGAAAATATCTCTTGTTTGTCTTGCCCTATTTCATCCCATTGTAAGCACGGCATGCCGTTCAGTTCATTCACTGTACGTTCAACGACCACACCGAACTGACCTCGCATTGCTTTAGGTGATTGATTAGCTAAATCCCAGCCATTTTTAAGCCCTAATATACTTAGCCGTTTACCCAACTTGGAGCCAATACCCCAAACCTCAGTGAGCGACATTCTAGAGAGGATTTCTTTACGAGAGGCTTTATCATCTATCACAGCGACACCATCAAAACCTGACAGCTTTTTAGAGGCATGATTCGCTGCTTTGGCTAATGTTAAGGTTGCACCGAAACCAACACCAACGGGTAAACGTGTTTCTCGCCACACCGCCTTACGTATTACATGGCCGTATTCGTGCCAGTTATCAACACAGCTAAAGTTTTTGAAATGTAAGAATGATTCATCAATAGAATAGACATAATGGTTATCTGAGTAACGCGCAATAACATTCATCATTCTTTCACTTAGGTCTGCATACAGTTCATAGTTTGAAGAACGAACAACGACACCGTGCTTTGCTAGAAAAGACTTAACCTTAAAATAGGGGACAAATTTAGGTACACCTAGCTGCCTCGCAATAGGACAGACAGCACAAATACAGCCGTCGTTATTCGTTAAAACGACAACAGGTTTATGCCTAATGCTTGGGTCAAAAACCTTCTCTGCACGTGCATAGAAAGAAACAGCATCAACTAACCCAAACATGACAGCAGTACGGGGAGTTTTTTGTGCAACCTGAAGGAAACATTTACTACTCCTTCTATTTGAAAGTCATCGCTTTCGCTTATTTTAATGGGCTTGTGTTCGTCAGAGGCAGATAACAATAATGCATTATCGGTATCAATTATTTTGCACACAAAGCACCCATTAAAATTTGCTACAATGACAGAGCCATTACTAATATGCTCCACCCTATCAACAACAAGCACATCGCCATTAAAAATCCCTCTGCCTTCCATTGAGCGTCCATTAGCGAGACCAAAGAAAGTCGCATTAGGGTGCTGAAGAAGTAACTCCTCTAATGAGAGATTTAGTTCTCGATATTCTGCTGCGGGTGATTCAAAGCCGGATATTCCTGCTTCAATGTAAACGGGTATTACTTTCATAAAAAACCAACGCTATACTGTACATAAATACAGTATAGTGTTTTTTGGCTATATTTTGAAGTGCGATCATCAATTAGGTATTACTAAAAACAATAGCGCAGTAAAGTATTGCTGGTGAATTAGACTTAATACTTTGATGTTAAATAGTATTAAGGTAAGTTGGGCGTTATTAGGTTGGTTTTAGTTCCTGTGGGTTTTCAACGTGAGTTTCTATGAACTTATTAGCAAGAGAAGACCTAGAAGCCAAAGATATCTCTCTAAACATTACTGCCAAACCAAAACATTTATTCGGTACTTATAACATGACACTCAAAAACTTATTATTCCCCTGTGTACTGCTCAGCCTTATTTTACTCTTACCTGAAGCTAACGCTGAAACAATTAAAAAATCCAAATCAGGTATATGCCACGACCTAAAAAGCCCATATTACAAACGTACCAAGAATTTTACTTCGTTTATTAGTTTAGCGTCGTGTATCGAATCTGGTGGTCGACTACCTAAAAATTCTTCCTCTACTCCCGCTAACACTCAGAAACAATCAACTATATCGTCAAATTATTCACGAAAGATGTTTGGGCATGGCTGGGCTGACAGTAACAAAGACTGTCAGAATTCAAGAATGGAAACACTCATCGCTTATTCCTTGTCGCCTGTTCGGTTTAAAACAACAAAGGAATGTGAGGTAGTATCGGGAAAGTGGATTTCACCCTTTTCAGGGAAGACTATATATGCAGCCTCTGAGATAGATATTGACCATATTGTATCGCTGAAGTGGGCGTGGGTTCACGGTGCAAATCACTGGACTAAAGCCAAGCGAGTGAAATTTGCAAATGACCCTGCAAATCTTTTGAGTGTAGAAGCTAGGTTAAATAGGCAAAAGGGATCTAAGGGGTTAAATGCGTGGTTACCGCCAGCGAATCAGTGCCAGTATATATCTCGATTTATCAGGGTTTATAAGGCATACAACTTAGAGCTGAGCAACAAAGAGCAAGTGATTTACGATAAAATAATGAAGCAACACTGTCACTAATGAGACTTACATCGCCCTACTTTTACATAAGGCTGTTTTTATAGAGCTCAATAAATTTGAGCTCTCCTGCGGTATATTTACCTCTTATACCGAACAAATAATCTATCAAATCGTGTTTCAGACTCTTTCAACGTTTTATCATAACTATTAAGAAAACCGTCTAATGCATGCAAAGGGGAATTACGAGTAAGCCCTGTATGAAAATCACTACTACCGTAACAGATGATTTTTAAGACGTGCTCAACAAAAACTTCACGAACAATGTTTTTATCTTCACAAAACAAGTCTAGCCTTTCGAATAACTCTTCATCGCCGGAGATTTTTAATTGTTTATGCTTAGATGAGAATAATTTACGTGTATCAAATTGATGCTTAACTGCTTCAGGGTAGTTTTTACCTTTGTGCTTAAATTCTCTCTTAACATGAGTCAGTTCTTTGTCTAAAAATAAGCAAAACCACACTTTCTTAACCAAGCCATATTGTTTAGTTAAGGTATTAAAGTCTTCTACTAATTTTGAATGGACTCTGAATGTACAAACTTTGTTCATTACCTAACCACCAACATATACCTTTAGGTATATAGAATATTTCAGATTAAAAAATTTGTTCTTTATTCCTAATAGCTATGTAAGAACATGAATATAAAGAGGTATATTTTAAAATATTTTTTTTAAAAGCAGAGTCTAACACGTTTTAAAAAATACTTAATTAATTAAAACTTAAAAGCATTACCGTTTGATATATATATACAAACTCAATCGTAGCCATTTTCCGTCTATTTTTCACCCAGCTTTACAAATCCAATTTTTAACGATTTACTCCCTTTTCAACTGTAGTTTTAAAACACAGAAAGTGCCCTTTACAGTCAAAGCTCGAACCGAGACTCACTGGGGCAACCTTTAAACGTAACGCAATAAAGCTACACTTATTGGACTTACTTTTGTTTTAGGAAAAATGTAATTGTATAAAAAAGCCACTAACTAAAGAGGGTAATAAGATGGGTGATAAAAAATATCTCTATTGTGCAAACAAAGGCAGAATCGATGTTTATTGCCATAAGCTTGGAATAAAATTATGGACACAAACGTCGCATGAAGCTGCCTTTGTTTTGATGCTTGATAATGACCCAAAAGTTAAGTCTTTCTCTTCGCAGCCAGGGAAATATGCCTACAAGGGCAAAAATTTTCAGCCAGACTTCTTAGTTGAATACACAGATGGAAGATTCGAGTTCATCGAAGTACACTCTAGAGAAGACAAAAGCGAGAAGTTTAAAGCGCGAATTGCCCTATTTACCGAGGGCTTTAAGGAGAAACTTGGTGCTGAACTTACGTGTAAATATAACGACGAGATAGACTTTCAATACATCAGAAATATTGAGCACTTATCTCAATACAACCGTATGACCGACACTGACATTGATAATATATTACGCGTCGCCTGGTTTTTTCCTCAAAACATCACTTTAGGTGAAGCTGAACACCACTTAAAGCAACAGCTCGGATTAGGGTTTTCTATGAGGGTTTTAATGTGGTTACGCTTATATGATTTTGACTGGTATACAAAAATCAATGCAAACACCCCCTTAACGAGAGCGACAGTATAATGAGCTCCAGACCTTCGTTCAAGTATCGTGAATTCAATATTCCCAATCATGGGCTGTGTCGAGTTATCCAAGATAAAAATGAAAAAATTGGGTTCGAAGAGGTCGCTAACACACAAAATGCTTACTATGTTTCTCGTGATTATTTTACCAGTAACTTGAATGACGATGTGATAACGGCAGCGCCCGCTGCTAATGATGAGGTTATCCTTACAAACCGCATTAAGCGTCACGTTGAAAAAAGGAAGCATACCTTAAATATCTTGGAAGAATTGGTCATTAATGGTCATAAAGCGACCTCTGAAATAACTTATGAACTACTTAAACAACAACTACTCAAGCTATATGGTGAAACTGAAACAATCTGGGCCCACTCAACAGTTTGTGAGTGGTGGCGTGAGTACAAGAAAACAAAAAATATTGCCAAGTCTGTTGGTCAAGACCCTGTAGTAAGAAAGCGAATTTCAGAACGACAAGAAGAGCTGATTTTTAAACATTTAGAAACTGTATTCTTAACAAAGGATACCTTTAGCGATAGTGTAAGCGAAGCACATAGTAGTTACTCTAAAGATGAATATTTTGAAAATTCTGACGAAGAACCTGTCTCTTACTCAACATTTATTCGAAGACGAAACGAAATACTCGATGTAATAAAGGTGTTTGCTACAGGAAGTGATGCTGAAAAACGACGTAAAGCCTATAGATATAAAGGAAAAATGAAAGTTGAAAGGGTCTTAGAGCGTGTTGAACAAGATGCCTCTCCCTATAACCTTTCGCTATTAGACGATAACGGCAAGACAACAGAAGGAGTGCAACTTTTTGCAGCAGTAGATTGTAAATCCAACTACCCAATGGGCGTTTATGTAAAGTTTGGCAAAGGCGAGAGCTCGGAAGATTACCAAAGATTATTTAGGGAGATAATCACAGGAACTTGCCCAACTTTAAATGCGAATGGTATCCCCTATTGTATCGTGGGTGATAATAGTGGTGGCGCAAGAGCTACAAATACTCGCGAAGTTTATCATAACAGCAAAGTTAAATATCACACGTTGTCACCACATACCCCATGGGGTAAAGGTCATATTGAGGGTTTATTCAATATTTGGGAAAAGAATTTTTTTCGTAATTTTTCACATGTGTATACTGATACCAAAGGAAATAAGGTTCAAGTAACAGGCATACCTGGTTACTTACCTGATTCTGAGGATTATCGAGTTCATAAAACGCAGAAAGACCGAGCTGTCATGAAGAAGAGTGAGTTCTTAAGGTGTTTAAATATCTATTTAAGCCAATATATAAACACCACGCAACCTGAACTTGGTGGTAGAACTCCTCAGCAAGTATGGAATGAAGGTATTGCTGAGCAAAACCCTCCTAAATTGACAGTGAATGATTTAAATTATGCGTTTATGTTGTCGTCTACTTCTGTTGATAGAACGCTTTATGAGACAGGCACCGTCTATTTTGATAATGCATTTTATCAGCATGAGGAACTGAAAGATCTTCATAACGAGTTAAGTACCAAGGGCCACAAAGAGATAATTGTAAACGTTTATCATAGTCGCTGGGATGTTAGGACAATCAAAGTGGTTGGTCAAAACCCGACAGGCCAAGGTACTGTAGTTATTTATCCAGAGCGTATTACTCATCTAGAAATGGACTCTGAAATACCATTTGGAACGGATAAACCAGTTAAGGTTGAGAAGCCTTACTTTCCTCCTACTGAAACTGATGCGCCGTTAGATAAAAAGAAAAAGGAAAAGAAAAATAAAGCTGAAGAGACTAAAGAAGAAGATTTTCAAAAGCGTAAAGTAGAAGCATTTGACTTAGACAATCAGATAGTACCGAGCTTAAGTGCAATGATTCAGGCAAGCAATGCGATATTTAACACGTCTGTTCCTGTTAACTCTACTGCAAACTTCTTTATGAAAAGGCGTAATAAAAGGAAAGAACACAACATCGAGAATGACCTTCAAAGTAAATTGTTTGATGAGCATGAAAACCCTCCTACAGAGTCAGACTTGAATAAGTGGGGTTATGATGAAGATATTAAAACATAGCTTATTTACCTCGGTGGTGAATAAAATGAGATTAATTCACCACCAAGACGATACGGCTAAGCTTAGCCTTTTAATTACAGGCATGTCAGGAACAGGTAAATCAACATTAGTGGATTGGTATGAACAACAATATCCCGTTGAATATACGCCAGAGGTAACACTTAAAAGAGTCATTTGTGTTCACCTAACTAAACCCAATAGCCCTATCAATCTACTTGAGCAGATAATCAATGCAATGGGGACTTCGTATATACCTAGGCGAAGAACGTTAAACAAACTGCTCCATCAACTAAAGTGTTTATTAGAAGCATGCCAGACAGAGCTAATCATATTGGATGAGGCACAAGAGTGCCTCCCAGATTCCGATGGTATAAAAGCTCAATCAATGGCGAAGGCATTTGTTGCAATTATCGATAAGTGCAACGTCCCCCTCATCCTTATAGGTACGCCAGCGCTTAAGCGATTACTCAAACTAAAATACCTCGCTGATGTTAAAAACATTTCCCGAGAGGAGCAGCTATCTCGTCGATTCATTGCTCCGTGCCAGTTAAATATATTCCTTAGCCATTGTGATGCCTGGGTAAATGTCATTAATTTTTTCGGTAAAACAAAAGGACTAAGAAATCTGAACACCAAAGATGCTGACATCTTAGATAGATTATATGTAGCAACTTATGGCCGTATCGGCCTAATTAAAAAGCTTTTTGCCTTTACACAACTCAATGAAACATCAGACTTACAAGCTACTTTCTACGACGCGTATGAACTTGTTGATACCACGGGAGAAGCAAACCCATTTAATCAACAGGACTACACCTACGCTGCCATCATTAAAAAGGCAGAAAACATTGAAAGAATTTACTTCACTCACAATAAGACTCATCCCTCAGAAAAGAGAGTCGCTGATAGGTTATTTCATTAGGCTTGCGCATGCTAATGGGTTATCTACCGTCTATGATTTAATATCTACAGTCCAACTTAGCCGTTTAGTGCAGGCAAAGTTATCTATTAGTGACTCACTTTGGTTGAATCAAATTTTAGGTAGAGAAACCACCTTTGAGAGTGAGATACCTCCACTAAAAAGCAATCAACTTTATGTTTCTCACCGCCTGCTAAAACCTAAAGTATGCATATTCTGCTTAAAAGAAAATGGTATCCATAAAGATAACTGGCAGCATGCCCACCACTTAGTGTGCGAGATACATGAAACCCTGCTGATTTCAACATGCCATACCTGCAAGGCTCCACTAGAGTGGGACACCGCATTACTTGGCGGAAGGTGCGCAAATAAGGCATGTAACGAACACTTAATCTTGGAAGATACCGCACTACCCTCGTTATCCGCTAAACAAATTGACGACTGTCTATTGGTTGATTTAATAACTACAACTCAGGCCAAGTGCTTAACTCAAAAGCGAGTCTACTGCGATGTGAAAGATATAAATAAAGCCCTATACCAAAATTGTCAGCGCCTAAATGATAAGGACTTATTTTATAATCAGGTAATCAAGCCTGTACTATCAAGCGACCTCTGCACCTCTGCTTACCCTATAAGCATAAAAGTCCTCCCATTGAGTTTTATAATAAAACACTTAAAGGAGGACTGGTCTGTGCTTCTTTGGCTGAAGGCTTATATTCAAACAGGTACAAGAAACCTAGGAAATAATGAAACCTTTCCTGATGTATGGATGAAAGTACAAGACATATCTGAAGTATTGGAGCTATCAAGGGAAGACATCAAGCACCTATATAAAACAAAACACTTTAAATCTAAAACTGGTGCTCACTTCATCAATAACAGTTCAATTTTGGAGTTGTCTGGTTTGTTCAGCGCATTACAGTCAACCCCAACTGAAATGCAAAAGCGCTTTCTTAGTTACTCAGAGGTAATCATCAACACTAAGGCCTATCACACGCCTATATTCGCCATTATTTATGCAATGCTAAGTGGTAGGCTAAGTTATCACTATTACACTAATAGAACGCTACTGTGTTCGCTCTTTGTTGATGAGGGTGAAATAACAGAGTTTGCTAGAGAATGGTTATTAGCTCATAAAGAAACCTGCATGACGATTAGGGAATTCATCTCTCTTTTTGAATTAAATTCTAATGATATTAGTGAGCTTTTCAATGCAACCGCCGACATCAATAAGCCTGTTAAACTGTCCAAGCTGAAAGCTATCGTCTTACCTAATTACCTCCACAAATTAACTTTCAAAAACTGACTGGCAACTTGCTTAAGCTAAGAGAATAAATCTGACTTAAAATATATAACGCCAGAGAATTACTGCTGTTGCCACATTCGAGACATAATTACTTTCACCACAAAGCCGACCTAATTCACCAGTTAACATCAGACAAATTCATAATTATTATGTTGATAATTTTAGTGTCAGGTTGTTTTACAGTATTACTCTGCGGAAATTATCGTTGATTATCACGCTATTGATATCATTAGATATTGCCTAGACGGTATACTTTTTGCTGATCTTTAACACATGGATAATAGGCTACGCTCTAAAATTGATACATTAAGGAATAAAATGTTAAAAATAATAACTCAGATGGCGCTAACAGCAGTAATTGGTTTAACTTTATCAATACCTGCCAATGCAGGCATCATCATCAACGAAATATTTCAAAACCCATCTGTGGTTACTGATTCTAATGGTGAATGGTTTGAGCTATTCAATTCAGGTTTAACTGATATCGATATAAATGGATGGACATTTGGTGATAATGATATTGATAGTCAGGTCGTTAATAATGGTGGTTCATTAATCATTTCATCTGGTGGCTTTTTGGTTTTAGGTAGAAACGCCGATACCTTAACCAATGGTGGTATATCTGTAGATTACCAATACAGTGCAGTATTCTTGGCAAATGGCGCTGACGAATTAGTTTTATTTGATGATGTATTGAATGAAATTGACCGTGTAGAGTGGGATGGTGGTCCAGTATTTCCTGACCCTACTGGTGCCTCTATGGCACTAACATCAATATCGCTTGATAATAACTTAGGTAGCAGCTGGGAAACATCTACTTTTTTACACGCAAGTGGCGACTTTTCGACTGCTGGAAGATGTAATGATGATGTTGGCCAAGTATGTAGTGTCTCAGTACCTGAGCCATCTACACTTGCTATTTTTGCATTAGGAATGATTGGTTTAGCGTCACGTCGCTTTAAGAAATAGTCTTAATCATTTAAATTTTTTCTATAAAACATCAATTGTAATGATTGGTGTTTTTTTTGTTTCTGGTAATTAGATAAAAGGTTATTTCACATTTAAATCATCGCCATAAGATAACTAATAAGCTCTCTACTGGCTTAACCAAGCGTAAACAAACTATCACCACCTTGAATATTATCAACCGTGAACTAAAGTTGAAAGTAGCAGTTAACTTTCAAGGATTGAATGAAATGCCTCAACAATTTCCACCACCAGCACTAATAGCAACTTGGCTTAACGTAATACACAGCAAAACATGCCGAATGCTATCGTGATCGAACGCTCGTACACACTTTGTTATTACTTTGGATCGATTGACTTAGCTTATAAGTACGTTGAGCAGAATGGGTTTTACCAACAAAAAGTGTAATGAGTTATCTGTAGAACGTTCAGTTCGTGCACCGTAATAGGAGAACAGCTGATATCCATATTGGAGACATGACTTCTTTTGCCACATTCGAGACATTAGCAACAATCTACTAGAATTGAATTCGGATTAGTTTTCATATCGATAACGCCCAATTAACAGGCAAGAAGTTGTTGGCTAAAGCAAGCGACTAAGAAGCAAAAGCCAATTGCTTTTTATTCTTGTTTAATTAATTGACTTTCTTTTCGCACTCACCCAAAAATACAATGTTAGTTGCCGTTAAATGCAAGGTATAGCTCACAAGAGTTTCTGATACACTCTTGATTTCGGATCCTTGTCCATGACCACCTTCTTTGTTTCTAACCGTTGGAACACCACTTTCAAGCAAAGCTCTAAACTGACTAAATTGTTCTTGCATGTACGTAGGTATAAGCCCATTTGTTAAGCATACATTTATTAATTTTTTTGCCGCATCGTTTTTCCCAAATTCCCAATCATGCTTTTCACATATAGCTTTCATTAAGCTTTCAAATGACTTTAAACAATCTACAAGAGCTTCTTTATAACGCTGGCTACGATAATGAGTATGTGCTGATAAAAACTCATTTCTAGCACCTGCAAATATGGCATCACCTTGTAAAATATATAAAGCTGGCTTTACAACTTCACTGTGAATAAATTGAGAATCGATTTTTATAATTTCACCAGATACAAACTCATAGCCCACACCTTCATCTTTAAATCTTTGATTTAACTCTATAACAGCATCTTCAGCTAATTGTGTAGTTCCTTCTTCACGTGAGAATTGGTATTGTTTTTTTCTTACATGAATATCAATAAATTTAAATGTTAATTCAATAACATCTAAACATTCATCTATATCACCGCTATCAAGAAAATGGTTATAAACAGCGTTAAAATCACTTATGTTTGATATTTTTGCTAAAGAAAAAACACCATATTCCTTACAAAGGATTTCATGGATATCATGATAGACAGTCTCAGAATAACCCTCTCTACCATATGAAGCGTTCGTTCCTACTGTTTGTTTAATAATATGTACTATTTGAACCTTTAATTTTTGCGGAATATCTTCGTATTGATATACATCAGGAGTTTCCCCGTTGTTTTTTCTTTTTTTCGTTGAATAAAGTTCAAAGATTGCCATAAATACTCCATTTTGGGCACATACATAGAGAGAAAGTTAACGCCTATTTAAGGGGCTGATAATAGTTCGCTAGAATTGGTAGCGTAGCGAAACCAAGAAAACTGTTAACAGTCCCGCTTGAAATTCTTTTTAGGTTTTTGTGCATGGGAACGCTTTTTTAAGTCCTTTTATCACAAGTGATGCCGCACCTTTATTCCATTTTTCAGGATTGTTTTTTATGTACTTAGACACAACAGCAATAGCTTGCCCTCTGGTTACTCCAGTGCTTAAACAAAAAGCATATTTATTACCAACATCAATAACACCTGAAACATAACCTTTGTACAAACCGGAATTAAAGTCAGGTTGTTTTTTATTTTCACTAATACTTAGCCATTGCTGTAATTCATTTCCAGATGTAAAGCCTGCAAGTGAATTAGAGCTGATAAAGATGAAGCTAACAAATAAAATTAATTTCTTCATAACACAAAAATTTCCTATTAACTCAGAAAACACCTAACAGCAGGTTAGGAGGCATGGTACCTTATTTAAACAAGCTATCATGGCTTTTCTAATTTATTGAGTTCAACCATAACGGTTAATTCACTGATTTTCAATGCATTAACAAGAACTAGGTTTCATGCCCTAAGTGAAAAGAAGGCGCTATACCTTTTTTCTCATGAAAAGTCGTAGTCTCTGGTGGAACTATACATAAAATCAGCTACATCACAGACATAATTCATTAGAAAACATATGGAAAAATATTTAAAGTTAATGTCAGCAATGCGCACTTTTTTGACGTTAGCTTTTGGTGAGGGGAAAGTTACCAGTGCTCATTCTTTAAGGTCATTAGCTGCCACGCAGCAGACTTAAGCCCATAATAATTTCAGTGTCATTCGAAAAGCGATTAAAGGACTTTATTTTAAATTAGCAGTTAAACAAAATGTGTTACAGGTTTGCTTTTGGCGAGATCCTATATCTCAGAAGTTCGAGCTAATAGCTGTAAAAAATCATCTGCTGGTATAGGCCTTGAGAAGTAATATCCTTGACCATAATCACATCCAGAATCAAGGAGTAATTTCCTTTGCTCCTCTGTTTCGATACCTTCAGCTATCACTTTTAATCCTAGCTTCTGAGCCATTGTGATAATAGCTTCTGACAAAATCATATCCTCTGAACCCTGCGCTAAGTTTTTAGTAAATGACTGATCTATTTTTAGGTAATCAAGCTCAAATTTTTTCAAGTACGAAAGTGATGAATACCCTGTTCCAAAATCATCCATAGACAGTTTAATATCAGCAGCTCTAAGCCGAGATAGCTTCTCCATTGTGCTGGTATTATTATTCATTAACAGACCTTCGGTTATTTCAATAACAATGTTTTTCCCTGATAATTGATTTTCGGTAAGGTAGGTTAACCAATCTAATTGACTTACCGTTTCTCTAAATTGTACGGGTGATTTGTTGATACTGATTTGTATATCTAAACCAAGCTGTTTTTTACATTCTTTAATGTGCTGAACGGTTTGTTTAAATACCCAATCACCTATTTCTATGATTAATCCAGATTCTTCTGCTAGCGGAATAAATTCTGCGGGACTCACCATGCCTCGAACGGGATGTTTCCAGCGTAAAAGGGCTTCTGCTTTACGAATAATACCTGTCTGTAATTCAATAATAGGTTGATAAAACACGGCGAGTTGATTCAAGCTAATTGCTGTACGCAAGTCATTCATTAATTCTAACTTATTTTGAGCTTGCTCCTGCATTGATGCGGTAAAATAACAAAATTGATTACGACCGAGATCCTTGGCAAGGTACATGGCTTGGTCAGCATTTTTTAGTAGTTCCAACGTGGTACTTGCATCATTTGGATAGATTGTGACCCCTAAACTAGCAGATATATATGTATACAACTTAGAAATACAAAAAGGTTGGCTTAAGGCGAGTAATACTTTCTGACAAATAGATTCAACATTATATATTTCTGATAAGTCAGACAAAAGAATTGTAAATTCATCACCACCTAATCGTGCAACTGTGTCTACTTCTCGAACACAATGAGTAATTCGTTTTCCAGCCTCAGTAAGTAATTGATCACCAAAGACATGACCCCTAGTATCATTTATATTTTTAAAGTTATCTAGGTCAATGAAAATTAGAGCGAATTTTTGCTTCTTACGATGAGAAACCTTAATTTCTTGTTCCAACCTATCAATAAACATTCTTCGGTTGGGCAGATTAGTCAGGCTGTCATAATTAGCTTGCCTTAATATCAGTGCATCTTTCTTTTTCTTTTCTGTTATATCTGAAAACAATGCAATTCGTCTGAAAACCTTGCCATCATCATCATAAATGGTGTTAATTGAAAGCCATTCAGGATACTCATCCCCATTTTTTCTGGTATTCCAAATTTCCCCCTGCCATGTTCCGGTTCGTTTTATTTCTTCCCACATTGACTGATAGAATTGTAGGCTTTGTTTACCAGAACTAAATATCTTAGGATCTTTCCCGATTAATTCACTTGTGCTATAACCCGTAATATCAGATAAAGCAGGATTAATCGCAATAATCTCATTATTAATATTGGTAATCATCATCGCTTCAGAACTATTTTGATATACTATGTCTGCAAGCTTTAAATCATCTTCCTGTTGACGTTTATTTGTTATATCTTTGCTGATACCGATCAAGCCAACAACCTTACCTCGTGTATTTTTCAATTTTACTTTAGTGATTTCAAGAAGGTATGGTTTTGCATTTAAACGGGGGATTGTTTCATAAGAAACATGAGCCAAATCTTGTCCTAAAGCAGCTCTATCAGAGTCTAAGCAATTATGTGCTATTTCACTTCCTAATAACTCGGCTAAATTAGATGAAGGTGTATTAAGCATATCTTCTTCTTCTATTCCCACTAAATTACAAAATGTCTTATTAACGAAATGATAACGACCATCCGTACCTGTAAACCAAATTCCTATGGGTGAATTATCAATAATAGCGAGCAGTCTTGTGCTTATTTCTTCTTTCTCAATCAGTAAATTTTGAAAGGATGAAGCCATCTCATTGAATCCGAGCGCTATACTATTGAGCTCATCACGAGTATAAAGCGTTACGCGAGCATCAAGATCACCACCGTAAAACTTACCCGTAACTTTAGTTAAATAATTGATACTTCTTATTGTTGAGAAATACAATCCTATTAAAAAGTACAGAACAATAAGAAATAGCGTTGACGAAAAGCCAATGCTCACAATTAATTCAGTGTTTGCTTGTTTAACACGGTTTTTAAGCAAATTACTTAGTGTAAAAGAAAGTGAGTTATCTAAAAATTGATACCCTATATCAATGGCGGAAGTAGATAGTTTATAAAGCTCAAGAGAACTCAAAGAAGTTGAATCAGCTAAGATCCCATCTAAGGTTAATTGGATATGCTGCTCAATTGTTTGAATTAGCGCTTGAGCAGAAATTTTTTCTCCATCCGAAAGCAATTCCCTTTTAACCTTGTGCATATTTCCTTTAAATACAGCCAGAGGTACAATCGTACTTGAGAAGTATTTATCTATTTTCTCTCTTGATTTCTTATTTTTATTAACTAAATATGAAGCACCAACGGCACGAGCTTGTCCGAGTAGCTCCAACGTGATGGGTATTGTGAATAAATAGCTATTTGTTAAATAATATGAATCAAGATCATCCATTACAAGCAAGTAGTAATAGTCAGCCACCCTGAGCTGTAAAGAATTTATATTTTGAATTAATTTTGTATGTAAATTAAAATTTTCATCTAGTTCTAAAGTAATTCCCTTAGTATTTAAATATTTCCATTGCTCGATAATAGTAGACCATTTTGCTATTTTCTTTAACTCGAAAGGCAATGCACTGCTTATTTTTAGAAAGTTATCATTTACTTTTTTATTCACTGATATCTGACCATTAGCACTATTATAAACACCTGCAATAACAGCTGCTGAAATGCCTCTATGTTGTTGTAGTGATTGGATCAGTCTTGATGTATTTTGTGTCTGATGTAATCCTGTTAACTGCTGATTAGCGGTACTAATTGATCCAGACAAATAAGAGATTAAAGAAATTGAAACAATCAATAACGCAAGGAGTGAAAGCCCTCCAATTACTATGAACTTGCGAGAGTAACTCAAATTGTTCATTAAATTTATAGCGGGAGTAAATAGTTTTTTCACAAAACAGTCCTGAAATACATAAGTGAATAAAGTAGGGATAACTTAATGGCAGACGAAAAGGCGAACAGCTTGGATAGTATCCCTATCTACATCTTGGTAGAACGCAACGATATTGATACAAGCTCATGATAAAAAATAATTTTACTATTTAAATGTATCACTTAATGCATCTATTATCGCTGCATTTTCATACACATCAACACCACTTTTATTGACTTGCTGCGCCAATACAGCATTATTTTTGGATATTGCATCAATGTTAAGGATACTTTGATTTATTTGATTGGCTACCACACTTTGTTCCTCTGTTGCCGTTGCTATTTGAGCGGTCATATCACTGACATCAGTAACATTGATGATAATACTTTCCATTGCATATTTAATATTCACAGTATCTTCTGAGCATTTCTCAGCGTTAGATTTATTCACAAGCATTACCTTACTCCATTCTTTTAAGGTTGTTTGCAACTCTTGAACGGAAGCCTGAATTTGAACAGTCGCATCTTGTGTTCTACTTGCCAGTGTTCTTACTTCATCAGCAACCACGGCAAAACCACGGCCTTGTTCCCCAGCTCTTGCAGCCTCGATGGCAGCATTCAAAGCTAATAAGTTGGTTTGATCAGCAATCCCCTGGATTTCAGACATAACTTTAGAGATTTTATCGACATCTGTTACTAAAGCTATTGCATTAGTCGCTGCGTTTTCGACATCACCCGTTAGATTGAGTATTCTATTTTGGCTAACTTCAATAACGTCAATATTTTGTTTACATTCATTTTGAATATTTATAACTTTGTCATGAGTATGAGTTGTATTACTACTAACCTCATCAATCGTTGCGCTCATTTCAGTAATTGCGGTAGCAAATTGCGCTAAATGGGAGTTCTCTTCATTAATACCTTCAAGCATTTCGCTTGATACTTTTTCCAATTCGCTTGCTAGATTAACAAGCACTCGTCCCGAATCACTACTTCTCCCTAATATAGTCCCAACCCTTGCTTTATAGAGTTCTACGGGGTAATTAAGAATATTTGTCAGCCCTTTCCCTGAATATATAATGCGAGACGGACTATCAAACAATAGTTTAATTTTTTTAGCAGCCTTTGGAAAAGCTACTAATTCTTCGGTAAAAGTTATAAAAACCAACATAAAAGACATTAATAAGGTAATAATTGAGATGATAGAATCAACGTATATCCAGTCAACCAAGCACGCAGATATAATAATTATTGTTGCGAAAAGACGTTTTATGCTGATATTCGCTCTTATATCACTAATTGATTTACCTCGATTTAATTCGTCATAAAGTTGTTGAGCTTTTACTTTCTGATTTTCGGTTGGGCAGGTTCTTACCGATTGGTAACCTTTTATAGCGCCATTTTCATATAAAGGCGTCACATAGGCATCAACCCAATAAAAACCACCATTTTTACATCGATTTTTTACCATACCTCGCCATGAATCACCTTGTTTAAGTTTCTCCCATAAATCAGTAAACGCTGCCTTAGGCATATTAGGGTGGCGCACAATATTATGATGTTGTCCTACTAACTCCTCAAGTGCGTATCCAGCAACCTCACAAAACTCTGAGTTTGCATAAGTAATTCTGCCATCTAGATCGGTAATTGATACTAATTGGACTGTATCAGCAAACCTTACTTCATTATTATTGAAACTATTATTCATTATTATTTAATTCCTGTTGAATTGTAATATCACTAAAAATAACAAGACCATCTCTAAACTATGACTAATCCTAATTGCCATAAATCTTATTAATTAAAGTAAAAGTAGCTCGTTATGTGATTGTATGAATCATTACAATATTTATTTATCTTTGTATTAGTCATGTCATTCTGTTCAGTTAATTTTCAATCTTTTTTGAATCTAATGACATTCGAGTCTGTGTTAATAATTCATATGAAGTGTATGGTTTTGAGATAATGGGAATATCTGAATAATTGCCTTTGGAAATATTAATATAACCATCAAAGCCAGTAGCAAGTATGATGGGAATGTTAATATCCAAAGCCCTAACTTTTTCAATGAGTTGATAACCAGTTGTTTTTGGCATAATTACATCACTAATAATCAAGTCGATATTGTGTGCTGTTAGGCAAAATAGTGCATCTTCACCAGAACTTGTTTGAAAAACGGTATAGCCTTCATTTTCAAGAATAGTTTTTGCTAATAGTCCTAAGGAGAATTCGTCATCAACCACTAAAATATTTTCTTTCCCTTTTAAAGAGATATACTTACTTTTACTCAGTACATTTTTACTCAGTACATTTTTACTCTCTTTAGGTTTGCTTCTTGGTAAGTAAATGTTAATTGAGGTACCCATGTTGGTTTCTGAATAAACGTAAATGCTTCCCTGAGAAGAAGTAATAAAACCATAAACTTGTGATAAACCTAGACCAGTACCTTCATCGCCCTTAGTCGTGTAAAAAGGTTCAAATATCTGGCGTTTAACTTTATCGTTCATTCCACATCCGTTATCCGTGATGGTTAAAGAAACAAAATCTCCCGCGGTTAAATTATATCGTTCAGCTTCAATAGCTGAAAGTGTTACGTTTTGAGTTGATATTGATAATAATCCGCCATTTGACATGGCATGTTTGGCATTAATACATAAATTTAGAATCACATCATCAAACGCACTTATGTCGATTGTACTGCACCATAAATCGTCTGCTAATGTGTAATTTACGGTTACTAATACTGTAAGTGTTTTTGCTATCATTCCTTGAGTAGCCGTTAATAAATCATTAATATTACACACTGTACTTTTCTTACTTTCTTGTTTTGAAAAATCCAACAATTTACGGGTTAACTCACTACCACGCTCACTCGCAGTAATAATTTGCCTACAATATTTAGATAGCTTTGGGTCTTGTCCTAATTTTAGTTCTAATAGTTCGCCAAAACCCGACACAATGCCCAATAGATTATTAAAATCATGAGCAATGCCTCCGGTTAACTTTCCTAACGCATCCATTTTTTGTATACGCTGCAACTTGTTTTGCTGTTCAGTAAATAGGCTTAGATCATGGCAAGTGCCAACATAACGAATATTATTATTTTCATCTGGGGATAGTTCAGCAATGCCTAAGTAAATAGGAAATTCTTGCCCATTTTTTTTAATAGCTATCACTTTACGGCCAATACCTATAATTTGTGCTTCTTTCGTTTGGAGATAATTTTCTAGATAAGTGTCATGTTTAACGGCTGTTGATTTTGGCATTAATAACTTAATATTTTCCCCCAATAGTTCATCAACCGAATAACCAAACATTTTTTCAGTCGCGGCATTTACACTTAAAATAATTCCTTTACTATTGATGGTAATAACAGCGTCAATTATTGCGTTTATAATCTCTCGTTTTTCTGTTTCTTTTTGAGCTAAACGTTTTAGTTGCTGTCGCTCTTGAGTGATGTCTTTAACAATGGAAATAACACCTATAGCAGCTCCAGAATCATCTTTAATGAGTGAGTTATGCCATTCAGTTAAAATAATATTCCCATTTTGTTTAATTAACGAATTAAAGCCATGTTCGCCTCCTTCGTTAACCAGTAAATCAGAACATGTCTTGTTAACTCTTTTTTGTTCATTAATAGGCACTAAGGCTGAGATAAAGTCACACTGTTTTAGCTCATCTTCGGTATAATTTAGCATGCTGATTGCTGATTGATTACACTCAAGTAAATTAAACCCCAAATCCCATTTAAATAACGCTAGGGGTGCTTGTTCACTATATAATTTTAAATGTTGTTGCGCTTCATAATGGGTGTTATGAAGAGTTAGGTGTTTTAATTCACTAGAGATTTTTCCGGAAAAAATCTTTAAAAGATCCTCCCAATATGTATTCTTATTAATATCTTTGGTGAACAATAAAATCAATCCGCCAATAGTTTTCTTATTAATGTCGAAAATTGGCATTCCGATATAACTTTTAATCTTTTTTTCTATAAAGAATGAATCTTTTGGGAATAACGTTTGAACATCTTGATAGACATAACAAGCATTACCATTTATATCTTTTACAATATTTGCACATGGGGTATGTTTAAGGTTATAGGTGAAATTTTCAATTATTTGGTTGTAGCAACAATAGGACACTGTTTTCATTTTCAAGCCATCATCAAAATTATTCAATCCAATAAAAACATGCGCTGCTTCAAATAATTCAGCAATTTTTAGCGTGACATTATCAAAGAAACTAGTGTCATCATCAGAAAATATCAAGTTAGCGGTATCTGATATATTCTTGAGTAAATAATGCTGTTCGGTTACATCGTTCATTGAAACGGTAACGAGTCTTTTAGATCTATATTTAAATTCAGATATATCATAGCTAATCGTTAATTCATTACCCTGATGATTTTCGAACTGGACAATATGATTTTTTAGTGTTTTGTTCTCTTTTAAACGCTCAATGACAAATAAGAATTTATCTTTACCAAGCCATGTGCAATCTTCAAATACACTTTTAGCCATTAAATTATCTTTAGTATCACCTAGCAGAACACAGGCTGTTTGATTGATTTTTTCCCGCATACCCGTTTCTAAATCAATGATTTGTATACCTATAGGGCTAGAGTCAAATACAGCCGAGACTAAGCTGTCATTTTCAGGTGATTTAAACATTGGTTTCACTGTTGATTTGAAAAAGTAATATAAATATGTCAAACACTATCGAGACACCGAACAAGTTATCATCAGTGACTCAAAAAAAACGATTATAAACGATAATTACATGCATGCAATCGATAAAATCGATATTTAGTATTGATGTGGAAAATGATAAGATTAAAAAAATTAATAGATTTGACAGAAATCAATAATTAAATTTAGATACATGCTATAAATGTATTCGTTAATAAACTATTACGTAGCTAATTACTTTAGTATTTTTGAGAATTAAAAGTTGAATAAACTAGAAAAATTACTTACTCCAGCCCAAGTTGGGAAACTGTTAAGCGTATCTCCTATAACTGTTAGGTTCTGGGCTAAAGAGGGGCGTTTAAAGTTTACTACAACCCCAGGAGGTCATCGCCGATTTGAACTCTCTGAAGTAGAAAACTTAGTTGGAAGTAAACTTGTTGCTAAAAAAGATAAAACTATCATCATAGTCGAAGATGACAAACAACATGCCGATTTATTAGTTGAATTTATTGAAGTTCTATATCCAAAGTTTGAGGTTAAAGTTGCCTATAGTGGCTTTGAAGCAGGAAGCATGATAGAAAAGATCAAGCCAAGTATTATCTTTCTTGACTTAGTTATGCCTGATATTGATGGTTTTGCTGTGTGTAAACATATCAGATCAAATGAAGCCTCTAAAAATACTCCCATTATCGCTATGTCCGGCCTTTCTCAACAAGAAAATATAGAAAAGGTTATTGCATCAGGTGCTAATACCTTTTTAATGAAACCAATAAGATTATCAGTATTAAAGCAAGCTGTAGACTCGTTTATAGTAGACTAACTTTTATAAACCTCTACAGCTTTAACAGAATAGATAAAAACAACGCGTTATCCTATTTTTATTGGAGTGAGACAATAAATAATCGATAAGACATTAGTTATAAAAGTCAGACTAGAGCACATCATGTATATTCCCCCCCCCTGAACCACCATTCCGACATATTGAACCACTAAGGTCAATTTTGGGGGAGCAGTAAAACATCTAGATTGGAGCACGGTGAATTTCCTAGAGAAGTACAGAGGGTAATGCTCACTTTTGGCTATCAGTTGACCTAAAGAACAACCAGTAGCTAACGTCAGCAAAGCGCACCAACTTGTCGTTAGGATGTTTTTGAAATATTGAATTTCTAAAGTAAAACTTAATGTTTATGTACTGGACTGATCTAAGGGCAGTAGCTGCCACAAACCCGACCTAAATTATCACTCGAATTAACCTCACCTAAGCGACAGTTAAGAGCGATTGTCAGGCATTCATTCTAATCATGGCAGATTCGCCATAATTAGAATCGCTTATACAAGGTATTCAAACATTACCTAGAAAACAATAGGTCAACAAGCTGTTGACTAATTTAAAAGTGCAACAGCTTGTTGCACAATATATAACAACTAGGAATACCCGATTGTCCAACAGCCTGTTGGACAATCGAATTCGATACAATTAAAGTCCTGACCTAAACTGGTCGAATTCGACCAGTTTAAATTAAAAATCACAAATTTGATCTCAAGTTCCGCTTATGGCTATCAGTTGACCTAAAGATCAACCCATAGTTAATGTCAGGAATGCGCACGAAAAAGTCGTTCGCTTAGCTTTGCATTGGTTGACTTCAAAGTGCCAAACACCAGAAATGGAGTAATCATAAACTCAGTTCAGGTTACCCCCACATAGTAAAGGTTTTACTATTATTTTTAGTAAAGAGTAGTAATAGGTCATATTGAAACATTGGACTTTAGGATGCATACAAGATAATCATGTTGTTCGCTAACTATTCATCAGGAAACAAATGATGGAGATTATCGAAATCTGGAATCTTACTTTTAATGGGTCTGACAGCTAACTCCAACCCAAGACCATTTATGTATTTTTCATATACTCTAAGAGAGCCACTGAACTTTCCATTCTCTATTTGAGAAATAATGGATTTGTTTACATTAGTCTCTTCAGCTAAGACCTTTTGTGTTTTGCCTAGCTCCTTTCTTTTTTGAGCAATGATTTTACCACTTTCAATTCGTGCAAACATAATGCCTCCTTATAACCCCTCTTTACTGTTTACCATATAGTAAACATCCGTTGTCATCAAAGTGTTATTTACTATATAGTAAACTATTGAGGTTGCTAGACTTGTTTCTACTCCCAAACTTTAGATGAAACCTAAAAATGGGTAACTCCATACGATTTATCGTAGTCACTCTAAAGTCGCTCAGTCTTTAGCTAGCTTAGTAAATATCCTATATCTAAACCTACTTATACTTGTATGTATTATTAATACCAAAACGCCTTAACTGTATTAACTGATGAACATTAATTATGGGAACGAATGAAAATGTCTAAAAACATCCAGAATCGAATGAAAAAAGACAAAAGTGGTGAATCCTTAACTCACTGAAAGATAGGAAACAGTAATGAACCATATTATGGCGATGAAAGGAAATTCACATACATGTGAAATTTCTTTCATCCACATAATATGAATCAAGGAAGGTTAGTTAAAAGCTATTTAGCTTCTGTTAGCGTTTATTGGCTTAATATTTCTTTAAAATAAGCTCGGATTGTTTATTTATCATTTTTTTGTCGAAAAGTACTTGGCGTATTACCGAAAAACTTTTTAAAGGCTTTCTTAAAAGCACTGTCAGAAGCATAGCCAACTTCTTCAGATATTATGTTTAACGTTGATTCTGTTTCTTCAATTTTTTGTTTTGCCACTTCCATTCGACAAGTATGCAAATAACGCATGGGAGTTTCGCCAATATAATTATGGAAATGCTCGGAGAAGCGAGACCGAGACATACCGATTGCTTTAGCCAAGCTTTCAACCGTCCAGTTTTTGTCCGACTCTGTATGCATAAGTTGTAATGCTTCCGAAAGAGTTCTGTCACTTAACGCTGAGAAAATATTCTCTTCATTTCCATTAATATTTATATAAACACGCATTATTTGCACGAACAATAACTCGGTAACTCTATCAATCAAAATTTCTCTGCCGAGATTTTTCATTTTTGTTTCTTGCGTAATGAAAGAAAGTGCATTATCTAAAAACGAAAAATGGGTTCTATGTTCTTGTGTTAGATGTATTACATCAGGTAATGCATTTAAAAAATAACTAGGTGTCGAGTTATTAAAATTAAAATAACCACACAGGATATCAATATCTTGACTATGCCCGACTCCCTCAAAAGGGTTAATGCCATCAATCAAACCAGGAACTACCCCTGTAGCATTAACGCGCACTGAAGATGGGTCATCAAAAAGTTGGTGAGCTGTTCCATGAGGCAGAATAATAATATCTCCCCCTTGTAGCTGCTCTTTTTTATCACCTAGCTGCAAATAACATGCTCCACGGATAATTAGGTGGAAATAGGCTCGTTGGTTCTGGTCTAAATCCAGTCCCCATGGGGAAGCAAAGCAGGCATTAAAGTATACACTGCCTTGTAATCGAACACTTTTAAGAATGGAGCTAAGGGAATCCACATAACCTCCGTATTAATACAAAATAACATATTGTAAATACGATATGGCTTTTGACGTCACACAGTCACAATATCGATACGAAATAGCATTTTTTTGGTACACATAAGCACGGAGTATATTTGATTTTTAAGCAATACTTATATGGTAAGTTCCACTATCCAGGAGGATTACTATGAAACTTTCAGTAAAACAAACATTAAGTATATTAGCTTTTTCAGGAATAGCTATGATCAGTATTAATGCAAATGCAGATTTACCTGACCCAGGTGTTGTGTTAACAAAGGGCAATACGGCAATTGTTATTACAGATCCTCAGAACGATTTCTTGAGTCCAGACGGTGTTACTTGGGGATTAGTAGGCAAGAGTGTTACAGAAAATAATACCGTAGAGAATATTCATACATTATTTAAAATCGCGGATAAAAAAGGTATTCCAGTTTTCGTATCTCCACATTATTACTATCCTCAAGAGCATAAATGGGAGCATGGTGGCGCACTTGAAAAAGCAATGCACGGGATGGGAATGTTTGATCGTGTAGGTCAGTTAACAACAAAAGATTTTAAAGATTCTGGTGCTGATTGGCTTAAATTATACAAACCCTATATCAACAATGGTGAAACGGTCATAGCAAGCCCGCATAAAGTTTACGGTCCTGAGACCAATGACATGGTATTGCAATTGAGAAAGCGTGGGATAGACAAAATTATTCTGGCCGGAATGTCTGCCAATTTATGTACCGAAGCGCACATGCGTGAATTTATGGAGCAAGGGTTCGAGGTGCAAGTAGTTTCTGATGCTACAGCTGCTGCGCAGATGCCCGGTTTAGATGGGTATGCTGCGGCAATGACAAATGTTCGAATGATTGCCAACTCTGTACGTACAACGGCTCAGACCACCAAGCAATTAGAAAAAGAATATAAATAGTGGCGGACTTACTGCGTAAACCAGTGGGTAATGCATTATTTTATCTAATACACTTAAATTAATTGGGATAATTGTTATGAATATTAAATCAATCGCACTCAATGTACTACTCCTTACATTCGGCCTAACGTTGAATGTTAATGCACAAAATAATGGTGGAGGAAAGCATTTTGTGCTTAATCTCATTGGCACCGGTCATCAATATCAAAGCACAGTACCAGACATAGATGGCGATGGCGTAGATGATGATGCAATCTGTTTTGATGTTGCTTTAGTCAATATAAAGAACCAACAGATAATCGGCAGTGCAACGGATTGTCTGGCATCAATTACGCCAGGTGACACAGGTCTTGCGTTGGTAGGTACTTCCTATTTCAATTTACCTAGCGGAACTCTAATAACTCGTGGTAATACGACAGTTTCACCTGTGTTACACGATACAATCACACCAAAAGGACAAAAAATGACACACATTACTGGTGCTTCTGGTGAAGGTAATGCAATCATTGGGGGCACAGGCCGTTTTGAATATGCCACCGGTACAGCTCGATTGTCAGGCATGGTGGACATGACAAACTTTAGTGGAGTTGATGGAGACCCAATCAGTTTCGATTGTATCTTTGTTATTGACTTAGATTAGACTTTGCTTGAATTAACTCATCTATACCCAAGCCACATGAATATTCAGGTTACAGCTAGAATTATAAACGCCTTGAGACAAGGCATTGATTGAAGGCAATAGTTATTACTACTGTCGAAATCAATAACGTAGCATAAAGTGTTTATAAGACAGTCCTGCGGGGCATCTGAGAAACTCATGAGTACTAAAAATCGCATCGACAAGTGATTCGGATATCCAATTAGATGCAATAGATAAACCTCGTTACCATAGACAACGTGGTGGCGGGGTTTGGTTTCAATTAAACCTTTATTAGCCTGTTTAATGGACTAATAAAGGTTGTTTGAAATTTACCGATTTAGCCAAAAATAGCTCTCATCAACCCAATAACGTGTTCAACACTCTTACCAGCTTTAACTTGCTTAAGAATGGTATCACGCTTAGTTTGAATGTACTCAGGTACACCCTCTTCAGCTAAAGCTTGATCAACAACTTCTTCTGCTGTTAGCTTGATACGACCGCGACGGCCTGACTTGTAGCTACTTTCAACGCTATTCAACTTCTTATCACGAATACGTAAATAATTAGAGGTAAAAGCAAAGTCTTCATCAGCAAACATAAATAAGTCGACTAAAATTGCGCGAACTTTCCAAAGTTTTAACTCTCGTTCATCTTCAGGTGCATCTTGATGCCACCAAGCAAAAGTTCTTAAAGTGCCGATCATATCCTGCCAGTAATTTTCAAAATCAAAAGCATTAAACTTAGCAATCGAAAGACCTTGGCAAAATACATCTATTTTTGCATTGGTTAAGGCAATAAATTGATCTGGACGTTTCATTGCTAATAAACGAGTAGCTGCTGCCAGCGGTGCTTTTTCACCTGCTTCTTTATCAACAGTGTAATCATTAAATATTTTTTTGTAGCTATCAACAAATTGCTGATATTGCTTTGGTGTTACATCACCAGTATCGGGAATATGGCTTAAGGCTAGATCAAAACTTTCTGGCTGTTGTGCTAATAAAGTATGAAAAACTTTAGCGCCTTTGGTTGAAGCAAACCACTCTACATCAAAGTTATACTGTGTATGGCAATGCTGACTGGTATGTTTACCACTAAAGGCAAGACGCTCTACTTCAGTCATTTCTTTTAAAGGTTTAACTTTTATTCTTTCGATATAATCGAGTAACGCTAATCTTTCTTCCAATGCATGTAACGTTGCTTGTTGTTCAACAAAAAGTGTAAATATTGGCCAAGGAGCGATACGTGCCATTTTAAATTGACTAACACTTGCACCAAGCACAAGTACTTGTTCTAGCTTTTTTAAACTAGGTAGCTGATGCTCTTCTAGCAGCGCCATATTAATTCGATTACGACAGACATCGATTAACTCTTTACACCAACCCAGAAAATCTTCAGGTCTATTTTCCACTTTAACCGCAATAAGGTTTAAGCTTATTTCAGTAATGTATTTTAAAGAATTTTGGTATGAAGCATTTTCGGCATCACTTAGTGCCATTTTTACAGGGGAAGATAACAACTTTCTCATTAGAGAATAAAACTCCAGAATTACATCAGTACAAATAGACGATTGCAGATAGGCGATTAGCAGTAAAATCGCAGTGAAAATTAGATATTCAGAAAAGCAAAAAGCCCGACTCTTTCGAATCGGGCTTCTTTAAATAGAAGTTTAGCAATGTCCTACTCTCACATGGGAACTCCCACACTACCATCGGCGCAACTGCGTTTCACTTCTGAGTTCGGAAAGGGATCAGGTGGGACCACAGCGCTATTGTCGCTAAACAAAAAAGGTACAATCTTAGAAAGCTTTGCTCAATGAGCTATAAATATCGTTTTTAGTTTCAAGTAACACGTAAGTACGTGATTTTACATTTTATGTATTTGTCAGTCTTCACACAATTCACTTCAATAGTCAAAAAACTACTTGGGTGTTGTATGGTTAAGCCTCACGGGTAATTAGTATCAGTTAGCTCAATGCCTCGCAGCACTTACACACCTGACCTATCAACGTTGTAGTCTCCAACGACCCTTTAGGGGACTTAAAGTCCCAGTGAGAACTCATCTCAAAGCCTGCTTCCCGCTTAGATGCTTTCAGCGGTTATCAGTTCCGAACGTAGCTACCGGGCAATGCCATTGGCATGACAACCCGAACACCAGTGGTTCGTCCACTCCGGTCCTCTCGTACTAGGAGCAGCCCTCTTCAATTCTCAAACGCCCACGGCAGATAGGGACCGAACTGTCTCACGACGTTCTAAACCCAGCTCGCGTACCACTTTAAATGGCGAACAGCCATACCCTTGGGACCGACTTCAGCCCCAGGATGTGATGAGCCGACATCGAGGTGCCAAACACCGCCGTCGATATGAACTCTTGGGCGGTATCAGCCTGTTATCCCCGGAGTACCTTTTATCCGTTGAGCGATGGCCCTTCCATACAGAACCACCGGATCACTATGACCTACTTTCGTACCTGCTCGACGTGTCTGTCTCGCAGTTAAGCTGGCTTATGCCATTGCACTAACCGTACGATGTCCGACCGTACTTAGCCAACCTTCGTGCTCCTCCGTTACTCTTTGGGAGGAGACCGCCCCAGTCAAACTACCCACCAGACAGTGTCCCCAAGCCCGATAAGGGCCCTAGGTTAGAACATCACGCATACAAGGGTGGTATTTCAAGATTGGCTCCACCACATCTAGCGACATGGTTTCAAAGCCTCCCACCTATCCTACACATGTAGGAGCAATGTTCACTGTCAAGCTATAGTAAAGGTTCACGGGGTCTTTCCGTCTAGCCGCGGGTATACGGCATCTTAACCGCAAATTCAATTTCACTGAGTCTCGGGTGGAGACAGTGTGGCCATGATTACGCCATTCGTGCAGGTCGGAACTTACCCGACAAGGAATTTCGCTACCTTAGGACCGTTATAGTTACGGCCGCCGTTTACCGGGGCTTCGATCATCAGCTTCGTCCGAGGACTAACCGAATCAATTAACCTTCCGGCACCGGGCAGGCGTCACACCGTATACGTCATCTTTCGATTTTGCACAGTGCTGTGTTTTTAATAAACAGTTCCAGCCACCTGGTTACTTCGACTACTCTTCGCTTACACCGCAAGGGTTTAACGTTGAGCAGCGTACCTTCTCCCGAAGTTACGGTACTATTTTGCCTAGTTCCTTCACCCGAGTTCTCTCAAGCGCCTTAGTATTCTCTACCTAACCACCTGTGTCGGTTTGGGGTACGGTTCCTATATATCTGAAGCTTAGAAGCTTTTCCTGGAAGCATGGCATCAACAACTTCAACTCCGTAGAGTCTCGTCTCGTATCTCAGTGTTAATGAAGACCCGGATTTACCTAAGTCAACCACCTACATACTTTCACACGGACTACCAACGCCGTGCTTGTTTAGCCTACTCCGTCCCTCCTTCGCAATATATAGAAGTACAGAAATATTAATCTGTTTCCCATCGACTACGCGTTTCCGCCTCGCCTTAGGGGCCGACTTACCCTGCCCTGATTAACATGGGACAGGAAACCTTGGTCTTTCGGCGGGGGAGTTTTTCACTCCCCTTATCGTTACTCATGTCAGCATTCGCACTTCTGATACCTCCAGCAAACTTCTCAATTCACCTTCAACGGCTTACAGAACGCTCCCCTACCACTTGAACCTAAGTTCAAATCCGCAGCTTCGGTGACTAGTTTAGCCCCGTTACATCTTCCGCGCAGACCGACTCGACTAGTGAGCTATTACGCTTTCTTTAAAGGATGGCTGCTTCTAAGCCAACCTCCTAGCTGTCTATGCCTTTCCACATCGTTTCCCACTTAACTAGTACTTTGGGACCTTAGCTGGCGGTCTGGGTTGTTTCCCTCTTCACAACGGACGTTAGCACCCGCAGTGTGTCTCCCGCATATCACTCATTGGTATTCGGAGTTTGCAAAGGGTTGGTAAGTCGGGATGACCCCCTAGCCTTAACAGTGCTCTACCCCCAATGGTGTTCGTGCGAGGCTCTACCTAAATAGATTTCGGGGAGAACCAGCTATCTCCCGGCTTGATTAGCCTTTCACTCCGACCCACAAGTCATCACCGCATTTTTCAACATACGTGTGTTCGGTCCTCCAGTTGATGTTACTCAACCTTCAACCTGCCCATGGGTAGATCGCCGGGTTTCGGGTCTATACCCTGCAACTAAACGCGCAGTTAACACTCGCTTTCGCTACGGCTCCCCTAATCGGTTAACCTTGCTACAGAATATAAGTCGCTGACCCATTATACAAAAGGTACGCAGTCACCCGACTAAATCGGGCTCCCACTGCTTGTACGTATGCGGTTTCAGGTTCTATTTCACTCCCCTCACAGGGGTTCTTTTCGCCTTTCCCTCACGGTACTGGTTCACTATCGGTCAGTTAGTAGTATTTAGCCTTGGAGGATGGTCCCCCCATATTCAGACAAAGTTTCACGTGCTCCGTCCTACTCGATTTCACTTAAAGGTTGCTTTTGTATACGGGACTATCACCCTGTATCGTTGTCCTTTCCAGAACATTCTACTAGCACCCTATAAGCTTAAGGGCTGATTCGCGTTCGCTCGCCGCTACTAACGAAATCTCGGTTGATTTCTTTTCCTCGGGGTACTTAGATGTTTCAGTTCTCCCGGTTCGCTTCGTTACGCTATGTATTCACGTAACGATACCTAGCTTATGCTAAGTGGGTTTCCCCATTCGGACATCTTTGGCTATAACGGTTTTTATCACCTCACCAAAGCTTTTCGCAGATTAACACGTCCTTCATCGCCTCTAACTGCCAAGGCATCCACCACATACGCTTAGTCACTTAACCATACAACCCTAAGTAGTCTCATCCGAAGATTTGAAAACGAAGTACACCTCGGAGACTAATCCAAGGCAATTGTAAAGTCTGACATTTTCACGTACTCAATAAATCCTAAGATTTAAGATGAGTTACTTGATAAGAGCTCACAACACACGCTACGAATAGCCTATGTCATTAACAATTCGATAATACATCCTTGGGGGGATGCACTATCACCATTATCACATTCACGATAAGAGAATATGATAACAGCTTGGTATTTATAACGTTACAAACAACAGCGCGACACCGTGTTTACCTTATAAATACCGATATTTATATCAGCTTTCCAGATTGTTAAAGAATTCATTCTTAACACGCATTCGGTTAAAAAAGTGGTTTAAAAAACCAAACTTAAAATGTTCATCGGAACAACTTAAGTTTGGTCTCTTTCTTTATAGAAGAATCTACCAATTACTTTAGTTAAGTAAATTGGTAGGTCTGGGCAGACTTGAACTGCCGACCTCACCCTTATCAGGGGTGCGCTCTAACCAGCTGAGCTACAGACCTATCGTTTCTTCTAATTTGTTATCATGTAATTTGTGTGAACACTCGTGAAATACAATCCGAAAACTGATTTCCATTAAGCAATTTTACTTCAAGATAAGGAGGTGATCCAACCCCAGGTTCCCCTAGGGTTACCTTGTTACGACTTCACCCCAGTCATGAAACACAAAGTGGTGACCGTCCTCCCCGAAGGGTTAAACTAGCCACTTCTTTTGCATCCCACTCCCATGGTGTGACGGGCGGTGTGTACAAGGCCCGGGAACGTATTCACCGTAGCATTCTGATCTACGATTACTAGCGATTCCGACTTCATGGAGTCGAGTTGCAGACTCCAATCCGGACTACGACAAGCTTTGTGGGATTCGCTCCACCTCGCGGTATTGCTGCCCTCTGTACCTGCCATTGTAGCACGTGTGTAGCCCATCCCGTAAGGGCCATGATGACTTGACGTCGTCCCCACCTTCCTCCGGTTTATCACCGGCAGTCTCCTTAGAGTTCCCGCCATAACGCGCTGGCAAATAAGGATAGGGGTTGCGCTCGTTGCGGGACTTAACCCAACATTTCACAACACGAGCTGACGACAGCCATGCAGCACCTGTCACAGAGTTCCCGAAGGCACAAGTCTATCTCTAGTCTCTTCTCTGGATGTCAAGGGATGGTAAGGTTCTTCGCGTTGCATCGAATTAAACCACATGCTCCACCGCTTGTGCGGGCCCCCGTCAATTCATTTGAGTTTTAACCTTGCGGCCGTACTCCCCAGGCGGTCAACTTAGTGCGTTAGCTGCGCCACTCACGGATCAAGTCCACAAACGGCTAGTTGACATCGTTTACGGCGTGGACTACCAGGGTATCTAATCCTGTTCGCTCCCCACGCTTTCGTTCCTCAGCGTCAGTATCTGTCCAGGTGGCCGCCTTCGCCACTGATGTTCCTTCCAATCTCTACGCATTTCACCGCTACACTGGAAATTCCACCACCCTCTACAGTACTCTAGTCTACCAGTTCAAAATGCAGTTCCAAGGTTGAGCCCTGGGCTTTCACATCTTGCTTAATAGACCGCCTACGAACGCTTTACGCCCAGTAATTCCGATTAACGCTTGCACCCCTCGTATTACCGCGGCTGCTGGCACGAAGTTAGCCGGTGCTTCTTCTGTTGTTAACGTCACAGAATGCAGCTATTAACTACACTCCTTTCCTCACAACTGAAAGTGCTTTACAACCCGAAGGCCTTCTTCACACACGCGGCATGGCTGCATCAGGCTTTCGCCCATTGTGCAATATTCCCCACTGCTGCCTCCCGTAGGAGTCTGGGCCGTGTCTCAGTCCCAGTGTGGCTGATCATCCTCTCAAACCAGCTAGAGATCGTCGCCTTGGTGAGCCATTACCTCACCAACTAGCTAATCTCACTTGGGCTAATCAAATGGCGAGAGGTCCGAAGATCCCCCCCTTTGGTCCGTAGACGTTATGCGGTATTAGCAGTCGTTTCCAACTGTTGTCCCCCACCATAAGGCATATTCCCAAGCATTACTCACCCGTCCGCCGCTCGTCAGCAGATAGCAAGCTATCTCTGTTACCGCTCGACTTGCATGTGTTAAGCCTGCCGCCAGCGTTCAATCTGAGCCATGATCAAACTCTTCAATTAAAAATCGTTTGTGATGTATCCGAAGATAACATCTGCTCAATGAATTCTGTCGTGATACCAACTCCCTCTAAAGGAAACTGATATCGCATTACATAGTCGCTACCTATCTAACTAAAGATAAATAACTATATTTATTTGCATGAACAGCATTCATTAAGCGTTTTTTGTTCCTACCTAGTAAAAGATAGAGAACTATGTAAAACAACATAATGTGAGTGCTCACACAAATTGCATGATAACTAATTGTTAAAGAAGAACTTCTCAAGGTAAATTAAGAAGTAGATGAGAGTCGCATTCGCTCTTCACCTTAGCTACATTAAGTAGCGTTGTTCGTTGCTATTGCCCCGAACTGGATGCGTATAATACGCTTCCAAGTTTTGATGTCAACGTTTAATTTAATTTAATTTGAAAACTTATTTTCTAATTAAAAACTTCACGTTAAGTTAACTAATCGACCTTAATAAGGTAATAGGTAACTTATCAAAACGTCCTCTTGGTTAAGGTTTTTGCCTGAACCCCTTGGAACTGGAGCGCATTGTAGAGAGTTTTTAGTTTTGATCAAGTGTTTTTTCACGCAATTATCAACTTTTCGTTCGATCGATTAATTATCAAACAAAAGTATTCCCTAATGAGTCAAATCGGTCAATAAAAGCGCGTAGAAACACATTGTCTGCCTAAAATAAACGCTACATACAAAGGCCACCATCTATTTCTATGACGCGCCCAGTGAAGAATTCATTTTCGAAGATGTATTTTGCTGTGTGGGCAATTTCTTCTGCTTCACCTAAACGCCCAACGGGTTTCATTTTCTCTAACCTGTCTTTCATCTCAGGTTTCATTGCATCTGTCATTGCAGTTCGTATGACTCCTGGTGCAATAGCGCCAACACGAATACCATGTCGACCAAGCTCTCTTGCCCATGTTGTTGTCATTGCTACAACACCCGCTTTTGCAGCAGCATAATTGGTTTGACCTATATTGCCACCACGGGCAATTGAGGACATATTGATAATGACACCTGATTTACCACCTTCAATCATATGAACAGCTGCTTCTCTACCACATAAAAAAACACCTGTTAAATTGACATCAATGACAGATTGAAAGCTTTCTAACGACATTTTCTTACTGACAACACCATCTTTGGCTTTAACAAACATACCATCTCGTAATATTCCGGCATTATTCACTAAGCCATCAATACCGTTAAAGTCTTTATTAATTTGTTGGAACGTTTCTTCAACTTCAATCTCTTTGCTTACATTCGCAAGGTAATACGCTACTTTTATTCCTTCAACGCCAGCTAATTCAATTTGCTTTACGCTTTCTTGAAGTTGCTTTTCATTTAAATCGATCAGTGCGATATTCGCACCCGATTGTGCAAAGCTGGTGGCCATAGTTAAACCTAGGCCTTGACCACCACCGGTGATGACGATTGTTTTATCTTGTAATTTCATTATTATCTACTTTCTGTTTGTTAAATATATTTATGATTCTGTAGGAGTCTTCCTACCTTACACTTTGTTAGATACATTGTTAAAGAAGATTAGTAACTGTAGAAGTTTTCACTGCTGGTATTAAACCTTTAGCTATAAGCAAGCCTTGGCTTTAATTCGAGTAATATAACTCAAGATAATTACGTCAACTTAGCCAGCGGATGTTCTGATTCTGACCACGTAGATTCAAAAAACCAATTAAGTACCTTAGCATCAATTAACTCCACCGATGAATAACGCCATTTAGGGCTATTATCTTTATCGATTAATAAGGCTCTGACTCCCTCTAGGAACTCACCGAAATGACCACATTTCACGGCTAAATTTAGTTCCATACGAAAACAATCAGCCAATGACATGCCCTTCCCTTTGGCTAATTGTGAATAAGCTAGCTGTGCACTTAAGGCGCTTCCATTTCTTAATGATTTTTGTGCGCGGCTAAGCCACTTATCTTCAGTCTCAACACCTAAAATTTCTGCTAAAACCTCTGTTAACTCTTGTTTTTCAACAAACGTACTTATTAACGGTTGATGCTCTTTTAAAGGTGACATTGGTAACTTACTTGCCGAGCTTCGTTCAAACTCTTGTAACAGTTGTGAGGTTTTGTCATGATTTAATGGGATTGTCTCTCCCCAATTAATCATTTTAAGTTGGATTAGCAGATCATCTTTGTGTTGTTGCTCAACGAAATAATCGGCAATTCGACAATATTTGGCATCTGCAGCGTTGATAGATGCTCCTGTTAACGCTAAGAACAAACCACAACCGGAAGGCATTTTATTTAAAAAGTAACTAGCACCCACATCAGGGAATAAACCAATACTGATTTCTGGCATCGCTATACGTGAACTTTCAGTTACCACTCGATGACTTCCAGCAACAAGCATGCCTAGCCCACCACCCATGACAATACCGCTACCCCAAACAATAAAAGGTTTGCTAAAGGTGTGAATTAAAAAATCTAATTGGTATTCTTGAGTAAAATAATCTTCAATTTCTGGTGCAAATTTATTGCCTGCATTTAAATTATCAACTGAATTTCCATTACTGCTATTACTTTTCATAGTACTGTTTTTCATAGCGCTATATAGATGTACGATATCTCCGCCGGCACAAAATGCTTTCTCGCCTTCGCCTTGCAAGAATACTGCAGCGATATTTTGTTGCTGCTGCCATGTAATCAACTGTGGATAAAGCAGCGCTACCATATCGCCACTTAAGGCATTCAGTGATTTAGGAGAATTAAGGGTGATTAAGCCAACCTTTTTACCGTTGTCACAATCAAGCTCTTGAAAAATAACTACATCTGTCATGATTTTTCCTTTATTAATCCTGTTTGATTTTAAATGTCTAATGACTTATTTAGCCAAACAGGTTTACGCTTATTTAGAAAAGCGGTTACGTATTCTCATTTGTCTTCAGGGTTAAATAACTCAATAAAACCCCGAAGTGCGCTCACCACATAAGAGCATGCGCTTAGTTCACGCTTTATGATGCTATTAAAAGAAAAAAGTACTCAATGATGATAATCAATGAGTACTTTTAATAGTTAAATTGAGCTATTGTGCAATCAAATGTGTAATTACAACATTTCTAATGCGATTGCTGTCGCTTCACCGCCACCAATACAAAGAGAAGCAACACCTTTTGACAAACCTTTATTCTTCAATGCATGAATAAGGGTTACCATAATACGCGCTCCACTTGCGCCTAATGGGTGACCTAAGGCACAAGCACCACCATTAACATTAACTTTATTGATATCTAAATCCATTTCTTTAACAGCAAGCATAGTGACCATAGCAAATGCTTCATTGATTTCGAATAAATCAACATCTCTTGCAGTCCAACCTGCTTTATCTAGTAATTTATTCATAGCGCCTACTGGTGCTGCGGTAAATTCTGCCGGTGCTTGTGCATGTGTAGCATGAGCTACAATTTTACAAAGTGGTGTTAAACCACGTTTTTCAGCTTCTGATAATTTCATCATCACAAGCGCTGCTGCGCCATCTGAAATTGAACTTGAATTAGCTGCGGTGATGGTGCCGTCTTTTTTAAATGCTGCGCGTAATGATGGGATCTTATCTGGACGAGCATTTCCTGGCTGTTCATCGGTATCAATAATCGTTTCTTTACGTCGATTAACTACCGTAACGGCTGCAATTTCATTTTTAAAAGCGCCCGAATCAATCGCTTGGTTTGCACGACTCAATGAACGAATCGCGAAATCATCCATCGCTTCACGAGTAAAGCTAGATTCATCGGCAGTATCTTGGGCAAAACACCCCATAGAAATTCCGTCATAGGCATTTTCTAAACCGTCTTGCATCATATGATCTATAACTTGACCATGGCCCATGCGTAAACCTGTTCTTACTTTCGGCAAAATATATGGCGCATTACTCATGCTTTCCATACCACCAGCAACGGCAACATCGATAGATCCTGCAAGTAATGAGTCATGCGCCTGCATAGCCGCTTTCATTCCTGAGCCACATACTTTATTGATTGTGGTACACACAGTAGATAAAGATAATTCAGCAGCAATTGCTGCTTGTCTTGCTGGCGCTTGCTTTAAACCTGCAGGTAAGACACAGCCCATAATGAGTTCATCAACTTGATCATTGGCTAAATTTGCTCGAGTAATAGCGGCTTTTATTGCGGTAGCACCTAAATCTGGCGTAGTTACCGGCGACAAACAACCACCAAAACCACCCATAGGCGTTCTTACAGCGGAAACAATAACAATAGGATCTGATAATGACATTGAACTCTCCAGTTTCTAAATGATGATAAATATAAATAAATTCGAAAAAATTGATAGCTTAGCCTAACCTAACATTTAAGTTTACGTCAACGGAACTTTAGTCTTAGGTTTGGCTAACGTAGATTAGATTGCATAAGACTTGTTGATAGTAAGGAAAATTATATATTCTTTTAACCAAATAAATATAGTTGTAAAACTCTCCTTAAAACTTACCCTTTACGTTAACGTAAACTTAATATAAGATAAATCAATAAATAGTTTTCAAGATTAGATACACGAGTAGATAAATGACCCAAAAAATTAGCCAAGCAAAATACTCTATCAGTGACTTATCAAAAGAATTTGATATCACCACTCGCAGCATCCGTTTTTATGAAGATCAAGGGCTAATCTTTCCGGCACGTAAAGGACAAACAAGAGTTTACAATCAAAGGGATAAGGTTCGTCTGAAGTTAATTCTACGTGGTAAACGACTAGGATTTTCATTAGCAGAAACAGGTCGTTTGTTTGAGCTTTATGATGTTGATAAAACCAGTGCCACCCAATTGAATACCATTATGACTTTAATCAGTGATAAGAAAAAAGATTTAAAACAACAACTTGAAGATATCAACGCGATATTAATTGAACTAGATGACTTAGAGGATAATTGTAAAACTACCCTCAAAGCACTTGAAAACGGTTAATAGCACCGTAAAGATTTATTAATAATATAAGTATAACTAAACCCATTTAATCGTTCTAACTCACCACTGCTAAGCGGGACTGAGTTTCACAAAAAGGATAAAGCATGATTTCAAAATACAGCTCACTTAACTATAACTTAGGCGAAACCGTGGATATGATCCGCGAGACTGTAAACGCTTTTGCCCGTGATGAAATTGCTCCACGCGCTGAACAAATTGATATTGATAATGAATTCCCAGCTGATTTATGGAAAAAATTTGGTGATATGGGTCTTTTAGGTATGACCGTTGAAGAAGAATATGGCGGTTCAGGTTTAGGCTATTTAGAACATATCGTTGCTATGCAAGAGATCAGCAGAGCTTCGGCATCTGTGGGTTTGAGTTATGGCGCGATGTCAAACTTATGTTTAAACCAGTTACGTAAAAATGGCTCTCATGAGCAAAAACTAAAATACTTACCAAAGCTTTGTACTGGTGAACATGTTGGTGCACTAGCAATGAGTGAGCCAAATGCCGGTTCAGATGTTGTAAGCATGAAGCTTCGCGCTGATAAAAAAGGTGATAAGTACATTCTTAATGGTAATAAAATGTGGATAACCAATGGTCCAGATGCTGATGTTTTTGTCATTTATGCCAAAACAGATACCAGTGCAGGTTCAAAAGGTATTACCGCCTTTATTGTTGAACGTGATTACCCTGGATTTTCTCGCCATCAGAAATTAGACAAGTTAGGTATGCGTGGTTCAAATACCTGTGAGTTAGTTTTTCAGGATTGTGAAGTACCAGCAGAAAACATTTTAGGTGCTGAAGGAAAAGGCGTCCGTGTCTTAATGTCAGGACTAGATTACGAGCGTGTTGTTTTATCTGGTGGTTCTTTAGGCATCATGGATGCTTGTATGGATTTAGTCGTACCTTATATTCATGACAGAAAACAATTTGGCCAATCTATTGGTGAGTTTCAATTAGTACAAGGCAAAGTAGCCGATATGTACACTCAAATGAATGCAGCTAAATCTTATGCCTACATGGTTGCTCAAGCGTGTGACCGTGGTGAAACTACTCGAAAAGATTCAGCCGCTGTTATTCTTTATGCCGCTGAATTAGCGACTAAAATGGCACTTGATACCATTCAGTTACTTGGTGGTAATGGTTATATCAATGAATTCCCAGCAGGTCGTTTACTCCGTGACGCCAAATTGTATGAAATTGGTGCTGGAACCTCAGAGATTCGTCGCATGCTGATAGGTCGTGAATTATTCAACGAATCTAACTAGTCATTCATCTGGTTGCTGTACCGCCTAATTAATTCGTCAAAAGTACTCATTGATAACTTTTTTGAAAGTTATCAACTCCATGCTTTTTCCTTTTAATTAAACCCTACAGCTTAAAGTTGAATCACTACTACTTCAGTGACAAAAAAGTAACTTCTGTAATAAGTAATTAAACAAATATTGAGTTAACCAGTAATTGTTTAGTTTGCAGCGGTTTAATTCAAATACAAAGTAAAAAAGCAGAGTTGACGTTAGTCAATGAGCATTTTTAAACGCAGTAGTTGAGTTAAACCGCAATAAAATAAATGATTACTATCAAATAAAAGGCTCTCTCCCGTGGCAAAAATAATAAGTAAGATAAACACTCGCAGCCAAGACTTTCTTGATAATGCTGCTCATATGCAAACCCAAGTTGATGATTTACGAGAAAAACTCGGTGAAATAAAACTTGGCGGTGGCGAACGATCTCGAGAGCGACATATCGGACGTGGTAAGTTATTACCAAGAGATAGAGTCAATGCTTTACTAGACGATGGCTCAGCATTTTTAGAGTTCTCGCAACTTGCCGCTTACCAGGTTTATGATGATAACGTGCCTAGTGCCGGTATTATCACAGGTATAGGCCGAGTGGCTGGTCAAGAGTGTGTTATTGTTGCCAATGATGCCACGGTTAAAGGGGGTACTTATTACCCACTCACAGTAAAGAAACACCTTCGCGCACAATCTATTGCAAAAGAAAACAACCTACCTTGTATTTATTTAGTCGACTCTGGTGGCGCAAACTTACCAAACCAAGATGATGTGTTTCCAGATAAAGAGCACTTTGGTCGAATTTTCTTTAACCAAGCGAATATGTCAGCCAATAACATTCCTCAAATTGCTGTTGTTATGGGCTCTTGTACTGCGGGTGGTGCATATGTTCCTGCAATGGCTGATGAGTCAATTATTGTTAAAGAGCAAGGCACTATATTCCTAGCGGGACCTCCACTAGTTAAAGCAGCGACAGGTGAAGTTGTGAGCGCTGAAGATCTTGGTGGTGCGGATGTACATTGTCGTACTTCAGGTGTTACCGATCATTATGCACAAAACGATCACCATGCTCTTGAAATAGCACGTTCTGCTGTTAAAAACTTAAACCGAGTAAAACCGGTAACAATAGATTTCAAACAAGTTGTTGAACCCGAATATCCAACTGACGATATTTACGGCATTATTCCTAAAGATACTCGTCAGCCTTATGATATACGTGAAGTTATTGCTCGTATTGTTGATGGCAGTGAATTCGACGAATTTAAAGCCCTTTATGGCAATACCTTAGTTTGTGGTTTTGCCAATATTTATGGCTATCCTGTTGGTATTGTCGCCAATAATGGGGTGTTATTTGGTGAGTCTGCTGAAAAAGGTGCACATTTTATTCAACTATGTGCACAACGAAAAATTCCTCTAGTATTCCTACAAAACATCACTGGCTTCATGGTGGGTAAGCAGTACGAATCAGGCGGTATAGCTAAACATGGTGCCAAAATGGTTACCGCTGTAGCTACGGCGCAAGTACCTAAGTTTACCATTTTAATTGGTGGTAGTTTTGGCGCAGGAAACTATGGCATGTGTGGTCGAGCTTATGATCCACGCTTCTTATTTATGTGGCCAAATTCACGTATATCTGTGATGGGTGGCGAGCAAGCAGCTGGCGTTATGGCGCAAGTAACACGTGATAAAAAAGAAAAACTCGGTGAAAGCTGGAGCGAAGCCGAAGAGCAAAGCTTTAAACAACCTATCATCGATAACTATGAACACCAAGGTCATCCTTATTACGCCTCGGCGCGTTTATGGGATGATGGCATTATCGACCCTGCTGACACTAGACAAGTTTTAGGTTTAGCTATTTCAGCCTCATTAAACAAAACAATTGAAGAGACCAAGTTTGGCATCTTCCGTATGTAATACCAGTTTCATTAATTAAGTGGTCTATTTTATACGCAGGAAAAACAACCAAATACAAGGAGTTTATTTTAATAACTAGTTGTTCTAATTATTAAATAAATAACGAAGTAGTTGATTATTTTAACTAGTAGAAATAGTCACATAGTTACTGAGATCGGTATAGCTGTATAAATAAAAGGTGAAACGTACTTATTATGAATACCAACAACGACAAGGTTTTGTTAGAAGTTAATGAGCAAGGTATTGCCACAGTTACTTTGAACAATCCTGATAAACACAATGCTTTTGACGATGCCATCATTAAACAGCTAACTGAGATTTTTAACGACATCAGTAAACGCGATGACATTAGCGTTATGATTTTAGCCTCAAACGGCAAGAGTTTTAGTGCCGGTGCTGACTTAGGTTGGATGAAGCGCATGGCAAGTTATTCGTATGAAGATAACTTGAAAGATGCCAACGCTTTAGCGCAAATGTTAAAAGCGTTAAACTTTTTGCCACAAACAACTATTGCCAAAATTCAAGGCGCCGCTTTTGGCGGTGCTGTTGGTTTAGCGAGCTGTTGTGACATTGTTATCGCGAGCACCAAAGCAAGCTTTTGTTTAAGTGAAGTTAAATTGGGCTTAATACCCGCAACCATTAGCCCTTATGTAGTAGATACCATTGGTTTAAAAGCGAGTCGCCGTTACTTTCAAACTGCCGAACGTTTCTTTAGCGATAAAGCACAGTCACTTGGTTTAGTAGATGAAGTAGTCTCGCCTGAGCTGCTAACTGATGAAGTCAATAGTATGGTCGCCAAGTTATTAGTTAATGGTAGTCAAGCGAGACGACAGGCAAAAAAACTTAGCCAAGATGTCGCCTTTCAACCAATTGATGAAAACTTACTCAGAGACACTAGTGAGCGTATAGCAGCTATTCGCGTATCAACTGAAGGACAAGAAGGTTTAACCGCCTTTTTTGAAAAACGAGCGCCTAATTGGTAAGAGTAAGCGTCAAGTTCTCAGTTGCTAGTGATATTAAGTGATACTAAAAGAATAAAAGGATAAAAAAATGTTCAGTAAAATTTTAATTGCCAACCGTGGTGAAATTGCCTGCCGCATTATTAAAACAGCCAAGAAAATGGGTGTATTAACCGTTGCCGTTTATTCAGATGCCGATAAAGATGCTTTGCATGTTCATATGGCCGATGAAGCCGTTTACATAGGCCCTTCGCCATCACGCGAAAGTTACTTGTTAGGTGATAAAGTTATCGCTGCCGCCAAACAGACAGGCGCTCAAGCAATTCATCCTGGTTATGGATTTTTGTCTGAAAATGCTGGTTTTTGTCGTAACTGTGCCGCTGAGAACATCACTTTTATCGGCCCTCCTGTCGCCGCCATTGAAGCGATGGGTTCAAAGTCTGCCGCTAAAAACATTATGGAAAAAGCCGATGTGCCATTAGTGCCCGGCTATCATGGTGACGATCAGTCACGTGATATTATCAAAAAAGCCGCTGACGACATGGGCTATCCGGTACTACTAAAAGCCACAGCAGGTGGTGGTGGTAAAGGCATGCGCCAAGTGTGGAGCGAAGCAGAATTCGATGAAGGTTTAGCCGCTGCAAAACGTGAAGCGATGTCATCATTTGGTGACGACACTATGTTGGTTGAAAAATACCTAACACAGCCTCGCCATGTTGAGATCCAGGTATTTTGTGATAATCATGAAAATGCTGTTTATTTATTTGAACGTGATTGTTCAGTACAGCGTCGCCATCAAAAAGTCATTGAAGAAGCCCCTGCTTTTAGCATGAGCGAAGAATTACGCGCTCAAATGGGCGAATCAGCAATTAAATCTGCTCAGGCGATAGGTTATCAAGGTGCAGGTACCGTTGAATTTTTACTTGATATCGACGGCTCTTTCTATTTTATGGAAATGAACACCCGCTTACAGGTTGAACACCCAGTTACTGAAATGATCAGTGGACAAGATTTAGTTGAATGGCAATTACGTGTAGCCGCTGGTGAATTACTGCCTAAAACACAAGAGCAACTTGTGCTCAATGGTCATGCTTTTGAAGCGCGAATTTATGCAGAAGATGCTAATAACGACTTTTTACCTGCAACAGGAAAGTTAAGTCTATTAAAAACACCTATTGAGAGCGAACATGTTCGTATAGATACCGGTGTTCGTCAGGGCGATGACGTCAGTGTGTATTATGATCCTATGATTGCTAAATTAATTGTCTGGGATGAAAATCGTGAAAAGGCACTGCAGCGCTTAGCAAAAGCATTGAGTGAGTACCGTATTAATGGTGTCACGACTAATATTGATTTTCTTTATAATTTAGCAACATCTGCTCCTTTTAAAGCCGCAGATATTGATACAGGTTTCATTGAAAAAAATCATGACCTGATTTTTCATAACGATGAAAAACCATTAGTCAATGAGTTGCCTATAGCAGCTTTATTCCTTGTTCTATCTAAAGAAAGCAAGGCAAAACAGCAAGCGCAGCAAAGTAACGACCCACATTCTCCTTGGTACAATGCCAATGCATGGCGCCTAAATGAAGCTAATTTACATACGTTAGTGCTAGCGCACAATGATACCGAGCACACGGTGACAGTTGAACAAAAGCGTCAGGGTAATGATGCCTATTATTCAATTAATATCAATGGTGAAAAGTTTGATTGTCAAGGCGAAATTTTAACTACGCCACACAATGATGACACTATCGTAGCGACTGTTAACGGACATCGTAGCCAAACAACCTTTAATCATTTTGAAAATAACATAAGTCTATATAGGACTAATGGCGTATTTAACTTTACTCATATTCTGCCAGACTGTGGTCAGCATAACGAAGATGATAATCATGGCGGTTTAATCGCGCCAATGAACGGCACTATGGTGAGTGTTTTGGTTAAATCTGGCGAACAGGTTAGTAAAGACCAACCTTTATTGATCATGGAAGCGATGAAAATGGAACATACTATCAAAGCGCCAAGCAACGGTACTATTGATGAGATATTTTTCCAAGTCGGCGACATGGTAGATGGCGGTGCTGAGTTATTAGCGTTCACGGAACAAGAAAGTAGCAGTGAAGAGTCGGAGTAATCATGTTATCAAGCAAATTACCACAGCAGGTTAAAGTTGTTGAAGTTGGTCCTAGAGATGGTCTGCAAAATGAAGCAACGCCCATTGGTGCTAGCGATAAAATTCAGCTGATAGAAAAACTCAGCGATGCTGGCGTTAGTTATATTGAAAGTGGCAGCTTTGTTTCACCTAAATGGGTGCCACAAATGGCAACCTCTACTGAAGTGTTTGAAAAACTCAATCGCAATCAGAAGGTAACCTATGCAGCATTAACACCTAATATGCGTGGTTTTGAAGCAGCAATGGCAGTCAATGCTAATGAAGTCGCTATCTTTGGCGCTGCTTCAGAAAGCTTTAGCCAAAAAAACATAAACTGCTCTATTGAAGAGAGTCTTGAGCGCTTTGCACCTATTATGGAAGCGGCTAAAAAAGCGAATATCAAAGTCCGTGGTTATGTTTCTTGTGTATTGGGTTGTCCTTATGAAGGTGATATAGATCCAGAGCAAGTCGCTTTAGTCGCAGAAAAACTCTTTGCTATGGGTTGTTATGAAATTTCATTAGGTGACACTGTAGGTGTCGGTAATCCAGCAAGCGTAACAAAGATGATACAAGCCGTTAGTGCACGTGTACCAACAGATAAACTAGCGGTTCACTTTCATGATACCTATGGGCAAGCGTTAACTAATATTTACGCTGCATTACAAATGGGTGTCAAGGTAGTCGATAGTGCTATTGCTGGTTTAGGCGGTTGTCCTTATGCTAAAGGTGCTTCAGGTAATGTAGCGACTGAAGATGTAGTTTATATGCTTAACGGTTTAGGTATAGCGACAGACATCGATTTCAAAAAGTTACTGCAAGCAGGTTGGTTTATTAGTGATAAGTTAGGTAAAGCACCTATATCTAAAGTATCAAATGCTTATTTAGCACAAGAGAAAGTTTCAGAAAAGTAGCAATTTCTTCGCACAGAGAGAATGAAGGTAAAGCAGATTAAGATAATGATGAATTATTTTGTTTATTCTTTCTCTCTGTTAAATTTTTATAAAATATCAAACCAAATGAGGAGAATAAAATGGCAGGATTCGACAAAGTAGTGTCAAGCTATGAGGAAGCCATGGCTGGGCTAACAGATAACATGACCGTTATCGCAGGTGGTTTTGGTTTATGTGGTATCCCAGAAAACTTGATCAGTGAAATCAAGCGCAAAGGGACTAAAGGTTTGACCTTAGTTTCGAATAATTGTGGTGTTGATGATTTTGGCTTAGGTGTTTTATTAGCTGATCGACAAATAAAAAAAATTGTTGCCTCTTATGTGGGTGAGAATGCTGAATTTGAACGCCAAATGATGGCGGGAGAACTCGAAGTTGAATTAACACCACAAGGTACGCTTGCAGAAAAGATGCGTGCAGGTGGTGCTGGTATTCCAGCTTTTTACACGGCAACAGGTGTTGGTACGCCTGTAGCTGAGGGCAAAGATGAACGAACATTTAATGGCCGTGAGTATATTTTAGAAGAAGCTATTACCGGTGATTTTGCGATTGTCAAAGCATGGAAAGCCGATAGATACGGTAATTTAGTTTTTAGAAAAACGGCTCGAAACTTTAACCCTATGGCAGCAACTGCTGGCAAGATTACCGTTGTTGAAGTAGAAGAAATAGTTGAAGTGGGTGAGTTAGATCCAGACCAAATCCATACACCTGGTATTTATGTTGATCGCTTAATTCAAGGCACTTTCGAAAAGCGTATTGAACAACGTACTGTTCGTCCATCTTCAGCACAAGGAGCAAAATAATGGCGTTATCAAGAGAACAAATAGCTCAACGTGTTGCCCAAGAACTAAAAGATGGTTATTACGTTAATTTAGGCATAGGTATCCCTACCCTTGTTGCAAACTATGTTCCGCAAGATATTGAAGTGATGTTGCAATCAGAAAATGGTTTACTTGGCATGGGGCAATTTCCAACGGAAGAAGAAATTGACGCCGATCTAATTAATGCCGGTAAGCAAACTGTCACTATGGCAACTGGCGCATCTGTTTTTGACTCTGCAGAGTCTTTTGCGATGATACGAGGTGGCCATGTAGATTTAACTGTTCTGGGCGCCTTTGAAGTCGATGTTAACGGTAATATTGCTTCCTATATGATACCCGGTAAATTGATCAAGGGCATGGGCGGCGCAATGGACTTAGTGGCTGGGGCAGATAATATTATCGTTACCATGACACATGCTTCTAAGCATGGTGTTTCAAAACTACTTAAAAGCTGTTCTTTGCCATTAACGGGTAAAGGTTGCATTAAGAAAGTATTAACTGATTTAGCGTTTATTGAAATTAAAGAAGGTAAGTTTCATTTGCTTGAACGTGCCCCTGGTGTTTCTATTGAAGAAATAATTAAGTTAACTGAAGGCGAACTTGTTGTGACTGGTGACATACCAGAGATGAAGTTTTAATTCTATAGTACTTTGTAACTAAGAAAGACCTTATTTCGTAGTAAAAGCAAAGAGATACCTTTCTCTGAAACATTCAAATAAAGGTAATAGTTATCAAACTATTACCTTTATTCTTTACATGTTTAGTCTCGTATTATTTCCATTCTCATTTTCACTAACTGTTCTCTCGCGCCCATTTAGCTTGCACTTTGGTAACAATTACGTGATACTTATTTTTGACAAAGAAAAGGCAAAGCACGCGAAAACGTGTTACGCAAAACCACCGGTCTAAGGGTAAAGTTTAATTATTTATCTATGACAGCGGAGTCACCTCGTTAACAGGTACATCCCGTGGTTTTTTCTTTTATTAACTCCATTATTAAGGTTTATAAAATGAAAAAATTATTAATAGCTTCCACCATCACAGTTTTAACATTAGCGTCTGCTGTAACAACACCAAAGGCACAAGCTGCTGACATTGCGACAAGTATATGTGAGTACGTAGCGGCCGATGACAAGAAACGCATGCGTTCATTTTTAAAGACAAATAAACTTAAGATTCGTCGTATCTTCGACAATATCCAGTGTAATGGTAAGAACTTATTAGAGTTTGCATCAACCTCTGGCTCAGTAAAAACTGGTTCTTTGATGATTTCAAAATTACCAAAGAAAGTAGTTTCGGCTAACCTAGAGATGCTTCAAACTGGATCGCAACCATTGATAGACGCTGCCAACGCTCGCGTTAGCAGTTAAAAATTATTTAAAGTAGATGTTAATACCTTTTAGCAATAAAAACGGATGAGTAAAAGCTATACTATTTAATAATTCTATGTCATTTTAAAAAATCCAGCTTTGCTGGTTTTTTTTTGTCCTAAATAAAGTAATTAATGAGTTAAGTAGCTAGCGAAGTAAATCAAAAGCACATACACTTAAGTCATTGAAGTCGAGTAATAAATAGATACAATTCTGACGGTTTAAAAATAAAAAAATCATTCTCTATGACACTAAAAAGAAACTATCTGAATAATAAAAACGCTCTGGTGCTAACTGGTGGTGGTGCCCGTGCAGCCTATCAAGTTGGTGTTTTGTCCGCCATTTCAAAGTTCATCCCTAGAAACCATGGTATCCCCTTTTCAATCCTTTCAGGTACTTCTGCTGGAGCTATCAATACCACCTCATTAGCTTGTTATGCATCCTGTTTTCAATTAGGGGTAAAGAAACTGGAATGGGCCTGGAAAAACTTCAATATATCAAGTATCTACCATAGTAGTCCGATCAACGTATTTAGTCATATAAGCCAAGGTATGCTCGCTAGTTTCCAAGCTGATTATGCGAATAAAAATCCTCGTAGTTTACTTAACAACGCCCCTCTTAGAGCATTACTTAACCAAATCCTCGACTTTAATCGCATTGATAATAATATAGCGCGCGGATACTTATCAGCCGTATCAATTACAGCATCAAGTTATAGCAATGGTGACTCTATTAGCTTTTATCAATCCGATGGTTTAGCACTACCTTGGTCTCGCGTTAAAAGACGTGGAGAATTATGCCAGTTAAATACAGAACACTTAATGGCTTCAGCTGCAATTCCAATGGTTTTTCCTTCGGTTAAAATTAAGAACCAACACTTTGGAGATGGTTCAGTACATCAACTTTCTCCATTGAGTCCAGCGATACATTTAGGCGCAAAAAAAATATTTGTGATTGGAGTAGATCAGCCAAAGGAGCCTATGCATACAAGAGAAAACACACCACATCCGCCAAGCTCGGCAACTATTGCGGGTCATCTACTCGATTCCATTTTTTCAGATACCATGCATAGCGATCTTGAACGCATGGCACGAATAAACGAAACGCTTAAATTGATTTCAGCTCAAAATAGAAAAGAAAACGAAGGATTACAGCACATAGATAGTTTTGTTATTAATCCTAGTCATGATTTTAATGAGATTGCTGCTCAGTATTATTATGACCTACCTTTATCTATTCGCTTGTTATTGCGTAGCGCAGGCATAGGAAATGATTCTGAGTCGAGTATTATCAGTTATTTATTATTTGAGAAAAATTTTTGTGGTGAATTAATAAGGTTAGGTTTTGCTGATGCCATGGAGCAAGAACAGGCCATTAGAAGTTTTCTTGATATATGACCATCCTTGATAGATTGTGGAGTGGAGGTTTAACTATTAGCCTAAGAGCATCACCTTAGGGCTTATCTTTTTTAAACAACTCACTTTAGAGCTAACCATTTTAAGAGCAACTCTCACTTATTAAAAGATAGCGCTCTTATTCAGAATATAGTGTCTTTGCAAAGGAAAGTCCTAGTTATTCTATTAATAAACTACTTACCCTCTTGTACATAATGATCTGCTTTTTCAACTCCCCTAGGCTTTCCGCGAATAATCAATGTATCTTGTGCTTGTAAGACAGTGTCTTTCCCAGGTGATTCACATTCAATATCACCTCGGCGTAAAGCAACAACGTTCACTCGCATTTTACCGAGATTTAATGATTCAATGCTTTTACCACAACTAAAAGAATTATCATTTATTAAAATAGCGTGAGCAAATTCAATTCTATCTATAGCTTGTGGGCTCATATCAGTGTGCTCTCCCTGAAAGAAGCCGTGTAAATGGTTATAGTGGTTTTTACGCTCTCTTTGCACACGGCGCATAATGCGAGAAAATGGCACGCCCGTAAGCGATAGCACTTGCGAAACTAACATTAAACTACCCTCTAAGCTTTCAGGTACAACCTCATTAGCGCCCGCAGCTTGTAAAGCATCAAGTTGGTCATCATTACGAGTTCTTACCAGAATAGGGACTTTTTCATTCATACTTCTAACTTTTTGAATCACCTCAAGTGATTGCTTATCATCACCAAAAGCAATGACAACTAACTTAGCTTCAGATAAGTGAGCCGCATTAAGAACTTCAGTTTGCCTAGATGAACCAAAGAGTACTTTCTCACCTGCTTCTCTCGCTTTTTGAGTGCGAAGTGGATCAACATCAATGGCAACAAAATCAATTTCGTCTTGTTTTAAAAATCGACTGACTGTCTGCCCTACTCGGCCAAAACCGCAGATGACAACATGATTCTCTAAAACTTTATTTTCAGGTAATTGTGATAAATCAAGCGATTCTGGTGATTTTTCTTGACTCAAAAATAGTGCCCAAGATCTGGCGTTGTTGATCATAAAAGGAGTAATCGCCATACTGATAACACCTGCGCCAAGCAGCATTGAAGCAACATCTAGTGGCAATATTTGACTTTGGTTTGCTAACGCTATTAGTACAAAACCAAACTCCCCCATTTGCGCCAGCATTAAACCCGATGCCCAAGCATCTTTACTTGATTCTCCCGCTTTAACCGCAAGGATTTTGATTACCATAATTTTGACTAGCATAAAACAGAGCATCAAGCCTAATAAACTAAATGGTGATGATATTAATAAACTCACGTCGAGTTTCATACCAACAGTGATAAAAAATAAGCCGAGTAAAATATCTCGATAAGGCCGAATATCGGCTTCAAGTTGATGCTTATACTCACTCTCACTTAACATCATACCAGCAAGAAAAGCACCTAATGCCATTGATAAACCGAACCATTGGGTGAAAGCTGCGGCTAATAAAGTCACTAATAATGTGGTTAATACAAAGAGTTCATCAGTTCGTACTTGCGCAATAATGTTAAATACTTTTGGGAGCAACCACTTACCAATTAATAATAATAATGCGACAACCACAACCCCTTTCACCATAGCTAGCATTAACGCCCAGACCATAGAACTCTGGCTATCCATAGCCAACATAGGAATAATGATTAATAACGGCACAACAGCGACATCTTGAAACAGTAAAATAGCGACCGATAACTGCCCTGATTTTCGTTTCATGGCACCCGTTTCACTCAGTTGCCTGATAACAATAGCGGTAGAAGAGAGTGCGAGTATACTACCAACAACAAAAGCTTCAGAAAAACTTAAACCAAAAAACAGTCCCGCAATTATAAAGACAAGTAGTGAAATACCGACTTGTAAGCTACCAACAGAGACCACTAAATGGCGCATCGCCATTAATCGTGGTAATGAGAATTCTAGCCCTAAAGTAAAGAGTAAAAATACAATACCCAACTCGGCAAAGTGATCATAATCAACTTGGTCCTGAACTAGATTTAAACCGTGTTGACCAACAAGCATGCCTGCAACTAAGTAAGCTAAAATCGCCGGTAAATTTAGTCGACGAAATAGCCATACCACAAATACAGCACAGGTTAAAATCGCAAGTATTTCAAAATAACCGCTCACATAACTTCCTTTCGTTTGCTTTGATAATTTTTAGAGGTGGTCAATAACAGAACTAAGATTTAGGCTTATTTGCCAAGCGGCAAAATATTGCCGCCAACATTATGACTCAAGAGAAAAACTGATAATCTATTCATAGTTTACCTAGCCTTAAAGTATATTAACAACAAAAATAAATCACATTGCACTCAATGAATATATTTCATTGAAAATTAGTAACATTAACCTGAAAACAAACAAATTATAACTAAGTGGTACGTTTATTGCTTTTATCTTAATAGTTAAAAAATAGCGTCAAAATATGCTCTTAGAGCGATCATATTTATCAATTGACGTTATAAGATAAAGTTAATGAGGTTGTTGTATGCAAACACTAAACGTACTTGATAATAGGTTTTCTCCCTTTAATACCTATAGTACATTAAGCACTGATGCACTTGTTGCTGAAACTTTTACTAATACTATTTTTGATAAACGTCAGATCCTAGCGCTGATGACGCAGCTACAAACTACACTTGATATTGATGAACTATTAAGTATTTTTGCGGTAGAAGCTACCAGATATGTTGATTTTTCTGGGCTGTACTTTAAAAGTCAGAATTTGAATACTGTACTTTTTGGCAGCAGAAAAGCTAAAAAAGAACAATGTTTTGAATTAAAGATTGAAGATAATTTTATTGGTACACTCAGCTATGGTATCAATAGCCCTATCAGCTTAACTAACTTTAAAGTGTTAGAACAACTTCACCTATGCCTGTTACACCCGATTAAAAATGCCATTGCGTATCATACAGCAATGCAACTTGCTATGCAGGACGGTTTAACTGGATTAGGTAATCGCCGATATTTTGACGAACAATTAAAACGTTCAATGCATAACGCTAACCGACATCATAGCTTGGTTGGTTTAGTCTTAGGTGACTTAAATAAATTTAAGGCTATAAATGATACTCATGGCCACATTGCTGGAGATACCGTCTTACAAGAGTTTGCCAATGTACTACGCTTATGTACTCGTGACTCAGATAGCTTATTTAGATTTGGTGGTGATGAATTTGCTATAATCGTCGAAAATGCTAATGATACCGCTTTAGCTATCATTGAAAACCGAATAAACCTAGCTTTAGCTAGTAATGTACAATTAAATAAATACCAACTAGGTTGCAGTATAGGTTCAACGTTTATGAACAGAGCCGATAATGAACTCAGCTTTTTTGAGCGTGCAGACGAAATACTTTACCGTCGTAAGATGCAAGTATCTTCGCACTTAAGTGTTGTCTAAGCTTCTACAGCTAACTACTAATAGATAAGTAATAGAGAAGTAATAGAGAAGTAATCACTTACTTTTAGCGACTAGCGCCTTAAAAGCGATTTTACGGTCGTTTGCGCTAGCATTAACTAATAACCGACAAAAACGGACCGCTTGGGCAAATGATTTCTCATCAATACCACTATTGCCCAAGTGTTGTAAAACCGCGGTAACATAGTGTTCATCTAGTAAAAATATTTTTGCATAATGCGCAATAGCATCAGATAAAGAGGGGTACAAAACACCATCAAAGTTAAAGGTTTCGACTTGTAAATCCTCAAGATCAACCTCCTCAAGTTCAATACCATTAGCCACCAACGGCCAACCTAAATAACTTACCCTCGCCTTTGCTACTTCATACATAAACCAGGCACTTCGGGCAAAACCAGCAAAATTTCCTTGCTCAAACCCACTTGTTGCCAACTCTTGCTCTGTCCAATTAACACCGATAGCAAGATCTTTAGCATAGCGCTTTAATAGCTTTTGCTTTACATAACCTTTGACTGCCAAAATTGTATTTTCTTTGGCTTTATTCGCAAATTGTTGACACTCTCGGCAACTAGGAAGAGAGATTAATGGATGGGAACTAGAGAGTGATAAGTATTTATCACTCTCATAAGCAAAGGCGGAACTATAAGAAGGGAAAATAAAAACAACATGGCTAGGCTCACCACAAAACCAGCAACAATGCCTTTTATCAAAAGGCGTTTCTGTTATAACTATAGGTGCTATCACTGGTTTTGTTAACTTATTATTACCGAGTTTTTCAGACAAACTTTAACGTTTTTTCTGAATTTTATTATTGTATTTACTGTTCGTTCTTGCCGTTTTATTTTTACTTAAACTTTTAATTTTCACATCTTTTTTCGCTAAATTTTGATTCTTTTCTTGGGCTGCACGATACCTGTTTTTACTGTCGCGCTTTACCGTTGCTTCTTGGTATTCACTAGCTTCTAGGCGGTTAAACTCATAACCAGGAGCTACAATACGTTCAAACTTACGTTCAATTAATTGCTCTATGTTTTCTAAAAAGCGCTCATCTTTAGGGCTTACTAAAGAAATTGCCGTACCTGATTTACCCGCTCTACCCGTACGACCAACACGGTGGACATAATCTTCAGGTAAAAATGGTAAGTGAAAATTAACGACAAAAGCAAGATCGGGTATATCGAGTCCTCGAGCTGCAACGTCTGTTGCAACTAATACGCGCACTTTACCTTCACTAAACTGCTCTAATGCTTTATTTCTTGCGCCTTGAGTTTTATCGCCGTGACATAACGCCGCTTTTATTCCGTCAAGCTTTAATTCTTTTGCTAACGTATTTGCACTTTCTTTTGTTCCGGCAAACACCAGTACTTGCTGCCAATTATTAACACCAATAAGCTCTGAAAGTAATTCTCGCTTACGTTCTTCGGTAACCCAATAAACGGCTTGCTTTATTTTACCCGAAGTCGTGTTTTCTTTAGAAACACTGATTGTTTTTGGTGATTTCAATAACTGATTTGCTAACGACTTTACGCGGTCTGAAAAAGTTGCAGAAAACATCAACGTTTGATGCTTATGTTTAACAGCTAGCAATAATTTTTCAATATCCGTTAAAAATCCCATGTCTAACATGCGATCAGCTTCATCAAGTACAAGAAATTTCACTTGTGATAAATCAACATTGCGTAGAGCTAAGTGCTCTAATAAACGACCCGGTGTTGCTACTAACACATCAAGGCCTTGTTTTAGCATCTTTGTTTGTGATGCCATTTTACCGCCACCATAAACCACACCACTTTTTATCGGTAGGTATTGGCTAAACTGTTTGATGTTATCAGCTACTTGATTGGCAAGTTCACGAGTAGGCGTCAATATTAACGCTCGAATTGCTTGTCCTGATGCACTTTTTTCTTCTGCAGAGTTTTCATCTGTAGAAGTAGTCGAACTCTTGGCGGCATGATTGGCTTTAGCAATTGCATCTAAAATAGGTAAGCTAAAAGCAGCTGTTTTACCTGTACCTGTTTGTGCGCTTGCTAAAAGGTCAACGCCTTGGCGAATAACTGGAATTGCTTCTTGTTGAATAGGGGTTAAATTCTTATAACCACACGCCTTAACCGCTTTTAATAAATCCGCTGATAAGCCAATTGAATCAACACTCATATGTCACCTGAACCCTAAATAAACTTGTAAAATACTGAAATAGCATAATTGGCGCGGATTATAATACAAATTGTAGTTAAAAGCAGAACTAGTCTTGAAAAAAATTAGTTTAGATATTTGCTAAGAGGAGTAATTTTCTGGGTGGATAAGTATGAATTATGGCAAAAACATACCTCAATCTATTTAAGGGATTATTTACTGCATTGGCTTTATCAAAATAGAGCGACTACTTAATCTAAGTTATCGCACTAAGTGCGAATGAATAAGGTAAGTAATACCAATTCTATTAAATTTATTCCCAACTCAGAGCTATTATTAGCGAGCTTAGAACAAGTGAAATTGATTAAATATAGTTATTCTATACTTCACCAATTTCGTGATGTTATCAGTTTTCTAATAAGCTCCCGATGGGCGAGTTTAAAAGGCTTATATACTGTGTTATTGATTTTGATAAGGGAATAACCATTCTCTTCTATCAACGCCTTGCTTCTAAGCCTTTTAATTCTCGCTGAGCGGGAAATAACTTAATAGACTTGGTATAATGCGCCATTCTTATCAATTCATTCACAATGAATTGATAATAAGTTTATTGTTATTTTTTGCTGTTTAAAATAAAAGCATCAAACTAGAGATAATGGTTCGGTTTTAGTAATTGGCGCACCAACCCCTGCAGCAACATAAGGAATAACTCGCTCGATAACACCCGCTATATCTAACTTATTGTCGAAATCATTTTGAGCAATATCAATCAAAGCTTCACTTGATGACATGGTAAAAACTATAGTGCCCATAGTAAAATGCAATCGCCAAAATATTTCTTCTGCACTTAATTCAGGGTAAGCAATGTTAACGGCTTTGGTAAAGTTAGTAAAAACATCAGGATATTGAGTTGTTAAAAACCAACGTAAAAAGCCTTGGCTGTCGGTATAACCGCGCCCTAATAATTGCAAAAAGGTACTGGTACCGTTTTCTTTAAATTCATTAAGGTGTAAAAGTGGCCCTATAAAAGCAGAAAACACTTCATGCAAAGTTGGTTTAAGCTCAGCTTGGCAAATGAGTGACAGTGCAGACTCCAATCGAGGAGATAGTTCATCCATATAGCGAGACATAACCGCTTTAATTAACTCTTTTTTAGAGCCAAAATGATAGTTTACTGCCGCTAAATTGACATTAGCCTGACTCGTAATTTCTCTTAGGGACGTACCATTAAAGCCTTTATTGGCAAAAAGTACATCGGCGGCATCTAATATTTTATTTTTGGTACTCATACTTCAACTTCTAACTGCTTGCTGTTTTAATTATTTAATGATTTAGCATATATCCCTTTTACCAATCAAGATGCAGACTTCAGAGTGATGAGTGCATTTGAATGGTTATGGGTATAAACTAAACAACTAGTTTAAACACCTGTTTAAAATAGCGTATTCTTTGTAAATAGGTCAAGCTTTTAACAACCACTTAACCAGATTATTTCAGAATCTATTGTACATCAACTCTATTACAAATCATTACGCTATCTATACAGTAAAATACAGGCTGAGCATTTATCATTAACTCAGTTTCTAGCAAGCAGTGATTTTAAAACTCCCTGTTCTTATTAACTCCCTTATATATCATTGTTTTTGTTTATTATTGTTTTTATATCTCAACCCAGTTTCATGTTGTAGTTTGCTCATTCATTTTGAATGAGCTTTTTTTTGCCCTAAATTTAAGCGCTAAACCAGATTGTTTTCAAAATGCATTGTACATCACTACCATTACAAATCGTTACGGTATCTATACAGTAAAACACAGGGCAAGCATTTATTATTAACTCAGTTTCTAGCAAGCAGTGACTTTAAAACTCCCTGTTCTTATTAACTCCCCTATATATCATTGTTTTTGTTTATTATTGTTTTTATATCTCAACCCAGTTTCATGTTGTAGTTTGCTCATTCATTTTGAATGAGCTTTTTTTTGCCCCAAATTTGAGCTAGTTAATCCTAAGTAACTATTTTCCTTATAAACTTTGTATCAAGCAAACAATTTTATATACTAACCTCACCTAACAACTGCACTTTGATAATGATAATAAAATGAAAAATATTACGAAAACATTTAAGTTTACAGGTCTCGCATTAGTTATTGCCGCTTCTTTAACGGCATGCAATCAAGAGCCAAGCCAACAAGCCTCAGTAGAAAAAGCGGCAAAAATTAGCGCACAAGCAGCATTAACGGCCACAGACGCCCAACAGTTCTTAGATAATGTTGCTAAAGAAATGGTGACGTTAAACTTAGAAGGTTCACGTGCTGCTTGGATTTATGCCAATTTCATCACTGAAGATACCGCATCATTAGCTGCTGAAGCCGATCAAAAATCCACTGATGCTGGTGTAAGATACGCCATGCAAGCTGCAACTTTTGATGACGTAGATGTTAACCCGACACAACGACGCCAATTAAATGTCTTAAAGCAAAGTCTGGTTATGCCAGCGCCACAAGATCCAGAAAAGTCAGCTGAATTAGCGACAATAGGCGCTAAGCTTGGCAGTATTTACGGTAAAGGTAGCTATACCACTAAAGCAGGTGAAAAACTTAGCTTAGGTGATATGACGTCAAAAATGGCTAATTCTCGTGATTATGATGAATTACTTGAAATGTGGACCGGTTGGCGTGAAATCAGCCCAGAAATGAAGCCTCTTTACACTCGTCAAGCTGAGCTTGCTAACGAAGGTGCTAAAGGTTTGGGTTATCAAGATTTAGGCGCGATGTGGCGTTCTAACTACGATATGCCTGCCGATGATTTTGCCAAAGAACTCGATCGCTTATGGGGACAAGTTAAGCCTTTATATGATGATTTACATTGTTATGTAAGAACCGAGTTAGGTGAAACTTACGGTACTGATAAAGTGGCTCAAGACAAACCTATCCCAGCACATTTGTTGGGTAATATGTGGGCTCAGTCTTGGGGTAACATTTATGATTTAGTCGCTCCAGAAGATGCCGATCCTGGTTATGACGTAACTAAGCAACTAGCTGAGCATAACTACGATGAGATAAAAATGGTGAGAGGCGCTGAGAAGTTCTTCACGTCATTAGGCTTTGATGCTTTACCAGAGACTTTTTATACTCGTTCATTGTTTACTAAACCTGCCGATAGAGACGTAACTTGTCACGCCAGCGCATGGGATCTTGATGCTAAAGACGATATTCGCATCAAAATGTGTATACAGAAAACAGGTGAAGAATTTAACGTTATTCACCACGAATTGGGGCACAACTTCTATCAACGTGCTTACAAAGACCAGCCAGTATACTTTCAAAATAGCGCTAATGATGGTTTCCATGAAGCAATCGGCGATACTATTGCCTTATCAGTTACCCCTAAATACTTAAAAGAAATTGGTTTAATTGATACGATTCCTGATGAATCAAAAGATATTGGTTTATTGATGAAACAAGCGCTTGATAAAATCGCTTTCATTCCATTTGGTTTGATGGTAGATCAGTGGCGTTGGAAAGTTTACTCTGGTGAAATTAAGCCTGAAGACTACAATACTTCATGGTGGGAATTACGTGAGAAATACCAAGGTGTTGCAGCGCCTATAGATCGTGATGTTGATTCATTCGACCCTGGTGCTAAATACCACGTACCAGCAGGTGTACCTTATAGCCGTTATTTCTTAGCACATATTCAACAATTTGAATTCCATCGTGCGTTATGTGAAATCTCAGGTAATACTGACCCTATTCACCGCTGTTCAATTTATAACTCAAAAGAAGCAGGTACTGCGCTTAATACCATGTTAGAAATGGGTTCAAGCCAGCCATGGCAGCAAGCTTATAAAGTAATAACGGGTAATGAGCAAATGGATGCTACCGCTATATTAGATTACTTTGCACCATTACATGTTTGGTTGAAAAACAAAAACCAAGGTAAACAATGTGGTTTTTAATGATTAATAATTAAAAAGTCCACATAATAAAAAGCCCCGTTATCATCTGGTATTAACCATTGATAACGGGGCTTTTTTAATGCTATATACCTAAGGCACTGCTGAATAAGTGACTTAACTATGTATGATTAAAGCTTTAGCTCATATGCACTAACATATGACTTGGCTTCTCTAGGAATGATTTCCATAGGTTACAAAAGCGAGCGATAGTGCCGCCGTCTATAACTCGATGATCACCAGACCAGCTCACTTGCATAATACTGCGTGCTTCTACGTCACCTTGCTCATTAAAGCGCGGTAATTTTTGTAACTTGCCTAGTGCAACAATAGCGACTTCTGGTTTATTGATGATAGGTGTTGCCACAGTACCGCCTATTGCACCAATATTAGAAATAGTAATAGAGCCACCTTTTAGATCTTCACTAGCAACACGTCCACTACGCGCATCATTTGTTAAGCGCATAATGTCGTTAGCTAAGTCTAATATTGACTTAGTTTGTACTTGTTTAATATTAGGAACAAGTAAGCCGACTTTAGAATCAACCGCCATACCAATATTATGATCATTAAAATAAGTCAGCTCTGTGCAATCATCATTTACTTTTGAATTTACCACTGGGTATTCTTTGATCGCTAATGACATAGCTTTCATAAAAAATGGCATCATAGTTAATTTAATATCTTGCTTAGCATAAACATCTTTAAGTTCTGTGCGTAAAGCGATAAGTTCAGTGAGGTCAATTTCTTCACAGTAAGTAAAGTGAGGAATAGTACTGACACTATTTTGCATCGCTGTTGCCATTATCTTCTTAATACCGCGAATGGGTTCTACGCTAGTGCCGCCGTTAACAACAGTAGGTATAACACTCGAGCCATTTTGACTATAAGCGACAACATCATCTTTATAGACTCGCCCTTTTTTACCGCTGCCCTCGACTTGATGGATATTAATATCTAGTTCACGCGCTACACGTCTAACCGCTGGGCTTGCTAATGCTTTGCTACCGTCGGTTTTAGTATTGCTAACAGCAGGTTCGCCTTTTACTGATGATGGAGCAACTGATGGTACTGAGATTTCTTTAGTCACAAGCTCAGTCTTTACGTTATCAACTTGTGCGTTAACTTCAGGTTCAGCGGCAACAATATCGTTAGTACTGTCATCACCTTCTGGAGTCATAGCAAAAAGAGGCGAATGCACTTTAGCAATTTCACCTTGTTTATAATAAAGCTTTTCTACAACACCTGAATGCATTGCCGGAATTTGTACTAAGGCTTTATCTGTCATTACATCAGCAATAGGCTGATCTTCAACAATAACTTCGCCTTCTTTAACTAACCATTCGACGAGCTCACACTCAACGATGCCTTCACCAATATCAGGTAATATAAAATCAATACTCATGTTCTGTGTCCTGCTAATAAGGGTTATCGTTAAAAATTAACGCTCTTTATGATTGCTTCATATACTTTTAAGTGATCGCTAACATACTCTTTTTCTAGCGCTAATGGGTATGGCGTATCTAGACCACATACACGAGCAATAGGCGATTCTAAGTGTAAAAAACACTCACTTTGAATAGTGGCGGCTATTTCACTGGCAAATCCAGCCGTTAGTGGTGCTTCTTGACTGATAAGCAAACGACCTGTTTTCATCACAGAATTGCTAATAGTTTCTATATCCCAAGGTAAAATAGTACGTAAGTCTACCACTTCACATGAGATACCATCGTTGCTAGCCATTTGCGCTGCTTTTTCAATTATTTCCATTTGCGCGCCCCAAGCAAGTAAAGTGATATCAGTACCCGTTTGTACTACTTCAGCTTTACCCAAAGGCAATTGATAATCTTCTTCTGGTACTTCGCCAACTGATGCTCGGTATAAACGCTTTGGTTCAAAAAAGATCACCGGATTATCATCACGAATAGACGCAAGCAATAAACCTTTAGCTTGATATGGATTACGTGGAATAACTACTTTTAAACCTGGGGTATGGGCAAAGTAAGCTTCGGGCGATTGACTATGATACAAGCCCCCCGCAATACCACCACCGTATGGGCTACGAATGGTCAATTTACCAACATTGAATTCATTGCCGCTGCGGTAACGAAATTTAGCCGCTTCATTAACTATTTGATCAAAAGCAGGAAAAATATAATCGGCAAATTGGATCTCAGCGATAGCAACACTGCCTTGAGCAGCTAGACCATTAGCAAAACCAATAATCCCCTGCTCTACTAGAGGAGTATTAAAGCAGCGAGCTTTGCCATATTTTTCTTGTAGACCACTTGTGGCACGAAATACGCCACCAAAATGACCAACATCTTCACCAAAACATACCGTGCTTTTATCATCAGCCATGGCAATATCAAGTGCACTATTAATCGCGTGTAATAAATTTATTTGAGCCATGATTAAAGTTTTCCTGCTGCTGTAGTTGGGTAAGCTTCGTGAAAATAAGTGTTGATACCACACATTTGGTCAATATAGATTTGCATCATGATTAAAATTTCCCTGCTGATGTAGTTGGGTAAGCTTCATAGAAGTCAATGTTGATACTACACACTTGGTCAATATAGATTTGAGTCATGATTAAAATTTCCCTGCTGATGTAGTTGGGTAAGCGTCATGGAAGTCAATGTTGATACTACACACTTGGTCAATATAGATTTGAGTCATGATTAAAATTTCCCTGCGGTAAATGGGTAAGCTTCTGGGTATTTATTAACGTGAGCTTTGACTTCATCTAATTGTGCTTGTAACTGTGCTGATGGCACATCATAAACATCAGTTATCATGGTATCTATATGTGGTTTATCAATTTTCTCTGCTACTTTAACTGCCGCTAACACTTCTTCTCGATATTTTTCAAACAATGCAGTTTCTCGTGCTTCATCCCACCACTTTTGGTTTATTAACCAATTTTTCATACGCAAGATAGGATCATGACTTTGCCACTTAGCCTCTTCTTCTTTAGTACGATAACCCGATGGATCATCCGAGGTAGAATGTGCGCCCAGACGATAAGACATTGCTTCTATTAAGACTGGTTTATTTTCTTTTATTGCGTAAGCACGAGCTATTTGTGTTGCTTTAAGTACCGCAAGGATGTCATTTCCATCAATACGGATTGTTTTAATGCCGTAACCGACACCACGAGAAGCAATGCCATTACCTTTAAATTGTTCATCTGAAGGTGTAGAGATAGCATAACCATTGTTTCGACAGAAAAAGATAACCGGTGCTTCTTGTACTGCAGCCATATTTAGACCTGCATGAAAATCACCTTCCGATGCTGCACCTTCACCAAAATAACAAATGGTTACCGCATCAACACCTTGCAATTTTTGCCCATAAGCATAACCAGTCGCTTGCGGAATTTGTGTCGCAAGAGGCGAAGATACCGTCATACAGTTCAGCGCTTTAGAACCATAATGAATCGGCATTTGACGACCTTTCCCTAAATCACCAGCATTACTAAACAGCTGATTCATTAGATCTTTAAGATCAAAACCACGATATATTAAGGCACCTTGTTCACGATATTGCATCATGATCATATCTTGAGGTTTTAGTCCCGCAGCACCACCAACACTCGTCGCTTCTTCGCCTAATGCGGTCATATAAAAACTCAAACGGCCCTGGCGCTGTGAAGCCACCATACGTTCATCTAGTACACGATGAAAGGCAAGGCTATGATAAATTTTGGTCGCCAACGCTTGATCTATATCGGGTAAGTCAGCATTGGGATAAGTGACACCGTCTTGGTCTAAAATTCTCAATTCAGGAATTTCAACACTGGTCCCATCGATAAAAGTAGGTTGATGTACTACTGGTCCATCATCATAAATTTCTGTGCTCATAATGTTCTCTTCTATTACCTTAACGCGCAAGGTGCTGCGGTTAACGTCTGCGAAAGTTGATTAAATATAAAAACTATATTTAACAAATTTTTTTGTTGTAAGTACGCTCTTGTAACTGTGAGTTGTCAATAAATTAAATGGGTATTAGCCAGGCTTATTAATTTTTAGTATAGCCAATTTATACCTAAGTAAGGTATGCCGTAATAACCTGGATAAACTTTACCTTCACGTTAACTTACATTCAATAAACGAAGACAATGAGTTACCGTGTAAGTCACAAGAAGTGAGCAACATTCTTTACAGTGGTATTAGAATAAAAAAATAGAGGGGGTATACAGGAGTTAAAGAGTTATCACCATAATCAGTAATAACTCTTTAATAGCAATGACTTACAAGCCTGCAGCTTTAAATGAATCGCCAACAATAGCTTGTGCCTCACTAATGATGATTTGAAGGTGATCTTCATCAATAAAACTTTCAGCGTAGATTTTATAAATATCTTCAGTGCCAGAAGGACGAGCAGCAAACCAACCGTTATCAGTTACTACTTTTATGCCACCTATAGCGGCATTATTTCCTGGTGCATGTGAAAGTACATGAAGAATCTTATCACCCGCAAGGCTTTGTGCTTTAACATCGTTAGATGATAACGCTGTTAGCACGCGTTTCTGTTCAAATGACGCAACAGCTTCAACTCGGCCATAACATGGTTGACCTAGTGTTTTAGTTAGTTCGAGGTAATACTGATAAGGGTCTTTGCCAGTAACAGCAAGAATCTCTGCCGCTAATAAAGCCAATATAAAACCGTCTTTATCTGTGGTCCACGTACTGCCATCACGAGATAGAAAAGATGCGCCAGCACTTTCTTCACCACCAAAAGCATAACTTGCATCAGCTAAACCATCGACAAACCATTTAAAACCAACGGGCACTTCAGATAACGGGCGAGAGAGTTGAGCGGCTACGCGGTCAATCAATGAACTTGACACTAAGGTTTTGCCTATTTTACAACTTTTTGGCCAATCTCTATGCGTCATTAAATAATGAATAGCGACGGCGAGGTAATGATTGGGATTCATCAAGCCGCCACTTGACGTTACAATACCATGTCGGTCAAAATCAGGATCATTACCCACACTGATATCAAAATCATCTTTCATGGCAATAAGGCCTGCCATGGCATATTTTGACGAGCAATCCATGCGAATTTTACCATCTTTATCTAATGGCATAAAAGCAAAACTGGCATCGACTACTTCATTAACAACAGAAATGTTCAGGTTATATTGCTCAGCAATAACAGGCCAATAAGCGATGCCTGAGCCGCCTAAAGGATCAACACCAATAGTGATGCCTGCTTTTGAAATAGCCTGCATGTCAATTACTTCATTAAGTTGACCAACATAATGACTAATAAAATCTTCTTTGGTGAGCAGAGATGATTTTAGCGCTTCAGGGTAAGATAGCTGTTTAACATCAATTAAGCCTGCGATAATGATTTCATTAGCGCGCTGCTCAATTTTCTTGGTAATACCACCTTCTGCAGGACCACCGTGAGGCGGATTATATTTAATACCACCATCACTCGGTGGATTATGTGAAGGCGTAATGACAATGCCATCAGCAAGTTTTTCAGAAGCTGATTTATTATGACAAATGATTAAACGAGAAATAACGGGTGTCGGCGTAAAGCCCTTTCCCGATAAAGAGTCACTTTGGATAACGACATTAACGCCATTAGCAATAAGTACTGATATTGCGTTAGCAAATGCGGGCTCAGATAACGCATGAGTATCTTTACCTAAAAAGAGTGGCCCATTGATGGCGTTTTGTTGACGATATTCCGCAATAGCCTGACATATAGCGATAATATGCTGCTCATTGAAACTACGCTTATTCGCGCAACCTCGGTGACCAGACGTGCCAAAGCTTACTTGCTCAGCAGCTAAACTTACATCTGGTGTTTGCAAAAAGTAGTCACTAACTAACTGACCAATATTAATTCTATCTTCCGGACGAGCTGGTTTACCCGCAAAAGGGTGGATACTCATGTCATCTTCCTAATTATTACAAGTATTATCCTAAGCTACTTCAATAGTCAGTACTAAAGTAACTCACGAATTTTTTCTACATCACTGTCACTATAACCCAATGAGATTGAGGCTTTAGTTAACATCATTTTTTTACGTGTGGTGTTAGAATTGGTTATGACCCAAAATGGACTTTCTGGTATTTGGCGAGGCTTAGTACTACTGCCACTTTCTGCTAATTTATTTTCACTATTAGCAAAATATAAGCGATCTCTACCACTTATATCTGTTACTACACCAAACTGGTCTGGATGAGCACGATATAATGCGGCAAGAATTAATAAAAACCGTCCCACAGCACCACGCTGCATTGCCAACTCTTCTTTATTGATAAAGTTAAACACTGTTTCATGGCTCTCAGCGGTAACCTTAACAACAGCTTTACTTTTTGGTTCTTTAACCTCAGCAGTTTCAATTTTCACTGCCTTCTCTTCAGACTCAGGAAGAATATTTACTTCAACCACATCTGAAGGTTCATTAACGGTAACGGTTTCAAGTTTGGCTTCGACACCCAAATTTAGCAAACGACGTAAAATGGCAGAAGCACTCTCACCAATAAACTGAGTATTAGTGGCAATATATTGGTAAAGCTCTTCATCTATTTCGATGTTTTTCATTGTTACCCTTAACTTAAATAATTCGCGAAAGATTATATAGGGAAATGACAGTAGGTTGAACTCATTTATACCCATTACTATTCAAAGTTCATCATTTCAGTTGGAATTAACATCACTTCAGGCAAAAAAATTAATTTAAGCATAGGTATTCCATGCTTTGATTATTTAACGGTGATGTTTGCAAATAGTTGTTAAAAACATGACAATATTACCAATGATAGCCAAATAAAAACGAATAACATAATGACAAAAAAACCTGAAATACTAAACTATAAACAAGTTGGTACGGGCAAACACATCGTACTGATACATGGTTTATTTGGTAGTTTAGAAAATCTTAATATGGTGGCAAAACCATTGGCACAAAACTATTGTGTTACCAGTGTCGACGTTAGAAATCATGGTGATTCATTTCATGCTAGCACTATGGAGTACTCCGAATTAGCGCAAGACATCATTAATTTGTTAGACCATTTAAATATTGATACTTGCCTATTATTAGGTCACTCAATGGGCGGTAAAATTGCCGTTCAAGTCGCGTTAGCGCAACCAGAGCGTATTACAAAGTTATTAGTTGCTGATATTGCTCCGGTTAGCTACCCGCCTCATCATTTAAAAATTATAGCCGGTTTGCAAGCGATCGATTTATCTCAAGTAATGAAACGCAAGGATGCTGATACTCAGCTAGCTCCATTTGTCGATAACATCGGTGTTAGGCAATTTTTATTACGTAATTTAGCATTAAATTCACAAGGTAAATTTGCCTTTAAATGCAGTCTTGAAAATATCAGTTTATGCTATCCGCAGATAATGAAAGCGAATCAAATACCTGATAATAGCAAAGCTTATGCTGGACCAACTTTGTTCATCAAAGGAGGTAATTCTGATTATATTCAAACTGAACACAGAACAGCTATCGCTGCACTGTTACCCAACAGCAAAGCAAAAATCATTCAAGGCGCAGGACATTGGCTTCATGCTGAAAAGACTATTGCCTTTAATAAAATTGTCGCGGACTTTATTAAGGCCGAATTTCCATAAAACAAAGAAATTATAACAGCCGACTTCTATATCATTGATAAAGATCAAAATGCTTACTACTAACAATCGCTATTATTATTTACCTAATAGCAATAAATGCTAATGGTATGGCGTAAATCGTGTGTTATAATGCGGCCAATTTTTTTGGCCTTAGTCTTAGTATTAATTGGCCTTAGTGTATAAGAAACAAACAACCACTATGCTAGTAGAACATTTAGAGCTTATTGAGGCAATTGGCCTTAATTTATTTTTCCTTTTTATCTTTGGCTTTATTGGCCTTTCTATTTATGATGTGATGAATAGAAACGATGTACCAAGAATGGGTAAAGTGGTCGTTTATTTTGTTTTATTTTTAGGCTGTGCAGGCTTTATTGCGAAAGGTATTATCCAGTTTATCTGGGAAAGTCAGGGTGTTGGTTAACTCATGGCAAAAGAAATAACTGACTTAACCACTATTGACCTATTTAGTGATGAAAGACGTCCTGGGCGTCCGAAAACGAATCCTAACTCACGTAGCGTACAGATAAAGATTAACAAGCGAAATCAGGTAAAGCGTGACAAAAACAAGGGTTTAAAACGAGTAGAGTTTAAAGTCCATCACAGTTTATTTGAACAATTAGAACAATTAGCTGAAACTCAACAAATGAGTCGTAGCGAATTAATAGAGTCGCTACTAATAGAATCATTAGCAGCACACATTAAGTAATATGAAAGCATAATAAGGTAATATTTCATGGCAATCGTAGGTTTATTCTTTGGCAGTGATACAGGTAACACTGAAGCAATTGGTAAAATGATCCAGAAAAAATTAGGTAAGCAAATGGTTGACGTCAAAGACATCGCCAAGAGCACTAAAGAGGAAATCGCAGAGTTCGATTTGCTTATTTTAGGTATTCCTACCTGGTATTATGGTGAAAACCAATGTGATTGGGATGATTTTTTACCTGATTTAGAAGCAATAGATTTTACTGATAAATTAGTAGCTATCTTTGGCTTAGGCGACCAAGAAGATTACGCCGAATACTTTTGTGATGCTATGGAGCCTTTACGAGATATCGTTGAGAGTAAAGGTGCTATCGTTGTTGGTAACTGGTCAACCGACGGTTACGAATTTGAAGCGTCAAAAGCTCTTGTTGATGAAAACACTTTTATTGGCTTATGTATTGATGAAGACAGACAAAGTGAATTAACTGAAGCACGTGTTGATAAATGGCTTGCTCAATTAAACGATGAAATGTGTTTAGCCGAATTCGCTTAATAACCTTGTTATAATCAAGGTTATAGTTAAAAAAGCCCATTTATTGGGCTTTTTTTTTCACTTTTACAGCCAAAGCGAACAATTTGTTCAAAGAATAAAACTAAAGCTTTTCTCTTCCTCTATAACCCCCTATAATTTTGCTATTGAATTACTTATCACTTTAGAGAGTTAATATGGCTGAACAAAACGAAGAACTTAAAAGAGCTGGATTAAAAATCACCCTGCCTAGAATAAAGATCCTCAGTATTCTTCAACAGCCAAATAATCAGCACATCAGTGCAGAAGATGTTTATAAAATATTATTAGAACAAAATGAAGAAATTGGTTTAGCGACTGTTTATCGAGTATTAAACCAATTTGATGATGCTGGCATTGTTACTCGCCATCACTTTGAAGGCGGTAAATCAGTATTTGAATTAGCCCATAAAGCTCACCATGACCATTTGGTTTGTTTAAAATGTGGCAAAGTTGTTGAGTTTGAAGATAATGTCATTGAACAAAGACAAAGTGATATTGCTGTAGCACATAAAATTAAGCTAACTAACCATAGCTTATACTTATATGGTGAATGTGAAGATCAAGTAGCTTGTGAATCTTTTAGAAAAAAGAATCAATAACAAAAGTTGATCCATTAAGTTGAAGGAATAAGTTGATACTATAATTAACTTAACCTTGCTTGATTTAGTGTTTTGTAAATAGACTAATAAATAAAAACGCTGTGATATAATTATCACAGCGTTTTTTATGTCTTAGTTTTACTCGTTCAAATAGCTAACTGAAATATATGCAAACAGTTAAGATTAAGCTTTTTTCAAATAAGCAGACACCAATACAATACGAGTGCCATTGACCTTACCTTCAATATGTTCAGGATTATCCGTTAAGGTAATACCGCGTACCATGGTACCTTGCTTGGCGGTAAAGTTTGCCCCTTTAACTTTTAAATCTTTAATCAAAGTAACATTATCGCCATCTTGTAATTCTGCACCATTACTATCGCGCGTTGGTCCATTACTGCGCTCTGCAGCAATACCCTGCTCTGCCCACGTTTTCACTTCATCTTCTAAATAAATCATGTCTAAAGCATCTTGAGCCCAACTCTCAGATGAAAGTTTGTGCAGCATACGATAAGACATAACTTGTACTGCTGGCTCTTGATTCCACATGCTATCATTTAAGCAACGCCAGTGATTCAGATCTAATTCACTCTGCCCGTCAATTTGTGATAAACAATTTTGACATAAGTAAATAGATTGCTGAGCACTTAAATCACTCGTTGGCGGTACCGGATAAACTACCAAGGTGTCTGTACTAGTACAAAGTTCGCAGCTATTGTTGCTACGGTTTTTTAATGCTTGTTCTGTAGGCATAGTTTTTCCAAAGATAATCGTTGTTTTAATGGCGTAATTATACTCGCATCATCTTATATTTCTATGAAAAAACTCGCTTTAACGCTTAATTATCCTCGTTTAGCGAATAGCTGTAGACAATGCCTATTCTTCAATGATAAAACTCGCTCATATTAAAAACCTTAAGTAGCAGGCTTACCTATGACCAGCGAAAAACCCCAAAACGAATCTTTTATTCAAAAAATAAAGTCAACTAGTTTGGTTAGCCAAATAATTGTCGCTATTATTTTAGCTAGTTTACTAGCTGTAATATCACCCGAGTCAGCTAAAGCATTTGGTATGCTCGGCAGCTTATTTGTTAACGCCTTAAAAGCAGTTGCCCCTATTCTGGTGTTAGTATTAGTTACCTCAGCGATAGCTAATCAGAAAATGGATAGCAGTGCTGAGTTAAAACCTATTGTTGGCTTATACTTTTTAGGTACCTTAAGTGCCGCTTTGGTTGCCGTATTATTAAGTTTTGCTTTTCCCACAGAGCTTACCTTAGATCTTGCTGGAGCGACTGCAAATCCTCCGCAAAAATTAACCGAAGTATTGGCTACACTCGCTTTTAAAGTGGTTGAAAATCCTGTGACGGCAGTTGCTAGTGGTAACTTTATAGCTGTGCTTGCTTGGGGGTTAGGCTTAGGCTTTTCATTAAAGCATGCAAGTGAATCTAGCAAGGGGATGGTACATGATTTAAGCGAAGCTATTTCAAGTGTTGTGCGTATAGTAATACGTTTTGCTCCACTAGGTATCTTTGGCTTAGTTGCAAATACAATTGCGACTACGGGTTTTAGTGCTTTGGGCGAATATAGTCATTTGGTAGCAGTACTACTTAGTGCCATGTTAATTATCGCCTTGCTAGTTAACCCTTTAATTGTGTTTATCATCACTAAGAAAAATCCTTATCCTTTAGTTTTCACTTGTCTTAAAGAATCTGGTATTACCGCTTTTTTCACCCGTAGCTCAGCCGCAAACATTCCCGTGAATATGGCCTTATGTAAGAAATTAGATTTACATGAAGATACCTACTCAGTTTCGATCCCACTAGGTGCCACCATCAACATGGCCGGTGCAGCAATTACCATTACCGTTTTAACTTTAGCTGCGGCCTACAGCTTAAATATTGAAGTGAGTTTTGCGACAGCAATTTTATTGTCTGTGGTAGCCTCCATTTCAGCTTGTGGTGCTTCTGGTGTGGCTGGTGGCTCACTATTACTTATTCCATTGGCTTGTAGCTTATTTGGTATTAATAATGATGTCGCTATGCAGGTTGTTGCTATTGGCTTTATTATTGGCGTTATTCAAGACTCGGCAGAGACGGCTTTAAATAGCTCTACTGATGTTGTATTTTCAGCGGCAGCATCACACCATATAACTAAAGAGTAAGGTGAGTAAGCTGATATAGCTGGCATAAACAGTTCATATAAAAAAGGCGCATAGTACTCTTGGTACTATGCGCCTTTTTATTTAAACGTTCAGCTTGTCAACTTAGCATGATCTATTTGCATACCTAGCTTAGGGTCACTCTCAATAAATGGTTGGCAAATGAAATGGCCTATCGCCGCTACCAATTCATTGTCGTAATACAAAAATGCAATACGTTTACGTTGCCATGGCGCTATATTTAACTCCTGCAGTACTTTTTTAACAGTACGGGAGTGTTGCCTAAAATGAGGCAAGCATTTGGGGTTTTCATGGCAAAAGCGAACACTGACTTGCTGTCCTAGCATCGGTAAGGAAATGCGAGGCAGATTTGTCCGCGAATCAGTGTTTATCACGACATTCGTATTAAAGCTCAATTCGCCCAAGTTATCCGGTAAAACCAGTACATTATTGCCAAACATCAGAGTATCTTGGAACAAGTCAACTTGCCCTTGCCAATTGCTAATATCACTATATTCCGGCGTTAAAAATAATGTGTTTTTAAAACGTCTAAAAACCTGCTCTGCCACTTTAATTTGAGGGCTTTTATCTTCATCAGCCTGCAGTTGAAGTCTTACTTGATTAACTTGCTCTGTACTTGGCATCAAGCAACCTTGTTGTGCCATAAAAAAACGTATTAGGTTATTAAAGCGTGCTGGTGATAAGGTCGTTAACGCTGAAACATGCAAACCCGAGTCTCCCGTTTTACAAACGGTTAAATCTTGTTCGGCAAGTTCATCTAATAACTCTTGTCCTGCTAAGCAATGGCTAGCACTTCGATTAATAGTGTTATTTATACTAGGCCAACGCTCACGTAACAGTGGTATTATTTTTTGTCTGATAAAGTTACGGTCAAAACAAGTATCAAGATTAGATTCATCTTCCACCCAACTAAGCTGATGATTTTCAGCATAATTCTCTATTTCTTGACGAGCAACGTTCAATAAAGGTCGAACCAATAAATGTTGGTCAAGCTGTGTTTGTACTGACATTGCAGATAAGCCTTTTAAACCAGCACCACGTTTAAGTGCTAGTAAAAAGGTCTCACTTTGATCATCACTGTGATGCCCAGTTAATACGACAGATTTTTTCTCCCTCAAAGACTTAAGGGCATTATATCTGGCATCACGTGCCAGTGCTTCCAATGACTGTTGTGCTTTTGACCGCACATTAACACGCTTAACAATAAGGTTAACTGACAGTTTAATACACTCTTGTTCGGCAAGTTTTTGCCAACGCTCAGCATTACCACTCAGTCCATGGTTAACATGACAGACCGTAATTTCATTATTGATAATTTTATTTTGCTTTAATTGCACTAAAGCATGTAAAAGCACTTGCGAGTCGATACCGCCACTATAGGCAACAATTAACTCAATATTTCCGTGCGTTTCGAAAAGGGTCTTGAGGGTATTTTGAAGAGCTGAAGTTATAATATTCATAGAAAAAAGCCGACAGCAGTTAACTGCTGTCGGCTAGGTTATTTAACAGTAACCAAATGACATTAATCTATCGTAACGTTGTTCGATAAGCTCATCTTTACTTAAGCCTTCTAGCTCCGACAAATCTTTTTTAATTGCTTGTTTAAGGTGTGCAGCCATCACATCCATATCACGATGAGCTCCGCCTAGTGGCTCCTCAACAATGCTATTTATTAAATCTAGCTCTTTGATACGCTGTGCTGTAATACCCATTGCCGCCGCAGCTGTAGGAGCTTTCTCGGCTGTTTTCCATAAAATAGACGCACACCCTTCAGGTGAAATTACTGAATATGTAGCGTATTGCAACATATTCACTCTATCACCAACACCAATGGCTAATGCGCCACCAGAGCCGCCTTCACCAATAACGGTACAAATAATAGGTACAGATAAACGCGCCATCACTTTTAAGTTGCGAGCAATAGCCTCACTTTGACCACGCTCTTCTGCGCCAACACCTGGATAAGCACCAGGAGTGTCAATAAAGGTGATGATAGGCATATTAAAACGTTCTGCCATTTCCATTAGACGTAGCGCTTTGCGATAACCTTCTGGACGAGGCATACCAAAATTACGCTTAACTTTCTCAGCAGTTGAACGACCCTTTTGATGACCAATGATCATCACTGGCTTACCGTCCAAACGTGCTGTACCGCCAACAATAGCATTGTCATTAGCATAAGCGCGATCGCCTGCTAATTCATCAAACTCGGTGAAAATACGCGGTATGTAATCTAGCGAATATGGGCGTTGTGGATGACGAGCTACTCTAGCTGTTTGCCATGCATCTAAGTTCGAAAAAATTTTCTTCGTTTGCTCTTTATTTTTTTCGCGTAATTGAGAGATTTGATCTTCGATATCAAGATCAAGCTCTTGGCCGTTATTTACTAACTGTAGCTCTTCTATTTTTGCATCAAGTTCAGCAATAGGCTGCTCGAAATCTAAAAAGTTTAATGACATGCTTATTTTTACCTAATAAATCTAGTTAATTTTTTAAAATCGTTTTTCACTACTTAACCAAAATACCTTGAGTTTAGTACCTTAAGCAATACTTTACATAAAGTATTCTTGCTCAATATCTTAAGCTAAGCAGTTGTTATTTAAATTCCATGGCGACACGTTCTTCACCAAGCAATGTTTTTAATTCGTATAGTAACATATCGGCTGGCGTTACTCGCCATTGAACGCCTAACTCAAGCATAGCTTGGGCTTCTTCGCGCTGATAAAAAACTCTCACTGGACAGGTGCCTTCTTTAAAAGGTGTTAATACCTGAGTAAACTGTTCGATAAAATCATCTGCTATCAAGCTGTTATCAACTTGAACATCAATGGAACTAAGATAATTTTCTCGCGCATCAGTGATAGTCATTATATCCCGAGCTGTCATTGTATTACCACCAGAATAATCATCAAAGCTGACCTGTCCACTACAAACCAAAATAGCGTCATTTACCAGCATCTCTGCAAAGCGATCATAGTCATCTGGAAAAAGACGAATATCCATACGAGCACTCTTATCATCTAGCGTCACTAATGCCCAGCGACGCCCGCGTTTATTGACCAGGACGCGTACGCCTATCACTAAACCAACAGCAACAGCTTGCCTATCTCGACCCGTTGGTTGCATAACAACTAGGCGGCTCGAAGAATATTTTTTTATTTCAGACAAGTAGCGATTAATGGGATGGCCGGTTAAATAAAGCCCTAAGGTTTCTTTTTCTCCATCTAGCCACTTTTCCTCAGGCCAAGCTCTGACTTCTTTAAAAGTTTGTCTGGAATCAGTTTGTTCATCATTTATTAAACCAAAAAGGTCATTTTGACCTAACGATTCTGCTTTTGCATGTTGCTCTGCTGCTTTAATGGCTTCTGGTAATGTTTCAAAGAGAGCCGCTCGATTAGCGCCCTGCTCTTTTGCTTTCCCTTGTACATACTTAGGGCCAAGACTATCCATAGCACCTGATTTAATTAATTTTTCTAAAACACGTTTATTAGTTTTTTTAAGATCTAGACGTGCACAGAAATCAAATAAGTCTGTGAAAGGGCCGTCTGATTGTCGAGCACTAATAATAGCTTCAATAGGGCCTTCACCAACTCCTTTAACAGCACCAATACCATAAACAATTTGATTATCACTATTAACGGTAAATTTATATTGTCCAGCGTTAACATCGGGTGGCAATAAATCTATTTCCATATTGCCACACTCATCAACTAAAGTGACAATTTTTTCAGTGTTGTCCATATCAGCAGACATTACTGCGGCCATAAACGGTGCAGGGAAATGTGTCTTCATCCATAACGTTTGATAAGACACTAAGGCATAAGCCGCAGAATGCGATTTGTTAAAACCATAACCAGCAAATTTTTCAACCAAATCGAAAATTTTCATGGCAAGTTCGCCATCAACACCACGATCTTTCGCACCCTGTTCAAAACCGGCGCGCTGCTTAGCCATTTCTTCTGGCTTTTTCTTACCCATTGCACGGCGAAGCATATCTGCACCACCGAGTGAGTAACCTGCAAGTACCTGCGCAATTTGCATTACTTGCTCTTGATACAAGATAATGCCGTAGGTTGGCTCAAGCACCGGCTGTAAATCTTCATGCTGCCAAGTGGCGTCAGGATAACTGACTTCTTCACGGCCATGTTTACGTTCAATAAAGTTATCAACCATGCCTGATTGTAATGGCCCAGGACGAAATAACGCCACTAATGCGATAATATCTTCAAAGCAATCAGGTTTTAATTTATCAATTAAAGACTTCATACCGCTAGATTCAAGCTGAAAAACTGCTGTGGTTTTCGAGGCAAGTAATAGCTTAAAGCTTGCTTTATCTTCGAGATCAATTTTGGTGATATCGATTGGCTCTTTGCCGGCTTTTATCAATTTTGCATCAGCCATTTCAATGGCCCATTGCAAAATGGTCAGTGTTCGTAGACCTAAGAAATCGAACTTAACTAAGCCAGCATCTTCTACATCATTTTTATCAAATTGGGTTACTGGATTTTTACCTTCATCATCACAATATAATGGGGCAAAATCGGTAATAGTAGTCGGTGAAATAACAACACCACCCGCATGCTTACCTGCATTACGTGTGGTACCTTCTAAGATACGACACATATCAATGAGATCTTTGACATCACTATCTTGTGCATAAACTTCTGGCAGCTTTGGCTCTTCTTCAAATGCTTTAGCTAAGGTCATGCCAGGGGTAGGCGGTATAAGTTTTGAAATTCTGTCGACAAAACCGTATGGGTGGCCAAGTACACGACCAACATCACGGATAACCGCTTTTGCCGCCATAGTACCAAAAGTAATTATTTGCGAAACCGCATCTCGCCCATAAAGCTCAGCCACGTGATCGATTACTTCATCACGTCTATCCATACAGAAATCGATATCGAAATCAGGCATAGAGACACGCTCAGGGTTTAAGAAGCGCTCAAAAAGTAAATCATATTCAAGTGGATCGAGATCGGTAATATCTAGTGCATAGGCAACTAAGGAACCAGCACCAGAACCACGACCGGGGCCAACGGGGATATTGTTATCTTTACTCCATTGAATGAATTCCATAACAATCAAGAAATAACCGGGGAAGCCCATGTTATTTACCACTTCTAGCTCAATAGCTAAACGTTCATCATAAGGTTTTCTTATTTCGGCAAAATCATCCGCTTGACGGTCGAATAATTGATCAAGTCGTTTTTCTAACCCTTTTTCAGATACTTTGATAAAAAAGTCATTTATCTCCAAACCTTCCGTGGGAAAGTCTGGTAAGACGTATTCACCTAAGGTGACAGTGACATTACAGCGTTTAGCAATTTCGACACTATTGGCTAAGGCTTCAGGGATGTCGCTAAACAGCTCGCACATCTCCTCTTCACTACGTAAATATTGCTCAGAGCTATAACGCTTAGGTCGACGTTTATCATCTAAGGTAAAGCCGTCATGAATAGCAACGCGAATTTCATGGGCATCAAAGTCATTTGGGGAAAGAAACATCACCTCATTAGTTGCAACTACTGGCAGATTTTCTTTTTCGGCTAGCTCAACGGCAAGATGGATATAATTTTCTTCATCATTACGACCTGTTCTGACTAACTCTAGAAAATAACAACGATCGAAATGTTGCTGATAAAAACTCACCATTTCATCAACTAATTCAGTATTCCCTTTTAATAAGGCTTTACCTATATCACCTTCTCGGCCACCAGAAAGTAAGATTAAGCCTTCTTTATATTCAACCAGCCACGACTTATCTATCACAGCTTTATTTTGTATGTGTCCACGCATGTAGGCTTTTGAGATAAGTTCAGTTATATTTTTATAACCTACATTGTTAGTAGTAAGTACAACTATACGTGACAGTTCATCTTCCAACTCATCACTTTTCACCCAAAAATCACAACCTATAATTGGTTTAATTCCTGCGCCATGAGCAGCGTGATAGTACTTAACTAGACCACATAAATTAGTTTGGTCAGTTAAGGCAAGTGCTGGCATATTAAGCTCAACAGCTTTCGCAACTATCGGCTTTACTTTCTTCAAACCATCACACATAGAGTAATCACTATGTACGCGTAAATGAATAAATTTTGGCGGTACAAAAACGCTTGGTTCTGCTTCTGTGGCAATTTCTCCGCTAAGCATATCAGTCATGGTATGTACCTAATACTCTAGCGACAGGCTTAAAGCTTTGTCGATAACAATCCAGTACGCCATGCTCGATAATTTTTTCTAAATGAAGTTTAGTTGGGTAACCTTTGTGCTTGGCGAAACCATATTCAGGATGGAGTTTGTCTAAGGCTATCATTTCATTATCGCGAGCTACTTTAGCAATAATAGACGCAGCACTTATTTCAGTAACTCTAGCGTCACCTTTCACTACCGCTTGGCTAGCAATTTTTAAATTTTGTTGGTTACTTTCACTGGCATTGCATAAGAATGTAGGACAACGATTACCATCAACAAGCACAAAGTCAGGTTCAACATTCAGTCCTTCAACAGCTCGCTGCATCGCAAGCATAGTGGCGTGTAATATATTCAAGGTATCAATTTCTTGTGGAGAAGCACGCCCTAATGACCAAGAGATTGCCTTTTCCTTTATTTCAAGGGATAACAAGTTACGCTTCTTTTCTGATAATTTTTTCGAGTCCATCAATCCTTCAATCGGGTTATCGGGATCTAAAATTACCGCCGCTGTAACCACATCACCAACTAAAGGACCACGACCGACTTCATCAACACCCGCAATGCAATACGCGATAGGGTATTCAAAATCAGGGAAAATTTGCTTACTCGCCATATTATTTACTCGAGATAAGGTATTCTTATCTTATTGGTTAGTTATTATTTGTTATTGCTTAAAAGTTTCGAAGATAAAACATCAAGTACAGCCTTAGCTGCTTGTTTACTCGCATCACATTTTAGTTGTTGATGTATTGCAGTAAAACTATCATTCAATTGGCTTTGATCCTGATATAGACGCTCTTTAACCAAAGGCACAATATTTTCAGGGCAAACATCCTTTTGCAATAATTCAGGGACTAAAGATTTATTTGTTAATAAGTTTGGTAAAGAGAACCATTTCAACTTAACAAACCTACGGCCTAAGAAAAAGGTTATTGGGCTAAATTTATAACAAATAACCATGGGTCGTTTAATTAAAGCAGCTTCTAAGGTTACTGTACCCGAAGCGGTTAATAAACAATCACTGGCAGCCATTACCTGTTGCGTTTGATTAAGCACAATCTCTATATCTAAATCTGGAGCAAGTTCAGCTTTAAGGGCATTAAATTGATTGGCCCGCTGCTCACTGATCATGGGCGCGACAAAGAGTAGTTCACTATCTTGAGCTTGTAATTGTTTAGCACTTTCAAAAAAATCTTCAAGTAAACGTGATAACTCACCACCACGACTACCTGGCATCAATGCCAAGATTTTTTTATCTTGTGCTAAACCAAGCTTGTCTCTGGCTAAAACTTTATCACTTTGCATCGGAATATCATCCGCAAGTGGATGACCAACAAAAGTACAAGGAACATTGTGCTTATCATAAAAAGCTTTTTCGAAAGGCAACAAGGCTAAGACCATATCAGTAGCTTTGGCGATTTTAAAAATACGTTTTTCACGCCAAGCCCAGACTGACGGACTAACATAATGAACCGTTTTAATACCTTTTACTTTAAGTTTTAATTCTAGACCGATATTAAAGTCAGGCGCATCAATACCAATAAACACATCGGGTTTATTGGTAATAAAAAAATCGGTTAAGGTTTTACGGACATGTAATAAACGTCTGATTCGGCCAAGTACTTCGACTAACCCCATGACCGATAACTCGTCCATAGCGAATAGGCTTTCAAAACCTAAGGCTAGCATTTTGGGTCCGCCAATACCGATAAATTTAGCATGCGGATGAGTCTGTCGTAAGGAAGTGATCAGGCCTGCGCCGAGCGTATCGCCTGAATGTTCACCAACAACCATTGCAAAAACAGTTTGTTGGTGAGTGTTTTGATTTTGAGTAGTCATAGACGTTAAAGGTACTTAAAGTTAACTGTACCTATATACCCAAGCCACTTGAAGATACGTGTTTCAGGACGCTTGAGCGATTCATGATCAAGGAGCCTCATTTTATTAAGGGTTATTCCCTTAAAAAAGGAGGCAACGAAGAACATGGTTTGCTCAGACGTCCCCGCAGGGCTGGTTTAGAAACGCTTTATGCTGCGTTATTGATTTCGACAAGGGAACAACCCTTCTCTTCAATCAATGCCTTGCTTAAAGGCTTTCTAATTCCCGCTGAAACCTGCATATTCAGGTAGCTTGGGTATAATAACGGTACTGGTATTAACGGCACATGTTTAACATATTAAGTTTAACGAATGATACCGCGATTAGATTCTTTGATTGAATTACAAAACGCTTGTAATTCTGGAGATTGGGCTGGCATTTCATTGATAGCGCTTAATGCGTCTTCAACAGAAAGCCCTTGTCGGTACAACACCTTGTAAGCACGTTTTATCGTTAGAATGGTTTCTTTATCAAAACCACGACGTTTTAAACCTTCACTGTTTAAGCCAAAAGGTTTAGCCGGTTGACCTGAAGCCATAACATAAGCAGGAACATCTTTAAGTATTAGGGCATTACCAGCAATAAAACTATGTGCGCCAATATGGCAGAATTGATGAACACCTACCATACCACCAATAATAGCGTGGTCACCTACATGGACGTGACCAGCAATAGAAGCATTATTTGCGAAAATGCAATGACTTCCAACAATACAATCGTGGGCCACATGGGTATAGGCCATAAATAAATTATTACTGCCAATTTGAGTAATACTATTATCTTGAATCGTGCCACGATGAACAGTACAAGATTCTCGAAAGGTATTGTTATCACCAATGATCAATTCAGTTGGCTCACCGTCATATTTAATGTCCTGACAGTCTTCACCAATACTTGCAAATTGAAATATACGGTTACCTTTACCGATACGGCTTGGGCCATTAATGACCACATGCGAGCTGATTTCACAGTTATCGCCAATCACAACATTACTGGCAATATAAGTCCATGGACCTATAGACACATTTTTGCCAATAACGGCACCTGGTTCAATAATAGCTTGGGGATGAATCATACGTTTAATCTTCTAATAGGTAAGTAAGCTTTTTGTTCTAAATAATATTTGTAATAGGGGTCTATAAAGGGCGACGTGCACACATAAGGTCAGCACTACAAACCACTTTGCCATCAACTCTAGCTTCACCATAAAACTTCCACATTCCTCGACGTTCTTTGAGAAATTCAACATGTAAGTGCATGGTATCACCTGGTAACACAGGTTTTTTAAATTTTGCTTTATCTATTGAGGCAAATAAATACATTTCATTATCACCACGCCCTTCTGTGCTTTTAAAACCAAGGATACCTGTAGCTTGTGCTAATGCTTCTAAAATTAAAACACCGGGAAAAATGGCTAGTTCAGGAAAATGCCCTGTAAATACAGGCTCATTTATTGTGACATTTTTAATAGCATGTAAGGTTTTACCTGGTTCATGATCTATTACTTTATCAACTAATAACATTGGGTATCTGTGAGGTATTAACGTTTTTATTTCGTTAAGATCGATAGGTTTTTTTACAGTTTCCAAATGAATATTCCTTGTTAGTTAACGCAGTTAGTTAATGGTTAACTAACTAACTGCTTACTATATTTGCGTCAGCTTCATGTTGAGCGACAGAAAGACTTTGGAGTATTTTACGCATTGGCGGGGTTAATAGCTAGTTTTTAGCGAGTAATTTTTCTAACTCTTTCACTCGTTTAGTCAAGCTATCAAGTCGCTTAACTCTGGCATTAGTTTTATTCCATTCTTTATTTTGTACTACTGGCATACCAGAAGAATACACTCCTGCTTGACTGATATTCTTGGTTACCATGGACATGCCAGTAAAAACACAATTATCAGCAATAGTAATATGACCATTAACTCCGACCAGACCGGCAATAGTACAATTCTTACCTATGACAGTGCTACCTGCAATGACGGTACAACCTGCTATGGCGGTATTCTCGCCAACAATAACATTGTGAGCAATTTGAATTTGGTTATCTAAAATTACACCGTCTCTTATTTCGGTATTATCCAGTGCCCCTCGGTCAATAGTAGTACTAGCGCCAATCTCAACATGGTCGCCAATAATGACGCTGCCTAATTGCGGGATTTTATGCCATTTATACTGCCCTTTTACCGGCGCATAACCAAAACCGTCGGAGCCAATAACAGTGCTAGCTTGAATTAAGCAATGATGACCAATCTCTACTCTGTGATAAATAGTAATATTTGCCCAGAGTATCGTTGATTCACCAATTTTAGCCCCATGACCAATAAAGCAACCGGCACCAATACTTACATTATCAGCTAGTTGCACACCTGACTCAATAACTGTATTAGCGCCAACACTTACATTTTCACCGATTAAAACATCATCGGCAATAACAGCATTGGGATGAATCCCACAAGACACTTTTGGCGTACTATCAAGTAAACTAGCTAGCATGGCATACCCCATATAAGGGTTATCCATGACAAGAGCACTGACCTGACAGGCCTCTACGGCATCAGGAGAGACAATCACCGCACTCGCATTAGTTGAGCTAAGTTGTTGCTGATACTTGCTATTGGCAAGAAAAGCCACTTGCCCTGTCCCCGCCTTTGCTAAAGTTGCTAAGCCACTGATTTGAGTCAGTGCTTCGTTTTGCTCATCTAGCGCAGCTGGTACTATCAATTTAGCATCTAGTTTGATAGCAATTTCAGCTAACGTGTAAGTCATAATAATGCCTTTACCGCGATGAGTAATAAATTATTTATCTTAATGATAACTAAGCAGCTTACTTAAGTTTACTTACTTGCTCTACTACAATTTCAGTAAGGCTAGCATCTGGTTTAGCATAAACAACCGCTTGTTGAGAAAGCACTAAGTCATAATCTTGTTTAACAGCAATATTGTCTACCGCTTGACGTACTAAGGCTATGATTTTATTAGTTTCTTGGTTTTGACGTTGACTAGCTTTGTCTTGTAAAGCTTTGCCTTTTACCTGGTATTCTTGAAATAGAGATTTAACTTTTACATTAAGCTCTTCTTTTTCTTTTACACTCATTAATGAACCATCACGCTTGAGTTTTTCTTGGTAATATTTAATGTCTTTTTCAAGCTGGGTAATGATAGCTTTTTCGTCTTTAAATTCAGCTTCTAAGCTTTGCATTAGCGCGGCTGTTTGCGGTATTTTACTCATCACTTCTTGAAAATTAACTACCCCAATTTTTTGATCTGCTGCCATAGCTGAACTTGCTAATAACATACCTGATGCTGCTACGCCCATAACCATAGTTTTAATAACTTTATTCAACGTTGTTCCCCTTTATTTATTATTTGTTACTTGCGATTTTCACAGGTAAATATTTCTGTCGATTAATATAGCAAGATTAATTCATTTAACGCAGCTAAAATCTGCATTTTAAAATGTTTTTCCTATGTTAAAGCTAAAGAATGATAGATCATCACCCTCTTCTTCTCTAACGGATCTAGCGAAACTAAAAATCATTGGTCCCATTGGCGAAAGCCATTGCAGTGAAATACCTGCAGAGCTACGAAAACGTCCCGGATCTGAATAGTCGTCAATTTTAGCAAACTCTTCAGGCGCTAAATTTGAATAACTTGCCATGTTAAATTCTGTATCCCAAACAGTACCTGCGTCCCAAAAAATACTGGTACGTACACTGTTTGAGTAACTTTCGTCTAAGAAAGGTGTTGGTACTATCAACTCTAAGCCTGCAAGCGCCATAGCATTACCACCAACAGAGCTTTGTGATACCGCAATAGAATCATTGTCAGGACCTAAACAACAGCCCCCACCAGGTAGTTGCTTCGGGCTACGATATATAGCACGAGGTCCAACACTGTTATTCTCAAAACCTCTTAAAGAATCTGAGCCACCTGCACTAAAGTTCTCCCAGAAAGGTAATAATTGATCATTGCCATCAACGGTTCCGTAACCATTGGCGTAGCCTAACTGTATACGAGTTAGTACTGACCATTTTTGACTTCGGGTTAATGGGAAATAAAATTTAGCATCATAATTTAGTTTGAAGTATTGCAAATCAGACTTTGGTGACGTCATTTTCGCATTAAATCGTTGTTGTGAACCTGACGTAGGAAAAGTACCACGGTTTAGTGTGCTTCGTGATAAACCAGCATTTAAATCTAACGTTTTAAAGGCTAATTGACCATCGGGGTCATTAGGATCAGCATAGATATCATAAAAGTTTTGAATCTGATCATACGCTTCTAATTGCGATATTTGGTTATACTTCCAACCTACACCAAAATTTAAGCGAAGATATTCATTGACTGGAAAACCCCAGTTAAGACCTAGGCCGAAGGTTTTGTTCTTATATTCAACCAAGTTGGCATTACCAGCATCATATTCACTGTAATAAACTTGTCCACCAAGGGAGACAGCATCAACGGTAAAGTAAGGGTCAGTGTACGAGATAGTGGCATTTTTTTGATAACTGTTTCTGGCAATGTTTAAGCCCAGTTGATTACCCGTGCCTAGGAAGTTGTTTTGTTGTACACCCGCGTTAAGGCTTAACTTTGTTTCTGAACCATAACCTATACCAGCATTAAATGAGCCAGAAGGCTGTTCTTTAACAGTAAAGTCGATATCGACTAAATCATCTTCACCTTCAATTTGTTTAGTTTCAAACTCAACGGTCTCCATATAAGGTAGACGCTGTAACCATGACTTTGAAGATTCAACTACACTGTTAGATAACCAAGCACCTTCCATTTGTCTCATTTCACGGCGTAATACGTTATCAGCAGTAACATGATTACCTGTGAAGTTTATGCGATTTACATAAACACGCTTTCCGGGATCAATCGATATTGATAATTTAACGGTATGGTTTTCGTCATTAACTTCTGGAATGGTTCTCACTTTAGGATAAGCATAACCATAGCGACCTAAAAATTTACTAATAACTTCTTCAGTATAAGTAACTTCTGCACCGTTATATAACTCGTCCGCTTGTAATGGGTTAATAGCACGGATGGTATTTTCAAAACCAGCCATGTCACCGACAAAGTCAACTTCACTAATGTTATAAGTTTCACCTTCACTCACATTAAGGGCGATATAGACCGCTTTTTTATCTGGGGTCATTGATACTTGTGTGGAGTCTACTTTAAAGCGTAAATAGCCGCGATTAAGATAATAACTATTAATCGTTTCCATATCCCCTTGTAACGTTTGTTTCTGATATCTGTCTTGCGCCATAAAATTCCACCAAGGGGAATCATACGTTAGCTCAATTTTATCCAGAATTTCTATATCAGAAAAAACTTCGTTACCAACAATATTTATTTGTTTGATAGCAGCAGAGTCACCCTCAACAAATGAGAACTCTAAATTAACGCGGTTTCGTGGTAAATGGGTTACTTTAGCGGTCACTTTCGCATTGTATTTACCCACACTGTGATAGAAGTTCTCTAAGCCCATCTCTATACCAGAGATGACGGTGCGATCAAGAGTTTCACCGACACGAATATTACTACCATCAAGACTTTCTGTTAGCTGCTCATCTTTAAGATCGCTATTACCATCAAAAATAATTTCGTTTATTGTTTCTCGTTCTCTAACACGATAAACCAAGCGATTACCATCTCGGTAAACTCTAATATCATTAAAGTGACCGGCTTGGTATAAGGCCTTTATAGATTGTGAAATTCGAAAGTCATTGAGTTCGTCACCGACATTGAAAGGTATATGCGTTAACGCGGCCCCTAAAGCAACACGTTGAAGACCTTTAACTTCGATGTCTTCAACTTGAAAGCTTGATGCAGCTTGAGCAATAGGTACTGATGTTCCTAGCGCACCTAATAGTAGGGCTAAGGCAATTTTTTTCATGATCATATATTATAAACTTCGTTACTTCTTTTTATAAAAACGGTTAGCTACACACTCAATATACAGCAGTGACTCTAACATTAGACTGAGTTCAATAAACGACTCATAGCCAATAATATTAAAGTGTTAAGGTATTTACCTTAAAATTAGCCTCTTCGACTTTCTTTATCCATCCGTTGAAATCTCATAAAGCTTGATAGCAATAAGGAGTGTATCCTTTCTTCAAACGATTTAACTTAAAACTTTTATTATCACTTTGTTAAAATTTTTAGTGACTTCTTTGTGCGCTCTTTTTTATAAGCGTAATATTCGCAGAAATAATTATTTACCCAAGAACCCGACTAAAATCATTAAATAAGCCAATAGCCATCAACATCAATAATGCTAAGGCACCAAACTTAAATCCTGCCTCTTGCGTTTTCTCTGGCACTTCTTTACCTGTAAAAAGCTCTATAAGATAATAGAGTAAGTGTCCACCATCAAGTACTGGAAGCGGTAAAAGGTTAATTATTCCCAAATTAATACTAATTAACGCTAAAAAGCCTAGAAAGTATACAAAACCATGACTTGCACTATTACCTGCACCTTGAGCAATACCGATAGGACCGCTTAGGTTTTTTACCGATACATCGCCAGTAATAAGTTTCCCTATCATACTAAATGTTAAACTTGTCAAATTCCAAGTACGCTGTGCGCTTTCTTGGAGAGAATCAATTGGTCCGTAACTTAATTCAACTAATAACGATTTTGGCCATGCATCAACTTTAGGGGCAACACCAATATATCCAATAACCTTTCCTGCTTGTTCAATACTGTTTGGTATCACTAGGGGGGTTAGTATTTCATCATTACGCTTAATAGTGATTGATACTTCTTTACCCGGATACTGTTTTATCTCTTTTGCAAAAGCTACCCAATCGTCCGTTAAGACATCATTAACAGCGATGAGCTTGTCACCCACTAAAAGTCCGCCTAACTCAGCAGGGCTTTTTTCTGCCACAGCCGCCAATTCATTGTGTACTTTAGGTCTATAAGGCGAAATACCTAAGCTAGTTAAAGCCGACGTTTTATCCGGTGAGAATTCCCAATTACTGGTGTCTAAAGTAAAGCTAGATATATACTGGCTATCACTATTTTTAGTTTTAATGGTTATTTCTTGATTACCAATTTGTCCTATTAGCGCAAGGTTAACTTCTTGCCAATTACGTGTTTTATCGCCTGCGATACTAACAATCTCACTATCTTTTGTTAGATTAGCTTCCGCTGCAATTGAGCTTGGACTAATATTTCCGATCATTGGTTTTACACTTGGAACACCAATAAGGAACATTATATACAAAGCAAATAAAGCAAAAATAAAGTTAGCTAAAGGTCCTGCTGCGACAATCGCTATACGCTGGTAAACTGTTTTAGAATTAAAAGTTTTATCTTTATCTTCAGGCTTAACATCATCAATACGCTCATCTAACATTTTGACATAACCACCCAGAGGTATCATCGCCAAAACATATTCAGTGCCATCTTTTCCTGTTTTTCGCCAAAGAGCTCGACCAAAACCGACAGAAAATCGCTCAACTTTTACGCCGTTTTTTCTAGCGACCCAAAAGTGACCATATTCATGTACTGTAACTAGGATACCTAAGGCGATAACAAAAGATGCTAGGTTCCACAAAAAGTCCATCATGTTATTTATTACCCTTTTGCGATAGCGCTTCAGTTTGCAAAAAATCTGCTAACAATGTTTGTGCAAATGAACGCGCTTGCTCATCTAGGGCAATAACCTCATTAATATTATCTACCTTTTGTGAGACAAATTTTTTCACAGAAGTTTCATTTATTTTATAAATATCGGTAAATTTTATTTTTTCGTCTAGAAATGCAGCAACAGCAATTTCATTGGCAGCATTGAGCGCAGTACAAGCAGCTTGACCTTGCTTACACGCTTCAATTGCAAGTTCCAGATTAGGATATCGTTCAAAATCAACGGGTTGAAATTCAAAAGAGGGAGTATTAAAAAAATCTAGCGGTGCTACGCCTGATTCAATACGTTCTGGAAAGCTCAAAGCATGGGCTATTGGAGTACGCATATCTGGATTGCCCATTTGCGCAATTACAGAGCCATCTTTGTACTGTACCATTGAATGTATGGTGCTTTGGGGGTGCAAAACCACTTGAATATCTTCAGCTTCAACATTAAAAAGCCACTTAGCTTCAATAAATTCAAGACCTTTATTCATCATAGTGGCAGAATCAACGGATATTTTTCGTCCCATATCCCAGTTCGGGTGAGCGCACGCCTGTGAAGGTGTCACTGATTCTAGGGTATCAATAGCTCTAGTTCTAAAAGGCCCGCCAGAGCCAGTTAACAATATCTTACTGATGCCATTGGCAAGAAGTTGGCATTCACCTATTTCAGCTTGCTGCTGGGATGGCAAGCACTGGAAGATTGCATTGTGCTCACTGTCGATAGGTAAAAGCTCTGCGCCTGAGGCTTTTACAGCAGCCATAAAAATAGCGCCTGATGTTACTAAGGCTTCTTTATTCGCTAATAACACTCGTTTTCCCGCATTCACTGCGGCGAGCGTCGGTAACAAACCAGAAGCACCGACAATAGACGCCATCACTGTATCTGAATTTTGACACTCGGCAATATCAATTAAAGCTTGTTCACCTGATAAAACAGTAATATTACTAACATTTGCGTCATTTAATTTTTGAGTAAGTAGAGCTGCGTGTTCACTAGAGACGAGTACTACTTGCTGTGGCTTAAATTCAATACATTGTTCGAATATCACATCAACGCTAGTATAAGCAGCTAAACTGATGACTTGGAATCGTTCAGGGTGAAGTCTTACTACATCGAGAGTACTACAACCAATTGAGCCCGTTGAACCTAATATACAAAGTTGACGTTTAGACACGCATTTACCCCAATTAATTTATTAAAATGCTCGAAAATACAGAGATTATCAAGCAAGTAATAGGTAACAAAGAGCAAAAACAGGTGCAGTTGCCGTTAGACTATCTATTCTATCTAAAATACCGCCATGACCGGGTAAGATAGAACCACTATCTTTAACACCCGCTTGACGTTTAAACATACTCTCCGTTAAATCACCTAACACAGAAATTGAGGTGATCAATAAGGTAACTAACAAAGCCGTTATAAACTTATCATTTGACCATTGTAATGAAACCCCCACGATCCCAGTTAAGATAGCTGCACAAACGACACCACCCAGAAATCCTTCAATGGTTTTTCCAGGACTAACATTGGGCATTAGTTTATGTTTACCTAAAGATTTCCCGACAAAGTAGGCACCTACATCAGCACTCCACACTAGCATAAACAAGTACATCAATAACTGCGCACCTTGAAATTCATCTAATACATAATTATTTGTACGTAAAACCATAAAGGCAAGCCATGTAGGTACTAAGGTTAACCAACCAAACATTGCAATTATAAATTTATTATTAGACCAAAAAGCACTCGACTTAGGATATGAAAACATTAATAAAGCAGCAAATAACCACCAAATAACACTTAACCACAACAGTGACGTTATTTCATGTTGTACACCTGTTATGACTAACCAAGTTTCATCTACTGGTAATAAAAACCATAGAGTAGCGATTAAAGCGCTAGTGATTACGACATAACCTAAACGTTGAATGGTATTGACCAAACCCATAAAGCGGGCCCACTCCCATGAACCTATGGCGATAATTGCCATTAGAAGCCCGGCAAAGTAGTTAATGGGCAAATAGAAAATTGCTGAGATTGCAGCTGGTGCTAATATTAAAGCCGTTATAATTCGTTGTTTTAACAAGGGCTACCCTTTTTAGTAATGGACTATATGCTAGTCAGGCAAGCTCTGAGTAAGGTTACTCGGCTTACTATTCTTAATTATATTTTTAGTAAGTTTTCAACTATATTTTTTCGTTTCTTGCTTGTTCGCCTGTTTTGCCAAAACGACGTTCTCGGTGATCAAAGCAGCTCATGGCTTCTAAAAATTGTACTTCATTAAAGTCAGGCCACAGCGTATCGGTAAAATAAAGCTCTGCATAAGCAGCTTGCCACAAGAGAAAATTACTAATGCGATAATCACCACCGGTACGGATAAGTAGATCTAATGTAGGTAGGTTTGCTAAACAGGTATGTTCATTGAGTGTTTCTTCATTAATATCATCAAGGGACATAGTACCTTGTTTGACGTCACTAGCTAATTTTTTAGCCGCTTGAGCGATATCCCAACGACCACCATAATTTGCCGCTATGGATAATACTAATCCAGTATTATCTGCAGTAAGCTGCTCTGATTTAGCAATGTTTTTTTGTAATTTATCAGAAAAACGGCTTAAATCACCAACCACTTGAAAGCGAATATTATGTTTATGTAAACGCTTAACTTCTTTAGTTAGCACATACATAAATAAATCCATCAGTACACTGACTTCTTTTGCCGGTCGCTGCCAATTTTCACTACTAAAAGCAAAGAGTGTTAACGCTTTAACATTAGACTTTCGGGCCGTAGCAACAACCTGTCGTACTGATTCAACGCCAGCCTTGTGTCCTGCAACTCGTCCCTTGCCTTGCAGTTGCGCCCAGCGGCCATTACCATCCATGATGATAGCAACATGTTGAGGGATGCTTTTATTATCAGTTTGTTCAACCAATATGTCGGTATTATCCACTTAACAATTTTCCATTAATTATTTAAGTTTTCGTATTTATAAAACGCTATTAATAAAAAACGCCAGTTGGCTAAACAGCAACAACATGGCGTTTTGTAATAAACGAACTTATATTTCCATTAGTTCCGCTTCTTTTTTCACAAGCACTTCATCCACTTGCTTCACAAATACATCTGTTATCTTTTGAATTGAATCTTCAGCTTGGTGGTGATCATCTTCACTGATTTCTTTTTCTTTTAACAAGCTTTTAAAATCAGAGTTCGCATCACGACGAATATTACGAATAGCAACTTTTCCGCCTTCAGCTTCACCACGAACAACTTTAACAAGGTCTTTACGACGCTCTTCTGTAAGCGGTGGTAATGGAATGCGAATTAACGTGCCATTTGATTGCGGGTTCAAGCCTAAATCAGATTTCATAATAGCTTTTTCAACAGCTGAAATCATACTTTTATCAAAAACTGTAATCGAAAGATTTCGTGCATCTGGCACTGAAACATTACCGACTTGGTTTAATGGAGTATCCATACCATAATATTCAACAACAATATTATCTAATAATGAGGCATGAGCACGACCAGTTCTGATTTTAGTCAAGCTAGTTTTTAAAGCTTCAATGCTTTTACCCATGCGGTCTTGAGCATCTTCAATTATTTCATCTATCACGATAATTTCCTAAATATTAATAAGTTAACTTAAGTCAGGCTTTAAACATCCTGACTTACTCACCCTTAGTTTTGACTTAAGTTTCAGTACGTTTCTTGTGTGAAATCACTGTGCCTTCAGTATTACCCATGATGACAGATTTCAAAGCACCTGGCTTATTCATATTAAACACACGAATAGGGATGTTGTGATCTCGTGCTAAAGTAAAGGCAGCTAAGTCCATTACTTTTAATTCTTTATCAAGCACTTCATCATAACTTAGTTCGCTATAAAGTTCGGCTTCTGGGTTCTTGGCAGGATCTTCTGAGTATACACCGTCAACTTTAGTCGCTTTTAACACGGCATCAGCTTCAATTTCGATACCACGTAAACACGCGGCTGAATCTGTAGTGAAAAATGGATTACCTGTTCCTGCTGAAAAGATTACCACACGGCCAGACTTTAACAAACTAATAGCATTTGCCCAGTTGTAACGTTCACATACGCCCGCTAAATCTATGGCAGACATCAAACGTGTATTTACAAAGGCACGATGAAGAGCATCACGCATTGCTAAGCCGTTCATTACGGTCGCAAGCATACCCATTTGATCGCCAACAACACGGTTCATACCGGCTTCAGCTAAACCTGCGCCACGAAATAAATTTCCACCGCCGATAACTAGACCTACTTGAATACCCATCTCTACCAGCTCTTTTATTTCTTGAGCCATACGGTCAAGTACTTTTGGATCAATACCAAAACCCTCGTCTCCCATCAGCGCTTCACCACTGAGTTTTAATAGAATTCTTCGGTAAGCAGGTTTTGGATTGGTTGTCATAGGGAGAAATTCCTGTCGCGGTTAAAGTAATAAAATTTAAGCACAAAAAAAGCCGAGGTCAAAAGACCGCGGCTATTTTAATACGTTTAGCTCACACACGATAGTCTAAACTGAAAAAACTCTATTTTTATTATGTAAATATTATGAACAGGTGACTTTTCAAGGTTAAAATCCATTTAACTTAAAGTGATTTTATTCTCGGTATGAGTTTTATAGTATAGTCATTCGATGCAAAAAATAATTAAAGTGGAAAAATTGCGATAAAAGGAGCAAAGTGTAGCGTTTTTATTGCTACTTGGCAGGTAAATACATTATCCAACCTTTATACAGTCACTCCACTTTTTGTACTCTGCTCTACCCTTCAACAAATGAACGACTACCAGTGTAATAACGAAAGAATAGCAGACGCTAAATAGTAGGCATAAAAAAACGCCTACCTAGGTAGACGTTTTTTGGTAATTCAAGCTATTTGATTTTGCTAGTAATAAAACTAATCCATCAAATAAAACGAATTAAGCTTTAGCAGCAGCAATTTGTGCTTCAACTTCAGCAGCGAAATCTTCTTCTTTCTTCTCGATACCTTCACCAACTTCTAAACGTACGAAGTTAGAAACAGTGATACCTTTCTCAGTAAGAATTACACCAACAGTTTTCTTAGGTTCCATGATGAAAGCTTGACCAGTTAAAGAAACTTCACCAGTAAACTTCTTCATGCGGCCTGTAACCATCTTCTCAGCGATTTCTTGAGGCTTGCCTTCGTTCATCGCCATTTCGATTTGAATGCGCTTTTCATTGGCAACAACATCAGCTGGAACGTCATCAGGAGTTAAGAACTCAGGTTTGCTTGCAGCAACGTGCATAGCAATGTGCTTAAGTGATTCTGCATCACCTTCACCAGCAACAACAACACCGATAGTAGCGCCATGGCTATAAGATGCTAAATTAGCACCTTCAACGTATTCTACGCGACGAATATTGATGTTTTCACCAATTTTAGTCACAAGCGTAATACGCTTTTCTTCGAATTGTGCTTGAAGCTCTGCGATTGTTACTTTAGAAGCAAGTGCAGCGTCAGCAACTTCGTTAGCAAAACCTAAGAAGTTATCATCTTTTGCTACGAAATCAGTTTGACAGTTAACTTCAACTAAAGCAGCAAGGCCATCAGTAGTTTTAATTAAAATTGCACCTTCAGCAGCTATGTTACCGGCTTTCTTAGCCGCTTTAGCTTGACCGTTCTTACGCATATTTTCAATCGCAAGTTCCATGTCGCCTTCAGCTTCTACTAAAGCATTTTTACAATCCATCATGCCCGCAGCTGTGCGTTCACGAAGTTCTTTAACCATTGCAGCAGTAATTGCCATGAGTTAATTCCTCAGTTTTCTGTTATCCCCATATTTGAATTATCACTAAATCAATTTTGGGCATAAGTATTAAATAAGTTGCCACAAAAGCGTACTTTTGTGGCAATAGAAAATAAACGTATTGTTAACTGAAATTATTCAGCTTCAACAAAACCGTCTTTTTCAGCTTGTACTACGATGTTTTGCTCACGGCCGCTAAGCACAGAGTTAGCAACAGCATCACAATATAAAGTGACAGCACGAATTGCATCATCGTTACCTGGAACAACGTAATCAACGCCATCAGGGTTTGAGTTAGTATCAACAACAGAAATTACTGGGATACCAAGGTTGTTTGCTTCTTTAATAGCAATGTGCTCGTGATCAGCATCAATGATAAATAAAACGTCAGGTAAACCACCCATGTTTTTGATACCACCTAAGCTTTTATCAAGCTTTTCCATTTCACGAGTACGCATTAACGCTTCTTTCTTAGTTAACGCTTCGAAAGTACCGTCAGTGCTTTGAGATTCTAAATCTTTTAAACGTTTGATAGATTGACGAACTGTTTTCCAGTTAGTCAACATACCACCTAACCAGCGGTGGTTAACGTAGAATTGGTCAGACTTAATAGCAGCATCTTTGATTGCATCACTTGCAGCACGTTTAGTACCAACAAATAATACTTTACCTTTTTTCGATGAAACATTGTTTACAAAAGCAAGTGCTTCATTGAACATAGGAACTGTTTGTTCAAGGTTAATGATATGAACTTTATCGCGAGCACCAAAAATGAATTGCTTCATTTTAGGATTCCAGTAACGAGTTTTGTGACCGAAGTGAACACCTGCTTTAAGCATATCGCGCATTGAAACGTTTGACATTTTTCTTTTCCTTTATGGGGTTAAGCGTTCATACACCCAATATACACGACTCCTTTGTTTCGACTTTATAGTCAAAAGCTGAGCACCCCGGTATACCTTTAATAGATGTATGTGAGTTTATAATAATGACTTAATAAGCCAAAAAACTAACAAGTTTCTTGATCGAATAGTCGATTTAAATTGTCACTTAACCAAGCTAAACTATTTATTGTCGTTTATAAAAAAGACAACTCAGATTAACTAAAAATTAAGCGCCGCATTTTATACCATAAAAAGGATCCTTTAGCGAGGTAAAAATCATTTGTCATCAAATGTCGATTTATAGTGGGATAATCGGACAAGGCGAGTTAAAATCATCAGATATATACCCGTTTCACTTAAAGATGCATGATTCAGCTGGCATTAGAAACGCCTTTAGGCAAGACATTGATTGAAGAGAATAGTTATTCTATTGTCGACATCAATAACGCAGCATAAAGCGTTTCTAAACCAGCCCCTTGGGGAAGGCTGAGCAAATCACACTCTGCGTTACATTTCTTTTTAAGGGAATGACCCTTAATAAAAAATGTGCCTTGATTATGAATTGCTCAGACTTCCTGGAACGAGCATCTTCAAGTGAAGCGGGTATAGATATATTTAATTAAAATCATCAACTTTTGTAGAGTAAATAATGGCAGCAGAATTATTTTTCATTTATGACAGTCACTGTCCGTGGAGTTATGCAGCAACTCCCTTAGTGAATGCGGTAAACCAAGCGTTACCAGAAGTGGCTTTGAACTTATGGCATTGTGCCTACTTTTCAGATGCCGACGGCGAGAATATAATAACTAAGCAACAAATAGCTCAAGTTAAAGAATTATCTTCTGTTAATTTTTCACCTGATTATATGAGTAAGTTGGCACAAGGAAAAGATTCTACCTTATGCGCAAATCTCATGACTTGGGCTGTAGGTAAAACACCACAGCAAGCATTAGGATTATTAAATGCTCTACAAACGGCACATTTCTCAGCAGGTAATGACTTAAGTGAGCCAGCAGATTTGAGCGACATCATTGATGAGTTCAAATTATCTGTACCAGCAAAAGTGATTAATAAAACCAAGTTAACCACTGATGCTGCAGCACAAGTACATGAAATTTATGCACTTCAAGATATAATAGGAACTCAAGCTATTCCTGCATTATTATTAGCTATAGATGATGAACTCATCCTACTTAATCACAATTTTTACTTAGAAGATCCTAATGCCATCATTGATGCGATAAAATTAGAGTTAAATAAGTACAGTTAACTTGCTATCTTATTAGCACGTTGCTCATCGATATAGATGAAACCATACCAATGACGTTAATTATGGGTTATAGCTTTCATTGTAAATAAGCAATGATAATAAATCTTCAAAAGCAAGGCGCTTGATTGAGTAATAGCTGACTATTACAATTGAAAGCAACAAGGTTATTGATATTTAGACCACTTACAAATGGTCATTTAGTTAGTGTTATTGGTATTAAAATTAATTGAAAGCTCAGTCGCAAGTAATACTGTGGCTAGCGCAAACTAAAAGAGATTGAACAAGATGGCCATCACCATAAAAAGCCAAGACGAAATAGCCAAAATGCGAATTGCTGGACAATTAGCTGCTGACGTTTTAGAAATGATCGCTCCGCATGTAAAAGCGGGGATTAGCACTGATGAACTTAATACCTTATGTGCCGATTACACAGAAAATGTTCAACATGCTATATCTGCACCACTGAACTATCATCACTTCCCTAAGTCTATTTGTACTTCTGTTAACCATGTTGTTTGCCACGGTATTCCTGATGCAACTGTGTTAGCCGATGGCGATATTATTAATATTGATATCACCGTAATTAAAGATGGTTATCATGGTGATACTAGTAAAATGTTTATTATTGGTGAGCCCTCCGCTGAAGATAATCGCCTCTGTCGTATTACGCAAGAATCACTTTATTTAGCACTCAAGAAAGTTAAACCAGGCGCCACGTTTGGTGAAATTGGCGCAACTATTCAAAAGTTCATTAAAAAATCAGGTCGTTATTCTATTGTTAAAGATTATTGTGGTCATGGTATCGGTAAAGAGTTTCATGAAGAACCACAAATTATGCACTATAAAAATAATGACAAAACTAAAATGGAAGTAGGCATGTGTTTCACCATTGAGCCTATGGTTAACTTAGGCCGCGCCGGTACTACTTTAGACAAAACTGATAACTGGACTGTTTATACAGCCGATGGTAAAAGATCTGCTCAATGGGAACACACTATTGTAGTAACTAAAACCGGTTGTGAGATTTTAACGTTGCGTGAAGAAGAAACGATTGCGCGTATATTACATAATTAGTATCGATATCCGTTAACATTCAAAGTGCGGGAACCATGCATATTGATTGATAATGGGTACAATATATTAAAAACTACAGATTAATCGCTATAGATAAAAGGTAAGCCCTTGACTAGTCATCCCGTATCCGTACATATAGTTCCGTCACACTTTATTAATCAGCTGGCTATTAGTGCTGACTTTTTATCTACTCGAGACATCTGTCAATTAAGCCAATCATTTAATACTTGGTTAAAAGACGTTTTTATTGAAAACGATATAAACGACTTATTATCTGCACGAGCTGTTTTTGTAGATGCTATTTTAAAGAAGCTTTGGTGCCAGCACCATCTTGATGAATTTCAAATCACCCTGATTGCTGTTGGTGGTTATGGTCGCGGGGAGTTACATCCCCAATCTGACGTTGATATATTATTATTAACCCAAGAAGAAGTAGACCTAGAACTTGAAGAAAAAATATCAAGCTTTATTACCCAGCTTTGGGATATAAAACTTGATATTGGTCACAGTGTTCGTTCTATTAAAGAGTGTTTAAAACAAGCGGTAAAAGAAGTAACCGTTGCGACTAATTTAATGGAAATGCGACAGGTTGCCGGTAATGAAACGCTTACCCAACAATTAACGCCTCTATTAAGTGAAGACGTTTTTTGGACCTCTGAGAAATTCTTTATTGCCAAATGTAAAGAACAAGAAGCAAGACATCAGCAATACCGAGGGGCAGCATATACCCTTGAACCAAACTTAAAAGCAAACCCCGGTGGTTTACGTGATATTCAAACTATCGCTTGGGTGGCTAAACGTCACTTTTCAGCCGACTCCTTAGAAGAACTGGTTGAACACGACTACCTCTACCCAAATGAATTTTTTGAGCTATTAGAATCACAAGATTATCTATGGCGCATGCGTTTTGCACTGCACTTCGTTGCTGGTCGTAGCGAAAATCGCCTTTTGTTTGACTATCAAGCTGATGTTGCGAAAATGATGGGCTTTGGTGACGAAGGGAAAGCCCCTGTAGAACGAATGATGAAACGTTTTTTTCGTATCATTGCACGGGTTACTGAATTAAATACTATGCTGTTACAGCATTTTGAACAAGCTATCATTAAGAAACCCGAGCTAAGTAATATTAGTATTATTAACCAAGATTTTGAGCTGGTTGATAAATTAATCAATACCAGAAATGATCGCATATTTATGCGACCAGTCAAAATGATTGAAATGTTTTTGATTATTGCGCAAGAACCCGGCATTAAAGGTATACACTCGCACACCATGAGGTTAATGCGTAATGCACGTAGACGATTAATTTCCGGATTAATCGATTATGCAGAATGTCGCCGAATGTTTATGGCTATTATTCGTCATCCACGTGGTTTGGGTTTAGCATTAACTTTGATGCACAGACATAGCATACTAAGCTCATATTTACCGCTGTGGCGAAATATCGCGGGGCAAATGCAATTTGACCTATTCCATGCATACTCAGTGGATGAACATAGCTACCGAGTCATTAAGAATTTACACCAATTCAGTCAAAAAGAGCATAATCATAAATTTCCGTTATGTAGTAAAATAGTACAAAAAATTCGTAAACCGGAAGTCCTTTACCTTGCTGGATTTTTCCATGATATTGGCAAAGGTCGTGGTGGTGACCATGCTAAATTAGGGGCTGTTGATGCCTTAACTTTTTGCTTGTCACATCAATTAAGCAAACACGACAGTAATATGGTGGCATGGCTTGTTGAGCATCATTTATTAATGTCTGTTACTGCTCAGCGTCGTGATATCAATGACGAGAATGTCATTCGTACTTTTGGTGAAATAGTTCGAGATGAAGCACATTTAAATTACCTCTATTGTTTAACCGTTGCTGATATGCGCGGAACCAACGAAAGTCTTTGGAATAACTGGAAAGCAAACTTGCTTGAAGAGCTTTATTTTAATACCTTAAGTGCATTCCGACATGGTTTAGAAAAACCGGTAGAAGTTCGTTCTAAAATTAGAGAAAATCAACAACAAGCCTTGGCTTTGTTAAACGAAAATAATGTTGATGAGCAAAGTATTAAAGCCTTATGGCGTGAATTTAGAATTGACTATTTTTTACGTTATTCACCAGAGCAAATAGCCCGACAATGTCAGAACATTGTCGAGCACGATAGAGAAAAACCACTGGTACTCATTAGCCCGATACCTTATAGAGGTGGCACGGAAGTATTTATTTTCACAAAAGAAAAAAACAATACCTTTGCCAGTACAGTTTCATTTTTGGTAACAAAAAAATTATCGATTCATGATGCAAAAATTATCACAACAAAAACTGGCTATACAGTAAATACGTTTGTCGTGCTCGACAGTCGTAATAAACCTTTAAGAGAACGTTTCTATACCAAAGAAATGAGTCAAGCGTTGGTTGATAGACTACAGCAAGTGAATATCTGCGAGCTTCCTGAACCAAAGCTAGCGAGACACATGAAAAAATTTAAAGTGCCACTACGCGTTAACTTTATTAAAATACATGCAAAAAATCGAACAATGATAGAGATTATAGCCTTAGATAGACCCGGTTTATTGTCCAACATTAGTCAAGTATTTTTAGAAGCACGGGTTAATATCCACTCAGCCAAAATAACAACCTTTGGTGAAAAAGCTGATGATGTATTCACTATTTCTACCGAAGAAGATGATGCGCTAACCACTCAAGAAAAAGAGGCCTTAGCACTGCGATTAACGCAAGAAATTGATTAACTAACTTACAGCCCTATATCATACAAATAAATAACACTAATAAATAACACTAATAAATTTCAAATAGGAAAGCCTAATGACAGATTTAAAACACTTAGCTAGTGTAATTGAACAAGCCTTTGAAGAAAGAGCCAGTATTTCTCCTGCAACCGTTTCAAGTGAGATTAAAAACGCAGTGCTTGATGCGTTAGCCGCATTAAATAACGGCAGTGCACGCGTAGCAGAAAAAGTAGATGGCAGCTGGCATGTAAACCAATGGCTTAAAAAAGCGGTATTACTTTCTTTTCGTATATGGGATAACCAAGTAATTGATGGTGCAGAAAGTACTTTTTTTGATAAAGTACCGATGAAGTATGAAGGTTATACGCAAGCAATGTTTGAAGCTGACGGTGTTCGTGTAGTCCCTGGCGCAAGTGTTCGTACTGGTAGTTTTATTGGTAAAAATGTTGTGGTAATGCCGAGTTTTGTCAATATTGGCGCTTTTGTCGATGAAGGCTGTATGGTAGATGCTTGGGCAACAGTGGGATCTTGTGCACAAATTGGTAAAAATGTGCATTTATCTGGCGGTGTCGGTATTGGTGGAGTGTTGGAGCCTTTACAAGCTGGACCAACCATCATTGAAGATAATTGTTTTATTGGCGCACGTTCAGAAATCGTTGAAGGCGTTATAGTAGAAGAAGGTGCAGTAATTTCTATGGGCGTCTATATCGGCCAAAGCACTCGTATTTTTGACCGTGAAACAGGTGAGGTACATTATGGACGAGTACCTGCTGGCTCAGTGGTAGTGCCAGGTAATTTACCTTCAGCTTGTGGTACATACAGTTTATATGCTGCAATTATCGTGAAGAAAGTTGACGCAAAAACGCTAGCTAAAGTTGGTATCAACGAATTATTACGCGCAGTATCAGAAGAGTAATAATTAAAAAAATGAATAGCTAAAAATTTGACGCTATTTAATATAATCAAGCTCGTTCAATACTTATTACTAATAAATAAGCATTAAACGAGCTTTTTTATGAACTAAATAAAAATAACTAAAATATTATAGCTCCATTTTAGTTAATATTTTCATAGTATTATAATTTATAACCCTCCCTTATTTATAAAACTTAACTTTCTGGTATAACACTTGCTCTATTGATAATAATTCAATCGCATTATTTATCATTAGGTTTGTTATGAAAGTATTTAAAATAGCAGTCTGCTTACTTTGTTTTCTGGTACTCGGCGCTTGTTCTAATACCGCGCAAGTAGAGCCAAGCAGTGAAAACAACCACTACTTTGCTAAAGAATTTAGCCATAATGAATTTATCACTTACCAAAAAGACTCTGTTAAGAAGTCAGCATCATCAGATCACGAGTTAATGCTTTCATTGCTAAACAGACCCATGCCTGAAGATCAGCGAATGATGTTAGCCTTTGCTCAACGTCAAGCGAATTACTTTCCTGATAGCACTATTATTGGTGTGCAAATAAAGGGTGATAAAAAGAACCAAAATATAAGTACGAGAACAAGATCACAATATGCGCAGACTATTGCCCAGGATATCAATGCAGTGACCATTAGCGCTTTGCCAAAGTAACACTATTGACGGTAATTATGCCTTCGTATTATTTGAATCTAAGTTTAACTAAATCAGCTTATAAACAATTAATTACTGTTCACCTTTGATCTTTATTTCTCACCCTAACCACAACGAATAAACCTACTCATTATTGCCTATAACGATTCCTCATAAAATTTCTAAAACAAACCGTCATAGTTGTAACTAACCTTTAACTATCAGAATACTTTAGTGTTATAATTGCCTTTTATAGCCTTTAATACCAATCGAACTAATTTATTGATCACTTAGCGAGAATTAAAAGGCTTAGAGGCAAGGCATTGATTGAAGAGAATGGTTATTCCCTTGTCAAAATTAATAACGCCGCATGTAAGCCTTTTAAACTCGCCCTTTGGGAGCTCATTAGCAAACTGATAACATTACAAAATGAATGAAATATAGACTAACTATGTTTAACTCATTTTACTTGTTTTAAGCTCGCTAACGTAACTCTAAGCTGACCAATAAATTAGTCCGTTTGGTATAAGGCTTATTGGCACTCACTTTACTATTACCCACTTATATCCAGTTAAACGATAATAGTTTGGTAACAAGGCATATAACATGACTCAAGATGAAATGAAAAACGCAGCCGCCATTAAGGCATTAGAATTCATTGAAAATGATACTATCGTCGGTGTTGGCACTGGCTCAACAGTTAACTTTTTCATTGAAGCTCTAGCCTCGATGAAAGATAAAATAGCAGGTGCTGTTTCTAGCTCAGAAGAGTCAACTAAGCGTTTAAAAGCACACGGTATTGAGGTATTTGATTTAAACAGTGTTGATGTTTTAGATGTATACGTTGACGGTGCCGATGAAATCACTCGTCATATGTCGATGATCAAAGGCGGTGGCGCAGCATTAACCCGTGAAAAAATCGTGGCGGCAGTCGCCAAGAAATTTATTTGCATTGCCGACGATTCCAAACAAGTAAAAGTATTGGGTAACTTTCCTTTGCCTGTTGAAGTAATACCTATGGCGCGGAGTTATGTCGCACGTGAATTAGTTAAATTAGGTGGCGACCCAGTTTACCGTCAAGGTGTGACCACAGATAATGGCAACGTTATCCTTGATGTGTACAATCTCGAAATTCTTGATCCAAAAGCACTAGAAACTCAAATTAACGCTATTGTTGGCGTTGTGACTAATGGTTTGTTTGCACTTCGTGGCGCTGACATATTAGTACTTGGTAGCAAAGATGGAATTCAGGTTATCCAATAATTTGTTAGACACATCTAGTTTTAAGTAAAAAATCAGATTTTCAGCATATTTATTCTATAAAGTGCTCAATAAATCCTTTAGAGTTTATACACTATATGATATGTTAAACCTCTATTTAGATATCTAGCCATCTAAACGAAAGTATATTTAGCCGTTTAATTTTGATAAGTGAAGCCAATTTATGATCATTGCCAACCAAAACTCATTAGCAAAAAGTAAGATTAAAATTTTATTACTTGAAGGCTTGCACCCAAGCTCTCTAGAAGAATTGAAGCTAAAAGGTTATTCAAATATTGAATCACTTAAAACCTCGCTCTCAGAAAGTGAGTTAATTGAAAAAATTGCAAATGTTCACTTTATTGGCATTCGCTCACGTACTCAGTTAACTGAAAAAGTGCTAAGTCATGCGAATAAGTTGGTTGCTATCGGTTGTTTTTGTATTGGCACCAATCAAGTTGATTTAAAAGCAGCTCAAACTCGCGGTATCCCTGTTTTTAATGCTCCATTTTCAAATACTCGTTCAGTTGCTGAGCTTGTTCTTGGTGAAACGTTATTATTACTACGTGGTATTCCTGAGAAAAGTGCAAAAGCTCATCGTGGTGAATGGTTGAAATCAGCGGTTGGCTCAGTAGAAGCCCGTGGCAAAGTACTAGGTATTATTGGTTACGGTCATATTGGCATGCAATTAGGTATTTTAGCTGAAACATTAGGTATGAGAGTACGCTTTTACGACGTAGAAACTAAATTACCTTTAGGTAATGCAAGTCAAGCGCCGTCATTAGATGCATTACTTGGTGAGTCTGACGTAGTGAGCTTACATGTACCTGAAACAGCGCAAACTCAAAATATGATTGCACAAGCTCAATTCGAAGCAATGAAACAAGGCGCTATCTTTATTAATGCTTCTCGAGGAACTGTGGTTGATATCCCTGCTTTAGCACAAGCTTTGGATAGTAAAAAAATTGCAGGGGCTGCAATTGATGTTTTCCCTGTTGAGCCAAAGAGTAATAATGACGAGTTTATCTCAGCGTTACGCGGATTTGATAATGTTATTCTAACGCCACACATTGGTGGTAGTACAAAAGAAGCACAAGCCAATATCGGTTTAGAAGTAGCAACAAAGCTAGCTAAGTATTCTGATAATGGTTCAAGTCTATCTGCGGTTAACTTCCCTGAAGTATCTTTACCTGATCACTCTTTTCCAGGTCAGAAGAATACCAGCCGTTTATTACATATTCACCATAACCAACCAGGTGTTTTGACTCAAATTAACCAAGCATTTGCTGAACACAATATTAATATTGCAGCACAATACTTACAAACCGATGACAAAATTGGCTATGTGGTTATTGATCTTGATTCAGAAGATAGTAGTTTAGCGTTAGAACAGTTAAAACATGTTGATGGCACCATACGCGCTAGAATATTGCATTAATTATTTAAAGATTTAAATCTCCTTTACTTAATAATTTACAACACAAAATAAAGGCCCGTTTATAAAGTTATAAATGGGCCTTTTTGTATGTAAATTTGGTTAACTGCTTCCCCCTAATACATAAGCTAATACTATATTATACCAAACGGATTAATTTATTGGTCAGCTTAGAGTTACATTAGCGAGCTTAAAACAAGCAAAATGAGTTAAACATAGTTAGTCTATATTTCATTCATTTTGTGATGTTATCAGTTTGCTAATGAGCTCCCGAAGGGCGAGTTTAAAAGGCTTACATGCGGCGTTATTGATTTTGACAAGGACGCTGCATGGATGCAGCTTATTAGAGAATGCAGGAGCTTATTCTCCTGAATAACCATTCTTTTCAATCAATGCCTTGCCTCTAAGCCTTTTAATTCTCGCTAAGTGATCAATAAATTAGTCCGATTGGTATTAAATTAAGAATATCCCCGTCACAAATCAGTAATCAGTAATCAGTAATCAGTAATCAGTAATCAGAGGCTTTATCGGTATGTCTTTGCTAGAAAACTTTGATAGTTTTCAATGGCATTAACATTACCTTTATTACGTTGACAGACACCTTTTTGATATTGGAAATTGAAAACATCAAACCATAAATCGAGCATGTGAGCATTAGTAGTTTCACCATGCATATCTAATACTCTAGCCGCAACCTCAGCAGTTGAAAATTGATGTTCAAGCTCAGTTTTTCTAACTGTATAACGAGAGTCCTGACCAACTGGGGATAATTGACTATTGTTCTCACTTTGACAATTACCACTGACTGCTTGAATTGCTGTTTTCACGTCAAATGACACCATTGGAAATCTATCTAAATATGGGCTTTTACGAAACATTTTTTTAGCTTCACGCCAACTACCATCAAGCATAATAAATAATGGCCGTTTACCTTCAGGGCAGATAACATTATTAGTGAATACTTTACGTTCATCATCAGCATACTCTTGCGGAAAAACAACGAGAGGAAACCATTTTTCATCATTAATTACCGCTAATAAATCAGGATTTTCTTGCGTTCTTGACCATAAAAAAGCAAAGGTATCCGGAATTAGATCTGCAATGAGTTTACCAGTATTACTCGGTTTTAATACTTCCGTGTCATACATTAATAACAAAAACCCTGCCGTTGTCTCAACGTTCTCCTTAAGGGGGGATATTTCACAAATACAGAATGGCTTAGCAAGTTGACAGAGTTGACAGCGAATTACCCGCTGTCCTCGTGATTTGTAGGTGGTTGTACTTAGGCTTTTACGATATTGGTGTAATTGATGAACAGCGTGCATGTTTGACAAAATATAAGGATAAAAAGACCCAGCAATTATAACAGTGCTAGGTCAGTGTGTTGATCATTATTCTTGGTATTAACTAACGAGACTAATTAATAGTTACTTTGCTGTAGGGTGTGATTCTTCTTCATAATTTTTTTGTGTCACAGTAAAAACATTAATACGAGCAAGAGGCTCTATTTCAACTTTTAATTGCTCTTCTAGTGCATCAACCTCAGCAATACTTATACATAGTGCCTCAGCCTTCTTCTCTATTATCGCAGATCTTGTTGTCATCTCATGTTCGATATTTTCACCAAAACTTTCCATACGTGTTTCAAAGTTTCGATCGTCACCTTCTGAAGCAACCATTTGTTGACCGATGGCAATTAAGATACTGCCCATTGAATTTAGCACGGCTTTTTCAACCGCAGACTCTATACGCTTGTCAAAGTCTTTTCCGAGTAACCCTTCACTTTCTAGACCTTCGACACCAACAGAAACTCCATGTTCAATAGATAGGTTTGTGGACACTTGTTCTCGAATTAACGTTAGCTCTGTCGTTAAATCTGCTGCGACGGCATTACCCTCACCAAGTAGACCATTAAACGCAAGATTTACACCTTCAATAGCCATATCAACACCTTCAATGGCAACATTTTTAACTTGAGGCACTAAGCGTCGTATTTTTTCATCATACTTTTTCACAAGAGCTTGTTGATCATCAGATAAGTCAATATGCTGGTTGTCGACCAAAAGTTTTTTACCTTCAATTATTTTATACAAACTGAGATTTTTCTCATCATTTCCAGCTTCATCTTGCAAAAATTCAATCGAATTAACGTTGATTGAAAGCCCTGCTGACAAATCAACATTGCATGATTTATTGGCGTAAACAGCCGATGATGCAAAAGATACAGTGAGTGCGCTAGCGATTAATGTTGCGTGAAAATAAGTCATTATTTATCCTTAAGATATTTATTATTGTTTGCTGTTGAGTCATTTATTACGATTAATGAACGTTATTAACTAGGATTACTTTTACAAGTAGTAACGATGACCTATATAAGTAACTACAAATTAGTCATCATCAACCTAGTAATTATTAGCATAACTGTTACAAACATAGTGCCAACTTTACTTATCCATATTTATCAATAAGATAAGTATTTACAGCTAATAAATGAGCAGTTGAAAATAAATGATTTAGTCAAATTAGCTAGTTAATCGTGTTTTATACAAGTTATACCAATTCCATTAAATTTATTCCCACCTCAGAGCTATGTCAGAAGAGTTATAACAAACAAAATTTTTGCTAGTATAGTCATTCTATATCTCACAAATTTGTGCAGTTATTGCTTTTCTGACAAGCTCCCAAGGGCGATTTTAAAAGGCTTACATGCTGTGTTATTGATTTTGACAAGAGAATAACCATTCTCTTCAATCAATGCCTTGCCTTTAAGCCTTTTAATTCTCGCTGAGTGGGAAATAACTTAATAGACTTGGTATTATCAGCTTTGTTGCATTTCAATTAATCGAGACTGACAGCGTTCAAACTCAAAAGCAAGTTGCTGCCCTTGGTAAAGTTCAAATATATCAACTTGGGCGCTAACGATTAATTTGACATTTTGATCGTAAAATTCATCAACTAACGCAATAAACCTTCTCGCTTCATCATCAAGCTGCTGTAACTCTCCCATTAAAACGCCACTGCGTTGATAACTGTCCTCAACCCCTGAAAAAACCGCTGGCACTAACTCACCAGAAAACTTAGGGACGTTGGCAATACATACTGTATCGAAGTCTTTCGCTAGTACCATATAATCTCGCTGGCTTCGAGGGCCAGAGCATAAAGCAAAAAAATCAAAGAAAATAACATTAGCACTTTGCGCTAAATAGCAGAGTTGTCTGTGATTAATCTCTATCTCACCAGAAACCAACATTTCTGCATCAGTCAAGCTTTGAAAACGTTCAATTAACTTTTCATTCCCCTCGTTGGCTAATAAAAAATAATTATTATAGCAGCTGTTTTTTGAAAGTTTAGTGCGGCGGTGATCAACGTCACCATTAATAGAAACAATCTGACAATGTTGATTGATTAAGGCAATCGTAGGTAAGAAACGCTCCCTTTGCAACCCATTACGATAAAGCTGCTCAGGTTGACAATTTGAGGTCGCAACAAGGGTCACCCCTTGTTTAAATAGCGCTGAAAATAGACCACTCAGTAACATGGCATCACCAATATCACTCACATAAAACTCATCAAAACATAACAAATCGATGTTTTGTGCCCACTTGGCAGCAATATGGCTAAGGGGCTCAGACTGCCCAGTTAGTTGGGCCAGTTGCTGATGAACACTTTCCATAAAGTGATGGAAATGAATGCGTTTTTTATTTTTAATGGCTAAGTGCTGATAGAATAAATCCATCAGCATAGTTTTACCTCGACCTACTCTGCCGTGAAAATATAATCCAGGGATATTTTTTTTTAACTTTTCGGGCAAGTGCTGTTGAGCTAACAACTGCTCAGATAACAATATTAAAGCATCGACAGCATGAGTTTGAGCGGTATCAATATCGAGCTGCTTGTTAGTAAGCAGCTCTTGGTAGGCATGTTTCATTACGTTTTTTAATCTAGTAACTAATTAGTTAAATGGCGAGCATTAAAGGTACGGCCTTTCATTTTGCCCTTAGATATTTTTTTCAAGGCTAAGTTCAAAGCCGCTTTAGTAACGGCAACATAGGCCTTATTATCAAGCACTGAAATTTTGCCAACTTGCGAACCTTGCACACCATTATCGCCGGTAAGTGCGCCCAAAATGTCTCCAGCTCTAACTTTTTGCTTTTTACCGCCATCAATTTGAATGGTTGCCATTTTAGCTTGCGGACGTTCATTGGAAAGTACCGCTAATGAAGGCAATGGCTCAGGGGTAATAACAGCTTCAAGGTAGTCTTCTAGTAAGCCAACTTTATAACTTTCTTTGTCACTAAACAGTGAATAAGCGATACCCGTACTGCCTGCTCTACCTGTTCGGCCTATTCTATGCACATGCACTTCACTATCGCGGGCAATGTGATAATTAATAACTAAGTCTAAGCTATCAATATCCAAGCCTCGTGCAGCAACGTCTGTCGCAACAAGAATTGAAGCACTTTTGTTGGCAAAGCGTAATAATGTTTGGTCTCTATCGCGTTGCTCTAAATCGCCGTGTAACGCTAATACGCTAAAACCATCAAAGTGTAAGGCATCAGCGACTTGTTGGGTCTCTTTTTTGGTATTACAAAAAATAGCGGTCGATTCAACTTGATTACCTAGTAACAATAAACGTAACGCGTCTAGGCGATCGTCATCATTACCCACTTTAAAGAATTTTTGACTGATAGTTGATTGGTCTTCACTTGAAGCGATTTTAACCATCACAGGATCTGTCATGATACTTTCGCTAATAGACTTAATTTGGTCAGGAAAGGTAGCACTGAAAAGTAATGTTTGACGATCAAGTGGTGTACGTCCAACAATATTATCAAGTGCGGCTTGGAAGCCCATTTCTAGCATACGGTCAGCTTCATCGAGCACTAATAAGTTTAAGTTATCTAATTGTAAAGTGCCTTTTATAACATGTTCTTCAAGGCGTCCTGGAGTACCAACAATAACATGTGCCCCATGCTCTAAAGAACCAATTTGTGGACCAAAAGGGGTTCCGCCACAAAGTGTCAATATTTTTATATTATGAATACCACGCGCTAGTTTTCTCAACTCTTTCGCAACTTGGTCAGCCAGTTCTCGGGTTGGACAAATAACCATGGATTGAATGCGAAACTTTTTAACTTCTAATTTGTTAAGTAATGCTAAACCAAAAGCAGCCGTTTTACCTGAGCCTGTTTTCGCTTCGCCAATAACATCTTTTCCTTTAAGCAATTCAGGTAAGGTTTTAGCTTGAATAGGTGTCATTTGCTCATAGCCAAGCGACGATAAGTTTTTAACTAAATCCTGTTTTAAGCTCAACGAAGAAAAAGCTAACGATGAAGTAGTTGTATTAGTACTCAAAATAAACGCCTCTGGTTTATAGCGACTTAGTCAAAAACTAAGCCAAAAAATAAGAAAGCTATCAATACAAAGATAAGAAAACTTTCATGAGATAGATAATGCGCGCATAATAACAGTAATTTTTGTACAACCCCAGTATATTCAACCTATGACAACAGTTTCAAAACAGTTATTAGTAGAGCAATGGCGAACTTTACACAACAATCATGAGAATTATGAAAGTTATGCGTTAATAATCAAGCTTGTTGCAACGGCTATCACCCTGTTTGCTTTAACTTTTTCTGTAGCAACTTTTGTTACATTCCTAATATTGGCAACGCTGTGGTTACAAGAAGGTATATGGAAAACCTTTCAGCAGAGAACAGCAAATGCGATAATAGCAATAGAAAACAAATTAGACATTCATAATGATGAACAATCAAACGAATCGATGAAGCCTTATTTAGTGTATAAGCAATGGCAGGAAAATCGCCCCAATACACAGGTGCTCATTGTAGAGTATGTCAGTAATTCGTTGAAACCAACGGTAATGTACCCCTACTTACCATTGATGCTTATAGTCCTTATTTTTTAGTGACTAGCAGCCAAAATAATTTTTAGTTTAGATATCGAGATAAGAACATGAACAGAAAAAAGAAAATGAACAATATTTTGAAAAAGAAAGTAAAAAAAACCAACTCAAAGTTGCATACTAGCAACAAACCAAAATATATATCGAAAGCCGAAAGAGCTAAACTTGCAGAAGAAGATAGCAGCCAAGAACAAGAACAAGAACAAGAGTAGCAGCTAATCAAGAGAGTCGATGACATCACTATTTAGTTTTAATTACCTGTTATAAGCAATAGTTATTCATATCAGATGATAACGTAGCATAGTGATATAAATATGTTATGAAACCACAAATAAAAAAGGGCACATAATATGTGCCCTTTTTGTTGCGCGATTATTCGATGAACCCCTAGGTCACATCTGGTTTACCTTTAATTTTTTCTCGCATACGTTGAATCAATAGGTAGAAGTAAGGTACAAGTAAAGTACCAAATAGTGTGGCTGCAATCATACCAGCCAATACCGTGATACCTAAAGAAACTCGGCTTCCAGCTCCTGCACCCGTTGCAAAAACTAGTGGTAGAACACCTAATATAAACGAGAAGGCTGTCATCAATACCGCACGAAAACGCATTTTAGCGGCATTAAGTGCCGCATTCATTATCGTTTCACCAGCCGCTCTTTGTTCCATGGCAAATTCAACAATCAAAATGGCAGTTTTAGTCGAAAGACCTATTAATAAGACCAAACCAACTTGTGCATAAATATTATTAGCCATGCCTACTGTATAAAGCGCCAACATAGCACCAAACAAGGCTAAAGGTACTGCGGCAATAACTGAGAACGGAATAGTCCAGCTTTCATACTGTGCCACTAAAAATAGGTAAACAAAGATAATAGCAAGACCAAATAATATGGGTGCTAGATTACCCGCTTCTAATTCTTGTTTCGACTGCCCTGACCACTCATAAATATACCCTTGAGGTAATGTACTAGCTAATTCTTCCATCACATCAATAGATTGCCCTGAGGAATATCCTGGAGAAGCATTACCTGTGATGCTAGCACTACGGTATAAGTTAAAGTGACTAATAGTTGTAGGCCCTAAGATAGGCTTAACACTTGCTAGAGTAGTTAGCGGTACCATCTCGTCGTCTTTATTTCGAACGAAGTAATATCGAAGATCTGAAGGTTCAGCTCTATACTGACTTTCTGCCTGAATTGTCACACGGTAAGTACGACCAAACTGACTAAAGTCATTAATATATAAAGAGCCTAACTGTGCTTGTAAAGTCGCAAAAATATCAGACAAAGCGACACCTTGTGCTTTCGCTTTGTTGCGATCTACTTCTAAAAAGTACTGCGGTACATTGGCGCGATAAGTACTAAACACACGTGATAATTCAGGTCGCTGATTGGCTTCATAAATAAGGCCATTCATTACTTGTGCTAATTCGGCAGGATCTCGCCCTTCACTGTCTTGTAATTTAAAATCAAAACCTGAGCTATTACCTAAACCGGGAATAGGTGGCGGATTAAATACCATAATTTGAGCATCTGGCATAGTCCATAATTGCCCCATCAGACGAGGAATTATCTGCTTCAATCCAAGTTCTGGTGTAGTACGTTCTTCCCAATCTTTAAGAAGAATTATGGCAAGACCATTATTCGAACCGGCACCACCAAGTAATGAGAAGCCTGATACGGTGATGATATCCTCAACGGCAGCATCATTTAAAATAGTGGGTGTTATTTTGTCTAATACGGCTTGAGTCCGATTACTTGACGCGGCATCTGGTAACTGAATATCCACAAAAAGATAACCTTGATCTTCCGCAGGTAAAAATGCCGTTGGAACGGCGGTAGTTAACCAACCTGCTCCAATGAAAATTAAACCGACAAAAAGTCCAACTCGAGTAAGTCGCTTGAGCATAAAGCCAACAGTCTTGGTATAACCTCCTGTTGCCTTAGTGATAAGGCGCTCAAATGGCAGTAACCAAGTGATTGGTTTCATTTTTTCTGCGCTTAAAAGCACAGTACATAACGCAGGGCTCAATGTTAGTGCATTTAATGAAGAAATCAGTACTGCGAAAGAAATAGTCACAGAGAATTGCTTGTATAACTCCCCCGTTATACCTGGCATAAAGGCAACAGGCACAAATACAGCCAGTAAAACCAAGGTAGTCGCAATGATAGGACCAGAAACTTGGTCCATTGCTTTAGTTACCGCTTCTTTAATGGGAAGTTGTTCTTCTTTTAATATGCGTTCAACATTTTCAATAACGATAATGGCATCATCAACAACGATACCAATGGCGAGCACTAAACCAAATAACGTAACCGTGTTAATTGAATATCCCATCAAAACCATAAAAGCAAAGGTGCCAATAAGAGATACTGGTATTGCAAGGGTGGGAATAATAGTCGCGCGCCAATTTTGTAGGAATAAAAAGACAACTAAGATAACTAAGACGATTGCTTGAAATAAAGTAACCACAACCTCTTCAATTGAGCGGTCAATAAATTTAGTGGTATCGTAAGGAATGACATATTTTAGACCGTCTGGAAAACGTTGAGAGAGTTCTGCCATTTCAGCTTTGACTAAAGAAGCAACCTCTGTGGCGTTAGCATCAGGTAATTGATAAATAACAAGGAAAGCTGTTTCTTTACCATTTAGTCTTGCTTGTGTTGAATAGTCTTCAGCGCCAAGTTCTAAACGAGCAATGTCATTTAAACGAATAAAATTACCATTGCGCTGAGCTCGTATTATCGTTTGACCAAATTCCTCAGGTGTTTGTAAACGACCCTTTGCTTGGATAGAATACTCAAACTGCTGATTTGGTAACGTGGGGCTAGCACCTAACTTACCTGCAGCTACAATCATATTTTGCTCTTGAAGTGCTTGTTGCACTTCAGTAACGGTAATACTGAGTGATGACATACGTTCTGGGTTTAGCCATGCGCGCATGCTATAAGTCATTTCACCCATCACTTCTGCAGAAGCAACACCCTTAATGCGTCCTAACGGCTCAGTTAGATAATTAGTCGCATAGTTACTTAAGAAAAGCTGATTGATACCTTCTTGTTCAGAAAATAGATTAATACCTAATAACATCGAACTGGATTTTTTCTTAACATCAACCCCTTGGCGTGTTACCTCTGAGGGTAATGAACTCGTTGCCAGTGCGACTCTGTTTTGCACATTAACCTGCGCAATATCGCCATCGGTACCCACTTTAAAAAATACCGTGATTACAGCACTACCATTATTGGAAGCTGAAGATTCAATATACATCATATCTTCAACACCATTGATTTGTTCTTCAATAGGCCTAATGACTGATTCTTCTACAATTTGCGCACTTGCTCCGGGATAGACAGCTGAGATTTGAACCTGGGGCGGTGTTATTTCCGGGTACATGTTTACGGGAAGTACACTCATGGCAATTAAACCAGCAAGTGTAATAACGATAGATATTACAAACGCAAATTTAGGCCGATTGATAAAAGTTTTACTGATCATAAAATCGTCCTTGATTACTTATCAGTTGTAGCACTAGGGCTAATGGTTGGTTCAGTCACTTTTGAAGAGTCCACTGATTTATCATCAATATCTGATATTGTACCGACGATTGGATCAACATGCTTTTCAACGCCTCTAACTTCAACTCCAGAACGAACTTTTTGTAATCCTTCAACGATGACTTTTTCACCAATAGAGACACCCTTTTCTGCAACCCACATGGCATTAATTCTTCTACCTAGCACTACGTGACGTTGTTTTACTGTATTATTTTCATCGACAATTAAAACAAACTTTCCTTGTTGGCCTTCTTGTACTGCCGCTTGTGGAATTAACGCCATTTCTTCTTTACTTTTACTTTCAAGAATCAAGGTAACAAACAAGCCTGGGATAATGATGTTATGAGGATTCGGGAAAACAGTTCTCAGCTCGACTGTTCCCATGCCTTCGGAAATTTTAGTATCAGCAAAATCTAACTTTCCATGCTCTGGATATTCTGAATTGTTAGGTAAGCGCAAAGAGATATCAAATTCACCTCCTTCGTCACTATTCGACCCCTGATGCTCTTGTTGATATGAGACGTAGGTGCTTTCTTCCACTTGAAAACTAACAAAAATAGGATCACTAATAATGAGAGTAGCCAAAGTATTACTCGTAGGGCTAACAATATTTCCCACGTTGTAATTCACTTTACCAATAAGGCCACTAAAAGGGGCTGTGATTGTGGTGTAGCTTAAATCAAGTTCAGCTTGTTCAAGTGCAGCTTGTGCAGACTTAACAGCCGATTTTGCTTGTGACTCTTCTGTTGTTAATCGGTCAAAGTCTGATTGTGAAATGTAACCATCATTAATAAGATCATTTGCTCGCTTTAAATTACGTTTGGCATTTTCTTCACCAGACTCTTTCGAACTTAAATCAGCTTTTGCAGATGATAAGGCCGCTTCATAGGCAGCTGGATCTATTCTTAATAACACTTGACCCTTTTCAACAAAACTCCCCTCACGAAAACGACGTTCAAGTAATTCGCCTTCAACTCGAGCTCGTAAATTAGCTTCTTTAGACGCTTCTGTACGTGCGACAAATTCACGATAGCCGCCAATAGATTGGGATTGGATTGAGTAGACAGAAACTGCAGGTGCTGGAGGTTTAACCTTAACTTCTTCCTTACTACAAGCCGTAAGTGTTAGGGATAAAAGTCCAAAAACTACAAACTTACTCGTTGTTAGGTTAGATCGGGTAGTGTTTTTAAAAAAGCGCTTGAGCATCAAATTATTCCTTTTAAGGTTAATGCTTTATTATGAATTATGTTGATTATTACACAGGCTGTATTCAATACAGTAATTATTTGTACTAATACCAATAGTATTAATTTATTGGTCAGCTTAGAGTTACATTAACGAGCTTAAAACAAGCAAAATAATTTAAACATAGTTAGTCTATATTTAATTTATTTTGTGATGTTATTAGCATGCTAATGAGCTCCCGAAGGGCGAGTTTAAAAGGTTTACAAGCGGCGTTATTGATTTTGACAAGGGAGTAACCATTCTCTTCAATCAATGCCTTACCTGTAAGCCTTTTAATTCTCGCTAAGTTATCAATAAATTATTACCATTGGTATAACTAGAGAATAGTATAAATTATTGACAAAAAAAAAGCTGCGAACAAAGTTCAGCAGCTTTTTTATGATGTACACTTTTTTAGCTTTAAGCTAAGTTCATTTCTTGAACTTTTTCATGAGCAATTTCAGGTGTAGTAGGATCTGGTTTGGTATGTAAGTTGGCTTTTAGTTGACCCTTTCTATGTTTAAGCGCCGCATCTAGTTTTTTTGCTGCACTAGCAATAGCGGGATACATAACTTCATCAGTACCAGTGGCGGAAATACGGCCACCCTCATAAGTTGTAGTTAACTCAACTTGATGTTTATGGTGTTCTTTAGAAATAATTACGTCTAAGGCAATTAGTGTTGGAAAGTGGTTTGCTATTTTAGAGAATTTTTCTTCGATATGCTCTTTGATTGAATCGTTAACTTCTACGTGATGACCAGAAAGATTTATTTTCATAGGTATTCCTTTTTTACTATTACTTAAAGACTAATTTACCTAAATGACATTTTATCAAAATAACAATGTGTCACTTAATAATAGACCTGAGGGCAAGTTTTGCTAAAACAAGTCGGTATGTAAAATATTTATAAAATACTAACACCAACCGATTTCGGAGCATCACAAATCACCTAGCATTAAAAATAGCGCAAAAGCAGCTAAAATACTATTGATCTAAAATAAAGAAATGAAGAAAATGACAACTAATTGTTAGATCGGGGGGCTAGATATTTTTCAGGTTGAAATTTATGTAATGTAAATTGATTTAAATGAAAACAAAGGATAGTGCTTGTTTTAAATATCAACAAGCCTAACCTTTTGATTTTTCATATAAGAACAGAACGATTACCAAGGAATAGTTAACTCGTTAGAAAATAATATGCATAATGCCTAGTGCAAATAATCCAGCCAACACGTCGTCAAACATAATACCAAAGCCGCCAGTTAGTTTTTTATCTGCAACAGATATCGGCCAGGGTTTAGCTATATCAAAAATTCGAAATAAGATAAAGCCGACTAGAACACTCTGCCAACTTACCGGTATCATAAACATAGTTATAAAAAAACCAGCAAATTCATCCCAGACAATTGCACCATGGTCATGAACGCCAACATCGCTTGCCGCTTTACCACAAATATAAATACCTGCGATACAAACAATGAATACAAGTGAACCATAGAGTAATGGTGATAAGCCGCTCATTAATAAAAATAATGGCACCGCCGCAAGTGTACCAAAAGTACCGGGTGCTTTTGGTGCTAGGCCACTACCAAAACCTAATGCTAAAAATTGAACTGGATTAGCGAGGTTAAAGTTAACTTTTGTATTTTTACCCGACATATAATAATTGCTTAATGATTAATGATTAATATATTACAAAGAAGCTATTCGGAAAAATGCTCAAAACCTGCAGTATTAATCGGAACTGGCTTATTATTCAATGTGGTCGAAATAGTCTGCGATGCGTTTAATTGACCAATGCATGTCACAGGTGTACCAGCATGAGACATTGCCGTTTCCATACCCACTTTGTTATCTTCGTTCACTGTAAATAATAGTTCATAATCATCACCGCCTGATAAAGCCAAGGTAATGGCATCATCCGTAAGTAAACTATCTCGCATAATATTAGACAGGGGTAAAGCATCAAGAACAATATTCGCGCCAACATTAGAGGCTTGACATATGTGACCCAAATCGGCAATTAGTCCATCAGAAAGATCAATGGCCGAAGAAGCATATTCTCGAAGTGTTTGCCCCGCTAATACACGCGGTTTGGGATAATCGAGCTTATTTTTTATAATATCGATAAACTGTGGTTCAATATCTACTTTACCGGTTATTTGCTGTAAAGCTAACGCGGCGTCACCGAGTTCACCAGTGACATAAAGCCAATCACCCGATTTAGCACCAGAACGAGATAAATAACTACCTTCAGGGGTAAGACCTTGGGCAGTAATAGTTATACTTAACGGACCTTGTGTGGTATCCCCACCAATGAGCTCTACGTTATAAAACTCACATAATTCAAAGACACCTTCACAAAACTCAATTAACCAAGCTTCATCTATGTTAGGTAACGTTATTGCTAAAGATAACCAACTTGGCTTAGCTCCCATCGCAGCAATATCAGATAAATTAACTGCAACGGCTTTATGACCTATAGCTCGTGGGCTAGTATCAAATGGAAAGTGTACTCCAGCAACTAATGTATCTGTTGTTACCACTATATTTTGATTCTCAATAGGTGATAAAACAGCACAATCGTCCCCAATACCAAGCACAACATCTTTCCGTTTAACTGCTTGTTTAGTGAAGAAATGCTTTATTAACTCGAACTCTTTCATGCTAAGCCTTTAGTTACTAATAGTGTAATACTAGTAACTTATTCTTGAGGGCGAATTAATTTAACGGTTTTATCTAAAACACCGTTAACAAACTTATGACTATCATCCGCTGCAAATGATTTAGCTAACTCTATAGCTTCATTAATCACTACGCGATAAGGTACATCGGTACAGTCTTTTAATTCAAATACTGCCACGCGTAAGATAGCCTTTTCCACTTGGTCAATATCATCAAGGGGACGGTCTACATAAGGAATGATAGCCTCATCTATTGAACCAATATTGGTGGTTACGCCACGCAATAATAATTGAAAATATTCAATATCAAAACGACGTTTACTGTTGTCTGCGATAAAGTTAACTTCAATATCATTTACAGGATTTTTACTAACTTGCCATGAATATACAGCTTGTACAGCTAGTTCACGGGCTTTTCTTCTAGGAGAAGGTTTCACAATATGTTTCCACTTTTCTTAAGTTCAGAAATTAAATTTGAGCTAATACATTAACCATTTCTAATGCACCAAGAGCAGCTTCAGCACCCTTATTGCCAGCTTTAGTACCTGCACGTTCAATGGCTTGTTCAATAGAGTCGGTTGTAATCACACCAAATGAAACTGGAATCTCAGATTCTAAACAAACTTGTGCTAAACCTTTATTAGATTCACCCGCAACAAAATCAAAGTGCGGAGTGCCACCACGAATAACAGCACCGATGGCAATAATTGCATCCGCCTCGCCTTTTTTAGCAATTTTTTTAGCTGCTAGAGGTAACTCATATGCACCAGGTACTCGAACGATAGTAATATCTTCGTCATTAACATTACCATGACGTTTAAGGGCATCAACAGCGCCGTCTAATAAACTATCAACTATAAAGTGATTAAAACGCGATACAACGATAGCAAATTTCTTGCCTTTTGCTTCAAACGAACCTTCAATAATATTCATTTAATAATTCCAATAGGGTGTGTATAAAAAATTGCCGCAATTCTAACAAATAGTTATCGGCATAGGTACTCGTTTATTCTAAAATTAGTCTATATCATCAAATTCATCGAGAAATGCGTCTATTTCAGCTTCTTCAGCTTCATTAATTATGATCGGTGGATTACCATCATAGAGTTTAAAATTCATATTTTGAAAGTATGCATTTTTAATAAACTCATAAGGGTCCTCAGACTCGACTATTAATTGTTCTTGGTCTCGTACTGCCGATCTTTTCTCTAATGCTAATATCCCTAGACGAACAATGTTAGGCCAAAAATCAATGACAGCTAACGGCCAATAAAGACGATCCACATAATCACCTACCTCCTCACGAACAGAGCTTGGGCCTAAACCAGGAACAACTAAATATGGTCCATCGCCAATGCCATAACTTCCGAGGACCTCACCAAACTCTTCTTGTTCACCAGACCAATCAAAATCACTCGCTGGATCATAAAAGCCAAATAAACCAATAGTTGAGTTCAGCACAAACCTACCGGTACTTTTCGCCGCGTCAGTGAACTTTAATTGGAGCACATTATTAATAATGCTCGCAGGTTCATTTAAATTGAGTGCCATATTGTACAAACCAGTACGTAAAAATGGTGGCGTATAAGTGGTGTATACATCTGAAGCAGGTTTAGCTATATATTTGTCAACGTAATCCCAAGTAAACGTCCAAAATGGCCTATTTATAATTTCAAAGGGATCTCTTGGATCGCTGACATCAGCAGATTCATTTACCTCATCTTGAGATTGCTGCTCTGACGTGGTTGAACATCCAGAAAGAATGAGAATCGAAACTAATATAAGAAGTCGAAAATATAGCGTTATAGCTGAGCTCACAGGGCTTAAGTCCTTGCCGTTACATAGAGGTGTAATAAAAACGATGGCACTTTAACATATAATGCACAGTTGAGTGAATAACGTTTGAGTACAGATTTACAATATTTATTACATTAGGTATGACAATAGGTATTGGTGGGGACAATTATTTACTTGGAGCGAGCACGTTGCATGTAAACTGAAAGTAGCATTTCAACTTCTGCTCGTGGTAGTTCGCATTCACTCATAATCTCTTCAATATCAGCTCCCTTTGCCGCTAATTTAAAAGCACGATTATAAAACTTATCCTGTCCTTGGCTTTCTTGCCATTGTGTTATTAGCTGTTGTTGCTCGATAGCTTGGTGCTGTAAACTTTTAATCCGATGTTCTAACTGTTTTGAGACTTGTTCATTTTCAGCAATACGTTTTTCATTATTGCCTGCCATTTCATCAAATTCATGCTGCAACTTACTATTTACTATTTGTAATTCATCCACCTGTAAACAAGTACTTTGCATTTGTACATTAAGTATTTCAATTTTACTCTTAAGTTTATTTATATAAACAAATAAAAATATACTAGTGAGCAACACGAGAAATAAGGCTAGCACAGCAATAATTGGTACGGCTAATAATGACATTAAGAACGTTTGCCTTGAATAAAATTAAACGAAATATTGCATATCTGCATAATTACAAAATAAAAAGTCTGCAAATACAGACTTTCTTCTGTCAAATAATCATAGACATGAAGTAAGGATATAATTAGAACTGTTTAAGCTCATCCCACTCATCATCAGAAAGTAATTTATCTAAGTCGACTAATATAAGTAACTCGCCATCACGATTAGACACTCCTTGAATAAATTGAGCGCTTTCTTCATTGCCAACATTTGGTGCTACATCAATTTCTGATGATTTTAAATAAACAACCTCAGCAACACTATCGACTAGAATACCTATGACTTGTTTTTCTGACTCTATCACTACAACACGGGTATTATCAGTAATATCACATGGTTCAAGACCAAACCGAGATCGGGTATCTATAACGGTGACCACATTGCCGCGTAGATTAATAATACCAAGTACGTAAAGAGGAGCACCGGGAACTGGAGCTATTTCACTATAGCGTAAGACCTCTTGTACTTGCATTACATTAATGCCGTATGTTTCATTTTCTAACTTAAAGGTAACCCACTGTAATACCTCATCATTAGCTTCTACTTTATCACTTGCACTTCGTCTTTCATTTGACATATTACTCGCCTCTCAAATATCTTACTTTAATTCGACTATAAATTAGATAGGGACCATTTACTATTCTTGATAGATATCACTGCCTTTATCAAGCAATTCAATCAAAGCACTTACATCAAGTAAGGCACACATTTTTTCTTTGACTAAGCCCGCTAACCATGGGCGTTTATCGCTAGAATCTAGCCATTTAACTTCATCTTGAGACAATACGACTGTATCAACTAAATGTTCAGCCATCAGTCCCCAAGAGCTATCATTAAGCATGATAATATATTGATAATTTAGTGAGTCTTTTAATGCTTGATCACATTTTTCTGGCATAACCCATAATGCGGTATCCACAACATTAATTTTTTCATCACGATACAGCATCACTCCTTTAAACCAGTCAGGTTTCCCCATTAAACTAGTTGTTTTGTCAACTTTATGAATTCCACCTAATTCGATTAAGGGAACTGCAATGGTTAAACCTGCTACTTTAAAAAACATTGCTTGAAAGTCACCTTGTCGATAACTTTTCGGTGGTGAACTATGCTTTTCTGCACTGTTTTTATCTGTCTCAATCGGTAACAAATCAGTCTTTGAAACAGAACTAACATTTACTTCTTTTTTGACCGTATTTTCTTTCGGTTCATTTACTGTTTTTAATAAGTTTTCTAAAGACTGATTTTCTTTATGCGCTAATGGTCTACTGATTGCTTGTTCAGCAATACTTGGTTGCGATAAGCTTTCAACAACCTCAGGCTCAGTTAGTAGTTCAGATAAATAATTTTTCATTACCTTTTTACTAGCCATTAATGATTTACTCATTTAGCGTTCAACCTCTTTGTGCTGCATGCACTGCTTGACCAAATAATTTAATAAACTTTTATAAGCTAACGTGCCTCTAGAGTTGGCAGCATAATCTGATGGCACTTTTTGCTCAGAGCTCGCATTCCTAAAATTAGTATCCACTGGAATCACTCCAGGCCATATCTTATAAGTATAAACTTCCTGTAACTTTTTAAAGGCCACAATTGAGGCTTTTGTTCTTTTATCAAACATAGTTGGCACTATTGTATATTTAAAGGGAGCATCTTGCTCTCCTTGCATAATTTCCATAGTTCTAATCATGCGGTCTAAACCTTTTAGAGCTAAAAATTCAGTTTGAACCGGAATAATAATTCGGTCGGCGGCGGCCAAGGCATTTACCATAAGCACACCAAGTACAGGTGGACAATCCATCAATACATAATCATAACTATCTGCTACTTTTTGTACTACTTTTTTTAGTACCAAGCCCATACCACCCTTGTTACCTAATGAACGATCTAAAGTAGCTAAGCCCATAGTAGCGGGTAAAATGTCGATATTAGGGTATTGACTTGGGCATAAGGTCTGTAGAATTTGCTCCCTTGATGATACCTGGGTAAATAACTCATAGACACTCAGGTCTAAATCTTCTGACTCAATACCAAAATAATAACTTAATGATGCATGGGGATCAGTATCAATCAATAAGACTCGATGTCCTTGCTCAGCTAAAATACCAGCAAGTGCTATCGTTGTAGTAGTTTTACCAACTCCACCTTTTTGATTTGCAACTGTCCAAACTACCAAGAGCACTACTCACTTATTTTAAATTAACTTCTATGAATCACTTTTGCGATCATTTGCTCTTTATCAATATTTTGTAATCAACGAGAAAGGTTATTCAGGGTTATTATCAATGTCTACATCATTTTCATTTCGAGTTGTGATACGAATACCACCATTTTTTAACCTAATAACCTTGATATCATTTGATCCGTCTAGATCTATTTCATTGGAATCTTGCGCTATCTTTACCTTTTCAATATCTGGTAAAGCGATTGTTGGCGGTTGCAGTAAGTTGGCCTTTTCTAAGCCATACTTTGAAATAGCAACAACTACTTTCCTGTTTTTTGCCCTGCCTTCAGAGGTTAAATTATCTGCACTAGGATAATATTGTCCATATCCTTCAATAGCCATACGAGCGGGATTTAGTCCTAATTTTTCTAAAACTCTCAAAATGGCGGTAGCTCGAAAAACAGACAACTCCCAATTTGAAGAATATATTTCATTATTAATGACTTGATTATCAGTATACCCTCTTACCCGAATGAAATTACTTGCTTGACCAATCACATCATAAATCACTGTCAAAATAGCTTCAGCGGAGAGAGTGGCTGATGATGAACCACTGGGGAAGAGTAAACCACTATTTAATTCAATTTCTAACCAATCACCATCAATTTGTAATTGTGCGAAACCGGATTCAACAAGTTCATATAAAGCCGTATGAAGTTCTTTCTCTAAAGAACTTAAATTACTGCCTACCTTTGCATCAGAGATGTTTGACAAGTTTTTTTCGTTATCGAGTAACTCAGGCCCAGCAATATCTAAGATACCATTGCCATATAATTTGATATTCGTTTTACTGGTATTAACCATTAAAACGCCATCACCATGACCTCTATTTTTAGTTTCTTCTTCCGAAGCTTGGAACACTCGACCAAAGGACTCTGTGATACTTTCAAAAGGCTTTTCGTTTACCATTGCCATTGCGTATAACACCACGAAAAGGGCAAACATCAAGGTCATATAGTCGGCATAAGAGACCAACCAACGGTGAATATTATCATGTTCTACCGCGGCTCTTCTTTTACGCACACGCTTCATTGCTCTAACCTGAAGGCTGATAATTTATTTTCTATTGCATGAGGATTTTCTCCATGAGCAATAGATACTAATCCTTCACAAATCATTTCACGATACATGGTTTGTTCGTGAACTATAGCTCGAATTTTATTCGCTATAGGCAAATAAAATAAATTTGCAAAACCAACACCATATATTGTGGCAATAAAAGCGGTCGCAATTCCCTGCCCTAATAGTGCTGGCTCAGTTAAATTGCTCATTGCATGAATTAAACCAAGCACTGCACCAAGGATGCCGATAGTTGGGCTATAGCCCCCCATTGCTTCGTAAACATTAGCCGAACGTAAATTGTGTTCGCGATAAATATCTAAATCTAATTCTAAAGCAACTCGAAAGTTTTCAAGTTCGATGCCATCAACCAATAAATTTAAACCTTTTTGAGTATAGCTATCCTCAATTTCCAGCGCAGTATCTTCTAGTGCGAGATAGCCTTTCTCTCTTGCTTTTGTTGCCCATATTACTATTTCGCTAATCCCTTGCTCAATATCATATTTTGGAGGGTAAAAAACCCATTTAAGCAGTGATATTGCATGGGTAAATTGCACCATGGAAGATTGCAACATGACCGCACCTAAGGTGCCTCCAAATACAATGATGAATGCAGGAAGTTCAAATAAAGCGGATAAATGACCACCATCTAAGCTAAAGCCTATATAAACAGCTAGAATAGCAATGGTGAGTCCCGCAATACTCAACTTATCCACGACTGATTTCCTTTACCATCGATGCAGCCATAGAGTCCAAAGAGAGAGATAATTCAGATATTCCTGCTTTGTCGATAGCCTGAGGCATACCATAAACTACACAGGACTGCTCGTCCTGAGACCAAATAGTTGCCCCTTTAGCTTTTAACATTCTGGCTCCTTCTTTACCATCAGAGCCCATTCCAGTTAAAATCACTCCTAAAACTTTGCCAGCAAATGTTTTTGCGGCTGAGCCAAAACTAATATCAACACTAGGTTTAAAGGTTATTTTGGGAGAGTCATCATCTAAAATTTTAATCTTTGCTGAATTTTCACTACCGGAAATAAGCATTTGTCGCCCACCTGGGGCTAAGTAAGCACAACCGGGTTTTAAAACATCCCCATCAGCGGCTTCTTTAATCGATATTTTACACAAAGAATTCAAGCGACTAGCAAATGCTGCTGTAAATGCTGCTGGCATATGCTGAACGATTATGATTGGTAAAGGAAAATTCTCTTCAAGTTGAACTAATATCTTTTGTAGGGCTACTGGACCACCTGTTGATGTACCAATTGCCAATAATTTATATTCTTTACCCGAGCTTCGAGTAATAGCAGCCATAACTTTTTTATCTTTAGTTACTAAAGAAGAAGTTGATGCTAATGGCCTATGTTGATCTGCAATTAATCTTGAAGACTTTGGACTAATATTTACTGCCGCTGGCCGAGTACGTGTGCGTTGTTTTGAAAATTCAGATTTTCTCGCTATTTCTACGACTCGTTGGCGTAATAGGCTACCAGCTTCATCACTATTTTTAGCTATCTCACTAAATTTTTTCGGTAAAAAATCCAATGCCCCGGCATCAAGTGCTTCTAAGGTTGCTTTCGCTCCTTGGTGGGTTAGGGATGAAAACATTAATATTGATGTTGGAGATTGAGCCATAATTTTTCTTACGGCTTCAATGCCATTAAGAATTGGCATTTCGATATCCATCGTAATAACATCTGGTTTAAGCAATAAAGCTTTATCTACTGCTTCTTGACCGTTAACGGCCACATCAATAACGTTTAATTTTGGATCTTTATTAAGGATGTCAGTAACTCTGCGTCTAAAAAAACTAGAATCATCAACAACAAGTACCTTGTAGGCCATTTAATCTCTCTGCTTATGCTATTTATATTTACACTAAATATTCACACTATTGCAATATACTTAAGTGATTTACTTGTGATTCACTAATTTCGCAATCTTTTATTAATCGGTGACTTTTTCGCATAAAATTTAAGCATGTTAGCTATATCTAAAATAAGTGCAATACCACCATCACTTGTGATCGTAGCACCTGCCATCCCTGGTGTTCCATGCAATAACCTATCAAGTGGTTTAATAACAACTTCTTCTTGACCAATTAAGCTATCAACTACAAAACCTACTTGCTGATTACCAAGCTGTACTATAACTACGTGACCTTTATCACGAGACGTTTTAACAAAGTCGCGCACTAACCATTGATCTAGATAAAACAGTGGAATCGCTTTCTCACGAACGATAATGGTTAATTGTCCATCAACACTATTTGTATTTGATAAATCTAGATGAAAAATTTCATTGACTGAAGCGAGCGGTAAAGCAAAGGTTTGTTTACCGACAACAACCATCAATGTAGGCAGTATAGCTAAAGTTAATGGCACTTTGATTTCGAGTATAGTACCAACACCCAATTCTGAGTCAATATTGACAGTACCGTTAAGCTGCGTAATTTTGGTTTTGACAACATCCATACCAACACCACGACCAGAAACTTCTGAAATTTCAGTTTTGGTCGAAAATCCTGGGGCAAAAATAAGACTATAGGCTTCTTTATTAGACATTCTAGCTGCAGATTCTTCATCAAGTACACCGCGGTCAATCGCAATATTTTTCAACTTTTCTGCATCCATTCCTGCACCATCATCTTTTATGGTTAACAGTATATGGTCACCTTCTTGCGAGGCTGAAAGAAGTACCGTACCTTCTCTAGGTTTACCCATGGCTTCTCGAGTATCTGGCGCTTCAATACCATGATCTACTGAGTTTCTAACTAAATGCACCAAAGGATCAGCAAGAGCTTCCACTAAGTTTTTATCTAAATCGGTCTCTTCACCTTCCAAAATCAATGAAATATCTTTGTTCAAGCTACGCGCTAAATCACGTACAACACGAGGGAAGCGACCAAAAACTTTTTTAATTGGCTGCATGCGTGTTTGCATTACAGCGCCTTGCAAGTCAGTCGTTACCGCATCTAAATTGGTTACGGCTTTATTTAGATTTTCGTCGTCAGAAACCAGACCTAAACTTGTTAATCTATTTCTTACTAAAACAAGCTCACCGACCATATTCATAATTTGATCAAGTCGTTTAGTATCCACACGAACCGTTGTTTCACCTTGAGGTGCTGGTGTAGCCGCTGCTTTTTTCGCAATAACTTTTGCTGGTTCTTCTTGTGATTTTTTCTGAGCAGGTTTCTTCTGAGCCACTTTTTTAGGAACCGCTGCCTTTGCTTTTACTTCTTTTTCAGGGGAAGGAGTTGGAATACTAACAGGCTTGTTAGTTACCGAACTTTCAACAGCTTTAGGCGCATTACCTTTACCGTGTAATTCATCTAGTAACTTTTCAAATTCAAGGTCATCAATATCATCACTAGAAGTACTTAGAGCGCTGTTAGTGGAAGCTGCAGCGTCAACTGAAAAAGCACCTTGTCCATGTAATTCATCTAATAGTGATTCAAATTCATCGTCTGAAATCTCATCACTTGCCCCATCAGTACTCGGTGTAGGTGCCGAATAAGGAGCCGGTTCACTAAGATTTGGCGATGCCGAAACACTGCCAGAACCATGTAGTTCGTCTAATAATTTTTCAAATTCATCTTCACTCATTTCATCACTTGAGCTTGATTCTTCATTTGTCGGAGTTGATTGTTCAATGACTTCAGTCACAGCTGGCGTACTTACATCAGGGTGACTTAGTCGGGCAAGTTCAGCGAGTAGAGTAGCATCTGCAGGAACAAGTGGTTCCTTATTTTGTACCATCACAAACATGTCATTGACAGTATCTAAGGCAGATAAAATGGTGTCCATAAGCTCTGCATTAACAGAGCGTTTTCCGGTACGCAATAAGTCAAATATATTTTCTGCGCCATGACAGACATCGACTAAGTCGCCAAGGCTTAAAAAACCTGCGCCACCTTTAACAGTATGAAAACCACGGAAAATTGAATTCAGTAATTCAGCATTATCTACATCGTTTTCAAGTTCAACTAGTTCTTCTGAGAGCGATTCTAAGATTTCACCCGCTTCAACTAAAAAGTCCTGTAAAATTTCTTCATCTGCTTCAAAAGACATGCAGTAATTCCCCTTAAAATCCTAAACTTGATAAAAGATCATCAACATCATCTTGATCTTCTACTACATCATCTCTGTTCGCTGCATTTACAATTGGTCCCTCAACAAGGTTTTCACCTACTTTAGGATTACTTGGTCCTTGCGTTTTTTCTGCAGACAGGCCAAAAGCTGTCAGCATATTGATTAAACTTTCTTCAACTTCTCTAACTAACTCAATAACTTTTCGAATAACTTGACCTGTTAAGTCTTGAAAGTCTTGTGCCATTAATACATCTGTCATTAAGCTATGAATATGTTGAGTTTCTTTACCGGTATTTTTTAATAAAGTATCGATATCAATGCATAGCGATTTAAACTCTTTCAAGTCCAACTCGTTATTCATCAACTTTGTCCATGAAGGATTGACAGTTGCCACTTGCTCAGCAATGGTATCAACTACGGGAAATATCGCCTCAACGGCATCCATAGTTTTATTTGCGGCTTCTTCTGTTCTCGTAATAACAAAATTCAATCGCTCTTTCGCATCAGGAATATCTGTAGTAGCAAGATCATTTAACCTAGAATCGACTTGAAAATTGGTCAAAGAGTCGTGAAGCTGGCGAGTTAATTTACCAATTTCTGCAAAAAGTTCGGAATTGATTGGATTTTGAATCTCAGCAATAATCGCATCCGCTGCGTCTTGCTCATCAGACTCCAAAAAAGCAACCAAAGATCTTGCTTGCTCTAATGAAATCCGCCCTGTCATAGCTATACTCATGCAAAGTCCTTAATGGAATATTTGTCAACACCTTAATTTAGCTAACAAATTTACTGTTAACTAAAGCCTTCACATTAAGCTAAGCGTTCAAAAATTTTATCTAGCTTAGTTTTTAATGTTGCGGCTGTAAATGGTTTAACAATATAACCATTAACACCTGCTTGAGCAGCCATAATGATTTGCTCTTTTTTAGCTTCTGCAGTGATAAGTAGAACGGGGATATGTGAGAGATTAGCATCTGCTCTAATCGCTTTAAGTAAATCGATACCTTGCATACCAGGCATATTCCAATCTGTCACAACAAAATCAAAATCACCACCTTGAAGCATGGGTAACGCTGTATTGCCATCATCAGCTTCTTGAATGTTGGTGAAACCTAAATCACGTAACAAATTTTTAACTATACGTCTCATGGTTGAAAAATCATCAACTACAAGTACTTTCATATTTTTATCCAAGACACTCTCCGGCGAAACATTCAAAATTAATTATTTTTTCTAACATTTTCATTTTACCTAATTAGGTATTTTTTATACTCATTATCACTAGCTTATTCACAGTCTAATTAACTTTGCCAAGATTGCATACGTGCTTTTAAACGATGCATCGCTTGACTATGAATTTGACTTACCCGTGATTCACTCACATCGAGTACTTGCCCGATCTCTCGTAAATTCAATTCTTCATCATAATATAAAGACAGTACTAGAGCTTCTCGTTCCGGTAAAGACTTAATGCATTGAGTTAAGCCTTTTTTAAAAGCTATTCGCTCAATACTTTGATATGGATCATCTCCAATATAGTCATCACTTGGCTTAATAGCATCTTCATTAACACCAAGATCATCAATACCAAGTATTTTTCCTGTACTTACTTCACTCAATATCTGATGGTAATCTTTCAGTGAAATATCTAATTTTTCAGCAACTTCAACATCAGAAACATCTCGGCCTAATTGTGCTTCAAGTTGCTTTATCGCTTCACTGATCATCCTGCTATTTTTATGAACAGATCGCGGCGTCCAATCACCTCGGCGTATTTCATCAAGCATAGCGCCACGGATTCTGATACCAGCAAATGTTTCAAAGCTTGCGCCTTTAGTGTTATCAAAATTATTTGCCGCTTCAAATAAACCAATCATTCCTGACTGTATCAAGTCATCAACTTGAACACTTGCTGGCAATCTTGCTAAAAGATGATAAGCAATGCGCTTGACTAAAACAGTTTGTTGTTCAAGAAGAGCTGCTTTATCAATTTGATTATTATAGCTATTCACTTTTACCACGTAATGTTACTCTCACTGAAGTAATGCTAAGTTAGTCAGTTAATTAGCCAGTAACTGTTCAATAAAAAATTCTAAGTGCCCTGATGCTTGTTTAGGTATTGGCCATTGGCTTACCTTTTTTGCTAAATCTATATAAGCTAACGAAGCTGGAGATTGTGGATATGCTTCTACTATAACTTGTTGTTTACGAACTGATTTCCTCATATTTTCATCGTATGGGATCACAGCGACTAATTCTATTGCGACATCAAGAAATCTATCGGTTACTTTAGTTAGCTTTGCAAAAAGCTGCTGTCCTTCTTTCGGACTACGCACCATATTGGCAACAACTTTAAATTTAAATACACCATGATCACGGCTCAGTAACTTCATCAGAGCATAACAGTCTGTAATTGAAGTAGGTTCATCACAAACCACCAACATGACATCTTGCGCGGCACGAGTGAAGCTCAAGACCATATCAGAAATGCCAGCAGCCGTATCAACAATCAATACATCAAACTGTGTTTTCATTTCACTGAAAGCTCGAATGAGACCAGCATGTTCAGATGGCGTTAAATCCACCATTGATTGTGAACCAGAAGTTGCAGGAATAATCTTTATGCCAGCAGGACCTTCAATTATAATGTCATCAAGTTCACACTCTCCTGACAATACATGAGATAGATTACGCTTAACCCTTAACCCTAACATTACATCGACATTTGCAAGACCTAAATCGGCATCGAGAACTAAAACCCGTTTGCCGAGTTGTCCTAGCGCAATAGCTGTATTCAGCGAGGTATTGGTTTTACCAACACCACCTTTTCCGCCTGACACGGCTACTACTTTAACTTGTTGTAAACCTTGCATCTTTCTTAAGCCGCTCGCTTGATCTATCATTTAATTATTACTTCTAATTATATATATTTAGCTATTAGCCAGAGTCTTATAACGTTGCAGCGGGTGCTACAGGCATCGGCCGTAAAACAGTGACATTATTATTTACTGACTTAGTCGCCATCTTATCTGCAAGGGTAACTAATTTCTCAGCATTTGCAACTTTAATATCTTCCGGAACTCTTTGTCCATCAGTAAGATAACCTATTGGTAAACCATTTTGAATCGAAGTTGTAATTATTTCACCAATACTGATACTTTCGTCAAGTTTAGTATAAATACAACCCGATAATGGTACTTTTTTAAAACGATCTACATTTTCTTGCATGACACCTTGCTGCGTATTAGCCGCTAAGACTAAATAATTTCGAATCCTTACGCGAGCATTTGATACTAATGCGGTCAATTGTTCAGCTAAGCGCATGTCTCGTTGTCCCATACCTGCAGTATCGATTAGGATTAATTTCTTCTTCGAATACTGCTGTAATAATATATCTAACGCTTGACTGTCTTTAGCCAGACTCACCTGACAACCAATAATCTTTCCATAGGTTGCTAATTGCTCAAAGCCGGCAATACGGAAAGTATCTGTAGAAATAAGCGCAACTTGATCGCTGCCATGTACTTGGGAAAAGCCTGCTGCAAGTTTGGCAATAGTAGTGGTTTTTCCTACACCGGTAGGGCCGACTAAAGCAACGACTCCGCCACGATTGATTATATCATTCTGTGTAGTATTAATTTGTTGAGAGATAAGTTGTGTTGCTTGTAACCAAGCTTCTTTCTCATGTGATTGCTCAGGAACATATCCTGCAATCTGATCCGCTATTTGTTCATTTAATCCTAAAGCCAGTAATCGATTTACTAATACCGCCCGTTGAGGATCTTTTTGTGCCATATCTTGCCACATTAAACCTGATACTTGATGCTCTAACAATGAACGAATAGAAGCCATTTCTTGCTGCATTTTAGCAAAGTCTTGTGAGGATACTTGAGCATCATCATTCATACCTTTAGCAAGTGGGCTTGAAGATGACATATTATTAGATATATTGGCAGTAATATGATCACTATTATATAGTTCAGCTTCAGTGTTAGCTGTCTGTTGTTGAAGTTCACTAGGCATAGCATCAGAAGTTGAATGACTTAGGCGGTCGGTAAAATTCTTTAACTGCTGCTCAATGCTAGCATCGCCTAAGTTAGTGGGCTCTTGTTGTGAAGCTAATTGTTGAGGGGCTGGCTGTTGCACTTGACGATTAAGTAAAGCTGACAAACTATCCGCAGGTGCTTGCGCAACTCTATTTTCATTAAGATTTGAGGGTGTAGTGTTTACCGGTGTTTGTTGTCCAAGCTTTACTACGTCGTTGCTAATCTCTCTACCACTCGGTGTATTTTCCTGTACTTCAGTTTTATGAGGTTTATTCTCTGAAAACTGAGCAGGAGGTACCGCTTGGTTGTAATCAACTGCAGCCATCAATTCCACCCCTTCAGGGATTTTTTTATTGGACATGATAACCGCATCAACGCCAAGTTCTTCTTTTATCTGCGCTAATGCTGTGCGCATATCTTTGGCAACAAAACGTCTGATTTTCATACCCAACCTCTTATTTAGCTCTACGTTATAACGATGCCCTGCATACGTTTAACTGATTGTTACTGCCCAATAGCACTAACTATTTTAATTTGTTTGTCATCAGGTATCTCCTGATATGAAATTACACGTAGGCTTGGAATAGTATATTTAACAAACTTAGCCAAAACATGTCGTAAAATTCCTGACGTTAATAATATTGGTGTATCACCAGCCATCTCTTGCTGGTTTGACCCTTCAGTTAATGATTGTTGTAAGCGTTCCGCTAACCCTGGTTCAATACCAGCACCATCATCTCCTGCCATTTGCATTGATTGATGCAACATCTGTTCCAATTCAGGAGCCAAAGTTATGACGGGTACTTCTTGTGCTCCACCAACGAGGTCTTGTACGATAAATTTTCTTAAGCTAATTCTCACAGCAGCGGTTAAGACTTCCGCATCTTGACTTTTTGGTCCATATTCAACCAAGGTTTGAACTATAGAGCGCATATCTCGTACAGCAACACCTTCATTCATTAAGCTTTGTAATACTTTAACAACCGTACCTAAACTTAAGGTATCAGGCACAAAGCCTTCAACTAACTTAGGGTAGTTTTTAGCCAGTAAGTCCAATAGGTTTTGCACTTCTTCATGGCCTAATAACTGGGCGGCATTATTTGTTAATATTTGACTTAAATGCGTAGCTAACACCGTTGCAGAATCGACCACAGTATAACCCAATGTTTGCGCTTGTTCACGTTGGTTTTGGTTAATCCACGTTGCATCAAGACCAAAAGCAGGATCTTTCGTTGCTACGCCATCTAACTGACCAAATACTTGTCCCGGATTGATGGCAAGCTCTTGGTCATGTCTAATTTGTGCCGTACCGACAACAACGCCCATTAAAGATATTTGGTAACTATTAGGATCTAAGTCTAAATTATCGCGAATATGCACTGCGGGTACTAAAAAGCCAAATTCTTGTGATAGTTTTTTACGCACACCTTTAATTCGACTTAGTAGCTCGCCACCTTGGGCTTTATCTACCAAAGGAATTAAACGATAGCCAATTTCTAAACCAATAACATCAACATGATTAACATCATCCCAATCGAGTTCTTTTACTTCATCTTCTTTTTGTTGGTGTTGAACTATCTCATCTTGTGCTTGTTTTTCCAGTTCAACTTTCAGATTTACTTTATTCCTAGCGCCAAAAAATGCAGCTGCTGCAATGATCGCAGCAAATAGCAAAAAGACAAAATGAGGCATACCTGGAATGACGCCCATCACAAACATCACACCAGCTGCTACGTAAAGAGACTTTTCTTGACCCAGCTGACTACTTACTTGCTCACCCATGTCTTGCGACGTATTTTGACGAGTGACCACAATTGCAGTACCAATTGATAACAACAAGCCAGGTATTTGAGCGACTAAACCATCACCAATAGTAAGTAAGGTATATATCTCAACAGCACGGCTAAAAGATAAATCATGCTGCACCATACCAATAATCAAGCCACCAACGATATTAATGAATAAGATTAAAATACCGGCAATCGCGTCACCTTTTACAAACTTACTGGCACCATCCATAGAACCATAAAAATCAGCTTCACTTGTTACTTCAGTTCTTCGTTCTTTCGCTTGTTCTTGTGTTATAAAGCCAGCATTTAAATCAGCATCAATTGCCATTTGTTTACCTGGCATTGCATCTAAGGTAAAACGTGCAGTTACTTCAGCGATACGCCCTGCACCCTTCGTCACAACCACGAAGTTAATGATGATCAAGATAAGGAAAACCACTAAACCAACAGCATAATTCCCACCAATAACGACCGAGCCAAATGCTTCAATAACTTTACCCGCAGCTCCAGGTCCTTCATGACCTTCTAATAAAACTACTCGGGTACTCGCCACATTCAGCGCTAACCTTAAGATGGTCGCAACCAGTAAAACGGCAGGGAAAGAGCCAAAATCAAGAGGCTTTAAGGTATAAACGGTAATAAGTAATACAACGAGAGAGAGCGCGATGTTAAAAGAAAATAAAATATCTAATAACCAAGCAGGCATAGGTAAGATAATCATACCTAGTGCGGCCATTACTAATAATGGTGTGCCTAAGCCAGTTAAATGGCGTAATTGGCTTTTATCAAACTGATTAAAATAAGCGGCTAATTGCATTACTACTTCATGATGTTTTTTTGACAGTAACCATGAATTAGCAATTCTTATACCAAAAGCTAGCGTGCATTGAATTTATTAAAGAAGAGCAAACATTATTGGCGTTTAAGTAACCAGATATCTCGATAGTAAATTGAAGGGAATGTCTAATATCTAAAATCATCAGGGATAGGTAACTCTTTAGCAACGGGTGTTGGCTTTTTAGCTTTACCTTTTTTATGTTCGTTGAGTTGAAAAATAAAGGCTAATACTTGAGCAACTGCAGCAAACAATTCTTCGGGAATATCATCGCCAACTTCGGCAGTATAATAGAGTGAACGAGCTAAAGCCGGTGATTGAATTATTTCTATTTGATGCTCTTTAGCAATAGTGCGAATATGCAAAGCCATCTCATCAACGCCCTTTGCAGACAATACTGGAGCACCACCAGCAGCTGCATCATATTTAAGCGCAATAGAAAAGTGAGTGGGGTTGGTAATAACTACATCAGACTCAGGTACGTCTTGCATCATGCGACGTTGCGACATTTCATATTGGGTTCGGCGAATACGCCCCTTAATTTCAGGACTACCTTCTGTTCCCTTATGCTCATCTTTAATTTCTTGTTTGGTCATTTTTAACTGGCGATTGTGATTCCACACTTGGTATGGCGCATCAATAACAACAATGATCCCTATTGAAAGAGCAAGCACTAAGAACATCCACTGCAACATAGTTATGGCATGTTCAAAGTTAGCAGGAATAGTTTCTCGACTTAAGCCAAGAATCTCCTCAAACAAACCACTTAACAGTAAAAAAGCAACAATAAAAACAACAAAGAACTTTAAAACTGATTTAATAAGTTCAACAGCGGCTTGCACGCCAAACATACGTTTAAAGCCCGCCATCGGAGATAACTTGCTTGCCTTTGGCATCATTGCATCCCCTGAAAAACTCATGCCACCAAGTAGTGTATTACCAATAAATGCAGCTAACATTACAATAAAGAAAATCCAAAGCAATGGGGGAATAATTTGATAAACACCATCATTTATTACTTTAAAAAGCGCATTTACATCCATGGCCTCTTCACGACTTAGGCTAAACATATGACTCATCATATTAGCCATTGAATTAGCTAAAGCCTTTCCCATTAATAGCATGGCACAAGCACTACCGACCAAAACAAAAAATGTACCTAAATCTTTAGATCGAGCAATTTGACCTTTTTTACGGGCGTCAGTAAGTTTTTTTGCCGTGGGTTCTTCCGTTTTTTCACCGCTATCAGAATCAGCCATTTACGTCGCCTTACAATCAATAAGATAACAGCTAAAATCCAGTGCGCGTTGCCACTGTAATTCAAAATGAGTAAAGAAATTACCAAAGGTGAGCCACATAATAAGTAAACCGGCCATCATAGTGATAGGGAAACCGATGGCAAAAATATTAAGTTGAGGAGCAGCCCTTGTCATAATACCGAAAGAAAAATTGATTAATAACATCGCTGTTATTGGTGCTAAAGCAAGTGATAAAGCAGTAGCAAACATCCATCCGCCCCATTCGACAACCTCGCGATATTTGATGCTAGACAAGTGTTCTGTGGGGATAGGCAAGGTATCGAAACTAGCGACAATAAATTGTAAATAGGCAAGGTGACCATCCATCACCCAAAATAACAACGAGGATAAAATAAGAAAAAATTGTCCAATGGCAGGTACATTCATTCCACTAGCAGGATCAACTAAAGAAGCGAAACCAAGACCCGATTGCATCGCAATTATTTGACCCGCGAGAGTAAAAGTATTAACCACCATGATAGTAACAAAACCAAGCATTACGCCGATAATCATCTGCTGCCCCAATAAAATTGCGGTATTGAGTGACATTAAATTAGTTACACTAGCGGGAGGGATTGCTGGCATCACAGCAATGGTAATACTGATACATAAAAACACTTTGACTCGGCCAGGAATGGTCTTTGAACTAAAGCCTATCATTGTCATAATCAAAGCCGAAATACGACTAAAAGGCAAAACAAAATCTGCCATATATTGATTAATAATAGTCTCTGTAAATTCCATTAAACTGCTCTAGTAACTAGAATGCCTAAGCACATAACTAAACAATCACGCTGGGAATACTAGCAATCAGCCGGATAGTATAATCCATCACTTTTTGCACTAACCAATGCCCACCAATGATTAACGCAAGCAAGGTGACAATCAATCTTGGTAAAAAACTTAAGGTTTGTTCGTTAATGGATGTAGCGGCTTGAAAAACCGCAACCATTAGACCTACCGCTAAACTCGGCAGGATAATAGCGCAAACTAAAATGATCACAAGTAATAATGCATCACCTAGCATATCTACATAGATTTCTGGTCCCATAACTTACTCTCTTTTACTTAACTAGTTTTGTACTTCATCAAATAAATATAGCTTACCATTTTACTAACTACCCATTCCGTAACTGGTTGCGATGGTACCAATAACCAAGTTCCAACCATCAACCAAAACAAATAACATTAGCTTAAAAGGTAAAGATACGATCATTGGTGAAAGCATCATCATGCCCATCGCCATTAAAATACTGGCAACAACCAAATCAATAATCAAAAAGGGGATAAAAAGGATAAAACCAATCTGAAAAGCAGTTTTTAATTCACTAATAATAAAAGCGGGAATAATTACCGTCATAGGTAAGTCAGTTGGCTCATCAACTGCATCAATGCCCGCCATTGCCGCTAAAGTATCAAGGTCTTTAACGCGTGTCTGCTCTAACATAAAGGCACGTAATGGGATCTTACCCAAGTTAATTGCTTCAGTAGAGGTTAAATTCTCTGATAAATAAGGTTGAATGGCAGTTCTATCTATTTGATTATAAACGGGTGTCATAATAAAGAGCGTCATAAAGAGGGTTAACCCGATAATCACTTGATTAGACGGTGTTTGCTGAAGACCAAAAGCTTGTCGTAAAATAGCCATCACCACGACAATACGGGTAAATGACGTCATCATAATAACCGCGGCTGGTATAAAACTCAGCGCCGTCATAAAAATCAAAATTTGTAAGTTTACTGAATACTCTTGTGAGCCATCAGGGTTGGTTGTCAATGTTAATGCTGATAGAGACAAATCTTCGGCAAATGCACCGAAACTCATGCTGAGCAAGCACAGTGTTAAGATGGTGAATAACGAAATTCTTTTCATGGTTCGTTGGTAATCCCTAAAAAACAACCCGATTTAAAATAGTTGTGCTGACATTTATGAGTAAAGGTAAAAATGCTAAATCCATTCGATACTACGACTTTTTAGCCAATAGGAAAGACATCAAATTTTTTGGCAACTCAGTTGCTTTCATTGTTTGAGTTGCTAACGGCTTTTCTAAGCGCTCAATTAAAGTCACTTGTTGAGCGGTAACCCCTAAAAGTAACTGTTGTTCTCCTGCTTGAATCACAACCACACGCTCTTTAGCACCTAACGATAAACTCGTCACCACTTTTAGTTGGCTAACACCTTGTTGAGTAAGATTAAAACGTTTAAGCACAAAAGCACAAATAATGATTAACGCTAAGACCATTAACAACGACAGTATCATACTGCCAGCATCCATATTTGCCATAACATGGCTACCAACTTTCGGTTTATCATTATTGAGTATTTGAGAGTCAGAAGCTTGTTGAGTTAATCCTTGTTGTGCAGAACTTTTTTCCTGGCTATCTTGCTCAATTGCGCTTTTAACCGTTGTGCTTTGCTGAGTTATACTTTGTAGACTCGCATCTTGCTGAGATATTACGTCATCATTAACAATTTTTTCAGTAACAACACTGCCAACTAATTCACTTTCAGAAGTATTTTCTTGCGCTAAAACAATTAGAGACAGTAAAGAACAACTAAAAGCCAGTAATATGCGTAGTGTTTTTAATATCATGTTGATTTTATATCTCTATTCACTTCATGTTCAATAAATTACTTTATTTTAACTTTTTAATACGTTCAACTTGGCTAACTACATCCGTTAAACGAATACCAAACTTATCGTTAACAACAACCACTTCACCATGGGCAATTAAGGTACCATTAACTAACACATCAAGTGACTCACCAGCAACTCGGTCTAATTCAACTACCGAACCTTGGTTTAATTGTAATAAATTTCTAATACTGATATTGCTTCGACCTACTTCCATCGAAATAGTAACCGGAATATCTAAAATAGCATCAAGCTTACGCTTCTCATCACCGGTAATAGGTGCATCATCTGGTGTTAACTCTTCCAACTCAACTGTTTCAGCACCTGCTTTTGCTTCAGCTTGCTCATCTAGCGCCTCATCCCACATACTTAGATCTTCATCTTTTTCGTTACTCATACCACTGGCCTCAATTTATAATTTTGTTCAAATAGATCAACTTACAAGTCATCTTCTAACAGATGAAGTTCTGCATCACTATCAAGGCGTTTACCACCTTTAGTTAAGATAGTTAGTTCAGATTTAGCTGACTCTGGTCGCCTAATTTTCGATTCAATTTTCAATGCTATATTATCTCGACTACGACCTAATTTAGCTCTAAAGGTTGGTAAGTCTTCAATTAGCACCGTAATATTATCAGGCATTTCAATCGGTATAATATCCCCTGCCTGTAACTCCATCACTTGACTTAATGAGATATCAACCTCAATAAACTTAGTGTTAATGGTAACAGGTACATCCATAATTTCATCACGTAGCGCTTTAGACCAGCGCATATCAGTATCTTCTTTATCACTTTGCACACCTGCATCAAGCAATTCACGGATCGGCTCGAGCATAGAATAAGGTAATGCGATATGGAAATCGCCACCGCCGCCGTCTAATTCAATATGAAAAGAACTGATAACCACCACTTCAGTTGGGCTAACAATATTTGCCATTGACGGGTTAACTTCTGAATCTAAATATTCAAAAGAGACATCCATCACTGGTGACCAAGCTTCCTTATAATCTTCAAAAACAAGCTTTAATAGCATTTGAATAATACGACGCTCTGTCGGCGTGAATTCACGGCCTTCTATTTTAGCGTGATAACGTCCATCACCACCAAAGAAATTATCTACCAAAATAAAAACTAAACGCGCTTCCATGGTGATTAAAGCGGTCCCCTTTAAAGGACGAAATCGCACCATATTTAAGCTGGTAGGTACAAACAGGGTATGTATGTACTCACCAAATTTTATCATTTGGATGCCATTGATAGATACTTCAGCAGTCCGACGCATCATATTAAATAAGCTAATGCGCATATGACGAGCAAAACGTTCATTAACCATTTCCAACGTAGGCATACGACCACGCACAATACGATCTTGTGAAGAGAAATCATAATCAGAGGTGCCATCTCGCGATTGCACGACATCCTCAACTATGTCTTCTTCTTCAACATCATCAACACCATGTAATAGGGCGTCAATTTCGTCTTGGGATAATAAGTCACTCACTCGATAATCTCTTCTTATTTACTTTGTTTAATGTTACTAAAACAATGGCCACTTTGGCCGGTAATTTATCTAATTATTGCATGACAAAACCGGTGAAAAGTACTTTTTCAACCGTTTTATCACCTTCAATATCTGTCATGATTTTTTGTACCGCAGCTAATGACTTCTGCTTTAACGAAACTTTCCCTGCACTCGTCGCCAGATCATCGGCATTAGCTTGTGAGAAAATATCTAGTAAGGTACTTTCTATCAGTGGAATATGCATCTTAGCATTTTCTTCGTTATCACCACCGCGGACAAGTAACTGCACGCGGATCTCAACAAAACGATCTCGAGCTGCACCGGGTACATTAAAACGAAATGGTCTAGGCATTGGTACATACAAAGCTGACCCTAATTGTGCACCTGACTCTACTTTCGTTACTTCTCCTGAATCACTATCTAAAGCGGTATCTAATTCTGCTTGACTTGCACTGTTATCAACGCCGCCCATGAAGAAAAAATAAGCACCGGCACCACCACCAAGTAAAACAACGACAGCAATAATGATAATTATTATTTTTTTCTTTTTACCCGACTTATCCAGCTCTAATTCGCCTTCTTTGCCATTATCTTTTTCGTCTGCCATGAGAACCCTTTAAATTATACAGCCACCAATAATGATAATAATGAGTGACTAATTAATGACATAGTATTTATGAATAGACTATATCCTTGAATAGTCTTTGAGCCAATGTGTTTTCATCAACTTAACTTCATTTTAAGCAATTAAGCGTAGTAATCCACGCCAGTTGCAGAAGAATCGAACAATTGCGTCGATAAAATATGTTCTACATTATTCTCATCTTTTTGAGCATCGTTTGTTAAAACAGAGCCACTATCATTATTTTGCCCTAAGCTTTGCTCATTTTGGTTTTGTTGCTGGTCTTGCTGTTCAACATTAGCGCCCCCCACATCAACACCTTGCTCTGACAACATTTCTTTTAATTTGTGCATATTCTGTTCTAGTGCTTCTTTTGCTTGCTGATTTTGCACAACAAAATTAACGGAGGCTTGCTCACCTTGTAAGTTAACCCGCACTTGCATATTACCAAACTCTGGTGGATCTAAGGTGATATCAAATTGTTGCAGCTTCTGGTTAATGGTAATCAATACTTTATCTTTCACTGCATCAGCAAAGTCTTTCCTAAAGATGGAAATGGTTTCTTGTTGAAGCTGAACATTATTTTTTTGTATTTGTACCGAATCGCTAGCAACATTATGATTGAGTACTTCAGATACTTGATGCTCAAAATAAGCATCATTACTTTGTTTAGTTTGCGTTGCTTGCACCGTTTGAGCTTGTAGCTCAGATATTGTGCGCATAGCAATATTGTCTATCACTTTAGCCGTTGTTTTTACGCCCTGCTCTATCGGCTTTTCTTCTGACAAAAGCATTGGGTCAATATATTCTTCGCTAACATCGTCATTAACTTGTGGCTCACTACTCACTGATTGTGTTTTTTGCTGCGCCTGAACTTGCTGTAATGCCTGTAATTGAGCACTTGTCATCACGGGTTGTTTTTCTTGAGCCGTTACAATCTGTTCTTTGGGGATATTTTCTACGGATGCTGTTTGTCTAGTGCGCTCTGCTACCATTTTCTCAGCGTCAACCTTGCTTAACGGTGATGTTACTGTCTCACGATTACTCGGATTAACTTTTAAAGCATCTGACGAACTATTAACTGTTTTTGTTGAAGCCATATCGCTGTCTTTATTTGATTTAACAGCCAAATCAGCCTCTATTTCACCTTGATTTACTTCAGCTCTAGCAACAGACTGTTTAGCAGAATGGGTCATATCACCAGCGGTTATATTTCCCTTGCCAATAGGCTCAACAGGTAATTGATATAAACCTGTGTCTACTTTTTCTGTTAGTTGGTTTTTATTGGATTGCGCCACTCCAGCAGCCAAGTCGGTAATTTTATTATTCAGTTGAGCATCAGCTAGTTGCGTATTCATTAACTGTTCACTAGTAATGCTTTGGCTTTTAATAGTGTTTTGCTGTGATTGCAACGACAACTGGTAATCTTTTAATACTTGATCACTTGATTGAGGTGTTACAGTATTATTGTTTTTTAACTGCGCCCGCGCGAGTAGCTCATCTTTTGAAAATGCACTTAATTTATGGCCACTTACTGGGTCTGCATTCTCGCTTTGAACTGAGTCTGCTTGGCCATTTACATCCTTATTAACTATATTAGTGCTATTCGTTGCACTTGTACTTTGCCCGAAAGCAACAGTAGATTTATCTTTACTTGACTCAGTTTTCTCACCCGCCTTAGCTAAGGTTTGGTCGCTATTATAAAGTAATGAAATGAATTCCTCTGATTCAGCTAAAGAACCACTCTTTGTTGAGCCGTTTTGATTCGCCTCACTTACCTTTTTCTGTTTTTCATCTACTGAGACTTTTTTACTGATATCACTCACATCTACTGACTCACTAGAGTCACTTTCTTGACGACTATTACTCGCAACCACGTCATCTTTGTCGTTGGCGGCAATGGTTTTACCCTGAGTTGCCGTAGCTTCATGTTCTGTTACTGTCGCTTTTTTTCCACTAGTCGTTTTATTTTCTTCAGGAAGGTGCTGTTCAATTAAGCTTGAAAAGTCAGTATCTTTATTGCTATCAGCAGAAGTGCTAGATGAATCTTTAGTCTTTAAATCAGTATCTTGTGATACAAAGGAAGGTAAAGTATTCACTTGTTGCATAATAATCCCAATAACTTAAATCAATGTAAATTGTATTAATCAGAACAATAACACCGCATATCATTAGCGCAGCGTGTATTACAGTTCTCAGATGTTTTTTTATATATACAGAAAGTAGTGCAAAAATCGCTCCACTTCATCAAGATGTCCAAGTGGATGCTCACTTTCATCGAAGGTTAACGCAGAGGGCGGCGAATATATTGTTGTGTAGCTATTTCATCAAACATTTTTTGCTCAGCTCTGTCTGCTGCTACTGCAATTTTTTTCAAACGCTTATCACGCAATAACTCAACCGCTTTTACTTTTTGTCTTTGCTTCAACCAGAGACTCTTGCTTTGATCTACCAGTGCTTTTGCTTGTCGCGTTGCTATCTCAACTTGTTTAGAAGCAGTATCAAGCTTAGCAATAAAAGCATGGTAATGACTGTATGTAGCGCTATCTAGACCATTTGTTGCTCTTTCACTTAAACGCTTCATATATTCTAAACGATAGTCCGCAACGCCTTGTAAACGACTGAGGTTTTGTTGATATTCATTCTCAGCAATCTTTAACTGATCGGCGCAACGTTGCTCGTTGTCCTGTTCATACTTTAAAATAGTATCAAGTTGCTTCATTGCCATGTTGAGTACTCGTTATATCACTCGTTTAAATTCAATGCTTTTATCAAAAGTTTTAGCGTTATGCTTAATTATGAATTATTGATTATTATGGGCATGTGCTGCAGCAATAATCTCTTTCAGTTGCGCAATACTTTGATCATAAGGAATAACTTCATTAATTTTTTGCTGTAAGAAAAAATTAATGACCGGTAGCACGTTTATAGCCTGATCAATACGAGGATCATTACCTTTGGTATAAGCACCAATGGCAATAAGATCTTTATTTTGCTGATAAAGCGCATACATTTGCTTTAATTGTTTTGCTAATTCTTGATGATCAGCACTAGTAACCATTGGCATTACTCGGGAAATAGAGCCTTCAATGTTTACAGCGGGATAATGTCCTGCATCCGCTAACTCACGAGATAACACAACATGGCCATCTAAAATAGCACGAGCAGCATCAGCGACTGGGTCTTGTAAATCATCGCCTTCCGTTAATACCGTATAAAAAGCAGTGATTGATCCTTGTCCTTCACCACCATTACCTGCACGTTCAACAAGTTGAGGTAGCTTTGAGAATACTGAAGGCGGATAACCTTTAGTCGCTGGTGGTTCACCAACGGCCAAAGCAATTTCTCTTTGTGCTTGTGCATAGCGTGTTAATGAATCAAGTAATAACAAAACATTTAAGCCTTGGTCGCGAAAATACTCACTAATTTGCACCGCGGTCTCACAACCTTTAAGACGCATTAAAGGTGAGTTATCGGCTGGTGCTGCCACAACAACGGCGCGCTTTAGCCCTTCTTCACCTAAAATTTCTTCAATAAATTCTTTTACTTCTCGACCACGTTCACCCACTAACCCAACTACGACCACGTCAGCTGTTGTGCCGCGAGTCATCATGCCCATTAGCACACTTTTACCAACACCTGAACCAGCAAAAAGTCCCATACGCTGACCTTTACCCACACTAATGAAACTATTGATAGAACGAACACCGACATCTAGTACTTCAGTGATGGCTCGTCGTGACAATGGATTAATGGGCTTACTATCATGATGATAATCATTGTCAGCTTTGATAGGTCCTTTACTGTCAAGTGGTTTACCTACGCCATTAATAACACGACCTAATAAGCCCATTGATAAAGGTACTTTAGCCTTACTAGAAATAGGTAATACTCGTGCGCCAGGCATAACACCGCGTAGACTTTCTTCTGGCATTAAATAGGTAATATCTTGAGCGAAGCCCACAACTTCTGCGAGTAAATCGCCATGCGCTGTTTCGACGAGACATTGGCTGCCGACATGCGCTTTAACGCCAACGGCTTCAAGTGTTAAACCTACAACTCGCACTAACCTGCCAGCGACAGGCGCTTTGAAATCATGAATGAATTGTTGATTGTTTTTTAAACGCTCGGTTAAACGTGAACTATCAACCATAGTGTTTATTTACCTTAAAATAAAAAGTGCGATGCTAAAGAATGTAAAACCCAAAATAAGTGATGAGATTATGAATTTTGATGTAAGGCGTCTTGCAAGAAAGGTTCTAGCACTTGCTTTAACCTAGCTTTCATCTGTAAATCAATATTTGAAGTGCTGTTTTCTATTTGGCAACTCCCTTGCGGAAACTGTGGGGCGGGTAGTAAACGCCAGCCCTGCTGCTGAATATGCGCAGCTCCAAACTGAGCTTCTACCAATTTAATATCACTTGGGTTTAAACATATTTGTGTTTGCGCGTCACTGCTAGGTAAACTTTTAATACCCGTGGCAATCGCCGCCATTAAAATGTCAGGGTTAGTTTTTGCTTCGTGTAAAACCACTGCCTCGGTCAATTGCAAAACTAAATTAAGCAATTGCTCTTCGACATTCTTTTCCACACTAGCAAGCGGTTGATGCAATTGTTCAATTAAGCTTTGCCAATTAGCGCTTTGTTGATCAATCTGCTCTTTACCTTGGGCTAAACCTTGTTCAGTACCTTCATCAATCCCTTGTACTTTACCTTCTTCTAACCCCTTAGCTTTACCTTCTTCATAACCTTTAGCAAACCCTTCCTCTTTACCCTGACTAAAACCTTCTTCACTTGCCGCTTGACGAATTTCTTCAATATCTTGCGCAGTTAAAGGTTGAGGCTCTACTTCTTCTGGCTCTGGAGGCTCATATACCCAGTTAGATCTTTTACCTAAAGCGTTTGTTTTTTCTTTCTCTTGGGCGCTAGGTTCATTTTGCACATCGGGCAAAGACCAAACATCTGTCGCTTCGTCAGATGCTTTTATAATACGAATTGGTGGTTTTGACATTGTTGTATCCTTAACTAATCTAAGCGGGTTTGCTGTTATAAGAACTCATCACCGCCACCACCGCCACCAAGCATAATTTCACCTGCGTCAGAGAGTCGTCGGGCAACTGATAAAATTTCTTTTTGCGCCGCTTCAACTTCACTAATACGCACTGGGCCCATCGCTTCTAAGTCATCAGCCATCATTTCTGCAGCACGTTTAGACATGTTGCTCATTATTTTGTCTTTTAATGCTTCATCGGTACCTTTAATTGCTTTCATCAAGGCTTCTTGCTGAACTTCTCGTAGGATAGCCTGCATACCTCGGTCATCAACATCGGCAAGGTTTTCAAAGACAAACATTAAGTCTTGAATTTGTTGGCTCATCTCTTCGTCATTTTCGCGAATTGAGTCCATCAACATACCTTCTACATTAGTATCTAGATAGTTCATGATATCTGCAGCTGCTTTTAAACCGCCCATTTTCGCAGCTTGCGCGCCAGCTTGACCAGCAAACTGTTTCTCCATTATCTCATTCAATTCTTGTAAGGCTGCTGGTTGTACTTCTTCTAAATTGGCAATACGCATCATTAAGTCTAAGCGCACTTTATCGGTAAACTGCCCCATGATTTCTGCAGATTGCTCTGGTTCAAGATACGAAAGCACAATAGTTTGAATTTGAGGATGCTCATTACGAATAATGTTTGCTACTTGTTTAGAGTCCATCCATTTCAATGAATCTAAGCCTTTAGCGCCGCCGCCCATAACAATTTGGTCGATTAAGTTACCGGCTTTATCTTCACCCAACGCCGCGGTTAGTGCTCGACGAACAAACTCTTCACTTTGGAAGCCAATGGTTGAGAAGTTTTGTATTTCGTGGATAAACAATTTATGAACAGCAGTGATTTTTTCTTGAGTAAAATCCTCCATCGCCGCCATAACGGTGCCCACTTGCTGCACTTGCTTTGGTTCAAGGTGCTTTAAAATTTGCGCTGCATCTTCTTCAGATAAACTAAGTAGTAATATTGCTGCTTTTTCAGCACCTTCTAGTTTATCTACATCAAAGCCTGCAGGCGCTGCGGCTAATGCGCCGACTTCTGTTTCATCACTCATCTTCGTTCAACCAACTTTTAACTACTTGCGATGATAATTCTGGCTCATTGGCGACTAACGCTCGAACCGCTTTTAATACATCTTCATCTCGATGAAGATCAGGTAATTGTAAACTGCCATCTGCTGCAAAACCGACTGCGCCAGCGTCAAAATCAGACGTCAACATATCCATGGTTTCATCACCTAAATCAATATGACCATCAAGTGATTTATCACCATAATCATCTGGTGTTTGCTCTGGGTAGATTAAACGTTTCAGCATTGGGCGAACAACGGCTAGAATTAGCACGATAATAACTAAAGCGCCCAAGACTAATTTGAGTACTTTAATAAACCAAGGTTGCTGCCAAATAGGTATCTCAGCTACTACGCCGTAATCTGGACGATTAAAGGGAATGGTTACTACTTCTAAAACATCACCACGCTGCAAATCAAAACCAATACTACCTTGTAATAGACGACGAATACTGGCTGTTTCTCCTGCAGAGCGTGGTGCAAAAGTTGCTGCGGGAGTATTTGCTCCGCCTTCAACGGGAGTTGTTGCAACGCCTGCGACATAATCGAGGGCTACCGATACGCTAACACGTCTTACAACGCCAGCTTGCTGCTTAGTATGGCTGATTGCTTCATCAAGTTCATAGTTTTTAGTCGACTCAGAATGCTTTCTGCTTGGCATGCTTCTCTTTTGTCCACCCGTTGCATCTTCAGGAATAGCAGAGGCAATCGGTGGCTGATTTGTTAAGGCGCCTGGAATTCCGCCTAATGCACCACCAATATTAGTGCTTTCAACGCTCATTTCACTACGCAGCGCGGGTAAATCTGAATTGTAACGACGCTGTGTTTCTTCAACATTGGTAAAGTCCATGGTGATATCAACTTGCGCAGTATAGTTGCCTAAACCAACAACAGGAATAAGAATACTGTCAATTTTCTCCATGTATTCTTGTTCACGTTTTTGTTCAATCTCAAACTCTTTTCTTGAGCGAGATGAAATAGAGTCTTGTGAGCCTGAATTAAGTAAGCGCCCATTTTGATCAGTCACGGTGACACGATTAGGCGTTAAACCTTGTACTGCTGAGGCAACAATATCAACAACAGCATCAACTTCTTCTTCTGAAAGAATTTTACCGCGCTGCATGGTAAGCACTACTGTCGCAGATGGATTTTTTTCTCGACGGGCAAATATATTTTCACGGGGAATAGCCAGGAGTACTTTAGCTCGACTTATGCTTTTTAACTGTTCTATTGTTTTAGCAATTTGCTGCTCTCTGCCAAATTTTAATCTTTCACGCTCTAGTCGCTGACTAACACCAAAGCCCATATCTTTCATTAAAATATCTTCACCTTGTGAAGGCTCGTCTGTTAACCCCTCTCGAGCTAACAATAATTTCACATTTTGATATTCATCTGCAGGGACTGAAATAGTATTGTTTTCTTGTTGATATTCCACTTGATTGGCATCAAGAAAGTCCATGGTAGTAATTAACTGCTTAGTAGGTAATTTTGAAATAACACGGTATTCAGGTTCATTAGCGAGCATAATAACAAATACCGCAATAGCTAAACAAATAGCCAATGCAACCACTATGGTAACCTGTCGTAAAATATCAACACTACCTAATGAGGCAGCGAAACCTGATTTTTGCTCACCTATCCCCGCACCTTCAGCTTCACTGGCGATCATATCGCCACTACTATCAGCTGCAACCATTGCGTTTGTATCAGACACTTTACTTCTCCGCTGTACTGTTTTTTATATCAAGGCATTTTATTGACGCATGATACCTATAATACTATGACTTAAATACAATTATTTAGTTGAGGATAAACCATCAAGAGCAAGGCACTTGAATGAGACATAGCTCGCCTATGGCGATTGAAAGTAACGAGGCTATTGTTGCGTTTAGGCCAACTAAATTAAACTGGCATGCTCATTATTTCTTTATAGGCTTCAACAAATTTGTTTCGTATTTGCACGGTTGCATCCAAAGCGATACCTGATTTAGAAGAAGCAATCATTACTTCAGCAAGCGTAACGTTACTATCGCCCATTTCAAAAGCCCTTTTCTTTTCGCCAGACTCTGTTTGTAAATCATTGACGCTCTTGAGTGCATCGGTAAGCATATCGCCAAAATTACTGGTAGATTCATTGATTTTGCCAACGCTATTGCTTGCAGTACCGTTTATAACATCAACATCAATTGCTGGTGGCTTATTGCCCATGGCCTGTAGCGACATGTTTTGCATTTGGCTGTATAGAGAGTTACTTTTGATATCCATAGGGCGCTCACTTTTGTCAATTATTTAACTTTAAACAATATATAACAGTGAGGTTGCAAGCATAGTGCCAAAAGAAAATATTTAGGCTTTGAAGTGATATTCAGAAGATTATGGGAAGGCTTATAAACTTCCTGGTTATCGTGAATGATAACCAGGAGTAGTCGTAATAGAGTTAATTTAGAAGAATGATAAATATGATTTAGCCGTTAATTAGGCTGGTATTTCAATACCTGAATCACGCATTTTCGCAATTTTATAACGTAGCGTACGTGGACTTATTCCTAAGCGCTCTGCTACGTCTTTTCGACTGCCATGGCAAGCTTGTAAGGTATCTAGAATAATCTGATGCTCTTGCAATTTTAGCTCACTGCCGAGTTTATCATCCTTATTAGTGACCTGTTCAGGCTCTACAACCAATGCTGTATCAAAGTTTTCAATCAGTAAGTCTCCTGCATCAATAATCTGATCGGCATGCAAAATGAGCGCTCTTTGAATAACATTATCTAATTCACGAACATTACCAGGCCAATGATATGCATTAAGTTTACTGCGCGCTGCACCTGAGAATTCAGGGATGCTATCGCCATTTTTTTGACAATGTAGAGAAACTAAATGTTGTGCTAAAACAAAGATATCATCAACTCGCTGAGCTAACGGTAACCAAGAAAGCGGAAAGACATTAAGGCGATAATAAAGATCTTCACGAAAGACTCCATCATTTACGGCAACTTTTAAGTCTCGATTACTGGTAGCAATAACGCGGACATCAAGGCTTATCGTTTTTCGTCCGCCTAAACGCTCTACTTCACGTTCTTGTAATACTCGTAATATTTTAGCTTGTAAGCCCAAATCCATTTCGGTAATTTCATCAAGTAAAATGGTGCCTCCTTGCGCTTGTTCAAACTTTCCTGGACAGGCTTGAATTGCGCCCGTAAAAGCGCCTTTTTCATAACCAAATAATGTGGCTTCAAGCATATTTTCAGGAATGGCTGCACAATTAATCGCAATAAAAGCTTGTGTGCTTCGTTTCGAGTGATTATGAACGTACTGCGCTAACACTTCTTTACCTGAGCCACTTGGACCGAGGATCATCACAGATGCATCTGTGCTAGCGACTTTTTTCGCCAAGGTAAGTAATTCTAATGAACGTTTATCTGCAACAATCGGATCATTTTTATTAACGACTTGTGGCGGAATATATTGGCTGACCATATTAAGCAGCACCTGTGGAGCGAAAGGCTTAGCAATATAGTTACAAGCACCATCTTTCATCGCTTGCACAGCATCATCTATGGTGCCAAAGGCAGTCATCAATAATACCGGTAGATTAGCATGGTGATTTTTTATACTTTTTAATAAAGATAAACCAGACATTCCGCCCATTTGTACATCACTGATAACAATATCCACATGTTGGCTTTTTAACGCCAATAAAGCAGCTTCGCCAGAATCAGCTTCAACGCAGTGGTAATCGGCTAATGAAAGCGTATCGATCAACGCTTCTCGCAGACCCGCATCATCTTCAACAACAAGAATTTTATGTTCAGTCATTAACACTCTCCGATGGACTATTTTTCATCACATTACCCTGCTCTAGCAAAGGTAACTTAATAACAAAGTGTGCGCCTGAATTAGCTTCGTTAAGTAGACTCACTTCACCTTGATGCGCATTTACTACCGATTTAACAACCGCTAAACCAAGGCCCGTTCCTTTACTACTTGAGGTATAAAAAGGCTGAAATATTTTATCGATAACGTCTGCGTCAATACCAGGGCCATTGTCTTTAAAACTTAAATATAAATGGTTGGCTTGACTATAAACTTGAATATTTATCAACGGTTCGCTGATCTTATTACTACTTATCGCTTGTAGGGAGTTATGTAATAAATTTTGAATGGCCCCTGTTAAGGCATTTTTATTGCCGAGCATATGAAGCTCATTATCAGGCAGTTGTACTTTTACTTTTGTATTCGCTTTATCTAGCAGGGCATCCATAGAATTAACCGAATCATTAATGAGCTCTGCTACGTCTACAGAAGTAACCACTTGTTCTTTGCCACTTTTAGAAAATAACAACATATCATTCACTTGCTGCTCTAAATCATGTAAACGCGCATTGAGTTTTCCTTGAAACTTTATCCGATAATTTTCGGCTAATTTATTGTTGGATAAATTTTCGCTATATAAAATGGCGGCAGATAAAGGTGTACGTATTTGATGAGCGAGTGTTGATACCATTTTACCTAACGAAGAGAGGCGTTGCATTTGCGATAGTTTATCTTGCAGTAAACGGGTTTCGGTTAGGTCAGTTATCATGATCAACTGACCAGGCTGTGAGCCTAAGCTAGTAATTTCTAACTTTACCCGGCGACCATCTTTAAGTGATATTTCATGCCAATCATCTTCACGCGGATCGAATGAACGAGCAATAACATTAAACCATGGTTGGCCAAGAATTGGTTCATCAAGTAAGTTTCTAGCAACTTGGTTTATCTTCACCACAATACCATTACCATCCAGCATAACTAAGCCTGTTGGCATCACTTCGATTAGCTGATCTGCTAATAAATTATTACTAAGTGACTGTTTTTCTGACGTTGAGCTATGAAGGTATTTCGTATTGGCGATTTTACGTGGAGAAAAGTTATGTTTTGTACTTTGAGATGCTTGTGCTCTCAATGCCGCTAATTCACCAGGAAACGCTTCATGCGCTAGCAAAGAAGGTTTATTAGCTCCGACAATATTAACTGAATGAAACGCAGCATTAGCGCTCGATTCTCTAATACTAGCATTACTAGGAACTACTGTAGGGTTTGCTTGTGACATAACTTGTGCCATACATAGGTACTCAAAAAAACTATCTAGTACCTATAAAGCATTTACTATGCCACTATTTTTATGTTTAAATTCAATGATTTAAAATAAAAACAGTAGATATCCATTACTATTTTCTGTCAATCTATTGACCTTAACGATCAATCTTAACTATTAACCTTAGTCATATTACTCACTTGGTTTATGTAAATCATATTTACGCATTTTTTCAACTAGCGTAGTTCTACGCATGCCAAGTGTTTCTGCAGCCCTAGCAACCACATAATCATGCTTACTTAACGATTGATTAATTAAAGACACTTCAAGTTCTGCTAAATGTTCTTTTAAGTTTAAACCGTCACTAGGTAATAAGGTCGCGTCAGTAGAGCTTTGCACGCCATTAATATCACTTCCAGCCGTTAATTCACCTTGCTCACTTTCATCATCGTTGTCGTCGTCATCATAATCAAAGCCACCGAAAAGTTCGTTTATTACATCGTGTTCTTGCAACTCTTCAGGGTATTCAGGATTATAAGCTTGTACATCTACATGCTGATATTTATAAGGCAGTTCGGTAACATCAACAATTTGATCACCGTACATAATTAACATACGTTCAATTAAGTTTGATAGTTCTCGAACATTACCCGGCCATGGGTGTTCCATCAACGACTCTATCGCTTTTTCAGTAAAGCGTACCGTTTTATTTTGTTCGTGTTCAAAGCGAGTAAGCAGCTCTTTTAATAACAGTGGAATATCTTCTTTTCGCTCACGTAATGATGGAGTATCTATTGGGAATACATTCAAGCGATAGAATAAATCTTCCCTAAAACTCCCTTCTTTGATCATTTCTTCCAAGTCTTGATGAGTAGCTGCAACAATACGAACGTTAGCTTTAATGCTCTTACTGCCACCTACTCGTTCAAAAGTGCGCTCTTGTAAAACACGCAGCAATTTTACTTGCATAGGTTGCGGCATATCACCTATTTCATCTAAAAATAGTGTACCGCCTTCAGCTAATTCAAAACGACCTTTACGAGTAGAAATAGCACCCGTGAAAGCTCCTTTTTCGTGGCCAAATAATTCACTTTCAAGAAGTTCAGCTGGAATAGCACCACAGTTAACGGGTACAAAGGCTTCTTTTGCTCGGTCAGATAAGTTATGAATATTTCGTGCAATAACCTCTTTACCTGTCCCTGACTCCCCAAGCACTAAAACACTGGCAGGTGTTTTCGCTACTTGCTCAATCAAAAATCGCACTTGTGCCATCGGCTCGCTGCTACCAACCAATGAGCGAAATAAAGCACTAGAACTAAGTTTGTTACCTTTACGCGGTAATTTATTGTGATATTGATGACAATGGTGAATTTGCTCGGTAAGTTGAGCATAATTAAGTGGTGCGGCTAGGGTACCAATGACATTAACGTTAACGACTAACTCATTGGCATCAAGTACATCATGAAGAATAAACGGAACGCTAGGGTTAACTTTAATTAAAGCAGTGCAATCATGACTAACATTACCCGTTAATATTACCGTGAGAATATGACTACAATCAGCTAACTTTTCGATTGCTTGCTCTTGCGAGCAATGGATAAAGTGCTCTCCAACAAAAGCAAGTACCGTACTTAGTTGCTGGCTTCTACCTGCGTCGTTATCAACGACTAATATTTGTTTATGACCTGTTACTACTGAGGTAACTACTGGATTATCAATCATATTTAACTCTTCACGGTTAATGCTAACGTGCTATTTTTAGTCTTGTTTATAGCGTTTTAGGCAATTTTAGCCATTAATTTATTTTAAGCAACAAAAACTTGACGCACACTAGTCATTTTATTGTCATATATCAAAATTTAATAGTAGATGAGGTTGTTTATTCATAAGTGAATTTTATCCATAATGATTAATTAAAGATAAACTAGAAATACGTTACAAATTAACCAGTCTGGTTTGTAATAATACTGTCAAAAAGTTGAAATTTGGTTCTAACATCTATCTTGATTACTTCTCATTCAGTTTGTATAAATATAAAAATGTTAATAATCAATGAATTAAATACAAAATATAATAATTAAAAAATTGGCATAAAAAAAGCATAGATGATTAATGAATGTTAACAACCATATTTTATAAAATAGGAAAGTCAGATGTTGATCATAAACGGTACTGCTGAATTAATGCATGATAATGAAGAATTCACTAAAGGAACCCGTCATGAGTTTAATATGTTCTCAAGGGAGATGCCTTTTGAACAGCAACTTAGCCAAATTGAAGAATATTTAGTCGCTCGTGGTTGGGATAATATTGAAGTCTTGGGTAACGGCGTTATTAATAATGAAGAAGATATAACTCATAACGTATTGCAACAAGCCTATACAAAAGCAAAAGATGAAGGTCTTGCGGTTACCGTAAATAACCAACCCTTAGTTTAGTTCTGTTTCGTTTAGCTTAACTTATTTTAACTGAGTTAAACCTAAAACTATTGTTTCAATTCTACAAGTTTTCTATAATAACGCTATAGTAAACTAGGAGGTGTCTATGACACACGCATCACTTAAAAAGTATCAACAAACCACTAAAAGCACAGCCCAGCAAGCTTCTCCTTATCAGTTAGTGGCTATGTTATTCCAAAAATTATTAGGGAACATAGCTACAGCTAAAGGTGCTATTTCACAAAGTAATTTTGAAAAAAAAGGGACAGAGTTATCTAATGCCATTGCTATTATTGGTGTTTTAGAAGGCTCTCTAGATTTTAAACAAGGCGGTGAAGTCTCGGAAAACTTAGCTGCTCTTTATAGGTTTTGTTCCGAGCAGCTATTAGTTGCCAGTACCAATAATGATCCTGCTAAATTAGAGGAAGTGATTCAAATTCTCTTACCAATAAAAGCTGGTTGGGACTCAATACCGCTTGAAACTCAAGGTCAGGTAAGCTTTTAGTGGGTAACAACACAAAAAAGTCTATTGAGCAAATCAACGATGTGTCGCGACAACTTTTGTCGCGCATACTTGTTATGCAAGCCGACTCAAAAATTCTTCCTCAAGAGCAGGATTTAAAAAACATCAAAATTCAATCTATTGATGACGAAAATAAAGAGTTAACTGAATTAACAGAAAAACGACAAATATTGATGACTAAGTTATTTGAGCAAAATACAGCGGACAGTATTAGCTCAGAATCAGAGGTTTTAGAGGAGATGATAACTCTTGATAGCAAATTAATAGCTAACGCTAAATTATCTAAACAAGCAATAACAGAAAAAATGATTAAAATAAAAAAGAGTAAAAAAGTCACTAAATCCTACCAAAAGTATTAGTACTCATACTATTTACCTCAGCACTATTTACCTAATTTAACAAAGCTATTAGTTCAGAACCTATTGCCAGACCCAAAATTTATATTCGTTACCACTCACATAAACATCACTGCATTTGATCATACTCTATTGATTACCCTGCTATTAATTACTTCGCTATTGAACGCCCTAGTTTGCACAGTTAAAAAAAACACCTCTATACTTAACTTTGTTCCGATTGTTTTAGTCATTAACTACTTAGCAGCAACACTGGACTTTATGATGTCAATTGCCAACCCACTAAGCGCAAGAAGTGATATACCGCGTAACTTTGGTTCAAGAATTGAAGTTAATGGTAAAGAAAAAATTTTAAAGCCAGATTTAGGGGGGATTTTCAAATGACATTGTTGAAAATTAAAAGTTGGGTCTTGAGAATCATCAAGAGAAATTGGAGGCATTACTAGTAAAGTGATAACAAGCAGCTCACCTTCATAAGAAAATAGCCATTTTACTATAAGTGTTTACTCCTTATTAGAATTTAAGACTTTTTTGATAGCTTATTCATTACTTTATTGAAGGTTTATTGATTCTTTTACTCGTTGCAGTTTATGTATTCTTGTTAGTTATCTTTTCTAACAACACCTGGCATATTATCAAGCTGTGCTAACAAGAATGAGCTTGTGGAGTTTAAATTCGCTACAATTAAATCCATAGCGTTATACTGCTTAAACAAACGAGCTTCTAATGAATCCATTCTCCGTTCAAACGCTAAATAGTCATCATCCAATCTGTCTAACTGGCTGGTTCCACTATCAATACGGTTTTGAATAACACCATCAGTGTCAGTATAAAAACCTGTCAATTCTTCAAGCGAGCTCGCAAAACCATTTTCAGAATCAGTACCGACAAAAAATTGTTGCACACCTGCGACATCACTATCAATATATTCGTTCAATGTTTCAGTGTCTAAACTCAATACACCGTACTGATCACTTTCTACACCAAGTTGTGAAAGCGACATACTATTGCCGTTGCCCATATCAAATGCTTGGCTAAATTGTTGACGTAGTTTTCCCATAACACCACGCAGCAATGAGTCTCCGGCAAGTGGACCACTGCCACTTTCACCAGCAGCTCCTAATTGTTTACTAAGCACTTGTAGTTCATTATAACTTTTTACAAAGCCTTCCAAGCCTGACTTTATATTACCATTGTTTTCTTTGAAACTAATTCGGCTAACATCATCATTATCATCAACGTCATGCATTTTTTTGGCGGTAATATCTACGCCATCGATAACGTTTTTAAATTCATTTGTACTGCTCGTTACCACGAGAGTTCCATCGATGGTAATTTGTGCGTCAACGGCTTCATCTATTTGAGTTAAGTTTTTGATATGTAAACTATCATCAGGATCCGAAACATCATAAGCTAACCTTGAAAGACCAACTAAACCATCTACGTTATTATTATCATCAAGATCAGTCACGGTAGTTGTAATTGCGTTAGCTACCCCTGTTTCTTTACTGGTCATTATCAAATGTTGACCGGCATCATCCGTAACAATGGTAGCAATAACTGACTCATTATCGTCACTGTCATTTATCGCATCACGAATATCACTTAACGTATCACTTGCTGAAACGGCTATATTAAAATTAGTCTCTGCAACGGCAATATTTAATGTGCCTTCGCCAACCTGTTCATCTTCAGCCATCGCACCAGACATCAACTTATGCGATTGTGAAAGTACATCCACCTTTACTGAGTAATTACCTATTTGTGCATCTTTGCTAGCACTGAGTCCTACAAAACTATCTGCTCCACTTGCGGTACGTAATTGATAGTTATCGGCATCAGCTAAACTTGAAATAGAAGATTCAACACTCTCTAGTGCAGATTTTAATGCACCAATGGCAGAAATATCAGTAGTCATCTCTGCTTGTTGTTTGTTAGCTCGAGAAATAAAAGGGGCTTTCTCAGCACCAACAATAGCATTAACTATTTCGCTAACCTTTAATCCTGAGCCTATCCCTGTAAACGTTAAGTCAGGCATAAAACCTCCTATATATTTAAGTAAAACTCAATTTAATACTGTGATTAGATAAACAACAAATTAAAAGTAAGCAGCTATACCTTAGCGTCAATAAAACCACCAACCGAATCAGATAATTTAGCCACTAGGGTTAACACTTCTTCTGATGGGTATTGTTTAACCAAGTCACCACTGGTTTTATCAATCACTTTAATGACATCTCGACCTGAATCTTTATCTACCGAAAACTCCAAACCTCGATTCATTTCGCCAACAAAATCCTGCAATTGTTGCGCCACTTTCTCAAGTTGTTTAGGTGATAGCGGTGTTTCATTATCATTATTGATTTGTTCATTGACCGAGGTCTTAGGTTGTTCATTAACACTTTCAACGAGTTTGTTAACGGATGAATCATCGGTTACTTTTGTTGATTCATTCGGTTTCTTAAACTCAGGAGTTAAGCTAGTCAAACTAAGGTCTGTACTACTTTCTATTGCATTCATTAGAGACTCCTTACGTTATTATAACCGCTATTTAAGGTAATAACCTCACCTTGTTTAACAATTAAACAACTACTATTTAGCTACTTTAAAATACGATTTATCTTCTGATATTATTAAACGCAAAAAGGAAGAGGTAAATGGCCCCTTCCTTTAAAACCTTTTAGGCTGGGCCTAATTAATTACTAAGCGTTTAGCCGATTAGACTTAATGCCGCTTGTGGTAATTGGTTAGCCTGCGCTAAAATTGACGTACCTGCTTGTTGCAATATTTGGTTTTTAGTCATTTGCGCTGTTTCCGTGGCAAAATCGGTATCTTGAATACGGCTACGTGACGCTGATACATTTTCTTGGATGTTAGCTAAGTTACTAATGGTATGGCCAAAACGGTTTTGCACCGCACCCAAATCAGCGCGTTGGCTATCAATTGCCGCCAATGCACCATCAATAACGCTAATAGCGCTTTGCGAACCATCCTCTGTCAAAAGACTAACCTCTTCAATAGATGAAAAAGTTGAAGCACCTATTGCTAACGTCGACGCTGCGGCACTAACCGTTGTGTTACCAGTAGTTGTACCAATGGTTAAACTAGCAGTATCGCCTTCAACTGTCGCAGCACTAAAATCGACAGTTCCGGTAATAAATTGTGCGGCCACACTTGCGCTAGTATTATTAGCCGTTGCTGTTACAGTACCCGTAGCTGCATTGGTACCGGCTGAGTCTGCTGCGTCTATAGTAATTGAAGTAACATTTGCAGTTGATGATGTAATATCAGTGACCTCGATGCTAAGCTCACTACCATCGGCCTTAACAATTGAAATTTCATTATTAGCATTGACCGTTGCCGTAATGCCCGCAGTAACCATATTCGCATCAGTGTTTATCATAGCGGCTAAATCGGTTTCATCTTGCGCGGTACTGCCACCGTCGAATGTATAGGCTCCAATATCATTACCATCAATGCTTAAAGTCACTGTATCCGCAGTATCACCCATTGCGGTTATATTTATTAACGCTTCGGTGGAAGCGGTAACACCACTTAGTCCTGATACACTATTTAAGCTCGTTGCAAGGTCGGCAGCTGACATATCATCAGTCAACGCCACAGTCGTTGTAGTACCATTGACCGCCACATCAAGGCTCTCGCCAGTTAAACCAGCAGTGCCTGCGGTAGCGTCTATTGCTCCACCAAAACCGGTGAAACTAATCGCACCAGTTACAGCACTGTTATCTGAACCTATATCAGCAGCAGCGGTACTCGTTAAAGTAAATGAAATTGTTTCATTAGCGTTAGAGCCAACTTGAAAGTTTTTAGAGCCAAAACTACCATCAAGTAATTGTTGACCACCAAATGAGGTAGTCTCTGAAATACGAGTAAGTTCACTACTTAATGCCGTGACTTCTTTTTGCATTGCTGCACGGTCATCATCAGAATTCGAGCCGTTGGCAGATTGCAAGGCCAATTCACGCATACGTTGTAAAATGTCAGTTGATGCTTGCATAGCACCCTCTGCGGTTTGTGCAATTGAAATACCGTCATTAGCATTACGCTGTGCAACACCTAAACCATTTATTTGTGAGGTTAAGCGGTTAGCTATTTGCAAACCAGCCGCATCATCTTTAGCACTGTTAATGCGCATACCCGAAGATAAACGCTCCATTGATTGTTGTAGACCAGCACCTGATTTAGTTAAGTTACGTTGAGCGTTTAGAGATGATGTGTTAGTAATTACTGAAATAGCCATGTTAAAACTCCTGCTTACGAAAAATGTAATGCGTTAATTAATTATAAGATGTGAAACTATCAGTAGTGCATCAAGTTCCCGTTCTACACACCTTAACGGCAGCAGAAAAATTAACTTTAATTTATTTATTAAAATACTTAATAATTAATGTCATGAGAGTGGGATAGCTTACCGTGGCTGGGTTTGGATTCGGGTTTGTACGACTGAACCAGCACCTACAGGGCCGACATCTCCTGTAAGTCATCTATTAATTACCCGCACATCCGACGTAGAGGCGAATTTATTCGCCTTATTATAAATGGGTACCAAAAAATATTGTTTTGCCGTGGTTTTTTTGGCGACTGAAGTCGCCCCTACAGAGCTATCCTTCCTGTAAGTCGTCTATTAATTACTGCACATCCGATGTAGGGGCGAATTTATTCGCTCGAAAATGGATGCAACATGAGACAGGAGTAATTTACACGGATGGTGCTTGGCGACTGAAGTCGCCCCTACAGAGCCTATCCTTTCTGTAAGTCGTCTATTAATTACTGCACATCCAACGTAGAGGCGAATTTATTCGCCTTATTATAAATGGGTACCAAAAAATATTGTTTTGCCGTGGGGTTTTTGGCGACTGAAGTCGCCCCTACAGAGCTATCCTTCCTGTAAGTCGTCTATTCATTTTCATGCAAATATACTGAATCCCATAATGAATAATCACCTACGTTATCAACTAAACCTGCTCGTAATGGATTGGCAACAATATACCGTGATACGGACAATAAACTTTCTTCCGTTCTTATTGCGTGATCATAAAAACCGCGTTGCCATGCAAACCTCTGCCCCTCGTCATGTTGATTTATAAGCCTAGCGCTTCGACCTTTTAATGTTTGAATGACCTTTGATAAATGATTATCCGACGTTAGTTCAAATAACCAATGTAAATGGTCTGGCATAATGACCCAGGTAATAGAGTTGATTTCCTTCTGTTCTACTAGATTTGTCATTTCGTTTATCAAAAAGCGAGCGCATTCGAAGTCATTAAAGAATGGTTGGCGATTTTTAGTGCATGTTATTACATGGTAAATATGATGTTTGAGGGATGTTCTTCCCTTGGTGAGGTTGGTACGCGACATAATCAAAATACTTTTGATGTGTGTGATTTTATTATAGTCAAATAATTGGTGTTTTATTAATAGGCGACTAAAGTCGCCTCTACAGTCTCTCTACGATGCCTTTCCGGTGTAACCCAGCATTGCCAATACTATCAAATGTAGGGGCGAATTTATTCGCCCAAAGATAGATACAACATAATGCAGAGTAATTTACGCGGATGGTTATTAGTGATTAGGCGACAGAAGTCGCCCCTACAAAGTCCCCCCCTAAAAATACAAATTATAAAAACAAAAAAACCGAACTTACGTTCGGTTTTTTAATGTTAACCACATCGATATGGTTAATGATATTACTAACGGTTAGAACTAACCACCAATCAAGCTAATCGCTGCTTGTGGTATTTGATTCGCTTGCGCCAAAATCGAAGTACCTGCTTGTTGCAATATTTGGTTCTTCGTCATAACCGCTGTTTCTACCGCGAAATCTGTATCTTGAATACGGCTACGTGACGCGGATACATTTTCTTGGATGTTAGCTAAGTTACTAATGGTATGGCCAAAACGGTTTTGCACCGCACCTAGACCCGCGCGTTGATTATCAATTGCCGCCAAGGCACCATCAATAACGTTAATAGCGCTTTGCGAACCATCCTCAGTCGAAAGGTCAATCCCTTCAACAGACGAAAAAGTTGAAGCACCTATTGCTAACGTCGACGCTGCGGCACTAACCGTTGTGTTACCAGTAGTTGTACCAATGGTTAAACTAGCAGTATCGCCTTCAACTGTCGCAGCACTAAAATCGACAGTTCCGGTAATAAATTGTGCGGCCACACTTGCGCTAGTATTATTAGCCGTTGCTGTTACAGTACCCGTAGCTGCATTGGTACCGGCTGAGTCTGCTGCGTCTATAGTAATTGAAGTAACATTTGCAGTTGATGATGTAATATCAGTGACCTCGATGCTAAGCTCACTACCATCGGCCTTAACAATTGAAATTTCATTATTAGCATTGACCGTTGCCGTAATGCCCGCAGTAACCATATTCGCATCAGTGTTTATCATAGCGGCTAAATCGGTTTCATCTTGCGCGGTACTGCCACCGTCGAATGTATAGGCTCCAATATCATTACCATCAATGCTTAAAGTCACTGTATCCGCAGTATCACCCATTGCGGTTATATTTATTAACGCTTCGGTGGAAGCGGTAACACCACTTAGTCCTGATACACTATTTAAGCTCGTTGCAAGGTCGGCAGCTGACATATCATCAGTCAACGCCACAGTCGTTGTAGTACCATTGACCGCCACATCAAGGCTCTCGCCAGTTAAACCAGCAGTGCCTGCGGTAGCGTCTATTGCTCCACCAAAACCGGTGAAACTAATCGCACCAGTTACAGCACTGTTATCTGAACCTATATCAGCAGCAGCGGTACTGTTCATGGTTAAAGAAATGGTTTCATTGGCGTTAGCGCCAACTTGGAAATTTTTAGTACCAAAAGTACCGTTTAATAATTTTTGACCACCAAACGAAGTCGTGTCTGAAATTCTGGTTAGTTCATCTTGTAAGGCGGAGACTTCTTTTTGCATTGCTTCACGGTCTTCAGTTGAGTTTGAACCGTTGGCAGATTGCAAGGCCAATTCACGCATACGTTGTAAAATGTCGGTAGAAGCTTGCATTGCCCCTTCTGCGGTTTGCGCCATGGAAATACCGTCATTGGCATTACGCTGCGCTACCGCTAAACCATTTATCTGAGAGGTTAAGCGGTTAGCAATTTGCAAACCAGCCGCATCATCTTTGGCGCTGTTAATACGCATACCAGATGATAAACGCTCCATTGATTGTTGTAGACCAGCACCTGATTTACTTAAATTTCGTTGAGCATTCAACGATGATGTATTTGTTACTACTGATAAAGCCATAATAGTGCTCCTAATGTGTTAACTGTGTTAACTGTGTTAACGCCTGTTTATGTTGTGTTGTAGCGTTGTCCATAAACCGGACGATAACGCTTGGTTATTAGAAACTTGTTAAAGCAAGCCTCTGCTCTTTTACTAATAAAAACAGATCGGGTTAATTTAAGTTAAAGTTAACCGACATAATTTTGTTTTTTATTATTACTAATAGTTAAAGCATAAACAGTGCCACTTTAAAAAATAGTAATGCATTAATTTATATATAATTAAATAACGTTAAGCCCTGCACTTTACTAAACGTTTGCTGTGAAGCCGTTAAAGCAATTTTTGATTGCTCAAACTCCGAAATAGCTTTGGCGAAATCTAAATCTTCAATACTCGATTTACCTTTGCTAATATTTAACTCTACGTCTAAGTGCTTACTCTGCTGGTTTTCTAACGCTTGCAGCCTAATACCCGCATCTGCTCTACGAGAATATATATGGTTCATAGCGGAACTAAGCTGGTCGAGGACTGTATTGTAATCAACTTGATGCTGCTCTTGGTTGGTTGACACTACACCTTGTTCAGCCCAGCTAATGGCATTATTAAGAGTTTCAAAAATACTAATATTTTGTTTTTCGTTAATGACAAAACTATCACCCGGCAATGGGTTGCCGCTTAAGGTAACGTCAATACCGTCAAAGGAAATAGTTTGCCCTGCTACATAAGGTGCGGGAGGAAAAACAACCGCGGGAATGGGAAGAGTGCTATCGGTAACCGTTAAATAGTTAGTTATTGGGTCAAAAGAAAATGTATGAGGCCCAGTACTTACGTTGTAGGTATTTCTATCGACTACATTCGCGCTTTCCACTGCCACACCCGAGGTATTAACAGGAACTGTAGGATAAGTAGCCGTAAAATCACCGATGGCATTATCAATATTTAAAAAAGCGGCATCACCCGTTTGGTTTGTCGGTATTTGAATGTTTTTAGCTACTTGTAGTTCATTTACTCCCTTATCACCATTGTAATCAACCGAACCGTCAACTTGTTGACTAAAGGGTTTTTGCTGGGTCTGGAAACCAGAGAAGATATAATCACCTTTTTCATCTTGGCTATTACCAAGATCAATCAGCTGGTCTAAACCATGTCGCATTTGATCGGCAATAGATTGCAAATCTTCGTTAGACATTCGGCCATTATTTGCCAATAACATATCTTGTTTGAACTTATCTAATAATGTTTCCGCATCAGCAAAAATTACTTCTTGCATGCTATTGTGATTTTCAGCCATGGTAATATTGCGTTTATATTTTTCAATACTCGCTAAATCATCATTGAAACCAGATAGTGTGCCGTAAGAAACCGCATCATCTTTCGCGGTTAGTACACGTTTACCACTTGATAGATGTTCCATTTGATTATTAACATCAGCACTTTTTTGGTTCATGAGAAGAGCACTTTGTAAATAAAATTGAGACGTTGAAACGCGCATGAAAATCCCCTTACCTTACCGCAGCTAAAATAGTGTCAAAAATGGTATTCGCCGTAGAAATAATTTGTGAGGCGGCTTGATAAGCTTGTTGAAACTTTAATAAATTTGCCGCTTCTTCATCAAGGTTTACACCTGATGTAGATTGATTGCGATTATAAGCTTGAGTAAATAAGGCTTGTGCTGTGTCTGCAGTTAATTCTGCATTACTTGCTTTAGCGCCAACAACGGATGTTGATACAGCAAGGCTTTTGCTAAAGGTTTCTTTACCGCCATTGGTTACGCCAACTTCTTGTGTTTTTGCCATAGCAACCGCATGTTTACCATTACCAACACCAAAAGCATCATTAATACTGAATTCTTCTCTGGCATTAGTTCCAGAGCCTACTAGGTTCCCTGAGATTTCAATTTGAAAAGCAGGTGTACCAGGTAACGGTGGTAAATCAACAACTTCACTATCTCCAGCATTATAATTGCCAGAAGTGATTAGTGCAGGGGGTGTAGCTGTATCAAAGACACGATAATCAAATATTCCCGAGCCTGGAGCGCTTTCAACAACATCCACAGTAAGGCCCGTTCCGGTAAAAGATTTGGCGTCTTCGGGGTTCATGACATTGATAATTTCAATCTTGCCATCGCTTACATTGTTTGTTGATGGTGTAACACCTATCGCGGTACTTGCGGCAATGGCATTGCCATCAGTTAACGTGGTTTGCATTAAGGCGGCGCTGTTTTTGGTTGGTATAATAGTGAACTTATCACCAGCAGCAGGCGTACCTGTTTCAACAAATGAGAAACCATAATCTGGAGAAGATGGCTTATGCGTACCACCACTTGGTAAAATAGGAGGCCCTAAATTTTCGCTGCTCCCAGACGTTAAGTTATATAGGGTAAAATTCCCCCCTTCAAAACGGATTTCAAATTCATCTGTAGTTAGTTTAGATACATCGGTAATGGTAATTTCTGCTTGTGTACTACCGCTATTACCTGAATGCGCTAATACCCTGCCTTGCTGTAATTGCGTGCTGTTAATATCAGTAAAGATATTGACACCTTGCAAACCATTCAAATCTAAACCACTAGCTTGACTGTCATTCAACGTAGAAGATATTGCCATGGCTAGACGGTCTATTTCAGTACGCGTTTGGCTTAAATGTTCATCTCTAAATTCAAAGCTTGCCGCTAATGAACCACCTAGGGTAGATCCCTTTAGTGCAACACTGCTGCTACCGCTAACTAATCTTAATTCTGTTTGTTGTGAATCAGGGTCGCCAGCATTTACTTGCAGTGTCATTGGTGTTATACCGGCAACGAGCGTAGTACCTTGCCCAATCATAACCGTCATTACATTATTAGCATCTTTTACTGTGTTTACCTGGGTATAATTACTCAACTCGCCAATAAGCTGATCACGTTTATCAAGTAGGTCATTAGGCTGGCCTCCTTGCTGCGAATGCATTATCGTTTCGTTAATTTTGGCGAGTTCTTGTGATATTTCTGAAATTTTACTGGCGACTTGCTCTATTTCACCGTTGATGGATTTAGTCATTTGATCAAGGTTGTTAGTTAACTGGTTAAAGTCATTACTTAGAGTATTGGCTTGATTAAGTACGATACTACGAAGACCTGAATCATTAGGGTTGTCTGCAACACCGTTTAGCGCTTGGTAGAATTGATCTAACGAGCCAACAACAGCATTACCGGAAGTAGACATAACTTGGTCAAGTTGTGTTAAGCGTGCATGAAGTGAGTCAGCATTACCTAATTTACTTTGATTCGTTATTTGTTCTTTATGTGAAAACTGATCGTAAAGACGCGTAATGTCTTGAATATAAGTACCACCGCCAATGTAGTTATTACCATTATTTAGACCTACCGTTGCATTCTGTTCTGCACGCTGGCGGTTATAGCCATCCGTATTAACGTTGGAAATATTATGACCGGTTGTCGCCAGCTGCTGTTGAGCAGCTAATAAGCCACTCATACCTGATTGGTACAAACTCACTGACATAATATTGTCTCCAATAACAAAGCATACGGGTAAGCAGTCAACCGAATTTCAGCTGTATGCTTGCTATAAATAATGTTTCATGAAAGGTTGCAGCAATAAAAATATTTATGCTCGCCTTATGGCGTAACCCTTCCCTAATGTGCTCAGATAACTTACTAAAATAATTTACCGAGCTGATTTACTTGGCTATTTATTTAGCCAAAAGGTTAGTAACAGTTTTCAACGTGCCTAAAATTTTGTCAGCATATTGAGGATCTGTTGCATAACCTGCTTTCTGTAAACCTTGCAGGAAGTGTTCCACATTGCCTGAGTCTTGCAATGCGTCTTGGTAGCGTTCGCTAGTAGAAAGGAAGTTTATGTAATCATCTACACTATCGGTAAGTGATTGATAGGTTCTAAAAGGCTCTGATTTTTTGATCATAGCGCCCTGTTCAAACTCTAAAGTATCTTTAGTGATTTTATCGCCAGCCCAGCGAGAGTCGGCTTTAATGTTAAATAGGTTATTTGAACTGGCGCCATCTTGATCTTTGATCATTTTTTGTCCCCAACCCGTCTCAAGTGCGGCTTGGGCAATAACAACTTCAAAAGGAACCCCTAAGGTTTTTTGTACTTTTTGCGCCGGTTCGATTAAAGCAGTTACAAAATCTTTGGGTTCATCAAAACTGTGATTTGATAAAGCTGCTGAATTATTGACGCTTTCTGATTGGCCATTAACTTTATTTGTTCTTTTATCCACTTCGCGGATAACAAATTGACTTGCAGCACTGTTCACTTGATTACTAGTAATATTTTGAGGGTGATAGCTGCCCGCAAATGGAATATCAATATCTGGTTTAATTTGATTTTTATCTGCCAACATTTTTTCTATTAAGGAATTATGTTGGTTATCTTTATTGGTTTTACTGTTGTTATCATCGGTAGAATTAGCACTATCCGTTATCTTCAAATTTCCATCACTACGTAGTACTGAACTTGGTTTGAAAGTCCCGTCATCACCACCGAGTTGTCTAACGATTAAATCAGTCAAACCTAATGAACCATTAGAAGATAACTCAACCGCCATTTGTTCATCATGCATATCACGGTAGAACTTAGTTGATTCAGAGTTAAATGGGCTATCAGATTCAAGTACTTCTTGCGCTTTACGCATACTCGACAATAACATTTTCATAAAAATGGCTTCAAACTGCTGGGCCGCTTCTTGTAAAGCTTCCTTTTTGGCCTCGCCATCTCCTGCTCGCGATTGCTCACGAATATCATTTAAACCATTTAGATCAAGGGCATTTCGCGCTTGATCATAATTTTGTTTTTGGCTTGAATTGATATCCATAATTTCACTTACTTAAAATATAATTAATTACTGTTTATACAAGTATCATGCCTATATTATTAACTCAGGACTTTGCGTGACCGTGATCTTCGAAGTATCTAATCGAAAACCTATCAAATTTTGAAACTGGATCCCCGATTAACACACCACGGGGATGACGTCTCTGAAGTCTGTGCATAAGCACGTAAAATATTGACTTTAACTTTTGAACTATTAACAATTGCCAGTTTAGTTATTAGCGCGTTATTTTTAAGCTGTATGACTCAATTTAAAGGAAAAAGCACGGAGTTGACGCTAGTCAAGACTCCATACATCCTGTACTTCACCTTTCAGGTCATCCTTCGGATGTGCAAATTATTTCCCGAAGAATTTGTGAGTACTTTTGACGCCTAAATTAAGCCCTACAGCGACAAGCTCAGCTATATAATGACTAACTCGCCTCGTATCGCACCAGCTTGATCTAATGCTTCTAAAATAGCCATAACATCACCAGGACCTGCGCCTACTTCATTAATTGCGCGCACCAGGGTTTCTAATGTTACGCCCGGTTTAAATACAAACATACGCGCATCAGAATTACTGACATTAATGTCCGATTGATTGGTCACTACTGTTTCACCTTCAGCAAAAGCATTCGGTTGAGAAACATCTTGAATTTCATTGATAGTGACTGTAATTCCCCCATGGGTAATAGCTGCGGCAAGCAATGTAACTTCTGAGCCAATAACAATAGTACCCGTTCGTGAATTGACAATAATTTTTGCTGCTGGAGAAGCGGGTTCAAATTCAAGGTTTTCAAGTACCGATAAAAAGCTGACTCGATCACTAATATCTCTCGGCGCTCTAACTCGTACAGACGTTGCATCAAGTGCTTTGGCCGAACCTTCAATAAGGTCATTAATCGTGTCAGACAACAGTTTCGCGGTAGTAAAATCAGAGTGGCGTAAATTAAAGGTAATATGATCACCAGAGGAAAAAGGTGATTTAACTTCTCGCTCAACAATACCGCCATTGGCGATACGTCCAACGGTAGGAATATTCACTAAGACTTGTGAGCCATCTAAGCCTTGTGCCCCTAAGCCACTGACAATTAAAGAGCCTTGCGCTACGGCATAAGCATTACCATCAATCCCCATTAAGATAGTTTGTATTAACGTACCACCTCGTAAACTTTGTGCACTACCCATACTAGAAACGGTAACATCAATAGTTTGACCTGGCTTGGTAAAGGCACTTAACTCTGCATGAACGGCTACCGCAGCAACGTTTTTTATTTTTGGTTTTAATTTATCTGGCATCGTGATACCAAAGTTACTTAGCATGGTTTTAAAACTTTGTTCGGTAAACGGGCTTTGCTCACCAGTACCCGGTAAGCCTACCACTAAGCCATAACCAATTAATTGGTTTGAGCGTACACCAGCAACATCAGCTAAATCTTTAATGCGCTGAGCATTTGCTGACAACGAAGCCAAGAAGGTGAACAAGATAAATATATTTATTACAGTTTTCATACTTTAGTACCTTAAAAACACCTTAGAAAATATCTTAAAATAAGACCTTTATCTCAGATCTTAAAACAACAGGAGGAATACTTTTACCGTGTGGTTCAACTAAAATGGCCACCAGGTGCTATTGAAAAACTTAACCAACCAACCTTGTTCATTGGAGTCGGCAAAGCTACCCGTACCTGCATATTGAATGCGTGCGTTGGCAACCTTGTTAGATAAAATAGTATTATTGGAATTAATATCTTTTGAGCGAATAACGCCAGTTAAGCGGATATATTCATCGCCATTATTTAACGTTAACCATTTTTCACCACGTATCATTAAATTGCCATTGGGTAACACTCTCAATACATGCACCGAAATATTGCCGCTTAAGCTATTTCCTTGATCCGCTTTGGCGTCACCTTTAAAATTTGAATCTTGGCTGATACCAAACTGTAATGACTCACCATTAATGCTTACGGGAACTCCACCTAAACCGGTTACCGCATCTAAGTTAGTTTCATTTGCTTTTTTCAATTCTGTTTTAGCATTTTTCTTCGCTTGGGTTTTTTCACTCAAAATAACCGAAATAATATCGCCAACACGGTGCGCTTTAGAATCTGAATAAATATTATTAACATAATGTGGTTTAAATAATGAACCAGAAGGAACAATGCGCTCTTCTTCTTCTTCAGGCATTATCGGCGCAAAGTCTGGATCATTGGGTAGTGCTTTACTTAACTCTACGGTATTACTACAAGCGGTAGTAACAGCAATTAATAAGCTGATTGAAAGTAACTTAATTGTATTTAGCCTATTTTTATTTTTCATCACTGCCTTCCATTTTTTAGATTACGAAAATAATGCTACATTTGTTGGTTGATATAACTCAGCATTTCATCAACCGCTGAAATCACTTTCGAATTCATTTCATATACACGCTGGCTTTCAATTAAATTAACCAGCTCTTCCGTGGTATTTACATTGGATGTTTCTAAAGCACCCTGAACTAACATACCGTAACCTTCTAAACCCGGAACCCCTTCTTGTGGTGCTCCACTTACCGCAGTTTCGGTATATAAATTTTGTCCTATCGGTTGAAGGCCTGTAGGGTTAACAAAGTTAATTAAGTTGATTTGGCCAACGACTGCTGGATCAGGTTGTCCTTGTAACGTCACTGAAACTTCACCATCTTGTGAAACAATAATACTCAAGGCATCTTCAGGAATAGTCACTTGCGGTTGGATCATATAACCTGCACCAGGGGTAACCATGTTACCTTCATCATCCATGGTGAATTGACCATTACGACTATAAGCAGAACTACCATCAGGCATTTGAATTTCAAAAAAACCTTCACCTTGAATCATTAAATCAAGGGCGTTATCTGAGGTAATCATGTCACCTTGGGTATGAATTTTTTGTGTTGCGACTACTTTGGTACCAGCACCCAACATTAAGCCAGAAGGCGCTTCAGTATCTTGCGCAGTTCGACCACCTGGTTGATTTATATTTTGATAAAGTAAATCTTCAAATACTGCACGGCTTTTTTTAAAGCCGATAGTACTGGCGTTGGCAAGGTTGTTAGAGATTACCGCAATATCTTTGGTTTGCGCATCTAAGCCTGTTTTACTGATCCATAATGCTGCGTTCATACATCACCTCTGATTGAGTAGTAGCGTTTAGCTGAGTTAATTTTAGTTAAGCTAAACATGACTGATAGATTGCTATGCTTAGAAAGCACGTAATAATGAAGAAGCACTTGAATCAATTTCTTCTGCTGTTTTCATCATTTTTAGTTGCATTTCAAACTGACGCTGTAAGGCAATCATGTCTGTCATTTCATTAATAGGGTTAACATTACTCGACTCGAGTGCGCCACCAAGAACATTGACATTAACATCTGCAATTAATTGGCCACCATTTTTGGCACGAAAAAGACCATCATTACCTTTATCAACAAGTCGAGTGTCTGGGTTAACCAGTTTAATACGACCAACTTCTTCTTGAACACTGCTAGGTGCACCTGCTGGCTGAACCATGATAGTGCCATCGCGAGAGATTTGAATATTGTTAATCGGTAACGGCAGGGTGATTGGTCCATTCTCACCAATCACTAATTCGCCATCATTGGTTTCTAATGCACCCGTTTCTGTTAAACGAAAGTGACCGCCACGAGTATAAGCTTCTTGCCCATCTTCGGCTTGTACGGCAAAAAAACCTTCGCCTTCAATAGCCATATCTAAAGAGCGACCAGTATGGAGAATAGATCCAGAGTCAAAATTTTGGCTAGCACGTTCTGTCATTGAAAAAACACGCGAAGGTAATCCTTCGCCAAATGCTTGCATACTTCGCGCTTGTGCTAAATCAGCTTTAAAGCCTGTCGTTTTAGCATTCGCCAAGTTGTTGGCATTGATTGATAAGGCTTGCATATTTTGTTTAGCGCCACTCATGGCGATATAAAGCAACTTATCCATAATGTATTTCCAAAAAAGTAAAAGGTTATACCTAGCAAATGCAAATAGAGTGCCAGCTATTGTCAAAATTAATCGAGTGATAAAATGTAAATGGATTTTTAAGTGGTTTTGGGTCTATAACAATAAAAAAGCTGCTAATTAAGTATTACGTACTTAATTAGCAGCTTTTTTGGTAGAGCGAAGACTAGCGTTAATTTGCTAGCAAATTAGTTATCTTGCTAATTATCTAATTTGTAAAATAGTTTGGTTCAGCTGGTTATCAACTTCTAAAGCTCTCGAGTTAGCTTGGAAATTACGTTGTGCTGAAATTAAGTCAATTAACTCTGTGGTTAAGTTCACATTCGATTGCTCTAATGCTGAGGAGTTAATGGTACCAAAAGTACCTGAGCCCGCTTCACCCGCAAGGGCTTTCCCTGAAACAAGACTTTCTTTCCAGTTACTGCCACCTGTTTGTGATAAACCTTGCTCGTTGGCAAAATTCACCATAGCAATGCGAGATAAGGGTTGAGAAGTACCATTACTATACGTCGCTCTAACTAAGCCATCAACGCCAATCTCAATACCGGTTAATCGGCCTACCGCTAGACCATCTTGATTTAAAGCGGTTACTTCAAAATTTGAAGCAAACTGAGTAGGTTCATTCGGGTTCGGTCCTGCGGTATCTAAATTAAAGTCAACTTTAACCGTTTGGGTTGGATCAGCACCATTGGGTAAATGGCTAGAAAAATCAACCGTTCGAATACCACCATTAGTTGGCGATGGGGACTGAGAAATAAAATCACCAGACGAGTTATACGTTAAGCGTGCCCCTTTTGTTCCTGTACCACTTTCAGGGGTGGTAGCCGATATTGCTGTGCTTGCAATTGCCAAGCTATTTGTTAGGTTTGTTTCTGATACGGTTTGCGCATTTAAAGCAGCATCTCTTGTGATGATTGCCGCATCTCTCGTTGCAATAACTGCAGCTAATGTTGCATCTTGTGCAGCTGTTGGCACTCCTACTATTGCGTCATATGTTGCCTGTGCTGTAATGACGTTCGCTTCTTCTGTATTTAACGTAGCTTGTGTTGTATTTAAGGTTGTTTGCGACGTTACTACTGAAGCTTGAGCCGTTGCTACATTAGCTTGTGCAGTCACGACAGCAGCCTCCGCTGTTGCTTGCACAGTGGGGTCATCCGCTAAGTCGATAGGTTTTCCATCAACAGACGCAAACATCATCCATTGGTTCGGTGCTACTGCTGGGTCATCTTTAACAAAAAAGTAGGTCATAATGTGACTCTTACCTAATGAATCAAAAATAGTGACTGAAGTTGAGCTATTAAAGGTGAGTGGATCTTCGGGATCAAAATTAGCCGGTGCGCTAGTAATATAGCCAGCACCCGCAGGTAAATTCATTCGTACATCAACTTCACTAGTTTTTGTTGGTGTACCCGATTCCGTAGGTATGCGAATCGGCTCTGCAGTACTTAAACTTACTGAAGCTGATGAGCCATCAGGGTTAACAGGAAAGCCTAAAAGATGCCCCCCCTGCGAGTTAACAACAAAATTATCTGAATTTAACTTAAACTGACCAGCTCGTGTATAAGACGTCTCTAAAGAGCCAAGCTCAGGGACAGTGGCAAAAAATCCATTACCTGTAATAGCTAAATCAAGCGCATTATTGGTAAATTGAATACTACCTTGAGAAAACTGCTGTGCAACATCTGCGGTTAAAACACCATCACCTACTTTCGTTTTACCTGCAGCTAACAATGATGATGCATATACATCAACAAACTCGGCGCGTGACTCTTTAAAACCAACCGTATTTACATTGGCAATGTTATTTGATGAAACATCTAAGTCTTTTTGTGCAGCGTTTAACCCGCTTAATGCGATATTAAATGACATAATTTAATCCTTTTAAAATTCAATATTTTGCTTAACACCTGTACTGCTCGATACTTAAGCTGTCAGGTAAAGTTTATAATTTCTGCTTACTTTTTTATTAAACACTTAAATGTCGCCTTCAGATACTTCAACCACATCTTCTAGTGCCATCGCACTGCCACCATTAAGGTTAAGCACTATTTTCCCACCGCTACCTGCTAACGTAACACTATCAACTTTACGGTAGGTTTGGGCTTCTAATTCAGCTGCTTCACCTTCGACCAAACCTACGATACGAAAACGATAAGCGCCTGCTTCTGCTGGTTCACCTTTAGCCGTTTGCCCATCCCAAGTAAAAGTAAATCCGCCTGCTTTAACATCACCAACAGGCACGGTTTGAATGACTTCACCGGCAACATTCTCAACATAAATCTTCACATTACTGGCAGGTTTATCTGATACCAACTTCCCTTTAACCGCTTCACCTTCTGCCATACCAAATACATTATCTTCCACTAAAACACTGCGTCCAACTAATGATGAAGCTTGTAATGCTTGACTAGAGGTCATTGAACCAGCAAATGAACCAAAAGAATCATTAAGTGTCCTTACGCCATCAGTCGTAGAGAAGGCTGTCATTTGCGAGATCATCTGATTATTATCAACTGGTTTTGTTGGGTCTTGATTCGCAAGCTCTTTAGTGAGTAGGGCAAAAAAGTCAGACTGCGTTAGCATCCCCTCACTGCCATCACTAATTTTAATGTTTGATCGTTCTACACGTTCTTGAGCAGCAGCTCTCATCTCAGGAGTAGTAAGAGTTAGTCGTTGTCTAGCAGCTTCAGCAGCTGCAGTAGCTGCTGCCTGAGCCTCTGCAGAGGCAGTTTTAGTAGTAATCATTGCGTTTACCTTTGACCTAAAATTAAGGCTTCATTAAGTATATTTGTTACTGAGTTAGCCAGTTGCACGTTGTTTTGATATGAACGTGAAGCTAAAATCATCATGTTTTCCATACTTTTACGTTTCTCAGTCAAGGCCACGACTATCTCTGCCCTAACTGTAATGTTTTATTCAACATATTCTTGGCAGACTCTGCTAACTGGACATTCGTTTGATACGACCGAGATGCTGAAATCATGTTAGTCATTTCTTCGATGACATTAACATTCGGTTTGTAGATATAACCATCTTTATCAGCCATAGGATGACTCGGTGCATATTCCACATTCAATGGTTTATCACTTTCAACAATACCCAAAACGTTTACACCAACCCCACTACCATCACTTTTCCCCTGCCCTGCGGCAGCTTCTTGCATGGCAGCGGCAAAAACAGGGTGTCTCGCACGGTAAGTTTTATCGGCACTGCTACTAACACTATCAGCGTTGGCAATATTACTCGCGGTAGTATTTAGGCGGACTGATTGTGCGCTCATACCACTACCGGTAATATCAAATACGTTAAAAAGACTCATAATTATTGACCTCCACTGATAACTTTCTTCATGGCTTTAATTTTTCCATTAAGAAACTGAATGCTTGCTTGATATTCCATTGAGTTTTTTAAATACAAGTTTCGTTCCACTTGTACGTCAACCGTATTACCGTCACCTGTGTCAGGGTTATTAGGCACACGATAATCGACGGAATTATTTAACTCTGTTCGTATATCAAAGTGTTTATCATTGGTGCGAGACATGCCCATTTTCTGCTTATTTGCCGCTTGTGCTAGTGCTTGATTAAAGTCTAGCCCTTTAGCTTTGTAGCCTGGGGTATCTGCGTTGGCAATATTACTGGCAATAACTTCTGCACGTTGAGAGCGAATAAGCATACCCTGTGTATGCAGTTGAAAGCCTTTATCAAAACCTATAGCCATATTAGCCTCACAATGATTAACGATTAGCTAAAAGGAATACAAAATTTGTGCCAGTTAGTAAATCAATAGAGGATACAGCGTTAGGTATGAGATTAGAATGAGAGGGCTAACAGCAAGGAATAATGGCTGTTAGCGGGGTGGAGAGATTGCGTTATTTTTTCTGGTAAACAATACCAGGATTACAGCGTAGCATAGTAAAATCTTGATTTATTCCAGATAAAGACTCAGAAGCGCCTAAAAATAAATAGCCATCGTTATTCAACACGCCATGAATTTGACTAATTATTTGTGTTTTTATCTTTGGGGAAAAATAAATTAATACATTACGACAAAATACGATATCGAAACGGCCCATTAGGCTATAACTATTGAGTAAATTAAGTGGTCTAAAGCTTACCATTTTCTTTACTTCGTCTTTTATTTTCAACATACCGTTATCACCCGGCTCAAAGAAGCGTTTCTTTCGCTCAGCAGATAACCCTCGAGCAAGCGCTAGGCTATCATAGTGACCGTATTTGCAATGCTCCAACATAGTCGTTGATATGTCAGTACCAATAACTTGTACTCCACGTGGGAATGCACCAGGATTTTTTTGTTGATATTCCAACACGGCCATCGCAATGGAATATGGTTCTTGACCAGAAGAACTTGCCGCAGACCAAATTTTAACCGGTGTTTTACGATTGGCAAAATCAGGAAGCAACTTGCTTTGAAGTAACTTAAAAGGGTAGTCATCACGAAACCATAAGGTTTCATTAGTGGTCATAGCATCTATAACCGCGGCACGCATTTGCCGCTCAACAGGAGTTAACGTACGATTGACTAACTCTGTCAATGAACTAAGCTCAAATTTAGCCATTAATGGCGCTAATCGGCTTTTAACTAAATATTGCTTATTTTCGCCGAGTACTATGCCACATTGCTGCTCTAAGAAGGTTCTAAATTGGTTGTAACTTTTTTCATCGAGTTCTCTTGCTGACACTATTGCTTCCTACTTATTTCGTATTTTCCTAAACCCTCCATCAATTGGAGAGTCGTCGTTAACTTTCGATAACAACTATTCAGCTATATACCTGTTCCACTTGAATATGCATGATTCAGCTGGAATTAGAAACGCCTTTAGGCAAGGCATTGATTGAAGAGAATGGTTGCTCCCTTGTCGAAATCAATAACGCAGCATAAAGCGTTTCTAAACCATCCCCTTGGGGAAGGCTGGGCAAATCATGCTCTGCGTTACATTTCTTTTTAAGGGAATAACCCTTAATAAAACATGTGCCTTAATGATGAATCGCTCAGACTTCCTGAAACGAGCATCTTCAAGTTGAGCGGGTATACTCAGAGTTAATCTTCTATTTTTAACCATTTCTTCACAGCAGTTGCTAGCTCATCTGGATGAAATTTTGGAATAAAATCTTCTGCACCAACTTTTTCCACCATCGCATTATTAAATACACCACTTAACGACGTGTGCAAAATAATTGGCATTTTTGACATGCGATCATTACCTTTTACCTCTGCGGTTAAAGTATAACCATCCATTTCAGGCATTTCGATATCAGAGATCATCAACGCCACTTTTTCGGTGATGCAATTTTCACAAGTCGCTTCAATGGCCAGTAATTGCTCTAAAGCATCACGACCATTTTTAGCTAAAACCATATTAATACCTAACGGCTCTAATGCTCTTCTTACCTGATTTCTTGCAACGGTTGAATCATCTGCAATCATCACCAGCTTATCGCCTAAGTTTTCACCGATAGAGACATCGATGATGTCTTCACTCACTTCAGTAGAAACAGGACTAATTTCATTTAAAATTTTCTCAACATCTAATATTGATACCATCTGACCGTCTATTTCAGTCACCGCAGTTAAGTAGCTAGATTTACCTGCACCTTCTGGTGGTGGCATCACGTCTGCCCAACTTAGTGTTACGATTCGTTCAACACCTGCAACAAGAAACCCCTGCACACTGCGATTATATTCGGCAATAATAATATAGCTTTCTGCGGTTTGCTCAATTGCCCGCCCGCCCGTTGACAAACTTAAATCAATCACTGAAATGGTTTGTCCTCGGATATGTGCAACACCCTTTATAAAGCTATCTTGCTTAGGTAACAGAGTTAACCGCGGACATGGCATAACTTCACGCACTTTAAAAACATTAATACCAAATCGTTGTCTGCCATTAAGTTTAAAAAGTAACAATTCTAACCTGTTTTCGCCAACAAGTTGTGTACGCTGGTTTACTGAATCGAGTATGCCTGCCATATGAACCTCATGTAAGACTGTAGTAATTATTATGTTTAACCTAATAAACATATAAGGCACAGTTCTTGAATTGTATTTAATATATAGAGTTGATAATCACACTAAGCGTCTGAAACTTGACGTATGATAGAACTTTATTTCACACTGCTGACCCAAGTTTAGCATAGACGACTATTTGCATTTACTTAACGATAGATAACAAAATATATGCGCTTTACCAAACTTTTTTTAACTTTTATATTCCTAATGCTCATTAAGCAAACAACTACGGTTGCAACTGAGCTAGACAGTGCTTTTATTGAGCGTTTTGCAAAAAATTATTTAACAGAGCAGTTTCCTTCAACTGAAGAAGAAAAGGTGCGTATTTCAGTCGCTCATTTAGACCCTAGAATTACGATTAAACCCTGTAAAATTCCCTTAACTGCAAATATACCTGAAAAGAATGGCGCTATAAATGTAAATGTTAAAATTAGCTGTGATGAATCAATAAAGTGGAAAATATATTTATCGGCAAAAGTTGAAATAACTAAAGCAGTTTTAATTGCAAAAAATACAATTAGTAAAGGAGATAAACTTGACGAAAGTAATGTCGAGCTTGCTTTTATAGCCATTAATAAGATTCGCGGCAACAAACTAACTGATACAAATATTGTTTTTGGTGCTAAAGCGAAAAAGCGAATTGCCAAAGGTAGAGCCATCAGTAAAAGAAGTATTTGTTTAATCTGTAAAGGTGATGTCGTAACTATTATTGTTTCATCCGACAACTTTAGTATCAAAACCCAGGGAGTCGCGTTGAGTTCTGGAAATATTAATGAACAAATAAGAGTCAAAAATACTCGCTCAAAGAAAGTGATCACCCCTCGTGTCAAAGGTATTAACCAAGTCATAATTCATCTATAATCAAGAAATATACACATAGGTAGGGTTAATAAATAATATCGTTGTTAACCGACTCAAAATGTTATTTATAATTTAATCTATTTTTAACTAAAGTTATTACGCCTATGGCCGATAACAAGACAATAGAACTCTTTTGAAATATCATTTCATTGTTAAAGGATGAAATTATGGCTATAAATATCAATAACTTGAATGCTAGCAATCAAGTTCAGCAAGCCCAACAAAATAAAGTAAAGCAGCACTCTGCGCAAACGGCATCGAACAATGCCCAAGTAAAAAGCTCAGGACAAGATTCTGTGTCGATTACTCCGCAAGCAAAGCAACTTAATGAATTACAAAAAAAAGCGGTGGATGCGCCCGTGATTAATCAAAAGAAGATTGATGAGCTGAAAAAAGCAATTAGCTCTGGTGACTATAAAATTAATCCAGAAAAATTAGCAGCGAGTATTGCTAACTTTGAATTTAAGCTTGTTTAACGATAGACTGTAAATACATCATTTATAGTAAAATCAAAGGCAAACTTTATGTCCCTAGGGCCAGATTCTCAAGGATTAACCTCCAATGAACTGCTTGTACAACAACATCAGCAGTTAACTACACTTGCCCAGATCATTGCTAACGAAAAGCATATTTTACAGCAGCATGATCCACAAGCCTTGCTAGCCATCAGCCAAGAAAAAAATACGCTGCTAATTGCAATTCAACAGCTTGACCAAACAATAGGTCAAAATCAGCGTTTTGCTCAAGATAAAGCCGCAGGAAAATTGACTCAAGAACTTGCTGAAATAACCGATTTATTAACTCATTGCCAACAGCAAAACTTAATCAACGGACAAATCATTCAACAGTCTCAACTTGCGGTAGAACGCATGAAAACCAGCTTATTAGAAAACCATAATAAGAGTGCAATTACCTATGACAAGAAAGGTAAAAAGAGCGCTGGACTCTCTAGCCTAGGACTAAAAGCTTAGCGTTAAAAACTAAGACCCTAGAGATAAATATTAATTACTGCTTAAAAAATAAAAAAGGCGTTAATCCTACAGATTAACGCCTTTTTTATGTGTTCTTCTTTAGCATGCTAAATCAAAAGTGTGTCACGTCTTTAATTTCTTTTCTATTTTGGTTTGCTTGATAAATATTGTAAACATCTTCAAAATTTAACTGCAGCTCAGTAGTATAAACGTCACCCACAGGATAGCTTTTAATAACTTTAGCCCCACGAATGATACCTTGTACTGAAGCAGTTAACTGCTGATCTTCAATGAGTAAATCGGCCATAGTGACCTTGCCTGAAACTTGTTGGCCGTATACTTGCTCAGCTAGCTCCGCATAAGCGGCAATTTTTGACGCTTTAATGGCCATCAGCATCCGCTGAGTTTCATGGGTTGATCTTTGCATACTAATGGGGGCAAAGCCTGTTGCATAAAGCACAGGAAAAATTTCTGGTTTTACTGTTTCCCACTGCACATGCTTATCGTAAATAAGGGAGCAGGCACTGATCAAAAAAAGTGCGCTCAAAATAAGGATGGATCTAATCAATGAGTTATTCATAGGTACTCCTTTGATAGTAATCGCTGATAAAATAGCATTATGATGTCACTCTTATAGATAAAAACTGGAATAGTGAAGAGAATACTAATTTTGTATAATCACAGCACGTTCATCGTTATGCAACATAGTATTATCGCGTATAATCATACCGTCTTTCATTTTCACTTTTTCACTATGATTCATTTCATCACCCAAAACCCAAGCAGGGATAAATGACTGAGCGGTAGCAACTACAACCTTTGATTGAATACCTATCATACGGGCATTGACTAAAACGCCATCTTCCTGCTCAACCATAGTGCCAGAGACTACGTAGTCAATTATCTGACGTTCAGGTAATTCCTGCCAGTCTCTACTAAAGACATAATCACCTTTTTTGGTTACACGAATATGCCCTGTAGTTTTAAAGTCTATAACGACCAAACCATGTCGCTGTAGCTCATGCACAAAGCTTTCTGCAAGCTGATTACCAAGCCAGTTAGTCGTTTCAAGATCTTTAAGATCAACAAAAGAAGCTACCGCTACCGGGGTTTTTGCATTAACAAAGCTACTGCTCGTCAGCATTTGATAAGCTAGGCCCTTTACTACATCGTTGATGGCATGTCGTGGTAATTGGTAACTATCAATTTCACCTTTTTCAATATGAGTAGTTTGATAAAACCCCTCATCAGGTGTGGTCTCACACGAGAGTAAAGCTGGCAGAATCAATGGTATAAGCCATTTTTTCATGATATTCCCCTTTAAAACTAAGTACCATATTTAGCCTTAGTCACAGTATGTTAATTTATACATTTATCTATACACAGATGCACATTTTAAGCCAATAATACCTATCAAAGTAAATCTAATGCAATAGTAACAATACGAAGTGATGAGGCATGAAATATGCATCGTATTTTTTATTATAGTTATCACCCCGTATTAATGGGTGTTAGTCCTTACTGTTGAACAATTAATATGACTAGAACCAAGTTAGGAAAATAACCAGACTTATGTATAAATTCATCACAACGTTAGTTTTCATCGTCAGCTTTTCATGCAGTTTCTCTGCTAGCAGTCAATGGTATGAGACCCAAGGTCATGCTCGTACCAATGATATCAGTGTTGAGCTTGCACGTACCAAAGCGATGGAAAACGCACTTAAGAAAGCGCTGCTTGTATCAGGTGCTAGTGTTTCTAGTGTTCAGCAAGTAGTCAATGGCTTACTCACGCAAGATCAAATCAGTATAAGAGCAAGTGGCAGTGTCAACTCTATTGAATTGGTTGATGAAATACATAGCGACAACCTCATTACGGTGACAATTCGAGCCGATATATTTCCTCAAGAGAAAAAGTGTTTTGCAGTAAACTTTAAAAAGTCTCTGTTAATTACACGTAGTCACTTGCTACAAAGAGAACAAGCAAATATAGGAGAAATTTACCTAATTGATAAAGCGGTTATGCGTAAACTGGCCGTGCAACTTAACCAGCAAAGTACCTTTACTAAAACGAGCAGCATACTCAGTAATAAAACTGAATTCTCACGCCTTAATGACAGCTTAGCAAGTGATGAAATATCTCTATTAACTCGTTCTTTGAGTGATAGTACCGATAGCCAATATATAATGTTCAGTGAAATCACTAATGTCTCGTTCGATAAACAAGCAACTAATAGTTGGTCGTTCTGGCAACAAGGTGTATACCCAAGAAATTTTGCTATAACCTTCTATTTATATAATGGTGTTAATGGAGAATTGGTTTGGCAACAACGTTATCAAAATACTGCCCCATGGACCTTTACCAAACGTATAAAGGTTGATGTAGATGGTAATTCTTTTTGGCAAAGTGAATATGGAATAATGGTGGAAAATATTCTTGATAAAGTCATTAAGGATATCGATGAAAACATTATGTGTGAGCCTAGTCGAGGCAAAATCATTCAAGTTGAAGGAAATCAAGTTACGATTAACATAGGTCGAGATCATGGCTTAAAAATCGGTGATGAATTTAGCTTGCTACATCTAACCAATTTTACTAGTAATTCAGGAAAGCCTTATGCTGGCTATAACTTAAGCCCTTACAAGGTTAAAGTAACTAAGCTATCTAGAGAAACAGCAACGGCAACGACACCAGATGGCCGTTTATTTGGTAATATTCAAGTGGATGATTTAGCCGTGCGCTATTAAAAATGATAACCACGCCCCTAATTTACAGTTAAAAAACGGCGACTACGTATTACGAAGTCGCCGTTTTAATTTAAATTAACGTGATTAAATTGACACGATTAAATAAAGGTTATTGCCGCAGATATTGCGGCAACTTGTGCCGTGATACAGTTCTCATCATCAACTAGCGGGCTGTCTGGGTAAACCTCAGTAGTGGTAACATAGGGTGCATCAGTTAATCCCATACATAAACCTAGCTCTCTACCTGCATAATTTATAACGCCAAATTGCTCAATATCAACGCCTATCAATTTACCATTACTATCTTCTGGCGCAATATGAGTTACTTTTGCTACCGCTTGATTGATTGCACCTTGAAAGTCAGCTGCTGGTTTAGTTGAATCTCCAACCAAATAGAAACCATCAGGAATATTCCAGTTTTTTTGCTCAATGGCATCACGTGCAGCAAGCGCAGGTCTAAACTCACTATTATCCGTATCCGTGGTTTCATGTAAATCGATATGCATAGCAATATTAACATCAAGTTCATTAATGAAAGACATTAATGCCGCAGACTCTTGGGCTGGGCTATCAAGGTAGAATGAACGGTTTGGATCAATCGCCTCATTATTCCAACGATTAATAGTTTCATAGCCCCAAGGACTCACACAAGGTACGACTATGATATTGAAGCGTTGGCTAAAGTCCTTGGCACTTGTTTCTAAAAAGCGGATCGCACCTTGAACACCACTGGTTTCGTACCCATGTACCCCGCCAGTAACTAGCACGGTTTTATTCTTACTTTGCCAATTTTTACTTCTCATGGCGTATAAAGGGTATCTACTTTCATCAATAGACAAACTACCGTACTGAATCATGTCAAATGAAGAAGTTACTGACTCAAACTTTGACAGTACTTCATCTTGATAACTACGCTTTATAACTTGCTTGCTAAGCCATAAATCTTTATCTTCATCTGTCCAGGGCTGGCCTTGCGTACCGATCGAATAAATTGAATCACTCATGATGTAACCTTTTTTGTTCTAATAGTTATTTGCGTTATACCCGCCGCCCTTAATTATGGCTCGAACAGTATTTCTGAAGCGAGGATATTCAAGAGGCTTGGGTATATACCCGTTACCATTCAAAGTGCAGGATTTCAGTGGGAATTAACATGACTTTAGGCAAGACAAATAATTTAAGCATAGTCACTCTATGCTTTGATTATTTAACGCCGAATAAAGTCATTTTAAACCCATCGAAGAAGCGCTTGAGCAACATCACTTCATCGTTGCTGTGATTTATAAGGGAATTGCCATTATTTCATCACAGCGCCTTGAATTGATATTACTCAAACACTCTGAAACATGCATCTTGATTGATGACGGGTATAGATATTACAGCCCTGCTATCAGATATAAAAATGCCCGAATAATCGGGCATTTTTTAGTTGTAACTAATTAGAAATAGCAGAACAAAAGCGTTTTACTTAGAGTCAGCTCGACCCATAAATTTACGCTCTTCTGTATTTACTTTAACTTTATCACCCGTTGAAATATGCTCAGGTACTTGAATAGTTAATCCTGTAGAAAGCAGCGCTGGTTTTGTACGAGCACTCGCTGAAGCACCTTTAATAGAAGGGTCAGTTTCTGTAATGAGTAGTTCAACACTGGCAGGTAGAGCAATACCTACTGGTGCATCATCAACGATGATCACAGAAATCCCTTGAGTCTCTTCGTCGATAAATAGAATTTCATCGGCAATTGATTCTTTATTTAGGTTATACGGCGTGTAATCTTCATTATCCATAAAGACATATTCTTCACCATCAATATAAGAAAACATTGATGGACGACGGCTTAAATCAGCAAAATTCAACATATCTTCAGCTTTAAACGTTTCGTCTACTTTACCGCCTGTAACTACATCGTATAAACGCATTCTATATAAACTTCCGCCTGCTCTACCTTGCGGCACTGAACGGGTAATATCTCTAACAATTAGCACTTTACCGTTGTGCTCTATTGCTGCATTTTTCTTTATATCACTAGCCTTTGGCATAAGATGACTTCCTCTGAATTTATTTTAAACAATGTTGTTTTAAACACAATGCAGGGAAAATAGCATGAACCCGTGGATATGAAAATAACTTATAAGCTGAAAACTGCATTTTTTAGACAAAACATCAGACAATACCAAGTTTATTAAGCTATTTCCCACTCAGCGAATATTAAAAGGCTTAGAGACAAGGCATTGATTGAAGAGAATGGTTGTTCAGGAGAGTGTGCTCCTGCATTCTCTAATTAGCTGCATCCATGCAGCGTCCTTATCAAAATCAATAACACAGTATGTAAGCCTTTTAAACTCGCCCTTGGGAGCTTGTCAGAAAAGCAATAACTGCACAAACTTGTTAGATATAGAATGACTATACCAGCACAGATTTTATTTGTTATAACTCTTCTGACATAACTCTGAGGTGGGAATAAATTTAATAGAATTGGTATAAATCAAAATAAAAATGATAACAGCCGTAGTTGAACACCCAAAAAGCAAAAAAGACAAATATATAAACTATATTTGTCTTTTCAATCTATTGAGCTTTTATGCTGCTTACTCGCTATTTAATGACTACTAAAAATCAATAAGTATTTGAGTAAATGCTAGTAACACTACTCGTAAGAACGCTCAAGCCAAGCGATTTGTAATTTTAACTCTTCAATTTCATGGTTTGCGTCGGCTAATTGTTCCACCGCTGATTTTTGAGCATTATCACGGTTATCTACACTAGCATCAGTATTTTTTGACATATTACGTCTTTCCTCATGGGCCATGTTAGCCTCCAAAAAATGTTACCACACCTGTATTATTACACAATAACTTACATATGTAAGCTTTTGCCAAAATATCTGACTAAATATTCCCCTTAAAACTGTAAATAAAGTGGCATAATTGAACATTTATCCTTAGCGCCTACTCAACCGACGTTTCTTTTATGTTGCTATAATACTGCTCAGATTAAAGTAAGATTTTTCTGCAAATTTATTTAGTCTCACTATACTCTATAGTGTTCGACAAGTAGGAATTGACTATGTTAGTAGCACGCTCTAATAAAAAACTATCAGGTCCTTTTACCTGTATTTTATTCATTACTGTGATGCTGTCTGCACGCGCAGGGCAATTAAATATTCAATTTGAAAATGATGGCATTTTTGCCAGCGATGGAAATTATACCAATGGATTTTCATTAGCATGGGAAAGTAAGCCTGAACTAATACAACAACAAAAACAGCATGATAATCTCACGAATATGCCAAAATTCTCTCAACTTCAATATCTTGTTAGATTACCACTAACTCAAACACAAAATGCCTGGGGACTGAAGATATCCCAACGCATGTGGACGCCAAATAATATCACGATTATAATGCTTCAAAGTGATGATAGGCCTTACGCGGGATTATTTGAGATAGAAAGTCACACGGCTGATTATGGCCCGAAATTCGCTCAAAAAAACTGGCTTGCACTTGGCATTACGGGGGTAAAATCTAAAGCCGAATACGTTCAAACAAAAGTTCATGATTTAGTTGGTTCAATTCCCCCACTAGGTTGGCAGTATCAAATAGAAGAAGAAATTACTTTACAGCTGGCCTATGAGGTTGATGCTTTAGTGTTTAGATCTAAACAATATCGCAGTAAATACTTGGACAATAATCAGTGGGAAGTCAGTAGCTATAGTCATTTATCCTTGGGTAATTTCAATACTGAGGCATCATTAGGATTATTGTTCAGATGGGGAGTCGGCTTGCATAATACCTTTGGCCGTTTAAGTAGTCATTTTGGCCACACCGGCAATACCACGCAAGTTGGCAGCAGCAATAACTTTAGCATCTACTCAAGGTTGCAATTTGGCTACCGTTTTAACGACTTAACAATTGAAGGTGATCTACCCTATGAATCAAACCTGGATATCCAACATAATCAAGCTAAAGCAGTGTTAGGGATGCAATGGACCATAGATAATTACGCGATAACTTGGAGTTTGAATAGTTACACTCGAGCCTATAGCCAAGATAACAAGTCTTGGCACAGCTATGGATCGTTAACGTTAAGCTGCGCCATCTAAGTTGCCTGGAACTAAAGCTTGTTTACAAACCTGACCGTTCAACTATTTCACTATCAAAACCATCAATACTTTGCTGATTTTTCTTCACCCAATATTTTTCAATGCCCACTTTATCTTGTTTTTCTGACCATTTAGCCAAATCGTTACGATCTGATTCATAGGAAAAATAGGGCACCGACATGCCACAAGATGCCTGTACTTTAGCGATATCAAGTAAGAAAACCTGCCGAGAGGCAACGCTTGCTGGAAATAACTCAATGTATTCATTCCACTGCGCATCTCCTTTGTGCAGCACTTTAGCACTGCCATAAGCTCGTAAAGTAAGTGGAGAACCTTCAAACGCACAAAACATAACGGTCATACGCGGATTCATTAAAACATGAGCTGCAGATTCATTACCACTACCCGTATGGTTTAACCAAGCAATGGTATTCGAATTAATTACCCGTAAACTATCCCCGCCTTTCGGTGATAAATTCACGGTACCTGTATCTGCGGCAGTACTAACAAAATAAATTTTTTGTGCTGCGATAAATTCAATATGCATTGGTGATAGTTCTGAAAATTGCTGTCCCATGAGATTTATTCCACTCCTTGATGTCAAAAATACAGTTAATGAGTACTGCCGTTTGTTTAGTTATATTTACAAAATACGCATCATTATTAAAGGAAAACTCTCACTTTATACTGATTTACCCCAACGGGTTGTTTAAGCTATCAAGCTATGAATGTTACAAAGCTGCTTTGGATGAGATATGTACGACCCGCTTCTTGATGAATCACTCGGCTTTAATGCGTCCTACCCTAGCAGCTATTGGGCTGATGTCGCAGGAGTAGCCCCTAAAGATGATGGTCAGTTAAATAAAGATATCACTGTTGATGTTGCCATTATAGGCGCCGGATATACTGGCTTATCAACAGCACTGCACTTAGCGCGTGATCACGGTATCAAGGCGACTGTACTAGAAGCCAATCGAACCGCTTGGGGAGCAAGTGGCCGTAACGCTGGTTTTATTTTAAAGTCCTCCGGGCGTAAACCCTATGCAAGCATGCAATCTCAATGGGGAGAAGAGGTTATGCGAGGCATTTACCAAGAGATGTGTGCGGGCGTAGATACTGTCAAAAGTTTAATCGCTGAAGGCATTGATTGCGAGCCACAAGAAAGTGGTTATATTCGTGTAGCTCACAAGCCCGCTATGTTCAAAAGTTTACTTGCCACGGCAGCATTACAAAAAAAGATGTTTGGCTATGATATCCAAGAAATAAGTCGTGAACAGCTACACCAACAGTATATGGCAGATAACAATGCTTATGGTGCAATACGCTATCAAGATGGTTTTGGTATTAACCCATTAAAACTGGCGTGGGGTTATCAAAAACTAGCTCGACAAGCCGGTGTCACCATTCATTGTGATACTTCAGTAGAAAAGTGGCATCAAGAAACCTCTGATAAAAAAGATCAACAAAGCCAAACAACACAAACATTACACACACCATCTGGCATTGTAAAAGCTAAAAAGGTTGTTATTGCGACTAATGGTTATTCAGCCAAAAATTTCCATCCTTTAATTAAGAGCAAGAGCCTACCTGTACTCTCGCAAATAATTGTTACTCAACCACTAACACCTGAGCAATTGGTCGCTTGTAACTTTTTAACAAGCAATGTCATCATGGATACGCGGGCATTGAAATACTATTATCGAAAGTTACCTGATAATCGTATTTTATTTGGCGGTCGAGGGGCGATAACCGGAAAAAATGCAGCAGATCCATACTATGCTAATCGCTTACTCGCGGTATTGAAAACCAGCTTTCCTTCACTCTCAACACTACGCTACGATTATGCTTGGTCAGGCTGGTTATGTATGTCATTAGACGATATGCCTCATGTTTATCAAAATGAACAACAAAGTGTTTTTTATGCCATGGGCTACTGTGGCAGCGGCGTGTCTTTTTCGGTACAAGCTGGTAAGCGTTTAGCTGAAAAGGTGGCTGGAGTTACAGTGCCCAATTTACCCATTTACCAAACGCCATTAGCAACATTTCCCTTCGCACCGTTAAGGCGTATTGGCCAATGGGGCTATTTTCAATACGGTAAAATAAAAGACCGCTGGCTTTAACGTTTCATTTAACTGAATCCCCCTTTTTAAAGTCTTTTCAGTGTTATAACTCTGAATGATAAAACCCTTAACATTAAGTCTTGTTTCACCGAGCAAAGTGTATACAATATACCTAAATTTATTATTGAGTACTTAAACTAGAACGTAAACTAGTACTTGAATACTCAGTAGATATACTTCAAATAACGTTAAATTTTTAAAGGAAAATGATATGTCCATTGGTATTGGCGGCTCTTCAGCCGAAATAGAATTAAATAAATTAACCGATATGACAGCTGATGTAGCCCCTATCTCATTAGGTGAATATCAACAACGTATTAGTAAAGCACAACAGCTAATGCGTGAACAAAACATTAGCGCTTTGTATCTCAATGCAGGGACTAATTTAACCTACTTTACCGGTACTGTTTGGTATTCATCAGAGCGATTAGTGGGGGCTATTTTACCTGCTCAAGGTGATTTAGTTTATATCGCTCCTTGGTTTGAAGTAAGTACGTTATCGGGCTTTATGCAAGTCAAATCTGAAGTGGCTAGCTGGCACGAACATGAATCACCTTACCAGCTAGTTATTGATGTATTAAAGAAAAACAATTGCGCACAAGGCACTTTTGCCATTGATGAGTCCACCGCTTTTTTTGCTGTTGACGGTATGATTAACGCTGCGAAAGATCAACAGCTCTCGTTAGATTTCACCAGCAGTAAAAGTATTACCGCGGGCTGTCGCATGATCAAATCAGCGAGTGAAATAGCCTTGTTACAACGTGCTAAAGACATGACCATGGTTGTGCACCGAGCCGTAGCCAAAATATTGACCGTTGGCATCACAACGTCACAAGTCACTGACTTTATCAATAAAGCACATCGTAAACTTGGTGCGCCTAAGGGCTCATCTTTTTGCATCGTTTTATTTGGCCAAGACACCGCCTACCCTCATGGTGTAAAAGAACCTAAAACTCTCGATACTAACGATATGGTGTTAATCGATACCGGTTGTTTAGTGCAGGGATATAACTCAGATATAACCCGTAGTTATGTCTTTGGTGAAGCAACAGAAAAACAACGCGCTGTATGGTTACATGAAAAAACAGCGCAAGCACAAGGTTTTTCTGCGGCAAAAATTTCCTCTGCTTGTGAAGCGGTAGATATTGCTGCTCGCCACTATCTTGAAACGCAAGGTTACGGTCCTGACTACCAAGTTCCAGGGCTTCCGCACCGTACTGGGCATGGTGTTGGTTTAGACATTCATGAGTGGCCATATTTAGTCAGAGGCGATAAAACAGCATTAGCTGCTGGCATGTGTTTTTCTAATGAGCCTATGTTATGTCTTTATGGTGAGTTCGGTGTGCGCTTAGAAGATCATTTCTATATGACAGAGACAGGTCCCAAATGGTTTAGTGAGCCGGCTCATTCAATCGATGATCCTTTTGGCTATGAAGCATAATACCAATCCGTATAAGTAAGTTAAGTCGTTCTATACCCAAGCCACATGAAGATGCAGGTTTCAGCTGGAATTAGAAACGCCTTTAGGCAAGGCATTGATTGAAGAGAATAGTTATTCTATTGTCGAAATCAATAACGTAGCATAAAGCGTTTATAAACCAGCCCTGTGGGGACGTTTGAGCGACTCACACCATCTCAATAGACTAAAATAATAATAAGTAAAAGAGATACTGATGAAGAATGCTAAACCCCCACTAATTACTGTTTTAAGTTGTAGTTTCGCTTTGGCTGCCTACTTTATTGCGGATTCATCGATGGCAAATGAGACTCCTGCTGCTGTTGTACAGAACAAAGCAACGGCCATTGAACAACTGGCTGGTGTTGAACAGGTACTTAAGCAAGTACACCATTGCAACAACTCGATTACTCTCCGCTCACAAGCATTGTCTCGTGATAAAGTGAGAAAGGCCTGCAAGGAGCTTATCGCCCAAGAGGATAAGTTTCATCAAACTTTCAATACCCGCAATAAACCTGTTCGTGATGATCATAACATTAGCCTACGCGCGAACTTTTATAGTTCAAATGCAGAATACGTAAAATATGCCACTGAACATTTTACTATGCCTACTAATAATGGCGGCATGTACTTAGAAGGCTACCCAGAGAGACCAGGTAACCACGCTGAGTTTGTCGCCTACGAGCGTAATGGGGGTTTATGGAATTTATCCCATGAATATATTCATTATCTCGATGGTCGTTTTAATCGCTATGGTGATTATTGTAACGGTTTACATGATGATCATGCTGGCCCTGAGTTTTGCCCTACACCTAACTCATCATATCCGCACGGCGTTTGGTGGTCCGAAGGGGTTGCTGAATATATTGCTTGGGGTAAAAACAATCCAAAAGCAATAATAGTAGCAAGCAGTAAAACGTATCCGTTAAGTGAACTATTTAACACTAGCTACAATCAAAATAATGGTAGCGATCGTGTTTATCGTTGGGGATATTTAGCAGTACGCTTTATGATGGAAAACCATCGCGATAAAGTCGAAGAGAGCTTGGCATTATCTCGCCGAGGTGATTGGGCTGGATATCAAGCATTAATGCGTTCTTGGTCAACATCAATGGATCAACAATGGTTTACTTGGTTAGACAGTCTTGTTGAAGAAAAAAACAATGCGGGCAAAGCGACTACATAAGATAACTAATACGTATTAAAACCTGTATTAGTAGCTAAGTTCAGAGCTAACGACATAAAATATTGAGAATAAAGGCGCTAATGCAAATAAAGTTAGCGCCTTTGTTGTTGAGTAAAATAGCTTAATGATAGGTAGACAACACACAAAAAAATATATGGTTATAACATTACGAATTGTAATCAATATGATCCTTAATAAAATCTATAAACACTCTTACTTTTGGTGAGATAAGTTCTCGCTTTAAATAAATTGCATAGGTTGAACTCATACTTTCATACGGACTAAATATATTTTGCTCGAGTACCTGTACTAGTGTGCCATTATCAAGTTCATTGATTACTGACCATTTTGGCATTAAAGCAAGGCCCGCATGATTCAAAATCAATTGTTTTTGACCATTTATTGAACGAACAGTTAACCCACTTTTTATCGTTAATTTTGTAGGCTTATCGTTCATAAGATACCAATCACGCCAACCAGCGTATTCATAACGAATACACTCAAAATCAGTCAGATTAAAAGGTGATTTTGGGGTCCCGTGCTCAGTAATGTACTGTGGGCTAGCGCATAACAAAAAATTATTGCTCGTTAATTTAAGAGCAATTAAATTAGAGTCTCGCAGGCGACCCGTTCTGATTGCGACATCGACATTCTCTTCTACTAAATCAACAACTCGACCTGTCATTTCTAATTCTAAGTTTATTTCTGGGTATAATTTAGTAAAAGTAGGAATCATGGGTAAAATACAGCACTCAGCAAAACCAACTGCCATACTGACTTTTAAGTTCCCTTTGGGTTTTTGCTGCAAGTCGTTCACCGCGCATCTTGCTTCATCAAGATCTGAGACTATTTTTTGTGAGTACTTGTAGTAGGTTTGTCCTGCTTCAGTAAGACCAATATTTCGGCTTGTTCTCTTGAGTAATAATACCCCTAGCTCTTTCTCAAGAGCTGTTAACTGTCTTGATATTGATGAAGGTTGCACATCAAATATTCGACTTGCCTTTGAAATACTGCCAGTCTCTACTACACAATTAAAGTAGTGGAGTCGTGTTAACATGCTCATTTGCATTACCTTACCTATGTAATAAGTAGTGAACAGTAATTCATCTTTGCAATAAAAACAAAGGTAGTTTGCTTACAGCATTCTTGATAGCTTATTCCGCAATGATGTAAAATAGCTCAATGAGTAAAGCTATGAGGTAATATCTATGACTAAAAAGCCAGATTGCACTAGTGCGATGAAAAAGCTAATTACTGAAGTAAGGGGTGACTTTCCTTTTAACGTTCCAGAGGCAAATATTTGTGGTATATCCTGTATTGGCTGCCCTAAAAAGCTATTAGAGATTGTTGATACTGAACTTTGTGACTGGGAGTCAAAACTTGATAATCACGTTGTACCCAAATTTGGTGAAATATCACAATTAGGTAAACTTTGTAAAAATGTAAGACGTGGCTTAAAACGCAATGGTCTAGTCGAATAATGAACTTGCTAAAACCTTTAACTGCCTTTATGACGTACCAATGAGAACAAAGTGTATGGCATTTTTGCCCAGCTACTCCATAGAATCTTGATATTTATGCCGACTCTGTGTTCTGAAAGTTAACCTCCACGGTTGGAGTTCCTGTAGACTTTATCGCTACTCTGGACAGTCCCTACATGGTAACTATTGAATTATAACAAACCATTATACAGCACCATACAGCATCACTAATTACATTGAAATTTCATTGCAATAGTGATGCTTTTTACATAAATTAATCTGCTAACTTTTCTACTACGCTATGTGCCGCTACTAAATCACTAATCGCTGTGCCCACAGACTTAAATAACGTTATTTCATCGCTTGATTGGCGCAGCATTGATGGCGTTTTACACATGTCAGCTAATTCGCCTACAATCTCATCCTTGTTAAAAGCATCTTCTGCCATAGGGATAAGTAATTCACCCGCTTCATTTAAGGTATTCGTTAAACTATCAACAAATACCCTAGCGCGTAATATTGTTGTTGTATCGCATTCACGCGCATCAGTCATGTGATTACCTAAGCAATCAATATGACAACCTGCACTCACGCTATTCCCATCAAAAAGAGGTGTTTTTGCCCCCGTTGCACAGCAAATAATATCAGCACTTGCTACCTCAGCATTGACATCAACACTGGTTTTAAACGTAACAGCTGGATACAAAATACTAAAGTCTGCAATCAGTTTGCTAACTTTTTTTGCATTACGTCCCCACAGAGTAACTTGCTTAATATCTCGCACAGTTAAATGCGCTTTTACTAAATAACTTGCTAGATTTCCGGTACCAAATAACATCAGATGTTGGCTATTTTTTCGAGAAAGTAATTGGCTGGCTAATGCTGAAATAGCTGCTGTTCGCCAATACGTAACACTGGTGCCATCAACCAGTGCTAACGGCTCACCTGTTTGGCGTTTAAACAGCATTATTTTCGAAAACAAACCCGGTAAATCATGCTTTTTCGCGTTGTCAGGAAAGTAAGTGAAAGCTTTATTACCAATCACTTCTTCATTCCATGAAGGTAATAAGGCAAACGCATCATGATTTTCACTTTGCTCAGGCGCTAGTGAGTAAACCTGACGCTGAGGCATACTAAATGGGCGACTAAAACTCTGTTTTAGTAAAGGGATCAACTCTTCAAAGTTTAGGTTTTGGTGGACTTGTTCGGCGCTAATAATTTTCATCGAGATCTCATTTTCACTGTTAATGTTGTAAAGTAGTTATACCAATTCAAGTAAGTATGATCACACACAGCGAGACTTAAAAGGCTTAGAGGCAAGGCATTGATTGAAGATAATGGTTCTTCCCTTTTCAAAATTAATAACGTGGCATGTAAGCCTTTTAAACTCGCCCTTTGGGAGTTTGTCAGCAACCTGATAACCGCACATAATTCCCTTAAGATAGAATAACTATACATAAAAAAATTATATTTGTTCTCAAGCTGCTGACAAGCTCTGAGTGGGAGCAAACTTATTTGACTTGGTATCATTGGGTAAAAATTCGCTAGAGTTCAATCAACCCCTTAGGCGATTTAGTCAGTATTTTTAAACCCTCATCAGTTAACACCACATCATCTTCTATGCGTATACCACCCCAACCAGGAATGTAAATACCCGGTTCGATGGTAATAACGCAACCTTTCTCAATAGTCGTATGACAGTCAGGTCCAATGAATGGTTGTTCATGTAACACTAAACCTACTCCATGTCCTAAGCCTTCTCCTGCGTATTTTTTATATTCACTGTTGAGTAATATGTTTGCTGATTGTTGATATAAATGACTGCCTAATACACCTTCATAAACTGCATCAATTGCCGCTTGCTGTGCTGATTGCACCAATTGATAGATATGTTTTTGCTCTGCACTTGCTTGACCAAAAACAAAGGTACGTGTCATATCTGAGCGATAACCATTAACCACAGCGCCAAAATCAATTAAGATGATATCACCAAGCTTTAATTGCTTGTCTGACGGAATACCGTGAGGCAAAGCACTGCGCTCACCAAATAATAAAATGGTGGCAAAAGATACTTCTTCTGAGCCAAGTTTCGCCATTTGATAATCTAGTTCAATGGCCAGTTCTCGCTCAGTAACACCCGCTTTAACTGAATTAAGCATGGCAGCTAAAGCTGTGTCTGCTATTTTTGCTGCTTGCTCAATCGAAGAAATTTCACTGGTCGATTTAATAAATCGTAGTGCTTCAACGGCGCCACTAACAGCTTCTATTTGGCTCAACTTCGTTAATTGGCTGATCTGTTGATGAATCTGTTGCCATTGCATCACACTAATATGTTCACTTTCAAAACTAAGGCTTTGACAATCATCTTGAAATAACAAGTCTTCAATCAGCGAAGCTAAACTTTGATTGGCTCTATCTCGGCAAATAACGTTAAAGTGGCTGGCTTGTGTTTTGGCTTGCTCAAAGTAACGGTAATCAGTCAGTAAATAGTTGCCTTTGCTGGTCAATAAAATGGTCGCTGCATGGCCAGTAAAAGTTGAAAGGTAACTGATATTGATATCACTAAAGATCAACATGGCACTGTGAGACTTGTTTAATATTTTCTCTCGTAATCTTGTTAAGTTCATAATACTCCTTAAATATTTTAGTTCTAATTTTTTAAATATATATTTATTTGATTATCTTAATAAAAAACCATATTTCAACGGATCTTCAGCGTTAATAAACCACTGGCCTTTACCACAGACATAGGCATCGCCTGTTACCTCAGGAATCACCGCATCAAAACCGGCAAAGCATACTGTTTCAATAGCTCGGACACTAAACGAACTCGCTAAAATGCTCTCTATGGTAATCGTTTCATTTAAAACTATTTGCTGTTTGGCATGATGCAAAGCGATACGTCCACTAACCCCACTGCCAGTAGGACTCCTATCTAATTCGCCATCAGCAAAAATACAGACATTGCGTGAATGCACATCTTGATTCGGTGAGTCATCAATAAAAATAACGCCATATAAAAAACTCAATTCTGCGGTCGTTGGATGATTAATTTCAAACTGAGGAATAATGGCTTGTTTGATTTTTCGGCCATACGCTATGAGCTTTTCTTGTTGCTCAGGCACCAATGACAAACCAAGAGAAGAGGCTTGTACATAAGCATAAAAAGCACCACCGTAAGCAATATCAAACTGAACCATGCCAATGCCATCAACCTCAACCTGTTGATCTTTGGCATAAACAAATGAAGGTACGCATTGAAAGCTAACGTGTTTCACTACATTATTGTGGCTATAAGCCATTGCGTAAATCTGTCCACAAGGTACATCGATAACAACTTGAGTAACATCGCCTGTTCTGGCAACTACACCTGACTCTACCGCAGTTTTTGTCAAAGCTATAACTGCATGACCACACATACTGCTATAACCTTCGTTATGAATAAACACAGCACCAAAGTGGCTATCGTCTCGCTCAGCGTCAGTAATAATAGCGCCATACATATCAGCATGCCCCCGAGGCTCAAACATCAATGCTCGACGAAGTTGATCATAGTTTTGCTTACAATCATTTGCTTTTGCCAAAATGGTATTGCCTTTTAATACAGGAAAACCACTGGTGATAATACGCAATGGCTCACCACCGGTATGGCACTCAAGGGAATTAATGGTTAAATAACTTTCTTGCTCAATTTTTGGCTGCCATTGTTCAAATTTTACAGCTGCTTGCGCTATATTTTTTGTCATTGCTGATTCTCATTCCTTAACAATTTACTGAAACACAATGGTACTACTCTATTTTTACTCATAACTTATTCCTTAAGCGACCGATAATGACTGCTCTTTTTGTGCTAACTGCTGTTTTTGTATATCGCTAATAAAGTGCTTATTAAAAAAATAAAAAGCGATACAAGTCACAAAACCTAGACAGGCAATAATGGCCCACATCCATTCAGGACGTGATAATTGGCTGGCAAAATAGCCATATAACCAACCTGAAAGTAAGCCAGCAAATAAATTACCTAATGCCATAGAAACAAAGTAGTAGCCCATGAACATGGCCGCTTTATCTTTAGGGGCAAAGCTTGCCACGTATTCTTGGCTTTTAGGTGCTGAAATCATCTCGCCAACGGCAAATACCATAACCCCACAACACACAAACAATCCGCCAAAGATCAAGCCGTGGGCAAAGCCCTGCATTAACATAGAAACGGATAAAATGGCGGTACCGACAATCAACGCCGGCAAGGCTTTAAACTTATCAACAACGTGGCTGATAGCAATTTGAAAAATAATAATCATTAAAAAATCGATGCTTAAAATAGTCGCGGGATTCATTTGACGATATTGCGTCGACCACTGAATCGCTAAGTTTTTGCTTAATGCTTCTGCACTTGGGTCCGTTACTAACTGCATTTGATTTAGTTGAGCAAAACTATGGATAATTTCATGCTCAGGAATACGTACATCGAGTGCGGAAAACGTGCGTATTACCTCTTGTAAAGCCATAGGACTTTGGCCGATATCGACCTCTCGATAATACTCAGCTAATCGTGAGATTTCCCCCGATAGTATGTCAATATTAACTGACGTTAAAACATCATGTAACCAAGGACTAAGAGAATGAAGAATTGAGACTAAATCTGAACTATCGACAAAATCTCGAATGTAGACAGGTAAGGTAACGAAAATTTGCATATAGACAGTCCAAAACCCTGTCAAAATAAGCAAATAGATCATAAAAGGTTTATTACCAATACGCATTTTTTGTAAATACCATGGCAAACTTACTGGCGCTAACAAGTCATGTTCAGTGACTTTATTGCTATTTGGGGCACTATATTTCGCCACAGTAATATCCCAAACAGCAGCACTGATCACCAGAAAGATAACAATTAACAGCGTACTTTGTGCGCCAATAAAACCCGCATAAAAAGCCACTAACAGCACCAATAAAGGAACGACTAATAAGGCTAAACGGAAATTACCAAGTACCTGCTGCATTTCTTGAAAGACTTGTTTCAGAGTTTTGTTTTTTGCATGACGTTCAGGCTCTTTATAGAAAAATAACGCTGGAATAAAATTTACCGAAATCCAAATACAGGCAAAAATGAACACCCATTGCCAGCCATAATGCTTTTGAATTATCGGCGCTAATACTGGGCCTAGAAAGCCGCCAATATTAACCATCATATAAAAAATACCAAAGCCTAAACCGCGGTTAGTATCATCCGTTGTTCGGCTAATGGTTGCGGTGACTACTGGTTTAAAGATTCCAGCGCCAAGCGCTATCAACATGAATATGCTCATAAAGCTTGTTAAATCTTTGGCGTAACCTAAGAAATAATAACTCGGCGCCATTAAAATAAAAGACAATAAGAACATTTTTCGATAGCCAAATCTGTCTGCTAATGCGCCAGAAATGACAGGAAAAAGATAAAGAAAGAAAGGCACCACGCCCATAATCAAGCCACGCTCAGTATTACCTAAACCTAAGCCGCCTTGAGAACTTGGCGTCATAATATAACTAGCAAGTAGTGTATACATGCCATACCAAGCAAGTCGCTCAAAAATCTCCATGGTATTGGCTACATAAAAGGATCGCTGAAAAGGACTTCGTTTAGTTTGGCTCACTATCTTATCTACCTGTAGTGTAAAATCTGTGACAATAGTTCAGTTCTGCAATTGAACGTAACAATGAACTTTAGCGAAAAAAAAACCAAGAACATAATGTGCACTTGGCTTTAAACTTATCTTTAGTTAATCTCTCAACAAGGTCGGTAACAACTCTGCCGGCATATTTTGATAACAGATAGGACGTCTAAAACGAGTAATGGCTTCACTGCCCACTGACGTTGTTCTGATATTAGTTGATGCTGGGAACGGACCACCGTGATTCATTGAGGCGCACACTTCAACACCTGTAGGCATTTGATTGTAAATCAAGCGTCCTACTTTATGGGCAAGACTTTGACTCAGCACTTTGGCTTCAGCTAAATCACTATTCAAACCATGAATACTGGCGGTTAAATTACCTTTAAGTAATGTTACAAACTCCATCATTTCAGTCGTATCTTCACAGCGAACAACCAAAGCACTAAAGCCAAACACTTCTTCTTGTAATAATGGCGTTTTAGCGAATGTAGCAAGATCGGTGGCAAATAAAGACGCTGAACACTCTTGCTCATTTCCCATAAGGCCTGTTGATAGCAAACTAACACCGCTCAGCGCTTCACGCTCTGCAACAGCATCGTTATAGCTGGCACACATGGCAGGCGTTAACATAACACCAGCAGATTGTTGTGCTAACGCTTCACTTGCTGAGGCGATAAAAGTTTGGTAATTTTCACTTTCTTCACTACCTACGACCACCCAAACCCCAGGGCTGGTACAAAATTGTCCTTGTCCCATCATTAATGAAGCAACTAGGCCTTGTGCTATTTCATTGCCATCTTGTGCCAATTTATTAGGCATAATAAATTGCGGGTTAATACTGCCAAGCTCGCCATAAAAAGGAATAGGCTCAGGGCGTTGATAAATTTGCGCTTGTAAAATCATACCTACACGTTCAGAGCCCGTAAAACCAACAGCCTTCACTAATGGGTGAGTCACAATTTGCGTAGCAATAGCGTAGTTTTTACCTTGAATAAGGGAGAACACTCCACGGTCTAATTCGCAAATATCAATCGCTTTGAGTATTGCTCTTGCGACTAATTCAGCGGTAGCTGGATGTGCGGCGTGCGCTTTCATCACCACAGGACAGCCCGCAGCTAATGCCGATGCGGTGTCACCACCAGCAGTAGAGAAAGCAAGAGGAAAGTTACTTGCTGCAAAAACACCAACGACACCTAAAGGTAAATAACCTAAACGGGTATCTGGCTTTGGTAACGGTTGGCGATCATTGTTTGCTTGCTCAATAACGCCTTGATACTCACCTGCTTCTAATAAATCAGCAAATAAACCAAGTTGGCCAATTGTTCTGCCTCGCTCACCTTGAATACGCATTGCTGGTAAACCTGTTTCACCACAAGCGGTTTCAACAAGTTCATCACCTAAGGCAAGAATTTCAGCCCCAATGGTCCGTAAGAAAGTAGCGCGCTTTTTTGCACTTAACTGGCTATAAGTAATGAACGCTTCATTGGCACGGTTGACCGCGGTGTTTACTTCAAGCATTGTTGCCTCAGCAAACTCAAGATCAATAGCACAATGTGTTTGGGCATTAAATGCTTTAAAGCCACCTTGTGTATTGCCTGACCATTCGCCAGCAATTAAATTCTGTCCTGTTATTGTCATGTTCTTACTCACTTATATTGCTAAGTGCCTTTATTAAATAAAGACACTGGGTGTAATTCGTAGTTAAATTTGTATTTAAATTCTGCTTAAAGTTGTGCTTAAAGTTGTGCTTAAACCTTCACTTAAACAAAGAATACGATGGGAGTTTTCCATGTTTTCACCCTTTGTTAGCTCTGTATTAGTTAGTTTACTTAACGCTAAAGCCAAAAGCATAAGGGTCATCGTCATCAATAGTGATGCAGTTTTTTGCAAAAACTTTCGCCCAACCTTGTATGCTCGGCATTATGGCGGTTATAGGTTTGCCTTGAGTAGCTAACTCCACAACACCTTCAATCTTGCCGGTGAATTGACTACCGATATAACTCTCATGAATAAAAGTATCCCCTAAAGCTAACTCACCTTTGGCAAATAATTGTGCCATTCTCGCGCTAGTTCCCGTGCCGCAAGGAGAGCGGTCAATGGCTTTATCGCCATAAAATACCGCATTGGCTGCGTCTGAGCCTTTGGTTTGCGATTTTCCTGTCCACAAAACGTGGCTAACGCCATTAACACTGGCATCTTCTGGGTGAACACAATCAAGGGTTTTACTTGCCACTTCACGAATAACAGGACTCCACTGTAATATCGCTGCAGCACTCCATTGGTCGATTCCGGGGAAGTTTTCTTGTGGTTCAACAATCACATAAAAATTACCGCCGTAAGAGACATCGACAGTTAACTGACCCAACTCAGGAATATCTAAAGTGATATCTCGGTGTGCTAAGTAGGAGGCAACATTGAATATTTTAACGTTAGAAACTTTGCCATCATTTTCTTGATACTCAATGATAATTTGACCTGCAGGCACATCGATAATGAGCTTACCTGGAATTTTTGGCGTGATAATACCGCTCTCTAATCCTGCGGTAACCGTGCCAATAGTGCCATGGCCACACATAGGTAGGCAGCCAGAAGTTTCAATAAATAGAATCGATGCATCGGCATTATTACTGCAAGGTGGATATAAAAATGCACCAGACATCATATCGTGCCCACGCGGTTCAAACATTAACCCTCGACGTATCCAGTCATAGCGCTCAATGAAATCAAGTCGCTTTTCACTCATAGTTTTACCCACTAAATGGGGGTGACCGCTGGTTACTAATCGAACCGGATTACCACAAGTGTGTGCATCAATACAAAAAAATGTACCCTTAACCATATTGTCCCCAAGCGTTGTAATTTATCTTAATTAACTAACGATGCGCGAGTACTGAAAAAGACTTTCAAGACTCGCGAATTAATGAGAGATCGAAAATTAATCTAAGTTGAATTTGCTTAAATCGATACGATTAGCAACCGCTTCATTATAGATACGTTCAACGTTTGCTCGCTCATCACCAACTAAAGGCATACGTGGGGCACGTGTTAATTCGCTACCACGACCAGCAAGTTGTTCACATAATTTAATGCACTGAACAAGTTTAGGTACGGTATCTAAGCGTAATAAAGGTAAGAACCAGCGCCAAATTTCAAGGGCTTCGGCATAACGTCCTTGCTCTGCTAATTTATAGATAGCAACGGACTCTTTTGGGAAAACATTTGTTAAGCCTGAAATCCAGCCAGTACAACCCAGCATTAAAGATTCAAGGGCAATATCATCTACACCGCCAAAGATAACAAAACGATCATCAAATGCGGAGTACAACTCAGAGATACGACGCGTATCTTCAGTTGCTTCTTTAATTGATACTATGTTGTCTTCTTGTGCCAAGATTTTCATGCCTTCAATGCCAACATCAACACCATAAGTAACAGGGTTGTTGTAAATCATAATAGGTAAACCACAATTACGCGCAATTTGCTGATAATGATTTACCGCTTCGCTTTCATCAGATTTGTAAATCATGCCTGGTAAAACCATTAAGCCATCAATACCTATTGCTTCGCAGGCTTGTGAGAATTCAATCGCAAACTGAGTCGATGTTTCAGCAACACCAGAAAGTACCGGCACACGACCCGCAACAACTTCTTTTACCGCTTTTAAAATAGCGACTTTTTCTTCACGGGTATGTGAAGCATTTTCACCAACAGTTCCTAAAGCAATGATGCCATTAACACCTTCTTTGATAATGGTATCAACCATTTGAGTAGTTGCTTCAAAGTTAATAGATAAATCTTCGTTGTATTGCGTTGTTACTGCTGGGTAAACACCTTGCCAGTTTACGTTCATAATATTCTCTTCATTTTTCGTGATTAAAGACCAATCGCGACACTCCACAATTGGTTTTGATAAACTATTGCTAGTCAGATTTAAATATATTGTATACAATATTTAATTTGTGGCAAGTATAATTTTTGACTTAACCTCAACTCTGCTTAAGAGATAGATAAAACAGTAAATTAATTATTAAGCCGTGCTGAGGTTATTTAATCAAAATGCCAATATACCCGTGATCATTCAAAATGCATGTTTCAGTGGGAGAAAAAACGATTTAGGCAAGGCATTGATTGTAGTGAATGGTTGTTCAGGAGAATATGCTCCTGCATTCTCTAATAAGCTACATCCATGTAGCGTCTTTCTCAAAATCAATAACGACGTATAAATCGTTTTTAGCCCCATCAAAGAAGCGCTTGAGTAATATCATTTTATTGTTGCGCCAAAGAAATAGGGAATAACCCTGATTTAATTGACGCGCCTCAAACTGAAATTGCTCAAGCACTCTGAATCGAGCATTTTGAATGATTACGGGTATAACACTATCGATTTAAACTTTCAGTCATCACAGGGTATTAGTTAAATGAGCACAGTCGTTGATCAAGAAGGGAATAACAAACAACAAACCGTTGCGGTTATCGGTGCTGGAATTATCGGTATAAACTGTGCGTTAGAATTACAAAGCTTAGGCTATCAAGTGACCTTACTTGATAAAGAAGGCATTGGTTTAGGGTGCTCTAAAGCTAATGCTGGTCATTTTGCTACTGAACAAGTCTTTCCACTTGCTGAGTTTTCATTGTTATGGCAAATGCCAAAATTACTGTTTGATCCGCTTGGGCCTGTCGCTTTATCTGCCAAGCACTTCATCAAAGCCATTCCGTGGTTTATGCAGTTTTTTAATAATATGCGCCCAACACTACGTAACAAAAACAAGAAAGCCCTACAAGCACTCAACAAAAATGCCATCCACCATTATACAGCACTACTGAAAGCTGCTGAGGCCGAGCATTTAATTAGCTTAGATGGTTCGTTACTAGTCTTTGAAACCAATGACCGAACTAAAGTTGAGCTTATGTATCAGCATTATTTAGCTGCGGGCATTGCGGTAAAACTTTTAGATAAAAGGCAAACCCTTGAGTTAGAGCCCAATTTAAGTAACAACATCAACTACTCACTATATTTTACTGATGTTGCCCATACAATTGACCCGCTAGCACTGAGCAAAACATTGGCTGAGTTTGCGATGTGTAAAGGCATGACCTTTCAACAAACAGCCGTAACTTCTGTCACTCAGACACAGTCTGGAGTCACCGTAGAGATAGATGAACAACATTTACATGTTGATCACTGCGTTATTGCATGTGGCGCGTGGTCAAAAAAGTTACTCAATGGCTTAAACTATCATTTACCTATCGAAGCTGAGCGAGGATATAGTTTGAGTTTGCCCATTTCAGCAGCAGCCAGCGCCCTTTTGTCTCGGCCCGTTGCTTCTGCCGAACGTCGCTTTATTATTACGCCGATGGGTAAAACATTAAGGTTAGCAGGTACTGTTGAATACGCGGGGCTGAACGCTCCGGCAAATTATAAGCGTGCTGAAATGTTAAAAGGTAATGCCGCTTATATTTTAAAGAGATTGCCTGAAAATGAAGAGAAGCAAGAAGCTTGGATGGGGTGTCGTCCATCACTACCTGACTCTTTACCTGTAATTTGCCAAGCGCCAAATCATGATAAAATTTTTTTTGCTCTTGGGCATCAGCACTTAGGGTTAACCCAAGGAGCAATAACGGGGAAACTTATCGGTCAGTTAGTGACAGGGCATTCACCTGAAATTAATATAGACCCTTTTTGTATCCGCCGCTTTAACTAAGCGATATTGAATAAGTTAACTCTGTTCAGAAAAAGGTATTGTGGTAAATAACCACCCTGCCTTACTAATATTAGCTTTATGCTTTTGTGAATTTTATTATTTTAATTGAGATACAGTTAACTGAGATATCACTAGCCCCAATCAAGTAATCGTTGCTGACCTTCTATTTTCAAAATCTCAGTGATATCTTGCGACATTTCAATAACACCTTTGTAAGTGCCTTCTTTATCTCTAATAGCAAAGTAACGAATATGAATTTTCTTATCTTTAAAGTTAATCCAAAATTCAGCCTTATCTTGGGTACCCTTTTTAAATTCTTCAAGAATTTTCAAAACGTGATCGACTGACTTAGGTGGGTGACAGAACTTAACTTCCCGACCAATAATACCAGCAGAGCGAGGGAACACACGGTTATCACCGCGATTGTAAAAAACTACGATATCATTTTCATCAACATAGGTAAGATCTATTGGCATAAACTGCAACATCAGGTTTAACTGCTCTGTCGAAATATAGCCTTCATCAAGGCGAATACGATCGTCGGTTGAAAAAGGTAAACGGCGTTTACGCCTATCTTCGCCAGGATGCACGTACTCTTCTGCTGGGTAAGGTACTGGCTCTTTAGCTAACATCCAACCAATCTCCATATCCCCTTCTCGCATCTCTTGCCAATCTTCTTCACTTAATAATTCAAGGGCATTTGGAAAAAGTCTGTGCTCTTCTATCTCCATTAGGTGAAATAATTCACGGTCTATACGTTTGACAATTCTGTGACTTTATTAAGTGACTTTGCTTCTATACAGCCCCTTACTTCACGGAATAAATCTCGTATTTCATCGTGAAATGCCCACATTCCTTGGCTAGGTCCTGTCCAACCATGTTTCTCCAAATAAGGGAAAAGCTGGTTTTCTTTTCGAGTAAAGCGCTTTTCAACACCAGATAGTTGATTAAATACATTAAAAAATAATTCAAAATCAACTTGCGCATCTATTGCACATATCTCTGAAAGTAAAGATTGAACCAACAGATTTTCTTCAAAGTAAACTTTTACAGGATGTCCATCAGGTAAAGCAGTTACATATTCTGGCCAAGAACTCATCACTAGACTCTATTAAAAATAAAACAGCATTTTTACAAATTCAAAATATTCATGTTTAGGCATAGATCATAACTTTTCTAATTAGTTGTTATAAAGTAAACAAGCCAGTACTGAGTTGATCAGATCATCGAATAAATTCAAATCATAGTCAGCTATCTTCAAGTTGAGTATTGAAAAGTAACCCCTTTCCTACTTTACACAACTATAATCACCAGCTAACCTTAGGTGTAATTTTGTACTATAAGTTATTGTTGTTAGATTCTTACAAGGACTGGTTATGCTGAATAATAAGATTGTTACCGCCGTTAGCCTTGCTTGCGTACTTGCCGCTGGGCAAAGTGCGTTAGCTTCACAAACAACCGAAGCGGATAAAAAATATTCGCCTCGTGCGAATAATACGCAACCTAATAATGTGTATTGGGGCGATTCTCATCTTCATACCGGTCTATCACTTGATGCTGGCTTATTTGGTAATACCGTTAGTATTGATGATGCCTATCGCTTAGCCCGAGGCGAACAAATTAACTCCGCGAAAGGTATTCCAGTAAAACTTGCCCGCCCGCTAGATTGGTTAATTGTGACTGACCATTCAGATTTAATGGGTATTGCCACGGATATTCAAAATGGTACCGATAATATTTTAGCCATACCCAAGGCTAAAGAATGGCATGAAGGGTTTAAAAAAGGTGGTAAAGCCGCTGGCGAAGCTGCTTTTGATTTAATCGGTAACTTTGCTCAAATGACGTTACCTAAGCAACTGGTGAAAGAATACAGCCCTGGCTCTGCAGTATTTAACCGTATATGGAAAACCATAGTCAATGCCGCAGAAGAGCATAATGAGCCAGGACTCTTTACTGCTTTTATCGGTTTTGAATGGACCTCAGTGCCTAAAGGTTTCAACTTACATCGAAATGTTATTCTTCGTGATAATGCCGATTTAGCTTTAAAAGTTGAGCCTTTAACAACACAACCACCACTCGGTAGTACTGATCCGTTAGCGCTATATCAATGGTTAGAAGATTATGAAAAAAATACTGGCGGTAGAGCTTTTGCATTTTCACATAACGGTAACTTATCAAATGGTTGGATGTTTCCTACCGAAGGAACTTATGCTGGTGGCACCGTTGATAAAAATTATGTAAAACTCCGCGCTAAATGGGAACCGCATTACGAAATTACCCAAATAAAAGGTGATGGTGAAGCACACCCTTATTTATCACCTGAAGATGAATTTGCTGATTATGAAACCTGGGATGTGGGTAATTTAGATATTTCCCAAAAGAAACAACCTGAAATGCTTAAAGGCGAATATGCCCGTGAAGCGCTTAAACAAGGGTTACTGTTAGAGAAAAAATTGGGTTATAACCCCTATAAATTTGGTTTTGGTGGCGCAACAGACAGCCATACCTCATTAGCAACTGCTGATGAAGATAACTTCTTTGGTAAATCTACCAGTGTTGAACCCTCAAAAGATCGTATTAACCATCCATTTGTTTCATCTGATTTAGGTGCATTTGAGGGTTACAAGTTAGTTTCTTCTGGTTATACCGGTATTTGGGCACATGAAAATACCCGTGGCGCATTATTTGATGCCATGGAGCGTAAAGAAACTTACGGTACCACGGGCCCTCGCATGACAGTTCGATTCTTTGGTGGTTGGGATTATAACAAACAAGATTTACAAGCCAATGATCCGGCAAAAGTAGGCTACGCGAAAGGTGTACCAATGGGCGGTGATCTTGTTAAGCAAAAATCTAACAAAGCGCCTTCTTTTATGGTTTATGCTATGAGAGATCCGAAAAGCGCTTACCTTGATCGTATTCAAGTCATCAAAGGCTGGTTAGATAAATCAGGTAAATTACATGAGCGTGTTTATGATGTTGCTGTTTCTGATGGGCGTAACATTGACAGCTCAGGCCGTACTAAAAAGGCAGTAGGTAACACCGTTGATTTAAATACGGCGACTTGGACAAATAGCATTGGTGATGCACAGTTATCTACAGTGTGGACCGATCCTGACTTTGATAAAAATGAGTCGGCATTCTACTACACCCGTGTTATCGAAATCCCAACACCGCGATGGGTGTTATACGATAAAGTAAGGTTAGGTGCTGTATTACCTAAAGAAGCAGAACTTGTTGGTCAAGAACGCGCTTATTCTTCGCCAATTTGGTATTCAGCTAAATAAGAATCAAGCTCTGTGAGTGTGATAACTCCCAGAGCTTTCATCCAATCACTGACAATAGACCATTAATTTTTATTATTTTACATCTACTTTATATTACTACTCATACTATGCTTAAAAAACTGATTACCGAACCACTGGTTCACTTCCTCGTTATTGCTATTTTGTTATTTATTATCTTTGAACAACTTAATGCACAAGATGACAACCCGAATACAATTACCATCAGCCAAGGGCGAATAGAACAAATTAAACAAAACTTTTTAACTCGCTGGAACCGTGCCCCTTTAGCAAAAGAGTTAGAAAATGCAACACTTCACTACGCGGTTAATGAGATGTATATTCGTGAAGCACGCGCATTAAATATGGATAGGGGTGATAAAGTAATTGATAGACGTTTAAGACAAAAAATAGAGTTTTTGATTGAAGATCTTGTTACGACTAAAGAGCCAAACAATACAGAGTTAATGCAATTTTATCAGCAACATATTGAAAACTATCAAACCCAGCAAGTGCTAAGCTTTCAACAAGTTCATTTATCCATTGATGGTAATCACGATGAATTACAACAAAAAATTGTTCTGCAGCAACTATCAATCAAACAAGGTAAAACACCACAAGGCGACCTGAAATTCCTCCCTTACCAAGTAACCAATAAAGATTCTGTGCAAATAGATAGATTATTTGGCAAAAGTTTTAGCAAACAATTAATCCATGCTCCTTTATCTTCATGGTCTGGGCCTATCGAATCTTCACATGGCGTACACTTTGTTTTAATCGAACAAAGAAGTCCTGCGGTCAATAAAGCTTTTGAATCAATAAAATCAACGGTATTATCGGATTGGCAATATAAAAACTTACAAAGCGCCAAAGCAAGCTTTGAGGAACGCCTACTAAAAAGTTATACCATAGCGCAAGAACCTGCAGCTAAGGCGGAGTGATTTGATGATCTTTGCTATGCAGGTAGAAATAAAAAGGCTATTACGTTTTACGTTGCTGTTACCACTTTTGACTTTCTTTTGCAGCCAAGTACTCGCCGATGACATGAGGCCGGCCTCACTAACAATTACCGCAACTAGTGACACAGATTTTGACGTGGTTTGGAAAGTACCACTTCGCAATGGTAAAAAAGAAAAAATTAGCTTTGTATTACCTAAGAATAGTCAGCAGTTAGGTTTAACAAGAAAACATGTCGTTAATAATGCTTATATCGAATATAGCCGATTTCATCGAGCAACGGGGTTATCAGGAATGATGCTCAGCATTGACGGCATTGAAAGATCAAAGGGCGATATACTCGTTCGAATAATAGCAGTGAATAAAGACACCCTAACAACCATACTCAATGTAGATACTCCTGAATACTTGATAAAAAAAGTGGTCTCACTAAGTACCTTTGACACTGCGATTACCTATATAGAAATTGGTATAGAACACATTCTCATTGGTTTAGACCACTTATTATTTGTTGCTTGTTTGGTGTATATCTCAGGTACGCGAAAAAAACTACTCTATACCATTACAGGTTTTACCATAGCTCATTCAATCACACTATTTTTGTCAGCAACAAATGTCATGGTTATCCCAATTGAGCCAGTAGAAGCGGTTATCGCATTAAGTATTATTTTTTTAGCCTGGGAGATAGCCAAAAACAAACAGCACAGTTTAAGCTTACGCTATCCGGTCTTGGTCTCATCGAGTTTTGGCTTACTTCATGGATTTGGTTTTGCGGCAGTACTGAGTGATATAGGGCTACCCGAAACGGAAAAATCATTAGCATTATTGAGTTTTAATATCGGCGTAGAATTAGGTCAGTTAATTTTTGTTTTGGCACTATTTTTATTGGTTAAGTTCGCATCAGTACTTTATAAATGGCTACAACATAAGCCATTAACCTTACCCATGCTGCGTTTACCAATTAGTTACCTTTGCGGTATCACAGCAACCTTTTGGCTAATTGAACGATTAGCGGCCTTTTAACAATCGGCTTTACCAGCTAAGTAAACAAGTAACGGGTTAGTTAATTTATTTTTTAACGCATTAGCTCAAGAAAATGTAACCAATAAAACCAAGCCAACTAACACCTAATAGTATCCAAGGTAAGTAATTGCTACTTTGAGTTTCGGTCAGCTCAGTGGTGTCTTCTGTGAGCAGCTGTTTTTGCTTTACTTGCTGTTTACGGTCTTTATCTCGTTCACGTGACTTTTTACTTTGCTGTTTTTTATATTCTGAAATACCTTTTTCTATCCCTTGGGCAATGAGCTTAGTTTGCTCTTTTGTTTGCCCTTTTTTTTGTGTGCCTTTGGCAACTTTGAGCGCTTGCTCTTGAGTTTCTTGTGATACTTTATTATTCATAGATAAAATCTCTTATAACGTAACTAAACTGGTTAAAAGGTGCCGCTGAAGTTAATGCCGTAATGCCCACTTTTAGCTGTAGGTGAAATGGTAATGCCTGAGTAGGGTTCTGTGAAATATAGGCCTGAAATGATACCTATCGCAGCACCCGCTAGAACATCTTCTAGATAGTGTTTATCGCTTTCAACTCGACTATAACCCACAAAAGTCGCACCGATATAAGCAGGAATACCCCACTTCCAGCCATAACGTTGTTGAATAAAGGTTGCTGCTGCAAAACTATCAGCCGTATGACCTGACGGAAAAGAGTCATCACCAGAGTCGTCTGGTCTGTCTTTATCAACGCCATACTTTAACCCTTCCACCGCCACGCGAGAAACAACGCCTGTTTTTATAAGCTGCCAGCTGCCTTCATAATCATCTTCTATTACCAAGGTTGCGCCAAGGGCCGTTGCAGGTAAAAGTAAGTGGATGATGTCTCCTGATTTTTCTAAAGAAGACTTTGCAAGTACGGGAACTGTAACCAGTAATAAAAATATAAATGAAAGTGTTTTCACCAAACTAACTCATAAAATAACAAATCGTGGCCGTCTTTATACCTAGCAAAATCAATAATTGCAAAGATGATTTGACTGAGAATGACGGGTCAGGAGCGTAATTCACAAAAGACCATGCATAACTATTGTTTGTTTTCCCCCTCAATAAATAGATATATGTAACGGTAGAGTAACAATGACCTCGTCGAGTAAACCCTACCGTTAAACGTATCTAGGTTGACATTTTATTAACATACGCGAAAATGTCAGGGTTCAAAGTGGTACCGTTAACTATAAGCGAATAATTAATATTTAAAAAAGTAATGAAGCAATCCCGACATCTTAGTTGATACATCAACACTTAGATGCTTTTTTAGTGTCGCTATAAACCGTATTACTAATTAATTTAAAAAGAGAGTTATTCTATGAAAAAAACTTTGATAGCCATTGCCTTAGCAACTACCGTTATTGGCGGTTGTGGCATGTTTGACGCGAGTAATGACAACAGTAATAAAAGTACTATGGCCAGTAAAGCCGAACTAGGAAGCTTCGGTGTTGATTTAAGCGCCCGTAATGAAATAGTAAAACCTGGTGATGATTTTTTTATGTATGCTAGTGGTACTTGGTATGACCATTATATAATGCCTGCCGATAAAACACGTTTTGGTGCTTTTACGGGTTTAGCTGAGCGAAGCGAAACACAAGTAAAAGAAATTATTGACGATATTTCTAGCCGTACTGATTTAAACGCCGATGAACAATTAGTGGCTGATTTTTATCAAGCCTATATGGACACTGAAACCGTTAATAAATTAGGCATCAGTCCGATCCAATCGACTTTAGACCAAATTAGCGCAGTAAAAAATACTGAAGACTTAACCAAAATATTTGGTGAAGCATGGTTAACAGGTGCTAAGTCTCCGATTGGCGGTTATATGTGGTTTAACCGTTTAAACCCAAATCAATATGAAATGTCTGTTGGTGCTGGTGGTTTAGGTCTTCCTGATCGTTCTTACTACTTAGAAGAAAGTGAACGATTTGAGAAAACACGGAATGCCTATGTAGAACATATCGTTACTATGTTGAGTTTTGCTGGCATTGAAAACGGTCAAGTACGTGCTGAACAAATTTTAGCGCTAGAAACTAAAATTGCTCAAGGTCATTGGCCACGTGAGAAAAAACGTAATCGCGACCTAACCTTAAACCAAGTACAACGTACCGAATTAGCTAAACAATACCCAGATTTTGACTGGGATACTTACTTCGCTCAATCTGGCTACAAAGTGCCACAGCTTAATATTTCTCAGCCTGAACCAGTTAAAGCAATGATCGCTTTGGTTAATTCAGAGCCATTATCGATTTGGCAAGACTATTTAACCTTCCATACTATTAGTGGTAATGCCGATTTATTATCTGAAGATATTTATGCGGCTAACTTTGCTTTTTATGGCAAAGAGTTAAGTGGTCAGCAAGAGCCTCGTCCACGTTGGAAGCGCGCTATCGGCGAAATGTCTGATACTGAATCTTTAGGTTTTGCTATTGGTAAAGTGTATGTCGCCCGTTTCTTCCCTGAAAGTTCAAAACTACAAATGGCTCAACTCGTTGAAAACTTACGTACTGCACTAGGCCAACGTATCGATGGACTTGATTGGATGGGTGAAGAAACCAAAGTTAACGCTCATGCTAAGCTTGCCGCATTTAATCCTAAAATTGGTTACCCTGATGTATGGCAGGAGTTTGATGGCGTAACCATTTCTAAAAATGACTTGGTTGGTAACATCAAACATCTTCGTCAATTTTTTAATGCTGATAGCGTTGCCAAAGAGTTAAAGAAAACCGACCGTAATCGCTGGGGTATGACACCACAACGTGTAAACGCTTATTACAACAGTTCATTTAATGAAATTGTATTTCCTGCAGCAATTTTACAACCACCATTTTTCGATCCAAATGCCGATGCCGCTGTTAATTACGGTGCAATTGGTGCAGTAATTGGTCATGAAATGGGTCACGGTTTTGATGATCAAGGTTCAAAGTCAGATGCTAATGGTATTCAACGTAACTGGTGGACTGATGAAGATCGTGATGCTTTTGATGCTAAAGCAGACCAACTCGTTGCACAATACAATAAGTATGAGCCTATTCCTGATAACTTTGTTAACGGCCGCAATAGCTTAGGCGAAAATATTGGCGATGTTGGCGGTTTATCTATGGCTTACCATGCTTACCGATTAAGCTTAAATGGCAAAGAGGCACCGGTTATTAACGGTGTTACCGGTGATCAACGTTTCTTCTTAGCTTGGGCACAAGTATGGAAAGAAAAACGCACTGAAAAAAGTATGTTAAACCAGCTTCGTGGTGGTACGCATGCGCCAGGTCGTTTTCGTGCTCAAGCACCGCGTAACCATGATGCATGGTACAAAGCGTTTGACGTAAAACCAGGTGATGCTTTGTATTTAGCAGAAGATGAACGCGTTCGTATTTGGTAGTAATACCAATCGTATTAGTTTACTGATTACTTAGCGAGAATTAAGAGAATAAACAAAAATGCCAGTCAGTTACCTGACTGGCATTTTTTATTGATCGCTATGTTCTATAAAGCAGCTTTATTAAAAATAATGTTATATTCGAATAATGAATTTTTATTCCTATTTAACCTGAACTCTGGATAAGCAGCACTTGCTCAACATTCCTCTTCATCCAATTCTCAGCGTTAAAACGTCGATAAATAGCCAGCTATTCATAAACGTTTTGCCTTGATAATTGAATAAAATGAAACATTGATAAAGCGTATAACTACTTTAATTTTATTACTTTTCATAAGTAACAATCTAAGTTGTTGATTTTACTTAATCATCAAGCACTCATTATCCAGAGTTCAGGTTATTTAAGAAGAATCAAATGAAAATAAATATTCAAAAACAAGGCGCTTGATTGAGCAATAGCGGGCTATTGTGATTGAAAGCAACGACGTTAGTGGATATCTGTACCAATTCCATCAAATTTATTCCCACCTCAGAGCTATGTCAGAAGAGTTATAACAAACAAAATTTGTATAAGTATAGCGATTCTATATTTAACAAATTTGTGCAGATATTGCTTTTCTGACAAGCTCCCATGGGCGAGTTTAAAAGACTTACATGCTGTGTTATTGATTTTGATAAGGGAATAACCATTCTCTTCAATCAATGCCTTGCCTCTAAGCCTTTTAATTATCGCTGAGTGGTAAATAACTTAATGGACTTGGTATCAGACCATTTGAAAGTCACCGTTTTTCCAGATAATTAATATTAGTCAAACTTAAAGCGCGAGACCAATTCATTCAGATGAATGGCTTTATTTCTAAGCTCACTACAAGCAATCGAAGTTTGCTGAACGATATCGCTATTAGCACGTGAAATATCCGCAACCGCTGTAACATGAGGGTTAATCTCACCCACTACATTCGATTGCTCCCCGGTAGCGGTAGCAATTTGTAAGTTCATATCATTCATTATACTGATGCTTTCAGAAATACTCTCTAGGTGCTTGCCTGAATGACCCGCCTCAGTTTGACTCGTAGTGCTGAGTTCTGTGCTTTGGGAAATAGCGGCAACCACTTCTTCTGTTTTTGCTTGCAGCTTTTCAATAATATTTCTAATTTCTTTAGTAGAGTCATGACTGCGTGATGCAAGCGTCCTAACTTCATCAGCAACGACGGCAAAACCTCGACCTTGCTCTCCTGCTCGTGCCGCTTCAATAGCTGCATTTAGCGCCAATAAGTTAGTTTGCTCTGACACACTACGTATTACTTCAACCACAGTATCAATAGAACGTGCATCCTCAGCTAATTGAGCGATCATAGTACTGGTAGATACCAGCTGCTCACTCATATCGGAAACGCTGGCGATAGTTTGTACCACTGAATTATTACCTTGCTGCACTGTTTCATCAGCAGCTTGTGCACTTTGTGCCGCATTATTAGCACTGCCAGCAATTTCTTCTGCCGTCATACCCATTTCATGCATTGCTGTGGCAATTTGCTCAACTCGGCTCACTTGCTCATTTATCTCAGACTCCATCGACTTCGCTTGAGAATCTATTTGTTCAATCGCCACGGCAAGTTCATTACCTGTTTTAGAGACTTGTTGTAATAATTCACTTAAATAGCTGACAAATTGATTATAACCTCTCGCCATAGTACCCGCTTCGTCTTGACGTGAATCATCTAAACGACGCGTTAAATCACCGCCACCTTTACCAATTTCAGCCAACATATCAGCAAGCTGGCCAAAAGGCGCAATTAAACGAGAAATAAGCCAAGTACTAACAAATGCAGAAATCACCGCAATAATAATGCCCATCATCACTAAGGCCCATGTTGCTTGGGTTAATCCTCCAAGAACTTCTTCTTTAGGCACTTCAGCAACCACATACCAACCAATACTGTCTAAATAACGACTCGCAATAAGGGTTTTAGTACCATTAAGGGTAAATTCAGCTGAACTAAATTGAGCTTTAGACAAGAGGTTTTGGCTGTTACTAACACCAATATCAGCTAAATCTTTACCTATTTGTTGAGTATCAGGGTGAAGTTTTATCTTGCCCTGTTGATCAACCAAAAACACCTTACCTGTTTGTGCAATACGGTACTGACTTATGCTGTTAGCCATATTCTCTAGTGATAAACCAACGCCTACAACAGCACTAGGTTTTCCCGAAACTTTCATTAAATAATTAATAAATAAGGTCGGTATATTGGTTTCTTCATCAACATCTAAGCTCAATTCATATTTGTTTCCACTATTGATAAAACCATAAAACCATTGATCTTTACTTTCTTGTGGCGACAAGGTTTTGAAAAGCCCACTCGGTGTGAAGTATTTTCCGGTATTGGCTGAGACTAAAAAGGCACTTATTGTATTAAATTCACTCTGGATATTTTTCAAATAAGCGATCACTTGTTGATGATTTTTTTCCTGTTCACCAGTGGCAATAAACTGCTGAGAGTATAGGTTACTCGACATAGTTTGCGCCACGGTAATAGGTAACAATAGTTGCGCATCAAGATTATTAGCTACCTCACCAAGCGCTGCGGGCAATTCTCGTTCAATGGCAGCCTCCATAATAATGGTCCGGCTTGAGTTAAGGGCAAAAGCACTAACAATCAATATTGATAGCACCACAGCAGTCAAGGTAGTAAGTACAACTTTACGACGAATAGTTAAATTCAGCATAGATAAATATCTTCCTTTGGAGTAGAAGTAGAATAGAAATTGAGGCAATCACAGTACTGAAAAATATCTGACGCTCTATATTTTCAGTTTACTTATACCCAAGCTACTTGATCATGAGTGCCTCAAACGTCCTGAAACACACATCTTCAAGTAGCTTGGGTATCAATAAAGGGCTAAGCCAATTCAACTATAGACCACATCACATCATAATTTTTTAAATTTCCATAAGCACCAACTGGTGATTTCACATTATGAAATGCAGACCGAGTTAACAGGATTTTTAATAAAACATCCCTTCCCCCGAAAAAAAAACAAAAAAAGACCAAGCTGAATTAATACCAAAAGGTATAGCTTGGTCTTTGCTGTCATAACCGTTGGTAATGAAATAACGTTCAGGTATGATTTTTTACCTTACTAATTTTCGTTATTATCCTCAGCAGCCTTGGTTTTATATTTTTCAAACCAAGCAAGGGTATGTTCAATTTTAGTAATCATTCTTGACGGTTTTCCCGCAATACCATGAGGCGAGCCAGGTACTTTGACTAATACAGTATCAATCTTTCTTAATTTAAGCGCTTGATAAAACTGCTCAGTTTGCGCCATTGGTGTACGTAAATCTTCTTCACCTGTCATCAACATAGTCGGTGTTGTAACGTTACCTACTAATGACATTGGAGAACGCTTCCAATAATGTTCAACGTGTTCCCATGGCATTCCTGGGAACTGTGTAGGTATTTGCCCTAAACCACTATCCGCTGTTAGTACTTTACTTAACCAGTTAATAACCGGTTTAACCACTACGGCGGCAGAAAAACGATCGGTTAAGCCAATAGCATAAGCCGTTGCAATACCGCCAGCAGAGCCGCCAGCAATAAACAAATTACCTTCATCAATAAAGCCCAAGCCCAACATAGCGTCGACACCTGAGTTATGATCGGCAAAATCTTCTTTCGAACTGTATTTATACTTCAATAACATGGCAAAACGCTCGCCGTAAGAACTGCTACCGCGATGGTTATCATAAAACACCACATAACCTTGCGCTGCAAAACGTTGAAGTTCCGCAGAGAAATGTGGGCCGTAAGCTAAGTGTGGACCACCATGGATCTCTAAAATAAGGGGATACTTTTTCTTAGGGTCGAAGTTTGGTGGGGTAACGTACCAACCCTGAATAGGCTCATCATCAAATGATGATTTATAATTAATTTCAGTGACTTTACCTAGGTTTTTATGTGCCAATAAGTCTTCATTTAATTGTGTTAGTTTAACAAGTTTTTTACGGGTGTTAATAACTGCAACATCTGCTGGACGTGAACTACTACCTTGCGTAAAGGCCATATAACCTTCACTTGAGGCGGTAAAACCACCACTGATATAAGGACGACCAATGCTACTTCCTACTAGAGTATCCGTTAAGTCTTTAACTTTACCTTTGGTTGAGATAGTCGCCAATTTACGCTTACCAAAATCATCATAAGTCATCGCTAACAACGAGCTTGATAACCATTGTGGGTCTTGGATAGAACGGTCAAAATCACTCGCAATCTCACTCGTTTTTCTAGACTTCCAATCCATAATATTTAATTTGGCATTACGATAAGGGTTCAATGCGTTAGAAGTCGACAAAAAGGCAAGTTTCTCTCCATTTTCAGAAAACACAGGATTAAACTCTTTACCCGGTGTAGAGGTTAACTGCGTTAGCTCACCATCATTTACCATCACTTTAAATAAATCACCTTCAAGTGATTTATATTCCCAATCTGAGATACGATTTGCTGAAAAAACGATAGCATCACTTTTTTTATTCCAAGCAAGCTTTCCTTTATGATGAAAATCCCCTTGAGTGATCTGACGTGGAGTACCACCCTCACTAGGTAAAACAAAAATATGTTTGTAACCTGGTTTAAGCAATCCGCGGCCATCTGCTTGATAATATGCTTGGTCAATAACAACGACAGGTTTTGACCATTTAGCCCCTTTAGGCTTTTTAGGCATTTTGGCAATAACCGTTCTTTTATCGGCAACAAGTTGTGTAAACGCCAGCCATTTTCCATCTGGTGACCAAGTTAAACTGCTCACACCGCCTTGCACTTGGCTAACTAAAGCTGTGCGATTTTGTTTAAGGTAATGCACGTGTATTTGATAACTGCCGGTTAAATTACTGACAAAGGCAATTTTTTCGCCATCAGCTGACCAACGCGGTTGTGAATATTGTTTGTCATCAGAAAAAAGTGGTAACTGCTTTTTACTGTCAACATCAACCAACCATAGGTTTTTGTTTTTATCATCGGTCATAATATTGTTTGAATTTCTGATATAAACAATTTTTTCGCCATCTGGAGATATTTGCGGATCGCTGGCATATTCCAGTGAAAAAATATCTTTAGCTTCAAAGAGGTTACTAGCCCCTGTACTACTAGCAACAGTGGTATTTGCCACCGTTATGAAAGGTGTCGCTAGAACACTAACAGCAAAAGCTAATCGACAAGAAAAGCGAGAAAAAGAACGCATTGGTTTACTCCAATATAAAAGTGAGCGTTAAGGCTGGCTCACCGAATGATAAATAACAATCTATTATTGTATACAAAATATTTTAAATGCACAGGTCATTTACTGGCTTTTGTCTTATATCTTGGTGAGTTAGTCGCAAGTGATAGGTTAAATCTCTTAAAAGAGAATATTAATAGCTAAAATTTCAGTGTGATACACTCTTTATAATTTGCTTATTTATACCCGTTGCCATTCAATATGCTTGTTTCAGTGGGAGAAAAAATCGATTTAGGCAAGGCATTGATTGCAGTGAATGGTTGTTCCATTTTCAAAATCAATAACGATGTATAAATCGTTTTTAGCCCCATCGTAGAAGCGCTTGAGCAATATCATTTTATTGTTGCGACAAGGAAATAGGGAATAACCCTGATTTAATTGACGCGCCTCAAACTGAAACTGCTTAAACACTCTGAATCGAGCATTCTGAAAGGTAATGGGTATAACATTACGACTGATATTATTCCAAGGAAAATTCATGAAAAAATTTATGCTGGCAGTTAGTTTTTCAACGCTGCTACTGGGCTGCTCTGATAATGAAGTAGGTGATGTTTCATTAGGGATGTTTACGCTCAAGGATATTAAACTAAATACCTTAGTTGACCCCATAGTGCCCGGCGTTACTTGTCACATAGCAAGTGTTGAAGCGAACTTGAGCTTATCTGATCCCAGTGATAGTTCAATCGCTTGTCGTCAAACAGGTGAAATCACCTCAACGATGATCGCTCAAATAGATAGAAGTAAGTCTGGCGAAGTAGTCTTTAAAAAATCAAAAAGCATCTTTTTTAAAACCATGAAAGTAAGACGTATTTATGACGCCCAAAATCAAACATTGATGTATTTGTCTTACGCGACCAAAGAAACCTCAGGAAGTTTTAAGCATAGTCTTTCTACCGTTCCTTTATGGGGAACTAAAGCCTATACAGAGCCACAAATCACGTTAAAAAATGACGGGTAAATCCGCTTTGAAAACCGTAACGAAATAAGAAAGTTTAATTGATAAGTGGCTGGCTGCACATAATCATTAGAATAACTATTCACCGATAATGAAATGATCACTGAACTCCACAGTGATCATTATCGCTTATCACAATCAACATAGAAGCCATTTTTGACTTAAACATGCTAATTAAACTAAGCTGAGCTTTATAGCAATTAGCATCAATACAAATCCTGCTACTTTATCAACTTTTTGTTTTTGTCGATTGAAACGAGGCAATATGCTTGGGTGTGATAACAATAAAGCCACACCGCTGTACCAAATAAAATGTGCCAACACTATGATCAAGCCATAACTTATTTGCATTATTATCGGGGTATCTATCGACACCACTTGCGTAAAAATACTTAAGAAGAAAATAGATGTTTTGGGGTTTAATATATTGCAAGTAAAGCCTAAACGTAATGCCATAAAAGGTGACATTTGAGTCGTTGAACTGCTTTGGTCTTTATTTAAACTCTCACGTGTTGTTAATAACTGCCAAGCAATATAAATAAGATAAGCCGCACCTAAATATTTGATTGCTGAAAATAACCATGGCGAATTTGCTATCACTACTGCTAATCCAGCAATAGAATAGCTGGCGTGAATACAAACAGATAAACACATACCTAAGCTCATATATAAACCTGCAAAACGGCCATTGTAGATGCTCGTACGTGTCACCATCACAAAATCAGCGCCGGGTAACATAGCCATAAAAATAGCAATTGTGCTCACCGCTATAATTTCTGCCATATAAGTATTTATTAACAATTCCATATTTACCTCTTACAATTTTAAGTTTGCTCGCAGCAACTCATTTATTACTATGCAACTATGTTAATATATGAGTTATTTTAAACAATACACTTAATTGACAAAGGACTTGTGCTTCATGGACACAAATAAATTAATCCCTTTATTATCTGATATGGCTATTTTTGTTACTGTGATCGAGCAAGGAAACTTTAGTAAGGCGGCAAAAAAACTTGGGGTCACACCTTCAGCAGTGAGCCGTCAGATTAGTAGGTTAGAAGATGCGTTAGGCATCAAGCTATTGCAGCGTACTACAAGGCAACTGGCGTTAACGGAGTCAGGTAAGTTAACCTTTGATTATTGTAAACAGATGGTTGAGTCTGCGGACCAAGCAGTTAATGCCAGTCGCTCTGCAACATCGACGGTTAGTGGGCTGTTGCGAGTATCAGCGCCAAAATCACTTGCGAACAAGGTGTTACGACCACTATTTGTTGAATTTTTAAAATGCTATCCGGACATTCAGTTACACTTAAAAGTAACCGACCGTATTTTAGATCCTATTCATGACGGTGTTGATTTCTTGATTCATATTAATGATTACCCGATTGAAGCCTTAGTAAATATTAAAATTGGTCGCGTTGAACAGGTTTTATGTGCCAGTCCTGAATTCCTACAAAGCCATACACCACCAACACACCCCGATGATTTAAAATATTTATCATGTATTTGTTTAGGCGAAAACATGGTCGATAACCGTTGGCGCTTTATTAATGAAAATCAACAAACAACCGTACAAGTTGCTGGTTCATATCTACTTAACCACAGTGACATGCGTCGAGATGCGATAGAACAGGGTTTTGGTATAGGGCCATTGCCGGATTATATCGCGCAACAGGGTATTAAAACGGGGAAGCTCATTCCATTATTGGAAGGTTGGCAGTTAACAGGGAGTTACCAAGGTGATATTTGTTTACAGTATGTACAAAGTAAATACCTACCTAATAAAAACCGTGTGTTTATCGATTTTATGAAACAAAAGTTACTTATAATCCAGCCTGATTCGTAAGTGGTGGCTAGGATCTGCTTTATTGTTCTTTGAGTAGATCACCTAACTCTATGGCCGCATGGCGCAATGCTGGTTCAAAGGCTAATAATTCATCTAAACTTTTGCGGATCACGGGGGCATGGGTGAAAAGACAGGCAAACAACTTACCATCTTGATCTTTAATAGGCACCGAACAGGCAACCATGCCATCTATAAATTCTTCGTTATCGGTTCCTAACTCATTAGCTTGGATATTTATAAGCTCTTTTTCTAATGATTCTGACTCAATTAACGTATTACGAGCCAGCTTTTCAAGTGATAACTTACCTATAATACGATGACGACGTTCTTTAGGCAGAGAACTTAAATAAAGCTTTCCGCTGGCAGTACACGCTACAGGCGTATGACTACCGACAGGTAAATTAACTCGTAATGGCCAATTAGTTTGAACACGATCGTAATAGATCATTTCGATGCCATCAGGAATTGCGATACCACAGGTTTCACCAATGGTTTCCGCCAGTTTTTTTAGAATGGCCTGACGCAATGCTTTAAATCGGCTGCTATGGAGCACACCTAAAGCAATACTATGCATCCGATCACCAGGAACCAACAAGCCGCGCATATTAATCTGCACATAATTATCAGCTTCAAGTTGCTGTAGTAAACGATGAATACTGGGTTTAGGAATATCAAGTAAAAATGCTAACTCAGCGGGTGACATAGGTCGCTCGGCACGAGAAATTGCCTCGATGATTTCAAGCACCCTAGTGATAGATGAACCTTTCTCTCTTCGCTGAACTGTCATTTTATATCCTTTGATAAATTTCGCGCTAATTATAGGCGAGACGGATGCACTTACGCAAGCATCAAAGGGGTTCCAAAAACTAAAGAAGTAAAGGCTATTCCATCGATAAAAAGGAATAGCCATTAGCTTGCGATAATTATACTAAGGCAGAGTTAATTACATTTCAATTAACTCAACGTTGGCATTGAGAACTCTGCGCCCTCACGAACACCTGCTGAAGGCCAGCGTTGGGTAATTGTTTTGCGCTTGGTGTAGAAGCGAACCGCATCTGGACCGTAAGCATGTAAATCACCGAACAACGAACGCTTCCAGCCACCAAAACTATGGTATGCAACAGGCACGGGTAACGGCACATTGATACCAACCATACCTACTTGAATGTTGTCAGAGAAGTATCGAGCCGCTTCGCCATCACGCGTAAAGATACAAGTACCATTACCGTACTCATGGTCATTAATTAAATCCATAGCTTGCTGCATCGTTTGCACGCGTACCACTTGCAGTACCGGACCAAAGATCTCTTCTTTATAGCTCACCATATCGGCCGTGACATTATCGATTAAGGTGCCACCGACAAAGAAGCCATTATTGTAGCCTTCAACCTCAGGATTGCGACCATCAACGACAATAGTTGCGCCCTGCTCTTGGGCATGATTAATATAACCAACCACTTTGTCACGATGCTGGCTGGTAATAACTGGACCAAAATCGTTAGTGCTATCGCTAAATGCACCTACTTTAAGGCTTGCCATTGCGGCTGTCATTTTAGTAATTAAGGCATCACCGGCAACGTCACCTACTGCAACCGCAACAGACAATGCCATGCAACGCTCACCCGATGAACCAAATGCTGCGCCCAACAATTGATTAACCGCATTATCCATATCAGCATCAGGCATCACGATAGCGTGATTCTTTGCACCACCTAATGCTTGGCAACGTTTGCCATTGGCATTAGCCGTGGCATAAATATATTCGGCAATTGGCGTTGAGCCAACAAAACTAACCGCTTTTACTCGCTGGTCAGATAACAACACATCAACCGCAACTTTATCGCCATTAACAACATTCATTACGCCATCTGGTAATCCAGCTTCTTTTAATAACTGAGCAATAAATAACGTTGAACTTGGATCGCGTTCTGACGGTTTTAATATGAAACAGTTACCACAGGCAATCGCCATTGGGAACATCCACAATGGAACCATCGCTGGAAAGTTAAATGGTGTGATACCGGCAACAACACCTAAGGGTTGAAATTCACTCCATGAATCAATGTTTGGTCCAACATTTTTACTGTGCTCACCTTTTAATAACTCTGGCGCGCCACAAGCATATTCAACGTTCTCGATACCTCGTTGTAATTCACCGGCTGCATCATGCGAGATTTTTCCATGCTCTTCGCCTATCATTTCGCATATTTTATCTGAGTTTGCTTCCAACAACTCTTTAAAACGAAACATCACTCGTGCACGTTTGATAGGTGGAGTATTTCGCCATTGTGGAAAGGCAGCTTGTGCAGCAGTTATTGCTTGCTCTACTGTTTCGACAGAAGCCAAGGCAACTTGTCGAGTCACTTCCCCCGTTGCAGGGTTAAACACATCTTGAGTGCGGGCGGCGTCGGTACAAATTTCACCGTTAATTAAATGTCCAATAATATTCATAAAAAATTCCTAAATAATGTCTAAAATGTTAAAAAGTAATGTTGATCGCAGAAGTTAATCCCATAGCCCCTGGTAAATACTGATAATTTCGTTGATAGATGGCTCAATAGGGTTATTACTCGGTGAGCCTGAAGCTAATGCTTGTTCAGCCATTGTTTGACACACCTCAAAAAACTCATCGCGCTTAATACCAAATTCCTGTGGCGTTGGTACTGCTAATTCTTCATTTAGTGAACGAAGCTCGATTAATAATTTCTGATTGGCAACTTCATTGCTATCTTGCTCAGCTGCAATACCCATCGCCCGAGCACAATCCGCATAACGCGCTGGTGCCGCAGGAATAGAAAAAGCGGTAACACTGGGCAATAACATCGCATTTGAGAGACCATGAGGTACATGAAAAAAGGCACCAATAGGTCGACTCATACCATGCACTAATGCCACCGATGCGTTAGAGAATGCAATACCAGCTAAGGTCGAACCCAGCATCATAGCTTCACGAGCATCTTGATCTTCGCCGCTGTGATAGACCTTTCTCAAATTAGGTCCAATCAATTTAATCGCAGCAATTGCCTGACTATCACTATATGGGTTTGCTTTTTTACTCACATACGCTTCAATTGCATGGGTCAAGGCATCGATTCCAGTATCGGCAGTGGTCCTAGGAGGCAAACTAATGGTTAATTTATAATCCACCAATGCTGCAACGGGCATGAAGCCAATGCCGACACACAGCATCTTTTCGTCGTTTTTTTCATCGGTAATGATGGTAAATTTAGTGACTTCAGATCCAGTCCCCGCCGTAGTAGGTACGGCAATGACAGGTAAGCCTTGCTCTATAACCATACGAGGAAAACGGTAATCTTGCATCACACCACCATGTTTGGCCAAGATAGCAATGGCTTTAGCACTATCGATTGGACTTCCACCACCAAGGGCGATAATACAATCGTAATTACCCTCTCGTGCCTTATCAACACCCGCTTGAATAGATTCAACTGTAGGCTCTGGCACGGTATCGTCGAAGATATGGGCGGGAATATGATGTGCGCCTAAACTGACTTGAATTCGACGAGCGTAGCCCAATCCCACCATCATCTTGTCAGTAATAATCAATGGTCGGGTACAGCCAATACTAACTAATACGTTGGCTATTTCCTGACTTGCGTTTTCACCCACCTGCATAATACGTGGCAGAATAACTTGAGTAGACATACTCACTCCTATATATTTTTTATCATGTGGGTTAGTGGTTTCTTTTATCTCAATGACTTAACCACTTCCCTTCAATTGAATATTTCTAGCGATGGCGAAAAACAGGTGCTCGCTTGGCTATAAACGCATGCATACCTTCTTTCTGCCCTTCGGTAGCGAAGGCTGCTTGGAATAAACGGCGCTCATGACGCATCCCCTCAGTAAGGCTGGTTTCAAAAGCGACATTTACCGCTTCTTTCGCCATACGTACGGCAGGACTGTTATAGCCTGCAATGGTATGTGCAGCTTCTAAAGCCGTTTGTAACAACTCTTTACCTGGAACAACACGCGCCACCAATCCTGCAGCTTTTGCTTCATGAACATCGATTGTTCTACCTGTTAGAACTAGATCCATCGCCAATGACTTACCAACGGCATTGGCCAAGCGTTGTGAGCCTCCAATACCAGGCAAAATACCAAGCTTAATTTCTGGTTGTCCAAACTGAGCGTCTTCAGAGGCAATGATAAAATCACACATCAACGCTAGCTCACAGCCACCGCCCAAAGCATAACCACTCACGGCGGCAATGATCGGTTTGCTGATTGAACGCAATTCATCCCACGGTGCAAAGATATCGTCGCAATAAAATTCGGCGTAGGTCAGGTTTGCCATTTCCTCAATATCTGCCCCGGCGGCAAATGCTCTAGCACTGCCAGTAATAACAATCGCGCCGATATTATCGTCGGCGTCAAAGGTTTTTAAGGTATCAACAACTTCTCTGGCAAGCTGCCTACTTAAAGCATTTAGGCTTTTAGGTCTATGAAGAGTGATCATACCTACCCGTTCACGGCGTTCGACTAATATAGTTTCCATCGCTGCTACTGTCTGTTTCGCGTCTGCTGCAGATTCGGCATTTTCTGTGGTTTCACTACTTTCCTGTTCAGTGTCGACGGACTTAAGTTTAATACTGTCTTTGGTTTTCATAATTCGACTCTCTCTTCTAGGATATTAAGGATTAAATTTGAGAAATAGCTTCGGAATATGTCTCTAGCTTACTATCATCCGAATTTTCTTGGGGTTGGGGTGTCGGCGCATACGCACCGTTTTTGGCCATCAATTCTGCTAATATTGCCTCGCGATGCTCGTTAAGCGCTGGGGACTTGAGCGGTACCTCGGGATCAATTTCTGCTACTGAGCTCATCTTTATTGGGTTACCGGCTGTTCGGATTGCTCTCTCGTTTTCCCCTTTCACTTTAACGATCATGTTGCGGGCTAGAAGTTGTGGATGAGTAAATAATTTATCAATGGTATTTATCGGGGAGCAAGGTACTCCAGCTTCATTGAGGGCATCAATCCAATGCTGCATTGGCTCGTTGAGTGTTATTGCCTCGACATCTTTAACCAGTTGTTTACGGTTTTGCACACGTAAATCGTTGGTTAGAAATTGCGCTTCTAAGGCCAACTGAGGCGAGCCCAAAGCGTCCATCATTAGCAAAAATAACGTATCATTACCGGCACAGATCACGAACTTTCCATCCTGTGCGGCAAAGGTTTCAAAGGGTGCAAGCGATGGATGATTGTCACCTGTACGTGTTGGCACAATCCCCTCCACGTCATATCTTGCTAGTGCAGTTTCCATTAACGCCGCTTGGCAATCTAGCATCCCTATATCCACTCGCGTTCCTTGCGCATCACGTGTTCGACTATAGAGTGCAGACAAGATACCAATCACACCAAAGAGTGCCGCACCTAAGTCACCAAAGCTGGTGCCAACGCGAGCGGGCTCTTCATCTGGCCAGCCGGTCAAACTCATCACCCCGCCCATGGCCTGTACCACCATATCGTAGCCTGGCAATTCACTAAATGGACCGCTGTGACCAAAACCTGAAATAGACGTATAAATAATATGGGGATGCGTTTTTTCAAGACGTTCAGGCCCGTAACCAAGGCGTTCCATCACTCCAGGTCGAAAGTTCTCTACCACCACATCACAACTATCCAACAAGCGCTCTAGTAGTTCACGGTCGCGTGGTGATTTAATATCAAGAGAAATACTTTCTTTACCGCGATTGAAACACATGAAATAAGCTGAATCAACGCCCACGAAAGGCCCAAACGCACGCGTATCATCACCAGTGCCAAATCGTTCAATTTTAATTACCCGTGCGCCAAGATCTGCCAAGACCATTGTGCAATAAGGCCCTGCCAACACTCGAGAGAAATCCAATACGGTAACGCCAGACAAAGGGCCTGGTTTTTCATCTGCTTCACTTACTTGATTCATAATTTTTAATCCAGTGGTTGGCGCTTAAATTAATATACAAAATGATACGTATCGTATCGATATAACTAAACTACATCACAAGTGATAATGAGTCAATACGTATCGATATAAGACCTTAGTCGTACAAGTGTAGTTATGAAGGAGAGTTGGCTGTAAAAATAATTTAGTCAGCAATTAGTGAATTAATAGTGAGTCAAGATGATCAAACAACACTATCTGATAAAAGAAGTTGCCTAAAACCATTGCAGAATATAATGTAAATAATCATCATATTATCTAAAGGATTAAGTGATGATGGCAAGGTTAACCTATGACGCTAAGTGCCCCACAGCGCTTTAGAATATGAAACCTATGTCAGCTTTACGATCGGCAAGTTTACCTTCATGATAGGGAGTATTTTATTCCTCTATATGCTCCGTTCAGTCCTATCTTGAAATTATAAAATATCGACTATCGTATCTTTGTGATCATTAGATTGGGTGATTTTTAATGACAAAAGACCGACCAATTAGAAGAAAAAATGGCAGCTTAACTTATCTAGCAATGAATATTGTCAGAGATTCCATTAATAGTTTACTAATCATCAGTAAAGTGAATATATTCATTGATAACTTATCAAAACTTATGAACATTAGAATTAGTTTTTAGTAAACAGTTAAGGAACTATTAGTTCAAGAGCTTTAATGAGTGATAATGATGAAATTACGCTTTGGGTAAGGTCACACTAAATTGAGCGCCTTGTAACTCAGCTGAGTTTTCAATAATAATCTCGCCGTTGTGCCACTCAACAATTCGCTTAACGATGGCAAGGCCCATTCCGTAGCCTTTCACTTTTTTCTCCGTACTTTCTCCGCGAATAAAAGGTTTAAGAATTTTTTCTCTTTGATCTATCGGGATCCCAGGTCCATTGTCAGCAACCGTTATAACAATATTACTGTCTTGCGCTATTATTTTAACCGCTATTTTTCCTTTGCAATACTGATGGGCGTTTTGTAATAAGTTACTCATCAAAATCATCAAATAGGAGAGGTCACCATCAACGAATACCGCTTGCTTTGGTGCCTCAAAAGTTAGTTGAACATCATCCTGACTTTTGTTTTTAATACAAGTCGCCGTCAGTGCTGAAAAATCAACTGGCGCTTTGTGTATAGTAATTAAGGTTTGGTCTAAACGCGCATAACTCAATAAGCTCTCTACCAAATCGACCATTTCATCAACGTTATCACTAATGCGCTGCTCAAAACGTTTTCGCAAGACAGGGTCATCTTCTTCTTGAATGGTATCAATGCCAAAGCGGATACGTGCAAGCGGTGTGCGTAAATCATGAGAAACGGCACTACTAAGCAGTTTTATGTCAGTCACTAAATCATCGATACGCTGCGCCATGCGATTGAACTCTAATTCTAAATCACGAATATACGAAATAGAGCCAACATCAATACGTTGGTTTAAATTACCTTCACCAAATGACTTGGCCGTTTGACGCAAAGTCATTAACCTTCTCATTAGCGGATAAAGCCAAAGCAACATTAATAACAGTACGGCTAGATAAAATAGACTGGTCAGTAAAATGGGTAAAAATGAGTTATTTTGATGAACCGTTACCGGGGGAGTTGTGAGCACTAAAAGTTCATCCGTAGCTGGCAGATAAAAATGCATGGCGATACTATCATCGGTTTCAAGTAATAACGGCTGCCCTGCTACTAAGTCGGTGAGTAACGGTTGCGGTAGGGGGAAATTCGTTAACGGTTTCAAACGTAATGACAATGTCCCTTCACTCGGCCATTGTTGGATAAATTCTTGACGATTATCAATACCAGAGAGTGCGATTGATAAGTGAGTGCCTACTTGCTCTAACGTATCAATGACACTCTGCTGGCCACTCGTTTCTTGATTAGATTGCGCAGTACTTTGATCGAGGTTTTGGTTGAGGTATTGGTTATAAATACTATCAAACATCCAACCTAAACCTATGGTTGCGATAAGCACCACGGCGACTAATGAAAGTGTCAAATTACGCATTAAGTTTACCTAGTAATATTAAGAGGAAAGCCATTAGGTTTTATTATAAAAAATTAGACCGTTACCAAACATCATTAGCAAATAAATAACCTTTTCCCCAAATCGTTTTGATACGAAAAGGCTCTGATGAATCATCTTTTAGCTTTTTGCGTAATCGTGAAATACGTAAATCAATTGAGCGATCAAAGCCATCATAATCAAAACCACGAAAATGACTGACCAGCTCTTTTCTAGACACAACCTGCCCAGCTTTTGTGGCAAGAAACCATAAAACATCAAATTCATTAGAGGAGACTTTGATCGACTCGCCGTCAAGTGTAACGCTTCGGGCTTGTTCACTAATGACCAAACCACTAAATTTTAATACGCCTTTGGATTCAAGTTGTTCATCCGTTAACTGCTGAACGTTACTTTTATCTGCTGTTCTAGATTTATCTTCTCGACGAAGTAACCCTCGAATACGGGCTAATAATACTCTGGCTCTCACGGGTTTAGTAATATAATCATCGGCCCCCATTTCAAGCCCAAGCACTTCATCAATTTCTTCATCACGTGCGGTGATCATAATAATAGGGTTATCAAAGGTGGCTCGTACTGTTTTACAAACGTCGAGCCCATCCATACCTGGCAACATGCCATCAAGTAAAACAATATCGGGGTTGAGTGATTGAATAAGATCAACTGCATCATCACCGCGATGGCAAGTAGTTACCTTAAATTCACGTCCTATTAAATAATCAGCAATCCACTCAGCGAGATCAATATCATCTTCTACCAATAAAATATGCGGTCTCGCTTGTGCTGTCATTAACGCATTCCTCTACTCAAAATAATAATTACACTTGCCATAGTTTCTATTATTTGAAGCGATGGCAATAGTATGATTAAAAGGTAAAACTAAAAGATACGCCATGACTTTCTTGGCTGACCTTTTTTCTTATGTACCCATGCCATTTTTACTACCGCAGTGGCAACGGATAAACTTTCATTCTGACGCCTTAACGAAAATTCCAAATTGACCTTACTATCAAATGCTTTTTTCATTTCACCCACAGAACTATTTATCCAACAATTGAGTGCTTTAGATTCTCCTGAGGTATATAAGCAATAATTGCCCGGCGTATCAACTTGCCAACTTAACTCAACAGAAACATAACAAGCCTGACCTTGGCGCATAGCAACACATTGCTCAGGACTTACCTTCATGCTGGCTTGAATATCGGTTGCATTCGCCACTGAACTTATTACCAGTAATAACATTAATAAGCATGACGTTTTTATTTGTAAAAGCAGTCTTTGTAACTGCTTTTTAATTTTATTAAGCTTTTTAGCGTGCATAATGATGCTCCCCTAAAAAACGAAAGTGAGTAGAATACCGCCTCTGACACCGTCTTCAACGGTATCTTGGCGAGTAGAAATACTACGATCTGACAGTGCGTTATAACCAACGTAGCTACCGATAACCCAATCGGTTGTTAGCGGATATTCAATGCCAACTTCTGCCGAATAACTGATACCCGCTTTCGTTGATAAGTCATCTTCAACCCAGGTTTTTACGCCATATGGGGTTACTTCTTTTGAACGGTATTGCAACCCTAAGTTAGTGTACAAATTCCAGTTTCTAACCTGCCAGTCATAGCTGTATGAAATAGAAGCCTCGATACCGTCACTGCCTTCACCATTGCGACTAACGGGTGAGTATATCAATTGCAATTGACTGTTTTCATAAAAGCCTGTCATTCTCAGACCTGCACGTTCATCTTCATTACGCGTTTGAATGCCTTCTAAACCTTCAATGCCTCGCGTACTGTATTGATAAAATAAATCAAAAGAATAATCATCACTATTATAGAAGTTTACTCCCCAAGCTGGCATAGAGTACATACCTTGAATTCGTCTAGTACTTATTCCGGGTGATTCCATAAATAGTCCGAGTAACTGTACTCGGTAACTTATCGCTACATCAAACTCTGATTCAGTATCTTCATTCGCAGAAAAAGCATAATCATCACCAAAGCTGCTTATAGCACTGACATCAACATAAAACCCATCACGACGATTATAGATTAGACGATGAACTTTCTCACACTTATCATCACCTTCATCACAGTTTCTAGACTCATGGTTTTCACATTCGCCGAAACAAACAGAGAAGTCTTCATCCTCTGTTGAGTCAGTTGTTGACTCTTTCTGTGCATTCACGGCTTTAGTTGGATTTTCATTATCGACAATAATCTTTGCTGCCGTAGTCTCGGAAGTTTTATTGTTTTGACCCGCATTAGTTGTTTGTTCATTCTTGTCACTGCTAACCACAACAGTATTTTTATTACTTACTTGCTGTGAAGTGGCTTCAGTAGTTTTCTCTTCAAGATTAGGATTTGCGCTAGCAGTAAAAGAAGTCAAAGTGATACTGGAGGCAATTAGGCTAATGACGGCTATTTTTGTTATATTTTTCATATATTCCCTATGAACGTCTGTTTTTGTTAACCGTAATATTAACTAAGCTTTGCAAAAATAGACGTAACACAAATTAAGCTGATGTATCAATTTGTATCATGTTTTAACGCAATAATAACATTGCTTTACATTATGAGGAATCAAGATAATACCAATAGAATGAATCGAGGTTGCAGAATGACATAAAAATAAAGGATCAAAGAAAATGACGAGGCTAGATGCTTATGCTATTTGAGTTAAATGGTATTGATATAGTGGAAAGTAGCGCGGTCTTGTCTAGCAACTAGGAGGAAATCGATTACAGGGAGGATACATTCTAAAAAGAATATTTCAGTCTTCGGGGACTTTTGATCTAACCTACAATAAGGTTAGATCAACATATTAACCCGCTAAAGTAGCGACAATTGATATAACGGCAAGCGCTAATATGAATATTGCTCAAAGGCGGCAATATCTCGTCTTAAACGGCGTTGCTCTTTTATTGCTTCAATTTCACGCCATTTACGTTTTCGATCACTGCCTTTAGCTTTGCCCTTTTTATCAGGTCTTGTTAGTTCATCTTCATCGTCGAAAACATCTGCTTCATGCCAATATTCATTATTCATATTACTCTCCTATCACTAACGTTAAATGGCAATTTAAGGGAGTTAGGTGAAAGTAATATGAAACAAAGATGACATTTTGATGAAAGCGCGACTTAATTAGTGACTGTGACCAATCAAACTAATTCAATCACTTTACTTAGACTTGATTTTTAAGCCTTTCAAAAATGCAGACAATACTTCATCAGAACAATCTTTATAGTGCTTATTATTTACATTTCTGAAAAAAGCGCTTAGCTCATACTTACCTAAACTTAAATCGGCTAATTCAAGCGTAGCAATAACTTCTTCAGCTTTTAAAGACAAGGCTATTTTCACTTTATTAAAGATCATGTTATTGGTTAATTCTTCTTCAACCGGACGCTCTGGTCCATCACTAGGACCTCTTTTAGCTATGATAAGACCATTTAGAAAACTGGCAAATTGCACGTCTTCTAATGGTTGATAAGCAGTATCATCTTTTTCTTTAAAGAAGTTTGTTAGCTGTTCAGCACTAATCTCACACTGACTTAACGCAAAAGTTGTAAGAATAGTTTCATCGGTTAAATCAAAGATATTGCTGATGCGGCGAAGGAGGTCGTTATTAATCATTTAAGAGCCTAAAAGTTGTTTACTTGAGCAGTGAATAAATCATTGCTTGAGAAATATTTCTAAATATTGGCATAGTATAACTGACTATAATACCAATCGTACTAATTTATTGATCACTTAGCGAGAATTAAAAGGCTTAGAGGCAAGGCAGTGATTGCAGAGAATGGTTGCTCCCTTGTCAAAATCAATGACGCTGAATGTAAGCCTTATAAACTCGCCCTTTGGGAGCTCATTAGCAAACTGATAACATCACAAAACAAATGAAATATAGAGTAACTATAGTTAACTCATTTTGCTTGTTTTAAGCTCGCTAATGTAGCTCTAAGTTGCCCAATAAGTTAATACGACTGGTATACATTAGCGTGTTTTGCTTACAAAAATGAAACTTGCCCTTACTACACGTTTAGCTGAGTAGCTAACTTTTTAATATTGATGAAAATTTGTCAAAAGCACAAATTGTAATTATTATTAGTCAGGTAAATGTAACTAATTATAATCATTGCCAATAAAGGAAATTCAATGAACGCAATAGACGCCCCCATGACACAACTTGAAACTCTCACTATGAAGGCCTACGAACTTGGCCTAATTTACGCCCCTCGATTAGTTTTATCGATTCTTACGTTATTGATCGGTTTATGGATAATCAGTGGCATTACTAAGTTAGTAAAAGCTTCAATGGTTCGTTCAAAGGTAGATCCAACCTTAATCCCTTTTATGGGGAGCTTGGTTTCTTGGTTACTTAAATTACTACTATTTATCTCTGTTGCTTCAATGATAGGTGTTGCTACGACTTCATTTATTGCGGTATTAGGTGCGGCTGGCCTAGCCATTGGTTTAGCGCTGCAAGGTAGTTTAGCTAACTTTGCTGGTGGCGTACTTATTATGGTATTTAAACCTTATAAAGTAGGTGATTTGATTGAATCTCAAGGTCATTTAGGTGTTGTTAAAGAAGTACAAATCTTCAATACCATTTTACTTTCGCCACAGTCAAAACGCATTATTATCCCAAATGGTGCAACGTCTAATGGCTCTGTCATTAACTATACGGTTGAAGGTAAAATTCGTGTTGATCTTACTATCGGCGTTTCTTACCTTGCAGATATCGATCAAACTAAAGCCGTATTAATGGATGTTCTACTTAATAATGACAAAGTAATGAAAACACCAGCTCCGTTTGTTGGCGTATCTGAAATGGCTGATAGTTCAGTAAACTTTGCCGTTCGTCCACATTGTTTACCTGAGCATTACTGGGCTGTTTACTTTGAAGTGAATGAAGCAATCAAGAAAACGCTTGATAAGAATGGTATTGCTATTCCGTTCCCTCAACGCGATGTACATTTAATTCAAGCATAATTGCTAGTAATTAATCATTATGTAATCGTTTTTAGTAAACGCTCTGTCGTAAAGTAAAAAACCGTTAATGGCTCGCCATTAACGGTTTTTTTATCTCAGCTCTAATAGATTATTTTTTAGAGGCTGCGTATTTCGTGACATAGTTTAATTTCGAGAGCGGTACCGTCTTTTTCACTGGAAACTCTTCAAACTCTTTTCGTTCAATAATATGGCCCAAGCGACTTTCAATAGCACAAAGCTCTCTGAAGTTATCCTTAGACACTAAAGAAATAGCTTCACCTGATGCTCCCGCTCGACCTGTTCGGCCAATACGGTGAATATAGTCATCTACTTGCGCAGGTAAGTCATAATTAATAACGCGCGAAAGCTCTCCAATATCTAGACCACGTGCCGCAATAGCGGTAGCGACTAAAAATTTTATTTTTCCTGATTTAAAGTCGTTAAGTATTTTTTCACGAATATCTTGCGCTCTACCACTGTGAATACTTTCAGCGACAATACCGCGTTTTTCTAACTGGCTTACTAATTTTGCCGCGCCATGCTTAGTTTCAATGAAAATAAGCGCCTGTTGCCAATTTTGAGTAGTAATTATATGGCTTAATAATGCGGACTTATTTGCTTTATCAACCGTAACCAACCACTGCTCTATTTTAGGTTTAGAGGCTTTATCTGCACCGATAGAAATTTCGACAGGTTTATGAATCGTTCTCTTCGCTAAACCACGAACTTCTTCAGACATAGTGGCAGAAAACAGTAAATTTTGACGGTGCTCAGGTAAACGTTCAATGATTTTATTAATGTCATCGATAAAACCCATATCAAGCATTCTATCGGCTTCATCAAGTACCAACATATCAAGCTCATCAAAATGTAAAACCCTTTGATGTGTCATGTCGAGCAAACGTCCAGGAGTTGCTACTAGAATATCTACTCCCCAAATCAATCGCTGCTTTTGTTCCTGTGCATCAACGCCGCCATACATGGCCATAGAGCTAATATCTAAATATTTAGCATACTGACTAATACTCGCTTCAACTTGGACAGCAAGCTCACGGGTAGGTACAAGAATAAGGGCACGAATACGTTTAGCACGTAGTTTTTTACCTGTTTCTTTGTACTGACTATTAAGCTGCTCTAATAATGGCAAAACAAAACTGGCTGTTTTACCTGTACCAGTTTGCGCTGCGGCAATAATATCTTTGCCCGCTAAAACAACAGGTATTGCTTTTTGTTGAATAGCTGTTGGCTTGGTATAGCCTAGATCAGCAATGGCGTTGAGTATTGGGGTAGATAATTTAAGTGTTGAGAAGGACATAATGTGTATTAGCCATATTAATAATCACACTGCGATGACAATTTGCCTTAGTTTAATATATTGCGGGCAAAATACAGATGATAGGAACGATAATGCGCGGAGTATAGCAGTTATCTATACCCATTCCACTTGAAGATGCATGATTCAGCTGGAATTAGAAACGCCTTTAGGCAAGGCATTGATTGAAGAGAATAGTTATTCTATTGTCGAAATCAATAACGCAGCATAAAGCGTTTCTAAACCAGCCCCTTGGGGAAGAAGACTGAGCGAGCATCTTCAAGTGGAGCGGGTATATAGTGCGTAGAAGCAAGAAGCTACTTGCTTGTGATAAAGCATTAAATACCAAAAAATCATTCTAGAGTATACTTAGAACAAGCGCTATCAGCCGTTAAGACAAATGCATAATTATAGCTATGTATTAAAGATAGGTTATAATAATAGGAGTAAATGTCGAGCTCTGCTCAAGATAATTGGATCTATCTACCCTATGAAAAACACAGAAAATACAACCGATACAACAACAGAAAAAGACATAGCATTAGGCAATGTTTATGTGATGACACATTCTTTTTTTTCCGATGTAGTGAAAATAGGCTGTACCACTGAAGATCCACAAGAATATGCTAAATCACTATCAGCAAAGACTATTGGTGAATACAGCGTTGCTTTTTCATTACAGTGCAACAACCCTTGTAAAGTAAAAAAACAAATAAAGAAATACTTAGACGCGCAAGAATACGTTAATGAGTTTTACCAAGTATCACCTGACGTTGCCAAAAAACTATTAAAAAGAGAGACTTTGGTCATTCCAAGCCTTAGTAGCTTTTAGTTAACCTGAACTCTGGATAAGCAGCACTTGCTCAACATTCCTCTTCATCCAATTCTCAGCGTTAAAACGTCGATAAATAGCCAGCTATTCATAAACGTTTTGCCTTGATAATTGAATAAAATGAAACATTGATAAAGCTTATAACTACGTTAATTTTATTACTTTTTATACGTAACAATCTAAATTGTTGATTTTATTTAAACATCAAGCACTCATTATCCAGAGTTCAGGTTAGTTAATAAAAAAGCATTGCTCTGGATGAACAATGCTTTTAAATGATTATCCTACCGAAAGCACTTAACGATATCAGCTCAGAGAAAAATAGATTAACTAATACTTATTTTAACCATTCTATTGCTGCAAGTGACTGAGTAAATTCACTCAATTCTATTTCTAAACACTCATCATCACCTTGCCAGTTAATACCAACAATAACGCCATCTTCATTAAGGTCTTCAACCCAAAACTCAAACCAATCGGCTAGTGAAATTTCACAAGGAACATATTCACTCCACTCTTCAATACAATGCTGTTGTGCTAATTGTGAGCTTGACCAAAGCGGCATGACTTCGCTGTTTTCAAAGCTAGGTGAGTCAAGTACAACCCAATCTTCGCTTGCTTTATCTTGTAGTGCCCAAATAACTTGGGTAGGTTTAGTTTCTGCCAAAAACGTTTTCAATATATTGTTGCTATCGCTCATAAGATCATAACTTCTCTTTAATTAGATGAGCGGATTATATCGGAGTTACCATCAGAGATCATGTTATACCCAAGCTACTTGAAAATACATGTTTCAGAGCTCGGGTAGGGAACGAATACAAGGCATAATTTTTCATTAATGGTTATTCCCTAATGATGAATAATAACGCTGCAGTCATTTTCTACCCGAACTCCCTTCGGGCAAGGCGATAAGCGACCAACTGTGTCCTTATAAAGTGAGGATGGGTGATAACCACACCATACATTTTAAGCCTAGCATTTGGCACGCTTCTCGTCTTGCTGAAATCGAGAATTTCCAAGTGGTTTGGGTATTTTCCCAAACCATTCAAAATGCCTGTTAGGTGCTAACTGGCTGCATGCCTATAGCAGCGCTGAAATAGAGGTACAGCGACGATGAATTATTGCTAACGCCCGTTTAATGGCAACACAGATTTACAGAGCAAACATCACTTAAAAAATTAAAGGCTTTTTATTTTCTCCCTTGACCTATAAACTTGTCGGCTTTTCGATCTGAGATCCGTTTATGCTATTTAGAATTAATTGCCTTATATTGGCGCTATTTTTAACGCCCTATTCCTCAGCAAACAACGTTAGCCAGTTTAAAAAAAGTTTCTCTACCGAAGTTAAAAAACAACTTAAAGCCTATAACATTCCCGGTGGCGCTTATGCCATAGTGCAAAATGATACTATTATTGCCATGGAAACCATTGGTCATACTGATAAAGCTAAATCTCATCAAGTTGATTACAACACTGTATTTCGTTTAGCCTCAGTTTCTAAAACATTCGCCGCCACAGTAACGACCATGTTAGCGCAAGAAAAACGATTAAACTTATCTGACCCTATAACCAAATATGTACCAAACTTTACCCTAGCCACAGACGGTGCAGCACAAAAGATTCAACTCAAACACTTATTAAGTCACTCTAGTGGTTTGATGCCTAACGCCTACGATAATCTGCTGCATGAAAACTGGACTATGGATAAAATCATTGGTCGTTTTGATCGCATCACCCCTATTTGCCAACCTGAAAAGTGCTATGGTTACCAAAATATAGCCTATGGTCTTTTACAACCGGCGATAGAAGCGAGCCAGAGCAAAAGCTATGCAGCGCTATTACAAGATCGCGTATTCACACCACTCAATATGACAAATGCTTCTTTAGGTATTGATGTATATAAAGAAAAAGAAAATACCGCTAAGCCTCATATTCTAAGAAAACGAGTTAAAACAGGAAAAAAAGATTCTCAAGGTCGAGATATTAGAAAATATGTATGGCGTACTGTAAAAGTAGCACCAGATTATTATAAAGTTGCGCCAGCAGCCGGTGTTAATGCCAGTATAAGTGACTTAGCCAAGTGGTTAATTGCTAATTTAGGGCATAAACCCGAGGTATTATCTCCGTCATTATTAGCCGAATTAACAACCCCAAGAATTAGAACGAAAAAAGACCTACGTCGACGGTTTTGGCGTGGTCACTTAACCGATGCCCATTATGGTTATGGCTGGAGAATTTATCAATTTGAAGGTCACCCCATCATTTACCATTCAGGCTGGGTTGCAGGGTTTCGTGCTGATATAGGTTATTCGCCCGATTTAGATATCGGCTTTGCCATAGTCATTAACGCTGAGTCTAATGCTATCAATAAAATATCCAGTCAGTTTTGGATACAAGCAAGTACCCTATTTGATAAAAAGTTAGCTAAACAAGTTAAAAGCTAATATTCACCATTGGTATGATTGTTTAAGTTTAAAAAAGTGATGTATTACATCACTTTTTTATTTCCACGCTCCCTTAGAATCCAAACAAGTCAAAAACTAGTAAGGAAGACTAACTCGTCTTTTTTATTATATAAGCCAAGGTTGTCTTGTAGTCACTGTAATCCAGTGGTATTTGTTGGATAACGCCATCAACGTCAAGCACTAAGGATGGAAAACCCTGCTGAGTTAATTCTCTTGCCAAAGTTACTTGTTTTGCTAACTCTTTGTTTGTTTCTGACGAGTTAATATCAACAATAAATTGCGCTACATCTAAAGTAGGTGATGTCTGCTCGCTTAACTCTTTCGCCACACTAACTAACACATCCACATCAGATGGATTTAAAGCACGTAAGTAATATGCCTGCTGAATTGCATCTATCATAGCTTTTTGGCAAGACTGTTTGTGTGCTGCAATCGCAGCTCTACAGGCGTTATACGTTGAGCGCCTTGCCGTATTTTCACGCCAAAAATCATAATTAAACTTTGTACCTAATTTTTGCTCTATGGTACGCCAATGATTTTGAATCATCTGCTGTTGATCAATTGGCATTGCGCTGTCTGAATCAGGAGCCAAACCACCTGCAACATATTCCACATCTATCGACTTAGGCAAGTGTTGTTGTAAAAGGTCCCAAACAGGACGATAGCCCCAACACCAGCTGCACATTGGATCGTAAATATAATATAACTTGGTGCTCATATATAGCCTCTCTCTGGTGAAACAAAGTACAAAGAAGTGATTATTTAAATAATATTACACTTAATAAATAAATGTTGGACAGTTTAGCCATAGGTATAAAGTATCTAGCTCTTTATATTAGCTCAATAGCTAATGCCTCATTAATCACTCATGGTAGCTTTGAAACATTAGTCTTTACTGATAACTCAACTGCTCAAGGTAAAGTTATTTAGCTAAAGAAGCTAATTCTAACGTAACGTGATCTATACCCTGCCTAGCAATTTTCTTATTCAATTCAGCCTGTTTAGTACTTAATAAAGAGATGCCCTCTACCGTGATATCAAACGCCTTCCATTCTCCTGTTTTTTTGTTTTTTCGCATTTGAAAAACAATATCAATGGTTGGTGCGCCTTGATCAATAATTTGTGTTTTAACACCAATTATTCTTTTACCTTTAGTTGGTTTTTCAGGTTCAAAAATAACTTGTTGGTTTTTATACTTAGATAAAGCAACAGAGTAAGTTCTTACCAAGTAATGACGCATCGCTTTTACAAATTCAGCACGTTGTTCTTTCGATACCTTTTTCAAATGTTTACCTAAAATACGATATGAAGCGTAACGGTAATCTATCGATGGCATTAATTCTTCTTCTACAATATCGCGCATTAAATGAGGAAACTTTTCAATCGCTTGCTGATTAGCTGAAATACGCGAAAACAAGTTGGTGCCCGCTGTTTTCAATACCACATAAGGTGAGACATTATTTACAGGAGAAACAGAAGCAGTTACTGAACTTGCCGATGCGGTTGCACCAGATGAAGCTGCTAATGCTTCAGAAGTAGTAGAGAGTAATACAAAAGCCATGATGCTTGTTGTTATGAGTGTTCGCATGAGAAGGTGATCCTTAAATATAATATAAGTACTGGAAAATCGGCATTACATACCGACCAAGCGGTTTGTAACTAATAGCGAGATAATATCACCGACCGCTCGGTATGTTAAAGATATTTTAAAGAATAAAAAAGTTTACAAAAGTGTAAATAGGAATAAGCAAGTGAGATGAACATGACTAAGTATTATTAAGTTCAGGTGATTTTTTAAGGGAGAAAATACCTAGGTGAGATTATTTACTTTTTTAACGCCCTAATATAGATACATAATTCAGCGATAACTTGTTGAAATAATTCTTTATTACGTGAACTCTTACTTAAGCTGGTAGCGCCATTTAAGGTAGCAACAATAAAGTACCCTACTTGACTAAATGCTAGATTCTCACGTAAATCACCACTAATTCGCTCAAGAGCATCAACAATCAATTGATTCAATTGTTCTTGCATACATAAGATACGTAAACGAAAGCCCTCATCAACATTTGCCATTTCTTCACAAAGATTATTGAGCGGACAGCCACAAACAACTTCACTGCAAGACATTTCCTCAGTCATTGAAGTTAAAAAATCGCACAAGCCTTCAATAGGATCATCAACAGTCAGCGGTGCCTGCCATACGTTTAAAAACATCGGAGTGTAAACTTCTTCAAATACGGCGTAACCCAGCTCTATTTTACTAGTGAAGTGGTAGTACAACGCACCTTTTGATATTTCACAGCGATTGAGAATAACTGATAAGCTGGTTGCTTTAAAACCATGCTGATGAATTTCATCGGCGGCCACGGTTAAAATATTCTGGCGGGTTTGCTCTGCATCACTCATGGCTACTACTCAATTATTTTACTAAACGGTTTAATCACCTAAATAATAACCAACCGATCGGTATGTTGCAAGCATTGCTTAAAAACACTCCCCCATGATTATTAAGTAGTCCAATCGATAACTAGGTCTATCATCATGAAGTTAATGCGATTTTCGTGACTTAAATACGCTGAACGTCACGTTTTCATTTAATGTAGAAATAGTTATGCTTAATAATTTTACCAATGTCATTTTATTGATTCGTCGTATGAACTCTTTTTGAATAATCCATCAGATTAAGTAAAGTTCATTTACTAAATGATCACTTATGCCACTTTATAGTCTTTAACAACGGTGAATTTTGAACACGTTTTTTGGTCACTGTTGATACGTTATAGTCCTTTCAGTCTGAATAAAACTATAATTAGGGTGTTCAGACCATGTGCCTATTTCATACGAATATTGATACGATATCATTTCGATGGTTACCGCTTTACTTTCGATGTCTTAGGTACGCCTTAGCTTAAAAACGAATACTCAGGGCTTGCCCATAAACGCTATCTATATCGCTTTCGAAAAGCTTTGGCATACATGCTGACAATAACAATTGGAGGTAGTTATGACTAAGTTTTCAGTTTATATCGGTATTGATTGGGCAAATGATAAACACGATGTATGTGTTCAAGTGGCTAATTCAAGTGCACGAAAGTTTGAAGTAATTAAGCACTCACCTAAGTCGATCAATGAATGGATAACCAGCCTTCATAAGCAATACAAAGGACAAATAGCTGTTGCTATTGAACTATCCAAAGGGCCTATCGTTTACGCACTTCAAAAATTTGATTTTATCACTATTCACCCCGTTAACACTTCAATGTTAGCTCAATACCGTAAAGCTTTTTCACCCAGCGGTGCAAAAGACGACCCAACGGACGCAGAGCTTGCTTTAGATTTAATGCTGAGATATCCCAATAAAATTAAAGCATTAAAAATGGACAGTGAATCGGTTAGGAAGTTGACGTATCTAGTCGAACAGCGTCGTAAGTTAGTTGATGATAAAAGGCGGTTCAGCAACCGATTAATCATTACACTTAAAGAATATTACCCTCACTTACTTGATTGGTTTTCACACCGAGGATCGGGGATATTTTGTGATTTCATTACACGTTGGCCCAACCTACAAAAACTTAAAAGAGCTAGGGCTGATACCTTGAAAAAGTTTTTTGGCTCATACCCTGGACGTACTGCGGCATATAGCGTTAAGCGAATTCAATCTATTAGTGAAGCAGAGCCGCTCACTCTCGATAACGCAGTTATCGAGTCGCACCAACTGCTTGCAGTTGCATTAGCTAATCAACTGCTTGTTGCTGTGAAGGTTATTAAGGTCTTTGATAGAGAAATTAGTGAGTTGTTTAATGCTTTGCCGGATGCAGAACTTTATAAATCATTACCAGGTACTGGCCCGTGTTTAGCACCTAGGCTATTAGTGGCTATTGGGGAAAACCGTAGTCGATTCAATAGCGCATCGGAAATTCAAATGTATGCAGGGATAGCACCCGTAACAGTGCGTAGTGGTCAAAAGAGCTGGATTCATTGGCGATATCAGTGTTCTAAATTTACTCGCCAATCATTTATAGAATGGGCTACTAAAAGCATAAGGCAATCTTATTGGGCGGAAATTTATTATCAGCAGCAAAGGGAAAAAGGTAATACCCACCAGGCAGCTGTGCGTTCGCTAGCATTTAAGTGGATACGGATCATATATCGTTGTTGGAAAACTAAAGAGCCATACAATGAAGCCAAGTATTTAAAAGCATTGAGCGATAGGAATTCCCCATTACTTTTTAAAGAAAAAGCTTGTTAAAGGTCTCAGGGCGTAGAGCGGACGTTGCTCATGCTTATCTAAAGGTAACTGATTCAACAAATCGACAATTAACTTCGACATTTTAAAACCTTTGAGGACATCTAAAATACATCGGTATGCCGTTATTTTAACGTTTACATGTACCTTGTTTACTGTAATGGCGAATGTTCTATTTGAAAATTAACAGTATTGATTGAATCATCTGGTAATTTACTAGCACAAATAGATCTCTTCAATAATATGTATTAACCGAATTTACTACCAACTCACTCTTAAATCTAGCGCTTCCCCTATACTCGAAGAACAAGGCCCAATAACGGCATAGTCACCAATAATTCTCATATATTTAGCCTGACTGCTATTTGGCAGAGTTGATAAATCGAGTAAAGTATTAAGGCTATAAGGTTGTCCCTCTGCGACAAATTTATTTACGACAAGCTCATTAACCTCATCGCCATAAATTCCATTATCGTTGAGGTCAATCCAGACTTTCCATGTGGTCGATCGTTCTGTTACCTCGGTATCTCCTTGGATATTGATGATGGTATTGCTGGGATTTGTTAGCTCGATAGGCATTTGGGTATAGTCCCATGCTGTTGAATTATAATTAATGTCGTTGCCACCAATTGAAATCTGGCTGATGTGCTTATCGACGCCAACAGAGTTTATTGAGCAATACTGATCTGTTACCTGAATAAGCCGCTCAAAGGTATCCTGATCATCGGATTGATCAGTTACTGTCAACTTAATTGGGTAGCTTCCTGATTCTGCAAAGATATGCTCAGGGCTTGCTTCTGTTGAGGTTTGACCATCGCCAAAATCCCAAAGCCATTGAACGACTTGACTCGTTGTTCGGCTATCATCGATAAATTGAGTGTGTAATTTAATTTTCTCTGCAGTAAAATGGCTGAGTACCCCTTGGTCAAAAAGTTTTATTTTTACCATTTTAAAAGCCTCAATGACATCTTCTTCAGGTAAGCCAGCAACACCTGCTTGTTGTTTAATACATTCTGCAGCTTCAGTTAGTGTGGTCATCGCACTCCAACAGACCTTGGCTGAATTTAAATACACTTTATAGGTAGGTTCTATGCCCCATTGATTTGATAATAAATAAAACGGATAGGAGATCATGCCAATGCGTAAATAGAAATTATCACCAGCCTCTTCATAATCGAGAAAACTATCAATGGCACCATTTTCAGTTTTTATCTGATCGAGATGACGAGTTAAACCACCATTCTCTTGGCCGTGAATCCAGTTATTTGTATGCCCAGTAAACTCGTATTTTGCCATGACACCTGAGATATCGCCAAAGGCTTCGTGCAAGGTACGAGCATCAGTACTAATTTCATGATCGAATAGATTTAAATCGGACACTCTATTTAAAACACCATGGCCGACCTCGTGGGCAATGGAGTCAAGTGAAACCATAGAGTAAAATAACGGATACGCATCACCAAAGTTAGCATATGCACCATCCCAATAGGCACTTTGGCCATATTGTTCACCATAGTGAACACGGATTCTAATTTTTTCTTCCAGCGGCGGCTCGCCAAGGTATTTAACAAAGCTATCGTAAACGACTGTGCCGTAAAACATGGCGTCATTGAGCGTTGAATATGTCCATACCCCAATTTCATCAGAAATTATATCTTCGGAATGTGTCGGCTGCGTATCACATAAAAAGGAATAAGGAGGGAAAGCATTCTCATTAACGTCGTTAGGAAGCATGTTGCCGGTATTACTCTCCCAAGCCTCATCCTTAGTATTATTCATATTAGCAATGCTGACTAAACCATTATCAAAGATACATAGTCCACCTTGCTCTTCTGTGCGTTGAATTGAAATTTTTCTGCGATCTACGCCATACTCCCAAGTGTGAACTTCATTCCCCCCAGGCCCCGATAATTCAGCATTACCGATGAAATCATGAAAGGAAATAAGGGTACCTTTTGTGGCCTGCCCAATGGTGTTTACTGGCAAAAGCAATAGCGCATTGGTATTTGCAGGTATACTTGTATCTTCTGGAATATCAAGGTGGTAAACCGTTTTACTCGCAGTTTTTAACCATGCATCGCCCTGTTTATTTCCTTGCTCATCTACCCAATAAACCCACACAGACTCAACTTTAGCGGGGTCGCTATAAATAACTTCAGGGGCGGAAATTGTTACGATGCCAGAGAGTTTGCCAATAGCACTATCTTGATCACGAAAAAACGCATTTAATATTTGATTCGTTGGCACTTCAGTAACGGGGTTTAGAGGTTCTTCAATTGCTGGCGGTTTAATCGGAGTAGAATCAGAGCTACCGCCACCACACGAAACAAGAAATAAAGTCAAAAATATACAAATGAGTAGTTTAAATCGAATAAGGCTTAATTGGATGAGATTTGTCAGCAATAAAAGTGATTGAACAAAAGTCATGGGCTATCCATAGTCAAAGGGGAAGGTATATAAAAAGACGTTATAACTCAAACTAATATGAGTTAATTGCAGTTCTCTGCCATTAAGTTTTCATCTTCGAACAAATACGCTATTTCTTCAACCCATTTGGCTAAATTATAGGCTGCATTTTGTTACTAAATGTTTAGTCGAAAAAGAGCGATAACTGTTATTAGTTACAAAATACAACATATATTCTCAATTAATAACTCTATTATCAAATGTATACTTTTTTATAACGATTTGTAATAGTTGGTTATTATAGTTGTATAACAGCAAACTATTTACTTCTTACTTTTCACTAAAACAACCTGATAAGTTAAAGCGTGAACTTGTGATTCCCTCTTAATAGAACATAGAAATAATCAGACTGTTAAGTTAATACAGTGGCAGCTATTAATCTTTCCTACCCAACCAGAAATGTCGACTATTAGCGATCAGTTGACCTAAAGTACAGCCACTAGGGCATGTCAACAATGCGCACTTAACTGTCCTATGATTATAAGAATATATGTCAGATAGATACTAAAGAATTTTCCTAAAAAAATTAAGCTTTAGCGCCTTAGTGCGAAATTTAATGAACTAGAGTAAAAAGTCATATTCGTATTTTTCTTAGATGCTTTATTTCGCAATTAACCAACGACATTACTTAGTTTTAATAAACAATGATTTTCCTTAATCGTCATAATTATCAGGGGTTATGCTTGATTTACATCAAACAAAACTTTCAATTGTTTTGTATGCTTATTTAACTACTTCAAAATAGATAAAGGGAAATGTCATGACAGAAATCAATACAATATTATATGCAACTGATCTTGGTAAACATACAAGACCTGCCTTTCGTATGGCGGTAAGTCTTGCCAAAAGCAATAATGCAAAAATTCATTTTCTCTATGTAATAGAGCCATTGAATACTAATACCGCATCACTGGTTAACTCGTATCTACCTGAAGGGACTATAGAAGATATATACCAGCGCTCAATTGATGAATTGCATGAGAAAGTTAAGAATCGCATTGATAAGTTTTGCTTAGAAGAATTAGACGGTGAAGAATTTCCTGGTGGTAAACCTGTAGCAGATATTATTGAAGGTTCTCCTGCCGCGACCATTGTTAGTTTCGCAGAAGATAACAATGTTGATCTTATTGTAATGGGCAGTCACGCACATAGCGTATTAAATAATCTGTTTATCGGTTCAGTCGCAGATAAAGTAGTGAATAGAACAGCTACTCCGGTATTACTAGTACCACTCAAAAATGATTAGTATTCCGTTATAGTTTTTAATTTTTAATTATGCCGTGTTTAACGGCATAACTAATTAGTTTTGCTAAGGAGTGAATGCCTAACTTGGTTTTCATGTTTCTTCTATGTGCTTCTACCGTTCTAAAACTTATGTTGAGAATTTTAGCTATCTCTTTACTGGTTTTACCTTTAGCGAGATAGGATAAAACCACTTGTTCTCTAGTGGTCAATTTTTCACTTTCATTGGTATTAACCGGATTATCTATTAATAATTTGGCGATAGAGCTACTAAAATGAGTTTTACCATTCGCGACCGCTTTGATGGCGTAATAAATCTCTTCAGAAGTTGTATCCTTTAATAAATACCCCACCGCACCAGCCTGAATTGCACTTTTAACAAATTCGGGATTGCTGTGCATACTCAAAATCAATACTTTTGTCTCGGGTAGTTGTTCGGTGATAATCTCGGTGGCATCAATACCATTCATGGTAGGCATGCTGATATCCATTAGGATCACGTCAGGTTTCAATTCAATTGCTTTGTTAAGTGCATCACTACCATCATCCGTTGAGCCAACAATAATGATGTCATCGTAGAAAGATAAACACGCTTTCAAACCACCTTGCACCATAGGGTGATCGTCAACAATTTGTACCGATACTGGAAGTTCTTTTAAGTTACTCATTGGCCGAACTCAATATCACCGTTATTGTCATTGTTTTTTACTCTCGTTTGATTAAAGTAATTTTCAAAACTTGATTTGGGTATTTTTGCAGTAATTGTTGTGCCCTTTGATGATGAAACAACGCTAAATTCGCCCAAATGGTATTCAACGCGTTCAGCTAAGTTTCTCAGACCAATGCCACAATCATTTATTTCACTCACTGAATTAATATCGAACCCTTTACCATCGTCAGTTATGATTAATGTTAACCAGTTCTTATCAAAGCTTAAGCTAATTTCCACATGTTCTGCTTTTGCATGTTTTTCAATATTGATTAATGACTCTTGTACAATCCGATATAGCGTAGTGTTAATAAAATCGGGCAGTAAATTTCTTGCTCGAGGTTTAAAGACCTTAATACTTACGCCTATCCTGTCAGAAAAGTCAGCCGATAATGTATCAATAGCAGCAGATAAACCTAGCTCATCTAATATTTGTGGGTGCATATGATGAGAAATCCGGCGAATTTCATCAATAGCGATAACTAAATTATCCTCTGCATGCTGAAGAGGTTTTGGCACTTCTTGTACCGCTTTTGAAAGGTGCATTTTGGTTGCTTCTAATGAAAACTTTATTGACACTAAAATTTGAATTATTCCATCATGGAGTTCACGGGCTATATGCCTGTTTTCATCTTCTTGAACATTAACAATGCGTTGTCCTAGCTCAGTAATTTTTTCATCCGTTTGTTTTTTCTGACGTAAATTTACTGTCACGCCAAACAAGAAAATAACAAAGATAGAAGAAAGAGCGAGAATCAAAATAATATTCTTAGTTTTATTAATGTGCTCGTCTATTTCGAATTGTAATTGGCTTAATTGTAAATTGACATTATCAAGGTAAACACCGGTACCTATCATCCATTTCCATTTCTCCAAATAGACAGAGTAACCTATCTTTTCAGATATTTTTTTATTTGATGGTTTGGTCCAAGGATAATGATAAAAGTCACCGCCCGCTTTGGCGTTACTAATAAGAATTTGAATAATTTTATTACCTTTACCATCCTCCAACTCCCACCAGTTTTTCCCAATTCTAAAGGGCTGTTTTGGATGTGATATGGCATTACCTTTATCATCATAAACAAAGAAATAACCATCTTCACCATTGTATGTCATTTTATCTAATATGTTGGTTACCAGCTTTTTGGCGACATCATTATCCAGTTCTGACGTCTGATATAAATGATCAACAGCCAACACTGCCAACGCCGTATAATTTTTTAGCTCTTGCTTTTTTTGTTCAACGAGAAAGTGTTCTAGCGTATCTAAACTCTGACTGGATAATTCTCGGTATTCATTAGTAACCAAAACGTAGGTGATAAGTGCAGTTAACAATACTTGAATAACCGCTATAAAAAGCAGCTTGATGGGTAATATCATACGTTTATTAGTCTTTATCATCGTCATTTACCTATCATTTCAAGTTTTAGCCTTGATAGCTATAACCAGTTGTACCTAGGTATAACTACCTAGTCAAGTTAGGTATTCGTACGAATATTTTGTAATGCATAACCCTGTCATTCTTCTAACTATCAAAATAATTACAAACAAGTCTAATGACTTATTAATAGGATGGGGATGGAAAATGAAAACAATAATTTTAAAACTAGCATTAATTACCGCGATCAGTTTTTCTACGTTTGCTAACGCAGATGACGGGAAAAAATACCGCTGGAAACTAGCTGAAACATGGGGTCCTAATTTCCCAATATTTGGTGACGCTACTAAAAATATGGCTGCAATGGTTAAAAAAATGTCTAACGGTCGCTTGATTATTCAAATTGATTCATCGAATAAACATAAATCTGCATTAGGGATATTTGATTTTGTTAAACAAGGCCAATACCAAATGGGGCACTCTGCTTCGTACTATTGGAAAGGCAAAGACTTCAATACTATGTTTTTCACCACCATGCCTTTTGGTATGACAGCACCTGAACAGTACGCATGGTTCTACTATGGTGGCGGTATGGAACTAATGAAAGAGGTTTATGATAAATACGGAATTATGTCATTTCCTGGCGGTAACACGGGTAATCAAATGGGTGGTTGGTTCAGAAAAGAAATCAATACGGTTGAAGATTTGAAAGGTTTGAAAATGCGCATCCCAGGTTTTGCGGGTGAAGTATTAGCTAAATTAGGCGCTAAACCTACCAACATCCCTTCTGGTGAATTATATACAGCACTTGAACGCAATACCATTGATGCACTGGAGTGGGTTGGACCATCACTTGATTTACGTATGGGCTTTCACAAAATTGCACCTTTTTACTACACGGGTTGGCATGAGCCTGCCACTGAGTTGCAGTTTATGGTAAATGAAAAAGCGTTCAAATCGTTACCTGAAGACTTACAAAATATTTTGACCGTAGCGATGAAAGCAGCAGCATACGATATGTACGCTCAATCTATGCATGAAAGTGGCGTGAACTTAGCTAAATTACAAGATGATTACCCTAACGTTAAAATTCGTTCATTCCCTAAAGCTGTCATGAGTAAAATTCAAGCAGCCAATGCTCAGTTGTTAAGTGAGTTTGCCAATAAAGACCCACTAACTAAAAAGATTTTGCACTCGATTTACGATTATCAAGATCAAATCCGTCCTTGGACAAACTTTTCAGACCGCGCTTATTTAGACAACTTTGATTCAAACTCGAATTAATGATTTTAGGGGCATGGATAGCCCCTTACTTAGCTTCTAATAACGTATTTTTCACATGATTTTCAATCATACGCATGACCTCTCACCTCCTTTGAATAAAGGTTTAATATATGCAGTTTATCCTTAAATTATTTAAAAAAATTATTGATGCCGTAGGTAGTCTCTGCAGCATAATAATGATCCTTATGGTACTTAATGTTTTCTATGATGTTGTTTCTCGCTATTTCTTTAATGACGTTAGCATTGGTATGCAAGAGCTTGAATGGCATCTTTTTGCCGCCATGTTTATGTTCGGTATTGGTTATACCTTAAAAGAAGATGGTCACGTTAGAGTCGATGTCTTTTACGATAGAATGTCTGAACATTCGCAAGCTATCATTAATATACTGGGCGCTATTTTCTTTGCCTTACCAATTACATTGCTTGTTTTATATTATGGATCTGACTATGCCCTTGAAGCGTTTCAAATGGGTGAAGGAAGTCCAGATCCAGGCGGTTTACCTTATCGTTGGATAGTTCGATCCATTATTCCATTTTCATCTGCTTTTCTACTTTTATGTATTTTATACGTAACACTTAAGAATATTTCTCTACTCAATCCCCCTTCTCAAAGCAAGCAAGGACAACCATCATGATAGGTTTAATTCTATTTGCTATTGCCTTAGTTTTTTTGTTTTTCGGTTATTCGGTCGCTTTCACCTTTGCTGGTATTTCGGTAATCGTTGGCGTATTAACCTTAGGAGTCGATTTATTTGCATTTATGCCCTATCGCATTATGAGCATCATGGAAAATACCATTTTAATGGCCATTCCAATGTTTGTATTTATGGGCATAGTTTTACAAAAAACGGGCTTAGCTGAACGCTTACTTGAATCATCAGCAAAACTTTTCGGCACTATTCCTGGTGGCCTTGCTATTTCCACCATTATTGTTGGCGCTTTATTAGCCGCATCCACGGGTGTTGTTGGTGCTAGTGTGGTTGCTATGGGCGTTATTTCTTTACCTGTTATGCTAAAAAACAACTATCACCAACCGACAGCAGCGGGTGTTATTTGTGCTTCAGGTACTTTAGGACAAATTATTCCACCATCCATCATTTTAATTATACTCGGTGATGTTATGGGCGTGCCGGTAGGTGATTTATTTAAAGCGGCTGTTGTTCCTGGATTTTTACTGATTCTTGGATACACAGTTTATATTTTGATTTTAGGAAAATTTAAACCAGAATACTGTCCTGCAATGGTAGTGACTGAAAACAAAAGAGACTTATTGATACAAGCAGCAAAAGATATTGTTCCGCCCCTCATTCTTATTTTATCAGTACTGGGTTCTATCTTTTCAGGTATTGCAACACCAACTGAATCCGCTTCAATAGGCGCTGTTGGCGCTATGGTTTTAGCTAAGTTTTATGGTTCTTTTTCATTTAAAAATATCAATGAAATATCCCTTGAAACAGTCAAAGTTACTTCAATGATTTTTGCCGTGCTAATAGGCGCAACAGCATTTTCTATGGTGTTTAGCTATTCAGGCAGTGAGTATTTAATTGAAGAGTTTTTCTTAGATTTACCTGGCGATAAGTGGACTTTCTTGATAATTGCCATGGTTGCCATATTGGTACTAGGTTTCTTTATCGATTTTATTGAAATTGCATTTTTAGTGGTGCCTATTTTAACGCCAGTCGCTATTGCTTTTAATATTGATTTAGTTTGGTTTGCTGTGCTTATCTCAATGAACCTACAAACTTCATTTTTAACTCCCCCCTTTGGCTTTAGTCTGTTTTACCTCAAAGGTGTTGCCCCTAAAGGTTTCAAAACCACCACAATTTATAAAGGTGTTATTCCCTTTATTTTAATTCAAATTACCGTGCTGTTATTGGTACTACTGTTTCCAGAACAGTTGATCTTTTTTTAACACAATCACTTGTGTCGAAAATATAGGGAAAGCTTGACCATTACTAGGGGATTTATGCAGTACTAGTTAATGGTCATCTGTTAATGGAATAACAACAATAAAACCTGACCTAAAAATAAAATTAATACCTATGGTCATAATTTAATAGAGGAAATAACATGTTAAACAAGAAAAATATTATATTATCTGCTTGTATACTGGCAATGTCTGGTGCAGCAAATGCAGGTTATGAATATAAAATTTCAGATAACGATACCATTACGTTTGGTGGTTATATAAAAGCCGATGTTCGTTATGTAGACGGTAATATTGCCGCCACAAATTACTGGTATGGTAGTGGTACTGTATTACCTGAAAGCAAATCTAATTTTGGTATAGCGGTTAATGAAACCCGTTTCAACACTAAATATGTTCATGGTGATGTCACTGGCTTTATTGAGATGGATTTTTATGGTGATGCTGTTTCTGGTGGGGGAAATGAGATTATTTCTAATTCATCCAATCCTAGATTACGCCATGCATTTATTAAATATAAGAATATTTTAGTTGGCCAAACTTGGACTACCTTTCAAAATACAAGCTCTTTGGCTGAAGCCGCAGATTTTGGTGGTCCATTGGTTGCTTCTGCTTTTATCAGACAAGGACAAGTACGTTATACGATCGGTGGTTTACAAATTGCTTTAGAGAATCCTGAAAGTTTTGGTGGTCAGAGCGGTGATGATAAAGTGCCTGATTTTATCGCTAAATATACCTTTAAGGGTGATTGGGGTAATATTTCTGTTTCCGGCTTAGCGAGGCAATTACAAACAACTGGGGGTGATAGTGAATCAGCCTTTGGTTACGGCATAGCGGGACGCTTAAAAACCATTGGCAAAGATGACTTTCGCTTTCAACTTCATGCAGGTAATGTTGGTCGTTATGTCGGCGTAGCTGCAGCCACTGATTTAGTGGGTGAAGAAGTAGAAGAGTCGACCGCGATCATGGTTGCTTATCGTCACTTTTGGACCGATGATATTCGCAGCTCAGTTTTTTACGGAAATATCACCACTGACTTATCTGACCGAGATAGAAGCCATTGGGGTGTGAATATTTTTAAGAATTATACCAAAGAGTTGTCTTTTGGTTTAGAGTTGGGTAATTTTGAAATGGCAGAGCAAGATGCTGACTCTGATTATGTTCAGTTATCGACTAAATATGTATTCTAAAAATTAATTTTCACTGCGTTTATTAACTTTTTAATGTGCTAAAGGAGACTTTTGTCTCCTTTTTTAGTAAAAAATATTATTAATTGCAGACAACGGATTTAAGCAGAATAACGGACTAATCAACCCTATTGGTCAGTGATTTTTTATAGTCAACTTTACAAGCTTGATATACGCTTTTTGATATTTCGTTACCAAAACACCGAGTGTGCACAAACTCGCCATCTTCTGCATAGACACTTGAGTTATAAAGTATATATTTCATTTTGAGCTTACCGCACACCATTGCAGGGAAGTTTGAAAAGGATTCAAATTTAGCCAGCTTAATCATCATTTGCTCTAAACATGACTTGTCGAATTGAAACTCAGACACATGATGACCTACGTATTCGTCTTCAGTGTAGCCTAATACAGTTAATTCATGTTCGTTAGCATATTTAATTATGCCTTCTGGTGAAACTGTGTGGATGCCAATATTTGCATTTTCAATAAAATCTACCGCATTTTCTATAAGCACTTATTTAGCCACCTTAATTACGTTCTTCAAAGGTAATTATATTCATTATTTGATAATAGGTAAAATATAACGTGAGAATACTCGGTATTCTATTACTAGGTTAGCAAGTTATCCATTTGGTCAACAATATCTATAATTTAGCTAAATAACTACTAATATTTAACGAATAGTTAAGATTTTCGCCTATCGTCGGTAGAATGTAAGGCCAGTTAATAAATACCGACATCAAGGCCGGCAGCCATTGTCATACCAAGTTCTTCGCATTGCTCAATAAACAAAGTTTGCCAATCTCCTCGACACACTAAAGGTGGTTGAATCCAGTTCCAACGTAAGCCAGTACAGATTGTTTCAACGGCACGACAAGTACCAGTGCCATCATTTCCTGCGCGCACATATAACGCACAAGGCAATCCCTGTTTTACTTCCAAACAAGGGTAATAGCAGCGATCAAAAAAGTCCTTCAAAGCACCACTCATATAACCGAGATTTTCAGTGGTCCCCATGATTATTCCATCACAGCTTAATACATCTTCAGGGGTAGCTTCTAATGGTCGTACCCAACGTGTTTGGACTTGTTCAATATCTGGGTGCTGCGCTCCTTTCAAAACCGCTTCAGCCATTAGCTTAGTATTTTCAGAAGGTGCATGCGCTATAATTAACAGTGTTTTCATGGTTATACTCACATTAACTTGAAACGCCCCTTTGGGAATAAAGGTTCAGCGAAACTTAGTCCATACTTTTAGACTACAACTATTTAAAATAAAAATCCTCTTTGCATGGTTATCAACTGTACTAAAATATCTTTTAGGAGATCACGCTGCCAGTCGAGTTAGAGACAGTAACTGCCATTGTAATAGGAGTTGCAATGCACCAATAGCCTTGCGAAAGTGAATAACTTAATTTGGTTTTAAAAATAAAAGATAACAAAACTCTCTGACCGCCAAAGAGTTTTGTTGTTCTAAGGAAGAGATTCCTATGGTTAAATTAAGCTTGTTAACATTTCATCTGAATAACTTGTTAAAGGCTCATTATTCCGTATTTTAGCGACATAATCAGGGTTAGCGATAAAAGGTCTACCAATAGCAATAAGATCAAACTTATCATCATTTATTGCACTACTTGCCGCTTCAGCACTATAACTACCGACACCCACTAACGTTTTGCTGTAATTTTCTCTAACATAACTTGATGCCCGACCACCTAAGTAATCAAATTCCATGCTATCGTCGAATATACCGATATGAAGGAATGCTAAATTTCGTTGCTCTAACTCGGGCAATAAAAGATCAAATACTGCGCGGTCTTTACTATCGCCAGTCATGTTAAAGTAGGCACCGGGTGAAACTCTTAATCCCGTTCTGTCAGCACCAATCTTACTGATTATTTCATCAATCACTTCTAATGGAAATCGCACCATATTCTCACTACTACCACCATATTCATCATTACGACGATTACTATCATGATGTAAAAATTGATCAATAAGATAACCATTAGCGCCATGAATTTCAACACCATCAAAACCTGCTTTGATTGCATTCTCAGCGGCTTGACCATAATCAGCAACTAAAGTTTTCATTTCTTCAACAGTAACCGCTTTTGGTATTTTATAAGTTAACTCTCTCATTCTAGGCACAGTACCTTCAACGCCAATAGCTGAAGGAGCTAATACGGATGCATCGGCGTCTCCATTTCCGTAGAAATATGGGTGAGCTACACGGCCAGTATGCCAAAGTTGAGCAAAAATTTTCCCGCCATTTTTATGTACTGCAGCAGTAACTATTTTCCAGCCTTCAATTTGTGCTGGAGAAAATAAGCCAGGGGTATTGGGAAACCCTTGGCCATCAGGGCGAATAATTACCGCTTCAGAAATGATTAAGCCCGCTTCAGCTCTTCGAGCATAATATTCGGCCATTAACTGTGTCGGCACTAAATTATCATCTGCCATGCAGCGTGTTAAAGGGGCCATTAATATACGATTGCTTAAATTAATAGTGTTGTTTAAAGCATAAGGCTTAAGTAAATTTGCTGTCATGGTGATATTCCTTTTTGAATGTTCGTTCAAGATACCCCTTCTTGAATGTTCGTTCAAGTATTATTTTTGAATGATTGTTCAAATAAGGGTATAATCGAAAAATATAATGTGACTAAGGTGCTAAATAAATGCGTAATGCTGAGTTTGATAGAGAAAAAGTATTGAGATCTGCAATGAATGCTTTTATGAATAAAGGTTATGCAAATACCAGCATGCAAGACCTTAAAAAAGCGACAGGTCTTCATCCAGGTTCTATTTATTGTGCCTTTGAAAATAAACGGGGTTTATTATTAGAAGCGCTTGAACAATACCGGTTAGATAGATCTACTGAATTTGAGAAATTTTTTTCTGCATCACAAAAAACAACCGATAATTTAAAATTATATCTCGATAATGTCGTCACTGAGTGTATCAGTTGTGATAATACTCAAGCCTGTTTAATGACCAAAGCTTTGAATGAAACCGCAGAGCAGGATATTGAAATACAGCAGATAATTAGTAATAACTTATCTATGTTGCAACAAGCCTTTACTGAAAAGTTTGAACAAGCTAAAGAAGAAAAAGGCATCAGCGCGCACAAAGATTGTGAGCACTTAGCGAGATATTTTTTGATGGGGATATACGGTTTAAGAACTTTTGCTCAAACTCACCCTAAGCCTGAAATATTAGAGCAGCTCGCAGAGCAGCTTTATCAAGATGTATTAAGGTAACTTTTAGTGATGTAAACTTAGAATGTAATGGCTGTCATTGAGCGATAGCTAATGTGAGAAGTTTTTTCATGGTTATACTCACGTTAGCTAAAGACGCCTCTCAATAAATAACACCTAAGCATAATGTTTGAATGCCCCTCTACTGAGGTTTTGTCAGTGCTTTTAACTGAATAGATTCTTTAATTGCAATGTATTTAGCAAGTAGAGCCACTATCACTATTGCAAAGATAATCCTCAGCCACAATATTGCTATAACATCTGCACCTAGCAATAAAATCAATAAAGTATCTTCAATCAAACTGTGAGCCAGGCTTAAAAAACTAATAGAGAGCAATACGTCTTTTTTACCAATATGACCCTTTTTTATTTCAGAAATAAGTAAGCCAGCTCCGTAACTCAAACCTAATGTAATGCCTGTTATAGTAATGTTACTGGCATCCTTGGTAATGCTCAGTAATTTGAATATTGGCGATAGTAGCTTTTGCAACAAGCTTTCCACGCCAATTTTTTTCAGAATTCTCAATAATATAATTAGTGCAGAGATAATAAAGAAGATGCTAATCAACATTTGTAATTGATCTAAGCCCCATTGAATTAACGTTTGCTCTTTTATCTCGTGCTGCCATAGCAATACGGCAGCTTGTTGTTGATAATCCATCGCTGTATAGAGCCAGTTCACCAGCGCAGCCAATAGTAATCCCCCACCTATTTTCAAGCTTATTGTAAGTCGCCAGCTAACGCCAACCATTTTAGCAACAGCACCTTCAATGGGAACGGAGTGAGAAATTAAAATTAAAAGTCCAATCACCGATACCTGAGCTACAGATAGCTCAAGTTGTGCTGTAGTATCAACAAACACGACCATTGCTGTAAATATATTGGTTAAAATAGCGGTTGCCCAAACGAGTCCTAACTGCTCTGGAAGCCCAACAAATTTCATAACGGGCGCTAGTATTTCAGCTAACCATTGGGTTCCACCTAGTAAGTCTAGAATTTTTACTACTATAATCGCTGGCACCATTACTTTTAATAACGTCAGGTAAACTTGGCTAACTTCTTGAAATACACTTTTCATAGTTTTAACAAACATAAGTACTGCTCTACTGCTTAGTTTTATGAGTAATATAATAACGGCTCAACTAAGAAATAATTCCAATTAATCATCAGTAAAGTTAATATAAGTTTCTTTTTATCGTAATTATATTAATTATGTTTCTTGATAGACTAGATAAAGCAATTCTCCGTCAATTACAAAGTGACGCGTCAGTGAGCAATGTAAAGCTTGCAGAAATAGTTAACCTATCTGCCCCCGCTTGTTTAAAGCGAGTGAAACGGCTAGAAGATCAAGGTGTCATTAACAAAAGAGTTGCACTGTTGGATCAAACTAAGTTTGGTAGTTGCCTTCATATGATTGTTGAAATTGTGATGCATCAAGATAGGTTAGATTTAAATGAGGCCTTTAGCAAAGCCATAAAAAATTGTGAGCAGGTACATGAATGTTACAAGGTAACGGGTGAAGTAGATTTTGTGTTAGTGGTCGTAGTACCAGATATGCCGAGCTATGAGGTGTTCTGTGAAGAAATATTATACCGGCACCCAAATATGCGTAACTTCAGAACCTTAATTTCAATGAACCGGATAAAATATGACACTAAGGTTTATATTCCGATTGATTGATTTTTTGAAATTTGACGACATGTTTAAGCTGATGTAATTCTTGGCAAAATAGCGCATTTAAGTATATTTATTCAATGGTTAACGCAAAAAACAAACTCGATCAGTTAAGCAAGTCATAAGGGGATCGCAGCTAATGATCCTCTTATTAATTGCCTTAATTCCCCTCGTCACTAACAAAGCACTAATTTATTCTTTTCTTAGTTTGATGATGCCTAGTCGGTGTTGCCGAGTGTCTTGGTGACTGCCTTACTGTTTGCTTCGGTGCTGATCTAGTCACAGGTCGATTATAAACAGCCTGCTTTTTAACTGACGCTCTGTGAACTTGCGTATTCTGAGCTGTTTGCTTCACTTGTTTATGTTTTACTTGTTTATTACTTTGTCGATTATTCATTTGAGCATTTCCCTGATACTTTGCTTGGTATTTATTCGGGTTATGCTGTTTTACCTTATGACTATTATTTGCCACTACCGTTTTTTTATAATGTTTTCTTTGGTTATTGTTGTAGGCATTACTGCGTTTATAATTACTGTTAAGTGCCTTACTGTTACGCGCATTGCTATTGCGGACTTTTGAGTTGTTCACATTTGCGCTTCTAACTACTTTATTATGGTTAATTGCCTTATTTTTATGGCTATTACTTTTATAAACACGATTTTTATGACCGTTTCCTTTATGGGCACTATTTGTATGAATAGTACTTTTATAAGTGTTTGTACTACGAACACTTGGTCGAGACCCATAATATTTCTGCTTTAATCTGCCGCTACTGTAAGCAACCCCGCGTCTATGTTTTGGCTGATGATTCCAACGTTTTGCACTATGACTTGATACAATTTTTTTTCTGGAATGATAACCAGGACGGTTATAGTGCTTAACAACCACATGGCGGTTGTGCCAATGAAAAGCACTAAAATAAAAATGACTACTGATGTGTACGCCATGTCCCCAATAAAAATGTCCATAATGAGCGGCATAATAATTAGGGTTACGCCAATAAACAGGTGGATAATGTGTCCAATGCCAACGACCATAAACTACGCGAGTATCATAATATGGTACGTAAATAACCTCTGGTTGCGCCGGTTCAATGATAATAACTCTCTGCTCTTTTATCACCTTCACATTATCCATATTGGCCAAATTACCCGCTTGGTCCGCCTGTTGTCTCAACGATTGAATACTGGCAAGCACTCTGGCTTCATCTTGTAGAAAAGCGTTACCGAGCTCTTGCATCCAAGTAAGATCTTCACTTAATTTAGTTATCACTCGTGGAAAAGCTAACAGTGCTTTGATGCTGGCATCCCAATCTTTTTTCTTCGCTTTTCTCTCTATTTGTGCAGCCGTTAATTTTGAGTGTTTGTTAAGCCATCGCTCAGCTTCAATGACCTCAATTGGGTAGGTAGATGCAATTAAAATATGGGTAAGTAAAGTATCTGGATACAAGGCGATGGGCGCTAGCGTTTGCGCAAGCTCTGCTTCAGATAACACAAATACTTGCTCTTCTTCTGCGTCTAATGAGGCTGAAAAAGCAGTAGTGGTAAATAGTGTGGTGGATAATAGGAGTCCCCCTATTATCACAAGATGTTTTAATACTGTTGAGTGAAAGTACATAAGCTCACCTTTGTTCATAACTAATCTTATGGTTAGCATACGACTGTTTAGCTGAACAAAGGCTGAACATACTTAAAGCATTATGATAATAGCGGTTTATCCTATTCAAGCTGATTCTTATTGAGTATCCCTTGTTCCACTAACTTATTTTGAATAATGGCGCATTTTTCTTTTAGCATATCTCTTAATAAACGTACTGCAGGAGTAATCGACTGCCTACTTGGGCATACCAGCCATAATTCAGTTTTTCTCGGTTGATAATCAGTCATAACACTTACTACGTTACCCGCAAGTAAATCTTTAGACATATCAAGGCATGATTTCACCGCAATGCCTTTCCCTGCCACACACCATCGCCTCACTAAATCACCATCATTCGATGCTCGATTTCCCTTCATTTTTATTTTAATCACATTGCCTTTATGCTCGAACTTCCAGACATCGTGAACTACATCATGGAGTTGATAAAAAAGTCCGTTATGTGCGCTTAAATTATGCGGATGTTGTGGCGTACCGTTATCTTTAAGGTACTGTGGTGTAGCACAAAGTATGCCTGGCACATTACATATTTTAAAACCATAGAGGTTAGAATCAGTTGGTGAGCCATAGCGTATTGCAACATCAACGGAATCACGGTAAAAATCAATATTACTATCGCTAATATTCAATTTTAAACCAACCTTAGGATGGTTTTGTATCAATTCATCAAGCCAAGGGGCAACCAAGTTACGGCCTAAGTCCGAAGATATTGCAATACGAAGTTCACCATCGACAATTTCTAAATCGTCACGCATATTTTGTTTAGCTTGCTCAAGCATTAACAATGCTTGCTGACATTGAGGAATGTACCTTTCCCCTGCACTAGATATTTTCAACTGCCGTGTTGTTCGGATAAATAAATCAACACCTAATGCAGCTTCAACCCGTTTTATAGCTGCACTTGCTGTTGCGGTTCGCATATCAATACTTGCAGCGGCTTTGGTGATATTTTTAAATTCGGCGACTTTAAGGATGACTTGTAGGTCTTCTAATAACATATTGTCAAATATTTTTTGATAATGATTCAATTATTATGCTGTTTATCTTTACTAAATCAAGTTCTATTATTATCACCGTTAGCAGCACTTAAATTAGCAGCCTAAATTAAACAACCGGAGAATACACATGAAAGCCATTGGTTATAAAAAATCGTTACCCATTAGTGATATTGACTCTTTAGTCGATATTGAAATACCACAGCCAATAGCCACTGGCCGAGATATTTTAGTAAAAATAAGCGCTATTGCTGTTAATCCTGTCGATTATAAAATCAGACAAAACAAACCTTCAGAAACGGATGAATATAAAGTAATCGGTTGGGATGCTGTTGGTGAAATAGTCGCTATGGGTGAAAATGCGACAAAATTTCAGTTAGGTGACAAAGTATATTATGCCGGCGATTTAACTCGTCAAGGAAGTAATGCAGAATACCAATTAGTTGACGAACGCATTGTTGGCCATAAACCTAAAAGCTTAGCTGATGTTGAAGCAGCAGCCCTGCCATTAACAACAATTACCGCTTATGAAATGTTATTTGAACACCTTGCATTGCCTAAGATAATGCCCGATTCATCTGAAAAATCTAACTACGTTATTTTAGTTGTTGGTGCTGCGGGTGGTGTTGGCTCTATTTTAGTCCAGCTCGCCAAAGCGATTACCGGTGCAACCATTATTGCGACTGCATCACGAGAAAGCTCAAAAGCGTGGGTAGAAAAACTCGGGGCTCACCATGTTGTCGATCATACCAAACCACTGAAGCCACAAATTGACGCCCTTAATATAGGCCAAGTTACACATGTTGCTAGCCTTAATGGCACAGAGAGTTATTTCGATACTTATATTGAGTTGCTCGCACCTTTTGGCAAAATTGCCATGATTGATGATCCTCAAAAACCTTTAGACGTAATGAAATTGAAATTTAAAAGCTTGTCATTACATATCGAGTTTATGTTTGCACGCTCAATGTTTAATGCCGTCGATATTGAAGAACAAAGTCATTTATTAAATCACGTGTCCGATTTAATTGACCGTGGATATATTCAAACAACAGTAGGCAAAGAGTTAGGTTTAATTAATGCCGATAATTTAAAGCTTGCCCATGAGGAGTTGGAGTCAGGAAAATCTATCGGAAAAATAGTGTTACAAGGTTTTTAGAGCCATAAATTCAAATACAAAATTATGCCAAAAATGTGTCATGGATGATGCAAAGACACAGCAAAATATAATTTACTTAGAGGAATGAACATGACCCAATTAACCATTGTCGCCAATATCAAAGCCCAACCTGATCAAATTGACTTAGTGAAAGCCGAGCTTTTTAAACTTATTACCATGACCCGCAGTGAGCTAGGCTGTATTAATTATGAATGATACCAAACGGATTAATGTATTGCTCACTTAGCGAGAATTAAAAGGCTTAGAGGCAAGGCATTGATTGAAGAGAATGGTTATTCCCTTGTCAAAATCAATAACGCCGCATGTAAGCCTTTTAAACTCGCCCTTCGGGAGCTCATTAGCAAACTGATAACATCACAAAAAAAATGAAATATAGACTAACTATAGTTAACTCATTTTGCTTGTTTTAAGCTCGCTAATGTAGCTTTAAGCTGACCAATAAATTAGTCCGATTGGTATTTACAAAGATAATGATAATCCCGCTCAGTTTATATTTTATGAAAACTGGGAAACTCGTGAGTTATGGGAAGCACATATGGCCAACGATCATTTGAAAGAGTACATGGAAGCAACGCAAGGTGTGGTTGAATCTTTCACTCTCAACGAAATGACAAACATTAGCTAAGTTAATGGTAAAAGGAGTTGTGCTAAAATAATGGCAACTTTTTTTTCAATAGTTTAATAATTAGATTGAAAAAAAGAAAATGTTTACGCTAACCTTGCAAAAGTGACTTAACAACTACTTCACATTGACTGTGTATTTACTTTTTATTTACGTTTTATTAGTGAAGCTCAAAGTAAATTGCGCGCCACCTAATTCTGTAGAGTTACCAATATGCAATTCACCTTGATAACTTGCTACCAAGTCTCGCACTATCGCCAAACCGACACCATGTCCTACTTCGTATGTATCAGCACGAACGCCACGTTCTAGTATTTGCGTAATTTGCTGTTCTTTAATACCAACGCCATCATCTTCTATACACATGATTAAAGCATCATCTTGTTGGCTAATTGTCAGTATAATAGTGCTTTTTGCCGCTTTATAAGCGTTATCAAGTAAATTGCCCAACAGCTCCAGTAAATCAGCTTCATCGCCTTTGAAGGTGATGTTGCCAGTAAAATTAAGTGTTAATTCTTTATGATCGCCCTGATAAATTTTTGCTAAGGTATTTAATAATTTATCGACAACTGGTTTCACCTCAATCCCTAACAGCCAAGACGAATGCCCCGCACTCTGCGCACGTTTTAGCTGGTGATCAATGGTGGAATTAATACGATTAATTTGCTCTTGATTAACGGCAGAAATTCCCCTTTGAGCTTGCATTACCGCTAGTGGGGTTTTCAAGCTATGAGCGAGATCTGATAAAGCATTTCGATAACGTTGCCTTTGCTTTTGCTCTGTGGCTAATAATTGATTTAATTGAGTGGTGAGTTGAGATAATTCTTTGGGATATAAACTGGTGAGCTTTTCAGCTCTGCCCTGTTCAACCGCTTTAACTTCCTGCTCTAAGGTAGATAAAGGTTTTAACGTCCACATCAACCATACAAGTTGCAGCAATAAAATAATGACCATTAAAATCGCTAAACCAAACCAAAGTTGCTGTTTGAAATCACGAATAAGTTGTGAGAATACTTGTTTGTCTCTAATAATATGTACGGTAATTGGAAAGTTATCGCTCCCTTCGGTAAAGCTGACTGCATAGCTATAAATAAAGTGGGGGAAGCCATTAATTTCAAAACTCGAAAATGTTTTATCTCCCGTTGCCAGTGTCGCTATCTCCCCTGATAATTGCTCATCAGGTATTTTAATAGTAAGTAAGGATTGAGAACTCCATAAAATAGCATTTTCTAGTTTTACATCTGATGTTACCTTACTCTCATACTTAACTGGCCCTGAAATAAAAGCATATAAACCTGAGTCGCTGACATTAAATTGGTTTTCAATTAAAGCTTCAGGCATCACTAAGTTAGCTTGTTCAACTTCTGCAACAGCCAAAATAGAATAGCTATAGGCACTTAATTCATTTTCTATACTACGCACCATATGTTTTTCAAATGAGTTCATGATGATAAACGCTATGGTTGGCAATATAATTACCACCATCGCCAGTAAGCTCACCATTAAACGTAATTTAAGGGAGTTTAGGAAAACATTAAAAAATGGTTTGATAAATGTAAGCAAAAATAAACCTAATCTGGGAAGTTAAGCTAAGTGAATTTAAGTAAACGATAGCCTTGGCCACGCTTCGTTTCAATGAAGTTATATTTACTGTCTGGGTCAAGCTTTTTACGTAAACGTCTGATAAATACTTCAATGACATTAGAGTCTAAATCGAAGTCTTGATCATAAATATGTTCAGTTAAGGTGGTTTTAGAAATCACCTCACCTACATGTAACATTAAATACTTAAACACTTTAAATTCATGAGCACTTAAACTAACGCTTACCTGTTCTACCAGTACTTGAGATGTAGCGATATCCAAACTATAGGGACCATTATTAATCATAGTACTGGCTTTGCCCGCACTACGTCTGATCAACGCATTTAAGCGTGAAGTGAGCTCTTCCACATGAAATGGTTTAGTTAAATAATCATCTGCGCCAGCATCTAGACCAGAAACTTTATCTTGCCAACGATCGCGAGCAGTAAGAATTAGAATAGGAAAATTACGGCCTTTTTCTCTGAGTGCTTTAACTACCGTAGTACCATCAATCTTTGGTAAACCTAAATCTATAACGGCAATATCATAGTCATATTCAAGCCCTTGAAATAAGGCAATCTCTCCATCAGAAGCGACATCTACCGAATAGTTTTGTAAAAGTAATTGTTTTTGAAGCTCTTGTTGTAACGCTTGATCATCTTCAACTAAAAGTAAACGCATTGCTTTTTCCTTTCGAGTGATTGCTCGTTAATTTTTTTCAATCTTACCCGTTTTGGCATTGACCTTTTTCGATACTACTTGCCCATTGGGTTTTACAATCTTTACTTTATAAGCCGTATTATTTTTTTGTTTTTTTACATTCAAAACAGTACCGCCGTAGCGTTTTTTAACGAGTTTTGCCGCCTGCTGTGAGCTAATAGCTTTCTGTTTCTTTTGCGCATTAGCTTGCGTATCTGCCGCCACAGCAGTTGCACTTAAAGCAATTACACTTATGAATAGCGTGAATAAAAGAACTCGTAACATCATCTCAATACCTAATGCAGATAAAACCTATAGAGCACTCAGTGTAAAAGAATGCTTGCCGCAAATAAACCAAGTTTAATCCTATAATACAAAAATCTAACTGAACGGAGTCTGAATACTTCACTGTATTAGAGATCTCACGGATAAAAGTTATCAGTTGACATTTTATTTGTTCAGCTTGAGTTCATTTAACTTACGCTTTAATGGTCTTAAATCGATACAGGAAGGATTTAATGATGAGCAATTTTATCAAGCAGTTAACATTAAAAGTAACATCAAGGTTTTCACCAATACTACTAACGACTTTACAGTTAACACTCATGTTAACTCTTATGATGATTACACTACCAAGCTTTGCGTTAGAAGCCGACAATGCAAATGAGATAGCAGGCACAGCAAGTACAACTGACACAACATATATAACGAATACTAAAGTTGTTCAAAGTTACTCTAGCGGGCAAGTAGCCAGTTCAATAGACAGTGCATCACAAGAACAAGTATTAAAAGATATTAAACAAAGAGTACTACTTGGTGATAGCGACCAAGAAAAGAATAAAGCATTAAACACGACTCGTGAGGATATGATTGACCAAAAGCAACAACAGGCACGTAAACGAAGTACCGCTAAAAACATAGCGGCAATACCAGGGTTGAACCAAAGCAGTAGAAGCTTCAGCGACGGTACTTTTGTTATTTATGAAGGCTATTCACAATTAATTGAAGATCTTGATGCCGATGGATATTTTCAGACTTTTAGTGTGACTTTTGATGCTGATTTACTTACTGGTAATCCTCATGATGAGGCGGTAGTTTATGCTGAATTGTACTTAAGTGAAAATGGCGGTCCTTGGGTTCATTATTACAGTACTGACAATTTTGTTATACATGGTGAGAGTTCAGATGATGAATTTGAGGTATATAGCACCTTAGAACAAGGTTTTAGTGCCAATCATTACGACATCCTCATAGACCTGTATGAGGTGGGCTTCCCGAATATAGTGGCTTCTTACAGTAGTGATGACAGTAATAGCTTATATGGTCTTCCCTTAGAGAGCAGTGACTATGACCTAGAATATGTTGAGTATTACACTGAAGTGCATAGTGATGGTGGCAGCAGTTCTGTCATTATTTTAATTATAATGATGCTTGCTTTATCAATACGCCAGCTCAGATTTAAAGGATAATATCGTTGAGTAGATAGACGTAAGCTAGATAGGTCAATGAAGTAGGAAAATTTATTCCCTACTTTTTACTCTCAAATAAATTCAATATCTATTTTCTAGCCACTAAATGGACCGCGCTAGTTGAACGCTCTAAAAATGCGCCTTCACAGTAAGCAAAGTAATAAAGCCATAATCGTTTAAAGGTTTCGTCATAATCATGTTGAGTCAGCTCTAACCAAGATGCCAAAAAGTTCTCTCTCCAGTGCGCTAACGTTTTAGCGTAATCAAGCCCTATATCATCTAGGGATTCAACAACCAACTCACTGTGATCAGTAATATTTTGAGTCAACACATTAACTGACGGTAAAAATCCACCGGGGAATATATAGCGTTGGATAAAATCAACGTTGTTTTTGTAATAGTCAAAACGTTGATCGGCAATAGTAATTGATTGAATAAGCAACTTACCGCCAACTTTTAATCGGTCATTACACTGCTTAAAGAAACTAGGTAAAAAGTCATAACCAACAGCTTCTATCATTTCAATGGAAACTACTTTATCAAAAACTCCCGTTAAATTTCGGTAATCCTCTTTAAGCAAGGTAATTTTATCTGTTAAGCCCAACTTTTCTATACGAGCTTGTGCATAGGCATATTGTGCATCAGAGATAGTCGTTGTCGTTACACGGCAACCATAATGCTGAGCTGCATATATTGCTAAGCCTCCCCAGCCAGTACCTATTTCCAATAAATGATCATGTTCATTTAGTGATAATCGCTGGCAAATAGTGGCGAGTTTATGCTGTTGAGCCTCATCTAATGAAGCGTCTTCTGTCGGATAAATAGCAGACGAGTACATCATATCCGGGTCTAAAAATCGCGTGTACAACTCATTACCTAAATCATAATGAGCTAAGATATTACGCTTTGAACCTGATTGGGTATTTCTATTTTGCCAATGACTGACGGTATTTTTCAACCTATTCATCCATGACTTGTTTGCTTCCAAGCTATCGGTCTGCTGTTGAGCTTTGGCGAAAATTCTAATAACATTGGTTAAATTGGGACTACTCCATTTACCATCAATAAAAGCCTCAGATGCACCAATACTCCCACCTTTAACAAAGTCACGGTAAACACTCGGATCATGGATATGTATTTTACCTTTAATACTTTGTTCACTAACCGTTTCAGGGAAATGCGAATGAATAGATCCTTCAACAATCTCTAGTTGACCATAGGTAAGCTTCGAGAAAATGTTTAGCACTAAGGTACGACAACGTTTATCTAACCAGTTAGCCGCTTTTAGTACTCGAACCCCTTCAATATTTTCCATTTTTATTCTCCTTCTTAAATTCAAGCTTTCAAAGATAATCCACTAACTCGGTTTTTGATAACCAATAAAAGGCACACGTTTGATGAATAACTTTAATGCTTGCCAATAAATTGTGACTACAACTTTCATTGTCATAACAGGCAATTGCCCCCAAATGCGCAATAAACTGGCTTTAGTGAAGGGTTTTCTCCTCATCACTAAACTTGCATCAAATAACTTACTTACTGTGCCGCTTTCGTCATTAACACGTTTATTTTCAATTTTAACCAGCAACTTATCATTACCATTGCACGGTGGAGTTACCTGCCAAAAGTAAGTCATAGCTAAGTCCATAAAAGGTGAAACTTGAAACATTTTTTTCGTGGTTTTATCACCTTCTTCTTTTAACAAATCTACTAAGTAATAATGGCGTTCATTCCAAGGTGTATTACTGACTTCTGCGAGCATTTGTGTACATTTATCGTCTTGGTCGTAGCAAAAATAAAAATTGGCGGGACTAAAGTAAATACCAAAACACCTAACTTGCACCAACATAACAATTCTTTTTATATCTGCATAACCTGCTAATTCGTGTACCTTATTCTTTATACGGTGACTTAATGAACGGGGATCACCTGCTAGGTTATCTTTTGAATTATCTTTTATACTTTCCTTTAAATAGTCTGTTTCAACAAAACGTAATGGTCGATACCATGAAAAACCAAAAACACCAAAACCACCCTGAGCCTTTTCAACATCAGCAACATCGAGCGCTAGCATAAATAAACGGTAATCAAAGCTGTGCTTTTTGGGGCTAAAGCGTCGATGCATAACATTACCGAGGTAAATATGGCTATTACTAAATGAATTAGGCATGTTCATCAGTTACACCTATATAACAATCAAACCGTTCAGCCACTTCAACGGCGCTTCTTACGCCATCTTCATGAAAACCACTGTGCCAATAAGCACCAGCAAAATGCGTGTGATTAACGCCGCAAATGATATGTCTTTGCTGTTGGGCTTTTATCGAATCGGCCGAAAAAACAGGATGGTGATAAGTGAACTCCCTTAATATTTCTTTGGGGTCTATGTCATCTTTTTGATTTAAGGTAACGCAAAAGGTGTGCTTACTTTGAATACCCTGCAATATATTCATATTGTAAGTAACGCTAGCTGCTGCACTGCGGTTATGGCTGCGATCATGGCTGCTGTTATTACCACGATTATGGTTTAATTGATAATTCCAACTTGCCCAGGCTTTTTTGCGTTTAGGTAATAATTTTTCATCGGTATGCAGAACAACAGTGTTCGCACTATAAGGCATTGCAGATAACACCGACTTTTCATCTTGGCTTGCATCATTTAATAAGGAGAGTGCTTGATCAGAATGACAAGCAATAACCACTTCATCGAACGTTTGACTAGGCATATCTTCAAAATGCAAATGTACTTTATCATTGCTTCGAGTAATGCTGGTAATATTGGCATTAACGTTAATATTATCCTTAAACGGTGCACATAATGGTGTTAAGTAGCTTCGAGAGCCTTTTGGAATGACATACCATTGTGGCCTATCGGCAATATTTAATAAGCCATGATTATGGAAGAATTTAACAAAAAATGTGAATTCGAAATCTTCCATTTGTGCTAATGAGCTAGACCATATTGCTGCGCCCATTGGTAAAATATAATGCTCAGCAAAAAAGTCACTAAAGTTATGTTCAGTTAAGAATGCACCTAATGTTAATCCATCACTATAAATATCTTGCTGATAAATGCTTTTGCATAACTTGTTGAAGCGTAATATTTCTTTAACTAATAACCAAAAGGTCGGTTTGAATATATTTCGTCGTTGGGCAAATAATGTATCTAGATTATGTCCATTGTATTCAAGGCCTGACTGGCAATTGTGAACAGAAAAACTCATTTCAGTGGGTACTTTACCAATACCTATTTCATCCAACAAAGCTAAGAAGTTAGGATAGGTTCTATCATTAAAGACAATAAAACCGGTATCTATTGCAAATTTGTCCCCTGACTTTTCTATATCAACCGTTGCCGTATGGCCGCCAACAGAGTCATTTTTCTCAAATACGGTAACCTTATGCTTTTTTGATAATAAATAAGCGGCAGTTAGTCCGGAAATGCCGGAGCCAATAATGGCAAAATGCTTCATACTTGATCTTCCCTAGTGTGACTCTTACTCGATCTATCATTTTTGGTAATAAGTGATTGCCATAAAAACGAAGGTAAAACAGAAAATAGTTTCATAATAAGCGTTAGTCGCTTGGGGAAATGTAGATATTTTTTTCGCTTTTCAATACCAATCAGCATACGACTCGCGGCTTGTTCGCTGGTCAGCATAAAAGGCATCGCAAAGTCATTTTTATCCGTTAAAGGTGTGCTAACAAAACCAGGGTGCACTAAAGTAACGTCAATATCATGCTCAAGTAGATCAAGCCTCAAACTATTAGCTAAATAGTCCATCCCGGCCTTTGATGCCCCGTAAGCCTCACTGCGAGGAAACGGTAAAATAGTGGCACTTGAACTAACAAAAACGACTTGCCCGCCCTTTTTCACTTTTGGTAAAAAGTATTGTAATAGCGCACCTAAGGAAGAAAGGTTGGTATTGATGATATTAGAAAATAACTCACCATCAAAATTTTTAACATCATCAACATAGCGACAATCACCGGCATTTAAAATCAGTATATCTAATTCTTTAATATCTTGAGCGGCAGCCGCTATTTGTGCCGGCTCAGTGATATCAAATAAACAGGTCTTATAAGAGCGTGACTCCAGAAGGGCCATTTTTCCTGGGTTTCGACCGCAGGCAATCACGTTTTCACCTTGATTGGTGTACTTTTCAAATAACGCCAAGCCAATGCCTGATGTTGCCCCTGTGATTAAAACATTTTGAATGGCCATTAGTTTGCCGCCTTAGTTTTTATCCACTTAGTAAGCTTGCCGAGTATAGGCAGCTGCTCATAAAGCATTGCACCTAAATCAAGGAAGTCTCTATGGTAAATAACCTTATCGCCTTCTCCCTTAATATGTGAGGTGCCAACGACAGTAACCATTTTACCTTTGTTGAGCTTAGGGTGTTGGTAAGTCATGGTCCAAAATAGTGAAGCTTGCGAATCCTGCCAAATCACCTCTTCAATAACGAAATCACACGCAGAAAGGTTTTGATAGAGATTTTCAAAGTACTGATATAAATCATCAAAGCCTTCCACTGTGTGTAGAGGATCAATAAAGGTGACATTTTCATGGTAAATAGTGGCTAATAATTGCAGATTCTCTTTCGATAGCTTTTGATAAACAAGCACAAAATTAGTTAGCCACAAAGGTGCACCTTGTAGGGTGTGATCTAACGTTTTATTTTCCATAACACTACCTTACTGACTAAAACTTTGATGATGAATACCTTAATAACAACACTATGAACGCAATGACCGCATAACCAATTTCTTAACAATGAGTTACCGACCTAGCCTTTCTTTACACCTTATAAAAAGCTAACGCTTTTAACCTAGCCTCTTTGTGCTCAACAATCGCTGGCCAATAAATATTTAGTTCATTATCCTTAATATATTGATGAGGAAAGTGAATCGCCTTATCAGAAATATTGTTAAGCTCTGGTATATATTTACGTATGAAAACGCCCTTTGGATCAAAACGTTCGCTTTGTCTAATAGGATTAAAAATCCTAAAGTAAGGTTGTGCATCACAGCCAGTGCTAGCCGCCCATTGCCAGCCACCATTATTTGAAGCTAAATCGCCGTCAATCAGGTGCTGCATAAAATATTTTTCACCTAATCGCCAATCAATGAGTAAATGTTTGGTTAGAAAGCTCGCCACGACCATACGAAGACGATTATGCATCCAGCCTGTTTGATTGAGCTGCCTCATTGCAGCATCAACAAGTGGGTAGCCAGTTCTGCCTTGGCACCACGCATCAAATAATGCAGCATCGTTATGCCACAACATCTCTTGATAATTTTCTTTATAACATTGGTGTTTACATAATCGTTGTTCATGAAAAAGCAGGTGGCGATAAAACTCTCGCCAAATAATCTCATTCAACCATGAAAATTCTTCACTGTCTGACGCGACTAACAAATCGGGATGTTTGTTAAGTAATAATCGAAGTACAAAACGAGGACTGATAACACCTGCAGCCAAATAAGGTGATATACCCGACGTACCTTTAATCGATGGTATATCACGATTAAGTTTGTAAGTGCTTATTTTTTGTTGGTAAAACTTTGGTAGTATTTGCTGCTCAAAAACAGTTGCTAGCGGCCAGGTACTAGAAATACTTCCCTGATCTTCTTCTTGATTATCAGCCTTGTTAACCGCTGACGATTTAACAGATACTTTGCCTAAATACTCAAAGCCGCCTTGCTGAATATAGGTTAACCAAGCACGCTTAAACGGTGTAAAAACCTTATACATAATACCCGACTGATTCAGGACTTTGCCTTTTGGTACGATTACGTCTGCTTCAAGTAAGGTTAATGGAATACCGCTAGCCTTTAATTCTAAATATAAGGCTTTATCTCGTTGCTGTTCATTAAATTCAACCTCACTATTAGCCACCACTTCAGTAATATTGTGCAGTTGACAATAGCTGTGTAAATACGTTTTTTGCTGGGTAAAATTATCGAGTTCAATCAATTCAAGTTCGATATTTAATAGCGCGAGTTCTTTAACAAGGGCATGGGCGTGACGCTTAATAAAATCTATCTTTATCGGCGACCAATCATGTTGTTGCCATTGTTGTTCACAGATAAAAAAGATAGCTTTCGCTGGTACTGCTGAATCATGTTGACTTAAGGCGTTACGACTCAGGAAATAGTGTAACGCTGGATTGTCGTGTGTTCGAAGGTCATTACGGAGCCAAAGTAGCAAGCGGGATCCTTATGTGCCCGGTTAAAGGCATCACGGAAGAATAATTAAAAATATGGGTGACTGGGTTACTAATTTATTTAGCATCTAAACTAAAGTTAATATAAATCAGTTAGTAAGCGTATCTCAATCTTAATTTATCAGGGTAAGGAGATAAGTACGCTTGCTTTGTTAAATAGTCTTTTGGATGATTAAGTAGATAATGCTTAATTAACGTTAAAGGTGCCATTAACGGAATAAGTCCTTCGCGATAAGCATCAATTTGTTCACATAATTCCTGTCTTTCATTCGCTTGTAAGTGCTTTGAAAAGTATCCTTGAATATGCGCCAGTGTATTAGCATGCTTTTTACGGGTCGCTATAATTTTCAGTGCCGTCATTAATCCTAAAATATATTGCGCCGCCACCTCATCAAGGGGTAAATCAGCTCTTGCTAATAATTGCCCTAACTCTTTATAGGCGATTAAATCGTGGCTCATCACCGTATACTTGTAATGGCTATGAAAGGTGGTTAACTTGTGCTTAGTTAATCCTGATTCAACAATCGTTTGCCAATGTTTATAAGCAAATACTCTGGCAACAAAGTTTTCACGCAGTAGAGGATCGTTTAGACGGCCATTTTCTTCGCAAGGTAATAACGGGTTAGCATCCATAATTTCTTTGGCAAAAGCACCGATACCTTTTGAGGGTAATGAGTTACCTTCGGGGCTATAAATCTTAACTCTTTCCATGCCGCAACTTGGGCTTTTAGCGCAAAAAATATAACCACTTAACGATTTGGTCATGCTGGCTACTTTTTTTCCATACGCTTTTAAGGCCTCGGTAACATCGCCACTGCCATCTTTTTGAGAAACATGAATAACATCATCACGCTTTATTTGACGAATGGTTGGTCTAGGAATAGGTAAACCTACAGCAACTTCTGGGCAAAATGACTTATATGAAACATGTTCTGAAAATTCTTTAATACAAAAATGAGACGGTTTATTACTGGCATCAAACCGAACCTTTTCACCAATTAAACAAGCGCTAATACCAATTTCTATGTCTTTCTTATCCACTGAATAAATCATAATCCTTTCCTTCTAATTTCTGATTTTAACTTTAATTAACGCTTTAACTGTTAAATACTTAGCTAGCTAATATATGAAAGAACCTATTGGGTTAAGCAACTTATTAATACCATGGGTAAAGTGTAGTGCATCATTAGCAACGGTATAACAAAGACAACCATTGCTAGAAATAGGATGATGCTGATGAGAACTGTCAAGCATGATAAAATCCCCCTTAACATACTCACCACTTTCATCATGAAATGATCCCGCTAACAGCACCGTAAGCTCAAAACCTTTATGCGTATGTTCAGGTACGCCTCCACCAGGCTGTATATGTAGTAAACTGCTATGGATTTCATTTTCATTCAACTGAATTCGAGCTCTCGTTAACTTACCAATTTGAGCATGTTTACCCATTTCCATACTATTTAATGCTGCAGGAAGAGTGTAAGTAGTATCATTAAAACTGACTGTTTTTTCTACTTTTGGTACAACAACAGCGATATCAGAAGATTCAACAATATTATCTATCATGTGATCAAAATCTATTGTTGCAATCGCTTCTAGTGCTTCATTGTCATCAATGATGAATCTATCTAAGTATTCTTCTTCAAAACTATTTTCAGCCACTTGTTCAGTAAATTGGGCGATCGTTTGCTGACATACCGGACACATATCTGCATGAATAGCGATACCAGCAGATAAAGATGCAGGTAAATCACCATTTACAAACGCTTGAATAAGCTCAAATTTAGGGTGATGGTTAATCATGTTTTTCTCCTAACTGTACTTTGAGTTTTCCTAGGGCCAAACGTAATCGAGATTTAACTGTCCCTAGTGGTAAATGTAGATGCACAGCTAGCTGCTCTTGAGACATTTCTCTAAAGTAAAAACCTTTAACAACGTCTTGTTGAGCTTGAGGTAACTCTTCTATGACACTTAACAAGTTTGCATGTTCTAAATGGTCATCAAAAATTTCATTTTCGATGCTCATACTTTCAGCGATAGGCCAAATATCATCACTTAGATTATCTTCTTTATTACCTTGAATTTTTCTCAGCATATCGAAAGTAACGTTACGCATTACCGTGTATACCCAAGTGGTTGCAGCCCCCTTGTCTTGATTGTAAAGGTGGGCTTTTCTCCACACATTACTCATAGTGTCTTGCACGACTTCATTGGCTTGTGCTTCATTAGGAAATTTACCACGTGCAATACGTAGAATTTTGGGTGCAAAGAACTGAAACAAATGAGTGAAAGCTTGTTTGTCTCGACTTATAGCAACAGACTCTAGCCATTGGCAGAGTTGTGGGTGATTTATTTTATCTGACATACTAGTAGATTTAGCACTTGTCGGTCTGCTTAGCAAGTTAGTCTGCATTGCTTCGTCCCACTATTTATTTGAACATGTCAGGTTATACGGTCAAATAAGTGTCAGGATCACTTTATATTGAAATTATTTCAAAACTTTTTAAAGAGCAGTTAAAAATTAATTCAAAAACTAATTCAAAATAAAGAACTATTCAAGAATAACGGATTCAACAAACGCTTTTGCTTCTTTAAAACTGTAACTCACAACAAAGGCATTTTTTACATTTAACTCTATAGGTAGTATCTCTAACCACCTCGCTAACACCCAATGGCTATCGTTTAGACCTTTCGTTGGATATAAATCATCAAGCCTTTCGTTCTCTGCAAAGACACTCGCTAACGATGTAGATAATTTTCCTTTAGCCATGTCGACATGAATTTCAGACCAATGCGCAATGCAGCTAACATCACCAAAATGCAAATTATTTTCGTCATGCGCTATGCTCTTAATGACGACCAGAGATTTACACTTAACATCAATTTCTAAAATACCGTCATCACCTTGATCAAAATTAATAATGTCAACCCAACTACCCCACGGCATACTAGTAGAGCTTTCGTTAGCAATTATATTTTTATCTTGAAGCCATAGAACAAAACCTTGACCCGAAGAGGCGGTACTGACCATTTTTAAATAGCGTGGTTCAAATATGCGTAACTTTGTTACCCCGCCTGGCAATAAGAACACGGGTAACGGAAATATTGGTAAGGTAACATTTAAATTTTTCATAAGAATATCACTTGCTGGTTTATAACTATTCATACGTAAAAAATCACTAAACGATCAGTATTATACCAATTCAAGTAAGTTTTTTCCCTCACAGCGAGTTTTAAAAGGCTTAGAGGCAAGGCATTGATTGAAGATAATGGTTTATCCCTTATCAAAAATAATAACGCGGCATGTAAGCCTTTTCAACTCGCCCTTTGGGAGTTTGTCAGCAATCTGATAACTGCACATAATTTTCTTAATATAGAATGACTATACATAAAAAAATTCTATTTGTTCTCAAACCGCTGACAAGCTCTGAGTGGGAATAAACTTATTTGATTTGGTATGACAAAAAAAGCCTCTGAAGACAGAGGCTCATGGTCGGTAATGTTAATCAAACTCTTTGCATGGTAAAAGAAAGAACAATTATCCAACCAAAACTTAGCGCCTAACAACTTGGTAACTAAAAGTTAGGTAACTATTCCATAATCACGGTATCGATTACATGAATAACACCGTTTGTTGTGTAGATATCAGAGATAATTACTTTAGCTCCTCCAATCATCAGCATTCCCGTATCAGCGTCAATACTCACATCAATCATTACATCCGATGCTGTGGTTAATGAACGTCCATTTTTTGCATAAGCATCTGTAGAACTTAAGCTACTTTCACCCACAACATGAGTTAATAAGACTTTAGTAAGCATCTCAGTGTCTGCTAATAAAGCGGTTAAAGCTTCACTGTCAATCTTATCAAAGGCGGCATTAGTTGGAGCAAAAACAGTAAACATAGCATCTTCGTTTGATAAAGTAGTCACTAAATCAGCAGCAGTAAGTGCGGTTACTAGGGTAGAAAAATTATCCGGGTCTGCCAAAGCGACTTCAACAATATTCAATGTTGGCGTACCCATCATTGCAGGAGGCATAATCACATTATCAATTAAGTGAACAACACCATTTGCAGCCATAACATTAGCTGCACTTACCTTAGCGCCATTAATGAAAAGCATGCCATCAGTGAACGATACAGCGGCTTTACTCGCATTCGCCATTTCTGCCATGTTATCCATAGATTGAGCTAAGTTGATAGCGCCATCAGCAAGAACTTCGCCAGCGATTACGTGATATAGCAATATGTTACTTAATTGTTCGCTAGTTAATCCTTCAACTGTGCCAGCAGGTAATTTAGCAAAAGCGGCATTAGTTGGAGCAAAAACAGTATAGTCATTATCAAGGTTAGCTAAGACGGTATCTAGGCCTGTTGATTGCAACGCTGACACTAGTGTCGATAGATCACTGTTGCTACTGGCAATATCAACTAAGCTCATGCTCGGTTTTGGTAATGCCACATCACCAATAATTACCGCATCTATCACATGGATAATGCCGTTGGTTGTATAAATATCTTTCATCACAACATTGGCACCACCAAACAATAGCTTATCTGTGTCCATGTTGATGTTAAGTGCTATTTTATCCATACCCGCTGTATCAACCATATTGCCACTCAAGGCGTAGGCATTAACCGAATTTACAGCAGCATCTGCTATAACATGTTGCAGTAGTACTTTTGTTAAGGCATCGGTATCACCTAACAATGCAGTCAAGGTATCACCTGCAATTAAAGCAAATGCGGCATTAGTCGGAGCAAAAACAGTAAAGGTAGCATCTTCATTTGACAAGGTAGTCACTAAATCAGCAGCACTAAGCGCGGCAACTAAGGTAGAGAAATTATCAGGATCAGCCAGTGCTACTTCGACAATACTCAATGTCGGCTCCATCATTTCTGCGGGTGGGAGTAAAACAGCATCGATAACGTGAATAATACCATTATCAGTCTGAATGTTAGTGGTAATTACTGTGGCGGTATTTACCAATAATTTTTCACCATCGAGTGATAAACCTACGGCATCACCATTCACCATATCAACGGTTGTCCCAGCTAGCGCTATAGCTGCTGCGGCATCAACTTCACCACTAATAACATGATAGGTTAAAATATCTGATAACTTATCAGTATCAGCCAGCAGCGCATCAATGGTACCTTGCCCCAACAAAGCAAAGGCTTTATCCGTTGGCGCAAAAACGGTAAATTTCGCACTGGTATCTGCCAAGGTTGTATCTAGCCCTGTCGCTTGTAAAGCAGCAACTAAAGTAGTGAAACTGCCGTCATTAACAGCAGCATCAACAATCGTAGTTGGTGCAACTACATCTTGTTTGACTTGTTCAATTACGTCATTATCGTCGTCATTGCAACCTTGCAATAAAAACACACTTAATACGGTTACACTTAGTATTTTAAAATATTTCACTTGCTTACCCTCATTAATTAAGTACACCTGAACTTACGTACAAAAAAGAAACAAAGATCAACATTTGTTCACAAATAAACTTATATTTTTAGCAGTGATCTTTTATCAAATTAACGCGTATTAAATAGGTTAATTAAAAAGAATTTCAACAATAATGATGAATGAGTTTTTTATCACTACAAGGAGTATACGATGAAAAGTATTCGTTCGAGAGACTAAGGCTATAAAGAGACTTTTATCTAGCATTACATTGCTTATAAGATATTATAAATCTACAGAGTAAACTTTGCTTTTAAAGTCTTTGAGGAATACATAGAATACATACAGTTTCAGCAAGTTTTCATTGATTGTATAACTGTTTATCAATTTAAATAAATACAAAAAATTAAACCTCCCCTTTTATCTAAGTTGTATAAAGTTGTGCTTATATTGCATTACTTTGCATTACTACTTGGACATTGTTGCACTTGTGTTTGCTTATCAAAAAACAATGTCACCTCAGCAACTTTAACGCCAAGCTTGCTCATCGAGGTCTTATTCATTACCCGAAACTCATCAAGTTGATACATCCAGTCATCCATAGAAACTTGATAGCTTTCATCTTCAACAACTAATGATAATTGGTATTGAAACTGAAATGCGAAACCTTGATGTTTACCAATAGCCATTCCTATCACGTCTTCCGCTTGCCCTTCATAACTACCATCCGTTTTTTTAGATAATTGCCAGTTTCGGTAACTGATTTCACCATCATTAAAATAAAATTTTTCCGCAAGAACGCCTTCATTACCTTGCCATGAGCCCTCTATTTCGACACAAAATCGTCTACTTACTTTATTAGAATAATTCTGCACCATGCCCCAAGCGATTACTCGCCCATCAAAGTAACGTTTAATATCAAATGGTTTATCAACATCTTGATAATCATCTAACGCTGTGGAGCAACTAGAAATAAGACTACAGGTAATGATAATTAATAGAAAAATCTTAACTTTAGTCATAGGTAATACTTCCTAATAATTCACGGCGTAATTCAGGCTCACTGGTATTTTCAGATAGCCAAATAGCAAGAAATATTTGACCAAATTCAGAGGGGGTAATAACGCCAATATATTGCTGATTAAAATAAAAGACACTGCGCCCTTGGTGTATAAGCAAAGATAAGCTGTCACCCTCTTTGATGTCTGGCCACATATTTTTTAGATCAGATACGTAAGTCAGATACTCCTCAGCGGGAATGCCTAAGTGATCCCATTGATCTATGGTTCTGTTGATAAGGTCTTCACTGGAAATATCAGCTAAATAATTAATCGTAAAAAGTACCTTGTCGGTTGCTATATTGATGGGATATTTTCCAGAAGTAGTCAGTAACTGACTTTTATAAAGGTCCCAAAATAAAATAGAAAACGTGGTCTCCCCTATCGATACAAAGGCTTGGGTATCAATAGTGCTTTGTAAATTATTTGGCAATTCCATTTCATCGGAGATGCTATTTGCAAAGACTACACTTTGTGACAAGCAACAAATCAAATAGAAGTACGATAAATAAGAAGAACATAAAGAAAAAGAAAGCTTAAACATAACTCACCTCAGCCTTGACTAGTTTGTCTTTTATATAGAAAAACAAAACAAATAACACTGCCCATATCACACTTAAAAGCAAATACGTTGAGATCATAGATTGACCAAAATCAACCGCCTGAAATTTGTAACCAGCGATATAACTCAAGGGCGCAAATATGGCACCAACGAAGAGTTGTAATGCCTTACGTCCCGATAGAAATCGTAAGCTATGGCATATAGTTGTCGCAAAACAAGCCCAAAGCATCATCAACCAAAACGGAATATGACCGCCATTAACAAAAATAAAAACATTAAATTGCACAAGCAATGAATCAACAAAGATACCAATAAAAGTTATCACCATTATTAGCAGTAATTCGTTTCGTGATTTAGCGATAAAAAAAAGGTGTGAAATCAATAATAAAAGGCTGAAGGGGATAAAGTTATTGCCCCAATAAACTAAGCCAAACCAGGCTAAGTTAAAACCAACCAAATTAAAGACTATTAAGTTAATAAACACGTTGCCAAAGTACCTAACAAAAACTGTATAAAGCAATATACGTTTGAGGTACACATTTAGATTAATAACCACGCGATTAAATTAGCTATAATTCATTTAGCATTTATTTAGCGGCTTGAATGCGATATGTTATCGCAAAAGAATACTCTAACGAGCTCCAACAATTTTCTTCACCAAATTATTCACTCACTATTTACCTAAAAATTTATCCTTTAACAACCAATAACTAACAACAACAACAACAACAACAACAACAACAACAACGGATTTCATCGACCATGAAAGATCTTACCCAAGGCTCAATTCCTAAACATCTGATCTCGATGGCATTACCCATGATGATAGGTATGCTTATTCAAACATTGTATTTTATTGTTGATTTGTATTTTGTGGGTAAATTAGGCTCTGCAGCGCTCGCGGGATTGAGCTTAGCCGGTAATGCGATGTTTTTAATCTTCGCGCTGACACAAATACTCAATGTGAGCACTGCAGCGCTTATCTCTCATGCGGTAGGCGCAAAAGATCAACAAGACGCAAACCTTACCTTCAATCAATCAATGATGTTATCTACTGTCGTTGGCATCATTGTTTGTATCATTGGTTATTTTGGTGCACAAGATTACCTTAATTTAATATCACAAGACTCAGAAACCGTGATGATGGGCTTAACTTACTTACATTGGTTCATTCCCTGTATGGCGCTGCAGTTTATTATGGTCTCTATCAGCTCTGCGCTTCGAGGAACAGGTATTGTTAAACCAACTATGGTGATTCAGACGCTATCTATTTTACTCAATATCATACTCTCACCCATATTGATTACTGGTTGGGGTTCAGGCTACGCCATGGGTATCGCTGGCGCTGGATTTGCCAGCTCACTGTCAGTAATTTTTGCTGTGGTACTTTTATGTTATTACTTTATAACAACAGATAAGTACGTCAGCGTTGATTTCTCTCTTTGGCATATTAACGTGCCTCGCATTAAGAAATTGCTAGCTATTGGTTTACCCGCCGGTGGGGAGTTCTTTTTGATGTTTGTTTATATGGGCGCTATTTATTGGCTAATTAAACCGTTTGGTGCGGAAGCTCAAGCAGCATTTGGTCTTGGTTCACGTGTCATGCAAGCATTATTCTTACCTGCAATGGCTATTGCTTTTGCAGCGCCTGCGATTGCAGGGCAAAACTTTGGCGCACAAAATTACCAAAGGGTGAGAGATACTTTTAGATGGACTGCCATTATGACCTGCTCGTTAATGGCTATTATCTTGTTAATTTGTTTAAGCCAAGCAGAATGGATGCTGACTCACTTTTCTGACGATCGAGAAGTGATTTTGATTAGTGTGGCTTTTTTACAAATGATTTGTTGGAACTTTGTTCCTGCCGGTTTAGTTTTTACTTGCTCGGGTATGTTTCAAGCTCTGGGAAACACCATGCCTGCTTTACTGAGTACCGCAACCCGCTTAATTACTTTTATCTTGCCTGCCCTTTGGTTATCCAAACAAAGTGACTTTCAGATAGAGCAGCTTTGGTATGTTTCTGTCGCTACCGTTTGTTTGCAATCATCGGTGAGTTTTTACTTTCTAAAACGAGAGTTTAAAAAACGTTTACCTAATGATAATTTATCAAACGAATGTTCTGATGAACTTAATAAAAATAAACTTATCACTTAAAGCAGCACTAGCTATCAATTAGCTAGTTGCGGATATGCTTTATTTTGAGCTTGGCGACAGAAAAGTGAAAATTCAGCGATTAACTATTGACCATTAACGATTCCCTTTGTCATTGCTGCAATAACAAAATGAGATGGCCGACAACGAAATAGCTAACCGGCACTGACGAGCTGCAATGGCTGTGGTTTTGACTCTGCTGGTGAAATAACCCACGAGTCAGCTGTTGATTGCCACGAATGAGCTTTTGTTTGTTTCTTTTTATAGCGATCAAACTGAATTTCTTTAGCGCCTAATCGCTTAACATACCCTTTTAGCGTATTAAAATCTTCTTTAGTTATATCTTCATCAGAGTTTGTCATTAAGCCGTCTACATAAACGTTATCACCATTAAAGTTAAAATTGACAATAGCTGAGTAAGGTTGTCCATATTCTTCAACTCGAATTGCTCGCACCATTTTTATTTCGAAAATCCAGCCATCTATTTTAATACAACGAGATAAGGTTTCTGATTCTTTTTCTGATATAGGTTCAGACATAATTGTTTCCTTTAAAAGCAAATGGTTATTGGCTAAAGCCAGTATTTAAACGTAATCCTCACACGAGATCGGTCATAATTTCACATGACTGATTTAACTAATTCTCATAATTAGATGCTTAGCTTAAGCACAAAGTAGACCAACGTGACAAATCATTGTTCTCAATAGATTTAACTGAAAACACCACATCAAGACTGTTGCCGAAAAGCAACACCACAGCAACAGTTACCTTCAGCAATGTGGAATGAAAAAACAATATAAGAAGATTAAACAATGACTTGACTATAAAAAAAAAGAAAACAGGGTGTATCCTAAAAGCAACAGTTAAATGAATTACTCACTGCGATGAGGTAGCTTCAACATAATTTTTATTCATGACAGTCAAGGCAGTACTTCTTTCTCAGGCACCATACAGTTTGTGCAATAAAAGAAAATATAGTTGGATAAATAGCTATGAAACTCGTGATTGAACGAGTAGAAGCGAGCTCGAGTGGATCCATTAGCCGTTTTAATAAGAGTAGTAATTAAATAACCAGTAATTGAGTAACAGAGCCGATTGATATTTCCCACGAAATACTGAAAAAAAGTTAAGGTTGATTAACAGCCTTAACTTTTTTATCTACTTACATTCGTTTTACTCAAGCTGTCTGACTAAGCAATTTTTTTAGTCTGCATTTGGCTATCAAGGTATTCATCTAACGAACCTTGGAAATCAATTAATTTTTTATCTTTAATATCAATAATGCGCGTTGCTAAAGAAGAAACAAACTCACGGTCATGACTAACAAAAATTAATGTACCTTCGAAGTCTTTAAGAGCATTATTTAATGCATCAATCGCTTCGATATCCATGTGGTTAGTCGGCTCATCCATGATTAATACATTGATATCAGCCATCATTAACATACCAAATAACAAACGGTTCTTTTCACCACCTGAACAGTTACGTGCTTTTTTATTCGCATCATCGTCAGTAAATAACATACGACCTAACATACCACGAACACTTAAATCGTTGTGACAAGGTCTACGCCATTGCGACATCCACTCCATTAGCGTTAGGTCATTATCAAAGAATGAACCACTATCTTGCGGGCAATAACCTACAGAAGCATTTTCAGACCATTTAACAACACCTTCAATGTGCTCTAATTCGCTCATTAAACAACGTAATAAGGTAGTTTTACCCACGCCGTTTTCGCCGATAATCGCTAACTTAGCACCGGCTTCTAGTAATAAGTCGCCATTTTCAAACAACATTTCGCCATCAAAACCATGACTTAGGTTTTCAAGTTCTAAAGCTTGACGATGCATTTTTTTGCCTGGAGCAAAAGCAATCTTCGGGGTAATACGACTCGATGATTTAACATCATCAAGTTTAATTTTATCCATTTTCTTAGCACGAGAACTTGCTTGTTTAGCTTTTGAAGCATTAGCACCAAAACGGTTAACAAAGTCTTGTAGTTCAGCAATTTCAGCAACTTTTTTATCATTACCTGCTAATAGCTGTTCACGTAATAAACCAGACTGCGCTAAGAAGAACTCATAGTTACCTGGGTAAACACGTAATTCACCGTAATCAATATCTGCCATATGCGTACATACAGAGTTAAGGAAATGTCTATCATGCGAAATGATAATCATGGTGCATTTACGTTTGTTCAATTCACCTTCTAACCAACTGATGGTATGAATATCCAAGTTGTTGGTAGGCTCATCGAGTAATAAAATATCAGGGTTTGCAAATAATGCTTGTGCAAGTAGCACACGTAGCTTCCAACCTGGCGCAACTTGCTGCATTGAACCGTAGTGAAAAGACTCTTCAATACCCGCTTCTAATAAGATTTCACCAGCACGACTTTCTGCTGTGTAACCGTCCATTTCTGCAAATTGGCTTTCTAAGTCACCAACACGCATACCATCGGCTTCACTCATTTCAGCTTGGGCGTAAATAGCATCTCTTTCTTGCTTTACTTTCCACAAAGGCATATCGCCCATGATCACAGTATCAATTACATTGTGTGTTTCAAAAGCGAATTGATCTTGGCCCAAAGTACTTACTTTGTTACCGGTACTTACTGATACATTGCCAGAGCTTGGCACTAAATCGCCACTAAGTATCTTCATAAATGTAGACTTGCCGCAGCCATTTGCTCCGATCAAACCGTAGCGGTGACCGTTGCCAAATTTAGCCGAAATGTTTTCAAATAACGGCTCTGCGCCAAATTGCATTGTAATGTTCGATGTAGTGATCAAAAGGTATTCCTAGATGTTGCTAACAAGTAATCAACGATTGTTAGTAGCACGGACCTATCTTATAAATAGATAAGTAACCCTGAAAACAACAATCAAGACTCAAAATATTAAGGTCGCATATTATATAGCAAGAGTGGTGTGAACAAAATATAATCTTTGAAATAAAGTGATGTTTTTTTCATCAACAACATGTTTTGGGGTTACTTACTTGCTGCTGAAGCATACAAATTACTTATTTAGATAAAATATCACTCTGCTAGTTATTCAATTAAAACGCAGTCAAAATGGGCAAGATGTAGATGAACTTAAGAGCTAACGCCGTAGACACAGGTCTTGCAGTTGCTTTGACGGTTCTATGATAGATAAATTTCAGGTATTTATTTTTAAGTAGCTACAAAATAGCAGTAAATATTATTAATAAATAATAATTAAGGTTTTACGCTATAAACTACCGTAACTTATCGCCTCTAATGTACTTTTTTCATCTTGCAGAGTTTCTTCTTTAAGCCAAGTAGTAAAAACATTAACCCGTTCTTTTTTCGCCGAATTAGGGTCAAAGACAAAATATCGTTTAAAGGAAATCGGATGTTTAATATTAAACGGAATAACCAACTGCCCTGTAATCACATATTGAGAGAAAAGCGCTTGTGATGCTAAAGTAAAACCATGACCACTGAGTACTGCACTTAACGCCATATCGCCAGAGCTGACCTCTGTCCATTTTTTATGGCATTGATAGTTTTCAACACCTGCTTCCTTAAACCACGTGCGCCAGTCAATGCTGCCTTGATTTTCTAAGCTGACTAACCAGCACTTCAAAACATCTTGTGGCTCTTTAAAGTTATATTCTTTCATCAATTGTGGTGAGCAGGCCGGATACACATGATCTTCAGCAATAAATTCATATGTCATATCATCACTGGTATCTACTTCTTTATTGGTTATAAAGCGAATAGCTAAATCGATATGACCTCTACGGAGATCTTCAAGACCATTTGAGGAAACGACTTTTACTTTGATTTCAGGATGTTTAATAGAAAATTTATACAGCCTTGGCATAAGCCATAAAGATGTAAATGCTTGAGTGGACGTTATGGTTAGGGTACCAGCAACGTCTTCTGTTTGAATACTGTTGAAGCCTTTTAACAGTGTGTCGAATGCTTTATGAGTCGCTATATACAGCTTTTTACCACTTTCGGTTAATTGCATTTTCCTACCGTTACGGACAAACAACTGACTGCCCATAGCGGCTTCTAACTGCCTCATTTGCTGACTAACTGCAGCTTGGGTAACAAACAACTCTTCTGCTGCTTTACTATAACTTTGATGGCGAGCTGCACTTTCAAAGCTTCGTAAGTTATTTAGCTGCTTTAATCTTTTATCCATCTTAACTTCCCTCAGATTAATTGAAGCAATACACAGTAAACCAGATGCATAAGCTCAGCTTATGGATGAGATAAATTCTTATTGTTGGTTTCATTGTGATTTTCTAGGCAATATGGCTTTAAGCAACATAAAGAGGTAAATATTATGAACATAAAAACAGCCACACAAGCCACTAAAGTAGAGAACAAGCAAGTTAACCTAGAAAACTGCTGTAAAAATATAACTAACTCTCTAAGTACTTTCAACTTAATACTTGTTAACATTTCAAATAAGCTAGGGTTATCAAAAGCCATTTATCAAAAATAATAGCAACATAAAATCACAGAAAAATGTTCCGCTAAAAACGAAACTAAAACGATAGGAATATGCTCGTGCCAAAATCTAACTATTTAATTTCTCTACTAGTCTCTTGTGCCTTATTATCACACATGCAAGCGTTTGCTGGTGTGAGTGACATTGCCACTAAGACTGCACAATATGCACAATCAACCTACCAAGATCAAATGCTCGAAAGCTTACGTCAATTAATGACATTTAATACCGTAGCAGTAGAGGGTGTAAGCTCTCCAGATAATCCTGAACATCAAAAATTTAAAGCCGAGTTGGCCAAACAAGCCAAACACTTAGGTTTAGATTATATAGACTATGGTTATGTGGTAGTTATTGGTTTAGGTGATAACGAGCAGCGTGTAGGCATGATCACTCATGGTGATATCCAACCTTTTAATCCGACTAAATGGGCACAATCTCCCCTCACACTTGACCTAACTTCTGAGCCTGGAAAACTTATTGGTAGAGGAACAGAAGATGATAAAGGGCCAATAAGTAATGCCTTGTATGCAATGAAAGCTATCAAAGATTCAAATGTTAAGCTAAATAAGCGTATCGAGTTATATGTTTACATGGCCGAAGAGTCTGATTGGGAGCCATTGCGTCAACACATCAAACTTCACTCTCTGCCACAGGTTAACATCACCCTTGATTCAGAATACCCTGTAGTAACGGCAGAAAAAGGTTATGGCACCATAAGCATGACTTTTCCTAAAGCCAACTATACATCGAACAAAGTTTATATCAATGAATTTACCGGTGGTTTTTTTGGCAGTCAAATTCCAGAAGATGCTCATGTAAGCATAGAGAACGCCAATCACAAACTATTAGCTGAGATAAAGCAGCGAGCTCAATCCCACATTGGCATGAGTTATAACTACCAATGGCAAGGTAAACGCTTAAGTATTAGTGCTCTGGGCAAATCAGCTCATTCTTCTAAGCCTGAATATGGTGTAAATGCCATTACCCACTTAGCAGATTTATTAGCGGTAAATCACTGGCCGAACAATGCCAGCGGAGCCTTGATTAATTTTATCAATGATCACTTAGGCATAGGTTTATACGGCAGTAAATTTGGTGACATCGCCTATAGTGATGACTTTATGGGACCAATGTCGGTGCAACCTACCGTTCTTAAAGCAACAAGCAAAGGTATGGAGTTAAATATCAACATTCGCCGACCTGTTGGCAAAAGCACCAAGCAACTAGAGCGTGAAATTAGTTCGACATTAACTAAGTGGCAACAACAAAACCAAATAACCTTAGTAGATGTTAGCAATGAAATTAATGAGCCTTTTGTACAAAAAAGTGCTCCGCAAATTGACACCTTACTTGACGTATTCTCATTTTATACAAATATAACCGATGCTAAACCGATCTCTATTGGCGGGGGTACTAACTCAAGACTTTTTCCTAATGCAGTCAGCTTTGGTCCTTCGATGCCAGGAACAGTATACACAGGTCATTCAGAACATGAGTATATTACCATGGAGCAATTTGTATTAACCCTGAAAATGTACACAGCAGTGCTGATTGAACTAGCGAAATAAGCTTAGCTGCCATGCTTCAATGATCATGTTAAAGGCTCATATGCGGCGTGATTTATTTCGTTAAAGAAGCTACACGGATGTCGCTTCCTAGAGAATACATACGGCACAGCAAGTACCTTATTGAATGATACTGGAGCAATTATCTAATGCCGATTGTTCTGTGTCGGCATTATCTTCATTTAATATATCCCGAAAACAAAACAAAAAAATAGCAGGTAAAGTAAGTGACCTGTGCTATTTTATCGGGAAATTAAATCGATATGTGGATTTAAGTAAACAATGAAAGCCAACGGTTTGTTAATAATAAAATACATTGATGGTATTAACTCTCGCTAAAAACAGGGAATTCCCTTTGGTCTAAATGTTTCACTTTACTTGGAAAATTAATGATAAAAAGATCGGTTTACGCCATAGTAATCATTAGCACTTTACTCGTTTTAATACTTACTTTAACTGCAATTAATCAACTTTATAGCAGTAAATTAGTAACTTTAGATAGTAAGCTTAAAGAGATTTCTGGTATTGAAGTCGACAAGGCTGGTAGCTTGTGGGGCATTAATGATGGTGGTAATTTAGCGCAAATACATCGTATACAAAGCGATGGTAAAGTGAACAAAACAATCACTATTACTAATGCAAGGAATTTGGACTGGGAAGATATGACCCAAGATGACTTTGGCCATTTTTTCATTGGTGATTTTGGTAATAATGACAACATACGTAAGTGGTTAACTATTTATAAAATTGAAAACCCCATCGATATTAAGGGCACAGAAACTCAAGCTGAAATAATTAAATTCACTTTTCCAGAGCAGTTACACTTCCCACCGAAAGCTTCAGAAAAAAACTTTGATTTAGAGGCCTTTGTTTTTTATAAAAAACACTTATATCTGTTTTCAAAAAATCGTACTGAGCCTTTTGATGGTGATACCAACTTATACAAGATTGGCGACCATGCTGATAATTATCAAGCTGGTTTTATTAGTAATTTTAATACCTGTACCACCCATGAGAAACTCTGCTGGATAACGTCTGCCGCGTTAAGCCCAGATAGAACAAAGTTAGTGTTATTAGATTCAGAGCGATTATGGTTGTTCGAAAACTGGCAAGACGATGATTTCTTCTCTGGTGATGCCTATAAAATTGATTTAGGCATAGTCACCCAAAAGGAAGCAGTAACCTTTACTGATAATAATACCATCATCTTTACCGATGAAGAATTTAGTGGCATAGGTCGAAACTCTTATATGATCAAACTCGACCAAGTCACTAAAGAGAAAATAATTAAAGAGCACACAACAAAGCAAGCCACAGATAGCAAACTGAAAGATGTACCTATAAACTAACTATATTCTAAGCTTGTCCTAACTATGTAGGAAGTATTATGTACCCTTTAAATTATATTGAGCCTGTATTTCGCCCGCCAAGTGAGTGGAAAAGCTTAATATTACAAGTCACTAACGGTTGCTCATGGAATAAATGCACCTTTTGCGATATGTATACCAGCGAAGATAAAAAATTCAAACCCAAGAAAGTTGATGTGATCGAACAAGAAATTCTTAAGATCGCGAATTCTGGTATCTCCACAAGACGTGTATTTCTTGCTGACGGTGATGCGATGATGTTGCCTTTTAATCGCTTGAAAGAAATTCTTGAACTAATCAAATTGCATCTTCCACAAGTTTCACGCGTTTCAAGTTATTGCTTACCACGAAATCTTGGCAATAAAACGGTTGAACAGTTAGCTGAACTCAATTCTTTAGGGCTTAAATTGATGTATATCGGTTGTGAAAGTGGTGACGATGAAGTGCTCGCCCTCATTGAGAAAGGTGAGACTTATCAAAGCTCTTTAATCGCTCTGAATAAGATAAAGCAAGCGGGTATGAAGAGCTCAGTGATGATTCTTAATGGTTTAGGTGGTCCTGAATTATCTCGTCAACATGCCATCAATTCAGCTAAATTGATGAATGAAGCTCAGCCTAATTATTTATCAACGCTCGTCGTTTCTTTCCCTTTAGGTGAACAACGCTTTGCAGAGAAATTTTCTCAAGAATCTTTACAGCCTTTTCGTCAATTAACGCAACATGAATTATTTACTGAAATGGAAGTTCTGTTATCTGAACTCGAATTAGAGCGAACCATTTTTCGCTCAGATCATGCTTCAAACTACTTGGTTCTCAAGGGAGTATTAGGCAATGATAAAGAAGCTTTATTGGGTCAAGTAAGACAAGCTCTACAACAGCCAAATGATGCAAATTTAAGGCAAGAATGGCAAAGAGGTTTGTAAGTCGTCAACATGATTTATTTAATGAGAGCTATTCAATAAGAGCTGTCCAATAAAAACATGGAATAACTCTGACAAAAAAAACGAGCCAAATGGCTCGTTTTTTATTGTTAGTATCGACTGGTTTATAACTAAATAACAGGGAGTGACTGCTCAGACCCAGCGTCGTTCTAATACACCTTATTGCCTAGATGCTAATTTATAAAACACTAATTTATAAAATACTCTTTAATAAATCACTCTTGATGTAACGCTATATATTTCTGTGTCACTTGTCTTAGCCGTTCTTGTTCACTTGGTGAAACAAAGCTGGCTTCAATGGCGTTAAAAGTAAATTGAGCAATTTCAGCTTTATTCATCGGGTGTGCATTATTTACCGCTACAAAATTATCTGTCATATAACCACCAAAATAGGCCGGGTCGTCAGAATTAATTGTGACACAAACCCCTTGACGCAGTAGCGTGACAATATTGTGCTGTTCCATACGGTCAAAAACTTTTAGTTTAATATTAGATAGTGGGCAAACGGTAAGAGGAATACGTTCACTGACAAGCTGCTTTACTAGGCTCGCATCTTCTGAACAACGCACGCCGTGATCAATGCGAGTAATTTTCAGTAAGCTTAGCGCCTCACTAATATTATCTGCAGGTCCTTCTTCACCTGCGTGGGCGACAGTTAAGAATCCTTGTTCAATGGCTTGTTTAAATACTCGCTCGAACTTATTCGCAGGATTGCCAATTTCTGTGGAGTCTAACCCTACTCCGATAATTTTATCTTTGTGAGCTTGTGCTTGTGTTAACGTTTTAAAAGCTGATTCTTCATCTAAATGGCGTAAGAAACACATAATTAGCTTGCTGGTGATCCCTAATTCACTCACACCTTTATTAAGTGCACGATCAATACCATTTACTACCGTATCGAATAAGATGCCGCGTTCTGTATGTGCTTGGGGGTCAAAAAATATCTCTGTGTGCAGCACATTATCTTCTTGGCAGCGGAGTAAATAAGCCCATGTCAGATCAAAAAAGTCTTGTTCATGGACCAGTACATCTGCCCCTTGGAAGTAAATATCTAAAAATGATTGTAGGTTATGGAAATTGTAAGCATCTCTTATTTCTTCAACTGAATTGAAAGGAATATTTATACTATTGCGCTGTGCTAATTCAAGCATTAATTCAGGCTCAAGCGTTCCTTCAATATGGAGGTGGAGTTCTACTTTAGGTAAAGACTGGATAAATTTATTCATGTTGGAGTTCCCAATAATTATAAAAGTTCATTCAGTGCCTTCTTTTGAATGAAAATTATTCGTACAAAGAGAAAGCACTAAAGCACTAAACTCTTCGTAATCAGGATTTATTGGTTCCTGGTAGAGACCCCCAATCCATATCACTGGGGTTATACGAAGTGACGCTAGTTACTGCCATTAAAACAATAATAAGCTATATATTTGATACTGCCTTATTTGATTTAACAAGTCTATAGAATCGACCGACATTATTTGGCTTAACCCTAACGGTTATAACAAGTCCATTAAGTTATTTCCCACTCAGCGAGAACTTAATGGAATTGGTATTAGGCCTTATAACGCGCTAAAAACATTAACACGGTATCATCAGCAATTATTTGCTGCTGTTCAGGTGATGGAAACGTTTGATTCATAAATAATTGTGGCCAAAAAGCACTGGCCTTAATCAAACCTAAAAATTGCTGAGCAGCAAAGTTAGCATCCGATTTTTTGAGTCGACCGTCATTCATCGCCTCATTAATCCAAACATGTAAGCCATCTTTTTGTTGGCCTAGGTGCTCTAAAGTACTCGATGCTAATTCTGGGGAGCGAATACATTCAGAAATAGTTATACGGTTCAAGTTACGAAAGCATTCAGACGCTAACAGTTCAATTTCATTCATAGCAGCAATATGCAACTGCTCATCAAGTGGTTTCTTCGATTCGTATCGAATATTTACCGCTTGGCTAAAGGAGTCACAAAGTTCTTTAACAATATTGTGAAACAAAATTTCTTTACTAGGAAAATGATTATATACGGTACGTTTTGATACTTCGGCTCTTTTGGCCAATGAATCCATGCTAGCGCCGAGAAAACCTTTTTCTTTAAACTCATCTTGTGCAGCCGCTAAAATATCTAAACGCTTTTTTTCCGTTAGGGTTAATGCTTTTTCCATACTACTTAATTATAAAAAATCGGACCATAGGCAAATACTACACTGTTTAGTTTACTTTTCAATAAAAATAGGTAAACTGCACCGAGTAGTTTACATTTTGTATTATTTTGTACTAAATATGTAATTCTAAGGGTCTGTTGACCCTTCGAGATTATTTTTGCAGTTTTTTGTTGAATATTGATACAAGGCAGAGCCTTTGTAATGTGGTTGTTCCACATAAAAAGGCGATAACGCCGTAAAAATGACCAACAAACGCTGTCCGAAGGATTCGACTAAAAGCGTTTTACTCATTGTTGAGTAGTATTTGCTTAGAGTGACTAAGCTACACACTACTCGCCGCGATTAAAATGCTTTTATCTCGAACAAAATTTAACCGCGAAAGTCCAACAGACCATATTGTTATTATGTATTTAGTCCTTCCCTTATAGGTTTTTTATGTCAACATTTCGTTTTATGTTAAATGGTCAACTAAAACCATTTTTTAGTCGCCTCTTATTCGTATCATCCAGCGTACTACTTGCTACAGCACTTACAGGCTGTGAACAAGCACAACAGTCTGCCCCGAAAGGTATGCAACCTGCAGCAGTGTCTGTGATGAGTATGACAACCCAATCAGTTCCTTTTAGTATTGAATTACCTGCCACGTTATCTGGCGCTAAAGAAGTGGAAATTCGTGCTCAAGTATCCGGTATTTTACAAACCCGTAACTTTAGTGAGGGTGATAAAGTCACAGCAGGACAATCATTATTTAGCTTAGACGCTAAAACTTATGCCGCTGAAATGGCCAAAAGCAAAGCAGATTTGAATGCTGCGACGGTCCGTCTGGAACAAGCCCAACGTGAAGTTAATCGCATAAGGCCATTACGTGAGAAAAATTCAATTTCACAACGCGAGTTAGACAATGCCATTTCAAGTGCTGACATTAATTTAGCTGATGTTAAATCAATGCAAGCGGACTTAGAACAAGCGAAATTACGCTTAGATTATACTAAGGTAATATCTCCTGTTACCGGTATTGTTGGCCGTGAATTAGTGTCAGAAGGAACTTATGTTTCAGGCCCTGAAGTATTGTTAACACAATTAACCCAAATTGATCCTATTCGTGTGCGTTTTGGTTTATCTGAACGTGAGCAATTACAAATGCGTAATGATGAAGCTGCAGGCTTACTTACTTTGCCAGAAGAAGGCCATTGGAACACCAGAATTAAATTGTTTGATGGTTCACTCCACCCTCAAGTTGGACAAGTTAACTTCAGCGACATCCGGATAAATAGTCAAACAGGCACAAGTGAATTACAGGCAATTACACCAAATCCAAACTTTTCATTGAGACCCGGACAATTTGTTCGCATCATTTTAGAAGGTGCTGTACGTGAAAATGCCTATGTTGTACCGCAAAGAGCCGTTTTAGATAATGGTCTTGGAAAATTTGTTTATGTTATGGCTAAAAATGACAAAGGTATGACTGTCGCATTACCTGCTCCCGTTGTTGTCGGCGAATGGGTAACTGAGGTTGCAGGTATAGAAAATGGCTGGATAATTCGTGAAGGTTTAAAAACAGGCGACCAAGTCATTATTGATGGCATGGCGCGTATTTTCTTTCCAGGTATGCCGATACGTTTAGCTGATGATCAGTTACCGTCTGCCGCACAGCAATAAGGGGCAGATTAATGTTTTCTCGTTATTTTATTGATCGACCTATCTTTGCTTTTGTCATTTCTATTTTTATTGTTTTAGCTGGATTGGCTGCTATGCGCAGTTTATCTATCGCACAATACCCAGAAATGTCGCCACCCGTTGTACAAGTTACCGCTGTGTATCCTGGTGCATCTGCTGAAGTATTAGAACAAACAGTTGCTACGCCTTTAGAAAATGCAATTACAGGCGTTGAAGGCATGATGTATATGTCCTCAACATCAACCAGTGCTGGTGCAACAACCATCACGGTTACCTTTGAAATAGGTACAGACCCAGACCAAGCTTCCGTTAATGTTAACAACCGTGTTAAACAAGTAGAAGCACGTTTACCTGAAGAAACACGCCGTCAAGGTGTTGTGGTTGCTAAAGGCTCATCAAGCTTTTTACATGTACATGCTTTTTACTCACCTGATGATAGCCGCGAAGCATTATGGACTTCTAATTATGTAACGTTAAACATTATTGATAAAATCAAACGTATTCCTGGCACGACTAGCGTACAAATTTTTGGCGCAAAAGATTATGCCATGCGTATTTGGTTACGTCCTGATGTGATGAGCCAGCTTGGCGTTACTGTTGAAGAGATTAGCAGTGCGGTACGTGAACAAAACTCTCAATACGCTGCCGGTAGAATTGGTGCGACACCGACTTCCGTTAGTCCACAATCATTGGTATACAGTGTAAAAGTACAAGGGCGATTAAGCACGGCAAAAGAGTTTGAAGATATCATTATTCGGGCAAATAACGATGGTAGTTCGCTGCGTTTGAAAGATATTGCGCGCGTCGAATTAGGCTCAAAAGATTATGACTTTGATGGCCGTATCAACGGTAAAAAAGCAGTACTACTGGGTATATTCTTACAACCCGGTGCTAATGCCCTTGATGTTGCCGACGAAGTTAATGCCACCATTGCTGAATTAGAGACCCGTTTCCCTACTGGGCTCGAGCATTTGTTGCCATACGACACCACCCGCTTTGTAAAAGTCTCTATTCGAGAAGTATTGAAAACTCTTGGCGAAGCTATGCTACTGGTATTCTTAGTGGTTTTTATCTTTTTACAAAATTGGCGTGCTACCTTAATTCCTATTATGGCCGTACCAGTTTCTTTGTTAGGCACCTTTGCTGGCCTGTATATGCTGGGTTATTCCATTAATACGTTGACCTTATTTGGTATGGTGTTATCCATTGGTATTGTGGTTGATGATGCAATCGTTGTACTTGAAAACGTAGAACGCATTATGCATGAAGAAGATGTCTCAGTTCGTGACGCAGCTATCAAAGCGATGAAAGAAGTAAGTGGTCCAGTCGTTGCCATTGTACTGGTGTTATGTTCAGTCTTTGTACCTATCGCCTTTTTAGGTGGCTTAACCGGTGAATTATTTCGTCAATTTGCTATCACGATATCAATCTCGGTAAGTTTATCAGGCTTGGTGGCCTTAACCATGACACCTGCCTTATGTGTTTTAGTATTGAAACATGAAGACAAAAAAACCAACTTCTTCTTTAACGGTTTTAATCGCTTTTTCAATAAAGTGACTGGGCACTATGTCACGGGTGTAAGTTTCTTCCTTCGCCGTGGTTTATTAGCCTTGATGCTTGTTCTTGGCATGGTCGTGATCACCGCAAATATGTGGTTAAAAACGCCCAGCTCTTTAGTACCTGATGAAGACCAAGGTTTTTACATTTCTGCGGTATTTTTACCTGATGGTGCCTCATTACAAAGAACCAAAAAAGTAGTCGATGAAGTCATAGCAGCAATAGAATCAAACCCCGCTAATGAAAATGTAATTTCCTTTACTGGTTTTGACTTTCTAGGTGGTGGTTATAAAAATAATGCTGCCACTATTTTTGTCACCCAAAAACATTGGGATGATAGAGAAATAAGCACTCAACAATTGGTAGGTGAGTTGTTTATGAAAACCGCTAATATCAATGAAGCCTTAGTATTAGCTTTTAATCCACCAGCGATACCTGGTTTAGGTAATACCGGTGGTTTTGAGTTCTATCTGCAGAACCGTGGTGACGGTGGTGTCGCTAAGTTAAAACAAAGTATGCAAGCGATGATGGGCGCTGCTCAGCAAAGTCCAATACTTGCTGGGGTGCAAACATTATGGCGTTCAGACTCACCACAGCTGACGGTAGAAATAGATCGTGAACAAGCGCGCGCTATGGATATTCCTATTAACAATGCTTTTAATGCCTTGGCTGGAACCATGGGAACTTATTATCTAAATGACTTCAATAAATTCGGTCGAACATGGCAGGTACTGATGTCGGCAGAGCCCGAGTTTAGAATGAGTCCTAAAGATATATCGCGTATTTACGTTAAAAGTAATGGCGGTGAAATGGTACCTATCTCTGCCTTTGCCGAAATTAATTACAGCAGTGGTCCTGATAGTTTAGACAGATACAATAACTTGTCTGCGGTGAAATTATTAGGTAGTGCAGCGCCAGGGTATAGCTCAGGCCAAGCGATTGCCGAAATAGAGCGGATTGCCAACGAAGTATTACCATCAGACATGAGTTATGAATGGACTGGGACTGCTTACCAAGAAAAAAGAAGTTCTGGCTCTACCGCCATTGCATTAGGCATGGCCGTGATTATGGTATTTTTGATTCTAGCTGCTCTTTATGAGCGTTGGTCTCTGCCGTTATCAGTGCTGTTGGCTTTACCTTTTGGTATATTTGGTGCGTTAGTTTCTGTTTGGATTGCCGGCATGACCAGTGATGTCTATTTCCAAATTGGCTTAGTCACCTTACTTGGTTTAGCCAGTAAAAATGCCATTTTAATTGTTGAATATGCCTTAATGAAAAAACAAGAAGGCTGGACGACTGGTGCTGCGGCATTAGAAGCCGCCCGCTTACGTTTTAGACCCATAATTATGACATCGCTTGCCTTTATTTTAGGTGTTGTTCCCTTAGCGTTAAGCTCAGGTGCCGGTGCAGGTGCTCGTCATAGTGTTGGTACAGGTGTGATGGGTGGCATGATAGCGGCAACATTTTTAGCCATCTTCTTTGTGCCGTTATTCTTTTATTGGTTAACCGAACGTAAGATATCTGAAAATAGAAAACAGCAAGCCATTACCGATGAAATAGCTCAGCACCATGAACATGAGCTAAATTCTAAGTAATAGTTCTTTGACCTGAAGTAGCGCTAAAGCTGAAACTAAAGTAACCGACAAAAAAAGCCCAAAATCCTTAAGAATTTTGGGCTTTTTATTAACTAACTAAATTTATTTAAATGCTGCTAATACCTCATTAAAGCATTTCGACGGTCGCATTATTTCAATAATCTTTTTAGCATCTGCTTTGTAATAACCACCAATATCAACGGAATGCCATTGATCTGTTGTTAAGTCACTGACGATAGCGGCTTCATTTTCAGTTAATGATTGAGCTAATGGTGCAAAGTGGTGTTGAAGTTCAGTATCCTCAGTTTGCTCTGCCAACGCTTTTGCCCAGTAAAGTGCTAAGTAGAAGTGACTGCCACGATTATCTAGCTCTCCGGTTTTACGAGACGGAGATTTGCCATTTTCCAATAACTCAGCAGTTGCTTGATCTAATGTTTTTGCCAGTAGTTTTGCTTTAGCGCTGTCTTGTTTGATACCTAAATCTTCAAGAGAAGCACTTATCGCCAAGAATTCACCAAGAGAATCCCATCGTAAATGATTTTCTTCTATTAGCTGCTTAACATGCTTAGGTGCTGATCCGCCTGCCCCTGTTTCAAATAAACCGCCACCCGCCATTAATGGCACTATGGATAACATTTTGGCACTTGTACCTAACTCTAAGATCGGAAATAAATCGGTTAAGTAATCACGCAGAATATTACCCGTAACAGAGATGGTATCCCCACCACGTAAAATACGCTCTAGCGTATAACGCATCGCTCTAGTTTGTGACATTATTTGAATATCTAATCCGGTCAAATCATGATCTTTCAGGTACAGTTTAACTTTTTTAATCAATTCAGCTTCATGTGGACGGTATTCATCTAACCAGAATACCGCTGGGGTATCAGACAACTTTGCACGGGCAACGGCTAATTTGACCCAATCTTGTATCGGTGCATCTTTTACTTGGCACATCCGCCAAATATCACCCTCTTCAACATCCATGGTTAATAACGTTTTTCCTTCGTCATCAACAATGCGAATACAACCATCCCCCTGTACTTCGAATGTCTTATCATGTGAACCATATTCTTCTGCTTTTTGAGCCATTAATCCTACGTTTGGCACGGTTCCCATGGTTGTAGGATCAAATGCCCCGTGAGTTTTACAAAAGTTAATGATTTCCTGGTAAATTCTTGCAAAAGTACTCTCTGGCATCACCGCCTTAGTATCTTTCAATTTACCATCAGGCCCCCACATTTTTCCGCCCGCTCTAATCATCGCAGGCATTGAAGCATCGACAATAACCTCATTTGGGGTATGTAAGTTTGAAATACCTTTAGCTGAGTCGACCATTGCTAATTCAGGACGTTTTTCATAACAAGCATGTAAGTCGGCCAATATTTCTTCACGCCAAGATTCAGGCAATTGTTTTACTTTTTCATAGATACTGCTGACACCATCATTGGCATTAACACCTAATTTTTCAAAGGTTTCAGCGTGCTTAGCAAACAAATCTTTATAATAAACTTTAACCGCGTGGCCAAACACAATGGGATGCGATACTTTCATCATGGTCGCTTTGACATGGAAGGAGAACATCACCCCGGTTTCTCTCGCATCTTCCATCTCTTGCTCTAAGAATTCACAGAGGATCTTTTTACTCATAAACATACTGTCAATGATTTCACCTGCCTGAAGTGAGGTTTTTTCTTTTAATACCGTCACTGCACCATCATCTTTAGCGACAAACTCAATTTTTACATCACAGGCTTTATCCATAGTCATACACTTTTCACTGGCATAAAAATCGCCTGAATGCATGTGCGATACATGGGTTCTTGATGCTTGACTCCACTTACCCATGGAATGTGGATTTTTTCTGGCAAAAGCTTTCACCGACGGTGGAGCGCGGCGGTCAGAATTACCCTCACGAAGTACTGGATTTACCGCACTGCCTAAGGTTTTTGAATATTTAGCTTCATTTGATCTATCTTCATCTGTTTTTGGCGATTCTGGATAATCAGGAATAGCGTAACCTTGTGCTTGTAATTCACTGATAACGTCTTTTAGTTGAGGAATTGAAGCACTGATATTGGGGAGTTTGATGATATTAGTATCAGGGTGGTGAGTTAAGGCACCTAGTTCGGCTAATGTATCAGGTACTTGTTGATCTGCAGGTAAAATATCGGAGAAGGCAGATAAAACCCTAGACGCAAGAGATATATCTTTTAGTTCAATATCTATGTCTGCAGATGCTGCAAAAGTTTTAATAATCGGCAGTAACGAGCAGGTCGCTAGCAGTGGTGCTTCATCGGTATAGGTGTAAATTATTTTTGAACTCATATTTGTAGCATCCTTTTTATTTAAATTAATTCCAACCGCAACAGTGTTATAACCTACGAAAAATAATGCTTTTCCAATCAATCAGAAAAGGTCCATTATGATAAAGCGAGGCTAAACTTTTACTCTAGAAAAACGTTATAAGAAAATGTATTTTAGAAGACTTATTAAAATCAACTTGAGGTAATGAGTGCCGCATAAATCTCGTTTTAGCCTGATTTTTTAGTGCACAACAATATTAAGAGAAAGTTAGAACCTCAATGTACTACTGTATAGGGTAACGTCGCGTGTTCAAATTAGACAAAAGTCCATTTTTTGTACTATTTTTTTCGAGGTTAGTTCAGTGGAGATTATATTAGTTGAGTTAGTACGTACTGAGGTTTTATCTTCATCACACTAAAAGCTTGGTGTACGCAACGTGAAATACAGTGATAATACGATGTATCAGCCAAGCTAATCAGACATTTAGGAATTCAATCATAAGGAAGCCCTTGAAATAAGGTATTGAATTAACCTTAATACAAGAACTGGAGATGCTCAAATGACAATAAATACGCTAGTTATTTATTTTTACCCTATCCCCTAGTTTGAGGTTTCCTTGAGTAATTTGAACATTAATATATTGCGATTTGCTAAACCCATTAACAAAAACTTCACCTACTTCTTGGTATGAATACAAAGGGTCACCTTCAAGCACACTATTTGTTGCTCGCAATCTATTGATCTGCAGCAGCTGGCCTTTCACAATAGAATTAACTGTACCGACGTAAACTTTGGCAGTTTTTCCTTCAAGCTTTACAATTTCCCCTTGTTTAAGATCACTGGCTGAAACAGAAGCGACGCTCATAACAGAAAGTAAACCCAAAGCGGCTGCTTTTAACGTTTTATTAAACATATTTTTCTCACTATTTATAAAAATTTAATACTAAACGCCGAAAAATCAGTGTTTTCAAGATAGCCTGACAAAGTACTGCTATTGGAAATTTTCACTCGGTAGGTATTAAGTATTTTTAACTAAAAAGGTTATTACATCTATCGAAGGCAATAACTCGTAAATGTACCGGTTGGTACAAGAGGATGCGGAATGTAGCAATCAGTATATTAATGTTCAAGGGGAAACTTTGGCTTTAAAATAGGTGAAAAAAAAATAAAATAGTATGAAAGAATAATCAGCTTTTTTTTCAGTTTAACTTATTGAATCGCAATAAAATGAATTTTTTATTTTTTTAGTGAGATTAGATTGAAATAATATTTTATGGTAATTTAAAGTATAAGTAACAGAATGTTACTTATACTTTATGAGATAATAAAATGAAAATAATTAGCTATTGGTGATTACAATAACTTCCTTCGTCATTGGTGATTTGTAGAGAATAACCTGAATGTAGGCTTTAACGTTTCGTTTATAGCATTTATAAGTTATCAATATTCAAGCTTTGACACCATTCGCTAGCTTTTAAGAACTCTTCCTGTACCACCGTTTGGTCGAGTGAATATTGTTGTAAACTTTCATTTAAATTACCATTCGTCGTTAAGTTTTCATGGCCTAATATATAACTAGTCGTCAGATCCAGTAATTGACCAAGTAACCCAGCATGTTTAACTAACGCACTCTCAATTGGCTGAGCTAATGGCATTGTTTTAACTATTTCAGCCATAGGCATTGACAGCATTACTTCGATTGCACTTAACAACCCAGTGATAAAGGCAAAATCGCTCACTGATTTAAATACGCCTTTATCACTTAAAGCAAACATCATTTTTCCTGTGATAAGTGCTTGTTTACATACTTCATCTGTCGTATCAGACGTAAGTTTAGATAGCGCTAAAATAGATACAAACTGCCTTAACTTATCTTCACCTAAATATGCTGCAGCTTGTTTTAATGAGGTTATTTCTACTCTTGTACCTGTTGCAACATTATTAACCATTTTTAATAAACCAACGGTTAAATTGACATCGTGACTTATTATTTCAGCCACCGTTTCATAATTAAGCGGATAATTAAATGTTTCGCTTAATAGTTGTAACATCTGTGTTTTTACTGGAGCCAGTGCTTGGCCTGCTATGATTTCAGGCTGATGATAAAAATAGCCTTGAAAATAGTTAAATCCAACTTCTACCAGTGTTTGTTTTTGGTGTTTTGTTTCTACTTTTTCAGCAGCTATAGCGACATTAAATAGTTTCATTCGAGTGACAGCAGGCAATAAACGCTTGGTGTTTATTTTGCCTATATCGACTTTCACTATATCAATGTAAGGAAACAATACATCCCAATGTGGTGCTAAGTCATATTCAGTTAACGCAATTTTATAACCCTTGTGGTAATAAAACTTTATTATTTTTAACAATTTCTTAGTAGGTTTTTCATGCCCTACCAATTCAATGACGATAGTGTCTTTATCAAACATTAATGGAAATTTATGAATTAAAGAATTTTCAGTGAAATTAATAAAAGCTAATTTGCCCATACTAATTTTTTGAATATCACCATGAATATGGTTTTGAATAATTAACTTTGAGCTAGCGACATCTTGCTCAATATCAGGAAATTTATTATCCAGACTATCTCTAAATAATAATTCATAGCCTATGGTTTCTAGTTTTTCATTTAAGATAGCTTGTCTAGCTATGTAAGTATTTTTCATTTTATTTTTTATTTTGATAAATTACTTTATAGCCAGATTAGCATTATCGAGTAAAAAAGCTAGCCCAATTTCCCCTTTCGACCTTGCAACTAACTATAGTCCGAGTACATGCTAATACTGATTTACACTTATTCTTTGATTTAGTAATAACAAATATTCTGCGACTAACAAAGTCTAGTAATTTTATTGATTAGCCTAGGATATAATTTGAACACTACTTGTCTAACAAGGACGTCCGTAAAGGACGTAGTTATGTATCATTGAATAGTAATTGAAATAAAAATTTACATTTACACTCTTGATATAATAAATTTATCACTCAATATAGATATGACTAGTCATTTATTTTTGAGGAACGCGTGTACAAATTCATTTTTGCAATACTTATGTTTTTTGCAACCTACTCACATGCTGAGTCGGTCTATAGTATTGCCGATGAAATAAGCTCTAATACCTCAAACCACTTAATATTTGATGCGTTAACTGAAGTCGAAATTGATTCAGAACTAGAATATGATTTATCAATTGCCAACATTGATCATAATAATCGAATTCTCCAACTAACCTATTTATCTAAGTATTCACTTAACAATAACTTCCCATTATTAAATAATAAATTTCAATACTTACGCCCTAGAGCCCCTCCTTTTTTCATCATCTAAATTTCACAACTATAATTACATCAGTCCAAGTATCGATTTCGATGTAATGTCGCCAATTTTTCGTGGAGATTTACTTATGATGGTTACAACCACTTTTCGTCATAAAACTCAGGATTATCAATTGAAATCCTATGTTAATAAAATTGTAGAAAACCTGACTTTTTATACTGATTTGATTAACTGTATACAAGTAACGTTTGAAACTGATAGCTGTAGAAAAGGCAATGCTAAATATGGTTGCCATATATCAATACACTTACTTGGTAAAAAAAACATCGATATAAAAGTAATTTCTAACTATGCAAGAGATGCATTCGATCTGGCATTTAATCAATTAAGTAACAGGTTAAAAAACTCAGTCCGGCATAAAAAAATCGCTGACCATTCGTAGTCATTTTTCCGTTAAAAAAGATAAACTTTTAAAATTATCAGAGGTTATTATGAAAAATTTACAATTATTTGATTTAGATTTAATAGACAACATTATCTCACCAGAAGATTTTAACCAGACTTCTTTGATGTCCCCAGCAACCGATATTTTTACAGACTTTAAAAAACATAAGGCGTTAATTATTGAAGATGAAACCCCCGCAGGTGAAGCATTAAAATTGATGGTAAAGACTCACGTTCGAATGAAAATTGTGATGTCAAAAGACAATGATTTTATGGGGATAATTAGCACTAAAGAATTAAACGAGCAGACAATAGTTACTGCTATTGCCAAAGGAAGTGAACGACATGAAGTATTGGTGAGTGATTTAATGGTGTTAAGAAGTGACTTACATGCATTTGATTTTAATGAGCTAGAAAATGCAACGGTTAATGATGTTGTTAATGTATTAGAGAATTATGGATTACGTCATTGCTTAGTTTTAGACAGAGAACACCACCATATTCGAGGTGTGATCTCTTCTAGTGATATTGCGAGAAAATTACATTTACCTATAGATATTTATTCAAAAACGTCATTCAGCCACGTGTTTAAAGTGATTCATGGATAGGTATTATTGAAACTAGTTTGCTGATTTTATCCCAAGAAACATTAGCATTCAAAGTGTGGTGTTTAAGTTGGAATCAACATCATTTTTAGTAAAAATAATCAAAGCATAGTCATTCTATGCTTTGATTATCTAAGATAATAGAAAGTCATTTATAATCACATAAAAGCTGTTTGCACTTTCATCGAGTTCATTCTGTTCTCCACCTCATCCTAGCTAGCCTATTAATTACTCATAATTATTCACAGGCCGTTATTGTTATTCATCCATAAATTCCGTTAATTAGGCGTATTTTCATACCCCAATATTGATAACCTTGCTATGGTGAGTTATAAATTATAATACAAGGAAGATCATGAAATCTTTAATGAAAGTAACTACGCTTATTGGACTTACCCTCTCCACTTTAGTATCAACTCAACTATCAGCAAAAACCCAAGTAATTCATGCGGGTGAAGTGTTAACAGTGCCTGGAAAAGCGCCATTAACTAAACAAACCATTGTCATTAAAGATGGCGTTATCACCTCACTGAAATCAGGCTTTGTTCCAGTCAATAAAATAGATAAACAAGCACAGTTAATTGATTTAACTAAGAGCTTTGTTATGCCCGGCCTTATGGATATGCATGTGCATTTACAAGGTGAATTAGGTCCTAAAAATGACAGTGAAAAACTCAGGATGTCAGATTCTGACAAGTTAGTGAAAAGTGCCTACTTTGCTAATAAAACCCTACTGGCTGGCTTTACTACCGTTAGAGATTTAGGTGGCAGCCCAGAGCAAAGCTATGCGTTACGCGATGGTATTGCTAAAGGTTACTTACAAGGCCCAAGAATAATAGCCGCAGGGAGTAATGTTGCCGTAACAGGCGGTCATGGTGATGTTGATGGCATGAACCCTGCGTTGTTAGAAATGCATACGGCTAAAACTGTCTGTGATGGTCCTTACGATTGTCGCCGCGCTACCCGCCGTGCGATAAAATTTGGTGCAGATGTTATTAAAATAACCTCTACAGGCGGTGTCTTATCAGACACTGATACTGGTACAGGTCAGCAAATGGCGGATGATGAACTAAGAGAAGTCATTGATTCTGCCCATGCATTAGGTAGAAAAGTAGCCAGTCATGCCCATGCTGCAGCAGGCATAAACGCAGCATTAAGAGCCGGTGTTGATAGCATTGAACATGGCAGTTACGCCAATGAAGAAAGCATTAAACTGTTCAAGAAAACAGGTGCTTACTTAGTACCTACCTTGATGGCTGGCGATACTGTGGTAGCCTTAGCTAAAAATACTAACTTTATGTCGCCAGCGATCAGCGCCAAGGCCATTCGCGTAGGTGGCGATATGATCGAAAACTTTAAACGTTCATACAAGTCAGGTGTAAAAATTGCCTATGGCACTGACAGTGGTGTATCTAAACATGGTGATAATGGTAAAGAAGCAGTACTCATGTTTAACGCCGGTATGACCGCTCAAGATATTTTAAAGTCAGCTACCGTTAATGCTGCTGACTTAATTGGTAAATCTGAGTCGTTAGGCACCATAGAAGCAGGTAAAATCGCCGATATTATTGCCATGGATAACAGTCCATTAAAAGATATGAAAGAATTGCTTGATGTTGATTTTGTTATGAAATCTGGTGTTATCGTTAAACAGCAATAAATTTATTAGCACTTGATTGTTCTAGGGTGAAGTCACCAAATTAAATAATACTAAAGGCATAAAATAGTAAATAGAAAAGCCAGTAACTCTCAACGAATTACTGGCTTTTTATCATAAATGAAGGCGTAAAAACACTTTCAATTTAGCATTTATATTTGATAACTAAAGGTCAGTTTAGCATTACGTTCTTCGCCAGGCATACCACCCAAGAACATTGCTTTGTTATAGTAAACTTCATCGAACAGGTTATTAATGTTCAATTGTAGCTTCCAACTTTCCGCCTGATAACTTACAGCAGAATCAACCACAGTATAACTTTGCACGTAACCATCAGGAATACCAAAGGAGCTCGTATTTGTACTACGATCATCAACATATTTACCCCCCAAACTGAGATCTATTGGGCTAGCAAGTGAAAATATATCTGCGCTATAAGTTACCCAAGTACTGGCCGTTACATAAGGAACGCCCTTTTGACGAGTATCATAACTACTTCGGTTTGGATCTTTCTTATCGCGAGCATCTTGATAAACACCATTGATATTGATCATCCAACGCTCATTCAGATGAGCATTCATATCTAACTCAACACCGGTCGTTTCTTCTTTACCATCAAAAAAACTTTTTGGCACATTCGGCGTTGACACGCCATCATCGTACTCAGGATTTGAATACTGCAAGTTTGTACGAGAACTTTTAAAGAAAACGATAGAAGTTAACATTTGATCATCAAAGGCTTTAATACGCATACCTAAATCATCACTCATCGATTCAGAGTCTAATCGATCAGAGCCATCACCTTTCACACCACCTAACATACTGTAGGCGGTTCGACCTTTTGAGTGATTAATGAAGAAAGAGAGATCATCGGTCGGCATATAAGTCACACCTAAATTGTAGGTAATACCATCATCATTAGTATCTGCTTCAGATGTCGGCGCTGCGGCACTAGCACGATAGCGTGCATCAACACCAAAATGTTCATAGCTTTGTTTAATTTCGTTAAATGCCACGCCTACGCGGGTAGAGAAACCATAACCAAAGTAACCCACATGTTGAACTCCAACACCCCATGCACTAACTTTTTTATTATAGTTACTGGTCATCAAGGGATCATGATCTTCAAATGAACCTTCAGCCCAATTAGGATTACGAATGTCGTAAATATAAGGTAAAGTGCCTTGGTAAGTCACGTCACCCGCTTTATTTGTAAGTACCTTATCGGCATCATATATTGAATGTTGTTTAAAACGGATATCTCTATCTTCATAGTTGGCGTTTAACAATAATTCATTGTCGATGCCAGCAAACTCGAAGTCATAGCGTAAATCTGCAAAATACTGCAAAGACGTTTCATCCGCTTCAACTTTTCGATATTCTTGTCGGCGAGCAGCAAAGGGATAAAGTACATCATCTTCAACTAAAGGTGCGCGAGGATTGGCATTGATAGTGCCACCACGGTTCCAATAAACATAATTATAAGCACCGGTTTGACGCGCAAAGCCAGAAGTATAATCGCGGTACTGTAATTGCTGATTTAAAAAAAGGTTATCGTTGAAAAAGTAATTATGAGTTAACTTAAACCTTAACTCTTCACCTTCATTATCTTTAGCCATGGGTGAAATGATGCCATTATGACCGAATTCATACGGAGTTAAACCATCACTATCAGCTAAAGACCCCGCTAATTGCTGTCGCTGAGCATCACTAAGTTGAATGCCTTTACCTTCAGGGTCGTTAATCAAATCTTGCCAACTTACTTCGCCAGCAGTTTTACCACCCACCGACTCGGCATTATAAATACGAATAGGATGACCAACAGAATCAACGGCAATAGCATCTTTTATATACGAAGCAGATAACATTAAATCTTGGCGTTCATCAAAAACATATTTGAGTGAACTGTAAATCTCATCACGGTCTGTGCCAATATCGCGATAACCATCACTGCGTGCAGACTTTGCTACAATACGATAAGCCAATTTATCCGTTAATCCGCCAGTGCTATCAATACTTAATGCAAATGTATCCCATTGTCCTAGTTCAGCGGTGATCTCATGGCTGCTAATAAACTCAGGTTTTTTTTCAATTAAATTAATGACACCACCGGCACTACCCATGCCATACAAGCCAGTCGCAGGGCCTTTAAGTACCTCGACAGATTCAACATTAGTTAACGAGCGCGTTGGGTTAAAGGTATTGCCAAGCCCTGCTCCACCGTACATACCATCATAAGTATAGTTAGCACCAAGCCCTCGAATAACTATGTTATCACCAATGCCATAATTGTTTCCCGCTTGAGTAACACCACTAATATTACGCACTAAGTCTTGTAGGTTATTAACACCTTGCGCGTTAATTAGCTCTTCATCTACGATCACCACAGCCGCTGGTGTTTCCATTAACGACATATTTGACTTGGTTGCTAAGCCTGAATTCATAACCACTTGGTTTTGTCTTCCATAGACAGTGATAAGTTCTACATCCTTGTTTTTCAATTTTTTTTCTTGCACTGCTTCCGCTGATTTATTTTGCTCGTTAGCAGAAATAAAACCAGAAAAAAGTGCTGATGCACATGCGACAGCAAGTAGTGAAAAACGAAATTGTTGCACCTTTGTAACCCTCATTAGTATAATTGCCAGAACTATAAACGTAATGATAATGATTATCAATAACAAATAAAGGCAAGTTTTTACATCTTCATACTAAATCTTCAGCGGTGTAACAAAATTTACACTAACTCTCTCAGCATTTTTGCGGTCAGTTACTGCATTTATTCTTTATCTTTGTCGGCTTTGACAACATTGATCACCATAATAATTGTTCGGGTAATTACACTTAAGCGCCACTTTTCTATCGCCCGTTAAGTGTAAAAGTACTTTTATCGTTTTTATAATATTTTTCATTTTTATTCACCCCATCCATTAAGATAATACAAGTGTGCGCTCAGCTAGTAGTTCAGTAAATCAAATAAAACTGAATAGTTAATTCTATAAAAATGAAGCACAATCGGTATTACTAAGCATAAACATTCGATGGCTAAGCTAAAATAGTTAAGCCAAGCCACACTTTTTAGTCAATTGCTGACTAAAGATATCTTTTAGCAGGGTTAATTCATTAGTCCTGACATAATTAGGCCTAATCACTAAGGCAATCGTTCGATGTGGGCCTGGCTCATTTAAATGAACAGCCCTAAGTTCAGATTCATTATAGGTCAATTGATCTAATGCCATTTGTGGTACAAGAGTGGTGCCAAGCTTACCTGCAACCATTTGAACTAAGGTATGTAGACTCGCTGAATCAAAATCAGAATCTTGTTTTTTATTTTGTAAACTACATGCTGCTAGTGCGTGTTCTTTTAAGCAATGTCCCTCTTTTAACAACATCAACTTATCAATTTCTAGTTCTTCACTGGTAATTTCTTGCAACTTTTTCGGGCACTCATCTTTATGACAAACCCAATAAAAGTCCTCTTGCCAAAAATTAAAACTCATCAAACCTTCTATAGGAAAAGGTAAGGCAAGTATCGCGGCATCAATTTCTCCCGTTCGTACCTTTTCAACTAAAATGTGTGATTGTTCTTCAATAATTTTCAATTTAAAACTCGGAAATTGTTTTCTCACCTCAGGTAAGACTTTAGGCAAAAGGTATGGACCAATTGTCGGGATCACCCCGATAGACATAGGGCTATAAAAAGGTTGTTTATTGGTTTGCGCTATCAGTAAAAGCTCATCTAATTCCAACTTAACCCTTTTAGCTTTATCGAGTATCAGCTGACCATTATTGGTGATTAAGACCTGTTTATTATTACGTTCAAAAACGGTAACCCCTAACTGTTTTTCAAGTTCAGTTATCGCGGTACTTAATGCCGATTGAGACACATTGCACGCCTCTGCCGCTTTCTTAAAGTGTAATGTTTTTTCAATGGCCAATGCATAGTGCAGTTGTTTTAAAGAGATCATATTTTAATGATTAATTTTATTGAACGTTAAGTTGATTTTAATCAGAAATACTAAATTAGTCATTATCAAAAAATAGAACGTTATCTTCTAGGTAATCAATTATTCAACCGGCCTTCTTTTTTCTATGCTTTATATGAGATTTTTATCACTAAAAGGGTCTGTTGACCTTTCGAGATTATTTTTGCAGCGGTTTGTTGGGTATTTATACAAGGCAGAGCCTTTGTCATGTGGTTGTTCCACATAAAAAGGCGATAACGCCGTAAAAATGTCCAACAAATGCTGTCCAAAGGATTAGGATAAAAGCGTCTTACTCATTGTTGAGTAGTATTTGCTTAGAGTGACTAGGCTACACACTACTCGCCGCGATTAAAACGCTTTTATCTCTAACAAAATTTAACAGCGAAAGATCAGCAGCCCCTAAAATAAGGAATATATAATGTTTAAGAGCACACTCCCTATTGCAGCGGCGATCTCAGTCGCCCTAACTTCAATGGTATTGCCGGCAAAAGCGTTAGCTGCCAATGAAGCAAAAACCAATCAATTTTGGTGGCCAGATCAATTGAGCCTCAGTCCACTTCGTCAACATGGTGCAGAATCCAATCCTTACGGCGAACAATTTAATTATGCCAAAGAGTTTGCAAGCCTCGACTTAGCAATGCTTAAAAAAGATATTCAAACCACACTGACAGATTCAAAAAGTTGGTGGCCTGCTGATTGGGGGCATTATGGTCCGTTAATGATACGCATGGCGTGGCATAGTGCAGGTGTTTACCGTGTTCATGATGGTCGTGGTGGTGCATCTGGCGGTCAACAACGTTTCGCGCCACTTAACAGTTGGCCTGATAATGTTAATTTAGATAAAGCGCGCCGCTTATTATGGCCGGTTAAACAAAAATACGGTCGTAAGATTTCTTGGGCCGATTTAATGGTACTTTCAGGCAATGTTGCCCTTGAGTCAATGGGCTTTAAAACCTTCGGTTTTGCCGGTGGTAGAACTGATGACTGGGAACCAGATTTAGTTTATTGGGGACCAGAGACTGCGATGCTGTCCGACAAACGTCGCGACAAAAAGGGCAAATTAAAAGGCCCACTTGCCGCCGTAGAAATGGGGTTGATTTATGTTAATCCTGAAGGTCCACACGGCAAACCTGATCCATTATTAGCAGCAAACGATATCAGAATGTCATTTGGCCGTATGGCAATGAACGACGAAGAGATTGTTGCATTACTTGCCGGTGGTCATACGTTAGGTAAAGCTCATGGTGCAAAAAAACCTAACGGCTGTGTTGGTGCAGAGCCCGCAGCAGCTGACATTGAAGCACAAGGACTTGGCTGGAAGAACAAATGTGGTACTGGTGTTGGTGCTGACACAATCAGCAGTGGTTTGGAAGGTGCTTGGACAGTTACACCAACCCAGTGGTCTTCTAATTACCTAGATAATTTAATGAACTTTAATTGGGTATTAACTAAAAGTCCTGCAGGCGCAAAACAGTGGATCCCTGATAATAAAGCCGCGGCTAATTTAGTGCCTGACGCGCATATTCCAAACAAACGTCATGCGCCTATTATGTTCACCACTGATATTGCATTGAAGGAAGATCCTCAGTTTCGCAAAATTGTCGAGCGTTTTAGAGCAGATCCAACACAATTTGATCTCGCTTTTGCTAAAGCTTGGTTTAAGTTAACTCATAGAGATATGGGACCTCGTGCAAGATATGTTGGCGCGGAAGTGCCAAGTGAAGTGCTGATGTGGCAAGACCCTATACCAGCAATAAATTACCAACTAATTACCGACAAAGATATCAAACAACTTAAAAAGCAGATTACTAACTCTGGCTTAACCACCTCTGAATTAGTAAGAACAGCTTGGGCAGCGGCTTCGAGTCATCGAGTGACTGATATGCGCGGCGGAGCCAACGGTGCTCGTATCAACCTTGAACCACAAAATAGCTGGGCGGTAAATAACCCCAAAGAGTTGGGTAAAGTACTGGCTAAACTTGAGGGCATTCAAGCTAGATTTAATAAAAAATCGGCTAAAACAAAAGTATCACTCGCTGATGTCATTGTTCTAGGCGGCGCAACCGCAATAGAAAATGCGGCAGCAAAAGCGGGTAATAGAATCACAGTGCCTTTTTCACCTGGTCGTGCTGATGCTAGCCAAGCGCAAACTAACGTTAAGTCATTTAATTACTTAAAACCAAAAGCAGATGGTTTCCGTAACTTTTACACCGATGATAGCTATAGCTCACCTGCAGAAATGTTAGTGGATAAAGCGAACTCTCTTGGTTTAAACGTTCCTGAAATGACCGTACTTATTGGTGGTATGCGAGCGCTTGATGCTAACTATGATGCGTCTTCCTACGGTGTTCTCACCAACAACCCCGGTGTATTAACTAATGATTTCTTTGTTAACTTACTGGATATGAAGACGGTATGGAGTAAAGATAAGTCAAATGCCGGAATATATATAGGTCATGACCGCGCTTCAGGTACAGAAAAGTGGCAAGCAACACCTGTTGATTTAATTTTTGGCTCTAGCTCTGAATTAAGAGCCATTGCAGAAGTATATGCCTCAGACGATGCTGATAAAAAGTTCATTAATGACTTTACTAAAGCATGGGTCAAAGTCATGCAATTAGACCGTTTTGACTTGAAGTAATATTGAATTAATTAACTAACATTTAGCTAGTGCTAGTTAATTTTAGTTACTAAAATCTAGCTTAACGTAAGTAACTAATACGCCTTATAGGTGTATTAGTTACTTTATACTTAACTGCCTACATTACGTATTTATAGCCAACTAATGATTAAACCTTTTCTTTCAACGATGCTGACATTGTTATGTTTTATTGGCCTTAATCAAGGTTACACGCAGTCCTCAACACAGGACATTGCGCTATCTTTCTTTGAACCGCTTCCCCATGTTATGCAAGGAGCTGAACAAGATACCTCAGCATTAATTAACTTAGGTAAAAAATTATACTTTGAAACCGCGCTATCAATAAACCATTCTCAATCATGTAATAGCTGCCATAATCTCAACAATGATGCAGCAGGTGTCGATCACTTGAAGGTATCTATAGGTGCCTTGGGAAGTATCGGTGAACGTAATGCTCCCACTACATGGAATGCTGGTTTACATGTCGCTCAATTTTGGGATGGGCGAGCGAAAACGTTAGCGCAACAAGCTAAGTTTCCTATTTTCAATGTAAAAGAAATGGCGTTGACCTCTGAAAGTCAGGTAATAGAACGCCTTAACAGTAAAGGTTATTTAGCTGATTTTAACAGTGGCTTTCCACAACAATTATCGCCAATAAACCTAGAAAACATTGCCCAAGCACTTGCCGCATTTCAGCGAACATTAATCTCAAAAGATCGGTTTGATGATTACTTAGCAGGCGATAAAGATGCGATCAGTCAAAGTGAAAAAGCAGGCTTACGGGTATTTATAGATAAAGGTTGTGTTGCTTGTCACAATGGCGCAGTCATTGGTGGTCAACTCTTTATGAAAATGGGTATAGTGCATCCATATCCAAATAAGATAGATAAAGGTAAAGCGCAGGTAACGGGGAATCCCGCTGACAATTATTTTTTTAAAGTACCTTCTTTGCGAAACATACTCAACACCGCCCCCTATTTTCATGACGGTGCCGCGGCAACTATAGAGCAAGCAATTGAAGATACCGGTTGGCATCAACTAGGTATTAAACTCAACGAACAAGAAGTTAAATCGATTAAAATCTTTTTTAAGACCCTTAATAATCAAAAAAGAATTTAATACCAATTCCATTAAATTTATTGCCACCTCAGAACTATGTCAGAGAAGCTATAATAAATAAAATTTTTTGCTGACATAGTCATTCTGTATCTAAAAAATTTGTGCCGTTATTGCTTTTATGACGAGCTCCCAAGGGCGAGTTTAATAGGCTTACATACTGCGTTATTGATTTTGACAAGGACGCTGCATGGATGCAGCTTATTAGAGAATGCAGGAGCATATTCTCCTGAATAACCATTCTCTTCGATCAATGCCTTGCCTCTAAGCCTTTTAATTCTCGCTGAGTGGGAAATAACTTAATAGACTTGGTATAACCACGTCATTTTGCTAGATGATTAAATTAGTAATAAAAAAAAGCGAACCGAAGTTCGCTTTTTATTTTTTAAATCGACTAATTACCTAACCTCAAGAAGTATCGCTACCATCAAGGATAAGTCAATTAAGCAGATAAATTACCTATCGTCTGGCATTAAATAAGCGAGGTCATCTTCATCGTCTGCATGAAAATCATAACCACCCTCAAAATCACCATGTAATTCATTCGCAACAGTAATTGGAAGTTCTAATATTTCTTGAATATGAATGGCAACATCAATTTGTTGATTAATGATGCCTTTAAACTCATAGAAATTTAATAAATCTATTTCTTGTAAGTAACTCTTAGTCAGTATCGACAACTGGCCTGTTAGCTTTAAGATACAAAGTTCTAACTTTTCAAGTAAGTCATCTTTACTGGTGCTAGCAAGGAAAGTATTGAATGTTTGATATAACGAACTGGTAAACACTTTTTTATCAGAGTCGATCATTAATAAAGCAATCGCAGTATTAAGAAATCGTTGCAACTCAAACAACAATATATCTTCATCGTTATCAACTAGGATGGAACTGGCACAATAGCTGGCTGCAATGTTTTTATAAACATCTAATAGCTTCGCACTTTTATAACCTTCTTTGAGTAAACTATCATGCATTACTCTAATATCAGAGGTGTCATTAATTGCTATACCATAGCTGGTGATTGAAATGCTTTCAAAGTATGAAGGAGATATTTTCTTCAATTGCGCATATTTAGCCCAACCCGCTCTAAAGCAATAAACAATACCTTGAGTTTTTATAATCTCTTTTGCTTTAACTTCATCTTTATCACAAAGATCTAATAAACCTAAATTGGTGATGCCCAGAACAATTTCACAGCCTTTATTAATTTGATCTGCATAGATAATAGATAAATTATCAGAGGCTATCCTCAAAGACATATCAACTAGTTGTTGTTTGATTTTATGCACTAACTCCGGAGAAAAATAGCCTTCGCTTTCCCCGTCTTTTAAGACCAAAAGTAGAAACGGATGGTTTCTTAACTCTGCAATTCTCATTAATGAATCCTAATTATATAAAACTGTCATAAAGGCTATAGAAAATTACAGCGGTGCAAACATGTCATCGGTATCAATTTCTACCGAAGTCACTCTTTGTTTATTAGCATTATCTTTCAACGCTTTTTCAACATTTTCTAATGTACCATTACTGCTTACCACCATAACTTCACGATAGGCTTCTTCATCTAATGTTTTAATTTTCATTAACAGTTCTTCAATACTGCCTGATGTTTGTTCTTCGTCTTCTTCTATTTCAGAAAAATCATGGCCGACAAACGGTAAAGACAAATATAATAAGCCAAAATCATCTTCTACTATGGCTTTTAAAACTTCTAACTGTTTTTCTTCATCATCAGAGGAAAGAAAAATTTGTGACAATAAACTATGTGCTTCTGTTTGTGCGCAAAATACGTGGTCTTCATCTATATTTTGCCAATAAGAAGGTTCAACATTTAGTAACTGTTTAATTGATTCGGCATCCATTAACCAGGTAGCGATTGAAGGAATGGTGGCATCATGTTCTCGAACAATTTTAGCGACGGTCAAAATATCCATCTCAGTTAATACAGCTAACATTGTTTCATCACCTTGCTCAGAAGCGATTGCCTCTAACGAAGTGCCTGCGCGTCTACCGCTTTGTTGTGCTATTTCGATAATATCAGTAGCCAAAATGAGTGCGTTTTTCGTCACGTTTATTCCTTAAAAGTATTTATACCATGTGAAAAAAATAGACTTGCTAATGCGGTCCACAGTAATTCAATTGTTATTATATTTTCCAATAGAAGATCCAATTTAATCAATTAGGACAATCCAGTTGAAAAGCGAGTGTTGAAAGCTAGTAGTTCTCATCAAAGTCGTCAGAGGCATAGTCATCAGCTTGATCAAAATCGTCTGCTTCTGCTTTTAACGGTGTCGCATCATAGCGATTATAAAAATGAATAATTAACACGGCAGTTTTTAAATCCTGCTCTGCATGCTGCATCAATTCGGTGATACAGGCTCTAGCATCCGCATGTACACCAACGAATGGTTTAACATCCGCCCATGACGGCTCTTCTGCTAAATCGACTAAAGCCAAATTTTTACTATCAATTCGAATTTTTGTCGTTATAGCCATGGCTAATTGATCAACCATCCCTGAAAATAACAATGGGGTAGCTTTTAACTGTTCAAATAAATTAGTTAAGTATATTGATAATAATTCAGGGTTTTCTGGATCAGTTAACGAGTCCATATTTTCTAAATACATAGAAAAATCATCGGTTAAATAATCAGGTATATTTTTGTCAGATTGCAAAGATTTTTCCCTAAGTGCGTCTTTTCAAATTAAGAGTATGGAGTATTTTCCAATTGAAATTTTTCTGATTGAACCTTTACTGGTTGAATCTGGTTATTGACGTCTAGCTCAACGCATTGCGCCAAAAAGAATCAGCAACCTCTCGGGGATCAGTAATTACGGTATAGTTACTTTTCAAATATAAAGCGCGCTTTTTAGGATCTAAAATAGCATCGTAAGCTTCTTTAATTAATTGAAATTTTTCTTCAACTTCACTACCACTGTTTTTATCTGGGTGATATTTATTAGCGAGTTTTCGATAGGCTTTTTTGATATCGATGGTGGTCGCATCTCTACTCAAACCTAACTGTTCAAAATGATCCATATAAACAACTACCTCGTGTCGCAGTTTTACCTTAACGACATCATTAAATTTACTTATGGAACTAACTAATATCAATCGTACTAATTTATTGATCCGATTGGTATAAGGAGGGGTAACGTTAAACGTATTTTAAGCTAATCAAAACATTCTTGCTACTTTTTTCAGTTAGTAAGAATGTTCGCTATCGCTGCTTACACGTATGAAAAAAGGAACGAGCATTCCCCTTTTCCATATCAAACTAATTCAAATTAGCTCAATCTAACGCGCAATCACTTATTATTCGTTTATTGCCGCTGCCATTGATTGCTCGGCAACTTGCTCTAACCAGTTAAGATCAACTGTTTGGTGAGCCTCACAAATAAACCAAGGTTCACGTGAGTCTGGCTCTAACATAACGCCATTTTCGATCAAATTAAGGGCAAATTGAGTGTAAAGATCACTATTGGTTTGTTTCCAATCGCGATAATTTTGCGGTACTTTACTACCAAAATGTACACCAAACATGGCATCAGGGCCGGCAAAACAATGCTCAACGCCAAACTTAGTAAACACCCGTGAAAGTAATGCTTGAATTTTTTGACCTACATTCGCGATAGTTTCAAGGGCATCCGTTTCTTTAAGTACGGTTAACGTGGCTTTGGCTGCACTTAAGGCAACCATGTTTGCTGTATAAGTACCGCCGTGTGTCACGCCATCTTTAGCAAAAGAAATGGTATCCATCACTTCAGCTCGCCCACCAAAAGCAGCAACAGGGTAACCGTTACCCATGGCTTTAGCATAGGTGGTTAAATCGGCGAAAATACCATATAGTGCTTGGGCGCCGCCTTTGGCAACACGAAAACCAGTTTTCACTTCATCCATGATCAACAATGAACCGTTGTTATCACAAACGTCACGTAATTTTTGCATATAGGCTTGTGTTGAAGCAATAGAGCCACAGTTGCCCATGATAGGTTCAATTAATATTGCAGCAATGTCATCGCCATATTGCGTAAATACAGCATCTATCGCATCAAAATCATTCAATGGTACGCTTACTTGATGTTCACGAGTACTTTGTGGAATTCCTCCACCAAAAGGTACGATATCAGGCACTTGTTGCGTATTCACATCCCAATTATCAACATCTGACTTCCACATAACTTCATCGTGCAAACCATGAAAACCGCCTTCAACGACAACAATTTTATTTCGTTTTGTAAAACCACGTGCGGTACGGACTGCCCCAATAACGGCCTCTGTTCCTGAGTTGGAAAAACGCATTTTATCGATATTAGGACAAAGTGATTTCACTAATTCAACCACATCAGAATCAAGACCAGTCGAAAAACCAGAAATTGTACCTACCGTAGTAATGGCGCTAATAACTTCGTTATCAATTCGTTCATCACGATAACCTAGAATAATTGGACCATAAGCTAAGCGAAAATCAACGAAGGTTTGCTCGTCACAGTCAGTAATCGTGCAACCTTTCATACTACTTAAAAATACGGTATTTTCTTCCCCCCAATAACGGTAGCTATCAGCCACGCCTAACGGCATATTATCAATGGCTCTTGTAAACATAGCGTTGCTATTAGGTTTGTTTTTCTTGCTCATGGGGTTCTCCATCTTAATAAAGTGTTTTTAACAATGTCTGTAAATTAAAGTACGTGGGCTATAAATTTAATAGCCGTGGCTTAATTGGCGCAGATAATACAGCGCTAGTGCGATGACAGGAAGTGCTATGGGTGTTTTTTTGGGGGTATAGTGACTAAAAACAATCAATTTTGTCTGAATTACACAAAAGTTCACCGTCGGTGAACTAGAGTAATCAACTTTTTCGAAGGTTATAATAAAAGGTTATTACTGCCCTTCTTGGATTTGTCCAACTACCAGTACTGGTGCAGCATCAAGTTCTTCTGCATCCATCATAGAAGCAATTCGCTCAACAGAGGATAATAGCTGACTTTGCTCCCAAGATTCTAGTGCTTGATAACGTTTGATGAAATGTTCTTGCAGTGGTTTTGGCGCACCTTGCAGTAGCGTTTCTCCCGCCAAAGAAAGGTATAGCTCGACTTTGCGCTTATCTAACTGACTACGCTTACGCATAACCAATTCTTTTGCTTCCAAGCGATCAATGATGCTGGTGACCGTTGCTGGGCTCAAATTAATTTCGTTAGCAACTTGTTTTGCCATTGGTGCATCTAACTGAGCAATCTTGGTCATTACCATGAGCTGAGGCCCGGTTAACCCTGATTTTTTATTCAGTTGTTTAGAGTGTATTCCAATCGCCCGGATAACTTGACGTAATGAAATTAAAAGCTGATCGTATTTTTCCATATTTATCTACTCATTTAGCCCCTGAACATTCAGGGACTATCTAAATCGATTATAAACTAAATGTGCGAGAAATTGAAAACACTACACGAGCATCAGCCGTATCAATATCCATATTGGTGTTTTCAAAGGCTAGGTCAAAATCAAATCCTTTCCAATTTGTCATGTATTCAACACGGTAATGATTGTAAGCATCTGTGCCATCCCAAGCCCAAATAGCTTCATCAGCAGATGTTGAGCGGTCAAAACTCACTTTAATGTTATGTCCAGGTGCCACTTCTACTGTGTGAGCAACCATAGCGATGTAATGACTTACATCTAAACCAAAATAATCCCAGCTGTACCAGAAGTTTAATTCACTATCTCCCATAGATGAGCTGTAACCTAATTTTGCATAAGCTTCTGGGTAATTGTAAGTATCAGACGCAGAGTCACCATGATAGGTGTAATACGCAATACCGGTATCTAGCCCAAATTTGTCATTAAGCTGAAAGTATTGTCCAACATAAGCATCCCATTCGATATTGGTGTCTTCACCAGAACCAAAATCAACGTTTGACGCCCAAGTACCTGCATAAAATCCGCTATCAGCAGCATAATCCAAGCTGCCTTGTAGCGCTGGATCATTACCTGTTTGGCTAACACCATTAAAAGTGTAATCTGAAGCTAGGTTAACCGTTGCAGATACATCTGCTAAAGCAGAGGCAGAAAGAGTTAGTAGACCAGTTGTTACCGCTGCAATTATAATTTTATTCATTATTATTTTTCTCATTAAATTTTTTGATATCTGAAACTAATTTATTAGTTCAATTTTATTAAAATCGATTTTATTTTCTTTCGGTGAACACTCTATCTCGCTGACCACTTTAAATTTGGTCAATAAAATATAACCAAAACAAGTGAAGAACAGTCCAATAACTACGGCGCCAACCCATTGGATTTGTAAGAAATCCAACTTGAATAACAACGTAAGTAAGCTCAGCACAATGATATTGCCCAAAAAGTATTTAACTTTGCCCACGCGGTTGACACTCAAATTCAAATTATCGGTATATAAACGAATCAATGAATCGAGAGAGTTGATCACAAAAGTAACGCCGACAATTGCCATCATAATGTTGTAGAAACCAGCGGTTTCAAGACCGTTAGCACTGTAGTAATACAACACAGTGAACCATATCGCGATTGGAATAGATGGGAATATCAACATAGCGCCCAACACTTGATAAGTACGTAAACCACCAACAAAACGGGCAGTAAACTGACCAATCATAATGCTCCATGCAAACCACCAGTAAAGGTAGAACTCATGATAATCATTTAATGGCAGAACGAATTCGTGAATATTGCCAAAGTAGCCGCCAAGTAAGGCAATCGTACTGGCAAATTCACCGATACTTGAACCTTCTGAAAGAAAAGCACCACCCCACATAAGAGCAATCAAGCCAATAAATAGCCAAGTAGTCGCGAGGCTTAGCAAACGTACATAACGTATGCTGGTACTAGAATAGACAGCTGCAGCGATAACTAAGAAAACAATCAGATAGAAACTACCAATAATTGATTCACCATCGCCAAGTTCAGGTACATACCACGGCAAGTTAGTTAGCAATAAATACGCAGTAAAAGCACAGGTTCCTATGATGACAACATTGTTAATCAGCTTAATTAACGGCAATTGAAAAAATTGCACGCGCGGCTCAATAACACAGAAGTAAAAACAAGTTAGAAAGTAAAAACCCCAGATAAGAAACGCCCAAAAGCCAAATTCAATAGACAAAGCGTTAGTGAAGCTATACTCAGGACTTGCTACTAAATCAGCATAACCTGCAAATTCCGTTAACGGGAACATGATAAGTCCAACATCAAGACCTGATGTGAACAAAATAGCGATAAAGGTAAATGTTTTAACGGGTGTTACACCCACACAACGAATATTTCCCCAGCGATATAACACAAAGGCAATGGCAGCAAAGGTAAATAAGATCCCTGCAGATAACCAAGCGGTCATAACGACCTCCCCATAATGGTTTTAATAGATGTAAACACGTATTACTCCTCTTCTTTTTATAGTTAGAGTACTCGGTATCGCCCACGTAAGACTAAGCGAATAGAGTTATTCACTTAGTCTTACCTAGGTTTCAAATGTCAATTGTCGCAGCCATGATTAGTATCTTGACGGCGATAATTAATGCCTGATGGAGTACTCACGATTAAACTTTTATTGGTTTATTTTTATTAGTTTATTGTTATATTTTTCTTTTTGGCTCGTTAGCACGCTGTTGTTGCTGCCAGTTAGGCGCAATCTTTACGGCAGCCTGAGAAGGCGCTAGTATTTCACGGCCTCGAATAAGATCAGCGGCACGTTCTGCAACCATTATCGTTGGTGCATTAAGATTACCATTTGGAATGGTTGGGAAAATAGACGAGTCAACAACGCGTAATCCCTCAATACCATGTACGCGAGTTTCTGAGTCTACAACGGCTAATTCATCTGTACCCATTTTGCATGAGCACGAAGGATGGTAAGCACTTTCAACAAATTGACGAACAAAGGCATCAATTTCTTCATCACTTTGCACATTGATACCTGGCTGAATTTCTTCACCACGATACTCATCAAGCGCACTTTGGTTGATAATTTCTCGAGTTAAACGCACACAAGCACGGAAACCTTCACGGTCTTCTTCGTGTTCAAGATAATTAAAACGTATTTGTGGATGTGCTTTAGGATCGTTTGATATCGCTTTAATAGAACCGCGACTTTTCGGTTTGTTATGACCTATATGAACTTGAAACCCATGTCCTGCAAAGGCTTCTTTACCATCGTAACGCATTGCTGCAGGTAGAAAATGGTATTGTAAATCTGGCCATTCAACATTAGCTTTAGAACGAATAAAACCACAAGATTCAAAATGATTAGTAGCGCCCAGTCCTTTTTTGGTGAAAAACCAACGGCTGCCAATTAAAAATTTGTTCCACAAGCCAAGTTGGCCATTGAGTGATATTGGTTTTTTACATTTGAACTGGAAGTAAAATTCTAAATGATCTTGTAAGTTTTGACCTACGCCGGGCAAATCATGTTGCACTTCAATACCAGCATCTTCCAAGTCTTTTTTAGCACCGATACCAGAGAGTTGTAAAAGGTGTGGTGAACCAACAGGCCCCGCCGATAAAATCACCTCTTTCTCAACACTCACATCGAAAACTTGCCCTTTGCGTTCATAACGTACGCCAACAGTTTTTTTACCGTCTAATAATACTTTATGGACTAACGCATGAGTGATTACCGTTAAATTACTACGCGCCATTGCTGGGCGAAGGTAAGCATTTGCAGTAGAACAGCGCACACCGTTCTTAACTGTCATGTGCATTGGGCCAAACCCTTCCTGTGCTGCAGCGTTATAATCATCCGTTGCAAAATAACCAGCTTCAACACCTGCATCAACAAACGCTTGATACAGCGGGTTTTTCATTTCATTACCGTTATTAACCCCTAATGGTCCGCTTTTACCACGGTATTCGTTACCATCAAATGCCCAAGTTTCAGCTTTTTTAAAATATGGTAAACAATGAGCATAATCCCAGTTTTGGGCACCACTTTGCTGCCATTCATCAAAATCTCTAGCATGTCCGCGAACATAAACCATGCCGTTAATTGATGATGAGCCACCTAATACTTTGCCTCGTGGGCAATGCATACGACGTTCATCAAGAAATGGCTCAGGTTGGGTTTCAAACTGCCAAGCGTATTTTTTGGTATTCATCGGAATTGACAGTGCGGTTGGCATCTGAATAAAAATACTTTTATCACTACCACCGGTTTCAAGTAACAATACGCGATTATTACTGTCTTCACTTAAACGGTTAGCCAGTACACAGCCTGCAGAGCCTGCACCAACAATAATGTAATCAAATTTTTCGCTTTTCATGTAAAACTCTTATCTGTAACTTATTTACCACTTATCAGACACTTGCATTGATTTTTTTCTTATTATCAATACAGATTTCGAAACGACTTAGGGTTTCGAAAGTGTCTCTCACGAACGAACGAGTCCCTTTTAAAAAGGACTATCAAGTGGCTGAAGACCAACATAAACGGATTTAATTTGAGTGTAATGGTTTAGTGTAACCAGACCATTTTCACGTCCTATACCTGACTGTTTATAACCACCTACAGGCATTTGCGCAGGTGATGCACCAAAGCTGTTTATCCAGCAAATTCCAGCTTCCATTTTATGGATAACACGGTGAGCACAATTAATATCTTGTGTGAATACCGCCGCTGCCAGCCCATAATCAGTAGCATTGGCTCTAGCAACCACTTCATCTTCATCAATAAATATTAATACTGACATTACTGGCCCAAAAATCTCTTCTCGGCAAATTGTCATGCCATCAGTACAATCGGTAAAAATAGTTGGCGCAATAAAATAGCCATTGGGTGCATTGTCTGGCTGCAGTGATGTGCCGCCATGAAGTAGCGTAGCGCCTTCTTTAATACCGACTTTGATATAATCTGATACCAAATCAAAATGCTTTTTCGAGATGAGAGCACCAAAATTTGTCTCGGGATCCATTGGATCTCCAACGATAATGTTTTGGCGAGTACGTTGCAGTAATTTCTCAATAAATTTCGGGTATGCTGATTCTTGTACGAATACGCGCGTACCATTGGTGCAAACTTCACCTTGCGTATAAAAATTACCTAACATGGCAGCAGAAACAGCATTGTCGATATCTGCATCATCAAAAATAATCAATGGTGATTTTCCACCAAGTTCCATAGTGACATCTTTAAGCGTCGTGGCAGCACCTGCCATGACTTTCTTGCCAGTACCAACTTCACCAGTAAAAGAAACTTTAGCGATATCTGGGTGATGACTTAACCAAGAACCCACTTCACCAGCACCTTGAACAACATTAAATACGCCATCTGGAATGCCTGCTTCAGTGAAAATCTCAGCGAGTTTTAATGCGCCTAATGGTGTTTCTTCTGATGGTTTAAAAATCATCGAGTTACCACACGCCAATGCAGGTGCGGCTTTCCAACAAGCTATCTGTAATGGGTAATTCCACGCACCAATACCGGCGCAAATACCTAATGCTTCACGACGAGTGTAATAAAAATCACCATCGACTTGCTGCTGATTACCTTCAATTCCAGGAGCCAAGCCCGCAAAAAACTCGATAGAATCAGCACCTGACTCAACATCAACAACTGAAGCTTCTTGCCATGGTTTACCGGTATCAAGTACTTCAATCTCTGCCAGTTCATCATTACGCTCGCGTAACAAAGCTACCGCTTTGAGTAGAATTCGACTGCGCTGTATAGCGCTCATTGCTGACCAAGTAGCAAAACCACTCTGAGCACTAGTTATTGCTTCTTGTTTAATTTTTCCATCGGCGACTTCAACTTGATAAATTACTTTTCCCGTAGCTGGGTTAATCACATCGAATGTTTCACCACTGTCGTTTGCCATGTAGGCACCATCGACAAAATTTCTATAACGTACTAACGACAATTGATATCTCCGTACTGCTTAAGCAGATCGTCTATAAACTTTTTACATAATTGTTCGGCCTGTTTAAATTCTTCTTCAGGCCTAGGACTTAAAGCGCTTCGCAACCAAAAACCATCAATCATCGCAGCGGTCTGTTTAGAGGCTATAACTGCGAGGTCATCAGTTAATAACTGACGAAAAGAAAAAAGTAGGTTGCTGTATAAGCGCTTGCTGTTGATATGTTGCAGGCGAGCCAATCCAGGCTGATGCATTGACTGCGCCCAGAAGCTAAGCCAGGTTTTTGTTGCCGGCGCTGAACGTTGTAATTGGGTAAAGTTTGCCTCAATGATCATTCTAAGTCGTTCGGTCGCACTTAGACTCTGCTGACCGATACGATCAAGCAGTGCTGATTTCAATTGATCCAGCAAATGTTTAACTGTTGCTTCAACCAATTCCTGCTTACCACCAAAATAATGACTAATGATCCCTGACGATAAGCCAGCAATTCTACTAATGGTAATAATCGTGGTGTTTTGTAAACCGTATTGCGCCACCGATTCTAAAGTAGCGTTGATTAATTGTTGTTTACGTACGGGTTTCATTCCAACTTTTGGCACAAACTTCTCAAAATTATTTTAATTGAACGTTCAATTAATTATAATTGTAATAGTTTGAACAGAAATGATCAACCCACTATTTAGTTAGTACTAAATTCGTACTAATCAGTGCTAAATTGATATTAATTGCGATTAGTTAATGAAAATTTAGACTTGTTAGCCAAAATCAGACAAAAAGTCATAAAATATATATACAATTTTAAATTCGTACACGAACTATATTCATTAAGTCGCTAAGCTTTAAAAGTACAGCAATAACTAATTTAGCTAAAATTAGCTACGATACGCTGTTGAGTAATCAACTGGGGGAACGCTAGAGTACTTTCTTAGTTTCAGTATCAATATGAAGAGTAAGATATAAAATTATTGGAGACAGATGTTATATTTCAACTACGTATTAAGTAGCTGTTAATGTTATAATTTAAGATAAAAACATTCTTGCTATTCATTTATTTCCACATGATAAATCTATTTAGGAGAATGGTTTGACTACGCTCATCAGAATCTGTTGTGCCATGTTCATTTTATGCGTTTAAATGTTTATGCATTGGCAGAAAAGAATGAGCAACCATTACTCCTCTTTTCAATGGTTATGGCAACCAATGAGCTAAATGAAACGTTAAATTTCGATGTGAGTCTTTGTGTTAAAAGAAGACATATCAATTGAATCGTATAAAAAGAATCTATTACTGATATAAATCAAGACATATAAGCTACTGCTGTGTTCAACTTCATCACACCATTTTAGTAAATTATTTTGTCTTTCAACTGAGACAATCAAGTGTGAAATTTTATGAATAAAACAGCAAAAATATTATTGTTAACCTTGGCCGCCTTCTTTTTATTTCTCGGTATAAAAAGTTCTCAACACTCAAAATCGTACGCTGAATTAACAGATATTCAAACAGTTAAAGGCACTATATTTCAATTACATTGCCCGCCAAAAGGCGCTGCTTCATTAAGCATTGCTGACTCTGATCTTACTTATAATTTATCGGTTAAATTTAGAACCGAATATTGTGATGAAAAAAAATCACCCGTACTTTTAGGTAAAGAAATCACCTTACAATCGGTGCAAGTGAATGGTAAATTCCATCAAGTTTATCAAATAGAAGACAATGGCCGCGTAATTCTTCGTCCTGATGATGTATTGTCAGATCAAACAAGTGCCACATTAGGTTTATTTTTCTTAGCCTTTTTAATCACGGCTTTAGTCCTTTATAAAAGTCGTCCCGTTAAAAATAAATAATTTTTGATAACTTATCTGACAATTACTTCGAGCTATACGCCTATTATGCCATCTCTATTAACGGCATAATAAGCGGTGTAATAGTCTCACTCTGTATAGGTGACTTTTCTTATTTACCACTAGAGATTGTTATCTGATACTTGAGATTTCATCGATAAGAGCTGATAACATTCAACAAATTGAATTAAAAAAATAAGATATTTTATATGAATGCTATGAAAAAGATCATCGCTAGCCTTTTTTTAACAATGACACTAACCGCATGTTGTGGCAGTGATGATGTAGTAAAAAAAACAAATAAGTTTATTACTAAGCAAGCAATTGATAAAACAGATCCAGCTTGGAAGACCAAGTTAAGTCAGCCGCCATTACTTACTTTTGCCCCCGGTAAAGATTATTTTTGGGAGCTGCAAACAAACCAAGGTAATATCACCATTAAGCTGTTGGCCGATTCAGCACCTATGCATGTTTCTAGCACTATTTACTTAACTAAACTGGGTTTCTATGATGACTTGATTTTTCATCGTGTTATTCCTGGCTTTATGGCACAAGGCGGTGACCCTACAGGAACAGGTGCAGGCAATCCTGGTTATAAGTATGATGGAGAATTTGAAGGTGAAATAGGTCATAGCGAGGCGGGAACGTTAAGTATGGCAAATGCTGGTCCCGGCACTGATGGCAGCCAATTTTTCTTAACTTTTATCCCAACCCCCTTTTTAGATGGTAAACATACCGTTTTTGGTAAAGTAGTCGCAGATCCAGAAAACAGCTTAGCTAAAATTGAAGCTTTAGGTACTCGCAATGGAAGAACCATGGAAGCGGTTAAAATTAATAAAGCTTCAATTCGTATAACCAACAAAAAATAGACTTGGTTAATCACATGGATGTGATTAGTATTCACCTGAGTATCAGCTCAATTTATACCCGTTACCATGCAAGATGCTTGTTTAAGAGTACTTGAGCAATTTCAATACAAGGCGGGACTTTGTAGTAATGGTTATTCAAGAGAATATGCTCCTGCATTCTCTAATAACACCATCAATGTAGCGTCCTTATAAAGAGGTGCAACGATGTAGTGGTGTTGCTCAAGCGCTTCTTCGATGGGGTTAAAAGCGATTTAAGCGGCGTTATTCATTTGAACAAGGGAATAACCATTGTTTAAAATAAATGCCCTGCCTAAATCACTTTTAACTTCCACTTAAATCATGCACTTTGAAAGGTGACGGGGATGAACAGTTATCTTCAGTTTTAGTTTACCGTCAAAACCTGCCGATATTCATCCATGAAAGTGGCAGTTCTACCATTGGAGCTGTAGCATCGAATAATCTAAATTCACTCACCCTTCCCAAGTATCAATAATTTCTTTAGCCGCTCTCATTGCTTCAATAGCGGCAGGAAATCCACAATAAACACTCGCATGCATAATCACCGCTCTAATCTCTTCTTTAGTTACCCCATTACGTAATGCACCACGAACATGACCTTTTAATTCATTCGGTGCTTTTAGGGCGATTAACATAGAGATAGTCACTAAACTTCGGGTATCTTTTGGTAAGTCATTTCTATTCCAAGTACTTCCCCACGCATTTTCCATGACTAAATCTTGTAAAGGTTGGTCAAATTCAGTGGCATTATTTAAAGCACGATCAACAAATTCATCTCCCATTACTTCACGACGAACTTGCTCACCATTTTTATAATTCTCGTTTTGTTTTTCACTGCTCATTTTTTATTTCCAATAACATCAAGATGCTTTAATAATAAAAAGAATGACAAACAATAAACAGATAAAAAACTATATTGCTAACATAAGCAACCGTGATATTTGATCATCTCTATTTCAAAGTATTATTTATTGCTTGTTAGTCAAAATATTTCACTGAATTAAGGCACATGTTTAGTTAACAGATTAGCGCAATTCCCCCCTGACAATGAATGACTCGGCAGAACACCTCTCTTTGTTAAGCAATATAAGAGATTGAAATAATAAATAAAAATATATATAGTGCACCGAAATTTAAAAGCAACTTTCTGTGTCTTATTCACTATCTTTGCCTAAATTATTTTCTTTTTCTAAAAATTCAATTTAGCCATCAACAATACGATTAAAAGTTTCAGAGCAATATATAAATCCTCGGTAACGGAGAACCACATGTTTTTTCTTAGTGATCACGACACGCTTATCAGCTCAATTGAGGCTATTGGCGCTAGTTTTGCTGTATTTGAGTTCGACCCTCAGTCGGTAGCTTTTGAACTGGTCAGTTGCAATAGTCGCTATGAGGATCTTATGGGATATTCAAGCGCAAAAGCACTTGGTCAGCCACTGACAACAATCTTCCCAAGATACATTCACAACCCATTAAAAGAAGCATTCATTCATTGTAAAAATGAACGCATTGCTTTGGAAACTGAGATTGTGCTTGACTATAAAGGCCAAGAAAGATGCTGGCGTTCAATAGTATCTCCTATCGTAAACTCAGCTGATGAAAAATTTCGAATCATTCAAACCTGTGTTGAAATCACTGAAAAAAAGGTCTTAGAAAAACAGCTAAACCTCTCAATGAAACGATTCGAAGCGGTAGTTAATAACGCTTATGACGGTATAATTACCATTGATGAACAGCAAAATGTGAAGCTTTTTAACGAAGCTGCCCAATCAATGTTTGGCTACAGTGAACAAGAAATAATGGGTCAGCCACTCACCAAGTTATTACCTGAAAAATACCAAGCTAAACATCATGGTTATGTCGAAGGGTTCAAAAGATCACAAGTAGATTCTAGACCCATGCAAACTAGAGCAGCCGTGCAAGGCCTTAGAAAAGACGGCAGTGAATTTGCCATTGAAGTGACCATATCAAAAATTCGTATTGCTGATAATGTTGAATTTACTGCGGTTATCAGAGACATTTCTGAAAAAAATCAATTACTAGAAGAGTTAATCTTATCCTCAAGAAGAGATCCTTTAACGGAACTGTACAACCGCCGATATTTTACCGAATTACTCCATTCAGAAATTACTCGTTCTAGAAGATTCAAACGAGGTTTCTCGCTGTTAATGTTAGATATTGACCATTTTAAGTCAATCAACGATAGGTATGGACATGCCTGTGGAGACGCTGCTTTAATCGCCTTTTCAAAAGCTGTGACCAACAGCATTAGGGAAGTAGATACTATTTGCCGATGGGGTGGAGAAGAGTTTTTGGTACTCTTGCCAGAAATACCAAAAGTAACCGCCATGGTTGTCGCTGAGAAAATCAGAAAAAACATTGAAAACCTTGAAACCATTTATGAAGGTGATTTGATAAAAGTTACTGTATCTATTGGTTTAGAGTACTTTTCTGGCGACGCTATTGAAATGAGCAGCATGATCAATAAAGTAGATCAAATATTGTATAGAGCAAAGGACACCGGAAGAAATAAAATATCCACTGAAATTTAGCGCTTTATACTCGATGTCGTCACTACCCAACTCTTTATTGAAATACAACCCAGTGTGATTTCCTGATAACTTAACAATCAATAAATGTTAATCACACTTTGGCTGGTTGAATGTAACAGGTAACCTAATACGGCGTGTGGCGACATAAGCGATAACAACACAAATCAGTCCCATGGTAATGAGTGTGAAGGGATATCCCACAGACTCGGTAAACACACCGAATAATAAGCCACCTAATGCGCCACCACCAATATTAATGGCGCCCCACAAACTCATGACCCTACCTCTAAAGGCACTTGTCACTGACACCTGGATTAGTGACTGGGTACCGACGCCGCAAACGGTGGCACAAAAACTTAATCCCCCTATGATCACTAAACCTAACTCAAAACTACGGGTATAACTAAAGACTACCAACAATAAACCGGAGCTAATGACTGCTATACGCATTGCTGGTAATAAGCGCCCAGCACTAAAAGATGACAGCAGTAAACCTGCGATAATAGCGCCGATCCCCGCCGCTGAATTCATCCAAGCTAATGCTTCCACGCCGCGCCCGTAAAGTACATCAACCGCTGCAGGTAAAATTTCTAACAATCCCCTACCGAACATAGCAGAGACAGCAATTAACATTAATAAACGCAGAATTAAGTCCGAACGCAGGGCGTAATTCAATCCCGCTTTTATATCCATAAAAAAAGTGAATTGCTTTGCCTCAGCAGTCCTCTGGCTCTCATCAAGTTTTAACAGCAATAATACGATAATTAACGGGATATAACAGGCAGCAACCACGGCAAATGCGACGGCATTGCCCTGATATTTAATCAGGAGTCCGGCAATAACCGGTCCAATAAAACGAGAGGTATTGTATAAAATAGCATTGATTGCCACCGCTTTAGGCATATTAACAGCGCTGACCAATTCAGGTACTAAAGACAGTCGTATCGACTGATAAGCACTATTGGCTATGCCTATTCCTAGGGCAAAAAATAACAACATCATCTCATCAGCTAACTGTTGCCATATCAATAATGACAATAGTAGTGATAACAGCCCCAGTATAATACTGGTAACAACCGCAGCCTGGCGACGGTTAATACGATCTACCATCACCCCAAACAAGGGACCTATAATGACCGATGGGAAGAACATTAAAAAGGCCAACATACCCAACCAGCTTTCAGAATGGGTTTGATCCCACATCATCCAGCCTAGTGTCATACGCTGAATCCAAATACCTTGAGTAGAAAATATACTGCCACACAAATAGGTCAGGTAATTACGTTCTGTAAATATGGAGCGCTGCACTGTCTGTTAATATCCCAATAAAATCGGGCATCATACAGTAAAACCTCTTAAGGAAATATCAAATTAATGTAGGCCTAAACGCGGTGCCTGAGCTGAACACAGCAGCTATATTGAGTCGTTGTGCTATTAAAAATTAAACTTATCAAACCATAAAAAATACTCATAACGAAGACGTCCTCCATGGCTTTACAGCTCTATGTAGTCTCAGTAGCATAGCGGTATGAACTGCACTTAACTGTCCAAGCTAGCAGTTAACTTCTACATAATAAAAGGCACCAACATCATGTCAGATAACATCAATTTAATGACTCAAAAAATTGAAAGTAAATTTAATGAAATAGAAAACGAGATATTTTATGGAAGTCTATTTTCTCAATGGCGAGGCTCCTTTGAAGTAAAAAAGGTCTACCTAAAAAAAGAAAATGACGATATTAAATGTGACCTCGATATTCGTTTAAAAAACTGGCCTGGAGGCGTTTCTATTAAAGTTTACAAACATAAAGCATTGGCAGTGCTTCCTTATGTAAAAGATCAACAAGTTTGCAAAGATCACTTAACGACCCAGCCTAGCCCGTGTAAGTATTGGAAAGATGCCTTCTACTTTTCCAACATGATAGACCTAGATCAAGACCGCTATGTGTTATTAGAAGGTAATGGTATGACTGATGAAGATGCCGATATTTGCTTGAGTAAGCTAAAAACACATATTGAAGAAATCAATGAAATTTTAGCGACCGATTAGCCAAAGAAATTTATACCGCATAAAGAAAACTATTGTTCACAGCTCAAGAGATACCAAAATGAGTAGAAAAAGCGAGACAACCTCCACTCTTTCTACTTTCTTTTTTGGAGGCTACCATCGCAACAAATACCTCCAAAGCAAGCTTACAATTCAAATAAAACATCCGTACGGATTATATACTTAACCCCATCAGTAATAGGTACTGAACTGTGTATACAATGCAATGGGTGCATACCGTGAGGGAAGCATAATATCCCGCCAGCCGGGGTTCGAACATCAACATTTTTAACATTGTCATTCGATGTTGCAGGCTTAGTAGGATCATCAGCATTCACTAAAAATCGCGTTTCACCTCCTTGGAAATCTTCGCTTAAAAATATTAAAAAAGTCATTTGGCTATAACGATCAGGATAAGCATTAGCAATCAACTCGTCATTAATAATGCGGCTACCCGGCCAAGAACCATCAGAATGGGGTTTGAAATAGTCATCGGGATTATAGCGATAGAAACGAAAACGCGCATTGATCCCCAACGCTTTACTGCCACCAAATATAGCCTGTCTATCATCCATTAAATGCGCAATTCGCTGCCAAATAATGCCATCAGTTTGTTCATCAACTATCCAAGTTAAGCTATCATTATGACGAACACTTCGTGGCAAAGAGACAGCGGCATCGGGTAAAAATTCCAACTGTTCACTAATACTAATTAGCTTTTCACACTCATCTTTTGTCAATACATTGAATAATTGAAATGCACCAGGGACCTGAGTCAATTCATGTCGTTCAATATCATTGATATCAATACTATCACTTAAGTTTGCAGGATTTACTTGGTGATTACCCCATGCAGGTAAAGCAGGATGCTCTGCTCCGGGCTCTAAAGCGGCGATAAAAAAGTCAGCGGTTTTATCTATTTTTTGATTCATATTTTACTCTATCATTTATACCAATCGGATCAATTTATTGATCCGATTGGTATTATTTATTTGTTAATAATTCGCAGCTGGGAAAATTGACGATGACCCGCAGCAGTTCCATGAAAGCCGAAGCCACTTTGTTTAGCTCCAACCCAGGGTCCAAGACCGCCAGCACCTTGATTGACAGCGACCATGCCAGCTTCCATTTGCTCTGCAACGGCATTGGCTCCAGCACCACCAAATACTACGGCGCCTAAACCGTATGGACTGGCATTAGCTCGTTCAATCGCCTCAGATAGTTGCTCAAAGCGGCTGATAGCTACCACAGGACCGAAAGTTTCATCTCGCTCTAAAAGCATATCAGGTGTGATGCCAGTTACGACTGTAGGTTGTATATAAGGTAATGCATAATGGTGCTTTCCTAATAAGAATGAAGCACCTTTTGCTTGAGCATCTTCAAGTTGAGACAACACATTAGCATGCTGTTTAGGATTAACAATCGGGCCAATATTGACATTATTCTGATCCCAAGCGCCCGCTTGATAGCGACTCGCTAACGCAACTACTTTCTGCTCAAATTCATCGGCTATACGTTCATCTACATAAATACGCTCAGTAGAAGTACACATCTGACCGGTATTTTCAAAAGAGCTAGCCACCGCAAACTGAACTGCTCTATCAATATCAGCGCTTGCCATAACGATAAGTGGATCATTGCCTCCCAACTCCATCACTAAGCGTTTAAGTCCTGACGCGGCACTTGCCATAATATGCTTTCCAGCAGCTAATGAACCAGTGAAAGCCACCATATTGATGTCGGCATTAACCAAAGCTTTACCGGTTTTTGCATCGCCATGTGCTATTTGTAGTACATTCTCAGGTAGCACTTGGTTTAATGTTTTAACAAAAAGGTCAGCAACTAAGGGCGTTTCTTCTGATGGTTTTAACACTACACTATTACCTGCAATTAGCGCAGGCAGCAATAAGTTATTCGCCATCGCCAATGGATAATTCCAAGGTGAGATAACGGCGACTATGCCTAATGGCCGATATTGCATCTCAGCATTGCTTCCCATTGACTCCGCTTTTAAGGCTTGCGCTATTTCCTGAGTAAAATAGGCCGCATTTTGGACAGTGCCAGCCACCTCGTAACTTGCTCTACGATAATCTTTACCCATTTCTTTACTGATCAATAATGTTAGTTGCTCTTCTACCTCAGCAAGACGCTCGTAGGCTTTCATTACTTTTTGTTGGCGTTCATCAAGAGATAGAGCCGACCATGGCTTTTGTGCTTTTTTTGCACGCAAAACAAGCGCGGGCATGTCTACTGGCTCCGTAAGAGGTACTTCACCCAAAGGCGCTCTATTAATTGGATCATAAGAAATGAGTGTTTGCATAAACTGGCTTCCTAAATTGCACTACAGTGAATATGAGCGTTAACAGTTAACGTTAATGCATCTTGATTGGTAACGGATAGTAGTATTATGCTAGAGTGGTTAATTAAAGCAACCAGTATACTTTTAGTAACCACTAAGTTGAAAATAGAAATAAAATGAAAAATACAATTAAAACAAATAGTAATGTTAAAAAAATAAATTTAGAAAGTTGTGAAGAACCCTGTCTTATTGAGCGGGGCATGCGGGTTTTAGGGGGTAAATGGAAAGCGTCTATCCTCTGGCATCTAAAAGATGGTCCAGTTCGTTTTAACGAACTATCTCGCATGTTAGGTGGCGCAAGTAAGAAAATGGTCGATCAGCGCTTGAAAGAATTGGAATCACAAGGCCTAGTTACCCGTGAAGTGATCAGCGATCGCCCTATTGCCGTCGCTTATGAAATCACCGATTTTGGCCGCACGGCATTAGATATTTTAGAAAAACTCAAAGATTGGACCGAAGACAACGGCCTTTAATCCTTTGATTTAGCATACGTTATAACGATAAGGAGAACGACTAACTCCCCTTATTTTCAATCAACAAACCGACTTACTTGGCTGATCAAACAACTTAACGATGACGGTGGACAAATTTTACTGGTTCTTTGGTTGCCGTTTGTCCTTCACATACCGCCATCACTCTTGCTGGACCACCCGTGCCACCCACATGGTTTAATGCTCCAACCATCAATGAACAGTCACCTTGCTGTTGAGCTAATAATGAAAGATTTGTCAGATTTTCAACAATTAAGATGTCACGTTGATATAAACGAACATGTGCTGGCCACGCGTTGCTCCATTTGTCGTCACTGCCTTTCGCCCCCTGTCCAGAATCAGTACTAAAACTGTCAGCGGCAATACCCGATATCTTGACCTTTTTTTCTTCCATAATTTTGATAATTTCTTCAATAGCTTCTCTGGTAAACCCAGGGTGGTTTAGGCCATTAACATACTGCGACTTATTCCAGTCTTCGGTACCTGAAAAATAAAATTGTTCCCAACCAACACGACCGACTAACCACGCGCCATCGGTAATTTGATCGGCAACGGCTCGAATATCAGCGGCTCTGATTGTCGCTTGTGATTTATCAGAAAAATCGGTGATATTGAGATCTGTGCTTGGTTGACCATCATTTTTATCCAGTTCGGCTTTTACCCTATTAGATACATCAATTAGCACAATATTTCCGGTTAGTTGCTCGCTGTCCAATTGATGTGCTGCTTTACGATTACTAGCAGGAATTGCCCCTTTCTCTGTACTATTTACATCGTTTTGATAGTGATTAGGGGCATTAAAACTGGTGCCGTTATGCTCTTGAATTAAAATAGCCCGACTATTGAAATGGCCCTGGCTAGTTGCCCATTTATCGATAGGATAGAGTATGGCTTGTTGATAAAACCCCGCAATTGGTGTGCTGTTATCAAGAGGCTGATTTAGATCTGGCTTGGTCGCATCGCTTTTGCTTGGTGCAAATGTTGGGATTGGATGGCTAAGATCGATAAACTCCAAACGGTTAGGTTGTGATACCGATGCGCAACCTACATTAAGTAACAGGGTGCAGCCAATAATTAATTTTTTCATTTTATTATTCCTTAAAACATTAAATTCTCTGGCAACATAGTAACCGTCCTTATGATGTGATTAAATATCACCAACTTCATATTACTTGTGACAAAACTTCACCTATGGATAAGTTAAGCTTACTAAAGCTATTTGTTAACGCGGTTGATCATGGTGGTTTTGCGGCGGCTGCAAATCACTTAGGTTTGTCTGCATCGACCGTGAGTAAAGGAATGGCACGCCTTGAAGATAATCTTAGTATTAAACTATTCAACCGCTCTACCCGTCAGGTTCATTTAACTGATTCAGGTTCTCGTTATCTAATCACGGCAAGGCGAATAGTCTTAGAGCTAGAACAATGTGAACAAGACTTAAAACAAACCAATGATCTGCCATGTGGACAGGTTAAAGTAAACTTGCCAGTGTCTTATGGTCGGCTTTATGTGATGCCGTTATTACAGGAGTTTACTCAGTTATATCCAGACATCACCTTGGACGTTTCGTTTAATGATAGTTATGTTGATATTTTAGAACAGGGCATTGATTTAACCATTCGTACCGGTAAACTCGATGACCAACGGCTGGTTGCACGTATGCTGAGCCCAATTGATTTTATTCTTTGTGCCTCACCTGCCTATATTGCTGCTAATGATTTTCCTGCCTGCGCCGCAGAATACTCTCAACATAGTTGGATTCGTTTCAAATACCCTCAGTCTGGACGTTTAATGCCCATCACGGTCGATGAAGGTCATGGGGTTGAGAGTTATGATCCTGGCAGTCAGTATATTGTTAATGATGGTGAAGCTCTGGCTGAGCTATGCGCCCAAGGGCTTGGTTTAACCCAACTACCCCATTTTATTGCCCGCGACTGGCTGAAATCGAAAAGCATTGTCCCTATTTCATCTTTTCTTCGTTCATCAGAAGGCGTTTATTGTGTTTATCCAAAACGCGAGTTTTTACCCACAAAAGTCAAAGTACTCATTGAATATTTACTCATGAAAATTGAACAAAATGGTGAGAATACTTATCACACTTGGGCTGAAACCTTACAACCGGTAGCACATGAAAAAAACGGTGATTAATGATTGTTATCAAGGTAAAATTTAACCATAGAATTGCTACTTTTTCTTAATTTTCAGCTTTAGCCAAGGAATGCCCATTCATGCTCTCGTCAAACCGACTTATTAAAAACACACTCAATCTTGTTCATTTTAGAAAATTAATCATGCTATGCGCATTATTTCCTTTATTAGCGAACGCCACAATTGCCGATGAGGATTTTCTCCAGTGTAAAGTAAACTTAGCTAAACGCGCTGAAACCGCGGGGTTTTCATCCTATATAACCCAAACCGTTATTGATAATATTTCCCCCATTAAGCGAGTGATTGCTTTAGATAAAAAACAACCTGAATTTACCCAAACCTTTGAGCAATATATTAAAGCAAGAGTTACCGATTATCATGTGCGAGTGGGAAAAGAGAAACTAAAGAAAAATAAAAAACTGTTTGATGCCTTAGAGAAAAAATACGGCGTGCCACGCCAATATTTAGTCTCTTTTTGGGGCTTAGAAACAGTCTTTGGCAAGCATAAAGGTAAAATGTCGGTACTTAACTCTTTAGCCACCTTAGCCTGTGATGAACGTCGTAGTGAGTTTTTTACCCTAGAATTATTAAACTTATTCACCTTAATTGAAACCAAGCAAGTTGCTGTTGAACAACTGCAAGGCTCTTGGGCTGGTGCGATGGGCCATATGCAATTTATGCCTACTGCCTTCTTAAAATATGCCGTTGATGGTGATAATGATGGCAAAGTCGACATTTGGAAAAGCGAGGTTGATGCCTTAACAACGGCGGCCAATTACTTAAATAAAATCAGTTGGCAGCCTAAAGAACGCTGGGGCCGAGAAGTTAAATTACCAACAAACTTTGCCTTTGATAAAGTGGCTTTTGATCAATATTACCCACTTGATTATTTTAAAGAATTAGGCGTAAAAAAAACAAATAACCATTCATTATCAACTTATGACATTCAGGCTGAGCTATATCTACCTTCAGGCCATAAAGGACCTGCATTTTTACTCTACCCTAATTTTAATGTGATTATGACGTGGAACCTTTCGAAAAGTTATGCACTGTCAGTAGGCTTATTAGCTAATAAATTAGTTGGCGCTAAAGGCATTGAGTTTTCACACAAAGAGCAAACTAACGTGAAACCTTATAGTGTTGCACAGATGAAAAACCTACAAAGCCAACTCAATTCATTAGGCTTTGAAACAGGTGAGCCTGATGGTATCTGGGGACCTAAAAGTAGACAGGCCATTCGATCATTTCAGCTGCAACATCAACTGATTGCTGATGGATACCCAAATAAAGAAGTTTTTGTCAAAATTAACTTAGTGACTAATAAAACCAGGGATAATATGTCGAACATCAATCAAGAGAGTTGATTGATGTATGCGTTTACGGGGTTAAGTCATTAACTTTTATTGTGCGGTTAGGACTTAGACAAAGGAGCATTAGCTAAATTTTGCGTGTATTTTGCTTCTTTTTCTAATGCTTCTAAATCTTTAATAATGAGTTGATTACGCTTTTTATCAATGACGTCTTCTTTTTTCCAGTGCTGTAATTGTTTATTAATTACTTGCCTTACAGAGCCAGTCATCCGTGCCAACGTTTCATCGTTTAACCCATTCACTAAATGATGCTGGTGCTCTTCTTCTTTAGTACCCGTGTAAAACTTAATTTTATTAATGTGTTCTAAAATAATACGGCTTAAACGTGTGGTTACATCGTGTAAAATTAGACTACTAGCCTGTTGTTCTTTTTCACGCATTTTTTTGGCTATATAAGGCATGAATTGTTGGTTAAATTCCGGATAAGTCCACAACCAATATCGCATCGTTGAAAGTTTGACTGATAATAATTTTACCGTTGTTAAAGGTGAAATAATGACTTCATGGGGTTGATTGTCTAATAGCACCATTAAATCAAAACAATCGCCAGCATAAAGCATGTCTAACGTTGCTTCTCTGCCTGTATCAGGGTTACTTTGTTTAATTTCTATATTACCTTCAATCACAACAAAAAAGCGTTGTGTTAAAATGTCAGAATTAATGTAATCGCCCTTATTCCATTGATTAAGCTGAAATTCTTGTTGAAAATCTTCAATTAATTTTGTCGGTAAATCGGCAAAAAGATTAGCTTGTTTAACTAACGCGGGATTCGCTTTTTGAGGTAATTGAGAAACATCTTTATGCATAAATAAAGTAATTTTAGTTGTAACCTAACTAGGTATTTTATTCTACCGAGTTATGACTATATAGCAAAAGTTAATGTTAGCTTTAATCACCTCACACTCCCATCGCCTTAATACATTGATATTTAACTTTAAAAATTAAACATAGAAACTTACGCATACTGTCATATTTATGACAGAAGCACTTCCTTACCTTGAGTATCATAGCCTCATAAACCAAACATCTAACGGTAAACCATCAATCTTCGTCGGTTTATCTCGGATTGTTTTAGGGGCAAAATTACTTACAAGTAATTGCCATACGGTTCATTTTTTATGAACCCCTTTTTATTAGATTCTTTTATTAGATAACAGGTGATTATTATGACTAAGATTATTGGTATAGATTTAGGTACAACAAATTCATGTGTCGCGGTTATGGAAGGTGGCATTGCCAAAATTATTGAAAATGCAGAAGGTAGCCGCACAACCCCATCAATTGTTGCTTATGCAAATAATGAAACGTTAGCGGGTCAACCCGCAAAAAGACAGTCCGTGACCAATTCTACCAACACATTATTTGCGATTAAGCGATTGATTGGTCGTAAATTTGACGATAAAGAAGTGCAAAAAGACATTAAGTTAGCGCCTTATAAAATAGTAAAAGCGGACAACGGTGATGCGTGGGTTGAGGTCGATGGTAAAGCATTGTCTCCACAAGAAGTGTCAGCACAAATTTTACGTAAATTGAAAAAAGATGCTGAAGCCTATTTAGGTGAAACGGTGACAGATGCGGTTATTACCGTGCCGGCATACTTTAATGATTCGCAGCGTCAAGCAACCAAAGATGCAGGTAAAATTGCAGGACTTAATGTTAAACGTATTATTAATGAACCCACTGCCGCAGCATTAGCCTATGGCGTTGATAAAAATAGTAACGCTGATCAAAAAGTGGTGGTTTACGATTTAGGTGGCGGTACTTTTGATCTTTCAATTATTGAAATATCCAATGTAGACGGTGAAAAACAATTTGAAGTATTAGCAACCAATGGTGATACCTTTTTAGGGGGTGAAGATTTTGATTTACGCTTAATTAATTACCTTGCTGATGAATTCAAAAAAGAAAGTGGTATTGATATTCATCAAGATACTTTAGCGTTGCAACGCATTAAAGAAGCGGCTGAAAAAGCGAAGATCGAGTTATCATCGGCACTACAAACAGAGGTGAATTTACCGTACGTTACGGCTGATGCCAGTGGTCCTAAACACTTAAACGTAAAAGTTACTCGAGCAAAATTAGAATCATTAGTTGATGATTTAGTAAAAAGCACCATCGCACCGTGTGAACAAGCATTAAAAGATGCTGGTTTAAGTAAAGCTGATGTTAGCGAGGTAATTTTGGTGGGTGGTCAAACACGTATGCCAAAAGTGCAAGAAGCCGTTAAAACCTTCTTTTCTAAAGAACCACGAAAAGATGTGAACCCAGATGAAGCGGTTGCAATGGGTGCTGCAATTCAAGCGGGGGTGATGTCAGGCGCTGTAGATGATGTGTTATTACTTGATGTAGCACCACTATCACTCGGCATTGAAACGTTAGGTGGTGTAATGACTAAACTTATTGAAAAAAACACCACTATACCAACCCGCGCTTCTGAAACGTTCTCTACGGCTGAAGACAATCAAGCTGCGGTAACAGTACATGTGTTGCAAGGGCAACGTGAAATGGCAACAGATAATAAATCGTTGGGTCAATTTAACTTAACGGATATTAATCCAGGTCCACGAGGCTCAGTACAAGTTGAAGTTACCTTTGATATTGATGTTAATGGTATTTTGAATGTGTCAGCGAAAGACAAAGCAACAGGCAAGGAGCAAAGCATTAAAATTACCGCCTCAAGTGGCTTAACGGAAGATGAAATTAATCGCATGGTGAAAGAGGCTGAACTGCACGCGAGTGAAGACAAACAAAAGCGTGAGTTAGTTGATCAACGTAACCAAGCAGATCAATTAATTCATACCGTGCAAACGTCAATGACGAGTTTAGCTCAAGATCAACAAACGGAGCTTAAAACATTAATTGAGCAACTGAAAATGGCAGTTAATGGCAGTGATAAAGCTGCAATTGAAATGCGTCAAAGTGCATTACAAGAAGCTTATAGTAAAACCATGCAAACTGAACAAGCGCAATCGCAACAAGCAGCTCAGCATCAAGGTAACGCTGCCAATGATGGCGCTAAGGATGAAGATATAATTGATGCTGATTTTGAAGACGTAAGCAACGGTTAATCATGAAGTGATTACTGATAAGTTAACTTTTAACAAATCTGGCTTATTAATATCATTCTTATAAAGAGTGAAAGTAAAACCCCTAACATTTATTGTTGGGGGTTTTTTATTACTTAACCTGAACTCTGGATAAGCAGCACTTGCTCAACATTCCTCTTCATCCAATTCTCAGCGTTAAAACGTCGATAAATAGCCAGCTATTCATAAACGTTTTGCCTTGATAATTGAATAAAATAAAACATTGATAAAGCGTATAACTACTTTAATTTTATTACTTTTCATACGTAACAATCTAAGTTGTTGATTTTACTTAAACATCAAGCACTCATTATCCAGAGTTCAGGTTACTTAAAAAATCTACGCTTTAAAAACTAAATTTAATAACTCAGTTTTAATAAATAACAAAAATGCAACGTTCTCCGGTGAGATACATTCAGCACTGTTACTTTGAATGTACCTGAATATACTTGAATGGATTCTAAAGCGAGCAAAAGAATGTCGAGACAACAGAAAACTGCATTTTATCCTAGGTTACCTAAATGATTCTTTTGCATAAAAACCCATAAAATAGTAATATTTATCTACTTTTATATTATTAATAATTCTTTATGCCTGTCAATTTACCTGAAATAGTCCCTGCTTCACTTACGCCAATTCAAGGCATTCGCCTAGGTTGGGCTGAGTCAAATATTAAAACACAAAACCGTAAAGATTTACTCGTTATAGAAATCTGTGATGGTAGTGCAGTCTCTGGTGTTTTTACCCAAAACCGTTTTTGCGCTGCGCCAGTAACCTTGTGTAAAAAACATTTAGATGCAGTAAAAAATAATGCTACTACGGGAGGCAATGTGTCAGGCATCAAAGCATTAGTCGTAAATACAGGCAATGCTAACGCAGGAACAGGCGAGCAAGGCATGTTAGATGCACTAACAACCTGCCAACATTTAGCTGAAATTATGGCTATCCCAGTAGAGTCCATATTACCTTTTTCAACAGGCGTAATTTTAGAACATCTGCCTATGGATAAGCTCTTAGCAGGTTTACCACTTGCGGTGACTAATTTAACTACTGACAACTGGGCTGATGCTGCTTCTGCAATTATGACCACGGACATTGCCCCTAAAGCTTATGCGACTCAGGTAAAGGTTGGTGGTGAAAGCATCAATATTACCGGAATATCCAAAGGCGCTGGCATGATCCATCCTAATATGGCGACCATGTTAGGTTATGTAGCAACCGACGCTAATATAACGCAATCGTTATTAGATAGTATGACTAAAGAAATTGCAGACTTATCATTTAACTGCATCTCTGTTGATGGCGATACTTCAACAAATGACTCCTTTATTGTTATTGCTACCGGGAAAAGTAATGCCGTGGCTATCACAAGCCCTAATGATAAAGGTTACCAAGAAGTTTTTGATGCCTTACTTGAAACCTCTCAGTACCTAGCTAAAGCCATCGTTCGTGACGGCGAAGGCGCAACTAAGTTTATAACGGTCACCGTTAAAGGTGCGTTATCTATTGATGAAGCAAAAACTATCGGTTTTTCTATTGGTAAAAGTCCCTTAGTAAAAACAGCAATGTTTGCTTCTGATCCTAATTTAGGCCGTGTACTTGCTGCTATTGGTTATGCTTCACGTGAGTGTGATTCATTAGCTGATTTAGATACCAACCAATTAGAACTTTATTTTGGTGGTTTATTAGTGGCTGAAAAAGGGGGACGTGCCGCAAGTTATAAGGAAGATGAAGGACAAGCGATAATGAACGAAGCAGAAATTGATATTACCGTGCAACTCCATCGAGGCAATGAAGAGTCAACTATTTGGACCTGTGATTTTAGTTATGATTACGTCAAAATTAATGCAGAGTATCGAACTTAACTGCATTGATAGAACAACATTTCACCACTAGTTATGTCGTGTTTTCTCTAACTGTTCAACGGTTAATATTGTCAACTAACTGTTGAACATGGTCATGGCATTCGCCGCATCGAGGGAATGTATCATTGTATTGCATGATTTCAGCATACTCTTCTTCGCCTTCATGAATAGCCTCTTCAATATTATCGATATATAGCTCATTGCAAGTGCACACTAGCGTTGGGTCTTGCAGTTTTCTTTTTTCATTCATAATAATTGGCTTTATCTGAGTAAAATATTTTTAGGTTAAATTTAACTTCAATGATTATACCTATAACCAAGCAAGATGCATGTTTCAGATTGTTGGAATTAAAATAACTGCGTCAGAATCAATTATCTTACCTGCCCCTTTAGCTTTGTGATCTAATACCAGATGAAATATACTTACTTATCTCAGTGTTTCCAAATTATGAAGTTATCGTGTCTATTCAAACAAAAGCCAAACGCCCTAATAATATCCTGTTAGAAGTCATTTTTAATATTGCTGTTCCATCGATTGTTTTAATGAAGTTATCGGGAGATGAATATTTAGGCTCTATGTATGCTTTGATTTTGGCATTATTATTTCCTATTAGTTATGGTTTGTATGACTTTATTAAAAACAAGTCGATGAACTTTATTTCATTACTTGGCTTTTTAAGTACCTTCTTAACCGGTGGCATTGGTTTATTTGAATTAGATGTGGAATGGTTAGCCATTAAGGAAGCAGCAATACCTTCAGCTATAGGGCTAGTAGTACTTATATCAGGCTTTTGGGGCAAACCGCTTATTGCCAAAATTTTATTAAATCCTATGTTATTTAATTTAGATTTAATCTATGAGTCTCTATCAAATAAAAATAAAACAGATAAATTTAAAGCTAAAATTCAGTGGGCAAATCACTTGTTAGCAGCAACATTTGTTTTTTCTGCGACGATGAATTATCTATTAGCAAAATGGATAGTAGTTAGTCCTGCAGGTACCACGCAGTTTAATGAACAGCTTGGAGAAATGACTTTATTAAGTTATCCCGTCATTGCTATACCTTCAACGATAATGTTGATGGCAATCATGTTTTATGTGGTCAAAAGTGTGATGAAGTTAACGGACTTAAAATTAGAGCAAATATTAAACGCTGATAAATAGAGTCCCTTCCCCACAACAACATTACTGGTTTTTAATTAGATAACTTTATTATACTCATGTTACCTCGAAATGCTCGTTTCAGCGAGAATTTAAAGGCTTAGAGGCAAGGCATTGATTGAAGAGTATGGTTATTCCCTTGTCAAAATCAATAACGCCGCATTTAAGCCTTTAAAACTCGCCCTTCGGGGACGCCTGAGCAAATCATGTTTGTCGTTGCTCCTTTTTTTAAGGGAACAACCATTAATAAAAATAAGCGCCTTGATCATGAATTGCTCAGGCGTCCTGAAATAGACATTTTGAAGTATCATGAGTATATACCCGCTCCATTTGAAGATGCATGATTCAGACTTCCTGAAACGAGCATCTTCAAGTGGAACGGGTATAAATGATGAGGTACAATTATCACTCATCACTTAGGCGAGTTATCATCATCAGCGACAACAATAAAACAGAAATAGATCAATCCCCTTCTTCTGAAACCCTCTCAGTATCTGTAGCAAATACGCAACTTAAAGTTGCTACTTTCAACTTGTTTAATTACCTTGAACCGCCAAATGCTTATTATGAATTTGAGCGCATTTATAGTGCTGAGCAATGGGCAAAAAAACAGAAATGGGTTGCTGAGTATCTAAGTGAATTTCAACCTGACATTATTGGTTTTCAAGAAGTTTTTAGTGCCGATTCATTAAAAGAATTAGTTGCCGCACAGGGGTATGCCTATTTTGCAGTGGTTGATCAACCTACTGTTATTGATGACTTTATTTATCGTAGTCCGGTGGTAGCCATCGCCTCTCGTTATCCTATTACTGAGGTGGCTGCAGTAAAAGCAAATACTGAACTAGCGCAAACATTAGGCTTAGCCAATGATTTTTCTTTTAGCCGAAAGGTCATTAGAGCGACTGTTGAACTCCCGCATATGGGCAAGTGTGATTGTTATGTTGTGCACTTTAAATCTAAGCGTTCGATGATTGAAATCGATGAGAAAAAGAACCATTGGTCGCCAGAAAAAACGATTATAGAAAGTCTAAAAGCTAACGTGGCGGGTGGTTGGGGTTCAACCATACAACGCGGCAGTGAAGCGACGTTATTAATGATTGATATGATTGAACGACGCGAGGCTACAGGCAACCCTATGGTATTAATGGGGGATTTTAATAATACCTTAGACGATGGTGTGTTAAGTCATTTGCTGACAAATACTTTACGTTTTGTTTCTGCCATTGACCGTGATGCTTATCTTGCTAAGTATTGTTTAAATGATGCGTGGGATTTACTTCAAACAGCAATCAAGAATGAACAACATGAAGCGAGTAAAGCTGATGAAGATAGTAAAAACACATCAGATATAGTAGAAAAAAATGATACTGCTGATACTAAAAATAGTAGTGCTCGCGAAGAGCAAATTGTGCGTACGCCAACACATTATTTTGGTGCTGATAGCTCGGTACTCGATTACATTTTATTATCGTGTGAATTTGATGCCAGTTACCACGACAGTCTTTATCAAGTCAGCGCTTACGATACTTACGATCGACACTTAATTAATCCTATTTTCGAGCGTGATGGCGAAAGTACAGATCATGGCATTGCGTTAGTGACATTAACGTTAAGATCCTAACACCAGTAAAATATTTAGGGTGAAGTGTTCATATCAAGCTTTAACGTCATTCATTATCTAATGCTTAAAATTGTTGGATATAAGCTAAGCCATTATTGAATTGCTCTATTTTTATTGGCGTAAAACATAACGAGCGCTTTACCTTTCCAGCAGCTAACACCACGCTATCTTGCTGCTCATCATGCCATAAGATTTCACTTGATACAGCGATCTTCAAAACATGCCCTGTCTGCCAATCACAGAATAATAAGCTCGCGATAGGGTTTTCAAGTAGATTACCTAAAGTATTAAAAAAACCATTACCCACATAATCATCAACCAATAATTGTCCGGCTGCATTAATCGAAACAAAGCCAACTTCACCTCCTCGGTGAGAAACATCAACACCTCGGTTCCTAAATTTCTGTCCATCATCAAAACTACTAGCAATAAAGAAAGTATCTGCGCTAGAGATTATCTCTCTATATTTTTGACTAAGTTGATCGAGGCTCACAGTGGTAAATTCACTATAAGATCTATTCGGAGCAAACTCTTTTGGTTGAATATATTTTGGGCAATTACCGTAGCTTTGTAACACCTTAACCTTAATATTTTTTTGATTGATATCAGTAATAACACCATTAATACGGTTACGTCTTTTAGTATCAAATTCAATCCCTACTAGCCCAATATGGTCACCTTCCCTTAGATCCTCAATGATAAAATCGCCTATAGTGCTTTGAGTATTAATCACTAATTCAGTTTCAGTCGGTGATTGAATAAATCCTGGCGCACCAAATAAAACACTGGCATAAGCGTTTGAACAATGATCGGTATAACCTACAAATATCATCGACAGTGACTGAAAAAAATCACGGTGTTGTTGTGGCATAAATTCACGAATAAATTTAGGGCCAATTTCTGCCATACGTTCATCAGTGCCTGCTCGTTGCTGAACAGCTAACTCACCTTGGTGCCAACTAGAGACTATTTCATTGTCCATTACTGTTCCTTAGGCACTAATTAATTCAAGTCTAATACCACCTGGAATAACACACATCATGTGCTGAAAAGGTGATTGTCCTAATGGCTCCGGTGCAAATTCAATATCAACATTATCAAGCGTAGCAAATTGCTGATGTAAATATTGTAAGTGCTCAATATTAGCCACCTTAAGTGCAAAGTGATGTAAACCAATATTGTTTTTACGGTCGAATTCAACTGAATTTTCTGAGTCGTTAACTTGCCATAGTGTCAACATCACAGTGCCATCAGAAATAAAAATTGACGGATATTCTTCTTGTCCACCAACGTGATGAAAATTCATCTGTTCAATGAAGAAAGTAGATGTTTGCTTAATATCTGGCACAGTAAGTCCCAGATGATGAATACCTAACGTATTAGTGGTCGCGATATTAGCATTGGAGTCAGTTGTGGTCTTGCACATAAATAATGGCCTTTCTTTGGTATGATTAATTAAAATTCACACTAGGTGAACAGATCTGTACATAAGCATAGGTGAACAGAACTGTTTACGTCAAGCGAAAAATTGGTATAATTTAACAATAACTACAAAAGCAATGATGAAATCACATGCAACCAAGAAGACAACACCTGATCGATACGGCGTTAACATTATTCAATCAGCAGGGATATCACGCGACCGGTATTGATTTAATTTTGTCTCAAGCCAAGGTATCAAAAGCCACCTTGTATAAACATTTTCGCAGTAAAGATGAATTGATACTTGCCGTATTAGAGCAACGACATCACCAAGTATTATCGATGCTATCGTCTAAGATAGACGATCTAGAAAAAGAGAGTTCTCTTGGCATATTCGCTATATTCGATGCGTTGCACGAGTGGTTTAATAGCGATACTTTTTACGGCTGTAATTTTATTAATGCCAGTGCCGAATATTCTGACGCCCAACATCCAATCTTTTTATTCTCACAAAAACACAAACAACAGGTTGTAGAACTTATTAAAACTAAGTTACCTGCTGGAAATGAAAGTAAAGCAGATCAAATTGACTTATTGATTGAAGGGGCTATCGTGATGGCGCACACCAGGGGCATGAAAAAATCAGCATTAATGGCAAAAGAAATGGCAAAAAAACTGATCCTGCCAAGTGATTGATAAATAATACCTAAATACTGATCAACATAAGGTTTTATAGATAAACAGCTGATTTATATCGTGAAAAACTAATTAAAGCTTCGGTATTAATTTATAAATCCCTTGGCCATCCACCGCAACATAAACATAGCCGTCTGGTCCCTGCTTAATGTTGCGTACTCGTGTAAGTTCATCTTTAACGACTTCCGCCTTAACAGCTTTATTTCCTGCTAAAGTAACCATAACTATCTGGCCAAACTTTAATGAGCCTACCAGTATATTACCCTGCCAATGAGGATATTTATCACTGGTTACAAATGCCATACCTGAAGGTGCTATCGAAGGATCCCAATACCATAACGGTTGTTCCATGCCTTTCTTTTGAGTTAAGTCGGTAATCTCAGTACCTGAGTAGTTAATACCATAACTAATGATTGGCCAACCGTAGTTTTTACCTTTGCCGATAAGATTAACTTCATCACCACCACGTGGACCATGTTCATGAGTCCAAATATCGCCAGTTATTGGGTGTTTAACCATACCTTGAGGATTACGGTGACCATAGGAATAGATAGCCTTTTTAGCTTTATCATTATTAACAAAGGGATTGTCATCAGGTATACGGCCATCATCATGTAATCGATAAACCTTGCCTGCATCGCGTGTAATGTCTTGAGGGTTGACATCTCTTTGACCTCGGTCACCAATAGAGAAATACAAATACCCTTGGTTATCAAAAACTAACCGACTACCAAAATGAACACCTTTTCTACCATAAGCTTGAGCGACATAAATATCTTCTTGGTCGGTTAGCATCTTGTCATTGAGTTTAGCTCGCATTATCGCCGTGCTTTTATTACCTTTGTTATCTTCTTTTGCGTAAGAAAAATATATCCAACCATTGTTGGCATAATCTGGATGTACTGCGATATCAAGTAAACCACCTTGGCTGCCAACCGCTATCTCTGGCAAGTCGGAAATTGTGTCAGCAATGCTTTGTCCTTTTTTTAGCCTCTTTAATTCGCCGTCACGCAGGGTAATTAATAAATCACCATTAGGTAACCACGCCATTCCCCAAGGTATTCCGCTATCAGCAAAGTGTAATTTAGCCGTGATATTTTCATTAAATTGACTAAGGCTGGCCAGTAACGTTTCATTGCTATTTGCAACAAAAGGAACAAGTGTACAACAGGCTATTATGGATAACGTTTTTCGGGCTAACTTTATCTTGAGCTTGATATTACGGAATAGTGACATAGTGGTTATACCAATCGGATTAATCATGATGAGTCGATATTTCATCATAATCAATTTAGCAGTAATTTAAAGCGAAACTTGTTACAAGTAATGTCAACGGAGTAACATAGGCTTTTCTGTGGGTGTGTATTGGTTGAATTATTCGCGTGAAGGATCTTTGACTAACTTTTACTCTGGCTCACCTAATGTCGAAGCGCAAGCCTGCACAAAACAGGCATTATACCCATCGGATTAAATGCCTCTCCTGTGAATCAACTTGTGAAAAGCCTTTATTTTATTCAGCTATATATTTTAAGACTTGGTTACTACTTCTTTGACACCTAAATCTTGCATAGCAATTGAGGTTATCAAGTTGCTAACTCTGAGCGGTAAACCTCTAATAGATTGGTTTTGGGCGTGTAATCCTTCAACTAATGCAGTGCAGCTATCAACTAATGCATCACTATAAGCAAACCCTATCAGGGCAACTAACTTAACCATAGCTACTTCATCAAGCATTTTGCTACTTTCGTCTTGCTGTTCATACACGATATTAACCAATTCGATAGTGCTGACCAGTTTTTCCATTCTAGGGTTTAACCTGAGTAACGCTGCTGCTCTATTACTTGCTGCTCTATCAACAAGTTCCTTGCTGGCAACCAACCCATCCCGAGGTTTTCTGCGAATAACAGGTGCTCTTTTCTTGACAACCTTACGCTCGATTGATTCATTGTAGGTGAACTCGCCATCAACAAATTGACCTATATTGGTTACGCTCAATCGTTCAGCCATTATCGCTGCAGATTTCGAAGTTTTACGAGTAAAATCTCTAAGATCCTCAGCAAAACCATGGGTAGAAATACATTGTGCTAAATCGAGTATTAATGCACTAGTCTTGCCCTTTGACGCACGCAAACACCTGCCGATAATCTGCAAGTACAATCTTAATATCTTGGTCGGTCTAGCTAAAACAACGCAATCAGTGGTGGGATCATCAAAGCCAATCGTTAGCATAGACATATTGATTATTAGCCTAACTTCGTTTGACTTATATCTACGGATGCTTTCATCATTTTCATCAGACGAACGCTGAGAATGAACACGCTCATGTTCAATACCAAGTAAATCA